>CAVYKA010000006.1:0-1364975 GCA_963768995.1 uncultured Alphaproteobacteria bacterium | reverse complement strand
ACGGTTGCTGATCGCTGCATTGTGGTCAGGAAATTGCCCGATCACCGGGAGGCCTGTCAGTGATATTCAGTGCGCCATTTCCGCGCTCAAAATTGGTTGGCGATCTTCATCGAAATCGGGATCGTCATCATCGGAGTGTTCTTGGAAATCAAGTGTCCAATTGGAACGGCACGACCGCATTAACGTAGCAGAAAATGTACGGATGTTGCGCAACCTCAAGCCCGAAGCCACGGCGATGGTCAGGAGCGCGACCGTTGTGGGCACTATTACGCGGTAACTCGTCGCTATGCTGATACGGCTTACGCCGGGTGGCGGGCGGACCCCGCCGTCAGCGATCGGGACTTTGTCATCGCGGCTTATCAGGCGAGCCAGAATACGTTGGCATCAACAGTGACACCTGGTCGCAAATTTTTGGAAGCGACCGGCTTCGCGCTATCGAAGATCCCGCATTGCGCGAAGAACTGAGCGTACTGATGACGGCAGACTATACGACGTTGGAGAGCGAGTTGTTCACTGCTGCTTATCGCGAGCACGTACGGCAAGTAATTCCGGAGGACATCCGGAGCGCAATCCGCGCGACATGCGGCGATCAACGGGTAAAGGGATGAGCGGGCTCGTTCAGCTGCCGCCGAGCTGTTCGCTGAGCTCGCAGTCAGCGCTTCCAAATAGCGGCAACAGCACTTCGCGATCAACCTGAGCTGGTCGGTGAAATGCGTTGGCATTTTGCCGCCGTAGCCAGCTACCTAGAAAATATTAGTAATCTCGGGCGGATCGCTCGACGAGTGTTGGAGCGGGTCGACCGGATTTAATGGTCAGGATAGTGGTCCCAGAGCTTGCTCCGTATACGTCTGTTTCGGGTGGAAAGCGGACATTGACGAGCGCCGCCTAGGCGTGCCCAATGTCGAGGCGGAGGATGACGCTGTCGCTCATTACGCTTGCGTTCACTTCGGTTTGAGGACTAGGGGATCTCCCCACCGCGATCGAATCGTATGGCCGTGCTCTAGGCGCGCAGGTGCGATTCCAGAATGAGCTGGCTGCTTTCCATGAGCTTCGACGACGAGCATCATCGTTTCGTCCTTTGGGACGATGGCGACACCGGCGACAAGCCAGAGAATGCACGGGGCGTTGACCACATCGGCTTTACCTGGGCGGACCATCGGAGCTTGCTGCTCATATGAGCGCCTGAAGGGCTGGGCATTTTGCCCGCGATCAGCGTGAACCACCACTTCACATCATCGCTCTATCATCGTGACCCGGACGGCAATGAGGTCGAGAGTACCTGCGACAATACGCCGAACAGGCCGAGTGCTCATCGTTCCATGGGGACGCCGGAGATGGCCGAGGCAATGCAGCCACCTTTCTTGGCTCCGCGTTCGACCCGGAAGAGTTAGTGAAACTACGCAACGAGGGCGCGCCAGAGCAGGAGTTAGCAAGGGTAGGACTTTAATTAAGCAGTGCTCAGCGTCCCACTTTGGGTGGAAAGCAGACATCTGGTGATCGAAGTGACTTCCGGCTTTCGGCAGCAGGAACCAGCCGAGGAAGAGGGTCGCCAGACCCAACATGATCCCCGTGATCGCAAGCCCGGCGGAAACGTCCCCCGTGTGGCCGGTGGCTCGCAGGTAAAAGCCCGCGGCAGCGCTTCCGATCGAAAGAAACAGGAGGAGGGCGAGCACTCGGCGGGCGATCTGCGGATTCGCGGCGCTGATCGAGCGCAGGTCCTGTCTCTCGGCGACTCGCCCGGAATAGTGAATCAGCGCACGTCTTGCCTGGGCCTCCGCCCCAGGAGCAATCGGAAGCAGCAGCAGCCATTTGTTGATGCGGGTTTCGTTCGCGATCCTGGCGATGACGAGCGCGATACATCGCGGATCGGTCATGATCATGCCGGCTTGTTCGAGCGTGTCGATACCGCGCCGGGAGAAGCCATAATAACAGTCGTCGATGACCGCTCCGTGATAGCCCGTCACGATGGTCACCCCTCCGCGCGGCGTCGTTCGCCGTGGAACGAAATCGAGCCCCCGGAGGCACGGGATGGTGACGCCGGTGTCCTCGAGCCTGATCGCTCGGAAACGGTCCAGACGTCTGGTGGCACATGCCAGGAGGCGATCACGCCTTGACCGGCGAGCAGGCTCTTCATTCGGAAAGCGCGGTAGCTGCCGCTGAACAGGAGATAGAGGCCGGAAATCCCGAGCATGAACAGGGTCATTGCTGTAGCGAGCGTCGGGATCGAAGCCTCGAGGTCATCCATGAAGCCTGGCGGCAGGAAGCAGAGGATCACACCTGAAAGCAGCATGCACAGGATACCGTAGATCGCCTTACGCCCCGGACTTCGCATTGCTCGGTGACACCCCACTGTCGCTCCGGCACGCGATAGCACGGCGCAGGCTCGTCGACGACGGCGCGCAGCTGCTGAGCAGCAGGTAACCGTATGTCCGGAATGGGTCGAAAGCGGACCTGAGCGATGCTCAGCTCGCAAGTTCTTTGCGGAAGTCGGGCTCGGTGCCGCTCTCACGCCAATACCCTGTGAGTCCAATGCGATCGAGCAAGCGGTCGAAGCGGCCGCCGCGCCACAAACTGCGCATCGGCGGCTGGAACAATGGGTAAGTGACGCGATCCTGGTCGCCAGCGGCAGGTGAGAAGCGTTTCCATTCGCCAGAACCGAAATAATATCCTTCGAGCAATGCAAATGCCCTGTCCTGATCGCCTAGCGACGCGCAGGCGTGCGCGACTTGAAGCGCGACCTTCGGATCCTTGTTGAGATACTCCAGGTCCTGCGTGATAGCATCTGCCGCGCTACGTTGCCCCGCCAGGGCTTCGGCAGTAATTCGCACCGCGTTGACGTACTCGGGGCTGAGTTCGACCGGTCGCTCTGTGCCGCCGCGGCAAAGCGCAATAGCCTCGGCGGGCCGTCCGCTGTACATGAGGTAGGCCACACGCAGCCGCCAGATCTGCGGATGTTGCGGCCAACGCTGAACCGCCGCTTGCAAGGCGTTGTCGGCTCCCTGCAAATCGCCGGACCCCCACAAATTCAAAATCACCTTGCGATCGGCACCCGGGATCAAGAATCGTTTTCGGTCGAAGTTTCTCGAAAGCTCGGACGCGTCGCGCCAGCGGCCGACGTTGCCCAGCATGTCCGACAGAATGAACATCAGAATGGGGATCTCGGGGCTCTTGCGGAGCGCGGCGCGGTCTCCGGCCTCAACGGCCTGCCAGTTTCGATAGACGGGTTCGAGCAGCCGTAGCGCAGCCAATGCCCGGCCTTCTTGGGGATTAAGATCGAGTGCTCTCAGGGCGGCGGCGCGGCTGCGATCATCCAGGCCCGCCCGCTCCGCCAGACTAACCACCCGCTTCCGAACCGCATAGGCCATCGCGAGAGCACCCCAGGCGGCCGCCGACTGCGGGGCGACTTGGGTCGCTTCGCCAAGCAAGGCAATCGCCTGCGCGGTAGAGCCGGCATCCTGCGGATCCAGCGCATCATTGTTCTGCAGCGCGGCGTAACCCTTATCGAGCAACAGCTGCGCTTCGGGTACAAGCTGATCCGGTTCACCGATGTCTCGCCAGAGCAAGGTTCCGGCAAACGCGCTCGCTGCAACGGCTCCGCCAGCGATGATCGCGGATCGCCGGCCGATCGCGGACTGCCGAGCCGGCACTGGCGATGGTCGAGGCGCTTTGTCCTCCGACTTGTGCTCGGTGAGCGCCTCGATGCTGTTCAAGGCGCTCTGCCAAGCCGGCGAGTCCGGGTCACCCGTCCAGGCGCTCAGGTCCGCGCATTGAATTTGATCGAAGGGCATGGGCAGGCGAGCATCGTCGAAACGCACCTGGACCAAGCGGCCGGATTCGCGAGCACGGTTGGCCTCGGATCGGACCCATTGCGACCGCACAGCCCGGTTGGACCAGAGTACAAGGACCGCGCTTGCGGCCTCAAGTTCCTCCTCAATTACATCCGAATATGCACGGTGCGCGGGAAGCTTCTCGTCAAACCAGACCGAGAATCCGCTCGAACGCAACTCCTCGGCGATCTGATTCGCCTGAGGCGCATTCGATCGCGCGTAGGAAAGGAATACGTCTGCCATTCGCCCCGCTGCCTGCAGGCGTTCTAACTCTTATGGAGAGCCGAGGCGAGCAGGGCAAATAGCCCGCGCCGATCGACGCGAACCGGGTAAACTCCTGCTCAACTTGGGTGTCTGCCAAACGGCCGTTTAAGTTCGACAACACCCCGTCGCCAAATGTCCGGAATGGGTGGGAAGCGGACATAAGAAGTTAAACGAGTGACGTGTTATTGGAGCAGTCGCTCTGCTCCGAAGTATCGCGCCAGCACCGCAGTATCTCGTCCATAGCGGTCACTCCGGAAAACAACGCCTTCTGGCCCTGCAGCGGCCGTCAGATAGGTAAGGAATACCGGCACTGGCAGAGGCAGATCGACCCTGGTCTCAACATCGGGGTTAGGGACGTGCGGCATTTCCCCAAAGAGCCATGCCGCAAGCCGCTTGGCGTCCTCCACCCGTACGCAGCCGTTGCTGACCCAGCGATTATCCATTTGAAACACGGCCTTGTTGTGAGTGTCGTGCAAATAGATCCCTAGGTCGTTCGGCATCATGAATTTAATGTCACCCATTGAATTTCCGGGTCCCGGTCGACGACCGATTCGCAGCGGTAGCTTGCCGTCCTTTACCGCTTGCCAATCAATGCTTGCGGGATCGAGTAGAGGCGAGTTTTCTGTCCAGTCCGCGAAGACTTCGTACTTGCGCTCACTCAGATAGCTGAGACCCTGCTTGATCACACTTGGAGCAACCAGAGTCCTGTTGAGAGACGCGGGAACATTCCAATATGGATTGACCTTCGCATAGCGAATTAGCGCCGCCATCATCGGCATTTGCGTAGCGGCGGAACCAACCACGGCGCGCATTGAATCCACCTGCTGCCCGTCTTCGTACATCGAGATTTGAGCAGAGCCGGCATCGACGATAATATGGCGTTTGAGCTCGCCAGGAGCTGGAAGCCGCCGGGCGCGCTCCATGTTGATCATGAGAATCTGTGCGTAGTGCAAGGCTCCTCGGTTCAAAGAGGTGACCAGTTCGTTCCCGACGATCCCATCTGCCTTGAAACCGTGGACACGCTGGTATGCCGCTACCTGCTGATAAAGTGCCTCGTCGAACCGGCTACCAAGAGGAAGCCCGAGCCGCTCGCGAAGAAGGGTTACGCGCTCTCCCTTAGCGCCAACCGCCAGCTGCGGGCCCGCGTCGATCCTAAACTGCGGAAGACTGCTCCACTGCTTTTGATACTGGACGAGACCGCGCCGTAATTCGCTGTAGAGAGGATTTATGGCCTGAAAGAGGTCGAGCGGTGCGCCCGCGTACCTAGCGAAAGTGACGTTATCCAGCTTGGTATTGCGCCAGTGAATGTCGCCCGCGATCTCCTTGTCGACATAGACCATGTCAACGCCTTGCTCGACAGCGGGGGGCAACGCGATTGGCTCGATCGGCTGGTACTGGGCCGATGCCTGAGCAGAGACCCCAGCGCCTGCAACCCACAGTGCGACCTTCATTATTCCAGATATTTTCATAGATCTCTGTCGCACCCGACGTGTGAACGAGGTCAGAATGGTAGTCTGGATCCCCCGCAATGGGTCGAAACGAACATCAGGGGGCTAGTCGTTTAAGCTGCTGTAAACGCTTGTAGTTCTGTGTGGCAATGCTAAGCCGTGGCCGTCAAGCGGGGGACTAGGGCGAAGTGACACTGGGAATTAGGGTGCGGGCCTTCCTCGTAGAGAGGGGAGCACGAGCAATTTGTGACAACTGTATCGGCGACCATCTGGCATTGGCTCGGCAACAGGTCTCGTCGGCCGGGCCTCGGTATCAGGAGCTCGGCTTCCGACGCTTCAGCGGCCGCTGCTCTTGCTGCTGCATTCAGCGTATGCTGACTGTTCCAACTTTCCGGTAATCAAATGCCCTGCGACGAGGTCCTACCGCTTTGCCGATCCAAAGTTATTTGGTCGAAGAAACTTCGCGGCTGAGCCGATCGCGACTAACAGCAGCAGGCGCTGCTGCCGGAGCGGGCGCGGCTTGCAGTGTCTCGGTTGCGGTGACGACGCTGCTGATATTATCGTCTTCACGAGCAACGATGATTGTCTCTTGGCCATTCGCGCCCTGCAAGCGCAGGATGCGACGATTCTGAACGCTGCGCCATCCGACAGCCACAATGATAGAGAAGACGGCGAACCCGAAGATTATCGCCATGAAACTTGATGCTGACTCGGTCACTTGGACTGCCCCTTGGGAATTTAGCTGCAAGTCCATTAGCGCTTGAGAAGTTAATAGGGTGTCTAGGCCGCTATTGTCCGCTTTGGGTGGTAAGCGGACATTCGCTCTTCAGCAGCTTAGCCGGCTCGCGGACTCGGTGTTTCGCCGAAACGAGTCTATACAAGGTCCATCGCCGACAGGTCATCGAGCGAGTGGGCAACCGAGAGGCACCTGAGAGCTCCCGCTATTTGAGGGGCCTAAGCAGTCTTCTGACGATACGGAATACTACCGCCAGCGAGCGGTCGACGAGCGGGCGATGGCCTTGAAGGCAGAGCGGCGCGAGGTTTCTGCCATTCACGAAGAGCTGGCCAGACAGTATCAGGCGCTTGTAGATCGAGCCGAGTTGCGGCCAAAACTCCGCATTGCAGTGCCTAGCCGGTTGTCAGCCTAGCACAAGGCGATGTTGTTCATCCTTAATGTCGATGCGGTGCTGAAGGTTGATGCGCCCCTCGCGCTTCACGGCTTCGCTTAGTTCAAAACGCCACCAAATCCGAAGCATAGGCTCTCGCCGCGTCACTGCCGCGGAGCTCACGGCCCTCATCGTCAGGCACGTCCATGTCGTCACGAAGATGAAAATAGAACCTCGCCACAGTGCCCCAGCGGATAGCTCACCCGCCAAGTCTCCGTCACTAACTTGGGTTGGCTAGCGTCCGCTTTGGGTCGAAAGCAGTCGTTTAGGAGAATGTCTGCAATGGGTGGAAAGCAGACGCTTTCAGGGCAAAGCTCGCTTAGCGGCCGTTAGACGGGTCTTAGTCTCGTAAATCTCAACGGAGCCTACATAGCGCTCTTCCTGCCAAATTTCCTGTCTAACTCCCCGCCGAAAGTGACCAGCTACAGCTAGCGCCTGACCGTCGTCACAGGCTTTGATCGTTTCTGATCGAACCAGGTTTGTTCGGCTATCAGTCCAAAAAGCTTTGTAAGTGGACACATCACCTCGCCAGTCGCACGGGGACGCAGGCGAAGGCCCGCTTTCGATGGAAACAAAATTACGCAGCCAGGCCGCGGACCGCAATGGGGCTTAGAGGCAACCAGATGTGGTTGAACCGACGCAATCCCACATCATATCGGCGGCGCCATGGAATCTTTGCCACCTAACGTAATCAAAACAATGCTCGTGACCGTCGTGCTCACATTCCTGCTGTTGGTGCTTGCCTATTACGCGCTGGCTTGATTCCGTTGGTGCACAAGTTCCACATTGGAGCTGTGCGCTTCGCAGCGCGTGGGGGAGGCATGGGGCCATGTTCGATAAGATAAGTTTCGCGCTTCAGGTCGTCGGTACACTTGCTGTCCTCGTAGCGACCATCACCTCCGGGTTGTTCATCTTTCGAACTCGTGAAGAAAGCTGGGATTGGGGCTCAGGCCATGGGCTGCTCACAATAGCTCAGTTTGCAATCTTCGCTCTTTTCATTTTGTGTTTGATCGTCGGGGACCCTTTGAAACAGCAGCCCTCGGATTTGCAGCCGGATTGGAATTTTCAAGATTAGATTTCGCCAGGTCCAATTGCCGAGCCCAGGAAAAAACATCATCCCCTCGAGATTGCAGTGGAGATTGTGATAGTCAGAGGCACCCTACTGGGCCTTGCCCTAGCGCTAGGCGCCGCACCGGCGGCAGCCTCCGCAACCGATCCGGATTTTTGTGCCGACCGACCGGGGCTGGCTACAGGTACTTGCACTGTTGCGGCGGACCGCATCCAGCTTGAAACGTCATTCGCGGAATGGTCACTCTCGAGCGATCAAGGGGTCCGCGAAGAAGAATGGGCCCTCTTGAGTACTAAACTCCGTTACGGGCTTGGCCCGAAAACCGATTTGCACGTCTCCATTGTACCGCTGGTGATCAACCAAGTCCGGGAGGCAGGAGCGCGCGAGTCCACGCAAAGCCTGGGCGACGTTGGCCTAGCCCTAAAGCATCGCTTCACGTCGGAAGAAGCTCTTGTGTCGATCGCTGCAATGCCATCCATCACCATGCCGACTGACTCTTCTGGTTGGCAGGCGGCGATCCTGATCCCGGTTGAAGGGGGCATCAACTCGGCGGCCTCGTGGACTTTGACGCCGGAAGTCGCTTGGAACGCTGACGCCGATGGTGGCGGCCATCACCCACGTTTCGCTCTTTCCGCGTCTGTGGGCTTATCGCTTAGCTCGAGGTGGTCCATAGCCCTCGACGCCCAGGCAAGTCGGGAACGCGACGACGGGTCCACTTTGGAAGAGGTTGGCGTTGGGTTGTCCGCCGCCGTCATGGCGACTCAGAATATTCAGCTCGACGCTGAAATAGACTTTGGATTGACGAGCGACACGCCCGACGTGAGGGTCGCAACCGGGGCCGCCATTCGCTTCTGATCCTGGGTCGTGAGTGAAAAGAGGTTGGAAGATCTTAAGCCGCGAAGAGATTCTCAAAAGCAGATGGCTGCGCCCGTTCGCTCACTTATTCGCTCATCCCTCGCTTTGGCATCTTAATCGGCGAAGTGTTCCTCGGGCGTTGGCGCCAGGTCTGTTCGTGGCGTTTGTGGTGCCGATCGCACAATTCGTTGTGGCGGCTCTGCTGGCGGTGCCGATACGTGCCAATGTACCGATGGCTGCCGCCGCGACCTTAATTACGAACCCGCTGACTACTCCGGCAATATACTTTGGCGCCTATGAGCTTGGCGCCCTGCTCCTCCAGAAAGACTTGGATCTGGGGATCAGCGCTTTTGCTCATCAATTTGGTGAGACGCTAATGGCTGTATCAGGCCCGATAGCGTTGGGACTCCTGATTTTTGCCATTGTCTCCGCCGCGTTCGGATACGTCCTAGGCACCCTGGTCTGGCGAATACGGTTGGTTCGACGTTGGGAAAGCAGGCGTCGCATCTGAGTCAGCGGGCAAAACCTTCTCAGCCCGTATTTGCTCTAATGTCTGTTTTGGGTCGAAAGCGGACACTAGTTTGAGACATTTAGCCGACGAATTTTGCAGGTTAGGCCCCCGAAAAAACCAAGATGTCAGCTCCCTTCTTAAGGGTATCAAGATGATCGCTCCACCATTGGGCCATCCTGACCCGCTCCGGCCAATGCGTTCCGCGATGGTAAGCCGCGCGCACGATGTCCTTGTCTTTGTGCGCGAGCGCCCGTTCGATAGCATCCGACGACCACTTGCCGGACTCGTTCAGCAAGGTGCTGGCCATAGCGCGGAAGCCGTGCGCAGTCATTTCAGCGTTGGTGTAGCCCAGCCGCCGGAGAGCGCCATTGACGGTGTTTTCTGACATTGGCCGCGCAGGCGTCCGGATGGAGGGGAACACGAAGCGCCCGTCGCCAGTCAGTTCCTGCAATTCGCGCAACAAGGCCACGGCTTGGCGCGATAGGGGCACGACGTGCGCGACTCGTCCTTTCATCCGTTCGGCGCGAATGCGCCACACCGCAACGTCGAAGTCGATTTCCGCCCACTCCGCCTTGCGCAGTTCGCCGGGCCGGACGAACAGCAGCGCCGACAATTTCAAACCAAGCAGCGTCACCGCGTTGCCTTCGTAACCCTCGATTGCCCGCAAGAGTTCGCCGACCTTTTTGGGTTCCAAGATCGCGCCATGATGCTTGGGCTTGGGATTGGCCAGCGCACCGCGCAGGTCGCGTGTCGGGTCGGTCGTTGCCAACTGATTGGCGACCGCAAACCGATAGACCTGCCCGACGAAATTCAGCGCCCGTTGCGCCTTTTCCTCGTTCTTGGCCGCCTCGAAAGGCCGCACGGCATCAAGGATGGCAAATGGTTCGATTTCAGACAGGGGCCGGTGTCCTAACGCCTTGAGTAAACTCTTCAACAGCCAGCGCCGTTTGATAACGGTGCTTTCAGCGAGGCCGTCACGCTCGTTCTTGGCGATGTAGGATTCCGCCACCGCCGCGAAGGTGTTGGCAGCGCCGATCTTGGCAGCCTGTTTTGCCCGCCGCTTTTGATCTGCCGGGTCCAGTCCCTTGGCGAGCAAAGCACGGGCCTCGTCGCGCAGTTCGCGTGCGTCCTTCAAGCTGACATCGGGATAGGTGCCCAGCGCCAGCTTCTTCTCCACCCGCTTTGGGTTGCCCGCCTCGTCGCGCCCGTCTGTCCGGTATTTGAAGCGCCACAGCATTCCGCCGGACGGCTGAACCAGCACAAACAGCCCCTTTTCGTCGGCGAGCTTGTAAGGCCTCGCCGTAGGTTTTGCATTGCGCAGGGTTGTGATCGAAAGCGACATTGGGGGCCATGCCTTTCCAAAATGCTCACCTGGCCCCCACCGTGGCCCCCACAATCACCCGACTTCAGGCGAGCATTGGCGAACGCTGACGGCTAAGCCAGTCACGTTTTTTGCAGATTTGAAAGGTTTTCGCAACCATTCGCGGGCTTTGGCGAACAGGATGGTGGTGCCGGTTGCAGGAATCGAACCCGCGACCCCCTGATTACAAATCAGGTGCTCTACCAACTGAGCTAAACCGGCCAGACCATGCCTATAGCGCTGAATCTGCGTCAAAGGACGCCGAAGGTCCAGCCTTCGGTTCGCGCGATCTCGGGGGTCAGCCCTTCGGGCGCGAAAGCGCGCGGCTCGCTCAGCGCAAGCTGGCGCATTCCCGCTGCGGTGACCAACGCGTCGGTTTGATGGTCGTTGGGCTCGAACCGCAGCCGCGCGGGCGGGCTGCCGAGGCCTTTCAACGCCTGGTTGAGCGCGGCGCGGCTCCTCAGCTTGCGGCCGTCCATGCCGGCGCGGCGCAAATAGATGCGGGTGTAGATTTCGGCCACCACGCTGCCGTTCGGGGGCAGCGGCTCCATCGGGAAAATCGCCACCTGTCCATCGAGCCGCTGGAGCAACCGCATGCCGGAAAAGCTCGCCTTGGCGACCTGCGCCGCGCCGATCGCGTCGTAGGCGCTGGCGGTCTTGCGGCCGCCTTGGTCGTTGAGGCGGGCGTCGCATTGGCGGAAGCGGACAAAGTCGGCCTTCACCCCGTCGGCGATGCCGAAATAGAAATGCTTGCGGTGCGCGGTTTCGAGGAAGCTTGCGGCGCCAAGGTCCGGATCGTCACACAGGGCATCGACATACGCCCAGAATTCACGAGCCGTCTTCGGCACGCCGGGCTCGCCGAGCAGATATTCGCCTTTCTCGACCAGCGGCGGCGCGAAGCTGAAGTCGAACCCGAACAATGTCGCTCCGGTCGCGGCCCGCTCGAGCAGCCAGTCGGCGACTTCTTCGCGCGACCAGACATGGTCGGGCCGCACGAGGCGCGGCGGGCCGTCCCCACGCGCCTCGGCGATCGCAATGCCCTTGTGCCGCTTGCCCTTCGCCCCCGACCAGTCGATCGCGACGAAAGCCGTCGAAGCGCTTCACACCAGCGTATCGCCTTCGTCGCGCGACGCCGGCGTGGCCGGGATCCGGCGCGGCGGCGGCGGCGCTGACGGCGGCGCGAGATCATCGACGTGCCGGTCGAGGATGCGCGCGGCGGCGTCACGTCCGCCAAGCCCGAAGGCGAGCGCGGTGGCGATTGCGGCCGAGCCGAGGATCAGCCCGAAGGCCATCATCACGATCTGCGTCGGCGAGGCCCATGAAGGTCAGGCCGATGGCCGTGAACAAGGCGATGATCGCATAGCGCACCAGCGTCTGGGCGTAGCCGCCTTCGCCGGTGCCGCTGCCGACCAGCCCGGCAATGATCCGCGACAGCATGATCCCGACGACGATGATCAGGGTGCCGAAAATGACCTTGCCGCCAAGCTCGGTGACCTGGGCGAGGAACAAGGCAACCGTGCCTCCGCCAAGCTGCTTGGCCGCCTCGATCGACGCGATCAGGATGATCGCGACCATCGCGACATTCGCGACGACGCGCGACGGCGTGGTGTTCGCGGGCACGACGCCGGTCGAGCGGATCGCCTGGTCGAAGCCGGTCGGAGGCAACACCGCCTCGATGATCGATTTGAGGAACTTGGCGGCGATGAAGGCGATGCCGATCCACAAGGCGGCGCTGAGCACCCGCGGAATGGCCGCGAGGATCTGGTTGAGCATGTTGATCGCGGGGCCGGAAATCGCCTCGATGCCGAGCACCTGCAAGGCCGCGATCGCGACCGGGATGATGATCAATGCGAAGACGAGAATGCCGGCCGCCTTGGCGAGGCTCGCGCGGGTGGCGCCCGGGGTTGTCCCGGCGGCACCGCGGCGGGATCGGCTGCGCACGGTTCCGCTGCTCTCGCCGACGCCGATGCGGGCCAGCGCGCCGTCGACATTGACCGCGATCAGCACCGTTTCGACGAGCTTGCGAACGATGCGTGCGACGATCAGGCCGATGAAGAAGATCAGCCCGGCGCCGATCAGGCGCGGCAGGAAATTGAAGATGTCGAGTGTCAGCGCGTTGATCGGCGCGAGGATCTGGCCGACCCCGAGGAACTGCAGCGCGGCCATGATGCCGACCAGCCAGATGATCAGCTTGGCGACGGTGCCGAGCTGGTTGCCGACGGTTTCATTGGGCGTCCCGGCGACGTGCTTGCGCAGCGTCGGGCGTGCGGTCGATCGCTTTCTGAAGCACCCATTTGACCGCGCGGGCGACGATCCAGGTTGCGATCAGGATGAGCGATGGCGATCAGGACCTTGGGGCCCCAATGCATCATCTGGCTCTGCCAATAGGCGTTCTGGTCGACTTGATACATGGTGCTGCTCCCCTTTCGCGTCGCCGTTTCTTAACCCTCGTCGCCGTCGCTTGGTTGCAGTGCGTCGCGGCGTTTTTGCCAATATTCGAGCCGCTCGTGGACGCGCGCCTCGAAGCCGCGGTCGGTGGGCTCGTAAAAGGTCTCCGGCCTGCATCTCCTCGGGCCAGTAATCCGCGCCCGAAAAGCCCTCGTCGCTATCGTGATCATAGGCGTAGCGCTTGCCGTAGCCGATGTCCTTCATCAGCCGTGGTCGGGGCGTTGAGGATGTGCGCCGGGGGCGATCAGCGATCCGCTGTCCCGGGCGCTGCGCCATGCCGCTTTCTGCGCCTTGTAGACGGCGTTCGATTTGGGCGCGGTGGCGAGGTAGAGGCACGCCTGGACGATCGCCAGCTCGCCCTCGGGCGAACCGAGGAAGTCGTAGGCGTCCTTGGCGGCGAGGCACTGGACCAGCGCATTGGGGTCGGCGAGGCCGATGTCCTCGACCGCCGCGCGGGTCAGGCGGCGAAGCACGAACAACGGCTCCTCGCCCGCGACAAGCATTCGCGCGAGATAATAAAGCGCGGCCTGCGGGTCCGACCCGCGAAGGCTTTTGTGAAGCGCGGAGATGAGGTTGTAATGGCCCTCGCGGTCCTTGTCGTAGACCGGCACGCGGCGATGAAGCAGGTCGCTCAGGCCGGCTGGGCCGAGCGGCTCGCTCAGCTCGACCGAAAACAGGGTTTCCACCTGGTTCAACAGAAAGCGGCCATCGCCGTCCGCGCTGGCGATCAAGGCCTCGCGAGCTTCGTCGGTGACGGGCAGGGCACGGCCCTCGATTGCTTCGGCGCGGTGGACCAGTTCTCCGAGCGCGTCATGGTCGAGGCGGCGCAGGATGAGCACCTGGCAGCGCGACAGGAGAGCGGCATTGAGCTCGAAGCTCGGATTCTCGGTAGTCGCGCCGACGAGCGTCACGGTACCGTCCTCGACGTAAGGCAGGAAGCCGTCCTGCTGCGCGCGATTGAAGCGGTGGACCTCGTCGACGAACAACAGCGTCTGCTGACCGGCCTCCGCCATCCGCCGCGCCTCGGCAAAAATCTTCTTCAGATCGGCGACACCGGAGAACACCGCCGAGATGGCGACGAAGCGCAGGCCCACCGCATCGGCGAGCAGCCGCGCGATGCTGGTCTTGCCCGTTCCCGGCGGCCCCCACAGGATCATCGAGCTCAATTTGCCCGCGGCGACCATTCGGCCGATTGCCCCGTCGGCGCCGGTCAGATGCTCCTGGCCGACAATTTCGTCGAGCGCGGCCGGGCGCAGCCGGTCGGCGAGCGGCGCGTTGGCGCCGGGACCAGCCGTTTCCCCTGGTCGCGGCAAGTCTTCGGCGGCGAACAGGTCAGCCATCCCGTTGAATTAGCGGCGCTTCCGAAAAAACTCCAAACAAACCCTTGCGCAGATGCATCTAAGATATATCTTAGACATGTCTTTTACTGAGGAGATGGTGATGCGACATGGATGGCATGGATGCGGCGGCGGCGACCCGCGGCCGGAGAGCATTTTCGGAATGTCCCGGGGCCGCGGGTTCAGCTTCGGCCCGGGTCGGATTCCATTTCGAGTTCGGCGATGACGATCGCGGGCGCGGCCGCGGTCGCGGCGGCCCGCGCGGGCGGCGACGGATGTTCGAAAGCGGCGAATTGCGGCTGGTCCTGCTGAAGCTCATCGCCGACGAGCCGCGCCATGGCTATGACCTCATTCGCGCGATCGAAACTTTGACCGGCGGCGATTACGCCCCGAGCCCGGGAATTATCTATCCGACTCTGACCCTTCTCCAGGACATGGGCCTGATCGAGGAGGCGAAAACCAAGGGTCCGCGCAAGCCGTTCGAAGTCACCGACGAGGGCCGCGCCATGATCGCGGAGAAAGCCGAGGAGATCGAGGCGTTGTTCGAGCGGCTCGAGGAGCTGGCGCCGGAAGCGCGCGACTCCGCCGGCCCGGCGATCGGTCGCGCGGTCAAGAATCTGATGTCCGCGCTCAGCCACCGCATCGGCCGCGACGGGCTCGACGAGGACTTGCTGCATGAAATCGCCGCGATCCTCGATGAGGCCGCGCAGCGGATCGAACGCGTCAAATAGAGCGGCTGCGCCGGTTCGCCTGCCAATTGCGCAGGGCGAACCGGGCGCCGAGCGGAAGCAGCGCGAGCAGCGCGAACGTGGCCAGCATCGAGGGTGAGTAGATGTCGCTTGCTTGCTCGAGCTGGCCGAGATGGCTCCCGGCCTGGACGTAAAGGAACGTCACCGGGAGCAGACCGGCGAAGCTGACCGGCGCGAACGTGCGGAGCTTCATCCGGGTCAGCCCCATCGTCCAGTTCACGAGGAAATAAGGCATCACTGCAAGCAGGCGCAGCGACAGCAGATAGAAAGCGCCGTCGCGCTCGACGCCCGCGTTGGCGCGGCGCGTCTGGCGGGGAAACCGCCGCTCGACCCAGTCACGGATGACGAAGCGGGCTATCAGGAACGCGAGAGAATCTCCGGCGACGACCGCGCCCAGCGCAATGGCCGTGCCCCACCACGGCCCGAAGATCGCGCCCGCGGCGAGCGCAAAGCTGAGCACCGCGCCCGGCAAGGACAGCGCCAGCGCGGCAATGTTGAGCGCCGCAAAAATCGCCGCCGTCGTGACCGGCGAGCGCTGCCAGAACGCGATGAGATCAAGACGCTGACGCTTGATGGCGGCCAGGTCGAGATAGTCGTCGAGGCCGAGGATGAAGAAGGCGGCGATACCGCCCGCGGCCGCGAGCAGGAGGGCTGCGCGCGGCCAGCTCATGAACGCTTCACCTTCCGGTCAGCCTCGCCAGCCGGGCGCGCTTGACGATCGCGCGCTGGTAAATGCGGACCACCGCGGAATTGATCCGGTCCCAGTCCATCGTTTTCGCGGATGCGAGGCCGGCGTTGCCGTGGCGTCGCCGCAGCTCGGGGTCGCGCGCATATGCCTCGAGGGCGTCGGCGAAACCCTCGATGTCGGTTGCCTCGACCAAGGTCCCGGTTTCGCCGTCGCGCACCAAATTAGTCGCGCCGGTCGCCTCGGCAGCGACCACTGGCAAGGCGCAAGCCATCGCCTCCAGGGTGACGTTGCCGAATGCCTCGGTGATCGACGGGTTGAGCAGCACGTCGGTGCTCGCGACCGCGCGGGCGAGGTCGGCACCGGTCAGCTGCCCGGTGAAGATCGCGTCGGGCAATTGCTCCTCGAACCAGGCGTGCGCCGGGCCCTCGCCGATCGCGACGACGCGGTGCTTGACGCCGCGCTCGCTCAGTTCCCGCACCGCTTCGACGAACACGTCGAGGCCCTTTTCCATCACCAGCCGGCCGAGAAAGGCGATCGCCAGCTCGCCGTCGGCGATGCCTACGCGAGCGCCGCCACTTGGCATCGCGCCGGCCGGGATTGAACTGCTCGCGGTCGATGCCCCGCGCCCAGATGGCGATGTCGCGGTTCATCCGCTGGGCGCGGAGGATCGCGGCGGTCGACTCGGCCGGGACCGAGACGATCTCGCAGCGGTGGTAGAAGCGGCGCAGCATCGCGCGCACGGCCGGCTCGAACCACTGCAGATGATAATAAGCGAGATAGGTCTCGAACCGCGTGTGGACCGACGCGACCACTGCGATCCGGCGCCGCCGCGCCCAGCTGATCGCGCGATGGGCGACGATGTCGGGGCTAGAGACATGGATGACGTTGGGATTGAACTCCTCGAGGTCGCGGCGGACACGTGCGGTCAGCGCGCAGGGAATGCGATATTCGCGCCTCAGCGGGATGGACACCGACGGGCACGGCGACGAGCTCGCCGGTCGGCTCGAACGCCGGATTGTCGACCGTCGGGGAGTAGATCCGGACCTGCACGCCCTGGCGCAGCAAATATTCGACCAGCCGGTTGAGCGCCTGGTTGGCGCCGTCGCGGACATAATTGTAATTGCCCGAAAACAGGGCGATGCGGAGGTCGCTTGGTTGCACGGCCCGGGGCTGTAGCCTCGCGCCAGGCAAAGGCAAACAGAAGGGCGCGCGTGGACCCTATATCCAAGATCGGGCTTCCGCCAGTTGCTCGCCCCGACGCCCGGCTGTTCCTGCTAGGAAGCCTGCCCGGCGACGCCTCGCTCGCGGCGCAGCGATATTACGCGCACCCGACCAACCAGTTCTGGCGCCTGCTCGGCGGTGCGATCGGCGAGGATCTGGCGCAGCTGGACTACGACGAACGCCTCTTCCGCCTGGCCGAACGGCGCATCGGCCTGTGGGACGTGATCGCCTCGGCGCAACGCGAAGGAAGCCTCGACCAGGCGATCCGCGAAGCCCGGCACAATCGCATCGCGCACCTTCGCGACGACTTCCCGGAGCTGCGCGCGATCGCGTTCAACGGCGCGGCCGCGGCGGCAATCGGGCGCAAGCTGATCGATCCCGGAGCGGACGGCATCGCGCTCCTCGATCTGCCCTCGTCGAGCGCGGCCAACACCAAAGCGATTGCGGAGAAAGCGACGGCCTGGTCCGCGCTCGCGGCCTATTTGGGCGACTGACCAGCGTTTCGCTTGCGCATCGCGGTCAACCGACGCCATGATCGCCGGATGATTTTGCCGAGCGACGATGCCGAAGAGGCTGACAAGAAGCTGACGATGGTCGACGAGGCGCTCGTCGCCGGCACCATCGCCAATACCAATGGCCTGCTCGTAATCCTTGCCAAGCTGGTCGCGCGCGGGGTGTTCGACCGCGCCGACCTCCAGGCTTTTTCCGACAGCTACTCGAAGCCGCTCGACCATGGCGGAATGCGCGAGAATGAGCTGGTCAGTCAGATGCAGGACCAGATGGAATCGACGCTGGCCGAGCTGATGCGCTTCCTGGTGGAGCGCGAAAAGGACGATTGAGTGTCGGTTAAACGTCGAACGACGTCAGGATCGGGCACGGCCCGCGCGAACCTGAACCGCAATCTTCGGCGAGCCTCTTCAACGAGTTTCGCGCGCGCTTGAGCTGCGCGATCTGCAGGTCGAGGGTTTTGACCCGAGCATTGGCAAGTTCACGAGCGCGGGCGCGCTCGGCGGTTGAATCGAGCGCGATAAGCTCCTTGATCTCGGCCAGGGTGAAACCCGCCGCTTGCGCCTGCCGAATGAAGCGCAACCTGCGCACGTCCTCGCCGTTATACCTGCGGACGCCGTCGCGCGGCGGCGTGTCGATAAGCCCTTTGCGCTGATAGAATCGGATTGTTTCCACTCCAACTCCTGCGGTCGCGGCGAGCTTTTCCGATGGTCATGGTGGAAAGGGCTTGACTCTGTACCATGGTACAGAACCTATATAGGGTGCAGCTCAAGTTCAAGGACCACCAAAAATGCCTGACGCTGCAACTCCCTCGAACGCCAAAAAGGCGATTCTCTATCGCATGGTCATGCCCGGCCACATCTGTCCCTACGGGCTCAAGGCCAAGGACCTGCTCAAGCGAACCGGCCACGCGGTCGACGACCGCCATCTGAAAACGCGCGAAGCGGTCGACGCTTTCAAGGCTGAGCATGGGGTCGCGACCACTCCGCAGATCTTCATCGGCGGCAACCGCATCGGCGGCTACGACGACCTCCGCCGCCATCTCGAGAAGTCCGTCCGCGATCCCGGCGCGCTTAGCTACCGCCCCGTGATCGCCTTGTTCGCGATGACCGCGCTTATGGCGCTGGCGGCGAGCTACGCGGTCAGCGGAGCGGCGTTCACCGGTCTTGCGCTGCAGTGGTTCATCGCTTTCTCGATGGTCGTCCTCGCTTTGCTCAAGCTCCAGAACATCGAGACGTTCGCGACGATGTTCCTCAACTATGACCTGCTTGCGCGCCGCTGGGTCCCGTACAGCTACATCTACCCGTTCGCCGAGGGTCTCGCGGGCGTGCTGATGATCGCCGGCGCATTGAACTGGCTATCGATCCCGATTGCGTTGTTCATCGGGACTATCGGCGCCGCTTCGGTCATCAAGGCCGTCTATATCGACAAGCGCGAGCTCAAATGCGCGTGCGTCGGCGGATCGAGCAATGTCCCGCTCGGCTTCATCTCGCTGACCGAAAATCTGATGATGATCGGAATGGCGCTGTGGATGGCGACCTCGATGGGGGCAATGTGAGGCAGGTGAACGAGGTCCGCATTGTGCCGAGGCACCCCCAGCCTTATATTGCGGCCATGCGCGAAGCGCTTGCCAAACTCCTCCTGATCGCCGCGATCCTCTTGATGCCCTTCGGCATGGCCGCGCCCGCGGCCGCGGCCGAGCATCACGCCCCGGCGGCATCGTCGGCGATGAGCCATTGCCCCGAGGAAGGCACGGCCGAGCAGCGCCATGGCGGCGGCGAATGCACCATGGCCTGCGCCTCGACGCTCCCGGCCATCGACCAGCCCCGGGGGCAGCTGCCTGCCGCCGTCGCCGCGCCCAGCCTGCGTGTCGTTGCCGCGCCGTTGACCGGCCTTCACCCGGAGACCGCCACACCCCCTCCACGGCCCGCCTGAGCCTTCGAACAAGCTAATTTTCGAACTCAGGAGAATGACAATGTTGAATATGATCGCCGCGGCGCTTGCCGCCGCGCAGCCTGTACCCCCCGTGCCGCCGGCCGATACGCATGCGCAGCACCAGCAGATGGGCCACCAGTCGGGCGCGATGAAGCCCGGGACCCCTT
This sequence comes from uncultured Alphaproteobacteria bacterium, assembly GCA_963768995.1. Classification (GTDB taxonomy): domain Bacteria; phylum Pseudomonadota; class Alphaproteobacteria; order Sphingomonadales; family Sphingomonadaceae; genus Sphingomicrobium. The sequence goes on along the minus strand of CAVYKA010000006.1, from coordinate 1,345,423 downwards.
CAGCCCCAATGCAGCACGGCATGATGGCCGGAATGAAGGACTGCTGCTGCAAAGGCATGATGGGCAAGGAGCATCAGGGCCACAGCGAAGGCCATAAAGGCCGCAGCGGCCGCTAACCCGACAACACGGCGGAAGCGCGGCCTAATGGCCGCGCTTCCAACTGGAGAATTAGATTGAAAATGCGTCTGTTTGCCGCAGCCAGCGCGATTGCCCTGGCGAGCGTTCCTGCCGCTGCCGTTGCGCAGCACCAGCACATGCCCGGCATGCAAATGCCCGCGCCGCAGAAGCCGGCCGCCAAGAAAGCGGCGCCGGTGAAGAAGAAAGTCGTGAAGAAGGCCGTGCCGATGAAGGCCGCAGCGAAGAAAGCGGCGCCTAAGAAGGCGGCTGTCAAAAACGTCGCGCCGAAAACCTCGGCGCCCGCTGCAAAAAAAGCCGCGCCCCAAGTCGCCGCACCAGCCGCAGACCCGGTCGCTGATCATTCGGCAATGGATCATGGCCCGGTGCCGCAGGCAGCACCCCCGACCGCTCCGCCGGCTCCCGTGGACCATTCGGCGATGGGCCATGCCGAGCCGGCTCCCACTGATCATTCGGCGATGGGCCACGCGCCCGCAGAAGCCGAGACAGGACACAGCGGTCACGGCACCATGACCGGCGCGTTCGGGCCCTATCCGATGGAGCGTGACGCGTCCGGCACCGCCTGGCAACCCGACGAGTCCGAGCATTCCGGCCTGATGATTACGTCGGGCGACTGGACGCTGATGGGCCACGGCGTCCTCAACCTCGTCTACGATCACCAGGGCGGGCGGCGCGGCGACGACATGGTTTTCCCCAGCGGCATGCTGATGGGCATGGCGCGGCGGCCGATCGGGAACGGCACGCTGCAGTTGAAGGGCATGGTCAGCCCCGACCCGTTGATGGGCAAAAAAGGCTATCCGTTGCTGCTTGCGAGCGGCGAGACCGCCAACGGCACCGACCGGCTGATCGACCGCCAGCATCCGCACGACTTTTTCATGGAATTGTCGGCCTCGGCGTCCCAAAACTTCGGCGCCACGAGCAGCGCGTTCATCTATGCCGGCCTGCCCGGTTCGCCGGCGTTCGGGCCGCCCGCCTTCATGCACCGCGAAGCCATCCTTGATTCTCCGGAAGCGCCGATCAGCCACCATTGGCTCGATTCGACGCATATCGCCTTCGGCGTTGTAACCGGCGGGGTAGTGTTGGACCGCGTCAAGCTCGAGGTCAGCCGCTTCAACGGCCGCGAGCCCGACCAGCACCGCTGGAACATTGAGACGGGCGCGCTCGATTCGACGGCTGTTCGAGTGTCTTGGAACCCGACCGCCAGCTTGTCGCTGCAAGGCAGCTGGGGCGACTTCAAGGATCCCGAGCAGCTCGAGCCGGGGATCGACCAGAAGCGTTTATCGGCGAGCCTGCTCTATGCGCATGAAGTTGCTCCCGGCTGGAAGCTCTCGGGAACTCTCGCCTGGGGGCGCAAGATCGTCGAGGGGCACAAGGACGACGCGTTCGTTGCCGAGGCCGGCGTCAAGCATCGCGGGTGGAGCGTGTTCGGGCGCGGCGAGATGACCGAGAACCGCGAACTCGTCGAACTCGACGAGGAAGAGCACGGGCCGGCGTTCCGCGTCGGAAAGGTCTCGCTTGGCGCGGTTCGCGACTTTCGCATAGCCGAGCATTTCTCGCTCGGCGCCGGAGGGCTGGTCGCGGTCAACTTCATCCCGCGCGGGCTACGCGGCGAATACGGCGGAAAAAATCCGCTCGGCGCGATGGCCTTCGTGCGCCTGAAGCTCGATTGACTGCCCATCGATTGACTGTGGCGGGCGTGTCCCACATATGGCGCCCGCCACTCAGCGGCCCCTTCGTCTAGCGGTCAGGACGTCGCCCTCTCACGGCGAAAACACGAGTTCGATTCTCGTAGGGGTCACCAGGGTGACCTTCCGCCAAGTGGAACGCAGCCGCTACTGGCCGGCCTTCGCCTCCGCGCACAATTGATTTAGCTGGCGTTTGATCGACGGCCCGGCGAGATGCTGGTCGATGCTCTCGTAGCGCTCGCTTTTGAGCTTGCGGCGGATGTCGTCGATGCCCGAGCATTCGCCCGATTTTGCAAGCGCGAACGCGCGTTCGAGGATGGACAAGTCGCTCATTGCTCCGCGCATAGTCGATTGTGCCGGAGACACAATGATATCCAGGCCGCGCAGCTCAAGCCAGTTGCCGATGATCGCGGCAATGCGCGGCGCGGCATGGCCGTCCCCATAAGGCAGCGCCGGGCGCGACATGGCGGCGCGGGCCGCAGGGTCGCGCAGAAGCCGCCGGACTTCGCCGACGATCGCGGCGCTGCTCGTCCCGACCATGCGCATGTTGCCGCTGGCGATCCCCTCGGGCCGCTCGGTAGTGGCGCGAAGCACCAGCAGCGGCGTGCCCAGCGCCGGCGCCTCTTCCTGAATGCCGCCGGAATCGCTCAGGATCAGCGCGCAATCGCGCATCCGCAGCACTAGCTCGCCGTGGCTAACTGGAGCGAGCAGGCTAATCCCCCGCGCGTGTCCGAGCAAGTCGCGCATCGTGACCGCGACATGGACATTGGGGTGGAGCACGAGATCGATTTCGGCGAGGCCGTCGGCAGCAATGGCGATCAGCGCACTGGCGATCTCGCGCAGTCCCGCGCCCCAGCTCTCGCGGCGGTGGCAGGTGACGAGCAGGCGCGGCATCGCTCCGTCGCTCAAGGCCGCGGACGGCAATTTCCGCTCGACCCGGAGCAGCGCATCGATCCCGCTGTTGCCAGTGACATGCACTGCGCCGGCCACTTGTTCAGCGGCAAGGTTTGCTGCCGCGCCCGCGGTCGGAGCGAACAGCAGGTCGGCGCGCGCGTCGATCGCGGTCCGATAGCCTTCCTCGGGCCACGGCAGTGCGAAATCGTGGGTGCGCAGGCCCGCTTCGACATGCGCCACCGGAGTTCCCGCCGTGAACGCCGCCATAGCCGCGCCAAGCGCGCTCGATGTGTCACCCTGGACGATCAGCAGGTCGACGCCCGCTAGGCGCGACGCAACCGCTGCGGCGACGCTTTTGGCATGGCTGTCGGGATTGGCCTCGCCGGGGCAGTCGAGACGCTCGGCGCGATAATTGCGAAGTCCGAACTCGGCCGGGTCGAGGCTCGGATGCTGGCCGGTGAGGATCAGCCGCGGCGCAAATCCCCGAGCCGCAAGCGCGTCCGCGACCGGAGCAAGCTTGATTGCTTCCGGCCTGGTTCCGATGACCAGCCTTAAATCGGCACCCAGGTGCCCCCCTAGCTCGGCGGGAGCAATGTGCATCCGTAACGGAGCAAGCGCAAGCACAGCGACGCGTCAGAAGCTCCTGTGAGCGCAAGCGCGGGGCCTGGCGCCGCGGCGCCAAGTGCCTCTGACTACCTGAAATTGTCGGCGTAGGCCTGGAGCTTGAGGCGCACCGGCTGCGCCGGGACGAGGTGATATTCGATGCCGTATCGCTCGCAATAAGCGATCGCGGCTTCCGCGGTGGCAAATGACATCCGAACCTGTGGCTTGGTGTCGCTGGAACCGGCCCAGCCCGTCAGCGGGTCTGGCCGAAGCGGTTCGCTACGCTCGAACTCAAGCAGCCAGCTTCCGGCATTGGCCTTGCCCGATTGTGTGGTCTTGCGCTCGAGCTCGGAAATGCGGGCGATCGTCATGGGATGGCGCAGTGGCAAAGCCGCCGGTGCATTGCAAGCGGCGCTAAAAGCCGCGGGCGACGGCGAACTCGGCGGCTTCCACCATGGCCTGCTTGGTCCGGCTCGCCGGGAACGGCGCGAGCGCGTCGACCGCGCGGCGCGCATATTGGCGCGCGCGCTCGAGCGTGTCGGACAAAGCATCGGACGACCGGAGCAGCGTGATCGCCCTCGCCAGATCCTCGTCGGTGATGCTGCTCGCCGCCGATCGCCGACCGCCAGAACGCGCGCTCATCATCGCTTCCGCGGGCGTAAGCCAGGATCACCGGCAGGGTCATCTTGCCGTCGCGGAAATCGTCGCCCACGCCCTTGCCCATGGTCTCCGCGTCGGACGCATAGTCGATCACATCGTCGGTCAGTTGGAACGCGATGCCAAGGTTGCGGCCGTAAGCGTCAAGCGCCAACTCGGCGTCCTCGCTGGCCTCGGCGACGATCGGCGCAACCCGGCAGGCAGCGGCGAACAAAGCCGCGGTCTTGGCGCTGACGATCTGCAGATATTGCTCCTCATCGGTGTCGATCTGGCGCTGCGCGGTGAGTTGCTGGACCTCGCCCTCGGCGATCACCGCCGACGCGTGGCTGAGGATCTTGAGCACCTTCAAGCTGCCGTCCTCGACCATCAGCTCGAACGCGCGGCTGAAAACAGGAAATCGCCGACCAGAACGCTCGCCGGATTGCCCCAGATGAGGTTGGCCGCACGCTTGCCGCGGCGTGTGCCGGAGCCGTCGACGACATCGTCGTGGAGCAGCGTCGCGGTGTGGATGAACTCGACCGCCGCGGCGAGCTTGTGGTGGCGAGTTCCCGGATATCCGACCAGGCCGGCGCAGGCCAATGTCAGCATCGGGCGCATGCGCTTGCCGCCGCCGGCGATCAGATGGCCGGCGAGCTCGGGGATCAGCGCGACTTTCGACTGCATCCGCTCGAGGATGACCGCATTGACCCCGTTCATGTCGGGCGCAACCAGGGCCATCATCGCGTTGAGCGACGGCGCGCGGTCGGCGTTTAGCGGATGGACGGTCGCGCTCATGTCGCGGCCACTAGCCGGGCCGTGCGGTTTTTCCTAGCCGGCGGGCAATGTCAGGCGCGCCAGCAGGCCGCCGAGATCGTCGCTCTCCTCGAGCGTCACGCGGCCGCCGTAAATCTCGGCGACGTCGCGCACGATGGCTAGGCCAAGGCCGGTGCCGGGCTTGCCGGTGGTGTCGAGCCGGGCGCCGCGGCTGAACAACTCGCCGCGCTTCTCGGGCGGGATTCCGGGCCCGTCATCCTCGATCAATATGTCGACTTCCCCGTCTTTGCGCTCGACCGTTACGAACACCCGGCCGCCGCCATATTTCGCGGCATTCTCGACCAGATTGCCGAGCAGTTCGTCGAGGTCCTGGCGCTCAACGCGGACTTCGGCCTTGCGGTCGCCGGCGATGTCGACGGTGACATTCTCGTAAAGCCGGTCGACGGCGCGCTGGACCGCGTCGAGGCTGTCCCACACCCGCGTGCGCGCTTGCGCCGTCGCTCGCCGCCCGAGCGCGCGGGCGCGGGCGAGGTGATGATCGACCTGGCGGCGCATCGCCAGAGCCTCGCGGCACACCGTGTCGGCGAGGTCGGGCGAGCGCGCGGTCGCGGCGTTGGTGATGACGGTCAGCGGTGTCTTGAGCGCATGGGCGAGGTTGCCGGCGTGGCGCCGCGCCTCGTCGGCCTGCTCCTCGCTGTGGGCGAGCAGCTGGTTGATCTCCTCGGTCAGCGGGCGGACTTCGGCCGGGAAGTCCTGGCCGACGCGGGTTTTGGCGCCCGATCGGATGGCGATGACTTCGCGGCGGACGCGGCGCAGCGGCCACAGCCCGAAGATGGTCTGTAGGGCGGCGAGGATCAGAAGCCCGGCGCCGAGCGCGGTGAAGCTCCAGATCAAAGTCTTGCGCAGGCGGTCGATCTGATTGTCGATGGTCTCGCGGGACTGGGCAAGCTGGAAGCGCCAGCGGACGTTCGATCCGGGCAGGATCGCGTCGCGCTCGGCGATCCGAAGCGGCTCGAAATGGTCGGCGCTCGAAAATTCGTAGCTGTCGTAAAGATGCGGCTCGACGTCCCCGTGGGCGTCGCCGACGCGCAGCCGGCGGTCCCATAGCGAGCGAGACGCGAAGGTGTCGGTGCCGCTTCCGCTAATCTGGAAATAGAGGCCCGAATAAGGTTCGATGAAGCGCTGATCGGGCGGCGGGCGATTGAGCCGGACCTCGCCGTCGGGTCCGATCTCAGCCGCGGCGATCAGCGACTTGTTGAGCTGCAGGACCAGCTGCTCGTCGAAATTGTCTTCGATCGATTTGGTCAGGATTCGATCGAGCGCGAAGCCGCCGATCAGGAGCAGAGCCGCGATCCACACGGCGGCGACGCCGATCATGCGCCGCGTCAGCGACCCCGCGCGGGTAGTGCCGTCCGGCTCGCGAGGGGCCACGATCTCGTCCGCCGTTCCGGTGGAAAGCCCGCCACTCTCGTCCGCTCCCGCGGACGGGCCCGCGGGGACATGGCGGTTCACGGGGTGCGTGGCTCCGGCGGCTCTTCGAGGCTGTAGCCAAGACCGCGGATGGTGGTGATGACCTCGGCGCCGAGCTTCTTGCGGATGCGCGTCACGAACACTTCGATGGTGTTCGAATCGCGGTCGAAGTCCTGGTCGTAGATATGCTCGATCAGCTCGGTCCGGCTGACCACCTTGCCCTTGTGGTGCATCAGATAGGACAGCAATTTATATTCCTGCGCGGTGAGCTTCACCGGCTCGCCCGCCTTGGTGACCTTGCCCGAGCGGGTGTCGAGCCGGATATCGCCGGCATTGAGCTCCGAGCTGGCATTGCCCGACGAGCGCCGGATCAGCGCGCGCAGGCGGGCGATCAGTTCCTCGGTCTGGAACGGCTTGGCGAGATAATCATCGGCCCCTGCGTCGAGGCCGGCGACCTTGTCCGACCAGCTGTCGCGCGCGGTCAGCACCAGCACGGGCATCTTGCGCGCTTCCTTGCGCCAGCGGTCGAGTACCGTCAGCCCGTCGACTTCCGGCAGCCCCAGATCGAGGATCACCGCGTCGTAATTTTCGGTCGAGCCCAGATAATGCCCGTCCTCCCCGTCGGTGGCGAGGTCGACGGCATAGCCGGCGCCCTCGAGCGTCGAGCGCAGCTGGCGACCGAGATTGGGTTCGTCTTCGACGATCAGGACACGCATTCAGATTTCCCTCGACCCGTTCATGTGCGCCCGTCAACCCGCGGTGCGGCAATCGGTTGCTTATCCGGAATGAAGGGGCTCCCGCGACCGGAACTGCGGACAGCGCGGCTGTTCGTCAGCGAGGTCGCGCCAAGGGTCGCGAACGCCGGATGATGCGCCCGCTCTGGCCGTCGACGTCGACCCAGATCACGCGCCCGTTCTGCATGAACTTGAAGCGGTACACCCGGCCGTTCAGTTCAGGCCCGAGATAGTCGGCGCCGCCCATGAACGGCAGCACGCGCCGCTCGAGCTGCGGCAAGGGCATCGAACGGCCCTCGCGCGTCGCTTCGAACGCCCGATCCGAATCGCGCTCGGGATCGGCCAGCGCCGGAGCGCTCGAAAGGCCGGCCGCTGCTGCGACGGCGAGGAGGAAGGCTTTGAAACCGGTCATGGCGCGAATCTTCACGGCGGCTCTTGTAGCAGGACGCATTGAATAGGCTATGAATGCCGGCGAACAGGCTTGTTCAAGGCCGAAATAGCTGGAGATCGCGGTGAATGCGTAATAAGTGGACCGCCGCCGCGCTGCTCGCCTGGACCGCCCTGGGGGCGGCTCCTGCATTGGCTCAGGCGGCCATGGAGCAGGTCCCGGCGCGCGGCGCGGGTGAAGGCGAGGGGCCTTATCCCAAGCTGGTAATCCGCGGCGCGATGATGATCCCGGGCGACGGCGGCCCGGCGCGCGGGCCGGTCGATATCGTCGTCGAGCGCAACCGCATCGCCCAGTGTCCAGCTGGCCGGTGCGCCCGGAACCCCGCTCAAGCCGGACCGCGAGCCGCGCGGCGCGACGCGCGAAATCGACGCAACCGGGATGTGGGTGCTGCCCGGCCTGATCGACACGCACGGGCATAATGGCGACATCGAAAAGGCGCCTGACCCCAGCTACGGTTATAAATTGTGGCTCGCACACGGGGTAACCTCGGTCCGCGGGGTGTCCTTTTATGACGAGCCCGCGCGCGATCTCGCCGATCGCCGCCAAAGCGCCGCCAGTGCGATCACTGCGCCGCGCCTGTTCCCTTATGTCGTGTTCGGAAACTGGCCCAGCGGCGCCGTCGACACGCCGGCCAAGGCGCGGGCGTTCTCCGCCTGGGCCGCGAAGCAGGGCTTTGACGGGATCAAATTCTTCAACGGCGATCCGCCCGAAGCGACCAAAGCTGCGATCGCTGAGGCGCGCCGGCTCGGGCTCGGCACCGTCGCCCATCTGTCGCAAATCGGCGTGGCCCGCTTCAATGCCCGCGACGCCGGCAACGCCGGCCTTGGCAGCATCACCCATTTCTACGGACATTTCGAAAGCCTGCTCAAGGATCGCCGGATCACGACGCTGCGGCCGGATTATAATTATGCCGACGAGCAGGACCGTTTCGGCGACTTCGCCAATCTGGTCGACCAGATCGTCGAGCCGGGCGGGCCGGAATGGAACGCCTATCTGCGCGAGCAGCTCGCCAACGGCGTCATCTTCAACCCGACCTTCAACATCTATTCGGCGTCCCGCGACCTGATGCGCGCGAAGAATGCCGACTGGCACGCAAGATACACTTTGCCCTCGCTGATGAACTATTTCGCGCCTGGCCGCGAAAAGCACGGCTCCTACTGGTTCGACTGGACCACCGCGCGCGAGGTCCAGTGGCGGCGCTTCTACGTTCCCTACATGCGGCTGATGAACGATTATAAGAACATGGGCGGAATCGTCACGGCGGGGTCCGATCCTGGCTACATCTACCAGCCGTGGGGGTTCGCCTACATCGGCGAGCTGGAAATGCTTCAGGAAGCCGGGTTCAGCCCGCTCGAGGTCATTCAGGCGGCGACCTGGAACGGCGCGGTCGAGATCTTCCGGCCCAAGGGGCAGGAGCCGCCCATCGGCCTGATCGCACCGGGCAAACTCGCCGACCTCATCATCGTGCCCGAAAACCCGCTGCACAATCTGAAGACGCTCTACGGCACCGGGTTCGAGAAGCTTGGGCCCGACGGCAAGGTTCAGCGCGTCGGCGGCGTCAAGTACACCATCAAGGACGGTATCGTGTACGATGCGCCGAAGCTGCTCGAGGATGTCGCGGCAATGGTTGCCGCGAAGAAGGCTGCCAACTGATTGAGCGGGCGCACGCGCTCGCCTAAGCGGCGGCGCGATGGCCGCGCCGATCCTTTCCTACGAAGACCTTGGGCTGATCCAGGGCGAAGGCTGGCTGTTCCGCGGGCTCGACCTCTACATTGGCGCTCGTGACCGCATCGCGCTGATCGGCCGCAACGGGGCGGGCAAGACGACCTTGCTCAAATGCCTCGCGGACATGATCGAGACGGACGAAGGCAAGCGAACCATCGTTCCGGGGACGCGGGTCGTCCTGCTCGAGCAGGATCCGGCGATGAGCGGCCACGAGACCTTGCTCGACTGGGTGCTGCACGGCCCCGCTGCTCCCGCAGCGCATGACGCCGCGTCGATCGCGGGCCAGCTCGACATCGACCTGTCGCGGCCGGTCGCCACCGCCAGCGGCGGCGAGCGGCGCAGGGCGGCGATCTCCCGCGCGCTCGCTCAAGGCCCCGATGTGCTGCTGCTCGACGAGCCGACCAACCATCTTGATTTGAGGGCCATCGAATGGCTCGAGGAGTGGCTGGGGCGCTTCAAGGGAGCCTTCATCGTCATCAGCCACGACCGCACCTTCCTCGCGCGGCTGACCAAGACCTGCATCTGGCTCGATCGGGGAAGCCTGCGCCGCGCCGAAATCGGCTTCGGTGGCTTCGATGCGTGGACCGAGCGGGTCTATGACGAGGAAGCGCGCGCGGCCGAAAAGCTCGACGCGAAGTTGAAGCTCGAGCTTCACTGGCTCCAGCGCGGAGTGACCGCGCGCCGCCGCCGCAACCAGGGCCGGCTGACCAAGCTCCACGAAATGCGCGCGCAGCGGGCGGCGATGCTCGGCGCCGGCGCCACCGCCAAGCTCGCGCTGGCCAAGGACGACGTGAAGTCCAAAGTGGTGATCGACGCCGCCCACCTGTTCAAAAGCTTTGCCGAGCGCCCGATCATCAAGGATTTCACGCTGCGCATCCAGCGCGGCGACCGCATCGGCATCGTCGGCCCCAACGGCGCGGGGAAGACGACCTTGCTCAAGCTGCTGACCGGCGAGCTCAAGCCCGACAGCGGCACCGTCCATCGCGCGAAGACGCTAACCGGGATCGTCATCGACCAGCAGCGCAAGCTGATGGACCCGGCTAAAAGCGTGCGCGACGTGCTCACCGAGGGCGGCGACTGGATTACCGTCCGTGGCGCCAGGAAGCACATCAAGGGCTATCTCAAGGAATTCCTGTTCGATCCGGGCGTGACCGAGGCGCCGGTCGGTTCGCTCAGCGGCGGCGAGCGGTCGCGGCTGCTGCTCGCGCGCGAATTCGCCCGCGAGGCCACGCTGCTGGTGCTCGACGAGCCGACGAACGACCTCGACCTGGAAACGCTCGATCTCCTTCAAGAGGTCATCGCCGACTATGACGGGACGGTGTTGATCGTCAGCCACGATCGCGACTTCCTCGACCGCACGGTGACCATCACGCTGGGCCTCGATGGCTCAGGCAAGGTCGATGTCGTTGCGGGGGGCTATGAGGATTGGGTGAAGAGGAAATCTGCTCCCACTTCCGCTCGCGGGAGAGGGCCGGGGGGTGGGGCTTCATTGGCCGCAAAGAAGCCCAACCCTGTATCCCCTCCCGCAGGCGGGAGGGGAGGCAAACTGTCCTACAAGGACCAGCGCGACCTCGATCGCCTGCCGGATGAAATCGCGCGCATGGAAGCCGAAATCGTCGCCGCCGAGGAAGCGCTCCACGATCCCGACCTATTCACGCGCGACCCCGCGCGGTTCAAAGCGCTGACCGTCAAAATCGAGCAACTCCGCGCCGAGAAAGACGCCGCCGAGCACCGCTGGCTCGAAGTCGCTGAGATTGCCGAAGGGCTTGCGCGTTAGCCGGTCTTCGCGGGCGTGCTTTCGGCTTTGCCGCGGTCGAGCATCTCGCTGCAACCGGGGGTTTCGTCATCGCGGGTGCGGTTGATGTCCCAGGTCTCCATGACCTCCGCCTGGTCGAATTGCGGAAAGCCCTCCTGGCCCTGCGTGTTGACCAGCTTGAGCCAGCCGCGCGCGCCATCCTTGGTCTTGGCGCGAATCCACCAGGTCGCTTTCGGCACCACGGTCATCTTCGCGTTCTTGCCGCTCCACCACCAATGATCCTCGTTGGCGGGCGGCGACCAGGCCCTGCCGCTGGCGGGGTTGAAGTAAAGCGCGCGAGCGTCGTGCAGCGGGCCGTAGACTTCGATCACCGCGCCGCTCTCAAGATAGGCGCCGCCGGTCTGGTCGGGGTAAGTCATGTCGGTGATCTCGATGCGTCCGGGCGCGACGAGCTCGATCTCGCCGGCCTCGGCGACGAAGGATTCCATCGGCTTCAACTGGCGCAGCACCGCCGCGCCGTCGACAGCCTCGCGGTACAGCGGAAGGGCCTCGCAGGTCCGCCATTCGGTCCCGAATTCGCAAGGATCGGACCCGGGACAATCGCCATCGGCCATACGCGCCGGCAGGACCGGGCGCGCAATCTTCACCGCATCCTCGTATAGCGGCAGCGACAGCTTTGCGGGCTGGGCACTAGCAGCGCAGCTCACCAATCCGAGCGCGCCGAGCGTCAGCATACTGCTCAATCGTGTCATCGCATTTGCCCCCGTTTTCCCGCCTATCGTAGCGCGGCCGGCGGATCGCTCAACGCCGCCCGCCGAACTTCGTCCTGCTCTGCCGCCCGAACCGTCCCTTGCGCGTGCCGGGCTTGCCCTCGGTCGCGTTCCCGAGCGGGCGCGGCGCGGCGCGCTGGTCGTGGGGGATGCCGAGGTCGTCTTCCTCCAGCCGGCGGATCTCGTCGCGCAGCCGCGCCGCTTCCTCGAACTCGAGATCGCCGGCGGCCTTGCGCATGCGCTCCTCGAGGTCGGCGAGATAGGCCTTGAGATTGTGCCCGACCAAATGCGGCCGCTCGTCGTCGCCGGTCTCGACCAGCACGCCGTCGCGAAGCGTGACGTCGCTCATGATGTCGTTGATCTTGGTCTTGATGCTCTCGGGCGTGATGCCATGCTCGAGATTATAGGCGACCTGCTTTTCGCGGCGCCGGTCGGTTTCGTTCAGCGCCCGCTCCATGCTCCCGGTGACCCGGTCGGCATAGAGAATCACGCGACCGTCGATATTGCGCGCGGCGCGGCCGATGGTCTGGATGAGCGAGGTTTCCGAGCGCAGGAAACCTTCCTTGTCGGCGTCCAGTATCGCGACCAGCCCGCATTCGGGAATGTCGAGCCCTTCGCGCAGCAGGTTGATGCCGACCAGCACGTCATAGACGCCGAGGCGCAAGTCGCGGATCAGCTCGATGCGCTCCAGCGTCTCGACGTCGCGAGTGCATGTAGCGGACGCGAAGGCCCGCCTCGTGGAGATATTCGGTCAGATCCTCGGCCATGCGCTTGGTCAGCGTGGTCACCAAAGTCCGGTAGCCGGCGGCCGCGGTCTTTTTCGCTTCATTGACCAGATCGTCGACCTGATCCTCGACCGGCTTGATCTCGACCGGCGGGTCGATCAGGCCGGTCGGGCGGATCACCTGCTCCGAGAACACGCCGCCGGTCTCGTTCAATTCCCACGGTCCCGGGTGTCGCCGAGACGAACGTCGTTTGCGGTCGCATCGCGTCCCATTCGTTGAAGCGCAACGGCCGGTTGTCGATGCAGCTCGGCAGGCGGAAGCCATATTCGGCGAGCGTGATCTTCCGCCGGTGGTCGCCGCGCGCCATCGCGCCGATCTGCGGCACCGTCTGGTGACTTTCGTCGATGAACAGCAGAGCGTTGTCGGGCAGATATTCGAACAAAGTCGGCGGCGGCTCGCCCGGCAGGCGGCCGGTGAGGAAGCGGCTGTAATTCTCGATCCCCGCGCAGCTGCCGGTCGCGGCGATCATCTCGAGGTCGAAATTGGTCCGCTGCTCGAGCCGCTGGAGCTCGAGTAACCGTCCTTCGGCCTCCAATTCCTTGAGCCGCTCGGCAAGCTCGTGGCGAATGGCTTCCATTGCCTGCTTCAGGGTCGGGCCGGGCGTCACATAATGCGAATTGGCGTAGACCTTGATGCTGTCGAGGTTGGCGACCGTCTTGCCGGTCAGCGGGTCGAACTCGACGATCTCCTCGACCTCGTCGCCGAAGAAACTAACCCGCCACGCGGTGTCCTCATAATGCGACGGGAAAATCTCCAGATTGTCGCCCTTCACGCGGAAGTTGCCGCGCGCGAAGCCCTGGTCGTTGCGCTTGTACTGGAGCGCGACGAGCTTGCGGATGATCTCGCGCTGGTCCTCGTGCGCGCCCTTCTTCAATGAGAACACCATCGCCGAATAAGTCTCGACCGAACCGATGCCGTAGAGGCACGAGACCGACGCGACGATGATCACGTCGTCGCGCTCGAGCAGGGACCGCGTCGCGCTGTGGCGCATGCGGTCGATCGCCTCATTCACCGAGCTTTCCTTCTCGATGTAGGTGTCGGACCGCGGGACGTAGGCCTCGGGCTGGTAATAATCGTAGTAGCTGACGAAATATTCGACCGCATTGTTCGGGAATAGCCGCTTGAACTCGCCGTACAGCTGCGCGGCGAGGATCTTGTTTGGCGCCATGACCAGCGCGGGCCGCTGGAGCGTCTCGATCACCTTGGCCATGGTGAAGGTCTTGCCCGACCCGGTGACTCCAAGAAGAACCTGGCTCTGCTCGCCGTCCAATGCCGCTTCGGTCAGCTCCTTGATCGCCGCCGGCTGGTCCCCCGCCGGCTGATAGTCCGAGTCGAGCACGAACGGCCGTCCGCCTTCGGCCTTGTCGGGCCGGACGGGTTTGTGGGGTACGAACGCCGCCTCGCTTTGCGGCTCCTCGAGGCTGGTGCGGATCTGGATCGGCATAGTGCCGCCCATATGGTCATCGCCGCTCGCCGGAGCAACGAAAGTTGCCATCGCGCCGCGCTGCCATATGCTGGCCCACCTAATAGGGGGACAATCCAATGCGCGTCGCAATGCTGATCACCGCCATCGTTTCGATCGCTGCCTGCAACAGCGAACCGCAAGTCGATGCCAAAAACGCCAGCGTCGCCGAAGTTGCCGAGAAGGTGCGCAAGTCCGGCGCCGGGGAAAGCTTCGTCCGCGCCGGCCTGTGGGAATCGAAGGTCACCATCGAGCAGCTCGACGTGCCGGGCATGCCGCCCGAAATCGCTGGGCGAATGAAGGAAATGATGGCCCAGAACCAGCCCAAGGCATTCAAGAACTGCCTCACTCCCGAAGACGTCAAGAAGCCCGACGAAGACTTTTTTGCCGGCCAGAATAAGGGCTGCCGCTACGACCATTTCAAAATGGGCAACGGCAAGATCGACGCGGTCATGCGTTGCGGCGGCGAGCAGGGAACCCAGGTGATGCAGATGGCCGGCACCTATTCCCCCGACGCATATAATATGCAGATGTCGAACAAGGTTCAGGCCGCGGCGCAGGGCGCCCAAGGTGCGATGGCAATGCGCGTGCGGGTCGATGCGCGCCGCATCGGCGAATGCACCGGCAAGGAGAGCGAAGCGAGCTGAGCGGCGCTTTGACGCTGCTGGCCCGTTGATGCTCGCTGTTCGCCCGGCGATGGGCTAGCGAGCGGCTCGCCCGTGCCGAAGGAAAGCGTTCGCGTGATTGAACAACCAAAGCCCAAGCGCGGAGGCGTGATCAAACTCGGCAAGCGCTTGCGTAAGCCGTTCAACCGGATGATCGCTCGATCGTCGCGCGTTCCGGTGACGCCGTTCATCGATTCCGGCCTCTTCTGGTGGAGCGCTGCGCTCGAGGCCGGCTGGACCGACATCCGCGCCGAGCTCGACTCATTGGACCAGCGCGGCGGCAAGATATTGCCGTTGGCCATGGTGTCGCCCGATCACCATCGCGTGGCGCGGGACGGCAAGTGGAAGAGCTTCGTCTTCGAGGCCTACGGCTATCATGTCGCAGGCAACCGCGCCTTGTGCCCGAAAACCGCGGCCTTGCTCGACGGGGTCCCCGGCCTGGTCCTAGCGATGTTCTCGATCATGGAGCCGGGAACTTATGTTCCGCTGCACAAGGGTGTCAGCAAGGCGCTGATCAACGGTCACCTGGCGCTCGACGTACCGGCCGGCGATTGCCGCATCGAAGTCGGCGGTGAAACTCGCGGCTGGGAGGAAGGCAAGCTGCTCCTGCTCGATGACACCTTCCAGCATCAAGTGTGGAATAATACTGCCCGCAAGCGCGTCGTCCTGCTGATGCAGATCCGCCGCCCGGTGGGGCCGTTCGCGCGCCTCGTTGGAAGCGCGTTCCTCGCGGTTGTCCGCCGCACCGGCTACATCCAGGACCCCCGCCGCGAGCTTGGAGCGGTTCGCAACGCCTGACCAATCCGGCGCAGGCTCGTGCTTGAGCGGAAACTTCCCGCGGACTATCATCTGTAAAGCGCATTGAACCAGACGAGTCCGACTATGGCATCACAGGCAGGGCAGGGCATGTCGAACCGCACCCGCTCGTGGCTGATCTATGCCGCCGGCGTGGCGATCATGATGCTGAGCGCGGGCGCCTTGCTGTTGCCTGCCGCTGACCGCCTTCGCGGCTCGGCGATGATCGGCGGGCTTTTGCTGACAGCCGGGATCGTCGAAATGCTTGCCGGGTCGCTGCGCGATCACGTCAAGAAATATGCAATGGCCGCCGGCGGGGTGACCGCGCTTGCGGGGCTGCTGTTCCTGATCAATCCGGTCGTTCATTTCACGCCCATGGTCACGCTGATCATCGGCTGGCTGCTGATCCGCAGCCTGATCATCTTTTTCGCCAGCCGCCGCTCCAGCCCGACCGTGTGCATGTGGATGCGAATTTCTGCCGGCCTCGATTTCTTCCTTGCGGTGCTGCTGTTCGCCGGCCTTTCGATCTCGGGATTGATCATCAGTCTGTTCGGCCCGACGCCCCCGCTGATTGCCAGCTTCGCCTGGGTGCTGGCGGCAAGCTTTGTCGTCACCGGCAGTTTGCTTTTCGAGGTTGCGAGCTGCGAGCGCGACCTCGAGCAATGATCGAGCTCGCGCCGGAATTTCCAGTCAGCAAAGTTGCCGAAATCGTCCGGCTGGCCCTGGCGCCGGTGTTCCTGCTGTCCGGCATAGGCGCGTTCCTCAACGTGTGCGTGACCCGGCTGTCGCGGATCGTCGACCGCAGCCGCGAGATCGAGCCGCTGCTGCTCGCCAGCCGCGGCGGCGAGCATGACCGCTGGCTCGGCGAGATGGGCGTGCTCGACAGCCGCATGAACCTGGTCAGCTGGGCGACCGGCCTGTCGGTGCTTTCAGGAGTCCTCAC
This sequence comes from uncultured Alphaproteobacteria bacterium, assembly GCA_963768995.1. Lineage (GTDB taxonomy): Bacteria > Pseudomonadota > Alphaproteobacteria > Sphingomonadales > Sphingomonadaceae > Sphingomicrobium. The sequence goes on along the minus strand of CAVYKA010000006.1, from coordinate 1,329,143 downwards.
CTGCCTGGTGGTAGCCTTGCTGTTCGCGGCGACCTTGACCGACCTTCATCTGGGGTCCGCGATTGCGTTGTTGTTCATTGCCTCGATGCTGACCATCGCCGGGGGCTTCGCGGTTTTCCTGTTCGAGACGCGCCTCGGCGCGCGCCAGGTGCGCGTCCGTTCGGAACTGCTCCAGCACCGGGTGGACGATCCTTCCTAGCCCGACTATCGCCGGCCATCCCGCAATTTTGAGAGACTGGCCCGATGACCCCCGCCGACCCCACTGCCTCGTCCACGCTCGACCGTGTGCTCGTGCTCGAAATGGTCCGGGTGACGGAAGCCGCGGCGGTTGCTGCCTCGCGCTGGATCGGGCGCGGCGACAATGACGCAGCCGACGCCGCTGCGGTCGAGGCGATGCGCGCCGCTTTGAACGAGCTGCCGATGGACGGAACGGTCGTCATTGGCGAGGGCGAGCGTGACGAAGCGCCGATGCTGTACATCGGCGAGAAGGTCGGCTCGGCGCAGGGCTCGGGGCCAAAGATCGACATCGCGCTGGACCCGCTGGAAGGCACCACCCTGACCGCGACCGCCGGGCCGAACGCGCTCGCCGTGCTCGCGATTGCCGAGGAGGGGGGGCTGCTCAACGCGCCCGACACCTACATGCAAAAGCTGGCGGTCGGGCCGGGCTATCCCGACGGCATCATCGACCTCGAGCGCCCGGTCGCGGACAATATTCGCGCGATCGCCAAGGCCAAGGGTGTCGAGCCGCGGCAGATCATCGCCTGCGTGCTCGACCGTCCGCGCCATGCCGAGCTTATCGCCGACCTGCGCGCGCTCGGCTGCGGCATCGTCCTCATTCCCGACGGCGATGTCGCGGGCGTCATTGCGACCGCCGATCCGGACACCAGCATCGATGTCTATATCGGCAGCGGCGGCGCGCCCGAGGGCGTGCTCGCGGCGGCCGCGCTGCGCTGTGTGGGCGGCCAGATCCAGGGCAAATTGCTGTTCCGCAACGACGACGAGATTGCCCGTGCGCGCCGCTGGGGAATCGAGGACCTGGACCGCGTCTACACGCTCGACGACATGGCCAAGGGCGATTGCATCTTCGCCGCCACTGGGGTCACCGACGGGTCGCTGTTGAAAGGCGTCCATCGCCGCAAGGAATGCGTGACCACCGAAACGCTGGTGATGCGGGCAAGCTCGGGCACCGTGCGCCGGATCTCGACCGAACATTATCGGCTCGGCAGCCAACGTCGCCTCTAGACCGCCGGTGCAGCGCGCTTACAGTCGCTGCCAAATGACCGACGAAACCCTTTCGCCAATGCTCCGCCCGGAGCCGGCCTATCGCCATGTGCTTCGGTTACGCGCCGCTTCGATGTGGGTGCCGCTGCTGATCGGCGCCATTGTCGCGGACCGGCTGCTGCTCGCCGACAGGGCATTTGCCTGGGCGATACCTACGGTGGTCGGGGTGCTCGCCTTGTTCGCGGTGATCGTCGCACCCGACCGCATCTACCGCCGGCTCGGCTACCGCATCGACGATCGCCTGCTTCAGGCGGTGCGCGGGTGGCTGATCCACGTCGATACGCTGGTGCCGTTCGTGCGCGTCCAGCATATCGACGTCACCCGCTCGATGCTCGACAAGATGTTCGGCACCGCGAGCCTCGTCGTCCACACCGCGGGCACGCACAACTCCATGGTGCGCATTGATGGCCTCGCGCCCGACCGGGCGGTGGATATGCGCGACGCCATCCGGGCGCATATCCGGACCGATTTCCAGTGAGCACGGCAGCCGCGACACACCCGGCGCCCGCGCTCGGGCCGCCTGAACGGCTCCATCCGATGTTCCTGCTGACGGGGCTTGGCGGGACGATTCGCGGCGCGTGGGGCATGATTGCGCTCCTTGTGTGGATGGGCAGCCAGGGCCGCTGGTGGCTCGTCGCGGTGATCGCGGCCGCCTCGTTGGTCGTCTCCGTGGGTGGCCTGCTGATCCGCTGGCTCCGGCTCGAATATCGCGTCGGCGAGCATGAAATCCGGATTGATTCCGGGCTTTTCGAGCGCAACAGCCGGGCGATTCCATTCGACCGCATCCAGGATGTCGATATCGAGCAGGGGCCGGTCCAGCGGCTCCTCGGCCTGGCGCAGGTGCGGTTCGAAACCGGTGCCGCGGCGGGCGCCAATGATGGCATCCTCCACACCATTTCGCTCGAGCGCGCCGAAGCGCTGCGCAAGCTCGTCCGCGCCAACCGGACCCGCACCAGCGCGCTCGCTCCGTCGGTTGCTGTTGCCGACGGCGAACCGCTGTTCGCGATGTCCAACCGCCGGCTGATCATCGCCGGGCTGTTCAATTTCTCGCTGGCCGTGCTCGCCGGGCTGTTCGGCCTCAGCCAGACGGTCGGCGACGTCGCCGGTTTCGACCCCTTCTCGCGGCGTTTCTGGAACGAGGCGCTGGCGCTGTCCGCGCCGCTGCAGGCATATTTCCTTGCCCACCAGGTCGCCGTGATCCTCGCCGGCGCGGCCCTGCTCCTGGCGATTGGCTCCGCGACCGGCATCGTCCGCACCGTGCTTCGCGACTATCGCTTCCGCCTCGACCGCGTGTCGCGTGCGCTGCGCCGCCGCCGCGGCCTGCTGACCCTGACCGACGTCAGCCTGCCGCTTGCCCGGGTGCAGGCGGCGATCGTCGCCACGGGGCCTGTGCGCCGCGCCCTCGGCTGGTTCGAATTGAAGCTCCAGAGCCTTGCGCAGGACGAGGCGGGCAAGGGCGACCATGTCGTTGCGCCTTTGGCCCATCCCGATGAAATCGAGCGCATCCTGGCAGAGCTCCACTGGCCGCCGGCACCGCCCGATCCCACATGGAAGAACGTGTCCCGCGCCTATCTTTACCTGTTCCTGATCGCGATGATCCCACTCGCCCTGATCGGCGGCGCCCAGGCAATATTCCTGCCCTGGCTCGGCGCGCTGACCCTCGTCACCGTGTCGGCGGCATCGCTCCTGCGCATCCTCGCATGGCCGCGGACCCGCTACGCGCTCGATGGCGAGCACCTCTTCATCGAAGGCGGCTGGTGGCAGCAGCACCGCTTGCTGCTGCCGCGCGCCAAGGTGCAAAGCGCCGACGTCACCGACAATGCGCTGACCCGCCTGTTCGGGGTCGCGACCGTTCGCCTCGGCGTTGCCGGCGGCGGCGGATGGTCAATCCACAGCGTCCCGGCAATCCCGCGCGGCGTTGCGTTCGACCTTCGCCGGGCGATTCTCGCATGAGCCCTGGACTCGATATCGAGCAATCGATCACCGGACAGGCTTGGCGCTGGCGCCGCGCGGCTGAGCCTGAGATCGGCATGGACTCGCTGACCGACGAATTGCTGCTCGCGCGCGGCGTCGAGCGCGGCGATCTCGCCCGCCACCGCGATCCGCGCATCCGCGACTTCCTGCCCGACCCGAGCTGCTTCGCCGACATGGACAAGGGCGCCAAACGCCTTGCCGACGCCATCGAAGCCGGCGAGAAAATCGCAATTTTTGGCGATTATGACGTCGATGGCGCAACCAGCGCGGCGCTGCTCGTGTTGCTTCTGCGCCGTCTCGGCGCCGACCCGATGATCTACATCCCCGACCGTCTGATGGAGGGCTATGGCCCGTCCGGCAAAGCGCTGGTCGAGCTCAAGGAGCGCGGCGCCAGCCTGGCCATTTGCGTCGACTGCGGCGCGCAGGCGTTCGAGGCGCTCGACGAGGCCAAGGCTGCGCTGCTCGACGTGATCGTCGTCGACCATCACCAATGCGCCAGCCTGCTTCCGGTCGCGCTGGCGATGATCAACCCCAACCGCCTAGACGAGAGCCCCGAGGGCGCAACCCACGGTCATCTAGCAGCGGTCGGAATGGCCTTCCTGCTCGGCGTCGCGCTGGTTCGCGAGCTTCGGTCGCGCGGCCGTTTCGCCGAGGCGACCGAGCCCAAATTGCTAGATTTGCTAGACCTCGTCGCGCTCGGCACCGTGGCCGACGTCGCCAAATTAAAGGGCCTCAACCGCGCCTTCGTCACCCAGGGGCTCAAGATCATGGCCGGCCGCCAGAATGTCGGGCTTAGCGCGCTTGGTCAGGCCGCCGGGCTGGTCAAGCCGCCCTCGTGCCGCGACCTCGGTTTCGCGCTCGGGCCGCGGATCAACGCCGGCGGCCGGGTCGGCAAGTCCGACCTTGGCGTGCGCCTGCTGACCACCGCCGACGCCGAGGAAGCGCGCGGCATCGCCGAGGAGCTCAACCGGCTCAACGAGGAACGGCGCGGATTGGAGTTCATCATCACGGAACAAGCCGAGGCCCAGGCCGCCGCCCAGTCCGACGCGCCGGTGATCGTGGTGATGAGCAGCGCGTGGCACCAGGGCGTGATCGGCATCGTCGCCAGCCGCCTCAAGGAACGGTTCGGCCGCCCGGCGATCGTCATCGCCGAATGTGAGGACGGCACCGGCAAGGGGTCGGGGCGCTCGATTTCGGGCGTCGACCTCGGCGCAGCGGTGCTCGCGGCGAAGGATAGCGGCCTGCTGATCGCCGGCGGCGGCCATGCGATGGCGGCCGGGCTGACCCTTCCGCCGCGCGGGCTCGAGCCGCTTCGCGCGTTCCTCCACGAGCGGCTCGCCGAGGACGTCGCCAAAGCGCGCACCGACCGCGCGCTCATGCTCGACGCACTGCTCGCCCCGGGGGGTGTCGCGGGCGATCTGTGCGACGCGCTCGACCTCGCCGGCCCTTATGGTGCCGGCTGGCCCGGCCCGCGGGTCGCCGCCGGGCCGGCGCGTCTGATCAACGTCAAGACGGTCGGCACCGACCATGTTCGCGGCATCGCCTGCGGAGACGATGGCAAAAGCTTCAAGTGGATTGCGTTCCGGAGCGCCTCAGGCGCCCTCGGTCAGGCGCTGCTGTCGGCCAATGGCGACCAGCGCTGGTGGCTCGCGGGGACGATCAAGCGCGACGAATATAACGGCGGCAACGCGGCCGAAATGCATGTCGAGGATGCGGCGTTCGCTTGACCCTCGGTGACCCCTCGCCTAACCGGCGAGCCGCCTCACGGCCCCTTCGTCTAGCGGTTAGGACGCGGCCCTTTCACGGCTGAAACACGGGTTCGATTCCCGTAGGGGTCACCAACTCGATTTGATGCGGTGTCCGATCAGAAGATCAGGACCAGAACGATGATGAGTAGGATGAGGCCGCCGATTCCGATGTACATGCTTGTGCTCCTTTTGGTTACGTAAAAGAAACAGCCAAGCCTCGGACGGGTTCCGAGCAGTGCGATGAAGCGCTGCACCGTCCGCCCACGAAACTATGGCGGACGCCGCCGGCCCCGCCTAGAATGCCGCCATGGCCACCGCCACCCATCTGCTGACCGAGAAAGAAGCCACGGCCCATCCGCCGCGCGAGGCCGTGGTTGTGCGCTTTGCCGGCGACAGCGGCGACGGCATGCAGTTGACCGGCGGCCAGTTCACGCTGTCGACCGCTTTGGCCGGCAACGACCTTGCGACGTTCCCCGATTTTCCCGCCGAAATCCGCGCTCCGCAGGGGACGACGTTCGGCGTCTCCGCCTTTCAGATCAACTTCGGCAGCTGCGCGATCGATACCGCGGGCGACCAGCCCGACGTTCTCGTGGCGATGAACCCCGCGGCCTTGAAGGTGAACGCGGATGCGCTTCGCGACGGCGGGCTGATCATCGCCGATGCGGGCGAGTTCACGCCGCGAAACCTGTCGAAGGCCGGATATGAAGTCAGCCCGCTCGAGGACGGCAGCCTCGCCCGCTGGCAGGTCGTCAGCTTCAACATCTCGCAACTGACTTTGGACGCGGTGAAACCGTTCGGCCTTGGCAACAAGGAAGCGCTGCGCTGCAAGAACATGTGGACGCTCGGCCTCGCGCTGTGGATGTTCGACCGCGACCGCCAGCCCATTGTCGACTGGCTCAAGACCAAATTCGCCAAGGCGCCCGAGCTCGCCGAAGCCAATATCGCGGCGCTGAACGCCGGCCACGCTTATGGCGAGACCGTCGAAATCGGCGGCGTCCATCGCCATCATATCGCCGCCGCGCCGGCCGAACCCGGCCTCTACCGCACCGTCACCGGCGCCGAATCGCTTGCGCTCGGCCTCGTCGCTGGCTGCCAGCTCGCCGGCGTCAAGATGTTCTTCGGCGGCTATCCCATCACGCCTGCGTCGGCGCTTCTCCACCACCTGTCGCGCCTCAAGGAATATGGCATCACCACCTTCCAGGCGGAGGATGAAATTGCGGCGATCTGCGCGGCGATCGGCGCGAGTTACGCCGGCCAGCTGGGCATCACGTCCTCATCCGGCCCCGGGATCGCGCTGAAGACCGAGGCGATGGGCCTCGCGGTCATGACCGAGCTGCCGCTGGTTATTATCAATTCGCAGCGCGGCGGCCCCTCGACCGGCCTTCCGACGAAGACAGAGCAGTCGGACCTCTATCAGGCAGTCTATGGCCGCAACGGCGACACGCCGGTGCCGGTGATCGCGGCGCGCTCGCCCGCCGACGCGTTCGAATGCGCGATCGAAGCGTGCCGTATCGCTACCCGCTTCATGACGCCCGTGATCCTGCTCACCGACGGCTATATCGCCAATGCCGCGGAGCCGTGGAAAGTGCCCGACATGAGCAGCTTCCAGGCTTTCCCGGTGCCTTTCTTCGACACCCCGCCGGCGGAAGGCGAGGGCGTCATGCCCTACGCCCGCAACGACGACCTTGCGCGGCCGTGGATCCGTCCCGGCACGCCCGGGCTCGAGCACCGCATCGGCGGGATCGAGAAGGCGCCGGGCTCGGGCAACATCGATTATTCGCCGGCTGCTCACCAGGAAATGACCGACACGCGCCATGGCAAGGTGATGAACGTCGCCAGGACGATCCCCGACCAGGACGTGTGCCTGGGCCGCGAAGGCGCCGACTTGTGCGTCGTCGGCTGGGGCTCGACTTTCGGCCCGATTCACCAGGCGGTGCGGCGAGCGAACGCGCGTGGGCTCGACGTCGCCCATGTCCACATTCGCCACATCTGGCCAATGCCGCAAAATATGGCTGTCCTATTGCGTGGCTTCGGGCGTATCCTCGTTCCGGAAATGAACATGGGCCAGTTGAAGACCCTGCTGCGCGACCAGTTTCTCGTCGATGCGCAATCGCTGACCAAGGTCAGCGGGCACCCCTTCCGCATCGCCGAGATCGAGGCGGCGATCGATGAGCAATTGAGTGCCCGTTAGTGCGAACCTTGGGAACTTTCGAATGAAACAGATCAACGCCTTTCCGCTGATCATGATGCTGATCGTCGTCGCCGCTCTGATCTATTGGTTGATTTGAGGCCATGAACGAACTCACTCCCATCCCGGCGACGACCGCCAAGGACTGGGCTTCCGATCAGGAAGTTCGCTGGTGCCCGGGCTGCGGCGACTATGCCGTTCTGAAGGCGGTTCAGCGGACCATGCCCGACCTAGCCGTGGCGCGCGAGAAGACGGTGTTCGTCAGCGGCATCGGCTGCTCCAGCCGCTTTCCATATTATATGGCGACCTACGGCTTCCATACGATCCATGGCCGCGCGCCCGCCGTCGCCACCGGCGTGAAGCTCGCCAATCCCGACCTCGACGTGTGGATCATCACCGGCGACGGCGACGCGCTGTCGATCGGCGGCAACCACACGATGCACGTTTTGCGCCGCAACCTCGATTGCCAGATCCTGCTGTTCAACAATGAGATCTACGGTCTCACCAAGGGCCAATATTCGCCCACGTCGCGTCCCGGCACGCGCTCGCCATCGACTCCGTTCGGCTCGGTCGACCGGCCGATCCGCCCGTGCGCCTTTGCGCTCGGCTCGGGCGCCCGGTTCGTCGCGCGCGGAATCGACGTCCACAAGAGCCTGCCCGACGTCCTCAAGGCCGCGCACGCGCATCGCGGCGCGAGCTTCGTCGAGATTTTCCAGAATTGCGTGGTTTACAACGATGACGTGTTCGCCGCCTTCACCAGCCGCGACGTCGCCGCAGACAAGCAATTGTGGCTCAAGGCGGGTGAAAAGATGCTGTTCGCCGGCGGCACTCAGGGCCTTGCGCTCGACCGCGAGCGGCTGGCGCTGAAGGTCGTCGAAGCCGACGATCCCGACGTGCTCATCCATGACCCGACCAACCGGTCGATCGCGCATATGCTGATCGAGCTTCCGGGCGAGGGCTTCCCGGTCGCGCTCGGCGTCCTCTACGACGATCCCGCGCCGACATTCGAAAGCGCGGTGATCGAGCAGAATGCCGCCATCGCGGCGGGCAAGACCCCCGACCTCCAGGCGCTCGTCGCCAAGGGCCAGACCTGGCAGGTCGAGAAAGAACCGCGCGAAATCTAAGCGGGCAATTGGACAACATCACGCACTCACTGGCCGGCTGGGCGCTTGGCCAGGCCGGGCTCAAGACAGCCAGCCGCAAAGGTCTCGCGGCGCTGATACTCGGCGCCAACATGCCTGACATCGACGTATTCTTCGGTGAATTCCCGTGGGAGCCGCTCGCCATCCATCGCGGCTTCACTCACGGGCTGGTCGGCGGCGTGCTGGTGATGCCGCCGTTGCTCGCCGGCCTGCTGTGGCTGCTCGACCGCTGGCAGGTGAGGCGCGGCACGACGTTCAAAAGCGGTCTGGAGATGCATTTCTGGCATCTGCTCGGCCTGTGTTACATCGGCGCGGCGAGCCATCCATTGCTCGACCTTTTGACGACTTACTCGGTGCAGCTGCTCTCGCCGCTATCCAGCACCTGGTACCACGCCGACGCGCTGTTCATCATCGACCTGTGGCTGTGGCTCCTGCTCGGGCTGACGATTTTCTGGTCCAAGCGGCGCGAGAAACAAGGCCGCGACTGGCGGCGCCCGATGCAGGCCGCGCTGGCCGTCATGCTGACCTACATTTCCGCCAATCTGATCTACAGCGAGCGCGCCTTCGCCGCGGTGCGCCAAGCCACCGACGGGCAAGCCACGAGGATGTTCGCATCCTCGCCGCCAGTCGCCTTCTGGCGCCGCAACCTCGTCTGGCGCGAAGGCGAATGCTATCGTCGCAGCGAATTCGGCCCACGAGGGATGTCGCCCATGTCGCCCTGCGAACCCGACAATCTCGATCATCCGGCGTTCCGCGCGGCCGTCCTCAGCGATCCCGGCCTGGTCAATTTCCTGCGCTGGTCGGTCATGCCGCAAGTCGCGCTCAAGCGGGAGAAATGTGAACTCAAGGTCATGGTCGGCGACGCGCGTTACGGTTCCGGCGCCAGCTCGCGGCTCGCGCATGAGACGCTTTTGCCAGTGAGCGGCCCGGGTTGCCCCGAACCCGACCGCGGCCCACGCCGCTACACGTTCACGATTTGATGCGCGGTGGGCATCTGGTGCGGGCGGACCGCCGTTTTGCGACTGGCGATGGCCTGGTCGCGCGGATCGCCGCGCCGGCCTTTGCCGCGGTGCTCGACCGCATTGACCGACGCCTGGTGCGCGGCGGCATCGAAGTGCAAGTGCCCGGCGGAGCAACCCGCTGCGTCGGATTCCGTGAACCGGGGCCACGCGCAGAAGTTCACATCCACAGCTGGCGCGCGCTGGCGCGGCTGGCGACCTCCGGCTCGGTCGGCTGGTATAAAGCCTGGGCCAATGGCGAATGGTCGAGCCCCGACGCGGTCGCGATATTCGAATTATTCTCTCTCAACGCGACCCCGCTCGGAGACACCGGCCGCGCCAAGGGCCCATTTCGCTGGGTCAACCGGGTAGCGCATGCGGCGCGCGACAACGCCCCGCGCAAGGCGCGCAAGAACATCGCCGCGCACTACGACCTCGGCAATGATTTCTACGCCGCCTGGCTGGACGAGACTATGACCTATTCCGCCGCGCGCTTTGCGCCTGGCGACTCGCTCGAAGATGCGCAACGCCGCAAGATCGGCTTATTGCTCGACCGGCTCAACCTCGCGCCGGGGCAGCGGATGCTCGACATCGGATGCGGCTGGGGCAGCCTCGCGATCGCCGCGGCGGAGCGCGGCGCGCGGGTTGTCGGGCTGACGCTGTCGACCGAGCAAAAGGCGCTGGCCGAACGCCGCATCGCCGCCGCTGGGCTCGCCGACCGCATCGAGATCAGGCTCGAGGATTACCGCGACACCAGCGGCGCGTTCGACGCAATCGCGTCGGTCGAGATGGTCGAGGCGGTCGGGATGCGCTGGTGGGGCGCCTATCTCGATGCGATCGTGCGCAATCTGAAGCCGGGCGGCCGCGCGGCGCTGCAGTTCATCAGCATTCAGCACAATCTGTTCGACCAATATCGCCGCAATCCCGATTTCATCCAGGCGTATATTTTCCCCGGCGGCCTGCTGGTCGACGAGCCGCGCTTCGCCGCGCTGGCGGTCGAGCGCGGCCTGTCGTGGCAGGACCGAGAAGGCTTTGCCGGCGATTATGCCGAGACCTTGCGACAGTGGCGGCAGCGCTATGACGCTGCGATCGAGCGCGGCGACCTCGCCGGATTCGAGCCCGCGTTCCACCAATTGTGGCGCTACTATCTGATGTATTGCGAGGGCGGTTTCCGCGGTGGCGTAATCGACGTCGCGCAAGTGACGATGGTGAAGTCCTAGGGCTCGACGCGCATTTTTTCAGCCGTCGGCGCATTCGAGAGCAGCCGCGCGACGATCGCGTCGGCCACTGTTTCGGGCGGCTTGAGACTGTCCGGTTCCTCGCCGGGAAAGGCCAGCGCTCGCATCCTTGTCCGGGTCGCTCCGGGGTCGATGACGTGGACGCGCATCCGGCCGGTGTGCCCGGTCTCGTCGGCATAAGCGCCCAGCAGCGTCTCGAGCGCCGCCTTCGACGAGCCGTAGGCGCCCCAGAAGGCCCGCGGCTCGGCCCCGACCGATGAGGTCAGCGCGACGATGTCCGCAGACGGGGCGGCGCGAAGCAACGGGTCGAACGCCGCCAGCATCGCCTGGTTCGCCAGCAGGTTGAGGCTCAGCAGGCGCGAATATTCCTTGGGATCGATGTCTTGCACCGGGGTCAGCGCACCGAGCATCGCCGCGTTGAGCACGAGGATATCGAGCTTCGCCCAGCGCTCGGCGACCGCGCCGGCGAGCTTGCCGATCGATTCGCCTTCGGTGAGGTCGAGTGGAGCGATGGTGGCGCTTCCGCCCGCCGCGTGAATCCGCTCCTCGACCTGCTCAAGCGCCGTTGCAGTGCGCGCGACCAGAACGACATGCGCGCCTGCCGCGGCCAGCGCCTCGGCGGTGGCGGCGCCAATGCCGCGGCTCGCACCGGTAACGACGGCGAGCTTGTCGGCGAAGGGTTTCGAATCGGCCATGAGGGGCCGCCTGTAGCGGTTAGCGGCTGGCGACCAAAGACAGCGCCGCGGGACCGTCCTTCTCGACCAGGTCCGTCAGCATCGTCGGGTAATTGCCGGTGAAGCAGGCATCGCAGCGCTGCGGCTGCGCATTGTCGCGCTCATCGCCGAGCGCGCGGTACAGCCCTTCGATCGAGACGAAGGCGAGGCTGTCGGCATTGATGTAATCGCGCATCTGCTCGACGCCCATCTGCGCGGCGAGCAGCTTGGCGCGCTCGGGCGTGTCGACGCCGTAAAAGCAGCTATGCCGCGTCGGCGGCGAAGCGATGCGCATATGCACTTCCTTGGCGCCCGCATCGCGCATCATCTGGACGAGCTTCACCGAAGTCGTGCCGCGGACGATCGAATCGTCGATCAGGACGATACGCTTGCCGCCAACCAATCCGCTGTTGGCGTTGTGCTTCAACTTGACGCCGAGGTGGCGAACTTCCTGGCTCGGCTGGATGAACGTCCGCCCGACATAGTGCGAGCGGATGATTCCGAGCTCGAACGGAATGCCCGATTCCTGGGCAAAGCCGATCGCTGCCGGGACGCCGCTGTCGGGCACCGGGACGACATAATCGACGTCCACCGGTGCTTCGCGCGCCAGCTCGGCGCCGATGTTCTTGCGCACCTGGTAGACCGAACTGCCCTCGGCGATCGAATCGGGGCGCGAGAAATAGACATGCTCGAAAATGCACGGGCGCGGGGCGGCGTCGCCGAACGGTCGAAACGAGCGGATCCCGCTGTCGTTGACGAGGACCATTTCGCCCGGCTCGACGTCGCGCAGGAAGCTCGCGCCAATTACGTCGAGCGCGACGCTTTCCGACGCGAAAATGGTCGATTCGCCAAGCTTGCCCATGACGAGCGGCCGGATGCCGAGCGGATCGCGGCACGCGATCAGGCCGTCGGCGGTCAGGACGACCAGCGAATAGGCGCCCTCGACCTGCTTCAACGCGTCGGTCAGCCGATCGAGGTTGGTGGTGCATTGCGACGTGGCGACGAGGTGAAGGATGACTTCGGTGTCGCTGGTCGACTGAAAGATCGCGCCGCGCCGGTTGAGCGTGCGGCGGAGTTTCATGGCGTTGGACAGATTGCCATTGTGAGCGACCGCAAAGCCGCCCTCGGCGAGCTCGGCGTATAGCGGCTGGACGTTGCGCAGCGCGGTCTCGCCGGTGGTCGAATAGCGCACATGGCCGATGCCGGCGCGGCCGGCGAGCTTGCGGATGATGTCGTCGCGGTCGAAATTGCCGGCGACATGGCCCATCGCGCGATGCGAATGGAAATGCTTGCCGTCGAAAGTGGTGATGCCGGCGGCTTCCTGGCCGCGATGCTGGAGCGCGTGAAGACCGAGCGCGACGAAGCCTGCAGCATTGTCGCCGGCCCACACGCCGAAAATGCCGCACTCCTCGTGCAGCTTGTCCCCATCCAGATCAAAGGGGTCGAACGGGTTGGTGGTCAGCAGGTCCATCGTTTGCCCCATGGGTCCGCGGCGGCGCTAGGCCAGCCATATAGTAAGCCGCGGCGGGTTTGTCGCCCGCCCCGCAACATATCGTGAAATCTTAACGTCCTACGACCTGTAGAGCGCCGGATATCGCCGTTTCAGCGCTGCCACCTTGGGCCGGTCATGGGTCAGGATATAGGGATGAAAGGGGTTCTTTCGAGCGAAATCCTGATGCTCGGATTCGGCCGCGAAAAACGGCCCGTTTTCGATCGTCGTGGCGATTCGCGCGCGGCCCGATGACAGGCGAGCGATGAACGCCTTGGCGGCCGCAGCCTGCGCCGGGGTTTGCGGGAAGATCGCCGACCGGTAGCTGCGCCCGACGTCCGGGCCCTGGCGGTTGAGCTGGGTCGGGTCGTGCGCGACCGTGAAATAAATCTGCAGCAGCCGTGCATAGCTGATCTGCTTCGGGTCGTAGGTGATCCGCACCGCCTCGGCGTGGCGGGTGCGCTCGCTGCTTACCGCAGAGTAATTGGCGTCGCTCTTCGAGCCGCCGGCGTAGCCAGAAACGACGTTCTGGACCCCCTTCACATGCTCGAACACCGCTTCCATGCCCCAGAAGCAGCCGCCGGCGAGGACGGCAGTGTCTGCCCGGGCCGGCGAAGCGGCGCCCACCGCAAAGGCGGCGGCAGTCAGAAGGGCGTATCGGCGCATCAGAATCTCCTTGTCTCCCCATGTACGCAGTGCGGTGAACCGCGGATGCACGCATCAGACCGGATTGACGGAGCCGGACGCGCGCACAATAGGCCAGAGCAAGCCGCTACAGGAGTCATCCGCCGTGCCCACATACCGCGCGCCAGTCCGCGAAACCCGCTTTATCCTCGAGCAGGTGCTCGGCATGGAGAATTACTCGAACCTGCCGGGCTTCGCCAATGCGACGCCGGACCTGGTCGAGGCGATCCTGGAGGAATCGGGCAAATTCGCAGCCGAAGTGCTCCAGCCGCTTAACCGGGTCGGGGACGAGATAGGGTGCAAGCGGGCCGACGACGGCTCGGTCAGCGCCCCGCCGGGCTTCAAGGAGGCTTACGAGCAGTTTTGCGCGGCCGGATGGCCGACGCTGACCGCGCCTGAGGAATATGGCGGTCAGGGACTGCCCCACGTGGTTGGGACCGCGGTCGACGAATATGTGCTTTCCGCCAACCAGGCGTTCGAAATGTACAACGGGCTGACAGCGGGCGCGATCGCCGCGCTGCTGGTCAAGGCGTCGGACGAGCTGAAGGCGACTTATGTCCCCAACATGGTCACGGGCCGCTGGACCGGGACGATGAACCTGACCGAGCCGCATTGCGGCACGGACCTCGGGCTGCTCAAGACGCGCGCCGAGCCGCAGGACGACGGCAGCTACAAGATCAGCGGCACCAAGATCTTCATCTCCTCGGGCGAGCACGACCTGTCGGAGAACATCATCCACCTGGTCCTCGCCAAGATCGCCGGCGCGCCGGACACGGTCAAAGGCATTTCGCTGTTCGTGGTGCCGAAATTCCTCGTCAACGCGGACGGCACGCTCGGCGAGCGCAACCCGCTGTCGTGCGGCGCGCTCGAGAAAAAGATGGGGATTCACGGCAATTCGACCTGCGTGATGAATTATGACGGCGCCACCGGATGGCTGGTCGGCGAGCCGGAAAAGGGCCTCGCGGCGATGTTCATCATGATGAACGCGGCGCGATTGGGCGTGGGGCTGCAGGGGGTCGCCCAGGGCGAAGTCGCGTACCAGAACGCCGCCGCTTATGCGAAGGATCGCCGCCAGGGCCGCGCGCTAAGGGAAGATGCGCGCGAAGCCGGGGCCAAGGCCGACCCGATCATCGTCCATCCCGACGTTCGCCGGATGCTGATGCAGATGAAGGCGTGGAACGAGGCGGCGCGCGCGCTGATCCTGTGGGGCGCGCTCCAGGTCGACCTCGCGCACCGTTCGCAAAGCGAGGACGAGCGGCAGATGTCCGAGGATCTCGTCGGGCTGCTGACGCCGGTGATGAAGGGCTATCTGACCGACAAGGGTTTCGAGGCGACGATCCTCGCCCAGCAGGTCCTTGGCGGGCACGGCTATATCCGCGAGCACGGGCTCGAGCAGTTCGTGCGCGATGCGCGCATTGCGATGATCTACGAAGGCACCAACGGCATCCAGGCGATGGACCTGGTCGGCCGCAAGCTGCCGCGCGAGAATGGCCGCGCGGTGCGTGCTTTCCTCCAGTTGGTCGCCAGCGACGTCGCGGAAGCCAACGCCGCCGGCGATCCATCGGGTGTCGGCGCCGCGCTCGACGCGCCGCTTGCGGATCTCCAGGCGGCGACTATGTGGCTCGCGCAGAACGGGATGGCCAACCCCGACGAGGCAGGCGCCGGCGCTTATCCCTACATGAATTTGATGGGCTTGGTTGCGCTCGGCTGGATGTGGCTCAAGATGGCGGCCGCTTCGTCGCGGGCGCTCGCCGCGGGAGAGGGCGACAAGGCCTTTTACGAGGCCAAGCTGGCCACCGCGGCATTCTACGCCGCGCGCGAGCTGCCGCGCTCATCGGGGTTGCGCCATGAAATCGAGGCCGGCGCCGAAACGCTGATGAAACTTCCCGAGGAAGCGTTCTAGGGCGCGAACGGCGGAGCCAGCGAACCGGCCCCGCGATTCAAGCGGTCGAGGCTAGATCACCACGGCCATTCGCTGGCGTCGATCACGCCGTCGCGGTTGCGGTCGTAAGCCGCCCAGGCCGACGTACCCCAATATTCATCGGCGCTGAGCCAGCCATCGCCGTTGACGTCGAAAGCGCGGTAGCTCGGCTCCCACGCCGAGCGATTATACGTGGTGTAAAAGCCGCCGCCGTACCAGCAATTGGCATATTCCGCCTGACTGATGCGGCCATCGCGGTCGGTGTCCCAGAACGAATAGCCAGCGGTGCGATAATTGTTCCATTCGTCGGTCGAGATCCGGCCGTCGGCATTGCGGTCGATCGGACCGTAGGTACCGCAGGCCGCATAGGTCCGGTTGGGGTCGAATGCGGTTGCGACCGACGCTACGTCGGCGGCCGCGCCGCGGACGGTGTTGCAGCCGGCGAGCACAGCGGCCGAGGAAAGCAAGCATATTGCTGTCCATTTGCGCATGGCATTTCTCCTTTCTCAACGCCTCATTGTCGCGCGCGTGGCGCGGAAGGCGAATTGATAACGGATATGTGATGGTCGGCGTTCCAAGCGTCGGCGCGCGATGGCTTGCGCCGTCTTCACCGTCAATTTTCACGGTAAACATTTTCTCAACCACAAGCTTTCAACGCCTGTTGAGAAGCCATCATCCATAAGCGGGTTCTCGATTGAAATGTGGGGAACCAAGAATCATGCGTAATATCATTCGTCTTGCGGCGCTCGCCGCCACTGTCGCCACGGCCTCGCCGGCTTTTGCCCAGGCCGCTCCTATTTCCGCTTCTGCTTCGGGCGAGGCCAAGGGGGTTGTTCTGCAGCCGCTGACGCTCACCAAGGAACAGGATCTCGACTTCGGCACGGTCATCTCGACTGCCGCCGCGGGTTCGGTCACGATCAGCGCTGACGACGGCTCGCGTGCGGTCAGCGGCGGCGTTCTCGAAGTTCCGAGCTATCCCGGCGACCGTGGATTGTTCACCGGCAACGCGTCGGTGGGCCGGGTCGTCAACCTGTCGCTCGCTGCGCCGGCATTCCTGGTCAGCACAACCAATCCGCTCGACCTCATTGCCGTCACCTCGATGGTGCTCGACAACGGCAATTCGTTGGTCCGCACGGTCGGTAACGCGGGCATCTTCCAGGTCGGCGTCGGCGGCGAGTTCGCGATCGACGCGAACCAGCCCAACGGCCTCTACTCAGCGCAGTTCGACCTCACCGCTGATTATCAATAATCCCACTGTTATTGCAGCGGTGGGGGCGGCCGTCCGGCTTAAGCCGGGCGGCCGTTCTCTGCCGTCCTTCTGCACTTCGCATTCGGGCGCCATTCAGCCTGGCGCGACTAATCTCCACTGATTGCCCGTAACCACCGGGGCCCTCACGCGTTGAGCGTCTCGAGTTCAAGCGGGATCATTGGAGAGATGATGAAAAAGCCTAGCCTTTCCGGCCGTATGCAGCCGCTTGCCCTTGTTGGCTTTGCCGGCGCCGCGGCTGGCGCAATCGCCCTTGGCGTCCCGCTAGCGCTGACTGCCTCGCCGGCGGCGGCGGCCGAACGCGCGCCATCCTTCGCCGGCGAGATCGCCGATTTCTACCGCGCGCGCGGCGGAGCGCCCTTGTGGTTCGATCCAGCCTCGAGAGGGGCCCCGCAGCAATTGCTGCAGCTTCTCGCGACCGCGCAGGCGGATCGGCTCAATCCGAAGCGCTACAACATTCGTGCAGTCCAGCGCGCGATCGCCGAGGCGGCAAGCGGCAATCCTGCCGCGATCCAGCGGGCCGAGCTGGCTCTGAGCTCCGCGTTGGTCGCTTACGCTCGTGACCTGCGGCACGATCCCGGAGTCGGCGTAATTTTCGTCGACCGCGAGCTGAAACCGGCGCCGCCCTCGGCGCGCAGCTTGCTGACCCAGGCGGCGCAATCCGCTTCGCTTGCCGAATATGTCCAGAAAATGGGTTGGATGAACCCGATCTACGGGAACCTGCGGCAGGCCATCGCAAGCCGGCATTATCGCACTCCAGCCGAAGGCCGCTTGCTCGCCATCAACCTTGAGCGCGCCCGCGTGCTTCCTCCTGCCATCGGCCGCTACGTGATCGTCAACGCGCCCGCTGCGCGGCTCTACATGTATGAAAACGGCCAAGTCGTGGATTCCATGCGCGTCGTCGCCGGAAGGCCCGACCCCAAGGCACAGACGCCGATGATGAACGCGTTCATCCGCTTTGCCGTGCTCAACCCTTATTGGAACTCGCCGCCCGACGTCACCGCGAAGAATCTCGCTCCGAACGTCCTCAAGCGCGGTCCCGCCTACCTCAAGGAAAAAGGTTATGAGGTGATGGCCGGCTGGTCGGACAATGCTGCCGTCATGAGTCCGGCCTCGGTCGACTGGAGATCGGTCGCCGCCGGCCGCACCGAGATACGGTTGCGGCAGAAACCGGGACCCGCGAACTCAATGGGCGTGATGAAGTTCATGTTCCCCAACGACCAGGGAATCTGGCTCCACGACACACCCGTCAAGGAAAAGATCGAGGACGCCGGACGTCTCCAAAGCGCCGGCTGTGTCCGGCTCGAGGACGCGCCCCGGTTCGCCCGCTGGCTATTCGGGAAACCGCTTAAGGCAAGCGGCGCGCGCCCGGAGCAGAAGGTGCCTCTGCCATCGCCGGTCCCGCTTTACATTACCTATCTGACGGCGGTGCCGAGCGGATCGTCGATCGTCTATTTCGACGATTTTTACGGCAAGGATCGAGTAGCACCGCGCCGCGCCTGACCGTTAGCCGGCCTCGCGCTGGTCCACGTACCACGGGCGAAGCATCGTGAACTCGCTGCGCCGTTCTTTCTTGGGCGCGAGCCGGGCAAGGTCAAACTCCTCGCTGAACTGGACGCCAAACTTGCCCGACTGCGCCCAACGGACAGTTCCGCGCACCGGGCCGATGCCGATCATGTCGATTACCACCAGCTGGTCAGCCGAAACTGGGATGGGGCATTCGACCAGCGCGCCGGCCGCGGAAATGTTGCGCAGCTTCACCTCCACCAGCTCCTCCTCGATGCACATCATCGCCCGGCGCATGAGCAAATGGCGCGGCTCGCGAATGCATTGATAACCTTCGGCCGCGACGGTCGCGCTGTTGGCAAGCTCGCGGGCCGTCGCCGCGTCGCTCGGCCGGCCGAAGATATAGCCCTGGACCATGCTCACCCCGAGATCGCGGATGAGCTGAAGGTCGTCATGGGTCTCGACGCCCTCGGCGCAACTATCCATGCCAAGGGTGTCGGCAAGGGTGACAATGGCGCGGATGATCGCCGCATTGCGATTGGTCGCCGTGGCCGCGCCGCGAACGAAGCTCTGGTCGATCTTGATTTTGTCGAACGGCGCTTTCTGCAAATAGCCGAGCGAACTGTAGCCGGTGCCGAAATCGTCCAGCGCCAGGCGCACCCCAAGAGCCTTCAGCCGGGCGAAAGTCTGGTCGGTGGAGTCCCCCTCGGCGAGGAACACGCCCTCGGTGATTTCGAGCTCGAGCCGCTCGGCGCGAACACCGCTCGCCGCGAGGTGACTGGCGACGATATTGACGACATTGGGGTCGTTGAATTGGAGCGGCGACAGGTTGACCGCCACGCGCACGTGATCGGGCCAGCGGGCGGCTTCCTCGAGCGCGGTTTTCAGCACCCACTCGCCGATCTTTGCGATCAGTCCGGCTTCCTCGGCCAGCGGGATGAATTTCGCCGGGGAAATCGCGCCGCGTGTCGGGTGTTGCCAGCGCACTAGCGCCTCGAATCCGGAAATTTCCTCGCCCGCGGTGCGGACCACGGGCTGATAGGCCACCCACAATTGGTCGCGCTCGATGGCCTGGCGAAGGTCGTTCTCCAAGACTTGCTGCTCGGCCGCCTCGCTGTGCATCGACGGCTGGTAGAAGCAATGCTTGCCGCGACCGGCGTCCTTGGCCGCGTAGAGCGCGAGGTCGGCGTTGCGAACCAGGGCGTCCGCACAGGTACGGCCTGGATCACCGATGGCGATCCCGACCGACGCGCCGATGGTCACCCGGTGGCCTTCGATCATGTACGGGCGCGAGACTTGCTCGATCAGCGTGCGCGCGAGCGATTCGAGCAGCCCCATGTCGACCGATCCCGGGAGCACCGCCTTGAACTCGTCACCGCCGAGCCTGCCCACCTGGCCGTGATTGCCCATTACCAGCTTCAAGCGCTCGGCGACCTGCCGCAGCAACGCATCGCCGATCGGGTGGCCGAGGGTGTCGTTGACGTTCTTGAAGCGGTCGAGGTCGATGAGGAACAGCGCGCACCCTTTTTGGCGGTGGGCCGCGTTGCGCAGAGCTTCGTCGAGCGTCTGGCGCATCATTGCGCGGTTCGGCAGGCTGGTCAGCGAATCAAACCTCGCCAGCCGCGAGATTTCCTGCTCGGAGCGCCGCTGCTCGGTCAAATCGGTGCCGATGCCGCGAAAGCCGAGAAAGCGGCCATGCTCGTCGAACACAGGGTTGCCGCTCAATGACCAGTGAACGTCCTGCTCGCTCGCGGGGCGCACGACGACGTCGGAAAAAGGGAAGCGTGCCGACAGGTGAAAGCCGAGCGTCTTGCGCTCCTCGGTAGTGTCGGAGACATGGCCGTCGACCGACAACAAAGCGGTAAACTGACGTCCCAGCAAAGCTTCCGGCTCGCATTGGAAGTCGTCGGCGAGCTGGCGCGAAACATAGGACAAAGTGCCTTCCGCATTGGTCTCCCAGAACCACCCCCGGCCGCTATTTTCGAACTCGTCGACAAAGCATTGCGACTTGCGCGCCATGACTTCGATCTTGAGGCGCTTGCGGCCAGTGGCGATGATGCTGCGTGCGCCGGCGACGCTGAACCCGACCATCATCAGGGACAGGGTGGCTACTCCCGCCGTGATCAGCGCCGAACCGGCGAACAGGGCCGCGGCCGCGGTCGCGACCAGCGCGTTGACGATCGCCAGTGGCGGCGAGCTGATCGAGACGAGGGCGGCCATCGTCAGGCCGCTGAACATCGCGATGGCGGGAGCTTCGTCGGCGAGGCTGTGGGCGCCGCTCAGAGCTCCGCCAAACCAGGTCCACAGAACCCCCGCCAACGTGACATAGACGCACAGGCCACGGACGACGCTGTGGGGCTGTATTTCAAGCCGGTCGCGCCAGCGCAGGCCGAGAAAAGCGGCGATATCCAGCGCCAGGACCAACGCGAGCGAAATTGCGGGGTTGGCCAGCGAGAGTGTCAGCGCCATCTGCGGATTGAGCGCCACGCAAGTAGAGCCGATGAGCATGTGGATTGCGAACAGCAGCACCGGTGCATGTTCGAGCGACGCGACGCGCCACGACGCGAGCGACATTTCATCGGAGCTTTCGGGCGAGCGCAGGTCGAACCACAGCGCCTCATCGACCGATGCGCGCTCGCTCCCATCCTGTTCGCCAATTGCTTTCGCAAAGCGCGATCTGCGCATGATTACTCCCCACTGGCGGCTCGTGGAATGGCCGGGCCACGCGCCAGCGAGATCGGTATTAAGGGCGAGGATTAACCGCGCTGCGAACGAACGCGGTTAGCTGCAGATTAATCCTGTTCCGGAAGGAAGTCCGGTACCGACAGATAACGCTCGCCGGTATCGTAATTGAAGGTAAGGATTCGCGGCTTGCCGCCCAACTTGGCAAGCACCTGCTCGACCCCGACCAACGCCGCGCCGGACGAAATGCCGATCAGCAGACCTTCCTCGCGGGCAGCCCTGCGCGCCATCTCCTTCGCCTCCTCGGCATCGACATCGAGCACACCGTCGAGCGCGTCGCGGTTGAGAATCGCCGGCACGAAATTTGCACCGATGCCCTGGATCGGGTGCGGACCGGGAGGACCGCCGTTGAGGATTGGCGATAATGCCGGCTCAACTGCAAATACCTTCAATTCGGGCCACGCCGGCTTGAGGATTTCCGCGCAGGCGGTGATGTGGCCGCCGGTGCCGACCCCGGTGACGATCGCATCGAGGGGCGAATCGCCGAAGTCGCGCAAGATTTCCTGCGCGGTCGTCGCCCGATGAACCTCGACGTTGGCGGGGTTGTCGAACTGCGCCGGCATCCAGCTGCCGGGCTTCTGATCGACTAGCTCGCGAGCGCGGTCGACCGCGCCCTGCATGCCCTTTTCCTTGGGCGTCAGGTCAAAGGTCGCGCCATAAGCAAGCATCAGGCGGCGGCGCTCGATGCTCATGCTCTCGGGCATGACCAGCACCAGTTTGTAGCCCTTGACCGCCGCGACCATGGCGAGGCCAATGCCGGTGTTGCCCGACGTCGGCTCGATGATCGTGCCGCCCGGCTTCAATTTGCCCGACGCTTCGGCGTCCTCGATCATGGCCAGCGCGATGCGGTCCTTGATCGATCCGCCGGGATTCGCGCGCTCCGACTTCATCCACACTTCGGCGCGGTCGCCGAACAGGCGCTGCAGGCGGATGTGCGGGGTGTTGCCGATGGTCTCGAGGATATTGGCGGCTTTCATGGCGCGGTTCGAACTCCTGGGGGCTTGGACACTGTATAGGTATGCGAGGGCGCGGCTTGAAGGGCGTCACACGCCGCCCGCGACGACCGGAGGGCTTTCGGGCGGCGGTTCGGGCGGGTCGAAGGTGCGGGCGTTGCGAAGCGCCGGAAACCACGCCGCCCAGATTATTGTCACGACAATGGCCGCAATGCCGCCGGCCACGGTGGCGGTTACCGGGCCGATGGCGGCGGCCGTAAAGCCGCTGCGCGCCTCGCCGAGCTCGTTCGAAGCGGAGATCGCAAGCGTCGAGGCAGCACCCACCCGGCCACGCATCGCGTCGGGGGTGTGCAACTGAATCAATGACTGTCGGATGTAGACCGAGAACATGTCGGCCGCGCCGAGCAAGGCGAGCATCGCCAGCGACAGCGGCATCCAGGTCGACACCCCGAAGACTGCGGTGGCCGCTCCGAACACGGCCACCGCCGCGAGCATCTTTACGCCGACATCGGTCTTGATCGGGCGGAAGGAGAAGAAGATCGCGGTCAGCGTTGCGCCGATCGCCGGCGCCGCGCGAAGGGGGCCAAGCCCCTGCGCGCCCACGTGCAATATGTCGCGCGCATAGACTGGCAGCATCGCGGTCACTCCAGCGAGAAGCACCGCGGACAGGTCTAGCGTGATCGCGCCGAGAACCAGCTGGTTGCGGCGGATGTAGCTCAAGCCCTCGGCCATCCTCCGAAGCGGCTTGCCGGGCTCGATCCCGGTTCGCGGCACCGGTCCGATGCGGAACAGGCACAAGGTCGCAAAGGCGAACAAGCCGGCACTCACGGCGTAGGAAAGATGGGGCAAGATATCGTAAAGAATCCCGCCGATCGCCGGCCCTGCGATCGCGCCGGCCTGCCATGCGGTCGAGCTTAGCGCGATGGCGCTGGGAAGTATCTTTCGCGGAACCAGATTGGGAGCAAGCGCTCCAAGGGCCGGCCCGGCGAAGGCGCGTGCGACCCCAAGCAAAGCGGCGATCCCGAAGAGGATCGGTAGAGTGATCTGGCCGCTCCACGTGAAGGCGAACAGCACCAGCGCGCAAACCAGTTCGAGCGCGAGCGCGGCCCGGGCAATATACCGGCGATCGAACAGGTCCGCTGCCCAGCCGCTGACCGGCGTAAGGACAAACAAGGGCACGAACTGGAACAGGCCGATGAGGCCTAGCTGAAAGGCCGCGTCGCCGATGTCCATCGTCCGGCGGGCGATGTCATAGACTTGCCAGCCGATGACGATGACCATCGCCATCTGGGCGATCGTCGCCGTGAGCCGCGCCGCCCAATAGGCGCGGAATGCCGGAATCTGGAGCGGGTGTTGAGTTGCGCTCACCGGCCGCCGCTAGGGGTGCGTCGAAAGCGGGGCCACCGGGTGCGGTTCGCCGCCCTTGGCCGCCGACGGATTCCAGCCGAGGATCAGCAGCATCACGATGAAGCCGGCGACATAGCCGACCGGCACGAACCAGCCCTCCTTGAGCCAACGCACGACCGAACGTCCCTCGGGGTAGAAGTTGGTCAGGGCGACGCCGGCGGACGATCCAAACCACACCATCGACCCGCCAAAGCCGACCGCATAGGACAGCAAGGCCCAGTCGTAGCCGCCCTGGCGCAAGGCGAGCGCGGTCAATGGGATATTATCGAACACCGACGACAGGAAGCCCAGGCTGAAGGTCGTCTGCCATGACGGGTCGGGCAGGCCCTTGAGCGGCATCAGAGAGGCGGCGGCGACGAGCGAGACGAGGAAAAATGCACCCTTCGCTCCGTGCCGCGTCACCGACCAGTCGGGCTTGCTGATTAGGCTCGTCAGCAGGATCGCCCCCCACAATGCCAGCCCGAGCCAGGGCGCATATTCCTCGCCGTCGCTGAGCGAAGTGGCGAGCACGTTGGCGGTCACGGCGACGACCAGGATGAAGGCGACGATCCAGATCTGGCGCCAGTGCAGCGGCCGGCCCGGCACGTCGTGGGCGAGGATCGGATGGAAGCGGTGCTGGGCGCGGGCCCCGAGCGGTGCGAACACCAGGAAGGCGGGAACGGCCGCAAGATAGGCGGGCAGCACGGTCCACGCCGAAACCCCGTTCAGCCACATCATGGTCGTGGTCGTATCGCCGATGACGCTCCCGGCTCCGCCGGCGTTGGACGAAGCGACGATCGCCGCGAGAAAGGCGACCCCTACCCGCCCGCGATAGACATGGCGCGCCATCACGCCGCCGAGGACCGCGGCGGCGATATTGTCGAGGAACGCTGCCATCACGAACACGATGCCGAGCAGCGCGAGGCCGCCGGTCCAGTCGTCGGGCAGCAGGTTCGGCAAATGATCGGAAATATTGCTTCGTTCGAACTGGTTGGAAAGGACTTCGAAGCCGATCAGCAGGAGCAGCAAATTAGTGATGATCACCCACTCATGCTCAAGGTGGAGAAGCAGCGCTCCCCAGCCGGTCCCAGTCGGGAACGCCGTGACGAACGCTTCGAACGCCAGGATAATGAGCAGTCCGCCGATGCCGATTTCGAGCGAGCGCTTATGAAACACCGCGATCCCGAGCAGCATCATGACGAACAGCAGGAATTCGATCGGGACGCCGAACAGGGCGATCGTTGAATCAGGCATGGCGGGGCGCATAACAGGGTCGTTTGCTCAGGTCTTCACCCGTTGTCCGCTTTCGCTGAATTCGCGGGAAGGCAGCGCTCGCACCGCTTGCCGCGCGACTGGGCCGCGCCTAGTCGAGGTCAAGAATAAGGAGACAGATATATGCGCGCATTGCTGATCGCTTCGGTGGCGGTCGCCGCCCTGAGCGTTGCCGGTTGCCGGGTAACGGACGCTCCAGCCGACGGCACCACGCAGGAGGCCGCGGCCAAAGATTGGCCGGGCTTCGTCAACCAATTCATCGAAGCAAGCTTCAAGGCCAACCCCGGCTTTGCGGTGCAGCAGGGCCGCCACGAGTTTGACGGTCAGATCGCCGATCTGTCGCAAGCGGGGATCGACCGCGAAGTGGCGCGGCTCAAGAGCACCATCGCCAACGCCCAGGGCTTTGCCGACGACAAGCTGACGCCCGAGCAGCGGTTTGAGCGCGACTATCTGATTTCTGTCGCAAAGGGGCAGCTGTTCTGGATCGACCCGGACGGCGCCGACCAGCTTCACACCAACCCCGCCGCTTATACCGGCGCGGTCGATCCAAGCGTCTACGTGTCCGTGCCTTACGCGCCGCGCGAGCAGCGGATGAAGGCGTACATCAAGTTCCTCCAGAACGTGCCGCGCGCCACCGAGCAGATGCGCGCGAATATCAGGACGCCGATGCCGACCAGCTTCGTCGATTACGCCAAGTCGGCGTTCGGCGGGTACGTCGAATATTATCCGGGCGACGGGATGAAAGCATGGGACGGTGTCGGCACGCCCGCGGACCAGCAGGCACTCAAGGCCGCGACCGACAATGCGGTAAAAGCGATGCAAGCCACGGTCGCTTGGGTCGAGGGTCAGCGCGCCGCCGCCAAGCCCAATTTTGCGCTCGGGGCGGCGAAGTTCCAGCGCATGCTCGCGGACACCGAAGGAGTCACGACGCCGCTCGCCGAGCTCGAACGGATCGGGCGCGCCGACCTCGCCGCCAACCAGAAACTGCTCGGCGAGGCGTGCGCGCGCTATGCGGCAGGAGCGACGCTCCAGGCGTGCATGGAGAAGATGAGCGCCAACAAGCCGAGCGGCGGCGCGGTCACCGGCGCTCGCGCTCAGCTCAGCGGGCTAAAGCAGTTCCTGATTGAAAAGGACCTCGTTTCCATCCCGGGAACTGAGGAAGCCAAGGTCGAGGAAGCGCCGCCCTACAACCGGCAGAACTTCGCCTACATCAACATCCCCGGGCCCTACGAAAAGGGGCTTCCGTCAGTCTATTACATCGCTCCCGCGGATCCCAGCTGGCCCAAGGCGGAGCAGGACGCATTTGTGCCCGGGGAGGCCGATCTGCTGTTTACGTCGGTCCATGAAGTGTGGCCGGGCCACTTCCTCAACTTCCTCCACGCCAACCGGTCGAAGAACATGTTCGGCCGGGTGTTCGTCGGTTACGCTTTCGCCGAAGGCTGGGCGCATTACACCGAGGAGCTGATGCGCGTTGCGGGCCTAAACGGCGGCGACGACGAAACGCTGATCGGGCAGCTCAGCAACGCCTTGTTGCGGGACTGCCGCTACTTGAGCGCGATCGGCATGCACACGGGTTCGATGA
Source organism: uncultured Alphaproteobacteria bacterium (assembly GCA_963768995.1). Taxonomy (GTDB): domain Bacteria; phylum Pseudomonadota; class Alphaproteobacteria; order Sphingomonadales; family Sphingomonadaceae; genus Sphingomicrobium. The sequence continues at coordinate 1,303,059 of CAVYKA010000006.1, read as the reverse complement.
CCCAGCAGCAGAGCTTCGATCTGTTCCAGAACCAATGTTACCAGGATGCCGGCAATGCGCGGCAGCAGGCGGCGCGCGGGACCTATGACCCGGCCTATCTCAATTACACCATGGGCAAGCTGTTGATCCGCAAGCTTCGCGACGACTGGGCCGCGACGCGCGGCGGGGCCAAGGCGTGGAAAGCGTTCCACGACCAGTTCCTGAGCTATGGCGGACCGCAGATCCCGCTCGTCCGCCAGCAGATGATGGGCGGCAAGGCCGAAGCAGCCTTTTAGTGGCGAAAGAAGCCGCTCAAACGCTCTGATTGAGCGGAATCGCGCTCCTCTGGTCGGCCGAGCTACCGTTGCCAAGGAAGCGGACCAGGTCGGCGATCAGCCGGTCCTTGTCGATAGCCAACAGGCCGTGCGCGCTGCCTTCGTATTCGATCAGCTCGGCGCCCGGGATTGCCCTTGCCGCCTGGCGAGCGGTCAAGTCGATCGGCACGGTTGCGTCGGTGGTCCCGTGGATGATCAGCGTAGGCACCGTGAAGTTGCGCAAGTCAGGGCGGAAATCGGTCGTCGCGAACGCCGCCGCCGCCGCCAGCGTGGGTCGCAGCCCGGCCATCATCGCCTGGCGCCAACTGTCCTGCAAAACATCGTCGCTGACCGGGGTCGATAGCGGGCCCACGCCATAGAAATCCCGCAGAAAGCCGGTGAAGAACTTGGCCCGGTCCTGTTTGATGCCGGCACTCATCTGGTCGAACACCGATTGCGGAACGCCTTCGGGATTATCGTCGGTCTGGAGCAGATAGGGGACGACCGAACCAATCAGCACGGCCTTCGACGTTCGGCCGGGGTAATTGCTCTGGAAACGGGCGACTTCGCCGCCGCCCATCGAAAAGCCGACCAGGGCGACCGGCTCGGAAATGCCGGCATCGTCGAGGATCGCCGCGACGTCCTCAGCAAACGTGTCGTAATCATAGCCGTCCCACGGCTGCTCCGACCGGCCGAAACCCCGCCGGTCGGGGATGATGCAGCGATGGCCGGCCTCGACGAGAGCGATCGCGGCGTCGTCGAATGTGTCGCCCGTCAGCGGCCAGCCGTGCAGCAGGACGACTGGGTCGCCAGTGCCCCAGTCCTTGTAATAAAGTTCGGTTCCATCGCGCGCAGCGGCATGGGGCATGTGGGCGTCCTTCTTCCTTGAACCCGATCAACGCGCGAGCGGGGTACGCTGTTGCGCTGCCGGTCACAGCCTTTAGACCCTAGTGCAATGGCCAAGCCCAAGTCACGTTACGTCTGCCAGGCCTGCGGCTCGCTGACCCACCGCTGGCAGGGGCAATGCCCCGACTGCGCGGAATGGAACACGTTGGTCCAGGAAGCGGCCGAAGTGTCGAACATCTTTGCCGCCAAGCATAATCTCCAGGGCGGCGGGCGGATGATACCCCTCGTTGGGCTCGAAACGCCGGCAGTCCTGCCCGAGCGGCTGCCCAGCGGCCTGGCCGAATTCGATAGGGCGATTGGCGGCGGCATAGTTTCGGGATCGGTGATGCTGGTCGGCGGGGACCCGGGAATCGGCAAGTCGACGCTGCTGCTCCAGGTCTCGGCGCGGCTAGCAGCGGCGGGCCAGCGGGTGATCTATGTCTCGGGCGAGGAATCGGCCGAACAGGTGCGGCTGCGCGCGGTCCGCCTCGGGCTCGGCCGAGCGCCGGTCCAGCTCGCCGCGGCGACCAGCGTCCGCGACATTTTGACGACAGTCGCAAGCGGCGAGCCGCCCGCGCTGCTGGTCGTCGATTCGATCCAGACCATGCACAGCGACCTGATCGAAGGCGCGCCCGGCACGGTCAGCCAGGTCCGCGCCTCGGCGCAGGAGCTGGTCCGCTTTGCCAAGGAGCATGGCACCGCGGTGGTCCTGGTCGGCCACGTCACCAAGGACGGCAGCATCGCCGGCCCGCGCGTGCTCGAGCATATGGTCGACACGGTGCTCAGCTTCGAGGGTGAGCGCAGCCATCAGTACCGCATCCTCCGCGCGATCAAGAACCGCTTCGGCGGCACCGACGAGATCGGGGTGTTCGCGATGGAAGGCGTCGGGCTGACCGAAGTGCCCAACCCGTCGACACTGTTTCTCACCCACCGCGGCGAGCCGGTCAGCGGCACGGCAGTATTCCCGGCGATCGAGGGCTCGCGGCCGGTGCTGGTCGAAATCCAGGCGCTGACCGTTCGTCTGGCGAGTGGGGCGACTCCGCGCCGCTCGGCGGTCGGCTGGGACGGTGGACGCCTGGCGATGATCCTCGCCGTCCTGGAAGCGCGGTGCGGGATGAGCTTCGCCACCTGCGAGGTCTATTTGAACGTCGCCGGCGGCTATCGGCTGAGCGACCCTGCGGCCGATCTCGCGGTCGCCGCGGCTTTGGTCTCGGCGATGTCGGAACGGCCTGTGCCGAGCGAGTGCGTCGTACTCGGCGAGATCGCTCTGTCGGGCGAAATCCGTCCCGTGGCGCATGCCGGGCTTCGGCTCAAGGAAGCCGCCAAGCTCGGGTTCGACCAGGCCTGGGTGCCCAAGGGCATCAAGGCCGCCGAAGGGCTCAAGCTGGCCGAGTTCTCCAATCTCCGCGGTTTGGTTGACCAGATCCTGGGCCGATAGAGCTTGCTCAGCCCTTTGATATCGGAATGACGGCCATAGTCAGCCGCGAGATGCACACCAAGCGATCCTGTTCGTCCGTGATTCTGATCGACCACACTTGAATTGTGCGCCCGAGAGATTCCGGTTTTGCCGTGCCGAAGACGAAACCGCCTTTCGCCGGGCGGATGTGGTTGGCGTTGATGTCGAGCCCGACGGCCAGCTGCTCGTCCGAATCGAGGACCATGTTCGCGGCAATCGATCCGACGGTTTCCGCCAGCACGACGGACGCTCCGCCGTGCAGGCGCCCCTGAGGCTGCACGGTGCGATGATCGACCGGCATGCGCGCCTTCAGCCAATCGTCGCCGTATTCGACGACTTCGATACCGAGATGCTCGATCATGGTGCCTTCATCCTGCTGCTGAAGCGGCGACCCCCTTAACGCAAGGCTGGCACCGGTAACATCGCTGGCTCTCGCAATGGAGCGCAGACTTCGCTAGCCGAAGCGAGATGAGCGCGCTCGACGTCTTCGTATTCCTGCTCCTGATCGGCGGCGCCGCGGTCGGCTTCGTGCGTGGCTTCGTGCACGAGGTGATCTCGCTTCTGGCGTGGATCGTGGCGATCGCGCTGCTCAAGCTATTCCACACGCAGTTGTGGCAGGGGTTGATCGGCACATTCGGGAGCACGCCCGCGGCGGCGGCGGTGATCGCGTTCGCGCTGCTGTTCATTCCGGGCTTCCTGATCGTCAAGCTGCTGGCCCGCTCGATCGGTGGCAAGACCCGCCGCTCGCCGGTAATCGGCCCGATCGACCGCATTCTCGGCAGCGGCTTCGGGCTTTTGAAGGGTCTGCTCGGCGCGACCCTGCTCTTCCTCCTCGCCAACCTCGCCACTGACATGGTCTATGGCCCGCAGGCCGAACGACCCGGCTGGATGACCAAATCGCGCACTTATCCGCTGCTCAACGCCAGCGGGCGGGGCATTGTCGACTGGGTCGAGGCGCGCCGGGGCACAAAGCCGGCGCGATGATCCGGCTGCACGACACCATGGCGCGGGAGAAGCGCGACTTCGTGCCTGCGGACCCCAGCCGCATCACCATGTATGTGTGCGGGCCGACGGTCTACGGCCGGGCGCACATCGGCAATGCGCGGCCGGCCGTGGTGTTCGACACGCTGGCGCGGCTGATCCGGCATGAGTTCGGCGCCGACAGCCTGATCTACGCGCGCAACGTCACCGACGTCGACGACAAGATCATCGCCGCGGCCGAGGCGGAAGGCGTCGCGCCGGACGTGATCACCGAACGGTTCGAGCGCTTTTACCTCGAGGACATGGGCGCTCTCGGCGTGGCCCCGCCGGACATCGCGCCGCACGCGACGCAGGAAATCGCGCCGATGGTGGCGATGATCGCGCGGCTGATCGACACCGGGAATGCGTATGAGGCGGAAGGGCATGTGCTGTTCTCCGTGCCGAGCGATCCCGAATATGGCGCCCTCAGCCGCCGCGACCGCGATGCGATGATTGCCGGCGCGCGGGTCGAGGTGGCGCCGTACAAGCGCGACCCGGCCGACTTCGTGCTGTGGAAGCCGAGCGCGCCGGAAGAGATCGGCTGGGATTCGCCGTGGGGCCGCGGGCGTCCCGGCTGGCACATCGAATGCTCGGCCATGATCCGCGCCCATCTCGGCGAGACGATCGACATCCACGGCGGAGGGCTCGACCTTATTTTCCCGCATCACGAGAACGAAATCGCGCAGAGCCGCTGCGCTCACGCCGGCGCTCCGCTGGCGCGCTATTGGGTGCACAATGGCTTCGTCGACATGGGCGCGGAGAAGATGTCGAAGAGCATCGGCAACGTCGTGACGCCCGAGGAGCTGCTAAAGTCGCACAAGGGCGAGACGCTGCGGCTTGCTTTGTTGTCAGCCCATTATCGCCAGCCGCTGCCGTGGACCGAGAGCCTGGTCGCGCAGTCGAAAGCGATCCTCGACGGCCTTTACCGCAAGGCGGGGGACGAAGCGCCGAGCGACGCCGATGCTGGCGTGATCGAGGCTTTGACAGACGACCTCAACACCCCGCTCGCAATGTCGCGCCTCTCGAAGCTCGAAGGCGGGGCGCTCAAGGCCAGCGCCGGGCTGCTCGGTTTGCTCGGCGAAAGCGCCGACAGCTGGTTCCAGGGCGACGGAGACGCCTCCGCAATCGACGCCCGCATCGCCGAGCGCGTCGAGGCCAAGCGCAACCGCGACTTCGCCTTGGCCGACCGCATTCGCGACGAGCTCAAGGCGGACGGAATCTTGCTCGAGGACGGGCCTGCGGGCACGACATGGCGGCGCGAATGACCGTGCAGCCGATTTACACCATCGAAATCCTCCGTCTCGCCGCGTCGCTTCAGGAGGCGCGTGCGCTGGAGCGGGAGGATGGTCATGGCGAAGCTCGGTCTCAGACCTGCGGCAGCCGCATCGCGACTGTTGTCCAGCTCGAGGGCGGTCGCCTCGCGGCTTTGTCGCAGGAAGTTCATGCCTGCGCTTTCGGTCAGGCGTCGGCGGCGCTGGTCGAACGCCAAGCGGTCGGACGGTCACCAATCGAAATCGAAACGGCCCTCGAGGAAGTCTCGCAATGGCTTGCCGGCGGTGCCGAGCCGGCCTGGGACATGGCCGCGCTGACCCCCGCGCTCTCCCGCAGCGGCCGTCACGGCGCCATCATCCTGCCATTGCGCGCGCTGATCGCCGCCATCGAGGACGCCAAGTGACCCTCATTCAGACCGCCGCCGAGGTCGCCCAGACCGCCGCCGAGACCGCCGAGACGACCACGGCGATCCTCGAAAGCGGCGCGATCATGCTCGGCGCCGCCTTGTTCTTCGTCATTGTGTTTCGCCGCCTCAGGCTCGGCGCGACGCTCGGCTACATTGTCGCCGGCGCGTTGATCGGGCCGCACATGCTGCGCCTGATCCGCGATCCCGAGGCTCTTAGTGGTATCACCGAGATCGGCATCGCGCTGCTGCTGTTCCTCGTCGGCCTCGAGCTCAAGCCGAGCCGGCTGTGGCGGCTGCGCAAGGACATTTTCGGTCTAGGCCTGGCCCAGGTCGTGCTGTGCGGGCTCGCGATCAGCCTGTTCATCCACCTCGTCCTCGGCGTCTCGGCGCCGGCATCGCTTGCGATCGGGCTTCCGCTTGGTCTGTCATCGACCGCGCAGGTGTTGCCGATGCTTCGCTCGGACAATGAGCTCAACACTCCGCAGGGCGAGCGCGCCTTCTCCATCCTGCTGCTCCAGGATCTGTCGCTGGTGCCGATGATCACGATCGTCGCCGCCATGTCGCGGGCGGCGCCTGACCCGAGCCAGCCGGCCGGCTGGACGCTCGCGCTCTACACCGTGTTGGCAGTGGTCGGCCTGGTCATCGCCGGCAGGTTGCTACTCAACCCGATGTTCCGCCTGATCGGCCGGCTCGGCGAGCGCGAATTGTTTATCGTCGGCGGCCTGTTCACCGTCGTTGGGGCCTCGGCGCTGATGCATGCGCTGCATTTGTCGGTGCCACTGGGCGCGTTCGTCGCCGGCGTGATGCTCGCCGAATCGCCCTATCGCCACGAGCTGGAGAACGACGTGGAGCCGTTCCGCTCGATCCTGCTCGGCCTGTTTTTCCTGTCCGTCGGAATGTTGCTCGATCTTGGCGTGATCGCCGAGCGGCCGCTGTTCGTGATCGGCATTGCGGCCGGCGTGATCGCCATCAAGGGCGTGCTTATCACAGTCCTCGCGCGGCTGTTCGGCAACCGCTGGCACCGCAGTTTGCGGCTTGGCCTGCTGCTCAGCCAGGCCGGCGAGTTCGGCTTCGTCCTGTTCGCGCAGGCGGCCGCGGCCCAGCTGATCCTGCCCGAAGCGGCGTCCCTGTTCACCGCGGTGGTGACCTTGTCGATGGCGACGACACCGTTCCTGATGCGCCTGACCGACTGGCTCGACCGGCGCGAAGAGCAGAGCGCCGACGGGCTCGATGGTCCCGAAAAGTCGCCCGAAACCAGCGCCATCGTGGTCGGCTACGGGCGCTTCGGCCAGACCGTGGCGCAGATGCTCCAGGCCAAGCGCGTCGGCGTGACTCTGATCGACAAGCAGCCGAGCATGATCGAGCGCGCCGAGGAATTTGGCACCAAGGTCTATTATGGCGACGGGCTGCGGCTCGACCTGTTGCGCACCGCAGGGGCCGAAACCGCGAAAGTCATCGCCTTTTGCAACGACAATGAGGAAGGTGAGCTGACGCCCGACGCGCTGCGCTCGGTGCTCGGCGCCTTTCCCCAGGCAGCGGTGATGGTGCGCGTGTTCGACCGTATTCACCTGATCTCGCTCGACCGGCTCGACCTCGCCTTTGCCCAGCGCGAATTGTTCGAGAGCGCGATAAGCATGGGGCGCGCGGCGTTGCGCGCGGTCGGTCTGCCGGCGGCGGAAATCGATCGCGTCGACCGCGAATACCGCTTGCGCGACTGCGAGCGGCTCGAGCGGCAGAGCAAGTCGGGCGACCTCCACGCGGGCGAAGAACGCGCGTTCAGCGCCGACCGCGCGATGCCTGATGAAGTACTGCGCGACGACGAAGCGCCCAATAAAGTGTTGCCCGATGATGCTCCCGACAAGGATCCGACCGACCAAACGAGACCCGAGCCCGGCTAGACCGGAGTCTGAGTTCCGTTTGCGAGATATTCGTCGAGAGCTCGAAGGATGGAATCGACCACGTCCTTGTGCGCGCCATCGCCGCTGCGAACGTGGATATGCGCCTCCGCGTAGGACGGGCGCCGCTCCTGCGACAGTCGCTCCAGCGTCTGCTTGGGGTTGTCGGTGCGCAGCAATGGCCGGGTGTCGCGGCGCGCGGTGCGCTCGGCGAGCACCTCAATGGGCGCGTCGAGCCAGATGGTGATCGCGCGCTCGTTGAGCAATTCGCGAGTCCGCGGGTCGACATAGGCGCCGCCGCCGGTCGCGATCACCCGCACTTCGCCCTCGATCAGCCGCGCGACGAGGCGCCGTTCACCGTCGCGGAAGTCCTTTTCGCCATAACGTTCAAAGACTTCGGCGGCGCTCAGGCCGGCAGCGCCCTCGATTTCGGAATCGGAATCGACGAACGCCAGGCCGAGACGCTTTGCAAGGCGCCGGCCAACGGTCGATTTTCCCACTCCCATCAGCCCGACCAGCACGATCGGCCGGTCGAGGCGCTTGCCTGAATCCATCACGTTTGAGGCTATACAGCGGGCGCCTTGGTCTGCAAAAGCGCGGCCTGAACGGTCGTTGAGAACGGAAAAATCCCATGTCGCGCCTGATCGTGCTCATCCTCGTCGTGCTGCTGCTGTTTGGCGGCCTGTATTTCCTTTCGACGCTGGCCACGGAAAGCCCGACCCGGACCATCGAGGTCGACGTGCCCGAAAGCGTGCCCCAGGGCGGTAATGCGAACTAAGACGCTTCTGATCGTGAGCTGCGTGGCGCTCGCCGCGCTCCCTGCGATCGCGCAACAGACGGCGCCGCAGCCCCAGCCGCAACCACAGCAACCGTCGCCGACCACCTATCCGCCGCGAACTTATGGCGCGCAGCCGGTTGAAACGACGCCGCAGCCTTTGACCCCGGGGCCGGGGGCAGTGCGCCCAGCCGACGAAACCGCGGTCGAGTTGATTACCGCGCTCGACCTTTCACCGCCGCCGCCGCCGGTCGAATATCCGTCCCATGCGCGGCGCGATCCGTGGACCGTCGGAGCGCTCGAGCCTGCCGATGCGGGCCTCACGGGAAGTCCGTGGCGCGGGGCGAGTGGCGCCTTCCTCTCGACCCTCATGCGTCGGATGGAAACGCCGCTGGCCTCGCGCTGGGCGCATATCGCGCTGCGCGACGCGCTGCTCGTCCGCGTCCGCGCTCCGCGTGAGGTCCATCCCGTCGACTGGGTCGCGGAGCGCGCCTGGCTGCTTTTGCGGATGGGTGAAGCCGACGCCGCCAGAATGCTCGTGTCCGGCGTCGATACCAATCGCTTCACCCCGAAGATGTACCAGGTGGCGGTGCAAAGCGCGCTCGCCAACGCAGACCCGCCGGCGCTGTGTCCGATCGAATCCGGAATTCGCAAGCATGACTCGAACGTGCGGGCGCTGGTCGAGGCGATGTGCTCATCCCTGTCCGGCTCGCCCGAATTGGCCGCGGCACAGATTGACAACGCTCGGCGGCGCGGGCGGATCGGGGGTATCGACCTCACTTTGGCGGAAAAGGTCGTCGGCGCCGGCGCCAACACCGGGCGCGCGGTGACCATCGAATGGGATCCGGTCGACCATCTGACCGCCTGGCGCTTCGGGCTTTCGGTCGCGACCGGCATGCAGCCGCCTGCCCGGTTGCTGAGCGGCGCGCCTCCGCGCCTGCTAGCGTTCCAGGCGCGCTCGCCGATGCTGACTCCGGCGCAGCGGCTCGATTCCGCGTTCGTCGCCGCCGGCCTCGGCGTCTTCTCCTCGCAATCGCTGGTCGATCTTTATTCGTCGATCTACGATTCGACCGACCCGGACGACCTCCCGAGCAGCGACAGCTGGCAGTTGCGCCAGGCATTCGTGGCGAAGACTCCCGAAGCGCGGCTTGCGGCGATCCGCCGGCTTCTGGCGCTGGGCAAGGACCCGCTGCGAAAAGAAGCGGCCCGCGCGGCGGTCGCCCGGGCGGCCACGCTGGTCGAGCCGGATGCCGACCTTGAAGAGGATGCGCCGGAACTGATTTCGGCGATGCTCGCCGCTGGCTTCGACCGTGAGGCGGCGCGCTGGTCGGCGGCAGTGAGCCGCATGGGCGACGAGGCGGCGGACCGCTCCTGGGCGATGCTCGCGCTGGCATCGCCCGACGCCCAAAGCGGGCAGATCAGCACCGGACGGATCAGCAGCTTCGTCGGGCGGGACACCAGCCCCGGCAAATATCGCAGCGCGCTGCTGGTCGCCGGTCTGGCCGGTCTCGGGCGGATCAGCGAGGGCACCGCGAACTCGCTCAACCGACGCTACGGGCTCGGCCTTTCCAAGCGCAGCAACTGGACGCGGATGATCGATGCCGCGGCAGCGCGCGGGCAGGGCGGGACGGTGCTGGTGCTGACCGGCACCGGCCTCCAGACTCCGGACTTCAGCGACCTTCCCGCCGCGTACATGTTCCACGCAATCCGCGGACTCACCCGAACCGGCCAGGACTTCCATGCGCGAATGATCGCGGCCGAGGCGCTTTCCCGAACGTGAGCGTTTTGGTCTTGAGGCCGTCACGTCCGTGACGGGGGACGACCAGGCGCTGATCGACCGCTTTCTCGACATGATGGCCGCGGAGGCGGGAGCCTCGGCCAACACGCTTTCCGCCTATCGCGGTGACCTCGTTCGGGCGCGCGAGGGCCTCGGCGCGGATTTCGCGCGCGCATCGGCCGACGACGTCTCACGGCTCGGCGCGCAATGGTCGCGACTGGCGCCGTCGACCGTGGCCCGGCGCTCGGCCGCGCTAAGGCGCTTTTTCGGCTTTCTGGTCGATGACGGGCTGCGCCGGGACGATCCGTCGGCCGCACTGCCGCGCCCGCGCTTCGAGCGGCCGTTGCCGCGGATCCTCGACGAGCGCGAGATCGAGCGAATGTTCGAGGCCGCGGAGGACCGCGCCAAAAGCGGCGAGCCCAACGCCTTGCGCAATCTGGCGCTGCTCGAGCTGCTCTACGGTTCTGGCCTGCGGGCGAGCGAGCTGGTGAGCCTTCCGCGCACTGCGGTCCGGCCAGGCCAGGAATTCCTGATCGTGTCCGGCAAGGGGAGCAAGGAGCGGCTCGTGCCGATCTCAACGCGGGCGCACAGCGCGGTTGCCGCGTGGCGCGAGCAATCGGCGGGCGACCGGCCGTGGCTGTTCCCTGGCGGCAAGGCCCATTTGAGCCGGGTGCGGCTGTTCCAGATCGTCCGCGCGATGGCCGCGGACGCCGGGATTGCCCCGGACCGGGTCAGCCCGCATGTCCTTCGCCACGCCTTTGCGACCCACTTGCTCTCGGGCGGCGCGGACCTGCGCGTGCTTCAGTCGCTGCTTGGCCACGCGGACATTGCGACCACCCAGATCTACACGCATGTCGACAGCGCCCGGTTGATCGAACTGGTCAATGCCCGCCACCCGCTGGGCGACCGCTCGCGTTGACCTCGCCCAACCGCTTTCGTTGACCTGACACAGCCCGCCGCCTAGTCGCGCGACCACATGCTGACCTATCTCGATTTCGAAAAGCCCATCGCCGACCTTGAAACGCGCATCGCCGCGCTGCGCGAGACGGCGAGCGAAGGCAAAATCGATATCGAAGCCGAGGTCGGGCGGCTGGAAGCCAAATCTACGAAGCTTCTGCGCGAGACCTATGCGCGGCTGACCCCTTGGCAAAAGGCGCAGGTGGCGCGCCATCCCGACCGGCCGCATTTCAAGGATTATGTCAGCGGCATCGCCAGCGACTTCGTACCGCTGGCCGGCGACCGCGGATTCGGCGACGATCCCGCAATCGTCGGCGGGCTCGGGCGAGTGGACGGCAGGCGCGTGATGCTGATCGGCCATGAGAAAGGCGACGACACCGCCGCGCGGCTGCGGCACAATTTCGGAATGGCCAAGCCCGAGGGCTATCGCAAGGCGATCCGCCTGATGCGGCTTGCCGATCGCTTCGGGCTTCCGGTGGTGACCCTGGTCGACACGCCGGGGGCGTTTCCGGGGGTCCAGGCGGAGGAGCGCGGCCAGGCCGAAGCGATCGCCCGCTCGACGGAGCAATGCCTCGCACTGAAAGTGCCGCTGATCTCGGTAATCGTCGGCGAAGGCGGATCCGGCGGCGCAGTCGCAATCGCAGCGGCTAACCGCGTGCTGATGCTCGAACATGCGGTTTATGCGGTGATCTCGCCCGAAGGCTGTGCGTCAATTCTTTGGCGAACTGCCGACAAGGCCGGCGAGGCCGCGGAAGCGATGAAGATCACTGCTTCCGACCTCCATTCGCTCGGAGTCGTCGACCGGGTGATCGCTGAGCCATTGGGCGGCGCTCATCGCGACACGGTTGCTGCGGTCGGAGCACTCAAAAGCGCGGTAATCGAGGAACTCGACGCCTGCGCGGCGCTTGGGCCGGAAGAGCTGCGCGCCCAGCGCCGGGCAAAGTTTCTCGCCATCGGATAGCCGTCCGCGGTCGCAGGAACCGCGCCAGTCATTCCCCGTTCAACCACCGCCCGCTTAGTTCCCGCCGAATTGCGGAGAGGTGTTATCAATGCCCCGAAATTTTCTGCTGCTGAGCGCCGCGGCGCTTGCCCTGACTCCGGCGGCCGCGCAGCAGCGCGGGCGCCAGCTCGACCCGCGCGATGTCGCGGAAGCCCGGCGTCAGCATGCCCCGTTGGTGCAGGAGCTGGGCGGAGCTGAAACGGGCTCGCGCGCGGCCTATGTCGAATCGGTCGGTCGCCGCGTCTCGGCCTTTTCGGGCGTGGCCAATCCCGGTCAGACCCTGCGTTTCACCACGCTCAATTCGCCGGTCGAGAACGCGCTGTCGGTCCCCGGCGGCTATGTCTACGTCACTCGCCAGCTTCTTGGCATCATGGACGATGAAGCGCAGCTGGCTTTCGCGCTCGGCCACGAAGTCGCCCATATCGCGGCGAACCATGCCCAGGCGCGCGAAGCCTATTCCCAGCGCAACAACTGGATGGGAGTCCTTGGGCAGGTGCTTGGCGCGGTGGTCGGCATCAACGGCCTCGGCAACGTCATCTCGCAGCGCTCGAGGCTGCAGACGCTGAGCTTTTCGCGCGACCAGGAATATCAATCCGACACGCTCGGCATGCGGTACATGATCAACGCCGGCTACGACCCCGCCGGCGCTGCCGGCATCCTCGGCGCATTAAGCCGCGCCAGCGCGATGGAAACGCGGATGCAGGGGCGAACCAACCGGCAAACGCCCGAATGGGCGAGCACCCACCCGTTGAGCGAGAACCGGCGCCTCCGGGCGCTTCGGGAGGCGCAGGCCACGGGCCGTCTCGGAAGGGGGGTGCGCAACCGCGACTTGTTCCTCGAGCAGATCGACGGAATGTATGTCGACGACGATCCCGCGCAGGGGATCATCGACGGCCCCACCTTTGCCCATCCCGATTTGAGGATCAATTTCAGCGTCCCGCTGGGCTATCGGATGTCCAATGGAACATCCGCCGTTTCGGTAATCGGATCGGCCGGCAAGGCGCAATTCAGCGGGGGGCGCTTCGCCGGGCCGCTCGACCAATATATCATGCGTGTTTTCCAGGAGCTCACCCGCGGCCAGATTCAGTTGGCGATCCCGCCCGTGCAGCGGACAACCATCAACGGCATGCCCGCCGCCTTCACTACCGCGCGGACTCAGTCCCGTTCGGGGGTGATCGACGTCACAGTGGTCGCCTATCAATGGGATCCCGACCGGGTCTATCACTTCATCACCATCACGCCCGGCGGAACGGGTGCGGGCGCGTTCACTCCGATGATCAATTCACTGCGCAAGATCAGCGTCGCCGAAGCCGGCGCGATCCGGCCCCGGATCATGGATGTGGTAACGGTCAGGCCAGGGGACACTGTGCAGTCGCTTGCCGCCCGGATGGCGTACCGCGACTTCAAGGTTGATCGTTTCGTGTCGCTAAATGGAATCGCGCCGAACGCTCCTCTGGTGCCAGGCCAGAAGGTCAAGTTAATCGTCTATGGGCAGCGCCGTGCGTAAGAGCGCAGGGCGCTGGTCAGCTGCTTTCGACCGCCGTTTGAATCTTGGTCCACATGCCGCTGGCGCCGCCGCCAAGCGCGGCTAGCCCGCCGATCATCGCAACGACGATCAGCGCGGCAATCAGTCCATATTCGATCGCTGTCGCTCCGCGCTGGTCGGCGCCGAGCGTGCGAAAATTCCGTCGGACAGCTTTCAAGCCACCCTCCTCTGGTCCACGTCCACGCGCTATTCGTACTGGTTGAGGGTTAACAAGCTGTGCGGCCGAGTGCTTAACGGCCGATCACCTATTCGCGCCGGGCTTGAGTCCACGCCGCAAAATGCAAGATTTCGAAGGTTTCGGTCGTTCGCTCGCCGTCGCCGGCAGCGGCGAATTGCGCGATCGCGGCGGCGAGCGCCTGCCGACTTAAGCCACGCCGAGGCCGCTCGACCAGCACGTTGGTCGCACCCATCGCGCGCAAATCCGCGATAAGGCCGCCCAAGTTCCGGTAGCGGACGTTAACCCGGTCGATGTCGACGACCGGCCGCACAAATCCCGCATCCGCGAGCAACGGCGCGAGCGCCGCGGCTTCGATCCGCGGATGGACGTGCGGGCTGGCTACCCCCTGGACGGTGTCCGCCGCGCGCATCGCCGCGCGCAGATCGGGGCAGGGTGTCTCCGCCCGAAATTGCGCCGATCAGCAAGGCATCATCGCGCAATGCCAACCGCATCGAACGAAGCACGAGCTGGAGCGCGTTGACGGTGTCGAGCGTGCCGATAGCGATGATCAGATCATACGCTCCGGGAGCGACGTCCCATGCCTCCTCATTCAATTGCTGCCCGCCTGCATTCCGGGCGAGAAGCTTTGAAGGGTCGCGCACGTCCAGCAAGCCGACCTGCGGCGCAACGGATTGGGCCGCGGCGGGATCAAGACAGCCGAGCAGCAGCGCCCGGTCGAACCGGCGCTCGAACAACTCGAGACGCTCGAGGCAATCGTCGAGCGCCCGCCGATAAAGGAACGGCTCGACACCCCGGCGCGCAGCGCGGTCACGGCGCATCGCGCGCAGTTCCAGGTCGAACAGCTCAGCCATCGGGCGCGCTTGTGCGGCGGGCGCGGGCGGGCGACAAGGTGCGATGATTGCTGACGCCATCCCCGCGCACATTCGAGCGGTCACCCGCTGGCTGCTGGACTTCGCGCTTCCGCCGCGTTGCGCGGGCTGCGGCGTAATCGTCGCGGAAATGCACAGTTTCTGTCCCGATTGCTGGATGCAGGTGCAATTTTTGGGCGACAGCGGTTGCGAAACCTGCGGCTTGCCGCTGCTGGCGACGGACGCCGTCTCGTGCGCCAATTGCCTGGCCAGCCCGCCGCGGATCGCGCGCAGCCGGGCTGCCGTCGCCTATGACGAGGTGTCGCGGCGCCTCGCAATACGCCTCAAGTACGGGCGCAAGGTCGGCATCGCCCGGACCATGGCGCGCTATATGGCGCCGCTGGTCGCGACTGGCGGCGAGCAGCTGATCGTCCCGGTGCCGCTCCACCGTGGCCGGCTGTGGCAGCGGGGGTTCAACCAGTCGGTATTGGTCGGACGCGAGCTCGCCCGGCGAGTTCGGCTCGACTTCGATCCGTTCGCGCTTCGCCGCACGCGGGCGACGCCGCCGCTCAAGGGAATGAGCCGATTGCAACGGCGCAAGGCGGTCGCAGGCGCGTTTGCGGTTCGCGACAGGGAGGCGATTGCGGGACGGACGGTGATCCTTGTCGACGATGTGCTGACCACCGGGAGCACCGCCGAGTCTTGCGCGAGGACGCTTCGCCGAGCTGGAGCGGCGCGGGTCGAGCTGGTCAGCTGGGCGCGGGTCGTGCGTCCTGCCCAGTTCATGCGCTAGAGACGGCGCAACGAATTCGAAAGGACGGGGGCGCGTGGCCAAAGTCGAAATCTTCACCAAGGCGACCTGCGGATATTGCTGGCGGGCCAAGGCGCTGCTCAATCAAAAGCGCATCGACTACATTGAATATGCGGTCGATTTCGGCGGTCCGGTCAAGCAGACGATGATCGGCCGCGCCAATGGACGAATGACGGTCCCGCAAATCTTCATCGACGAGCGACACATCGGCGGCTGCGACGATTTGCTCGAGCTCGAACGGTCGGGAGAGCTCGACGCGTTGGTCGGCGCCACGGGCTGATGCCGCGGATCGCGCTATTCCAGTCGAATACGGGGATCGACCCGGCTGCCAATGCGGCCAAGCTAGTCGATGCGGTGGAGCAAGCTGCTTCAGGCGGCGCGGAGATGCTGTTCACCCCGGAAATGTCGGGCCTGCTCGATCGCGATGCCGAGCGGGCCGCCGCTAATCTACGCGCCGAAGAGGAGGACCAGGTTCTGGCCGCGGTCTGCGACGCCGCCCGTGCGCACGGCGTCTGGGTTCACCTCGGGTCGCTGGCGGTGCGGCTCGACGACGGCAAGGTCGCCAACCGCGCCTTCGTCATCGGCCGCGATGGCCAGGTTACAGCGCGGTACGACAAGATGCATCTGTTCGACGTCGATTTGCCGACCGGCGAAAGCTGGCGCGAATCGTCGGTTTATTCGGCCGGCGCCGGGGCCGTGCTGGTCGACGGCACGCCGGTCGGAAAGCTCGGCCTGACGATTTGCTACGACCTGCGTTTCCCGGCGCTGTTCGAGCGCATCACCGAAGCCGGCGCGGATGTGATTGCGGTGCCGGCGGCTTTCACCGTGCCAACCGGAAAGGCGCACTGGCATGTGCTGCTGCGCGCGCGGGCAATCGAGGCCGGGCTGTTCGTCGTCGCCGCCGCGCAGGTCGGCCGCCATGAAGACGGCCGCAACACATTTGGCCATTCGCTGGTGATCGACCCGTGGGGCCAGGTCCTGCTCGACATGGGCGAGCAACAGGGGCTTGGATTCGTGGACATCGACCTTGCGCGGATTGCCGAGGTGCGGTCGCGAATTCCGGCGCTCAGCCATCGCCGTCCGATCCCGGCACTGTCCGCCAGCTGAATTGATCGGATCGAGCCGAGGCTCTATTCGATGCCCGCCGGGCCCCGTAGCTCAGCAGGATAGAGCATCAGATTCCTAATCTGAGGGCCACTGGTTCGAATCCAGTCGGGGTCACCAGCACCAGAGCAAGCGAGAAAGTGCGACGATGGACAGGATGATTTCAAGCCCGCGAGCATCAGTCGGCCGGCGGCTGTTTACCGACCATCCGCGCACGCTCGGGATGAGCTGGGCGCGGCACGGGGCGGGCGCGGCGAAGATTGGCCTGGTGCTCATCGGGTCCGGGCTGGCGTGCCTGGTCCATTCGATCGTCCCCGGCTGGTTCACCCAGACGGCCGGCAAGACGGTGACCAACATCTACGACGAGATGCAGCGGCGCAAAGCCGGCGCGCAAAATCCGGAGAGCTGGTCCGACTATGAAATTTGACAGGCCCGTCGCGATTGTCGGCGGCGGGTTTTCGGGGACGATGGTCGCGGCGCATTTGGCGCGCCGGGGCATCGCCTCGGTGCTCATCGACGGCAGCGGGCGAATGGGACGCGGCACCGCTTATTCGACGCGCGAGCCCGCGCATTTGCTCAATGTGCGAGCCGAAGGGATGAGCGCCTGGCCGGACGACGCCGACGATTTCGCACGCCGCTTTGTCGCCGAGGGCGGGGACCGGCGCGGCTTCGCCCAGCGCCGGCTGTTCGGCCGCTACCTCCGCGAAATACTCGACGAAGCGATCGCCAGTGGGAGGGTCGGAGCGCTTACCGCGACCGCCTGCGCCGCTCGAGAGGACAGTGACGGTTGGCAGCTAGACCTCGATAATGGCGAGCAATTGACGGCCCGCGCGCTGGTGCTTGCCACTGGCAACGAGCAGCCCGAGACGCTCGGATCCGGGAATGGCGCCGGGTCGCGCTTCATCGACAATCCCTGGGGAGCGGACGCGCAGGCAGCCATTGCCGAGCTTGCGAAAAGCGGCGGAGACGCGCTGATCGTCGGCACCGGCCTGACGATGGTCGACCTCGCGCTGTCGCTCGACGCGGCGGGTTATGGCGGCAGGATATTGGCCTTGTCGCGGCGGGGCCTGATCCCGCGCGGTCACGCCGAGTTCAATCCAGCGCCGGTTGCGCTCGAAGACGTGCCCCAGGGCAATGTTCGAGCACTGCTGCGGTGGCTCAGGCGGCGCGGCGCGACGACCGGCTGGCGCGCGGCGGTCGATGCCCTGCGGCCGCACAGCCAGGCGCTGTGGCAATCGCTCGATACGCGCGAGCAACGCCGCTTCCTGCGCCATGCGCGGCCATGGTGGGACGTTCACCGGCACCGCATCGCGCCGGACGTCGCGGCGACGATCGCGCGGATGATCGGCGACGGCCGCCTCGAGGTCGCGGCCGGGCGAATCGTTTCGACACAGGATTCGGGCGACGCTTTCTCGTCCACTATCGCCGCCGCGGAGCCGCTGCCGAAACCGAGGCGCGCTTTGCCTATGCGTTCAACTGCACCGGGCCGCTCCATTCGATCGCACGCACGCGCGATCCGCTGCTGCGGTCGCTGCTCGATGGCGGCGCGATCGAGCCGGATTCGCTCGGCATCGGTCTCGCCGTCGATCAGCGCTCGCGCATTTCCGGCGATCCGCCGATCTGGGCGCTCGGTCCGCTGACCAAGGCGCGCTACTGGGAGATTATTGCGGTGCCTGATATCCGCGACCAGGCGGCGGCGGTCGCCGAAGATATTGCGCAGGAGCTAGGTCAATGAGCGGCACTCCCGAAAATGGCGATCTGGTCGAGCCGACCCAGCCGGTAGCGGTGCCGAAGGCGGTGTCGGAAGCGGTGCGGACGCTGATCCGCTGGGCCGGCGACGATCCCGACCGCGAAGGCCTGTCCGATACTCCCCGGCGCGTTGCTCGGGCGTGGCGCGAATATGCCAGCGGCTATGCGGAAGATCCGGCGGCGCATCTCGCCCGGACCTTCGAGGAGGTCGGCGGTTACGACGAGATCGTCCTGCTCAAGGACATTCCGTTTCAGTCGCACTGCGAGCATCACATGGCGCCGATCATCGGCAAGGCGGCGATCGCCTATCTGCCGCACAACAAGGTGGTCGGAATCAGCAAACTGGCGCGGGTGCTTCACGGTTTCGCACGGCGCCTGCAGGTGCAGGAGCGGCTGACCGCCCAGGTGGCCGACGCGATCTGGGAAAATCTCCAGCCCAAGGGCGTCGCGGTGGTGATCGAGGCGAGCCATGCGTGCATGAGCGCCCGCGGCGTGAGCACGCCCGGCGTGCTGATGACCACCAGCCGGATGATGGGCACGTTCCGCGAGGACGAGCGCAGCCGCCGCGAGGTCCTTGCGCTGATGGGCTATTAGCGCTGCGTCAGGCGATCAGCCGTCCGGCAAGCATGGGGCCGACCTTGCGCGAGCTGCCTTCATAGAAGCCGACTTCGCCCGAAAATTCCTTCGGATTGTAAAACGTCCCGAAGATCATGTCGAAGACCGGCAGGTCGCCGTAGTTACGGGCGTGAACCCCGCGTTCATGGTGCGCAGAGTGGCTTTCCGGCCGCTGGATCAAATAGCCTAGCCAGTGGGGAGTGCGGATGTTGGCGTGCTGAAACAGCCCCATGAACGTGGCGACCACGTTGATCACGATCGCGGCTTCGGCGCTCACCCCGAACCCGAGCACCAGCATCAGGCTCCCGATGAAGGTGAAACCGAGGGTGTCGAACGGGTGGAAGTACAGCGCACCCCAGATGTCGACGCGCTCGGCGCTGTGGTGCATCTGGTGAAACCAGCGCCACAGGAACGGCGTGTTGTGCATCGTCCGGTGCCACGCATAGATGCCGAACTCGAGCGCGAGGAAGCCACCCGCGATCTGCGCCCAGAGCGGGAGCGTGTCGGCGGCGAACAGCCGGTATTGGCCGAGCCAGCCGTCCCAGAACAGCGGGGCAAACGTCGCCAGCGCAAAATATAGCAGCATGAACGCCGTGCCTTTCAGCCGCCAATTAGCGACCGCCGGAAAGCTGCGTCCGTGCGACAGCAGTTCGAACAGGACGAAGCCGGCGAACAGGCCGAGCGCAACATAATGGTACAAGCCAATCATCATATTCCCCAGATTTTCCGTGTGGGAATGGAAATAGTGTCGCGCCGCGAATCACTCTAGCAAGTCCGCGGTCGGTTCGTCACCGGCTGGGAATTTCGCTGACATTCATGTAACTTGCGCAGTGGTTGCAGGGGAACACGAATCCGATGGTGCAAAGCCTGGTCGAGAAAACTGGACCCGAGGTACAGTTGATTAGCAACGCGCAGACCAAGGGCGAGAAGACCCGCGAGCGGATCCTCGACGTGGCTTATCTGGCAATCGTCGAAAAGGGGTTTGCGGCGACCTCAATCGAGGAGCTGGTCGAGGCGGCGGGCATCACCAAAAGCGGGTTTTTCTATCATTTCCGCGACAAGAACGACATGGCGCGCCAGCTGTTCGAGCGTTTCCTCGCCGAGGACGAGGCGATCGTCGACATCCTTGCGACGCGGGCGCGGGCGCTCAGCGACGATCCGCTGCACAGCTTCCTCATCTTCCTCAATCTATACGCGCAGATGATGGACGACATGGAGACGCTGCACCCCGGCTGCATGGTTGCGTCAGTCGCGTACCAGGAACGCATGTTCGATGCCGAACTGAAGCAGATGAATGTCGATTACATTCTGCGCATGCGGCGCCGTTTCAGCGAGTGGCTGGACGCCATTGCAGTCAGTCACCCCCCTGCATCCGACGTCGATCTCGCTGCGCTTGCCGATAATCTGACCGCCATCATCGAAGGAGCGATAGTCCTTTCCCGCGCACTCAAGGACGGCGGGCTGATGGGCCGCCAGACACGGCTGTTCCGCAATCACGTCAAATTGCTCTTCGGGGCTTAGGCGAAACGCGACGGGGCGGCTTTCCCGTTCCGGAAAAGCCGCCCCGCACCCCACCCGCGAACAGGTGGTCTTGAGTTAGAGAATTACGCGGTCGCTTCCATGCTGTGCTTCAGCTGGGCGATCTGGTCGTGGCCCGATTTGACCGACTGATAGGCTTGCTCGACGACGGCGCGGCTTTCGCCGGTCAGCGTGTCGCCGTTAAGGGCGGTCTCGAACTTCTCCTTGAGATAGTCTTCGCCGCGCTCGACCTCGTTGATGATCGCCTTTTCGTCATTGCCGGTGATCGCGGCTTTGAGGTCCTCGAAACGCTGATGGAGGTGACCCAGCGTCGAGCCGCTGTCTTCGGGATCGCCGCCGAGCCGGCGGATTTCGTTGCGCATCAGCTCGACCGCCTGCTGGCGTTCGTCGGCACGCTGGCGGAAAATCTCGCGGAATTTCTCGCTTTCTATGTCCTTGGCCGAATTTTCGTAGCCATTGACGCTGTCGATCAGCGTCGTGGTGAGTGTGTTGAGCGTGGTGATCTCGGCCGAATGGTCGTGATGCATGTGGTATCTCCAGTTGTTTGTGATCGGGTGAAGAACGCACGAAGCGCTGAGGCGATGCGAGACGGACGAGAAAATCTGGGCTTTTGCCGCGTAAAGCTGGCAGCCTGACCGTTCGTCGCGGGACCCGGGGGCGATTCGCGGCGTGTTGGGGGAGGGCAAATGACGCTCACAAGACGCGCGTTGCTGGAGCGGATCGCGGCTGTCGGCGGCGCCGGCGCAGCTTATGCGGCAATGGAAGTGATGGGCCTCGCTGCTCCGACTCCGCCGGGCGCTGAAAAATTCGCGCTAGCTCCCGGGAGCGGGAGTGGCCGCTCGGTCGTCGTCCTCGGCGCGGGTATCGCGGGACTGGTAGCGGCCTATGAGCTTATGCGGGCGGGCTTCCAAGTTACTGTCCTGGAGGCCCGAAATCGGGTCGGCGGCCGTGTCTGGACCATTCGCGGCAACGAAACGGTGGAGCAGATCGACCGCCCCAAGCAGCGCGCCGCATTTTCGGCGGGCGAATATTTCAATGCCGGCGCGGCACGCATTCCATCGTCGCACCGGTTGATCCTCGAATATGCGCATCGCCTCGGCGTTCCGCTAGAGGTGTTCGTCAATTCCAACCAATCGGCGGGCTGGGACTTCGGCGGCCAAGTCCATCCCCAGCGGCGAATGGTCAATGACATCCGCGGGCATGTCGGCGAGCTGCTCGCCAAGGCAATTGATGCGAACGCGCTGGACCAGGCGATGCCTAAGGAGGAGCTGGCCGCGTTCCGCTTATTCCTGCGCCCCTACGCCGGCCTCGACGACAAGGGGCGCTACGCCGCGAACGTAAGCTCCGGTTATGCCCAAGCGCCGGGCGGATACGATCAGCACTCTGAGCCGGTCGATCGGCTCACGTTCAAGCAATTGGTTCCCAGCCGGGCGGTCGAGCTGCCCTACTTCTTCGATCAGATCATGGACATGCAGGCGACCATGCTTCAGCCGGTCGGCGGCATGGATCGCATCGCCGACGCGCTTTACGCCCAGGTTCGGCAAAGCGTTCGCTTGGGGGTCCCGGTCACAGCCATCCGGCGCGACGGCGCGGGAGTGCGGATTGAACATCGCGGCGGTGTGGTTCGCGCTGATTATTGCGTGTGCACCTTGCCGGCGCATCTGCTTGGACGGCTTCCTAGCGACCTCAGCGCGGGCAAGAAGGCCGCGCTCAAGGCCGTGCCCTATCTCAAAAGTGCCAAGATCGCGTTCGAGGCGCCGCGCTTCTGGGAGCGCGACGAGCACATCTACGGCGGCCTCGCCTGGACCGACCGATTGAACGAGAATGTGATCTATCCCTCGCACAGATTTGGGTCGGAGCGCGGCGTGGTGGTCGGCGCTTATGTTGCCGGCTGGAATCATGACGATACGCCCGCCAGCTTCGTCGCCAAGCCAATCGCCGAGCAGATCCGCATCAGCCGCGATTCGCTAGAGGCGCTGCATCCGGGACGCGGCCGGTTGCTCGAAAGCCCGGTCGCGATCAATTGGGGCCAGGTCGAGTGGTCGGAAGGGGTTGGGGCGTTCGGGGATGACTTCGGGGAGCGCAAGCGCGGGGCCCAGTATCGCGAGTTGCTTCGGCCCGAAGGACCGATCGTCTTCGCCGGCGAGCATTTGTCTTACGTCGGCCTGTGGCAGGAAGGCTCGGCGCTGTCGGCCCATGAAGCGCTGAAGCTGATCGCGGCGATGGCGAAAGCCCAAACATAGCGTCGAAAGCCGCCTAGCGCTCCGGATGCGCGAGCAATAGAAGCACGCGCGCCACCAGAGGAAATCGCGATGCGCTCAATCTCGTCATCAACCCGGAAGCCGCGTTGAGCCCCGCCAGGACCGCAACCAAGGCTCCTGCTCCGCGGCGCGGCTGGCTGCGCGGTTACTGGGCCCTTGCAGCTCTGCTTACCGGACTCGCACTCGGCGCGCTGTCCGGCGGGATTGCCTTTCGCGATGAACTCAATGCGACGGCTGGGTTCGTTGGCGGGCTATGGCTGAACGCGCTCAAGATGACGGTCGTGCCGTTGGTTGTCGCGCTACTCGTGACGGGGGTCGCGCAAAGCGCGGAGGCGGCCCGGGCCGGCCGGATCGCCGCGCGCTCGGTCATATGGATGGTCATCATCTGCACCGCTTCGGCGGCGTTTGGCGCACTGATGATCACTCTCCTGACCAACGTCTTTCCGCTGCCCCGCGAAACCGCCGCGCCGCTTCAGGCGGCGCTTGCGGGACTCGAGCAAAAAGTGCCGGCCGAGCTCGCTGGCATTGCCGATTTCTTCAAGGGCGTGATCCCCGACAACGTGGTTTCCGCCGCGGCCAATGGCGACATCCTCCCGCTGGTCGTATTCGCCTTGCTGTTCGCATTCGCGCTGATGCGGATTTCGGACGACGCGCGGCGAATAGTTGTCGGTTTCTTTGCCGCCGTCGCCGACGCATTGCTGGTGATCATCGGCTGGGTGCTGTGGGTCGCTCCGCTCGGGGTGTTCGCTCTCGCCTTCACGGTCGGCTCGAGCGCCGGTGGTGCCGCATTCGCCGGGCTTGGCCATTACGTCCTTCTGGTCTCCGTCATCGGCGTGCTGGTGACGTTGATGGGCTATCCGCTGGCGATCATCGCCGGCCGGGTGCCCGCAGGACGCTTCGCCAAGGGAATGATCGCACCGCAGGCAGTGGCCATGTCGACCCGCTCATCGCTTGCATCGCTACCGGCGATGCTCGACGCGGCGCGAGTGATCGGCGTCCGCGAGAAGGTCGCCGATGTAACCTTGCCGATCGCGGTTGCGCTCTTCCGAGCGACGGGGCCGGCAATGAACGTGGCGGTCGCTTTTTACGTCGCGCACTGGCTTGGGCTGGAGCCGACCATCGGGCAAGTGATCGCGGCGACGGCCGTCGGCGCAGTGATGAGCTACGGCGCGGTCAGCCTGCCCGGCGAAGTCAGCTTCATCAGCTCGATCGCGCCGATAGCGATGGCGCTGGGCGTTCCAATTGCACCTCTCGCATTGCTCGTTGCAGTCGAGATGATCCCCGACATCTTCCGCACGATCGGAAATGTCACCCTCGACGTGGCCGTGACCACCGTCGTTGACCAGGGACCGGATTCCGCTTCCGAAAGCTGAACGCCAGCTGACCACCGTTCGTCGGCTCGGCGACGGATGAAGCGCCTTTGTCGGTGCGCCGACAAATCACCATGCTGTCATCGAACCCCGCGCGACCGCGCCGGCAACTCCAGTCATATCGATCTGGCGACGCGGGACATTTCGTTCACTTCCCCAGCGGTCTCGCGTCGCAAAAAAGGAGAACCGCCATGTTGAAGACCCTTCCCGCATTCGGTGCGCTAATCGTAGCCTCGGTGCTGCTCGTTCCCACGGTAAGCCAGGCGGCGACGGGCCAGTCGGTCCGCGTGTCCTATGCCGACCTTAACCTTGCTCACGACGCTGGCCGTACCGCTCTCCAGGGCCGCGTCCTCAGCGCAGCGCGGAACGTGTGCGAACTCGAAGATTCGCGTGAACTTTCGCTGCTGAGCGCAACCAAGAGCTGCCGAATCGGCGCGATTGCCGCCGCGCAGCCTCAAATCGATGCTGCAATTGCGGCCGTTCGCAAAGGCACCGTGACCGTGCTCGATGCCGCCGCGCTGATCGTCTCGGCCCAATGAGGCCGGCGAAGCCGCCGCGCGCCTTCCCCTTGGCGCGCGGCGGCTTTTTCATATGCTCGAAAAGGCCGCACGCGGTAACCGCGCGTGCGGCTTTTTTGTGAACCGAAGGCCTAGCGGCCCGCTATGGCGCGAACGCGATCCGAATATAGCCGGCCGACCGGCTGCTCGGTGCCGTCCGACAGACGCGCCAGCCAGCGGCCCGACGGATTGCGGGTAAAGCCGGCGATGAAGTCCTTGCGCACGATCGCCGAGCGATGGAGCCGAACGAACAACTCCGGGTCGAGGCCTTCTTCGAGCGCCGTCATCGAATGGTGGATCAGCCAGCTGCGCCGGCCGACGTGAAGGCGCATGTAGTCGCGCTCGGCCGACACCCGGTCGACGTCGCGCGCCGCGATCCGGACCAGGCCTGACAGGTCTGACGCCCAGAATTCCTCGAGATAGGGTGAGCTTCTTCCGGGAGGGGCTGGCTCGCTCCGGTTATCGATGTAGATCCGCGCCCGGTCGAGCGCTCGTTGAAGCCGCAGCGGATCGACGGGCTTCATCAGATAATCGATTGCTTCGACCTCGAACGCCGCGACGGCGAACTGGTCGAAGGCCGTGACGAAGACGACCGCCGGCGACTGCTGCTGAGCGGCCAGCGCACGGGCAACGTCGATCCCGTCCAATCCCGGCATCGCAATGTCGAGCAGCAACAGATCAGGCGAGAGCGCCCGCGTCAGGTTGATCGCGGATTCGCCGTCGCTCGCCGTTCCGACGAGCTGAGCCCCATCGGCCTTGGCCAGCAGCAATTGCAGCCGCTCCGCGGCAAGCGGCTCGTCGTCGGCGATCAGCACGCGCAGCAGACGGTTGTCAGTCATTGGTTTCAATCGGCACGATCAGCGCCACCTTGTAGCCGCCGTCGGGGGTCGGCCCAAAGCGGCATTCGCCGCGGCTGCCGAAGCGCGCTTCCAGGCGCTGGCAAACGTTGGCGATGCCCAGGCCGGTGCCCTCATGGGTTGCCGCGGGAAGGCCATCCTTGCCGCCGTTCTTCAACCGGTTGGTGACCTCGAGCAGCATCCGGCCGTCGGGGATTTGCCGCGCCTCGATTTGCAGCAAAACCGCCTTGCGGCTTTTCGACACGCCATACTTGATTGCGTTCTCGACAATCGGCTGAAGGATCAGAGCCGGCAGACGCGCTCTTTCCAGCTCCGGTGGAACATCAATCTGGAAATGCAGCCGATCGGGGAAGCGAGCTTTCTCGATATCAAGATAAAGCCGCTGCAGGTCGATCTCCTCGGCCAGCGTAACGTCGGCTGTGGGGTCGAGGGACAGGCTGGTGCGGAAGAAAGTGGACAACGCCAGCAGCATGGCCTCGGCGCGGTCCGTGCGCCCGGTCATGACCAGCGATGACAGCGAGTTCAACGTATTGAACAGGAAGTGCGGATTGACCTGGTAACGCAGCGCGCGGACCTGGGCGGATTGCGCGGCGCTTTCTGCATCGGCGAGGCGGCGCTGGGCCTTGAGTGCCTCGGACTGGGCCTGGGTCGCGAGGTAGAAGGCGCTCCATGCAATGAAGAAGAAGAGCCACATCACTATGGTGTCGGCAGTGTAGCGAATGCGCTTGTTGCGATCGAGCTCGTGCATCCTCGGCATGGTCAGCACGAGCGGTTCGGCGGCGGTGCGCTCGATGCGAATGGTGTGGCCTTTCTCGATGACGAGCATGCCTTCGCGGGCCTGGTAGCGGAACTCCTCTTTGCTTTCGCGGAACAGGTTTTGCGCGAACAGCAGACCAACTGCCAAAACACTGGCGGCAATCAGCGATCCGACCGCAGCAATGGTGACCTTGCGCCGGACGCTTGCACCGGCGCCCAGGGTCGCAATCGCCACGTAGATCAACCCGGTCAAAATGATGCCGACGGCAAGGACCATCAGCCTGTTTTGCACCACGGTCATCGGGTCGGAGCCGAGGAAGGCTCGTGCGACCACGGTCAGCGCGTAGAACAGCCAGAAGCCGAGGATCGACTTTAGCGCCAGACGCCAGTCGGCGAACCGGCTGCGGGTTGCGGAAACGGGCGTCATGATCATTGGCCCTGCCATGTCTTAAAAACCCCCGCTCTTCTACCGCCGCCCGTCCATTGGCAGAAGCGCGGCGTCGCCCAGTCGAATGACGGGCCTGTGGACCGGCCGTTCGGAACGGCGTTCGACCTGCCTCGTTACGGTAAGGCAATTGAACGGAAGCGCGACAAAATGAACGACAACGAACCCAAATCCACGATTCCGCCGGCTGTCCATTCGGACGATCCGGAGGCGGAGCTCGAGCGCAAGCTGCGGCGCGAACCGGATAATCTCGACGCCAGGGCCGATGTAGGAAGCGACGAATCGATGGATGCCTCGGACCCGCCTTCATCTTCTCAGCCCGGCCAATGCGACGATCCCGTGCCCTCCTCCGGCTTTCCGGATTAGGCTGAGGAGGTCATCGCAACGCCATTTCGCTGTCACAGCGTTGCATTAAATCAACAATCCACAGTTTTCCCCTCGTGCGTCAATTTCTGGCCTTGCCGCGCGGACTCCCGTCTGATTCATTCTGAACCAGGGGTGGGATTGTGGTTAAGTATCTCGAAACCAAAGCTGCTGCATGATCCCCTCACTGCAAAAGGAGTCGGGCTCATGATCACGCGCACCAGCCAGCCAGCAAGCGGCGCGATGCTGATTTCAGAGATGAAGGAGTTCGCCAGCTTCCCGAAGGCTACGCAGCGCTACATTCGCCGCTCGCTCGATGTTGCCTATGGCCGCCGCGATGCACTCGAATGCTGGGCCCGCGACGAAGGTGAAGCCGCCTCCATCCGCGCCCAGGCCCGGCTCTACAAGCAGCTCGATCATCTCCGGCTTCAGGTGCCCGACGACAGCGGGCTCGACATGATCGAGCCATTCATCGGGATGCTCACCACATTGTCGGCGTTCGACCTCGGCCAGGATCGCCTGCCGAGCTTCGCCGCCTATCGCTTCCTTTATGAGCGCCTGATCGGCGCGGCCTCGCGGCCGTGGCTGCCGGCGGCGTTCTGCGCGGCAGCAGCGCTCCCGCATCTCCATCCGGAACGGCGCAGGATACTGCTCCAGTCGATCAGCGAAAGCGCCGCGACGGCCCCGGGCTGGTCGAGCCGTGAGCCGGTGTTCTGGCCCGAGTGGGTCGAGAAGGTCGACCTTCAGGCCGCCTAGGCCCGCGCTACCGTCGGAAAAATCTTCGCCAGCTGCGTGAGACTGTCCGCGGCGCTTGTATGGTGGACGAAAATCACTCCAGCGTCCTCATAGGCCCGCCGGTGGTTTTCGCGGTCGTCGACCAGCACGTCGCCTGCTGACATGTGCTTATGCTTGTCGCGCGCCATGCAAGTGATGATCGCCACTCCCGGAAAATGCTCGGCCGCCCAGGTGATTTTCTGCGGCGCCGCCCAATTGCCGAGCGGCAAGCCCGTGAGGATGGTCGGCTGCAGATGGGCGACGGCATCGAACAGCTCGCGCGCGTCCGCCATCTCCGGCAGCGTTCCGTAAAAGTTCGGCGCCTTGGCGATCCGTCGCCAGAATTCGCGCCGGCCGTGCTTCGCCTCGAAGGCCGCTGGGGACATGCCGAGCAATCGCCGCGCGCCTCCGTCGAAGTCGGCAAGGACGCCGTCGCAGTCGAGGAACAGACGCCTGCTCAAAAGCGGGCGGGCTCAAGATCGATCTCGACCGGCGTCTCGAGATATTCCCACCCCTGGTCGCGAAGCACGTCATTGCTTTCGCGCGCCTTGCGCCCCGGGCCAAGCGACCAGGTGATGTGATAGGTCGACCCGTCGGGCCGGTCGGTAGTGCCGCCTAGTTCAACGACCATGCACTCGAGGCTCTCGCCGTCATCGGCGCGGCCGACGATCCGCGCGGGGGCCCGGCGCGGCAGTGGGGTGTCGGCGCTCGCTCCGACGCGCAACGTCACATGGTCGGCGATGACTTCGGAATAGCGCGCCGGGAAGCGCTCGAGCAGCTGCGCTCGCTCATCCCGATCTAATTTCCACCCTGTCACGCTGCCTGGTTTCGCCATGGACGATGCGACGCTGGAGCGCGGAATCAGTTCCGGCGCGTGAGCCTGTCGAGAAGCTCGGCAGCGAACTCGCTCAGCGTATCGTCGCGCGCGCCCATGATCAGGATGCAGTCGCCGTCCTTGGCCTCCGCCAGCAGCGCTTCGCCGATCGCCTCGCGGCTGGGGATGTGCCGCGCCCGTGGGCCGACCTGTTCCGCGAGCCAGTCTGATCCGCGCGAGCGGTCGGTCGTGCCGCCCTGATAGACCGGGTCGGGAAGGTAAAGCCGATCGTCCGGCCGCAACCCCAGCATAAAGCTTTGCGCCAGTTGCTCGCCCATTTTCGCCAACGGGCCGAAGCCGTGGGGCTGGAACATGATGAGCAAACGGCCGGGCTGCGCGGCAAGCGCTGCGAGAGTGGCGTCGATCTTGTCGGGATTATGAGCGAAATCGTCGATCACGGTAACTCCGCCCGCGGTGCCCACCGTCTCCAGCCGCCGCTTCAGGCCTTCGAACCGCGCTAGCGCCTTGACCGCATCCTCTGCGCGCACGCCGACCGCGCACGCGGCGGCGATCGCGGCCAGCGCATTGGACGCGTTGTGGCGGCCCGGCACAGAAAGGCGTGCTTCGTGCCGCTCCCCGCCAGCTTCGACCGCGAAACTGACCCCATCAGGGGTAAGCTGGAGGTCCTTGCCCATCACGGCGGCGCCGGGGCTGTCGAAACCATAGCCGATGCGCTTGTCGTCTGGCAGCGCGTCGGCAAGCGCGCGGGTGTCCGGATCGTCGAGATTGACCACCGCTTTTCGCGCGGCGGTGAGGAAACCCGCGAACAGCGCGCGCAACTCGTCCATTTCCTTATGGTCGAGGCTGATGTTGGTCAGCACCGCGACCTCGGGTCGATAGAGGGCAATCGATCCGTCGCTCTCGTCGACCTCGCTTACGAACAGCTCCGGATCGCCGACCAGCGCGCTCGCGAACGGCGTCGAGGGCGTGACGAAATTCTTCATCACGGCGCCGTTCATTACCGTCGGCTGGCGGTGGCAGGCGTGCAGGATCCAGCCGATCATCCCAGTGACGGTCGACTTGCCGCTGGTGCCGCCGACGGCGACGCTGCGCTGCGCCGCATTGAGCAATTGGGCGAGGAATTGCGGACGCGTAAGCTGCGTCAGCCCAAGCTCGCTTCGCGCGGACGACGTCGGGGACGGTCGGCTCTACCGCGGCCGAAGTGACCAGCGTCATTCCCTCCTTGAGCCCCGAGCCGTCCTGCGGCGCGAGCTGGATGCCGAGCGAGCGCAGATATTCGAATTTGGCGGCCGTGCGTCCGGCGTCGAGCGAGCGGTCCGAACCGGCGACGCGCGCTCCGCTGGCGCGCATGATGCAGGCGAGCGGAAGCATGCCGCTGCCGCCGATACCGCTGAAGAAAATGGGGCTGTCGATCATCGGCGCCGCCCTATTGCGCGCGCGGGCACAATACAAATAGGGACATGCGGGCATGAGGATCGCGCCATGAAGATCGCAGTCGTCGCCCCAAGCTGTCCGCTGAAGCGCGAAGCGGCCGAAGCCGTCGAAGCGCTGGTCCGTGCGCGCGGCGACTGCGAGCTCGCCAATCACCCGCAATGCTTCCTCAGCAACGGCCATTTCGCCGGCAACGACGAAGCGCGGCTGGCGGCGCTGCGCGAGGTAATGGCGGACGCTGGCGTCGATGCTGTGTGGTTCGCGCGGGGCGGCTATGGCTCGAACCGCATCGCCGAAGCGGCCCTGGCCGACCTGCCGGCGGCGGCGAAGTCCAAAACCTATCTCGGCTATAGCGACGCCGGGTTCCTCCTCGCCGGCCTTTACAAAGCCGGCCTCGACGTCGCGTGGGGCCCGATGCCGCAGGATATCGCGCGCCAGGGCGGCGAGGCGGCGGTGACGCGCGCGCTCGACTGGCTGGTGCGACGCGATCCCGCCGCGCTGGAGGCTGAGCTGCAAGCGCCTGCGGCGGCATTCAACCTGACCGTGCTCGCCGCCCTCCTCGGGACCGTCCTGGAGCCCGATCTCGCGGGTCACGACCTGCTTATCGAGGACGTCGGTGAGCATCATTACCGGATCGACCGGACGATGTTCCACATCGCCGCCAGCGCCAATGTGCGGCGGGTTGCCCGGCTGCGCCTGGGACGCGTCGGGGAGATACCCGAAAACGATCCGGATTTCGGCCGCGATGAATGCGATATTGTCGCCGAATGGTGCGCTCGCGCGGGCATAAATTTCGGCGGCCGGGCGGATATCGGGCACGACGTTCAAAACAAGGTCGTGCCGTTCGGGACGCAGACCAAGTAATCCCTCTCTCATCGCCCATTGCAAAGGGGCTCCACTTGCGCTCTACACAGAGGGGAACAACAGGAGGGCCTGATGGCAGAAGGAACTGGTCGTAAAGCAGGGGGCGGGCTCGCTCGCCCGGTTCAACCATCGGCGGATCTCGCCGCGATTTGCGGAAGCGATCCGCTTCCGCGCAGCCAGGTGGTTTCGAAAATGTGGGATCACATTCGCAAGAACAACCTGCAAAACCCGCAGAACAAACGCGAAATCATGGCTGACGACAAGCTGAAGAAGATCTTCGGTGGCAAGGATCGGGTCAGCATGTTTGAGATGAACAAGCATCTCTCGAACCATCTGAAATAAGCTCGGCTTCGGCCAAGAATGAGGGATCCGCCTCACGGCGGGTCCCTTTTTTCATGCGCGGAGCAGGCGACTCACGTCCCTAGCGGCACAGGCCCCAGCCCATTTTCCCGCGCCGAGCCTGGTCGAAGTGCAAATGATCGGCATGCGCAGCTGTTATAATCCGGTGACAAAACCGTCGCGAAAAGCGGGCAAGCTGCGTCGCGGACGTCGCGCAGGAAAGCGCCCTTCGGCCCGTCGGACGGCCAGTCGCGAAGCACGCTGATGCGCGTCCCGTCGGCAAGCCTGAAGCCGGTGATGTCGACGGCGTCGGCCGTCGCATGTTCGCTGAACCCGCCTTCCGCGCGGCCATAAAGACGGCGGCACGAATAGCTGCCAGCATGTTCGACCGCTGTGACCGTGCTTGCGAAATGGCGCGCCGCGGCGGGCTGCAAGGCCTCGCGCTCAAACAAAGCCAGCGCGGCGGCGACGGGGCAGGCGGTGACCAGGCCCGCCGGGGCGAAGGAAACGCTCCGCCCGCCTTCCGCCAGGCGCATCCCATCGGCATAGCCGCATTGATCGTCACCGCGCTTTGGCGGCGTGGGCGCGTCCGCAATGCCGGCGTCGGCCAAAAGCGCGCGGCATTGCGCCGGATCGTCACTGAGCGAGACTAGCTTGCGCAGAGTGAAGCGCCCGACCGGGTCGCGCAAACTGAGATCGGTCCACGGGAAATCCTGCGGGTGCCGCCGCACATATTCGCGGGCGTAGAGATAGGCAGCGCCGGCCAGAATCAGGAACAGCAGCCACCACAATGCCCGGCGCAGCAGCATCGAACCGCGCGTTAGCCGCGCCACAGGCCGTCGAGCTTTTCCTGCGTGACCGGGAAACCCAGATCGTCTGCTATGGTGATGAAGCGCTCGCCGTCGCGCTCTTCGACCCAGGGGCTGATTGGCGCGATGGGATGCGCGCGCGCGTCTGCGGCGATGGCGTCGAAGTCGCCGTGGAGCGCGAGCCGCTCGAGCGTCCGTCGGGTCGGGAAAATCAGGCTCGCTTCGCCCGCCGCGTCGCGCCGCAGCACTTCAGCCGCGGTGACCCATGACGCGCCGGCGCATTCGCCCGGGACGATCTGCGGCTGCCACTCGCCGGCCGGCGCGCGAGCGACGAAGAACAAGGTGTCGAACCGCCGTACTGCGTGGAATTTGGGCACCCAGCGCGCGAACGGGATGAGCGCCGCCAAGATCGATACGCAGTCCCGCCTGCTCCAGCAGTTCGGCAAACGGCCTGTCTTTGAGCAAGGATTGCTGCAAGCCGCGCGCCGTCATGGCGTCGGGCACCGGGTTCGAGCGCCGCTGGAATGGCGGTTTCCTCGAGCGTTTCGCGAACCGCGGCGACCGCCTCCGCGTCGGCGCCGATGGCCCCCGCGAGGGCGCGGTCCTGATCGTCGATGCGCCCGCCGGGAAACACCTGTGCGCCGGCCGCGAACGCCATCCCCTGCGGCGCGCTCGACCATGAGTAATTCGGGCGCCGAGCCGGGCTGGTCGTGCACCAGAATCAGCGTCGCGGCCGGGATTGGAGCATCATTCATGCCGAGGGCGCTTAGGCGCGCGGTGGACAAAGAAAAAGCCGTCCGGCGAGGGGCCGGGCGGCTTTTGATCGCTCCAACGCGAGTGGCTTACATGCCAGTGACGTTCTGCTCGTCCGCATCGGCCGGGTTGGCCGTGTTGTCGGCGGCGGGAGCCTCCTCGAGCTGCTGTTGCTGCGTGCCGAGCGCCTCGGCCTCGGCGTTGGCCGCGTCGTTGGCGGCGTCGAGCGACATCGCATTGAGGTCGGCGGCAGGCTGGTTCAATTCCGCGTTTTCGACCGCGTCCTGGTTGCTGCCGCTGCAAGCCGCGAGCGATAGTGAAGCGGTCGCGGCAAGCGCAATAACGAGCTTTCTCATCGTTTTTGTTCCCTGGAAGTAGCAATGGTTGGCGCCGCCGCCATATCAGCAGTGCGCGGCCTCTTGCCAGCCTCTTTTTATCGCAAATCCTTGAGATTCGCGGCCAAACGGCCTACCTAAGTCGGGCCGGGCAACCGGCTATGTCGGTAGACTGTCGCGTGGAATAAGCATTTCGGACCCGGGGGGCAGTACCCCGGCGCCTCCACCACCAGCCCCCGCGAGCGCGGGTTGCTGATGGGGGCGAAATAGGATCGACGAATGTGGTAAAGCCGCGATTGCCGACCGGTATGAGACCACCGCAAAGGCTCATAACACAAGTGCCAACGATAATGAGGCGCTCGCAATTGCTGCGTAACTGACGACCTAACGGTCTAAGTTACAAAGACAAAAGCGCGGTCGGACCCCACCGGGCAACAGAAGGGGATTCCAGCGGCACGGGGGACGCCGGGCAACAGAAGTCCCCCACTCGCTTTTCCCCTCGCGCGCATTGCGATAGGCTGCGGCAGGGGGACACTATCATGCACCATTGGAAACGCACGTTGCTGGCGATTGCCGCGCCGCTGCTGCTCACCGGTTGCCTGTGGGGGCCGGGCAAATTCACCTCGACGCTCGATCTCAACAAGGACGGCAGCTTCACGCTCGATTATCGCGGCGAGATCGTGCTCGCCATGCCCGAGGAGACCAAGGCGACGCCGTGGGCCGACACCATGGCCCGCTGCCGGCAAAGTGGAGCGACCGAAGTTGTTTCTAGCGACAGCGCGGCGAGCGCCGACGATGACGATCCGCAGCGCCCGTGCACCCCTGCCGAGATTGCCCGGATGAAGGCCGACCATGAGCGCGCCGCTGCCGAAAGGGCCGCTTCCAAGGCCAAGGAAAATGCCGACATGGCGAAGATGTTTGGGCTTCCCGGCCTCGACGACGCCAGCGCGCGCGCCTTCGCCGAGAAGCTGCGCAAATATGCCGGTTGGCGGTCGGTCACCTATCGCGGCAAGGGCGTTTTCCTGGTCGATTATCATTTCACAGGCCGCGCTACGCAGGATTTCCTGTTCCCCGCGCTGCCCGACAATCCGCTGACGGTGCCGTTCATTGCGCTGCGCCGCCGCGCCGACGGCGCGGTGCTGGTCACCGCATCTGCAATGGCCGGGAAAAGCGGCCCCGGCGGGGGCGGCGGGATCCCGATGGATGGTCCTGCCTCGCGCGCGGAAGGCCGGCTCACCGTCACTACCAATGGCGAAGTGCTGACCAACAACAGCGAGGACGGCGCTCAGCGCAGCGCGGCCGGACAGACATTGGTGTGGGATGTTACCCCGAGCTCGGTGAAGGTGCCGGAAACGCTGATCCGATTGCAGTAAACGCCGCCCGCCAGGTCGATTAGCGCATTGCGCGATCGCCATTTGCTTGCCACTCCTCAAGCATTCTTGAGGAGATTCCCGATGCGTCGCTTGCTGTTGTCCGCTTTTCTTGCCGCTTGCGCCTCGAGTGCGCTGGCCGCGCCGGTAGCAAAGGGGAAATTGCTCGCTCCACCGGCCAATGCAGAACGCTATTTGGTCGTGTCCGACGCCGGCAAGCATGGCGAGATGTGGCGCTGGACCATGCCCGACGGGCGCGCCGCATTTCGCCATTCGCAGTCGCTGCGCGGCTGGATCACCGAAACCGATGCAACGGTCCGCTATAGCTCCGACGGCAGGCCCGCGGAGATCATCGTGCGCGGGATCACCCCGTCGGGTGACGCGGCCGAAACCTATACCGAAAGCGAAGGCAACGCGCGCTGGACGACGGCAATCGACACCGGCTCCGGCCCGGCCGGCAAGAAAATCTATTTTACGGCCGGCGGACCCGGGCTGATTAACGCCTGGCTGATCGAGCAGCTCGCGGCGGCCGGCGAGCAAGGCGTCGAGCTGTTGCCCAGCGGCCGTGCGTCACTGGAATTCGGTCCAACCCTGAACATCAAGGGTCCGTCCGGCGCGAAGACGGTCAAGCTCGCCTTCCTGCGCGGCATTCTGTCGTCGCCGCTGCCGGTATGGCTCGATGAGAACAACAAATATTTCGCGGATGTGGGCTGGATCTCGGTGTTGCCGGCGGGCTTCGAGTCCAACGCCAACGCCAAGGCGATGCGCGACGTCCAGGACAAGGCAACGGCCGAGGCGGTGAAGTCGATCGCGCAGCGTTTCCTGACCGCGCAAGCGAAGGCGCCGGTGCTGTTCGACAATGTCCGGCTGTTCGACGCCGACAAAGGCGTGTTCGTGGAGAACCAGGCGGTCCTCGCTGCGAACGGCAAAATCCAGACGATCGGCCCGGCCGGCTCGATTGCCGCGCCCGCCGGCGCCCGCGCGATCGATGGCCGCGGCAAGACGCTCGTGCCCGGCATCTGGGACAGCCATTTGCACATCGGCGACGACTGGGACGTGCTTGCCAACATGGCCAACGGAGTAACCAGTTTCCGCAGCCCCGGCACGATGATCGACCGGGCGCAATCGGTCGTCGCCCGCCGCGCGACCGGCGAACTGCTTGTGGGCGAGCCCTTCATCCAGGCGATCGTCGACAAGAAGGATCCGCTCGCCGCCCAGGGCTCGATGACCGTCTCCAGCGAGGCGGAAGCGATCGAAGCGGTGCGCAAGATCAAGCAAGCCGACCTGTGGGGCGTCAAATTCTACACGTCGATGAATCCGGCGTGGATCGCGCCGGCCGCGGCTGAAGCGAATAAGCTCGGTCTCCATGTTTCCGGCCACGTGCCTGCGACGATGCGCCCCTTGGAGGCCGTCCGCGCCGGATATGACGAGCTGACCCATCTCAATTTCGTCGTCATGCAGGCGATGCCCCAGGCCGTCGTGGACAAGGCCAACACCGCCGAACGGATCGCGGGGCCGGCGCGGCTGGCAAAGGACGTCGACTGGGATGCGCCCGAAATGCGCGCCTTCATCGCCGAGCTCAAGCAGCGTGGCACGATCGTCGACCCGACCTTGGTCATCTTCGAATCGATGCTGACATCGGACGGCGGCACCGCGGCCCCTGCGTACGTGCCCTACGTCGGGATCATCTCGCCGGTTCTCGACCGCAGCTTCAAGGCCGGCGGCTATCCGCTCGCCGAGGGCTTCACGCGCAGCGATTACCGCAAGAGCTATGCGAAAATGGCCGAGCTCGTGCGCGAGCTGCACGAGGCGGGCGTGACAATCGTCGCCGGCACCGACGGATCGGGCATCGAGCTGGTCCGCGAGCTGGAACTCTATCGAGGAGCCGGCTTCACTCCTGCCGAAGCTTTGCAAAGCGCCACTATCGTGCCCGCGAAAATGGTCGGCGCAGACAAGCGCACCGGATCGATTGCGGTCGGGAAGGAGGCTGACATGGTCCTCGTGGACGGCGACGTGTCGAAGGATCTCGGGGCGCTGCGGCGCGTCGTTACCGTGGTCAGCGACGGCTATGTCATGGACGGCGATGCACTGCGCAAAGCCGCGGGCTACACGGGGCGGCCGAAGTAAGGCTCAGCGCTTCCTCAGCTCGTCACGGATTTCGGTCAGCAGCTCGGCCTCGGTCGGGCTGTTGGCCTTTTCCGCTTGGTCGCGGTGGCCGATGATCCGGTTCGCGGTCCGCATCAGCAGAAAGATGATGAAGGCGAGGATGAGGAAATTGAGCACGACAGTGACGAACTGGCCCCATCCGACGACCGCCACGCCCGCCCGTTTCAAATCGACGTAGCTGGTCGGATTGCCCTGGAAATCGGCTGGGATCGCGCCGATCCGCAGGAAATAGTTCGAAAAGTCGAGACCTCCGAACATGGCTCCGACCATCGGCATGATGATGTCCTCGGTGAGACTCGACGTCAGCGTGGCGAAGGCTGCTCCGATGATCACTGCGACGGCCAGATCGAGCACGTTGCCGCGGCTGATGAACTCGCGAAATTCCCTGATCATGTCGAGCCTTTCCCATTGCGCGGGAGGAACCTAGCGCCTGCAATCCCAATTGAAAGCGGCAGGCGTGTGTTGCGCGGATAGAACAGCTGCTTGAATCCAGACTTCCGCATCTCTAACTTTGCGAGGACGAAACAAGGGGACCCATGCGATGACCGCATACCGTTACGGATTGCTCGCTCCGATCGCCGCCGTCAGCCTCGCCGGCTGCGGCATCAATTCCGTCCCGACCGCGGAGGAGCAGGTCACTGCCGCCTGGGGCAATCTGCAGAGCGAGTATCAGCGCCGCGCCGACCTCATTCCAAACCTGGTCGAGACCGTGAAGGGCTATGCGACGCAGGAACGATCGGTGCTGGTCGAGGTCACGGAAGCCCGCGCCAAGGCGTCGAGCATCCAGCTCAGCGCCGATGATCTGAGCGATCCCGCCAAGGTGCAGGCCTTCTCCAACGCGCAAAGCCAGCTCGGCGGCTCGCTCGGGCGCCTGCTGGCGACGTTCGAGGCCTATCCGGATCTCAAGTCCAACCAGAATTTCCTGACGCTGCAGGCGCAGATCGAGGGCACCGAAAATTCGATCCTGGTCGGCCGCCGCGATTACAACGAGGCGGTGCGCGCCTATAACACCCGCATCCGCACCTTCCCCGACGCGATCGGCGCCAAGATCTTTTACGGCGCCGAGCCCAAGGTGCCGTTTGAGGCCGCATCGGGATCGCAGAACGCGCCCAAGGTCGATTTCAACACCACCGGCTGAGGCCAAGTTGACGCATTTCCCCGTCACCCCCGCGCAAGCGGCGGCCCCGCTGCCTTCGCTGCAAGCAAGGCGCGGGATTCCCGCTTTCGCGGGAATGACGGTGATTCTGTTGATCTGTCTGCTGTTCCTGGCGGTGCCGGCCTCGGCGCAGACCTTTCCGAAGCTCACCGGACGCGTGGTCGACGCCGCGAATATCCTGCGGCCGGAGCAGGAGCTCGACCTGACGAGCAAGTCGGCGGCGCTCGAGGCGCAGACCAAACGCCAGTTCGTGGTCGCCACCGTCCCCAGTCTCGAAGGACGGACGATCGAGCAATATGGCTACCAGCTCGGCCGCGCCTGGGGAATCGGGCAGGCGGACAAGGACGACGGCGTCATCCTCCTCGTCGCGCCCAACGAGCGCAAGGTGAGGATCGAGACCGGCTATGGCGCGCGCGTGTTCCTGACCGATGCAATGGCGAGCGTAATCGTGCGCAACGCGATCCTTCCGCGCTTCAAGCAGAATCCGCCCGATTATGGCGGCGGAATCATCGCCGGTGCCGACCAGATCATTAAGCAGATGAGCCTCCCGCCCGAGCAGGCGCAACGCAATATCAACCAGGCCGAGCAGGCGCAGCGGACGCGCGCGGCAGACTCGCCTGGCTTCCTGCCAATCGTCTTCTGGATGGTCGTCATATTGTTCGTGATTTTCCCAGTGGTACGCGGTCTGATGGGTGGCGGCCGCCGCGGCCGCGGTTACCGCCGCCGCCGGGACAGAAATGGCGGCATCAGCCCATGGGTCGTGCTGTGGGGCCTGAACGAGATCAGCCGGAGCTCGCGCCGCGGTGGTTGGGGCGGCGGCTTCGGCGGCGGAGGCTTTGGCGGAGGCGGAGGCTTCGGCGGCGGTGGTTTTGGGGGCGGCGGCGGGTCGTTCGGCGGCGGCGGAGCCTCCGGATCATGGTGATCGCATGACCGAGGCCGACCACGTCAAGGTCAGCGCCGCGATCGCCGCGGCCGAAGCGCGCTCGAACGGCGAAATCGTCGCCGTGGCAACGCCGATCAGCGACTCCTATCATGACAGCGCGCTCCATTGGGCAGTGGCCGTGATGATCCTGGTATTGGCGTGGGCCGCGTGGCAGCCGGCATGGCTGACGGGCTTGCACGAACGGCTGCTCGGCGGATGGAGCGCGGAGCCGACGCTGGGCGAATTGCTGACATTCCTGATGATCCTCGCGGTGCTGAAATTCACGGCCGTGCTGCTGATCCTCAAATGGCTTCCGCTGCGGCTTGCGCTGACCCCCGCGGCCACCAAGCATCGCCGCGTCCGCCGTCGCGCGGTGACGATATTTCGCGCTGCCGCCGAACGCCGCACCGTTGGGCGGACGGGCATCCTCATCTATCTGTCGATGGCCGAGCACCGCGCGGAAATAGTGGCGGACGAAGCAATCCTGGCCGTCACCGACGAAACGACCTGGGGCGAAGCGATGACGGCGTTGCTGGTCGAGGTTCGCGCAGGGCGCCCGGCCGACGGGATTTGCGCCGCGGTGGCGATTGTCGGCGAAGTGCTGGGTAGGCATTTCCCGCGCTCGGACGGCGACACCAACGAAATTCCGGACAAGTTGATCGAGCTATGAGCCACGGAAAAAACGGCCCGGGGGAGGTCATGTGGCAAGGCAAGTATCTGCGCGCGATGAAGGCCGGCCAGTGGGAATACGCTAGCCGCACCAACGACGTGCGTGCGGTCGTCATTCTCGCCGAACATGAAGGAAAGATTGTCCTGGTTGAGCAGTATCGCGTGCCCATCGGATCGCGCTGCATCGAATTCCCCGCCGGCCTGGTCGGTGACGAAAATCCCGATGCGACGATCGAGCAAACCGCGGTCAAGGAACTCGAGGAGGAAACAGGCTTCACCGCCGCGCGCATCGAGCGGCTCGGCGATTTTCATTCGTCGCCGGGAATGGTCGCCGAAAGCTTCACGCTGGTGCGCGCGTCGGGGCTGACGAAAATGAGCGACGGGGGCGGCAATGAAGATGAGGACATCGTCGTCCATCTGGTCGAGCGCGGTCGCACGAAGGAATTCATCGCCGATCGCCGCGGCGATGGAGTGGCGGTCGACGCCAAGCTGCTGCTGTTGCTCGACTTCGCCGCGTAGCGGTCAAGCGGCCGTTCAGCAGCAAGCCGTTAATGCCGTTCGTCGAAACGGCGCTTGCCCTTCATTCCATATGTTCGCAAGACGCGGCCCGTTCGCAAGGTGCCTTCAGGCCCGCGCATGATTCAAAAGGATATTCGAATGACTTCGAAGCTGATTGCTGGAACTGCCTTGGTGGCCATCGCCGCGCTCGGCGCTGGAGGCGCTGCACATGCGGCCCCGGTCATGGCCGCCGCTGCCCAGGCGCCCGCCGCAGTGCCGGCGAACCCGCTGCTCGCCGACTGGACCGGCCCGTACGACGGCGTTCCGCCGTGGGACAAGGTGCAGCCCGCGCAATTCGCTCCGGCGTTCCAGTTCGCGGTCGACGAACAGCGCCGCGAATATCTCGCGATCGCCAACAATCCGGCGCCGCCGACCTTCGCCAACACGATCGAGGCGATGGAGCGCGCCGGCCAGCGGCTTGGCCGCGTCTACGCGGTATTCGGCGTTCACACCGACAATCTCTCCACGCCGGAAATCCAGGCCATCGACAAGGAATGGTCGCCCAAGCTTTCGGCCGCGAATGACGAGATTACCCTCAATCCGAAGCTCTTCCAGCGTGTCGAGACGCTGTACAATCAGCGTGCCAGCCTCGGTCTCGACGCCAAGCAGACCCGCCTGCTGACCCGCAATTACGAATATTTCGTGCGCAACGGCGCCAATCTGAACGCCGCGCAAAAGGCGCAGCTGACCGACATCAACCAGAAGCTCGCCTCGGCCTTTACCGAGTTCAATTCGCGGCTGCTCGCCGATGAAGGGACCATCACCGCCGCCAATGCGGCGGAAATGAAGGGCGTTCCCCAGGACGTGAAGGACGCGGCGCTCGCCACGGGCAAGGAAAAAGGCTTGCCGAGCGGCGTCTACGGCATTCGCAACACGCGTTCGGCGGTCGAGCCGATCCTGACCTTCGCCGACAATCGCGACCTGCGCAAACGGGTGTTCCAGGCGTTCACCAACCGCGGCGACAACGGCAACAAAAACGACACCAATGCGATCATCGCGCAGATCGTGAAGCTGCGCGCCGACCGCGCCAAGCTGCTCGGCTTCCCGAGCCACGCCCATTGGCGGATGCAGGATACCATGGCCAAGTCGCCCGACAAGGCGATGGACCTGATGATGCGGGTGTGGCCGGCCGCGGTCGGGCGGGTCAACGAGGAAGTCGCCGACATGACCGCTTTGGCCCGCAAGGAGGGCTTCCGCGGAACGATCGAGCCGTGGGACTATCGTTATTATCAAGAGAAGGTGCGCAAGGCGAAATACGACCTCAGCGAGGACGAGATCAAACCGTACCTCCAGCTCAATAATCTGGTCGACGGAATGTTCTGGTCGGCGGGTCAGCTCTATGGGCTGCAGTTCAAGGAAAACACCGGGACTGTGCCGGTTTTCCATCCCGACGTTCGCACCTTCGAGGTCAGCCGCGAGGGCAAGCCGGTCGGCTTGTTCTACCTCGACACCTATGGCCGCGAGGGCAAGCGCTCGGGCGCCTGGATGACCACTTACCGCAGCCGCGCGCGCCTGCTGGGCGACGATCTCGTGCTTGCCTCGAACAACAATAATTTCACCAAGCCGGAGGCGGGCAAGCCCGTGCTCATCAGCCTCGACGACGCCTCGACCTTGTTCCACGAATTCGGCCACGGGATCCATTTCCTGCTGGTCGACGTCAACTATCCGAGCCTTGGCGGCGCGCAGCGCGACTTCGTCGAATATCCGAGTCAGGTGAATGAGAATTGGCTGCTCACCCGGCCGGTGCTCGAGCGGTTCGCAAAGCATTACCAGACGGGCGCCGCGATGCCGACCGCGCTGGTCGACAAGATCAAGCGCGCCGAGACGTTCAATCAGGGCTTCGCGACAGTCGAATATCTGTCGTCGGCGCTGGTCGACATGAAGCTCCATCTGCTGCCCGATGGAAACATCGATGCCGATGCCTTCGAGAAGACGACGCTGGCCGAGCTCGGCATGCCGCGCCAGATGGTCATGCGCCACCGGATGCCGCAATTCGGGCATCTGTTCTCGAGCGACGGCTACTCGGCCGGCTATTATTCCTATTTGTGGTCGGAAGTTATGGATGCCGACACCTGGGCGGCGTTCGAAGAGGCCGGAAACCCGTTCGACAAGGCAACCGCGGACCGCTTCCGCATCCATGTGCTGTCGACCGGCAACGAGACCGACCGGGCCGAAGCCTACCGCCTGTTCCGCGGCCGCGACCCGGATGTCAACGCGCTGCTCAAGCGCCGCGGCTTCCCGGTCGGAGGCGCGGTTCCGGCAGCGGCGCCAGCGGCAGACGCTCCGGCACCATCCAAGGGCGAGCGGGGCCGCTAGTAGCGTCTCGGCGAAAGCTTATGTGAACCGGGCGGGTCAAGGCGCGTTTGCAGGCCATGGCCCGCCTGATTCATCTCTCCGACCTGCACTTTGGCGCCCACGACCCCAAGCTGGTCGAGGCGGTCGAGGAGCAGGTCCACGACTATCGCGCCGACCTCGTCATCATCAGCGGCGATTTCACCCAGCGCGCGCGCACCGCGCAGTTCCAGGAGGCGTGCGCCTTCCTCGGGCGGCTGCGGGAGGCCGGGCATGAGGTGCTTACGGTGCCCGGCAACCACGATGTGCCGTTGTACGATGTGCTTCGCCGGTTCCTGTCGCCGCTGACCCGCTACCGCAAATACATCGACGACAGTTTGTGCCCGTTCCATGTCCTTCCCGGCGCCGCGGTGCTCGGCATCAACACTGCCCGCTCGGCGACGTTCAAGGACGGCACCATCGATCACCGGCAGATGGAATTTATTCGCGACACGTTCGGGCGCGTCGACGCCACGGTGCCGCGCATCCTC
Organism: uncultured Alphaproteobacteria bacterium; assembly: GCA_963768995.1. GTDB lineage: Bacteria > Pseudomonadota > Alphaproteobacteria > Sphingomonadales > Sphingomonadaceae > Sphingomicrobium. Next base: position 1,260,521 of record CAVYKA010000006.1, on the reverse strand, counting down.
GTCACCCACCATCCGATCTTCTCGCTTCCCACTGGCGAGGGGATGGGCAAGGCGATCAACAATCAGGCCGACGTGCTGGAGATGATCGGGACGCTCGGCGTCGACCTGCTGCTGGCCGGGCATAACCACCGCGCGAGCCATCAGGATTCGGCCGATTTCGTCACCAAGTCGACCGGCGCCCTGGTCATCCAGGCGGGAACCGCGACATCGACCCGGGTGCGCGGCGAGCACCAGAGCTTCAACAAGATCGAAATCGACGGCGACCTGGTCAAAGTGATCCTGGTCGGCTGGCACCATACACATTTCGAGGACGAAAAGCCGGCGCGCTTCTTGCGCAAGGACGGCCGCTGGGTGCTTCTCGGCGACGAAGGGATCGAACCGGTTCCAACCGCTCCCAAGGAGCCAGCCGAGCCGGCGGACTGACCGGCTTGCCCGGCGCACGCTCGCGCGCCTAGACGCGCCTATGGCCCTGCCCGAAGATTTCGACCTCGATACATTCGTCCGCGCGACGCTGGCCGAAGACCTTGGCAGCGGCGGCGATGTCACTTCGCGCGCGACCATTGGCGAGGGTACGCGGCTCACCGCGTCGATGGCTTGCCGGGAACCGATCGTCGTCGCCGGCCTCGCCATCGCCCAGGCGTTCTTTGCCGAGCTCGACCGCGGCGCCGCAATTAATTGCCGTTCTCGCGATGGCGATGCGGCTCAGGCCGGCGCGGTGCTGATGACCATCGACAGCGACGCGCGTGCGATGCTCACCGCCGAGCGCTCGGCCCTCAACACGCTCCAGCATCTCTCGGGCATTGCGACGCTCACCCGCCGCTACGTCGAGGCGATCGCCGGCACCGGCGCGATCCTGCTCGACACGCGCAAGACGATCCCCGGGCTGCGGGTCCTGGAAAAATATGCGGCGCGCATGGGCGGCGCGCAGAACCACCGCATGCGCCTCGATGACGGGCTGCTGATCAAGGACAATCACGTGGCCGTGTGCGGCGGCGTCGGCGAGGCCGTGCGCCGCGCCAAAGCCGCCGAGACCGGGCTTCAGGTGCAAGTAGAGGTCGACAGCATTGGCCAGATCGAGCCTGCATTGGCTGCCGGCGCCGACCGCCTGTTGCTCGACAATATGGCGCCCGCGATGCTGCGCGAGGCAGTTGCGCTGGTGGCCAAGCGCGTGCCCCTGGAGGCGTCCGGCGGGGTCAATCTCCAGACGATCCGGGAGATTGCCGAAACCGGCGTCGATTTCATCTCGGTCGGCCGGATCACCCAGTCGGCGCCGGCCGTCGACATCGGCCTCGATTACGTCCTGGAATAAGAACGCGGCCGGACCGCAAAACATTCGCATCGGGCGCTCATCGCCCCTATATCGCGCGCCAGAGACAGGAGACGAATGTGTTCAAGGGCCTCCAGCCCATCAAGTACGGCGGTTATGAAGTGTGGCCGCTGGTCGAGGGCGGCAAGGGCGTCAGCGCGACCAATCACGCGAGCTCCGGAGCCTGGGCTGCGGCCGGCGGGATCGGCACCGTCTCCGCGGTCAACGCCGACAGTTATGACCCCGAAGGCCGCATCATTCCCCAGGTCTACGCACGGCATGACCCGCCGCGAGCGGCACGAGGAACTGATCCATTACGGCATCGAGGGCGCCGTCGCGCAAGTCGAGCGGGCCTATGAGATCGCCGACGGCAAGGGCGCCATTAACATCAATGTGCTGTGGGAGATGGGCGGAGCGCAGCCGATTCTCGAAGGCGTCCTCAAGCGCACGCGCGGCAAGGTCGCGGGCGTCACTTGCGGCGCCGGAATGCCCTATAAATTGTCGGAAATCGCGGCCGCTCACGGCGTCCACTATCTACCGATCATCAGCTCCGGCCGTGCTTTCCGCGCGCTGTGGAAGCGCGCTTATTCGAAGGTCCCCGAATGGCTCGGCGCGGTGGTCTATGAAGATCCGTGGCTCGCCGGCGGCCATAACGGCCTCAGCAACGCCGAGGACCCGCGCGCCCCGCAGGACCCCTATCCGCGGGTCAAGGAATTGCGCGACGTGATGCGCGACGGCGGCATCTCCGACGACGTGCCGATCGTCATGGCCGGCGGCGTGTGGCGGCTCGACGAATGGGACGAATGGATCGGCAATCCCGAGCTTGGCCAGATTCTGTTCCAGTTCGGCACCCGGCCTTTGCTGACCCAGGAGAGCCCGATCCCGCCCGGCTGGAAGGAGCGGCTGATGACCCTCGAGGAGGGCGACATCCTGCTCCACCGCTTCTCCCCGACCGGCTTCTACTCCTCCGCGGTGCGGACCCCGTTCCTGCGCAACCTGGAGGCGCGCAGCGAGCGTCAGATCGCCTTCACCAAGGATCCCATCGGCGACCATGCGTTCGAGCTCGACGTCGGCATCGGCACCAAGAAGAATTATTGGGTGACCAAGGGCGACCTGCAGCACGCGCGCGAATGGTATGCAGCGGGATACACACGGGCGATGAAGACGCCTGACGACACTTTGGTGTTCGTCGATCCGGAGGAAGAAAAGATCATCCGCCGCGACCAGGCCGAATGCATGGGCTGCCTGTCGCAATGCGCGTTCTCGAGCTGGGCGGACAATGAGAAGAATTCGACCGGCCGGCTCGCCGACCCGCGCAGCTTCTGCATCCAGAAAACACTGCAGGACATCGCTCATGGCGGCGATGTCGATAAAAACCTGATGTTCGCAGGCCATTCGGCGTTTCGCTTCAAGACCGACCCGTTTTACTCGAACGGCTTCGTGCCGACCGTGAAGCAGCTGGTCGACCGCATCCTGACGGGGGCGTGATGATTGCTGCGCGGTGGATTGCTGCGCTGTTGATCATGGCGTCGGCAATGCCCGCCGCCGCACAGGAGAAGCGGACGCCTTATTGGGCGTCGATCGCCAGCGGGCAGGCGATGACCCGCACCGGCCCCGGCAAGAATTACCCCGGCGTGTGGCTTTATCAGCGGCGGGACCTGCCGGTGCGCGTGCTCAAACGCTACGAGCATTGGCGGCTGATCGAAGACATGGATGGCGCCAAGGGCTGGATGCTGGTGACATTGCTTAGCGACCGCCGCACCGGCGTCGTCCGCCCGGGCAAGCCGCGCGCGGTGCGGGTCGAGCCCAATGACAGCGCCAAGCCCCGGTACCTCGCCGAGGCCGGCACGGTCGGCAGGATCGATCATTGCAAGTCCGGCTGGTGCCACGTCGCCTTCGGCCGGCGCGAAGGCTATATCCGCACTTCCGACCTGTGGGGCGTGGCCGCCACCGAAATCGTCGGATGATTTTCTGAACAAGGGGAAAAGCGATGAAGTTTCCAATTGCGGGCGCGCTTGCGCTTTTGGCCGCGTCCGCCGCATCGGCACAGCAGCCGCGTCGGACCGTTCAGCACTATCCCGCGGGACCGAACGCGCCCTTTTCCACCGCCGTTCGCGTTGGCGACACCGTGTATCTGTCGGGTGCGATCGGTGTTGGGCCGGACGGCAAGCTGCCGCAAGGTTTCGAGGCGCAGGCAAAGCAGACAATGGAGAATGTCGGGGCGGGACTGAAGGCTACCGGCCTCGGCTGGGGCGACGTGTTCAAATGCACCGTGATGATCGACGACATGGCCGACTGGCCCAAGTTCAATACGATCTACGTGCCCTATTTCCCGGCCGGCAAACTGCCTGCGCGCAGCGCGTTCGGTGCCGACGGGCTGGCGTTGGGCGCCCTGCTCGAACTCGAGTGCCTCGCCTACGCCGGGAAGCGCTAACCAACACGTGTAAAGAGCTCTTGACAGTCAAGAGTCTTTGACACATCTCCCGGTCCATGGAGAATCGGGTCAAGCTGCACCGCGAGGCAATGGGCTGGAGCCAGGGTGAACTGGCCCGGCGGCTCGGCGTTTCGCGCCAGACCGTCAATGCGGTCGAAACCGATAAATACGACCCCAGTCTCCCGCTCGCACTGCGCATGTCGAAGCTGTTCGGCGTGCCGGTCGACGCGATGTTCATCGATAATTGGGAGCAACCGCAATGAATGCCAAAGGAATGACGCCCGCCGCGGGATCGAAAGCGCGCAAATTGATTCTGCAAATGGTGATCGGCATGCTGGTCGGGGCTTCGGTCACCTTCGCGGCGTTGAATGGGCTGGAGAGGACGAGCATCGACCTCGACAATCCGGCGCGCATCGCCGGCCTGGCCACCGGGCTGGTTTTCGCGCTGATCGGTCTGGTCGTCCTCCTTGGCCTCCTTGCGCCCAAAGCCGGATCGCATTTGCTAAATGTCGAGGATGCGGACGAGCTTCGGGAGCAGCGCGGCCCGCTTGCATATGCGGCGCTGGTCATGCTGCTCGGCGGGTTCGGACTGATCATATTGGCTCTCGCCACGGTCGCGGGTGCGTCGGGCCTGCTATCGCCCAAAGCGGCGTTGATCGGCGCTGGACTGTGCTTTGCCGGAACCGGATTGCTCGGTTTCCAGAGCCGCTCGAAGAATGACGAGTTAATGCGCTCGCTAAGCGCTGAATCCTGCGTCCTGACGGTCTACTGGCTATTATTCATCGGCGCGCTGTGGGGGAGCCTCGCGCATCTTGGTTACGCGGACTGGATCAGCCCGCTCGGCTTTCTCGCCGGCCTGGTCATAGTGCAGCTGATCACATCCTTCTGGGTGGTCGGGCGACGCGGCCTGCTGAAGCCGCGCTAAGCGAAATTGGGCTAGACCAACTCGACCGCCACGGCCGTGGCTTCGCCGCCGCCGATGCACAGGCTGGCGACGCCGCGCTTGCCGCCCTTCTGCCTGAGCGCGTTGATTAGCGTCACCAGGATGCGGGTCCCGCTGGCGCCGATCGGGTGACCGAGCGCGGTCGCGCCGCCGTGGACGTTGATCTTGGCGTGCGGGATGCCGAGGTCCTTCATCGCGAACATGGCGACGCAGGCGAAGGCCTCATTGACCTCCCACAAATCGACTTCCTCGGCCTTCCAGCCGGCCTTCTTGAGCAGCTTGTCGATGGCGCCGATGGGGGCGACCGTGAACTGCGCAGGCTCCTGGGCGTGCGCCGCCGTGGCGATGATCCGCGCCACTGGCGTGAGGCCTTTTTCGCGGGCGTTTGATTCGCTCGTCAGCACGACCGCGGCGGCTCCGTCCGAAATCGACGAGCTCGTCGCCGCTGTGATCGTGCCTTCCTTGGAGAAAGCGGGCTTGAGCTGCGGGATTTTGTCCGGACGGCCGCGGCCCGGCGCTTCGTCTGTGTCCACCACCGTATCGCCCTTGCGGCCGCTGATGGTGACAGCGACGATCTCGTCGCCGAAGCCGCCATTGTCGATCGCTTCCTTGGCCCGGCGCAGGCTCTCGATCGCGTAATCGTCCATCTGCTCGCGAGTAAGCTGATATTCGTCGGCGGTGCACTGGGCGAAGCTGCCCATCGCGCGGCCTTCTTCATAGGCGTCCTCGAGCCCGTCGAGGAACATATGGTCGTAGGCGGTGTCGTGCCCGATGCGCGCGCCCGAGCGGTGCTTCTTGAGCAGGTAAGGCGCGTTGGTCATGCTCTCCATGCCGCCGGCGACGATCATCTCGGCATTGCCGGTGCGGATCGCCTCGTCGCCCATGATCACCGTCTGCATGCCTGACCCGCACACCTTGTTGACCGTGGTCGCCTGGACCGACTTCGGCAGCCCGGCCTTGAGCGCCGCCTGCCGCGCCGGCGCCTGGCCCAGACCCGCCGGGAGCACGCAGCCCATGTAGATGCGGTCGATGTCGCCGCCGTCGACGCCCGCGCGCTCGACCGCCGCCTTGACCGCCGTCGCGCCGAGGTCGGTCGCCGATGCGTCGGCAAGCGCGCCCTGCATCGCGCCCATCGGGGTGCGGGCATAGCTGAGGATTACGGTGGGGTCGTTTGCGGTGGTGGCCATGATAAGCTCCGGAGTTCGGATTGTTGCAGCGCACATAAGGAGTGCCGCCGCCTTGTCCAAGCCTCTCGGGCTCTGCTAGCGCCGAGGCGAACAGGGAGCTCGCCAGAATGTCCGAACCCGCACTCGATTTCGACCTTGGCGAGATGGCCGACACAATCCGCGACACAACGCGCAGGTTCGCCGCCGACAAGATCGCGCCGATCGCCGCGCAAATCGACGAAAGCGACGAATTCCCGCAAGCGCTATGGCCGCAAATGGGCGAGCTCGGGCTCCACGGGATCACTGTCGAGGAAGAATATGGCGGCCTTGGCCTCGGTTATCTCGAGCATGTCGTCGCGCAGGAGGAAGTCGCCCGCGCCTCGGCCTCCGTCGGCCTCAGCTACGGCGCCCATTCCAACCTGTGCGTCAACCAGATCCGCCGCTGGGGCAACGACGAGCAGAAGCGCCAATATCTGCCGCGGCTGATTAGCGGCGAACATGTCGGCGCGCTGGCAATGAGCGAGGCCGGGGCCGGCAGCGACGTCGTGGGCATGAAGTTGAAGGCCGAAAAATCGGGCAACGGCTATCGCCTGAACGGGACTAAATTCTGGATCACCAACGGCGGCCACGCCGACACTCTGGTGGTCTATGCCAAGACCGGTGAGGGCAGCCGCGGGATCACCGCATTCCTGATTGAAAAGGGCATGGACGGCTTCTCGATCGGCCAGAAGATGGACAAGCTCGGGATGCGTGGGTCACCCACCAACGAACTGGTGTTCGACGATTGTTTCGTGCCGCCGGAGAATATCCTCGGCGAGGAGAATAAGGGCGTCGAAGTGCTGATGAGCGGGCTCGATTACGAGCGCACGGTGCTTGCCGGGATTCAGCTCGGCATCATGCAGGCGTGCCTCGACACGGTCCTGCCCTACGTCCGCGAGCGCAAGCAGTTCGGCAAGCCGATCGGCACCTTCCAGCTGATGCAGGCCAAGGTTGCCGACATGTATGTCGCGCTTAATTCCTCGCGGGCCTACGTCTACCAGGTTGCGCGGTCGTGCGACGCCGGCAAGACGACGCGCTTCGACGCGGCCGGCGCTATCCTTCTGGCGAGCGAAAATGCGGTCAAGGTCGCCAACGAAGCCGTCCAGGCGCTCGGCGGCGCAGGCTACACCAAGGACTGGCCGGTCGAACGCTATTACCGCGACGCCAAATTGCTCGATATCGGGGCGGGCACCAACGAGATCCGCCGAATGCTCATCGGCCGGGAGTTGGTCGGGGCCTGAGCGCCTTCACCATTTATTGACCCGTTTTGGCTTAGTCCCGTTCCCGTTTGAGGTTGGGATAGGGACACATGCGCGGCTGGAGCTCGATATTCGTCGGTTTGCTGCTCTTCGCGGTAGCCGGCTGGGCGTTGTTCACCGACGGCTTCGGCTCGGCGATGCTGATTTGTTCGGTCGCCGGGGGATTCTTCGTCGTCCTCGGCGCGCAGGGGGTGGCGCTCGGCGAGGCCGGCAATCCCATTGCGCTGGTCGACTTCGTCCGCGACCCGGCCGGGGCGATCGTCGACACCGCGACCGACCGGCTCGGCGACTGGCTCAATGACGACAAGCCCGCTGCTGATGCCGCAGCGGAGCCCGCCGCGGAAACGGAGAAGCAATTCGACCCCGATGCGGTCATCCAGCGCTATCTGGCGCAGCGCGGCGCCGAGCCGGCTGCCGCCGCGCCACCGAGCCCTGCCCAGTATCGCGGCTTCGGCCGAAAAGGGATCTAAGCGCGCGCCACCGCGGTCGGCGGTTGCAATCCCGGCGCCTAGAGCGCCAGCCGCGCCGCACCCCATAAAACCAGGCCAAGTCCTGCGGCCCGCCCCAGGAGCTCGCCTTTCGGGAGCAGTTTCTCGGCGGCGACCAGAAGCGTCAGCGCCGCTACCCAGACAAGGTTCATCACGCCGCCGACGAACAGCAGGGCCATCAGCAGCCAGCAGCAGCCGACGCAATAGGCGCCGTGGAGCAGTCCAAGCCGCACCGCGCCGGCGATCCCCGGCCGGTAGTGACGCGACAGGAAATGCCCGGGCGATCGGCACTTGCCGAGGCACGCGTCCTTGATCGGCGTCAGCTGGTAGATGCCGGCGGCGATCAGCATCGCGGCGCCGGCTTCGCGGCTGTGCAGAGCCATGGTCATCGGCGACGCGAGCGCGCTCGCCTCGAGCAATTGCTGCACCGCCGCCGCGACCAGCGAAAATCCAAGCCAGCAGGCGAGATAACCGCCGAGGAAGGCGGCCGTCGGCGGTGTCTCCGCGCCGGGCACCGAAGCCCGGCTAGCGTGCGCGTAGAGAAAATCATCGGCGCCGCGCTGGGCAGCATCATCGCCACCATCATCGCGAACCACATCCCGGCGACGAGCGGCCACTCGGCAGGCGTGGCCATAGCCTCCATGTCGTGCGCCGGGCCCATCCCCGCGCCGGTGAGCAAGTGGAGCCAGGCCAAAGCGGCGAGCACGGCAAGGCCCGCCACAGTCACGGCCCGGCTGCGGAGGACAACCCGTTCCGCAGCGGTGCGCCGGCTCATCAGCCGCGAACAACTCCGTGGCTGTCGAGGTGGATTTGGGCGAACTGGCCGTAGCTCGATTTCAGCTCCAGCGGCACCGGGCCGGTCGCCCGCGTCGAGGCCGAGCCGATGTCGGCATATTCATATTCGAAACCGTCGGGCAGATAGATCAGCGCTCGCACTTCCCTCCCGTCGACCGGGCTCCGGATTGGCTCGCCATCGACCTCGACCATGTCGCCGATGCGGATTTTCGCCTTGCGGGCGGTGACGTCGATATCGACCTCCATGGGTACGAACATCGGCTCGTGCATTTTCTCCACTGTGCTCGCGAACACGGCGAACATGGTCGCCATCGGGTCGGTATCGCCGCCGGTCATGATCGACAGCAGCGCGCCCCGCTGCGCTTCACTGGCGCGCTCGTCGACGAACGCGACGCATTCTCCGCGGCCTTCGTGGATCGATCCGGGCCATTTGAAGATCGCTCCGACCTTCAACCCCGACAAGTCGGTCTCGCCGTGCTTGCCCTCGTCGATCACCAACCCGAACGAGGCATGGCAGTGACCCTTGTCGGGAAGCCCTCCGAACTGGCAATTGCAGCCGTAATCGCAGGTGCAGTTGGCGAGTTCCCGCCCCTTTATTTTCCAATAGGCCATGGAAGTTCCCTCACATCATCAGGCCCGCCCACTAGCATGACGGCCCTTGAGTCGAAAAGCTGCGGCGCGGCTTTACATCTGTTTCCGCCACCCGCTACGCGGTCGGAACGCCGGTCGCGAAGGGAATTCGAGGATTATGAGCGCACCGCGCATCGACTCCAAGGTCGACTTTTCGGGCGAAGAAGCCACGGCCCGCGCCGCGCATAATCGCGCGCTTGCGGAAAAGCTTCGCGCCGACGTCGCCAGGGCGGCCCTCGGAGGCACCGACAAATCCCGCGAGCGCCATGTTTCCCGCGGCAAGTTGCTGCCCCGCGAACGGGTCGAAAGGTTGCTCGATCCGGGCTCGCCTTTCCTCGAGATCGGCCAACTTGCCGCGTTCGACCTTTACGAAGGCGAGGTGCCGGGGGCGGGGATGATTGCCGGCATCGGCCGTGTTTCGGGCCGCCAGGTGATGATCGTCTGCAACGACGCGACGGTGAAGGGCGGGACTTACTATCCGCTGACCGTCAAAAAGCATCTCCGCGCGCAGGAAATCGCGCTCGAGAACCGGCTGCCATGCATTTACCTGGTCGACAGCGGCGGCGCCAATTTGCCGCACCAGGCCGAGGTATTCCCCGACCGCGATCACTTCGGGCGCATCTTCTACAACCAGGCGCAAATGTCCTCGCGCGGTATTGCCCAGATCGCCTGCGTGATGGGCAGCTGCACCGCGGGTGGCGCCTACGTCCCGGCAATGAGCGACGAAAGTGTGATCGTTCGCGAACAAGGCACTATCTTCCTCGCCGGCCCGCCCTTGGTGAAGGCCGCGACTGGGGAGGAGATCAGCGCCGAGGAGCTTGGCGGCGGCGACCTCCATGCGCGCAAATCGGGCGTGGTCGACCACCTCGCCGAAAATGACGAGCACGCGCTGACCATCGTCCGCGACATCGTTTCGACACTCCCGCCGCAAACCAGCGCGCTCGTGGGCATCGAGCCGCGCCCGCCGTTGTTCGACGCCGAGGAACTCTACGGCATCATCCCGGACGACGTCCGTGCGCCGTACGACGTGCACGAAGTCATCGCGCGCATCGTCGACGGATCCGAATTTCACGAATTCAAGCCGCTGTACGGAAGCTCGCTGGTCACGGGATTCGCCCACATCTGGGGAATGCCGGTGGCGATCATCGCCAACAATGGCGTCCTGTTCTCCGAGAGCGCGGTCAAGGGCGCGCATTTCATCGAATTGGCGTGCCAGCGCCGCATTCCTCTGCTGTTCCTGCAGAACATCTCGGGCTTCATGGTCGGCGGCAAATATGAGGCGGAAGGAATCGCCAAGCACGGCGCCAAGCTGGTCACAGCCGTCGCCACCGCGCAGGTGCCCAAGGTCACATTGCTGATCGGCGGCAGCTTCGGCGCGGGCAATTACGGCATGGCCGGCCGCGCTTACTCGCCGCGCTTCCTGTTCACCTGGCCCAACAGCCGCATCTCCGTGATGGGCGGCGAGCAGGCGGCGAGCGTGCTCGCCACGGTCCACCGCGACGCCGACAAATGGACGCCAAAGCAGGCCGAAGCTTTCAAGCAGCCGATCCGCGACGATTACGAAGCCCAGGGCAACCCGTGGCACGCGACCGCGCGGCTGTGGGACGACGGCATCATCGATCCCGCGCAAACTCGCGACGTGCTCGGGCTCGCGTTCGCCGCCTGCCTCAACGCGCCGATCCCGGAGCATCCGCAGTTCGGCGTGTTCCGGATGTGAGCTCGACTATACGCAACCTGATAATCGTTGCTTTGGTGATTGCCGGCTTGCTCGTGCTGCTTGGCCCGACCGCCTACCCGTCACAGCGTAAACGCATCACTCTGCAGGTTGCCACGCCGAACGGAATAGTCTCGGGTTCTTCGGTTATCGAGATCGGCAGTAGCCGGGCTCCCTGGTGGTTCCCGTCGCCAAATCGGGTCGCGACGTCCTTGCGCGGCGAGGCGCCATATGTCGATCTGGGCGGGGGCCGCTTTGTCTTCGTGGCGCTAAACACACCCACTCGCGAACGGCCGATCAATCATTGCCTGACCGACCAGTATCTGAAGGAAGACGGCAGTTTCGATTCCGCCTGCATGCCCTTGTTGATTACATTTGGAAATATTCAGGACGCGAACAGCGTTCGCGAGGTCGACCCCGCAGATTTCTCAACCGAGTTCGGTCCTGGCTTTCGGCTGCATTCGCTGACAGCAGCCGATACCAGGGACAAGCCCGCGAAGGGGACGCTGGAAAGGTTCGCTCCGCTTCGCCAACAATTTCTCAGCCAGAGTGCGAGTGAGCGGCTAAGGGGGCTGGATGTCCCGCGGGGAGATGTTCGAACGATTGGATGGTATGCCTTTGTCGCGGGCGCGCAATAACGGCTGGATTGTGATGAGAGGACGTCGATGAACCGCATTTCGATCCTATTCGCATTCGCGCTTGCCGCCTGCGGGAATCAGTCAGGGGGCAACGCCATGACCAACGCGGCCGCGCTGGACGGGCCAATGCCGGCAGGCGCGTCGCCGATTGGCAAAGCGGCAGTTCGGGACTGCGACCCACCGAAGCTCGATTTCAGCGCCGCGCCGAATCTCGGGCCCAAGGATCAGGCGCGGTACGCCGCGAATTTCCGCGCCGCGTTCGACAAGGCGTGCGCCGGAAAACTGCTCGCCGACGGGCCGCTGATCGACGAGGGCTCGACCGACAAGTCGACATTGTTCGTCCTCAATGCCCCCGAAGCGAACGTCACCTCGATCTATCTCGGCACAACCGCTGGGCCGCCGCCACGGATGCTCATCGAAACGCCATTCGGCGACCCGCCGCAGATCCCCTCGGTCGATGATCTCCACGAATCGATTTATTGCATGAGGATCGGCGCAACCGAGGAAGAGGAGGAAACGAGCGGCCGATGCTTGCCCGACTGAGTGCCTCGCCGATTGTTCGGATTGCAGCTTTGCTGATTGGTTTCGGAGCAGCGAGTGGGGCTTTCTCGAAACCGGCGGAAGGTGGCGCAAATGTCGTTGCGCCCGCGCCCGCGGCTGCTGCCTGCGACCGGCCTAGGCTCGACTTCAGGGAATCGAACCTCGATGCCGGGGATCAGGCGCGTTTCGCCCAAAGTTTCGGTGCGGCATTCGCCCGGGCATGCGGCGAGGGTCTGTTCGCCGGTAAGCCGCTTGTCGATCAGCGATCCGAGGACAAGCAGAGCATCGTCGTGGTCCATTCCTCGGTCTCGAAATCGACCGCCATCTATTATGCGCCGTCGGGCGCGCCGCCTGCGATGATGCTTGAATCGCCCGCCGGATCGCCGCCGCCGATCCCGTCGCCGGACCAGTTTTACAAGGCAATGCAATGCGCGGCGCGCTGGGCGACGGCGGATGAGCAGCTGTTGGAGGGCAAATGCCTGCCCAATTGATGCGCTCCCTGCTGATTGCGAACCGCGGGGAGATCGCGTGCCGCGTCATTCGCACCGCACGCGAAATGGGGATCCGCACTGTCGCCGTCTATTCCGACGCGGACAGGGACGCGCTGCATGTGCGGATGGCGGACGAAGCGGTGCACATCGGGCCGTCGCCGGCGCGCGAAAGCTATCTGGTTGGCGAGAAGATCATCGCAGCGGCGAAGGACCGCGAGGCCGAGGCGATCCATCCCGGCTACGGCTTCCTCAGTGAGAATGCCGAGTTCGCCCAGGCGGTGATCGATGCCGGGCTGATCTGGGTCGGGCCGAAGCCGGACAGCATCCGCGCAATGGGGCTCAAGGACCAGGCCAAGACGCTGATGGCTGAGGCCGGGGTTCCGGTCACGCCGGGTTATCTCGGCGCCGACCAGTCGCCGCAGCGGCTCAAGAAGGAAGCGGTCGCGATCGGCTATCCGGTGCTGATCAAGGCGGTCGCGGGTGGCGGCGGCAAGGGGATGCGCAAGGTCGACGCGGCGGGGGATTTCGAAGACGCGCTCGAGAGCTGCAAGCGCGAGGCCGCGTCGTCGTTCGGCAACGACGTCGTGCTGCTCGAGAAATGGATCGAAAGCCCGCGCCACATCGAGGTCCAGGTGTTCGGCGATGCCCATGGCAATGTCGTCCATCTGTTCGAGCGCGACTGCTCGCTCCAGCGGCGCCACCAGAAAGTGATCGAGGAGGCGCCGGCGCCGGGGATGGACCAGGCGACGCGCGACGCGGTGTGCGGTGCGGCGGTACGCGCGGCGCAGGCGGTGCAATATGAAGGGGCGGGGACGGTCGAGTTCATTGCCGATGCCAGTGGCGGCCTGCGGCCCGACGGCATCTGGTTCATGGAGATGAATACGCGGCTGCAGGTCGAGCATCCGGTCACCGAGGAGATCACGGGGCAGGACCTGGTCGAGTGGCAGTTGCGTGTCGCGTCGGGCGAACCGCTGCCGCTGAAGCAGGACGAGCTGACCATCGGCGGGCACGCGATCGAAGCGCGGCTATATGCCGAGGATCCCGCGAAAGGTTTCCTGCCGAGCGTCGGACGGCTCGACCATTTCGATTTGGGGGAAGACGGCCGCATTGAAACGGGGGTCGAGGAAGGCGATGCGATTTCGCCTTTTTACGACCCGATGATCGCCAAGCTGATCGCCGTCGGGGAGACCCGCGACGAAGCCATCGACGAGCTCGCGGCGATGCTCGACGGGGTCGAGGTGTGGTCGGTGCGGACCAATGCCAATTTCCTGTTCAACGCTCTGCTCGACGAGGATTTCATCGCCGCGCGGATCGACACCGGTTTCATCGAACGCAATCTCGACGAGCTCGTCGTCGACCCGGAACCGAGCGCCGATGTGCGGCGCGGCGCGGCGGCGGTGGCGCTGGCGATCGACGAGGAGGATGACGGCGCCGGGCTTGCTGGCTTCCGCCTCAATGCCGCCCCGCGCAGCCGGCTGACGCTTGGATTTGGCGGAAGCTTTGCCGACGTGGACGTGGCCGACGGTGAGATTGCCGCGCTGTCGGGCTTCCGCGACGACGAGAGGGTGGTCGTGTTCCACGAGGGCCAGGCGTTCGAATTCGCGCTTGCGACGCGGCCTGCGGTCGGCGCCGCGGCGGGGGACGGAGCAATCGTCGCGCCGATGCCCGGCAAGGTCACCAGCGTCGATGTCTCCCAGGGCGAAAAGATTGCCAAGGGACAACGCTTGCTGACCCTCGAAGCGATGAAAATGGAGCATGGACTGGTCGCGCCGTTCGACGGGACGGTCGCCGAGCTCAGCGTGGTCGCCGGCGGCCAGGTCGCCGAAGGCCAGCTGCTGGTCCGCATCGCCGCTGAACCAACTCCGGACTGACGGGTTGTGACGGACATGCGAAAACTCACATTGCTCACACTTCCAATCCTCGCCCTCGCGGCCTGCGTTACCGACGAGCCCGCCGGCGGGCCGCCGATGCCGCTGGTCAATAGCTCCGGCCAATCGGTCGGCACGGTGCGGGCGTGGCAGACCGCGGGCGGAGTCACGTTCCGCATCGACGCGACCGGCTTGCCGCATGGCGTCCACGGGATCCACGTCCATTCGGTCGGGCGCTGCGACGGCCCCGATTTCACCAGCGCCGGGCCGCACTGGAACCCGGCGGGGCGGAAGCACGGCACCGCCAATCCCGCGGGGCCGCATGCCGGCGACTTGCCCAACGTCATCGTCGCCGCCAACGGCACGCTTGGCGAGACGCTCACGCTGAGCGGGGCGAACATGCTCGGGGCGGGAGCGGCGGGCGTGCTGCTCGATGCCGACGGCGCGGCGCTGGTGCTCCACGCTACCGCCGACGATTATGCGACCGACCCGAGCGGCAACAGCGGCGCGCGGATCGCCTGCGCAGTCCTCCAGCCGACGCCCGAGCTGCGCTAGAAAGCGCGGCTCGGGGTTAATCGACCTGGCGGGCTATCGGCGCCAGGCGCTGGTCGGGCGGATGCGGATGTTGGTCACCTGCCCGCGATAATCGACGTTGCAGCGGAAGCTGAGGTCACCGCCGCCATAAGCCTGCTGCTGGCCATAGCCCTGGACGTAGCTGCCCGCGCCGTAATTGCCATAACCGCGGCGGCTGTCGAGCAGGCCGGAGACACGCAGTCCGCCCCTGCGGCGCTCGACGTTGGTGATCGCCGTGACGCGCATGGTGCGCATCGGGTCATAGCCGTAGCCCTGCTGACCATAGCCCTGCTGGCCATAGCCCTGCTGGCCATAGCCCTGTTGGCCGTAGCCCTGCTGGTACCCGCCGTAGCGCGGCGCATATTGGACCGCGGCCTGCTGCGCGGCGGCGGCGGTGCACTGGCGCACCGCCTGGCGATCGGTGACGTTGTAGCGGTTGCCGAGCAGCTGGTTGATGACCTGCTCGATGCCGCTGCCGCCACCATAGCCGGGCTGGCCGGGGTAGCCGTAGCCCTGCTGCGGGTAGGTCTGCGGATATTGCGGATATTGCTGATATTGCGGGTAGCTGGTCTGCGCCAGCGCCGGAACCGAGACGGCGCCGATGGCCGCTGCAGCAGTAAGGAAACGAATGACAGTCATGGGGAAAGTTCCTCGATCTCACGCTGGGAAACGCCAAGTG
This sequence comes from uncultured Alphaproteobacteria bacterium, assembly GCA_963768995.1. GTDB lineage: Bacteria > Pseudomonadota > Alphaproteobacteria > Sphingomonadales > Sphingomonadaceae > Sphingomicrobium. The sequence continues at coordinate 1,244,958 of CAVYKA010000006.1, read as the reverse complement.
AGTTCGGGTACAGAACGAAGTCGCGCGCAGTTGGTCGCATTAACATAAAACAACAAGCCGCGGAGGGCCCGAGCCGAGGGCGCCCGGACGAGCCGATTTCTCACGCATCCGCAAAGAAATGGCTGAAAATCGCCATTTTTCGGAACTTTCAGGCGGTTGGCCCGTTGGTTGTATAGAAGGCTTCGCGATGCGGAGCCGCTTCCCCTCACCATGAGAAAGGAGCCATCCGACATGGCCAATGACAGCATGAACAAGAATCAGACCAGCACCCAGACAAATCAACAGACGGGCGAGAATAAAACGCCCAACCAGACGATGCAGCACGAGCAGGCCAAAGGCAGCGTCAGCGGCGAGCGCCGCGACGAGCAGGGCAGCACCGACAAGAGAAGCCAGGAAAAGGGCAGCTTTGAGAAGAGCGGCCAGGAAAAAAGCGCCATCGGCGGCGGCGAGAACAAGGACCGCAGCCAGACCGGCGAGCCGGGCCGCGCCCGCAGCGAAATCGGCCAGGACGGTGGCAAGGAGTTCGACAAGAACCGCACCGAAACCAGCGGCCAGCGCTAAGCCAGCCAGCCGGCACATATGAAGTGCAGAAACGGGGCCGTCCTTCGGGGCGGCCCTTTTTTGCGCGCGTTGCGAGCCGGTCGAAATTGGCGGCGGGCGTGCTTCGGAATGGCGGGATCGAGCGGCGAAAGTCCGGAATTGCCGCAATTGGCGCCGGAAAAACACCGGATGGCACCGAAAAACACGCGTTCATCACGCCAAAACGATGATTTTGCGGCCCGCGGGGCGGAGGCGCGCAGAGGGAAGCGTGGCTTAAAGCCGCAAGTGTCACGCGCTTTGGCGCATTTTTTGCGACCTTAAGCGGTGTGGCGAATTGGTTGAAAAGGGCGGTCGGCAGCCGGGCGATCGCGGTGACCATGGCGCAAAGCCAATCACCAAAGCAGCGAATAGGAAAGTTTTTTCGGCGGCTAGCGGCCTCGCTCGGTGGAAGCGGCTGCGGCGGGCGGCAGCGGGTATGGCGTCGAATGGCGATAGAGGACTTGCCACGCGCCGCCGCGCTTCACGAACGTGTCGCTGAGGATGAAGCCTTCGTCGCGCGTGCCGGCCCGGCCCTGCATGCCGACCTTCCAGCGCCCGGTGACCGTCGCCACCGCGGTGTCGCCGTCCGCGGCCACATCGACCACGCGCGCTTCGAACTCGTGGAATATGTAGCTGGCGAGATTGTCGAACCATTGCGCCCGCGAGGTCGCGATAATCCGGCCGTTTTCGGCGCGCATCAGCCGGAACTCGGGCGCCAGGAGCGACTGGAGGAAAGCGGTGTTGCCGGTTCGGAATGCCTGTTCCCACGCCACTTCCTGCGCGCGGATTTCGGCCGCGACATCGGCGCGCGCGGGGGTGCTGCAGGCGAACGTGGCGGCGGCGGCGATGATAATGACGGAATGGCGCATGGGCTTGTCTCCCGAGGTGCTGCGCGCGGCATAGCACGGAAGGGGGCAGCTGGGCGCGAAGTAGGCTTGCAATTTCAAGCGCTTGGCGCACTCTGCCGCCAGCGCTTGCTCGGGGAGCGAGTCGCAAACGGGGGAATTGCAATGACTGTCTCGCTTTTCGCGCTGGCGGCGCTTGCCGCTGCGCAACCGATCACGACTTATCATCCAACGCCGCAGGCGGCGCCCGCCCCAGTGGTGGCGACGGCCGCGCCGATTGCTGCGGTGCCGACGACCAACGCGATTCTGCGCGTCGGAACGGTCGTTCCGCTTCGGCTTAGCCAGACGCTGACCACCGGGGGCAAGAAGCTGCGTGTCGGCGACCGCTTCAATCTCGAGACGTCCGAGCCGATTTTGGTCCAGGGCGTGACCGTGATTCCGGTCGGCAGCCCGGCAGTCGGTGAGATCACGGAGGCCCGCAACAAGGGCATGTGGGGCAGATCAGGTCGTCTTGCAGGGCGTATCCTGTACGTGACCGTCAATGGTCGCCAGGTACGGCTCAGCGGCGCCTTCGACGACAAGGGCGTCGCCGGCGGCGTCGGTGCCGCGCTTGTCTCGGGGCTGATTTTCCTGCCGGCCGGCTTCTTCATGACCGGCACCAGCGCAATGGTGCCCGCAGGCTCGATCATCAAGAGCTTCACCGATGAGGATGTGCCGCTGGCGATGCAGGCCGCGGTGCAGACGCCAATGGTTGTCGGGGTGCCGGCTGCTCCAATGGTGGTTCAGCCTGCGCCTGCCCAGCCGCCACGCTGATGGCGAAGGTGCCGGGTGGAAGCGTTTTCGAAGAGGATTTTGGTGTTGGGGTGCGGGGAGAAGGACGGAAATGAAAGATAGCAAGACTGTTGCGCTGGTTGGCGCGGTTCTTCTTTTCGTCGGCGCTTTTATGCCGATTGTCAGCATGCCCATCATCGGGTCTCTTAATTACTTCCAAAATGGGCGAGGGGACGGCGTGATAATTGTCCTGCTTGCGCTCGCGACAATGGCATTGGCGATGACTAACCGAACACGACACGTTGTTTGGACTGGTCTGGCGGCTATGGCCGTACTTCTTTTCACCTTCGTTCGATTTCAGTCGGCGATGACGGATGCTCGGGCCAGCATGGACACTGATCTGGCAGACAATCCATTTCGAGGTCTCGCTGAGGCCGCGATTGGCTCAGTGCAAATGCAGTGGGGTTGGGCGGTCCTCGTCTTGGGCGCGGGCGTTACAATTTACGCAGGTTGGCAGGCGCGGCAGCGGCGAGAAGCTTAGTCACGCAGCACTATTCGTGCGCGGTTGGAGCGATTGGGTGGTTGCGGTCAGCTTCACCGCGCCCGCGCTGGCGGCGATTGTGCTGCGCGGGCGGCGGGTCAATGCGGCGCTGCTGGCGTTTATGATCCTGCTGTACCCGGGGATGGAATTGTTCTGGCGGTTTGTGGGGTGAGGAGGGGGGCTGAGACGCCGGCTGGGTCGGGCGTGAAAGCGTGGATCGACAAGGATTTTCGGGTCGGGCCGGACTAGTGGCCTCTCCCTAGTCTTCTTCTTCGACAGCTTCTTCGAACCGCTCAACGATGGTGTCGAGCATGTCTTCGAGGTGCGGAAGCTTAAAAATTTCTTCCACGGCGTCGTACGATAGATAACTGCAGCTTTCATACAGCGGGCCACGGTCGAGTAGGGAAAAGACGGGACGGCTAATCTCCCGCAGTACCTTGTCTCGACGCTCTTCTGGCGCGACGATATGCAGTCGGATATCCATATTCGGTGGAGCGCTAAGAGGTCAGCCATCCGAAGCAAACCCGAGTAGATGGCGGTCGTGTGCTCGACCTCGAAGGCACGGGCCATCGACCGTTTCTTCATCCAGATGACATCTATCTGCTCGATGGTCTTCAGTGTAGCATCATCGTAGTTGAGCGGCAGCACGTCGATAAGTGCTTTGATGTCCTCTTCTTCGAGCTGCGTAATGACGCTTTGGCGGTCCGCTCTCGGTATCCAGACTTTGAAGCCCATCTGTCCGCCGATGCTCGCTAGTAATGCTTGAATCTTAATCGACTTACGGGTGTCAGCCGGTGAGACCTGATCAAACGCCTCTATTCGCGCTTCCTCTTCCTCGTCGGGAACCTCAACGAAGACCTCGCGATCTGCCGCACGAACTTTCCGGCGGCCACGGATGCGCCTCTGGTCTCTCGTGTCGAGTACATACTTTTTGGGCGAGGTAGACTGAATCTCCAGAGCCTCGATGATTATGCGTGCGTCGTCCGAGTCGATCTCCCGAAGCGACGCTCGCAAGTTCGCAGTTTGTGCCCATCCCGGGACCCGTCCGACTATGTCCCGCGTAAGCGACAATCGAGACCAAAGATGTGGCTCGAAGATTGGCACTGCCTCATCGAAGTCGAATGCAAGTTCCGGCCGAACATTGAAGCGATAGGTAAATGGATCAGGATCTTCGAAGTAAGGCTCATCACTCACGAAGAGCTCAGAGTTGACGAAGAGTACGCCACACCATTGGGACAGTCCGACGATGTAGCAGAGAAACTTGTCTCCTGGTCGGACCCGCTCGGCTGATCGGCGTTGCCCTTCGCGAAACCCCGAGATTGTGCCCCCATGATCCCGGAATGCGGACCACGTCTTCGGCGTGAACAAATCCAGCCAGTAGGTCACCTTCATACCTCATCATTGGAAAGAACGTTAGATTAGGTATCGTACCTCGCCCGGGAGGTGAGGATCAGAAACCCGACCTTTGTACAACGACAAAAAGTTTTCCCTGGCAGCCAGAGCGAAGTCGAGCTTCTCCGTATGATAAAGGGCGCAAAACAGTGCTGCCGAGCGGGCTTGGCAGTTGATTGAGCGCTCGTGATTGAACTCGATATCAGTGAATCCGTCTCGGTCAGTGAGTTGAATGACTAAGTCGGGGTTCTTGATCAGGGCATTGATATACAGCCAGTCGTAGAATGCCGTTTTCGGCTCCAGCGCCCACTCGGTTCCAAAGAACGAAAACTTCGTCAATGCGCCGCTCGAGCGGAGTTCGCTCATCGCGCTTGGCATCGATTGGAGACTTGTCGAATATATCCGTGAAAGGTCCGCCACCTTCGAACACCTTGCTGCCCTGAAAAGCAGCCTCCACCGTCAACGTGCGCCCCCTTTGCGTTGTGAATTTAAGATTGAAGCTTGATAACGCCACGCCGAGTGGATCTTCTGATTTGGAAGATATTTCAAGCGGATGCTCAACTCGGTATTCTTTTAATGCCATTTCGTGGAGCGCGCGGATGCTCTTCTGCTTTTGCGACTTCGCGAAGCCCGCATGCCAATGAAAGTCGAGGTAGCGCTCAAGCACGAACCGTTTACCATCGTGCATCGGAACGAAGATAGGCCTTTTAGCCACGCCTAAATACCGATGAGTAGATCAGTGGAAACTCGATCCGGCACAAGAAGTTCGTATTTCTCAACAGTTTTTCGCCGCATTAGTTGCTCTGGATCTTTGAAATTAAGTCTTGTGTACATTGCCTCATAATCGAGGATCGCCAACCCGTCGTCGAGAGGTAGCGGTGTTATTCCAGACTTATTGGACACTTCCGTGGTCACGCGGACACCCTCAATGCGTAAAACCTCGGGCGAGACGCGAATGAATTTCGACTGCTCGATCCGTTCTTCCTTGCGAGCGATGTATTCCATGGGATGATCCGGGAAGAAGCACAGATGAACAAATGCATTCATTCCGGCGTGCGCATCAGCTTCGAGGCTCCAATCATTTCCGCCGGTGATTGGCTTGATGCCCGCCGCGTTCAGCTCCTTCATAGAGAGCAAGCCGTGCTCTCGAATAGAGTTCAGATTTCGAGTGTCGGTGAAGTGGAAAAACGATTTACTCTATGGGCCTTCATCAACTCGATGAATTCGTCGGCTGTCATGTCACGCACCGTCCTTTGATGCGATTCGGGCAGCCCAACGCTAATTCAGGGGCACGTAATTCGCTAGGGCGGCTGTCTCAGCCCTACTTTGACGCAACCAGCCCGAACTCATCCTGATCAACGCCCCTCGAGTTGTCCTTCGGACGCCGTTGGCCCGCTCGGGACGAACGGCGGGGTTTTGTCCCTTCGACTGACCCCGGATCGCGGTCCGGGGAGTCATTGTCGGGCTGGGCCCCGGCCTTCGCCGGGGAACCCAAGGGTGAGCGTTCTAGTAGTGGTTTTAGATACTGCCCCGTGAAGCTCTTCGACTCCGCCGCCACACGCTCCGGTGTGCCTTCGACCACAATCTCGCCGCCATTGACGCCGCCGCCTGGGCCGAGGTCGATCACCCAATCGGCGGTTTTGATCACGTCGAGATTGTGCTCGATCACGACCACCGTGTTGCCCTGGTCGGCGAGCCTGTGGAGCACCTCGAGCAGCTTCCGCACATCCTCGAAATGGAGGCCGGTGGTGGGTTCGTCCAGGATGTACAGCGTCTTGCCGGTGGCCCGCCGCGACAGCTCCTTGGACAGCTTCACGCGCTGGGCTTCGCCGCCGCTTAGGGTGGTCGCTTGCTGGCCGACCTTGATGTAGCCGAGGCCGACTTCCTGGAGCATGCGCATTTTCTCGCGGATCGCGGGGACGGCCTTGAACAGCTCGGCGGCTTCCTCGACGTTCATGTCGAGCACGTCGGCGATCGAGTGGCCCTTGAACTTCACCTCGAGCGTTTCGCGGTTGTAGCGCTTGCCGTGGCACACGTCGCAGGTGACGTAGACGTCGGGCAGGAAGTGCATCTCAATCTTCAGCAGGCCGTCGCCCTTGCACGCCTCGCAGCGGCCGCCCTTGACGTTGAAGCTGAAGCGGCCGGGCTTGTAGCCGCGGGCCTGGGATTCGGGGAGGCCGGCGAACCAGTCGCGGATCTGGGTGAAGGCGCCGGTGTAGGTCGCGGGGTTGCTGCGCGGGGTGCGGCCGATCGGCGACTGGTCGATGTCGATGACCTTGTCGAGGTGGGCGAGGCCGTCGATGCCGGTGCACGGGCCGCAGATGATGCGCGCGCCGTTGAGCGCGCGGGCGGCGCCGGCGTAGAGCGTGTCGATGGTCAGCGACGACTTGCCGCTGCCCGAGACGCCGGTGACGCAGGTGAAGGTGCCGAGCGGGAATTTGACGGTGACATCGCGGAGGTTGTTGGCGGTGGCGCCGCGGACGGTGACCGACTTGCCGGAGCCTTTGCGGCGCTTCGCGGGAGTGGGGATGGAGCGGCGGCCGGAGAGATAGTCGGCGGTGAGCGATTCCTCGCAGGCGAGGAGGTCGTCGAGGGTTCCCGCGCAGACGACTTCGCCGCCGTGGATGCCGGCGCCCGGGCCCATGTCGATCACATGGTCGGCGCTGCGGATGGAGTCTTCGTCATGCTCGACGACGAGGACGGTGTTGCCGAGCGATTTGAGGCGCTGGAGGGTCTCGAGGAGGCGGTCGTTGTCCTTCTGGTGGAGGCCGATCGAGGGCTCGTCGAGGACGTAGAGCACGCCGGAGAGGCCGGAGCCGATCTGCGACGCGAGACGGATGCGCTGGCTCTCGCCGCCGCTGAGGGTGCCGCTGGTGCGGTCGAGGTGGAGATAGTCGAGCCCGACATTGTGGAGGAAGCCCAAGCGCTCGTTAATCTCCTTGAGGATGGCGCGGGCGATTTCCTGGTGCTGGGGGGAGAGTTTGGCCTCGAGGCTGCCGAACCAGGCGTAGGCGTCGGCGACGCTGCGGCGGGTGGCGATGGAGATGTCCTCGGACGCGATCTTGACCGAGAGGGCCTCGGGCTTGAGGCGGGCGCCGGCGCACACTTCGCACGGCAGCGAGGATTGGTAGCGCGACAATTCCTCGCGCATCCACGCGCTTTCGGTCGCGAGCATGCGGCGGTTGAGATTGCCCAATACGCCTTCGAACGGCTTGTTGACGTCGTAGCTGCGGCGGCCGTCGACGAAGCGCAGCGTGACCGGCTTGCCCGCGGTGCCGTAAAGGACGACGCGCTGGGCCGTCTCGGGGAGGTCCTTCCACGGGGTCGTCAGGTCGAAGTCGTAGGCGCGGGCGAGGCTCGAAAGCACCTGCATGTAGTAAGGCGATGGCGGTTGGGACTTGGCCCAGGGGACGACCGCGCCCTTGGCGATCGAGAGGTTGTGGTTGGGGACGACGAGGTCCTCGTCGAACACGAGCTTCTCGCCGAGGCCGTCGCAGGCGGGGCAGGCGCCCTGGGGGGCGTTGAACGAGAACAGCCGCGGCTCGATCTCGGCGAGGGTGAAGCCGCTGACCGGGCAGGCGAATTTCTCGGAGAAGGTGATGCGGCCGGGGGCGCCGAAGTCGAGCTTCATCCCGGACTGTTGCTCGGGCTCCGGCTGGGGGTCGGCAGGGTCCAGGAAGGCGAGCCCTTCGGCGAGCTTCAGCGCGGTCTCGAAGCTGTCGGCGAGGCGGGCCTCGATGCCTTCGCGGATCGCGATGCGGTCGACCACCACTTCGATGTCATGCTTGTATTTCTTGTCGAGCGCGGGGGCGTCCTCGATCGCGTAATATTCGCCGTCGATGCGGACGCGGGTGAAGCCGGCCTTCTGCCACTCGGCGAGCTCCTTGCGATACTCGCCCTTGCGGCCGCGGACGACGGGGGCGAGCAGGTAATGGCGCGAGCCCTCGGGCAATTGCATCGTCCGGTCGACCATCTGGCTGACCGTCTGCGCGCTTATCGGAAGGCCGGTCGCGGGCGAGTAAGGCACGCCGACACGGGCCCACAGCAATCGCATGTAATCGTAGATTTCGGTGACCGTGGCGACGGTCGAGCGCGGGTTGCGGCTGGTCGTCTTCTGCTCGATCGAGATCGCCGGCGAGAGGCCGTCGATATGCTCGACGTCCGGCTTTTGCATCATCTCGAGAAACTGGCGCGCATAGGCGCTCAGACTCTCGACGTAGCGGCGCTGCCCTTCCGCATAGATGGTGTCGAACGCGAGGCTCGATTTGCCCGACCCGGAGAGGCCGGTAATGACCGTCAGCGACTCCCGCGGGATGTCGACGTCGATGCCTTTGAGGTTGTGCTCGCGAGCGCCTCTAACAGATATATGCGTTAGCATCGGGTCAGCTTCGTTCCATTTATGTTCTAATTAGCGCGAGGCGCCGCCGGAGGTCAACGCGGGCATGTCGATATGGGTTCGGCAAGCCCGAGTTCCAGTCCTCGCCGCTTAGCATTAGCATCGCGAGATGTTCACCTGCATTAGACGATAGCCAGTCGGGCAGTCGCCGATTAAGAACCTCGCGATGGCCTTCGCTCCCCGCTCGACCACGACCCCGCTGCGATTGCACCTCGATCCGTCGCACATGACCTTGCGCCGGCAATCGCGCCTGCGGCCAATCACGCAATTCGCCATCCGCATGGCGATCATGATCGGCATGATCGTAGTGATCGTGGCCTTCCACTGGATCGAGCGCGACGCGCTCAAGGACCAGATCGACGGCCACATCAGCTTTGCCGACGTGATTTATTTCACGATGATTAGCGCGACCACGACGGGTTATGGCGACGTCGTCCCGGTGACCGAACGGGCGCGCCTGTTCGACGCCCTAGTCGTTACGCCAATCCGGGTGTTCTTCCTGCTGCTGCTCGCCGGGACCGCCTATAGCTTCATAATCAAACGATCCTGGAACAGGTGGTTGATGAAACATATTCAGAAAAATCTCCAAGGCCAGATCCTGCTCGCCGGGTTCGGCATCAGCAACGACAAGGCACTCGAGGAGCTGTTCGCGCGGGGCATATCGGCAAAGCGCATCGTGGTGATCGACAATAACCCCGACGCGCTCGAACGCGCCAGCGAATGCGGGGTCGCGGTGTTGCTCGGCGATGCGGCGCGCGATGAGACGCTGCTCGCGGCGCACGTCGATCGCGCGGCGGCGATGCTCGTCTCAACCGGGCGTGACGACAGCAACATCCTGGTGGTGCTGACCGCGCGCAAGCTCGCGCCCAAGGTGAAGATCAGCATCACCATCCGCGAATCGGACAATGAGGATATCGCGCGGCAAGCGGGCGCGGACACGGTTATCAACCCGGTGAGCTTCACCGGCCTGTTGCTCGCCAGCTCGCTCGCCGGCCCCTACCGGGCCGACTATCTCGCCGACCTCGCGACTTCGGCCGGCCGCGTCGAGTTGCGAGAACGCCGGGTCGAGCCGCACGAAGTGGGCCGCTCGGCCGACGAGATCTGCACCGGCCAACCGGTTCGCGTGATCCGCAACGGCCGGCCCTACGCCGTTCGCGATCCGCAAGTTAAGCAAGTGGCGGCGGGCGACTGCATTCTCGAGATCATCGATTCGGCTTGACCGGCCGCGCCTGTAGGCAGGTTCGATAAACAATTGCCGGTGTCGACTGTTTGCGCTTATCTCGTGTGAATTCATGGGGGGTAGAGCATGCAAATATTTCCGGCGTTCGCAGTTTTTTCGGCGATCCTGTTAGTCCCAGCTTCGGCTGCAATTTCGAAGCCCGGCAAAGCCAGCGAAGTGCGTTTTAAATGCCATGGGGGAAAGACGATGAAAGTCGTCTTCGGCAGCAACACGGCCACCGTCATCTATAACAAAGGAAAGCCGGTCGCATTGCCGCAATCGCTTTCGGCCGACGGATTTCTTTACGCGTCGTCGAAATACAGTCTGCGCGGCAAGGGCGATCGCGTGACTTGGGCCGTGCGCGGCAAAAAGCCGGCGGAGTGCCGCTCCCGCTAACTCCGCACGACCGCGAACGATCGTACTGGCCGGACCGCGCTTCGCTCGACATTCAATTCCGTAGGTAATCCTTGCCCACCAAGGTTGAGGCCGACCTGCCGGGTGCGAACCCCATATGGTAGCGGGACACGGGATCATTCTTGTTGCCAAGGTAGAGGGTCGTATCGAAGAAATAGGGGGCAAGGATGCTGAGCACATTGCCCTGGAAAACCAGCAAATCATGGCGCAACGCGCCGACCCTGAGCTGCACGATCACATCCTGAGGGATCGCTGCCACGGCAAAGTTCGCGAGTCGACCCCGGTCGGCTCCCGGGACCGCGTCGTATCGCCTTTTAACATCTGCTTGTCGCTCGTTTACCGGCTTGGTGCGGTCGGGGCGGCGGTTCAGCGCGTTGTCGCGCGCTTTCGCCTCATCTCTGGCCTGCTGCAAGCTCTCCTCTGTCTGCCGACCGGTAGCGGATTTCCAAAGCGCTTCGCGCCTGTCGGCGTCGTCGGGAGTGGTGAAGACTAAAGTGTCCTGAAAAGTGCCGGCGGTCATTCGATTGTCGCGCACAAGCGCCTGGCTGCGCTGCGCGGTTCCCAATGGCCCGACCGGCGGCCGCGCGTTGGCCCGGTTATCAACACCGGTGGCAGTGATGAACACTTCGTCCTTGGACGGGCCTCTTTCTTCAACTCGGCCAGGCTGCTCATCAAGCGCTTCCCAGGCTTTCACACCAGCGCCGTAAAAGTGCAGATAATCGCGGACATTCGCCGCCTTGATGTCCCGGTCGAAAGCATCCTTGATGCTATACTGAACCTTGCTCTCAACGACCCGCGCAGTGCCGATAACCGGCGCTGCCGGCGCAGCGGGCACCACCCTTGGCAAGATCACCTCGAGATACTCGGCCCGGACCAGTTGCACGCCGTCAACGTTATATCCAAGCGAGACGCGGTCCGGATATCGGTCATTGCGGTCAACGTTCACCGTGGGCGTGGTGCCTGGCGCTACTCCCGGATCCGTATGAATCTGGAAGCCGCCGTCGATTTTACCCTTCTCTCTGAAGTTACCACCGGCGGTGCCGGTTGGGTCGACTTCCTCGCCATTCTGATTGGCGTTGGGATCGTCTTCGACGTCCTCGTCGCCCGGTTTCATTGACGCGACCTCGCCGTCCACCGCGGCGCCGCGCATCTGGTGCACGGTCGTACCGAGCTTGTACGGATCGCCCCAGCTGAAGCGGTTTGCGCCGGGCCAGACCATCGCGCGAAAATGCGGGCGGCCGCCCCAGTAAACGTCGAACGCGGTCCGTCGAACCGCATTGTCGTTACGGTGCATCTGGAAGATGTCGACGACGGCCGCGGTGATCGTCGCCTGGTCTTCGCAGACAAACGCCGGTTGCTTGGTTTTTTTGATGTAGGCGACACCGTCCTTGCTGTCATAGCGAACGTCGCCCGGCGGGATTCCGGCGACCAGCTTGCCGATGACCATCCGGTACCGGCCGCCAAGCTTTGCCTCGACCCACAGCGTCGTGGGGGGTCCTGGCGGGATGAGCATAGGCAGACCCGTCGGACCGGCTTTGGCCGCCGCTTGGAAATATGCGAGCTCGTTTGCATCGGCGTGCTCGCCGTCCGTGACTGGGTCCACCGGCGTCTTGTGTTCGAGGTTCACTTCGGCATGGGTTGGAAATGCGAACAGATAGACGTCGGTCAGGCCCGGATTGATGCCGACGACCTTTACCAGATCGTTTTCCTCAGGGTTCGGCTGCGCCCGGTCGACGTCCGTCGGGAGGCTAATGATTGGCAATATGCCCGTCCCGCCTTCGCCGCCGAGCTTCCAGTCGGAATCGTCATTGCGCAGGGTAATCGCGCCCTTGGTCACTTCCTCCTCTTGAGCAATGACCGGCTCGTCGTCGGCAACGCTGATCGGCTTGTGGACGTTGACGTCTACGGCGCACACCACTTCCGCCTTGACGCCCGAGTCGTTGTCGCCGCCGCCGTCGTCGACCGTTCCGCCGCCGTCTTCCTGGACGCCGCCGCCCGGCGCATTCTGACACGGAATTGTGACTCCCCGAGGCGAGGTGCACAGGCCGCCTGTGGGCGTCTGGGCGACGCGCGTTTGGGTTGGACCGACCACCACCCCGTCCTTGTTGCCGGGCGGAGAATAACGGCAAATCACCCAATCGAACGACCGGTCCGAATGAATTGCGCAACCGAGGTCGCTCGTCGTCGGCCAGATCATCTGGCTGTAATGCAATATGCCGTCGACATTGCCGTCGGTGGAGACGTCGGGAAACTTGCCGGCGCGAAAGTTGCGTTTTTCGCTGCCCCAGCGCTGGACCATCGACAGCGGTGAAAGGCTCCCGCGCGGGCTCTGCGAAAGGTTTTCGCGGATGGTCTTGCGGCCTTCGCGCGAAGCGTGGCGGATGGTGCCGCCCTGGGAAAGGACGGCGCCATAGGCGGCGGCGCCCGCGGCGAGGTCCGGATTCCACCGCAACGGCGGTGCTCCGACCTCGGCCCGCAGCTGGTTATGATAGTTGAGGATGGCCAGCAGGTCGCGGTTGGCGGGAAGCCTGCCGAGCTGCTCGCTAGTCACAGAAACGACCGGCGTCGGGGCCTCGCGTTGGGCAATCGGCGATGGCGCGGCGACTGCCGATGCGGCGGCGCAAATGGCGAGCGCCAGGGCATGACGACTGCTGCCGCGCAACCATGCCGCATAATTATGAACCGGTCTCGACATGGTGCTCTTCCCCCCGAAAGCTGCACTCGTCGGTCAAGACATTAGCACGACTCAGATGGGCGGTGAAATCGCGCGCCAGACCGGACGGCGGTGCGACTTAAGAGTCGGTTTCGACCAGCGCGTAGCTCGCAATTTCTTCATAATGCGCGCCGTGGCGCGAGAGGTGGCTTTGGTAGAGGATGAACTCGGTCACCTCGAACGGCGGCGAGGCGAGGGCGCGGTTGCGGGCAGTTAGTGCTTCAACGAAGGCGGCGCTGCGGCGGTTGAAGCGGGCGAGGGTGATGTGCGGGTGAAACGCGCGGCGCTCAGGCGCGACGCCCGCCGAGGTGCATGCACGCTCGACCTTCGCGGCGAGCGCGGCGACGGGCGCCTTCGGCGTCACGCCCGCCCACAGGGCGCCGCCGTTACGGCGGTCGAAGCGGCCGATGCCGTCGAGGCTGAGCGCGAAGGGCGCGGCGCGGATGTGGCCGAGCGCGGCGGCGATGTCGTCGGCAAGCGGGCGCTCGACCTCGCCGATGAAGCGCAGGGTCAGATGCAGATTGTCGTCCTTGACCCAGCCGAGCTCGGGGCTGTCGTCCATCGCGTCGATCAGCAGGTCGCGGATCGCTTCGGGCGGACGGATGGCGACGAACAGGCGGTGCATGGCGGCGCGTCCTAAAGCCGCTCGATCCAGCGCCGCGCGCGGGGCGAGAGGTCGCGCGGCAAGCAGTCTAGCGGCGCTTCGCACACGGCTTCGACCTCCCACGACCAGCGGCGCGGGCGATAAGCGACATCCTCGACGATGACGAGGCCGCCGTCGACGCGGACGCGGCCGTGGGCGGTCATTCCCACTTCCTCGCGAAGTTCGCGCAGCGCGGCCGTCTCAACATCCTCGCCGTCTTCGCAGCCTCCGCCCGGAAGCCGCCAGCCCGGCGCATAGCGCAGCTTGACGAGGATGAGGCCGCGCGCGGGGGTAAAGGCGGCGGCGTGCGCGCCGCGGGTGGCTGGCGCCGAGCCGCTAGCGCGCAGCCTATGGCGGCCGGCGGTGAGAACCATCCGGAGAAGTCGATCGATCAGGCTGGGAGAATCGCGCACCATATCAGACTAAACGCACCGCCCGCCTGTTCCAATTGCGCACAACGGATGTAAGGTCGCCGTCAGGGGGATTTCGGGCATGAGCGGCGACAGCAAGCTGAACCGGCCGGAATATGAGAAATTATTGAAGCCGTTGGGCAAGGAGCTGGTCGCCCTGTCGCGCTGGGTCGGCGAGACCAAGAGCCGCGTGGTCATCATTTTCGAAGGCCGGGACACCGCCGGCAAGGGCGGATCGATCGACATGTTCGCGCGGGTTCTCAATCCGCGCCAGTGCCGCGTCGTCGCATTGCCCAAGCCGACCGAACGCGAGCAGTCCGAATGGTATTTCCAGCGCTACATCAAGCATTTGCCGGCAGCGGGCGAAATCGTCCTGTTCGACCGCAGCTGGTACAATCGCGCCGGCGTCGAGAAAGTCATGGGCTATGCCAATGACGCGCAGGTCGAGGCGTTCCTCACGGCCACGCCCGAGTTCGAGCGCCATCTGGTCAACGACGGCATCATGCTGTTCAAATATTGGCTGTGCTGCGACCAGGCGGTGCAGGAACTTCGCTTCGGCAACCGGCTCAACAATCCGATGAAGCGCTGGAAGCTGTCGCCGATCGATCGCGAGGCGCGGCTTCATTACGACGATTATACGTCGGCGCGCGAGGTTATGCTCAAGGCCACGCACACCGATTTCGCACCGTGGACGCTGATCGAATTCAATGACCAACAGGTCGGCCGCCTGACGCTGCTGCGCGATTTCCTCGACCGCGTCCCCGACACGAAATTGCCATATCCGCAAATGGACTGGCCGCCGCTGGACCACGAACCGTCGAAGGAGCGCTACGCAGTTCTGGAGCCGATCGTACCGTTCCGCCTGCCCGACGAGATCGAGCAGCGGGACATGGTCCACAGCTGGGATTGAAGCCGAGCCGAACAAGGGGGGCGAAATGGACGAACAACCAATCCGGGCGCCGAGGCTGATCGGGCAGCTGTTGGTTTATTATTTAGCGATCGGGGTGATCATCTACCTCGCGCTGCTGATCTGGCCCGACCTGCGCAACTATCTGCCTGTCGGCGGGGTCGAGCAATTGATCAGCCAGCCGAACAAGAACCCGCTCGAGGCGAACGAGGCGATGCGCGCCGAACATGTCGGCAATCTCGGGCAGAGCCTGTTTTGGCTGTCGGTCGCGATCGTCGGCGCGATCCTCTGCTCGTTGCCGGTGAGCCGGGTCTATATGGCGGTGCGCAGCGGGGCCGAATATGACCAGAGCCTGGTCAACACGATCATCATGCTGCCGATGGTCGTGACGGGGATCGTGATCATCGTCCAGAACAGCCTCGCGCTGGCTTTCGCGCTGGCCGGCATCGCCGGGGCGGTGCGATTCAGGAATTCGCTCAAGAGCTCGGGCGACGCCTTGTTCATCCTGTGCTCGGTGGCGATCGGGCTCAGCGCGGGCATTGGCGCGGTGGAGCTCGCCGCGGTGATCAGCGTCGCGTTCAACTCGGTCTTCGCGTTGCTGTGGCTAACCGAATATGGCGAGCGCAAGGGGATGAAGCGCTATCTCGCCGATTATGACGGGCTCGACGAGGCCGCGCCGCCCGAACCGCCGAAGGTCAAATGACTGTTATTTGAGGCAGCGGCCGAACACTTTCGCATTGGCGGTCTCATCGGCCGCGATATCGGCGAAGAACCGCTCGAGGAAGGCGGTGGCGCGGCGCTGGGTCGAGACCTCCAGCCCCGGCACCTGGGCGAGTACGGCAAGCATCTGGGGGCGCATCGCGCGCATTTGACGGGCGGCGGCGAGCGCGTCGCCACTGTGCACGCAAAAACCCCGGTAAAGGCGCTGGCGCACGTCGCTGATCGCAAGAATGTCGGGCGGGGTCGCGTAGGGTGCGCCGACCAGTCCGGAGAAGTCGAAATCATAGGGGATGGGGACCACCGAACCGGCGCCGAGCGGGCCGATCAGCTCCGCATTGTGGCAGCAATTGTCGCCCGGCGGGCCGGCGCGCATCGACCAGTCGTGGTTGGCGATCATGTGCTGGAACAGGCCGTAGCGCCCGGCATCGGCGCCAATTAGGTTGGCGAGCGGGATGCGCACCCCGGCGCGGGTTTCGGGTAAGCCGTTGCGCCGCGCGACATCGCCCAGATCCTCAAGGAAAAAGCCGTCGCGCGTGACCATCGGGCGGCCGCTGGAATCGCGGTACTCGATTCTGGCGAGGCGCACGCGGAAGCTTCGCGGAGTAAGCAGGTTGTACATTTTGTACGCAGCATATTCGAGCAGCAGATGCTGCTGGAACGAGGGCGACGCACGGCAATGGGTGACGAGCTTGAGCCGTCGCTGGCCGGCGAATGGCGAGCTTGCCGGAGGGGGCCCGGCGAAATCGATCCTCAGCGGAGGAAATTCGCAGATTTCCTCGGTGCGCCGGGTGATGCCCGCGAAGCTTGAGCTGGACCGGCAGCGCGACGCCGTCTGGCTCCTGTGAGAGTGCCCGCGACAGCCTGGTCGTTCTGACGGTCGCGCGATCAAGCGCGACAATGGTCCGGTAATTGTCAGCTGCAGCGGCGCATCCGACGCGAACAAGGGTTTTGGCTGCTGCGCGGACGTGGCTGCTTCCTGTGCCGTCGCAGGAGCGGCGGCCAGCCATAATGCGAGGCAGGCGGCGAGCAATTTCTTCACGGTCCCGTCCTCTTGAAACTGTGCGACGTGACTTTTGCGCCGACAATTTCGACCCAGCTCAAAGGCCCGCCATAATGTCGCGAAATGCCGGTATCGACGCGGATCAGGCGGCCGCTGTTGGTAATCCCGACACCAGTCAGGGTTGGCGTGTGGCCGATGACCATCCGCTGCGCGCCGTAAGCCGAGAGAACTTCACGAAGCTCGGCGTCCATGCTTCGGGGCGAGGTGCCGCGGCGGCCCTGCGCATCCGCATCGCGCATCACCAGGCCGCGATACCACAAGGGCCCGAGCGGATCGTTGAGGATCGAAGCGTCGCTGTCGTCGGCCGATTTCATCGCTGCAGCCGCGCGGCGGTTGATGACGTCGAGCGGAAACTTGGCATATTCGGCGCTGATTCCGCCGTGAGCGAACAAGGTGTCGCCGATTTTTATCACGGCCGGATTACGCGCCGCCCATTGGCCGATCTCGCCAGTCGGGGCCCAGGCCGCCCGGTGCTCGACCCAGCCGAGCGGGGTCCGGGCGAGCCATTGGTCGCGCACTTCGCTCGGCAAAGCCGGACGCCCCTTCGATCGCGCCGCCGCCTCGAGCTTGCGCCGTTCCTGCGCATAGACCCGCTCGCGCCGCGCGACCGATTGACGGTCGGCGAAGGCGGCGAATTCGCCCGGCACGACGTAGCGCAGGTCGCCGACGACGTTCATCGCCTCATGGTTGCCGAGCATGACGACCACCCGGCCGCCGACCGCCGGCGCTTCGGCCGCGAGCTGTTGGAGGCTGCGAATTATCAGCAGCGAATCCGGGCCCCGGTCAGTGATGTCGCCAAGCTGGACGAGTGTCGCACTGCCGCCGATCCAATGGCCCTCGGCATCGACCAGCCCGGCGGCTCGGGCGATCTCGGTCCACGCCTTATAGTCGCCGTGGAGGTCGCCGACCGCGACAATCCGTGCCGGCGCCTGCGCGGCCGCGGGAAGCGCGGCCAGGGCGGCGGCCACAAGCAAGAGGCCGCCGAGCAGCTTTCGGATCAGAGCCAGGACCGCCTGCTTCACCATCGCGGCCGACTGTTGCACCCAAGTGGCCGGCGGGCAATGGCGTTTAGCAGTGACGGGTAAGCCCAGGTTAAACACAATCTGATTAGTGGATGATGTTGATTGAATTGAATATTGGCGCCGCGTTGGGAGCATAAACGTCTTGCCGCAAATTTCCGTCGTCCTTCCTGCGTATAACCGGGCGCATTGCATCGGCCGCGCGATCGACAGCGTGCTTGGGCAACGCTTTGCCGATTTCGAGTTGATCGTGGTCGACGACGGGTCGAGCGACGGCACCCTTGAGGTTCTCCGCGCCTATGACGATCCGCGGATCGAGATTGTCGGGCTTGGCCGCAATTGCGGCGGCAACGCAGCGCGGAACGCCGGGATTAGAGCGGCGAAGGCGCCGCTGATCGCCTTCCTCGACAGTGACGATGCCTATTTGCCGCACAAGCTTGGCGTCGTAGTGGCGGAGTTCGCGCGGCGGCCGGACCTCGACGTGCTGGTCGACAGCTATCTCGTGCAGTTTCCGGACGACCGGCCCGACCAGCAGCGGCAAAACCCGCTGATCGAGGGCGACGCGTTCATCGAGGCGCTGTTCCAGCGGCGCTTGTGGAAGGCGACCCCGGCGATCTCGGCGCGGCGCGAAGCCGTGCTTGTCGCCGGCCTGTTCGACGAGCAGATCGGGCGGCGCCAGGATTTCGAATTTCTCGCCCGCGCGGCGCGGGTCGCCCATTGCGCCGCGAGCGATCAATTATTGTGGGTCAAAAGCTGGTCTCCGGTCGCGATTTCGAGCCAGCCCGGAACGTTCATCGACGCGACCATTGCGCTCTGCCAGCGCAACCCCGAATATGTCGCCGATCCGCGCTTCTACGATGGCCTCGCGCGCGACGTGGCGCGGCAGATGTCGCGCCTGCTTCGCGCCGGCCGCTGGGGCGACGCCGGGCGCGATGTGCGCCGGCTGCGGCGGGAGTTCGGGGCGGCGGCTACGCTGCGGCTGCTGCGGCACGGCTGGCGCGAGGCCAATGCCCGCAAGCGCGCCAAGCAACAGGCGCGGTCTAGCGCTGCGCCGCGGCCCGAGGGCGCGGCTTCTCGAGGGGGTCGAAGTCGCGCGAAACCGCGCTCTTGAGTTCGCCGGCAAGGCCGATTCCGTAAAAACCGAGCGTGACCAGCATCGCCGCCGGGCGCTGCCACACCGGCAGGTCTACCGCGCCGCCGCGGGTCCAGATGCGGCTCCACGATTTGCCGACCTTCTTGCCGAAAAATGAGAAAGCGTGGGCGACGCGTCCGGGGCGCGAGCGGGTGGCGGTCTGGAACGCCTGGTAATCGCGGTCGAGGCCCATGGTCCACGCCCGCCAGACGAGGAATTTATACCCCGGGTGCGGGGCATGGACCGTCATCGCATCGGCGGTGCGGACGTATTTATCGCCCCGAGCGGACATGTCGCGCAGCCAGAAGCCGCATTGCTTTTTGAACGCCGGCAGGTCGGGGAAGGGGTAGGAGCGGAAGAAACCGGTCCGGACGGCGCAATTATTGGCGTGGATCTTGTGGCGCTTGACGGTCTTGGCGCGCTCGTCCGCGAGGTTGAAAATCCAGCTCAGGGCGAAGGTTTTGGAGAGGAAATCCTCGTAACCGAGCACGGTAAAGCCGCCCACAGCCATGATTTCTGGGTCGGCGAAGGGCTTGAGCAAATTTTCGAGCCACCCGGGCTCGGGCGCCGCGTCGCTGTCGAGCATCACCGAAATGTCGGTGGTCGCGCGGGAAATGCCGAAATTCTTGAGCTTGTAATAGGTCAGGCCCTCGGTCGGCAGGATCTCTAGATTTGCGAGTTCGCGAATGCGCGGGGCGATGGTGTCGAGCGCGTGCTCGATCGTGCCGGCGGGCACCGCGCCCTTGTCGTAAAGGTACATAATACGCGGCTTTTCCGCCATTTTCGGGGCGACGAATGCGAGTTCCCGCTCCAGCGCGGTCATCGCCGCGCTGGTCCATTTGTCCTCGACGTCGATCGCATTCTCCCATTCGATGACGATCGTCACCCCTGGTAGCTTGGTCGTCACCGCGGGCGGATTGGGCGTCCGCTTGGCAGACGGCGCGGGCTTGGTCGAACGTTTGGCCATGGCCCGAATATAGACAGGTTGGGCGCAGCTTCCAGCGCAGCCTGTCCGGTTTCGCTTGAAGTCCCCACTGGCATCACCGATATTGGCGCCAGCGCGAGACGGGGCCAATTGCCCCGGCGCAAAGGAGAAGAAATGGCCAACTGGCAAGACCCGCAGACGACCGGCGTGACCGCCACCACGGTTGGCGTGCCGACCGTCGCCCGCGACGCGGGCCTGCGGTCCTACATGCTCAAGGTTTACAACTACATGGCGTCAGGCGTGCTCCTGACCGGCATCGTCGCGATGCTGTTCGCCGAGAGCGGCTATGCGGCACAGGTGATGGCAACGCCGCTCAAGTGGCTGATCATCCTTGCTCCGCTGGCCTTCGTGATGGTCATGAGCTTCGGCATGAACCGGCTCTCGACGCCGACGCTGCAGATGTTGTTCTGGGCGTTCGCGACGGCGATGGGCCTGTCGATGTCGACGATATTCCTCGTCTATACGGGGACGTCGATCGCGCAGACCTTCTTCGCGGTTGCCGCCGGCTTCGCCGGCCTCAGCCTGTTCGGCTACACCACCAAGAAGGACCTTAGCGGCTGGGGCACCTTCCTGATCATGGGCGTGGTCGGGCTGCTGGTCGCGATGTTGATCAACCTGTTCCTGCAGTCGCCGGCGATGATGCTGGCGATCAGCGCCATCGGCGTGCTGCTGTTCGCGGGACTCACCGCCTACGACACGCAGCGCATCAAGAGCCTGTATGCGCAGGTCGCGGGGACCGACATGATGGGCAAGGTCGTGATCATGGGGGCGCTCAGCCTCTATCTCGACTTCATCAACATGTTCATGTTCCTGCTGCAGTTCATGGGTGACCGCCGCTAGGCTTTCGCTTGTCGGATGCGAAAAGGGCCGGAGGAAACTCCGGCCCTTTTTGTTTGAGGTCGAATGTTTGCTCGGGGTGGGAAGCGGACATTGGCGGATTGAACGAACAAGCTGTCGCGGCAAATCTCGCTTATTCGGAGCATTCCAGGTCAAGCTTCAGCTTCTGAGTCTGACGACCGAGGGTGGCTGTAACTTCCAGATTTCCATCGCATGCGGCTTCGCGGAAGACTACGGATTGGTACGACCGGCCGGTCGCTCCGATTTGAACGCCAGTATAGCGTCGGCTTATTACAACTTTTCGCGTGTCCAACGACTTCACGATGATCGACAAAGGTTCACCGGTTTCCGTTTCAGGCTGTCCTGTCACCGGGACGAGGATCTCCAGGTCCGCTCCGCCCCAAGCAAAGGACCGCCAGCCGATCGAGGTCCCGTCGAACCGGTCCGGCTCGGACAATTCAAGTTTTCGCCATTCTCCCGTTTCGGGGACGAACTCGCGGAGTTCCAGCCGCTCCAGCTTGACCACCCCCTTCGGGAGCTGGGCCTGCGCGCTCGCCTGCCAAACCAGTGCGATCAAGGCTAATGACCATTTTCCGTTCATGACTTTAGCCTCACATCCAACGCTCAAGTCCGCAATCGGTCGAAAGCGGACGTTAGCGCAGATGCTGTCGGAAGAAACGCAATGTGCGCTTCCACGCGAGGTCCGCGGCGGCCTTGTTGTAGCGTTCGGCGGACGTATCGTTGTTGAACGCGTGCTCGGCGTCCTCGTAATTATAGTAGGTCACGCGCTTGCCCGCGGCCCGCAGCGCGGTGATCCACGGCCACAGCGTCTGGGCGATGCGCGCGTCGCGGCCGGCGTGGTGGATCATCAGCGGGGCCTGGACCTTTATCGCCTCTGACGGGTCGGGGGCGGGGCCGTAATAGACTACGCCGGCATCGAGCTTGTCGCCGGCAGCGACCGCGAGCCGGTTGACGAAACCGCCGCCCCAGCAAAAGCCGACCGCGCCGACCTTGCCGCCGCGGCTGTTGGGTGAAAGCGCGTCGATAATCGCGACGGCGTCGGTCACCGTTTTGCCGAGATCGAGCTTGCCGATCATGTCGCGCGCCTTGTCCTCGTCCGCGGGCGTGCCGCCCGCGAGCGAGAGGAAGTCGACCGCGACGGCGCGATAGCCCGCAAGGGCGACGCGCCGGGCGACATCACGAGTGTGGGCGTTCAGCCCGCGGTTCTCGTGGATCACGATCACGGTCGCTTTGAGCGAGCGCGTGCGCGGCTCGGCGACATAGGCTTTGTAGCCGGCGATGGTTTGCATCCCGGCAGTTAAGCGCGGGTCGTTGTCGGGCACCACCGCGGCCGCCGCGGGCGATGCCGCGATGCCGGCGATGAGTATTTCGGCCGCCGCGAGGCTGCCTGCGATCTTGGCCATCTCGGCCATGAATGCGCGGCGTTCCATGCCTTCATGGGTGAAGCGGTCGTAGAGCGCGATCGCTTTGGCGCGGATGTCGTCGGTCATTGCGCGGGCTCCTTGGCCGCCTGTTCGGCGATCAGTTTGGCGTCGATTTCCTTGGCCCGGCGATAGGCGTCGCGGTCGGTCATCCGCGCGGCATAATCGGTGAACGCGGGGCGCGGATCGAGCAGTTTGAAGGTGAGCATGAAATTGACCATCGCGCCGACGAACAGATCGGCCGCGGTGAAGCGCTCGCCGGCGATGAAGCGGCGCCCGTCGAGCGTCTTTTCAAGCGTGTTCATGACCGTGTCGTAAGTCCCGAACCCGGCCATCATGTCGCGCCCGGGCGGCACTTCCCAGCCCATCGCCTTGGCAGTGAACGCGGCTTCGACCGGGCCCGAAGTGAAGAACACCCAGCGATAATAATCGGCGCGGTCGGCAGGGTCGGGGGCGAGGCCGGCGGCGGGGTAGGCGTCGGCGAGGTAAAGGCAGATTGCCGCGACCTCGGTCACCACCTTGCCGTTGTGGACGATCGCCGGGACCTTCCCCATCGGATTGATCGCGAGATAGGGCGCCGCCTTCATCGAGGTGCCGTAATCGAGGATCTCGGTGTCGTAGGGCTCGCCGATCTCCTCCAGCATCCAGCGCACGGTCGCCCCGCGCGATTGCGGGTTGGTGTAGAATTTGAGGTCGGCCATCGATGATCCTCCGCGGCGGGGGTGACTCCAGGAGGATAGTCAAAGCAGTCGCGGGCGGCGAGGCGAAAATCGCCGGCTATACGGATTGGCAACCGTCGCCGTGATACGCTGCTGCAGCTATGGGTTTCACACTTCCCAATCTGCCCGCCGGATGGCCTGGTCGCTGTGGTTCTTCGCCGCGACGATGCTGCTGTATCTGCTGCAGCGCTTCCCGCTGACCGGCGTGTTCCTGATGATCGTCGGCGCGGCCTTCTGGTCGATCCTGCTCATCAACCTCGGCGTCATTGGCATTGGCTCGGAGGCAGTGACCGGCAAGGTCAGCCGGCTGTGGCTGATCGTGCCTGCGCTCTACTTCGGCGGCTATTATTGGCTCTATCCCGCGACCAACTGCGCACGGAATATGCGCAGTTCAACGAGGGCAAGTCGCTGCCGTTCGACCCGAACGCAGGACCTCGTCCTCGGTGACAGGCACCGCTGACGGCTCCTCCTTCGCTCCGCACTATGGGCTCACGCGAGCGTTCGACGGCAGCGGGCGCATGGCCCTAGTCGGCGACCGCGACGCGTGCGCCCTGATTGCCGGCAATGAAGTCTATCGCTCGGCCGGCATCCATGCGGGCCGCTTCGACCGCAACGCGGGCAAGCCCAGGCGTCGCCAACCGCCAGGATTATGCGCGATCAGCGCTCCAGGAGAGCCCGACCGGCCGATCGTGCGGGCGACGGGCAAGAGCGAGAAGTCGATGCGCGGGCGGATGGAGCTGACGACCCAGACTTTCCGGATCCGCGACGAGACGAGCAAGCGCGAAATCACCGTCAAATCGGGGTTCGCGAGCCCGCTCAAGCGGTTTCCGATGCCGGTCATGGGCTGCGCTCTCAACAGCGGCGGCGCGTCGTGGGACTGTTTCGCCGGATTCATGCGCGACAGCGTCACGCCGATTGTGCCGGTGGAGCGCAAATATGGCGGCGGAACGGTCATCGTCGCCAGAGCGCTCGGCCTCGAGCTGGTCGACGATTTTGCCCCCCTCGCCACCGGCCCCGAGCAATTTCGCGCGATCGGTGACGCGGCCGACGCGAAGCTGGTCGCAACGGAACTCGCGCTGCTCGAGAAAATGCTTGCCGATCCGACTGGCGATCACGGCCAAAGCGGCTTCCGCCATTTGCCCAACAAGCCGGAAGTCATTGCGCCTTACGCCGACCGGCTGTTCGCGGCGCTTGGCGTGCTTCAGAATTCGAGCGTGCAGGTCAGCGACACCGGCGGAGATTTATGGCGCCTGGTCGCGGCCTTGCCCGACGCGGCGCTCGAACCGCATCGCGTAAAGCTGGTCGAATGGTTGAAGCCAGAGAACGCGCGCAAGTGGACCGATTCCGCTTACAATATCCACACCCGTCTCGACGTCACCGATCCAATCCAGCGCGAGATCGTGCTGGGCCGGCTCGAGGCGGGACGCGGCAATGTCCAGACCAACCTCCTGCCGCAATTCTGCCGCCTGGGCGCCGACGCACCGGAAGACGCAAAGCGCGGCTGCTCGCGTTGTGGGAAGCCAAAGGCCGGGAATATGCCGAGCGTAACCACCGGCCGCAGGATCATGTGGTGCTGTATCTGACGCTCGCGCGACTGGGGCTGAAGTCCCAGGCCGGGAAGGTTGAGCAGCGCTATTTTGGACCGACCTTCCTGGCGATCTGGGACGAAGTGACGCCCAAAACGCACGTCGATGCCTGCAGCGAGTCGGCGGGCGAGGTCAGCAACTACTTCCGCAGACGCGAGCAGCGCTAGGATTCGTCCGCAGCCGTTAGGGCGGCGTCGAGCATTTCGAGCAGGACGCGAAGCGACTCGATGCGCACCGGTCCGCGGCCGATCGCGCCGAAATGCTCTTCGCGCAGCATGGTCTCCTGGCCGCGGCGGGCGCAGGCGAAATGAACCAGCCCTTCCTCCTTGCCCTCGCCGGCCGGTCCGGCAAAGCCGGTGACCGACAAGGCGATGTCCGCGCCGCTGTTCTGGAGCGCGCCCTCGGCCATCGCGCGGGCGACGGCGCTGGTGACCGCTTCGTTTCGCTCCGTCATCTCCGACGTCAGGCCGAGCATGTGCTGCTTGGCGCTGGCGTCATAGGTGACGAAGCCGCGGTCGAAGCCGTGGCCGGCGCCCTCGATGTCGGTCAGCAGCGAGGCAAGCAGGCCACCGGTGCAGCTTTCGGCGGTGGCCACTTTGAGCTCGGCCTCGCACAGCCGCCGCATCAGCGTTTCGGCCTTTTGATCGAGCTCGGCGGGAAGCGCAGGCTCGAGCGTTTCGCTCAACCGCGCTCCCCCTTGCTCGGCGTGACCGGCTCAGCGGGGGGAGGAGCTGCTGGCGGAGCCATCGCCGGTGCCGCCGCGCCGCGCTCGGCTGCGCTGGCGTCGCGCTCGTCGCGGAACTCGCTGTCGGTGCTCCAATTGGGCCAGTCGCGCGAATTGGCGAGGGTGCGGCCGAGAGTGTGCAGCAGCTGGGCGTCGGCGACCATGCCGGTGAAGTCCCAGTCGGCCTGGAACTCGTCGTCCTGCTGGTGATAGCGCTTGGCGCGATATTCCTCGGCGATGGCCCTGCCGCGGGCGGTGCCCCCGTTGACGAGGTCGGTGCCCGATCCGAAGCTGATCGCCGGAACGCCCTTTTGCGCGAACGGGAAATGGTCCGAGCGGAAGAAGTAACCGGCGCCGACATTGGTGTCGGGCGAGTAGCGGCGTCCGTGCACCTGCCCCGCGGCGATCAGCCGGTCGAGCAGCTCGAGCTTGGCCTGGCCGGAGATGGTGAAATCGCGCGAAGGGCCGTGCGTGCCCATCGAATCGGTGTTGATCACGGCCACGGTCTTGCCCAGCGGGAATAGCGGGTTGTTGACGTAATATTCGGTGCCGAGCAGACCCTTCTCCTCGGCGGTGACGGCGAGGAAGACGATCGAACGGTCTGTGCGCGGAGCGCGGGCGAAGGCGCGCGCCTGCTCGATCAGATGGGCGATGCCGGTCGAATTGTCGGTCGCGCCATTATAGATGGTGTCGCCGTTGGCGTCGGGGTCGCCGATGCCGATATGGTCCCAGTGGCCGGAATAAATGATGGTCTCGTCGGGATAGCGCTTGCCCGGCAACATGCCGACGACGTTGGATGAATTGACGACCTTGGTCGTCGCGTCGCCATGGGCGATGAGGCCGGCCTTGAGCTCCACCGGGCGGAAGTCCTTGCGCCGCGCGGCCGCCTTCATCTGCTCGAAGTCCATGCCGGACGCGGCGAACAGGCGCTGCGCCAGGTCGCGCTGGATCCAGCCTTCGAGCAGAGGATGCTCGGCCCCCGGGTTCTGGCGCACGATGTCGAACATGGTGCCGGTGTTGCTGTTCTTGACCGTTTCCCAACCATAGGAAGCGGGCGCGGTTTCGTGGATCACGAGCACGCCTGCCGCGCCCTGCCGCGCGCCTTCCTCATATTTGTAGGTCCAGCGGCCGTAATAGGTCATCGCCTCGCCGCCGAAATCGCCGCCGCCGGGAACGGTGCCTTCGAAATCGGGATCGTTGATCAGGACGACGGCGATCTTGCCCTTGAGGTCGACGCCCTTGAAATCGTCCCACCCGCGCTCCGGCGCGCGGACGCCGTAGCCGACGAAGACCATCGGCACGCCGTTGAAATTGACGTTGGTCTGTCCGTTGACTGGGGCGCGCGCGGCAATCTGCTCGCCCTGCTTCAGCTCGACCTGCTGGCCGGCGATATTCATCGCGAGATGCGGGGGCCTTGCCCAATCGGACTGGAGCAGCGGGACCGTCTGGGTCCAGCCGCGCTTGCCGCTGACCATATCGCCGCCCGGCTGAAGCCCGGCGCCGCGGAACTGCTCGATCAGATAGTTGACCGTTTTGGTCTCGGCGCGGGTCGCGGGTCCGCGCCCTTCATAAGCGTCCGAGCCAAGCGTCTGGACATGGCGCGACAGGCGCGCGGGATCGAAGCTGGCGGTTTGAGCCGCCGCATATGCGGGCGCCGCAAGCGCGAGGGCGCTGGCGCCAAGCCGAAGCCAGTTGGTCAATTTATGTCACTCCCCAAGTCAGACTCATCGCTGATGCGGAGGAGACGGTTAGGCGGTCAAAAAGTTTCGCACGGTCAAAAGGACGGGGCGCGGGATCAAGGCGTTGCAGGGGCCGCGCCTGCCGGCCGGGTCCGATATTTGTCGAACCAGGCGATGATCGCCGCCGCCTTGGCCGCCGATTGCGACGGGCGCGCGGTGAGCCCGCCGTGGCTGGCGTCGGGCACCTTGACCAAAGCGGTCGGAACGCCCTGCAGCTTGAGCGCGGAATAAAGCTGCTCGGATTCGCTCACCGGGGTGCGGAAATCCTCGGTCCCCACGACGACCAGCGTCGGGGTCTTCACATTGGCCATCAGGCTGAGCGGCGAGCGCGCCCAGTAGCTCTGGTAGTTCTCCCACGGCAGCGCGCCCATCCAGTAAGGCGCGAAGAACGGCGTGCCGTCGCTGGTCAAAGCCATGCTGGTCCAATTGATCACCGGCTTCTGGCTGGCGGCCGCGCGGAAGCGGTTGGTCTTGCCGATGATCCACGCGGTGAGGATGCCGCCGCCCGAACCGCCGGTGACGAACAGATTGTCGGGGTCGGCGAAACCGGCCGCGACCGCGCCGTCGACTGCGGCCATCAGATCGTCGAAATTGCTTGCCGGATAGGTCTTCTCGATGCCGTCGGCGAACGCCTGGCCGTAACCGGTCGAGCCGCGCGGATTGGTGTAGAGGACGGCGTAACCGGCGGCGGCGTAGAGCTGGTAATCGGTCGAGAAATGGGGGCCGTAAGCGGCGTAGGGGCCGCCATGGATTTCGAGGATCACGGGCACTCGCTGGCCGGGCTGGTAGGTCGGCGGAAGCAACAGCCAGCTCGGCACCGGGCTTCCGTCAGGCGCGCGGACGTCGAGCGTGCGT
Organism: uncultured Alphaproteobacteria bacterium; assembly: GCA_963768995.1. GTDB lineage: Bacteria > Pseudomonadota > Alphaproteobacteria > Sphingomonadales > Sphingomonadaceae > Sphingomicrobium. The sequence continues at coordinate 1,217,310 of CAVYKA010000006.1, read as the reverse complement.
AAGGTAGCCAGCCGCTTGGCGCCCAGCGTCAGGGCATTGAGACTGGTCAGCTTGCGCGTGCCGCCGTTGCCGGCAACGGCGACGTCGGTCGGGCGGTCGACGCTGCCGCTGGTGAACGCGATCGCGCCATTGCGCGCGGCGCTGAATTCGCCGCCGGCATAGGGCCGGTCGAAGCTGCTGCTCGCGACCTGGCCGGTGAGCGGGCGGACGCTGCCGTCGAGGCCGATGCGCGCGACGGTCGACCGAGCCGGCTTCCTCGTAGCCGGCGAGGAGCGCGCGGCCGTCCGGACGTCCATTCGATCTGGTCGATCGAGCGGTCGAGGTCCGGCGCGATCTGCCGCGGCGCGCCGCCGCTCGCGCTCATCACGTAGAGATGGCTCTGCTTGAAGCCTTTGCGCTGATCGTCGAAGCCGAGTGAAGGCGATGCTGCGCCCGTCCGGCGACACTGTGGGAGCATTGTCGGGACCATTGCGGCTGGTCAGCGCGGCGATTTCGCCTGTCGCGAGTTCGAGGCGGTAGATCTCGCTGTCGAGTGGGGTCATTTCCCACTCGGGCTTGCGCACCGCGCTGAACAGGATGGCGCGGCCGTCGTGCGTCCATTCGGGCGCACCGTCATGGTACGCGCCGAAAGTCAGCTGGCGCGGCGCGCCGCCGTCCGCGTCGACCATGAAAATCTTGTCGAAACCCGCTTTCAGATAGCCGGCGCCGTCGGCGCGGTAGGTGACCTTGTCGATAATTTCGAGCGGCTTGGCCCAGTTGGCGCCCTCGGGCTTGGGCGGGGCGGAGCCGAGCTTGGGGCCATCGTCGGGGACGTTCATCAAATAAGCGATGCGCCGGCCGTCCGGCGACCACGCGAGGGCCTGCGGGCTTTCGGCGAGGCCGGTGACGCGGACCGTCTGGCCGCTGTCCATCCAGCGCACGAACAATTGCGGCGCGCCGCCTTCCGCGGTCGAGGCGTAGGCCAGACGGCGGCCATCAGGCGACCAGCGCGGGCTGAAATGGTCGCCGGTGCCGGCCGCAAGCGGACGCTGCTCACCGGTCGCGATCGTCACCAGCCAGATCGCCGAGCGCGCCTTGTCGGTCATGATGTCGGCGGATTTGCGGACATAGGCGACGGTCCGGCCGTCGGGGCTGATCTGCGCGTCCGACGCGGCGCTCAATGCGAACAGGTCGCTGCCGGTGAACAATGGATTGGGCGCATCGGCCGGCGCGGAATAAGCGGGCGCGGCGAGGCAAGTGGCGGCAAGCATCATCGCCAGCGGCGACACGGATCGAATGAGTTTCACGGTGAGTAAGCTCCCCTGCGGAATCGGGGCGAGCATTCAACTTTCAGTCGCACTCGGCAAGCGAATTCATCGGCAATGCCGGCTAATGGCTGCTTCCGACCCGGCGCGGACATTCACGACGAGGTGACGCCGACCCGCTGTGCAGCTAGCCTGCTCCTGAGGGGACCGCCGCATGTTCAGATTGATGAAGGTGAAACCGCCACACGGCTGGAACGCGGTCGTGTGGGAGCTGGGGATCGTCACTCTCGGCGTGTTCGTCGCGCTCGGCGCCGAGCAACTGGTTTCGAACTGGCATTGGCAAAGCGAGGTCCGCAAAAGCGACCGGCGGATTAGCGACGAACTTGGTGACAATCTGGTCAATGCTTACGAACGCCTGGCCATCAATAATTGTCTCGAGCCGCGGCTGGCCGAACTGCGCGACGACTTAATCAAGGGCAAGCCTGTCTGGACCGGTAGCCCGGCCCGCTTCGCAAGTGACATCTACAAGCCGATGTTCCCGCCGGTTTACAGAACGCCGAACCGACCCTGGCCCAAGAACGTTTGGGAGACTGCGCTCAATGGCGAGATTCTGGGCCACTTCCGACCTGAACGCGTGGCGCAATTCGCGGCGTTATTCGACGAAGCTTCGTCGCTTCAGCACAGCCAGTCGGAAGAGTTGGACCTTGCCGCGTCGCTCGGTGACCTCGCGTTCACAGGTCCGATCAGTGCTGGAGAGCGTCGTGCAAATCTCAAGCTAGTGGCAAAATTAGGTGCGCTGAATGCCCGGATCGTATTTCAAAGCCGTCGAATATTAAAACAGGCGGCGGCCGCCCGGCTCTCGCCTGACCCGAAGCTTTTGGAGGAGAATCTGGACGAACAGCGCCGCTACCGCGGGCAATGCGTCCGCTGGCAGACGAGGCCGAGGGGCCAGCGCGCGTCTTGATCTAAGCTCCATCTCGATGTGCCTCGAGATTGCTGCATCGAGCCATCCGATGTCCGCTCCCCCACCGAATCGGACACTTTCGAGGCCAGACCTTACTCCGCCGCGGGGGCGTCGCCGCTGGCTTTCTTGCTCGTCTTGGCGCCGTCCGCCTTGGCCGGCTTTGCCCGGGCGGCCTTGGGCGGGGCCGGGGTGATCTCGAACGCCAGCGCATTGTCCTTGATGCGGACCTTGACCTCGCCGCCGTTGACCAGCTTGCCGAACAGCAATTCCTCGGCCAGCGGCTGCTTGATCTTTTCCTGCACCAGACGGCCCATCGGGCGCGCGCCGTAGAGCTTGTCGTAGCCGCGCACGGTGAGCCAGGCGCGGGCTTCCTCGTCCAGTTCGATGTGGACGTTGCGGTCGGCCAGCTGAAGCTCGAGCTGGAGGATGAACTTGTCGACTACGCGCGCGACCACAGCGGGCGGGAGGTAGGCGAACGGAACCACCGCATCGAGCCGGTTGCGGAACTCGGGCGTAAACATTTTCTTGATCGCGTCTTCCTGCACATCCTCGCGGTCCGACGCGCCAAATCCGATGCCTTCGCGCGCCATGTCCGACGCGCCGGCGTTGGTGGTCATGATCAGGATGGTGTTGCGGAAATCTACCGTCTTGCCGTGGTGGTCGGTGAGCTTGCCGTTGTCCATCACCTGAAGGAGGATGTTGAACAGGTCCGGATGCGCTTTCTCGACCTCGTCGAGCAGGAGCACGGAGTGGGGCTGCTGGTCGACGGCGTCGGTGAGCAGGCCGCCCTGGTCGTAGCCGACATACCCCGGAGGCGCGCCGATCAGCCGGCTGACCGAGTGCCGCTCCATATATTCGCTCATGTCGAAGCGCTGGAGCGGGATGCCCATGACGCTGGCGAGCTGGCGCGCGACCTCGGTCTTGCCGACGCCGGTCGGGCCGGAGAACAGGTAATTGCCGATCGGCTTGTCGGGATCGCGCAGGCCCGCGCGCGACAATTTGATTGCCGAGGCGAGCTTTTCGATCGCGATGTCCTGGCCGAACACGACGCGCTTCAGATCGGCTTCGAGATGCTCGAGCACGCGCTTGTCGTCGGACGACACCGACTTGGGCGGGATCCGCGCCATGGTCGCGACCACCGCCTCGATTTCCTTGGTCGTGATGACCTTCTTGCGGCGGCTCGGCGGGACCAGCATCTGCATCGCGCCGACCTCGTCGATCACGTCGATCGCCTTGTCGGGCAATTTGCGGTCGTGGATGTAGCGCGCGCTGAGTTCGACCGCGCTTTTGACCGCGTCGGTGGTGTAGCGGACATTGTGGTGCTGCTCGAACGACGAGCGCAGCCCGGCGATGATCTTGATCGTGTCCTCGACCGTCGGTTCGTTGACGTCGATCTTCTGGAACCGGCGAAGCAGCGCGCGGTCCTTTTCGAAATGGTTGCGGAATTCCTTGTAGGTGGTCGAGCCGATGCAGCGGATCGCGCCCGAAGAAAGTGCGGGCTTGAGCAGGTTGGACGCGTCCATTGCGCCGCCCGACGTCGCGCCGGCGCCGATCACGGTGTGGATTTCATCGATGAACAGGATCGCGTCGGGCAATTTCTCGAGTTCCGAGACGACGCTTTTCAGCCGCTCCTCGAAGTCGCCGCGGTAGCGCGTGCCGGCGAGCAACGCGCCCATGTCGAGCGAGTAGATGACGGCGCTCTTGAGCACTTCGGGGACGTCGCCCTCGATGATCTTGCGCGCGAGCCCTTCCGCAATGGCGGTTTTGCCGACCCCGGGGTCGCCGACGTAGAGCGGGTTGTTCTTCGAGCGGCGGCACAGGATCTGCACCGTGCGGTCGACTTCGGGCATCCGGCCGATCAGCGGATCGACCTTGCCCAGCCGCGCCTTCTCATTGAGGTCGACGGTGAACTGCTTGAGCGCGCTTTCCTTCTTGCCGTCGGATTTCTCGTTCTTCTCCTCGGCCGCTTCGGGCGTGCGCGCCTCGGGCGGGGTGTCGCCCTTGCCGACGCCGTGGCTGATGTAGGTCACCGCGTCGAGGCGGCTCATGTCCTGCTGCTGGAGGAAATAGACCGCGTAGCTTTCGCGCTCGGAGAACAAGGCAACGAGCACGTTGGCGCCGGTGACTTCGTCGCGGCCGGAAGACTGGACGTGGAGGATCGCGCGCTGGACGACGCGCTGGAAGCCCGAGGTCGGGGTCGGATCGGTGCTGGTGTCGGCGACCAAAGCGCCAAGTTCATTGTCGAGATATTGCTTCACGCTCGAGCGCAGGTCGTCGCGGGCGACGCCGCAGGCAGTCATAACCTTGGACGCGTGCTCGTCGTCGACCAGAGCGATCAGCAGATGCTCGAGAGTCGCATATTCGTGGCGGCGGCGGCTCGCTTCCCCCAGTGCATTGTGGAGGGTCTGCTCGAGCTCGCGGGCGAAACTAGGCATAAGCAACAGGACTCCCGCCCGCCAGAGGAGCCAGCGAGCCTCATCCCCAATGTCATACTGATGAGCGGCGCAATCAAGACCGCGCCGGAGGCTTTTCCCCAGAAACCAGCACGGCTCAGCCTATGGATTGGGCTTTTTGAACAAATCCTCGGCGACCGAGCGGTGCGAACGGACTCGCTCCGATATGCGCTTCGACGCGCGCGATTTCGGCCTTCAGGGCGGCGATGCGCTCATCGAGCTCCTCGAGCGACAGCGGATCGAGGTCCTGCCGGCCGAGCAGCAGCAGCGGGTCGTCGGGCTTGCTCGGAAACAGCTCATCGAGGTCCATAAGGCGAATTCGTTGACCCATCGGGCGGGCAAGTCAATAAGCCGCGGCCGTGACCGACAGTGCCCGAGACCATGATGGCGATCGTCGCTCCGCAGCCGGACGGAGCGCAGGAGTTGGCGCTGGTCGAGCGGCCGGTGCCGCGGCCGGGCCCGGACGAGGTGCTGGTCAAGGTCGCAGCCGCGGGTATCAACCGGCCCGACATCCTCCAGCGGCGCGGGCTCTATCCGCCGCCGCCCGGCGCGCCCGACATCCTCGGCCTGGAAATCGCCGGCGAAGTGGTCGCGACGGGGGAGGGGACCGACGAGCTCGTCGGGCGCAACGTCTGCGCGCTGGTCGCGGGCGGCGGCTATGCGCAATATTGCGTCGCTCCGGCAGGCACTGGCCTGCCTGTTCCCGACGGCCTGTCGCTGGTCGAGGCGGCGGCGATGCCCGAGACATTGTTCACCGTGTGGGTCAATCTGTTCGAGCGCGGCTTCGCGGCCGACGGTGACTGGGTGCTGGTCCATGGCGGGACCAGCGGCATCGGCACCATGGCGATCGCGCTTGGCCAATTGTTCGGGCTCAAGGTTCTGGTCACCTGTGGGTCGGACGCCAAATGCGCCCGGGCGGTCGAGCTGGGGGCGGTGGCGGCGATCAATTACCGGACGCAGGATTTCGTCGCAGGAGGTGCTGCAGGCGACCGACGGACGCGGCGTCGCGGTGGTACTCGACATGATCGGCGGCGATTATCTGCCGCGCAACCTCGCCGCGCTGGCCGACGAAGGGCGCCACGTGTCGATCGCCTTCCAGCGCGGGGCCAAGAGCGAGATCAACATTCCCGACCTGATGCGGCGGCGGCTGACGCTGACCGGCTCGACGCTGCGGCCGCGCTCGATCCAGTTCAAGACGATGGTCGCGGACGAAATCGCGCGCACCGTGTGGCCGTTCGTGGAGGGCGGGCGGCTGCGCCCGGTGATCGACTCGACCTTTCCACTCGCGGAGGCCGCCGCGGCCCACGCGCGGATGGAAAGCGGCGAGCATGTCGGCAAGATCGTGCTGGAAGTCGGGGACAGCGCCAAAGCATGAATTTGTTGCTCCTCGGCACGTCTCCGCGTAGACCCGCTCCATGGTCGGCCGCTCCGTAAAGGGGCGGCCCTATTTATTTGTATTGGAGTATGTGAACCGTGGCCCAGCCCCTGATGCCGCACGCGACCGCCGCCTGGCTGGTCGACAATTCATCGCTGACGTTCGAGCAGATCGCCGAATTCTGCGGGCTTCACATTGCTCGAGATCCAGGCGATCGCCGACGACACCGCGGCGACCAAGCTGACCGGCCGCGACCCGATCCGCGCCGGCGAGCTGACCCATGCCGAAATCGAGAAGGGCCAGGCCGATCCCGATTACCGCGCTGACCATGCACAAGGAGCCCGACCCGGTGCGCCGCACCAAGGGCCCGCGCTACACGCCGGTCTCCAAGCGCCAGGACAAGCCCGACGGCATCGCCTGGATCATCAAGAACCATCCCGAGGTCACCGACGGCCAGATCGGCAAGCTGATTGGCACGACGCGCACGACCATCGCCGCGATCCGCGACCGCAGCCACTGGAACATCGCCAACATCACGCCCAAGGATCCGGTGACGCTCGGCCTGACCACCCAGCGCGAGCTCGATGCGGCGGTCGCCAAGGCAGCCAAGGCGGCGGGCATCCCGCCGCCGGTCGACACCACGCTTCGACAGCGACCGCGAAGCGCTGCTGGTGCAGCTGCGCGGCGAGCGCGAGCAGCATGTGCGCGACGCCGAAGCGGCGCTCGCCGCAGCCGGTGACGAAGAGTTGGCCGACGAAATCGTCCCCGGCATCCGCGACCCGTTCAAGAACATCCCGATAGCTTGAATAACGCCGCGCGGGGGGTCAAAAGCCGAGCCATGGCCAGCTCTCCCGACACTGCCAGCACAGCCGACGACGTCACCAAGCTGAGCTTCGAGGACGCGCTGAAGCGGCTCGAGGAGATCGTGCGCACGCTCGAGAAGGGCGAAGCGCCGCTCGACCAGTCGATCGCGCTCTACCAGGAAGGCGACCGGCTCAAGCGGCATTGCGAGACGCGGCTCAAGGATGCGCAGGCGCGGATCGAGCAAATCGCGCTCGGCGCCGACGGCAAGCCCGCCGGCCTGACGCCGTTCGATGACAATTGAGATCATCGACCGCAACCGCAGCCGACCTCGACGCCGAGGCCGCCGAGGTCGCTCGGCGAGGTCGACGAATTCTTCGGCCGCCTGCTGGCGTCGGCCGGACAGCGACAGCGGGCGACTGTACGCCGCGATGCGCCACGCCGCGATCGGCGGCGGCAAGCGGCTTCGGCCGATGCTCATGCTTGCGTCGGCCGCGATTGTTCGCGATCGACCGCGAACGCGCGTTGCGCGTCGGCTGCGCGATCGAGGCGATCCACACCTATTCGCTGATCCACGACGATCTGCCGTGCATGGACGATGACGACATCCGCCGCGGCAAGCCGACCGTGCACAAGGCGTTCGGCGAAGCGCAGGCGGTGCTTGCCGGCGACAGCCTGCACGCGCTGGCGTTCGAAATCCTCGCCCATCCGGCGACCCACGAGGACCCGTGGGTGCGAAGCGACCTGGTGCTCGAGCTGGCCGAGGCGGTCGGCCCGGCGGGCATGGCCGGCGGCCAGATGATGGACCTCGGCGCCGAGGGGCAGGCGCTCGACCTGCCGGCGATCACCCGGCTGCAGCAGCTGAAGACCGGCGCGCTGATCGAATATTCGGTCGAGGCGGCTTGCATCATGGCCGAGCTCCGGCCGACGCGCGGACGCCCTACCGCGGCTATGCGCGCAACATCGGCCTCGCCTTCCAGATCGCCGACGATCTGATCGACCACAGCGGCGACGAGGCGAGCGGCGGGCAAGCGCACCGGCAAGGACGCCAAGCGCGGGCAAGGCGACCTTCGTCTCGCTGCTCGGGCCCGGAGCGCGCGCGGCAACAGGCCCACATGCTCGTCGAGCAGGCGATCGAGCATCTCGAGAGCCATGGCGAGGAGGCCGACCTGCTCCGCGCCATCGCCCGCTTCGCGATCGAACGGGACCATTGAGCATGAACAGAATCGCGGTCTACCCGGGCACGTTCGACCCGATCACTTTGGGCCATGTCGACATCATCAAGCGCGGCGCGCATCTGGTCGACAAGCTGGTCGTCGGCGTGACCACCAATCCGTCGAAGGAACCGATGTTCAGCGTTTCCGAGCGGCTGGCGATGGTCAAGCGCGAGGTTGCGGCGATTCCAGGCGAGATCGAGGTAGTCGAGTTCGATTCCCTGCTGATGAACTTTGCCGTTGCGCAGGGGGCGTCGATGATCCTGCGCGGGCTGCGCGCGGTCGCCGACTTCGAATATGAGTTCCAGATGGCGGGCATGAACCAGCAGTTGAACGACGAAATCGAGACGGTCTTCCTGATGGCCGACGTGTCGCTGCAGCCGATCGCGTCGAAGCTGGTCAAGGAAATCGCGCGGTTTGGCGGCAACATCGACAAGTTCGTGCCGGCGGCGGTCGTCGAGGACGTTCGGCGCCACCTCGCGGTTGAGGATTGCGCCGGTTAAGGTTGGCGTCACCGGGTAAATTCAATGGCGCGGCTCGGGGGCCGGGGCTTTCGGGGAGGGAATGAAGTTGCTTAAATTTCTGCTGCCGTTCGCGGCGCTGGCCATCGCTGCCGCGCCGCCGCCGGCGACCGTGGCCGCCGCTTCGCTTGTGGCCCCGCCCGAGGTCGCGGCCAATCCGGCGAACAAGCTGTTTCTCGACCTGTCGAACGGGGGCACGGTTGTCATCCAGCTGCGCCCGGACCTCGCGCCGGGGCACGTCGCGCGGATGCAGACGCTGGTCCGCCGCGGTTTCTACAACGGGCTGAATTTCCACCGCGTGATCCCGGGCTTCATGGCGCAGGGCGGCGATCCGAAGGGCAGCGGCGAGGGCGGTTCCGAACTGCCCGACCTCAAGGCCGAATTCACGCCCCAGTGCCGTTCCTGCGCGGCACCGTCGCCGCGGCGCGCACCGGAGACAATCCAGACAGCGCCAACAGCCAGTTCTTCATCATGTTCGGGCCGATGGGCAGCCTTACGGGCAATTATACGGTGTGGGGCCGGGTGATCGGGGAATGGACGCGGTCGACAGGATCGCGCCGGGCGAACCGCCCGCGGAGCCGAGCAAAATTGTGAGCGCGCGCCTCGGCGGCTAATGCCTAGTTGGGCTGTGCTAAGGCGGCCATGCGCGTCGACGTTTTCGATTTCGAGCTTCCGACCGAGCGCATTGCGCTGCGGCCGGCGCGGCCGCGCGACAGCGCGCGGCTGCTGGTGGTCGCGATGGGGCGATCGACGATCGCGCGGTCGCCGATCTGCCGCCGCTGCTGCAGCCCGGCGACGTGCTGGTGTTCAACGACACCCGGGTCATCCCGGCGCAGCTCGAGGGCATGCGCGGCGCTTTTGTGGACGGCCCACGAAGCGGGCCTGGAGCGCGGATCGGCGCCACGCTGCACAAGCGCGAGGGGCCGCGCGAGTGGTGCGCGTTCCTGCGCAACGCGCGGCGGGCGCGGATTGGCGACAACATCGATTTCGGCGAGCGGGTCACGGCGTCGGTCGTCGACAAAGCGAGGGCGGGTCGGCGCTGCTTCATTTTCACGGGGACGAGCCGGTCGAGATATTGCTCGAGCGCGCCGGGCGGATGCCGCTGCCGCCCTACATCGCGTCCAGCGGCCGGTCGATGCCGACGACGCGCGAGGATTACCAGACGATGTTCGCGCGTGAGGAAGGTGCGGTCGCGGCGCCGACCGCCGCGCTGCATTTCACGCCCGAGTTGCTCGAGGCGCTGGACGGCGCGCGGCGTGACGCGCGAGACGCTGACGCTGCACGTCGGCGCGGGGACGTTCCTGCCGGTCAAGGCGAGACGGTCGCCGACGCACAAGATGCACGCCGAATGGGGGCGGATCGATGCCGCGACGGCGGAGCGGCTCAACGCCGCGCGCGCGGCCGGCGGGCGGCTGATCGCGGTCGGGCACGACCAGTTTGCGCCTGATCGAAAGTGCCGCCGGCGATGACGGCAGTATCGCCGCCGTTCGAAGGCGACACGGCGATCTTCATCACGCCGGGCTATCGCTTCAAAGCGGTCGACGGCCTGATCACCAATTTCCATCTGCCGCGATCGACCCTGTTCATGCTGGTCAGCGCGCTGATGGGACTGGAGACGATGAAGCGCGCTTATGCGCACGCGATCGAGAGGGACTACCGTTTCTACAGCTACGGCGACGCCAGCCTGCTGCTGCCTTGAAACTCAGCGTTTCAGGCAGCGCACCTTGCCGCGTAATATCTGGTCGGCGGCGTTTCGTGCTTGCTCGTTTGCGCGGGGCCTGGCGCCATCGATTACCGCGACCCGGCACCCGGGCGCCGCGCCGCCGATCGTCTCGACCATCAGGCGGGACCATTTGGGCTGTTCCGGGTTGGCCGAGTCCAGGCGGTAGATGATCGCGAACGGCTTGCCGCGGTTCAAACGCCATTCGACCGTTTTTCCCGGATAATCGAAGCTGTCCGAGAAAAGCTCGTCATTGTCCTCGCGCCCGGCGTCGACGTCGAACCGAAGGTCCCCGTCCTGCACGAACAACGGGATTCCCCCATAGCCCTTGCACCGCCAGCGGCCCGATGCGGGCTCGGGTACCTTGTCGAGATCGGTGCAGCGGTCGATGTCGAGGGTCGTGTAGACGGAGGTGATGCGGGCCGGCTGCGACGCGGAAGGCGAGGCGGCCAGTAGAACGGCGAGTGCCACAAGTGCCGTGCGCATGGTCTGTCTTCCCTCGATTACTTCACTACGTCCGGTTTAAATGTTGCCATCTTGCGGTCAACAGCGCGAGAAACAGCGTCACCGGGGCAATAATCGTTCCCACCACGGCCGCGAACAGGGCGGCGGGGTCGTTGGAATGACCGGTTTTGGCTCGCCAGAAACCCCACGCCGCCGCTGCGCCGAAACCCAGCGCGAGTCCCAGACATATCTTGATCGTGAGTTTCGGATTGCGGAACGCCAGCGCCAGGCGCGGCCGGAGCGGCGGTTCGAAATGATCGTATACCCGCCTCGCATCCTTGCGCGCGGACGCCGGAAAAGGAATGCGGAACGCCAATCGCAGCGCGGTGCTGCGATAACGCGGATAGACGATGTGGAATTCCAGGCATTCCGGATCGGCCGGCGCCGGGAGCCAGTAGATTGCGGTCAGTCCCGGCAGGCCGCCCTTGCGCAGGACATGGTAGCTATCGCCGACCAGCGCGGAATGCTTGCCGATGATCACGTCGATGCCGCGATCCTGACGCCCTTTGAAGATCGGGAGGTCGTTGAAGAAGGCGGGATCCTGCTCGCCGCGAATTCGGTCGACAACCCTGAATCGCTCCCATTCGTCGGCGGTGACATGCCACCGGGCGAGGACGTCGCGGCCGGCAAGCAGTTTGGCGCGGCCGCGGGCGAACAGGAGCGCATTGACCAGGAACACGAATCCGAATGGCGCGAGGGTGAAGCCAACCAGCGCGACGCCAGTGGTCGTCCAGTCCTCTCCCAACCGCTGTTCGGCCCGGAACCCGTAGGTCGTCATCGCCACCGCGACGATCGAGAGCATCAGATAGACGAGAATCTTGCGGTGCGGATTACGCAAGCGAGGTTCCTGTTGAGGCGGCCATCATCTTCTCCAATCCCCCATGGCATCCTCGATGTACCAGACTAAAGCAGCGGCGTGACCCGCTTCGCTTTCACCATTTCCGCGACCGACGGCGCGGCGCGCGCCGGCGCGATCGCGATGCAGCGCGGGGACCATCGCGACGCCGGCCTTCATGCCGGTCGGGACCGCGGCGACCGTCAAGGCGATGCGCCCGGAAGAGGTGCTGGCAGAGCGGCGCCGACATCATCCTTGGCAACACCTATCATCTGATGCTGCGGCCGGGCGCGGAGCGGGTCGCGAAGCTCGGCGGGCTGCACAAATTCATGGGCTGGGAGCGGCCGATCCTGACCGACAGCGGCGGCTACCAGGTGATGAGCCTCGCCGAACTGGGCAAGGTCAGCGAGGACGGCGTCAGCTTTCAAGAGCCACCTCGACGGGACGCGGCACATGCTGACCCCGGAGCGGTCGGTCGAGGTGCAGCGGCTGCTTGGGGCCGACATCGTCATGGCGTTCGACGAATTGGTGCCGGCGAAGGCTGACCGCGCGGCGCAGGTCGCGGCGATGGAGCGCTCGATGCGCTGGGCGAAACGGTCGCGCGACGCATTCGATGCGCGGCGGCGAGCATGCCGAGCGCGCGGCGATTTTCGGCATCCAGCAGGGCGGGCTCGACGAAGGCCTGCGCAGGGCGTCCGCGGACGCGCTGATCGACATCGGCTTCGACGGTTATGCGGTCGGCGGTCTGGCGGTCGGCGAAGGGCAGGAGGCGATGCTCGGCTGCCTCGATTTCGCTTGCGGTCAATTGCCCGCGGACCAGCCGCGCTATCTGATGGGGGTCGGCAAGCCCGACGACGTCGTCGAGGCGGTGCGGCGCGGCGTCGATATGTTCGATTGCGTGCTGCCGACGCGCTCGGGGCGCACCGGGCAGGCGTTCACCGCCGACGGGCCGCTGAACCTGCGCAACGCGCGCTTTGCCGAGGATCGCGAGCCGATCGAGCCCGGGTGCCCGTGCCCGGCCTGCTCGAGGTTCGAGCGCGCTTATGTGCACCATCTGGTCAAGTCGAACGAGATCCTCGGCGCGATGCTGATGACCGAGCATAATCTGTGGTTCTACCAGCGGCTGATGAAGGGCCTGCGCGAGGCGATCGGCGCGAGGGCGGCTGGACGCGTTCGCCGGGGAGTTTCTCGCGACGCTACCGCTAGATCGCGTCGTCCTTGACGGCCTCGGCTTCATCCGCCGCTTGCAGCTTGTCCTGCGTCCGCAGCTCGAAATCGCTGGCGTCGTGGCGCTCGTGGAGCTGCTCGCGCGGGCTCGCCGGTCAGCTTGTTGACGATGCGGCCGCGCTGGACCGCGGGGCGCGCGTCGATCTGTTTGGCCCAGCGCATGCAAATGCTCATATTCGTGGGTCGCGAGGAATCTGTCGGCGCCTTCGTAGATGCGGCCGAGCGCGAACCCGCCGTACCACGGCCAGATGGCCATGTCGGCGATCGAATAATCCGGCGCCGGCGACATATTCGCTGCTCGCGAGGCGCCGGTCGAGCACGTCGAGCTGGCGCTTGGCCTCCATCGCATAGCGGTTGATCGGATATTCCTGCTTGGTCGGCGCGTAGGCGAAGAAATGCCCGAAGCCGCCGCCGAGGAACGGCGCCGAGCCCATCTGCCAGAACAGCCACGACAGCGTCTCGGCGCGCTCGGGCCCGGAGGCGGGGAGGAATTCGCCGAACTTCTCGGCGAGATAGAGCAGGATCGCGCCGGACTCGAAGATGCGGACCGGCTCGGCGCCGCTGCGGTCGACGAGCGCGGGAATTTTCGAATTGGGGTTGATCGCGACGAAGCCGCTCGAGAATTGATCGCCATCGCCGATGCGGATCGGCCAGGCGTCATATTCGGCGCCGCGAATGGCCGCGCTCGAGCAATTCCTCGAGCATGATCGAGACCTTTTGGCCGTTCGGCGTCGCCAGCGAATAAAGCTGGAGCGGGTGCTTGCCGACCGGGCAGCGCCTTGTCGTGGGTCGGGCCGGCGACCGGGCGGTTGATGCTCGCGAACTGGCCGCCGCTCGGTGCTTCCCAGGTCCACACTTCGGGCGGGGTATAGTCGCTCGCTCATCGGTCGCTGGTCCCTTCTCGATCGGAGGAGACGGAGCTAGGAAGCCGACGCGTGGCCTTTCCAGAAACAGCGATGTGACTACCCCCGGACTAGCCGCGAATTAGCCCGCCCGCGCGACAGGAAGCTCGGCAGCGGGCCGTTCCACTCGCCCTCGATATCCTCGACCACCGGCGAGCGCGGTTCGCGCCTCGCGCGGTTGCCGCGGCTCGCGCTCCGGCGCGGCTGCGTCCGGGCGCGGCTGGCGTTCCTGGCGGGCTCGCGTTCCTTGCGCGGCTCGCGTTCCTCGCGTTGCTGACGCGGTTCGCGCGCTTCCCGCGGCGCGCGTGGTTCGCGCTTGTCTCGCGGCGGGCTCGTGTCGCGCGTCGGGCGCGATGCGCGCGGCCGGCGGGTGTCGCGGCGCTCGCGCGGGGCCGCAGGCGTGGCTTCGTCGGCTGGCGCGGGTTCGCTCGCGCGGCTCGATCTGGAGCGGGCTTGGCTTCAGCGGCGCCGGTTTCTGGCGCGACTGCGCGTCTCGGCGCCGCCGGGACGCGAAATCTTGTGACCGGTCAGCTTCTCGATCGCCGCGACCGCTCGCCGTCGGCTCGGGTGGCGAGGGTGATCGCGATGCCGGTCATGCCCGGCGCGGCCGGTGCGGCCGATGCGGTGGATATAATCGTCGGGCTGCCACGGCACGTCGAAATTGATCACATGGCTGACGCCTTTGACGTCGAGCCCGCGCGCGGCGACGTCGGACGCGACGAGGATGTTGATCTCGCCGGTCTTGAAGCGGTCGAACTCGGCGATGCGGCTCGACTGGTCCATGTCGCCCTGGATCTGGCCGACCGAAAAGCCCGAGCGCTTGAGGCTGGTGGTCAGCTCGCGCACCGTGGTCTTGCGGTTGCAGAAGATGATCGCGTTGCGGAAGTCGCTCGAGCGCAGCACCGATTTCAGGCGCCTCGCGCTTCTTGTCGGCGTGGACTCTCGATCAATTGCTGGTCGATATTGACGTTGGCGGTCGCCGGACGCGCGACCTCGACCCGCCGCGGATCCTGGAGGAATTTCGCCGCCAGTTTCTGGATCGGCGGCGGCATGGTCGCCGAGAACAGCAGCGTCTGGCGCGACTTGGGCAGCTTGGTGCAGATTTCCTCGATGTCCGGGATGAAGCCCATGTCGAGCATCCGGTCGGCCTCGTCGATCACCAGCAAGTTGCAATCGTTGAGCATGATCTTGCCGCGGCCGAACAGGTCCATCAGCCGGCCGGGCGTGGCGATCAGCACGTCGACGCCCTTTTCGAGCGCTTTGACCTGGTCGCCCATCTGCACGCCGCCGATCAGCAGCTGCATCGAAAGCTTGTGATATTTGCCGTATTTCTCGAAATTCTCGGCGACCTGCGCGGCGAGCTCGCGGGTCGGCTCGAGGATCAGGCTGCGCGGCATGCGCGCGCGGGCTGCGGCCCTGGGACAGGATGTCGATCATCGGCAGGACGAAACCGGCCGTCTTGCCGGTGCCGGTCTGGGCGATGCCGACGAGGTCCTTGCCCATCAGCACCGACGGGATCGCACGCGCGCTGGATCGGGGTCGGGTCGTTATAGCCGCTGTCGTTCACTGCGCGGAGCAATTCAGGTGAAAGGCCGAGATCGGCGAAAGTCATGATTTATCCGGATAAAGGATGCAGCCGCGTGGCCCCTGCGGCCCGGCGCATCGAGGCTTGGGCTAGGCCCGGAAAGCCGCCATTGTCAAGAAAAGGCGGAGGGCGGCGACCCTCGCAATGATCAGCGAAGCCGTTTCACCGCGGAAGTCTGGGCTCGAGCAGCCTGAAGCGCTGGATCGGGCAGCTTCCGCCCATACGCGAGTGGATCGCATCGCGTTTGACGCACAACTGCCCGCCGGTCGGCTCGAGGTAGAAATTGCCGTAGAAGTCGAGCGCAGGGCAGTTCTTCTCGAACTTGGCGCGAACGCGGGCGCCGTTGCCGAGGATGAAATCGACCTGGTCCGGGCCGGACAGCAACGCGCGGCGGATCGCGCGGACCGGGATGCATTTGGGCCCCTTATGCTCCTTCCAGTTGAAGCGCGGCATCGCCGGGCGCGGCTGGACGGGCACGCGAAGGATTTCCTCGTCCTGGACGACCAGCCGGGAGACCGATTGCCCAGGTTGGATAAGGGCAAGGCCGACCGTGAGCGGGATCACGCCGAACAAGGCAATCAGATGGGTAATGTTGAGGTCCCTCCGCCACCGCGCTTCGCAGTGAGGCCTTGAATGCTCAATGAACTAAAGACGCGCGATCAATGGGCTGGTGGCCGCTGGCAGCCGCATCTGGCTTGCCAGAAAGGCGATAGCCCAATAGAGGCCCGCAGACATTCCCGGCAGGCGGCCCGAAAGGTGCTGCCATAAGCCCGGTCCCCAGGAGACCAGAGCGATGGCGACTGCCGCCTCGAACCAGAATTTGCCTTTGCTGTACCGGGCTATCGAACCCCTGAACCTCACCCAGCATGGGAAGATGCGGGTCCGCGGTGCGCTCAAGATGGGCCATGTCGCCAAAAATCACGCGATTCCGCTGACGGTCGACGAATTCTCAATGGTGCAGCGGCACTATCCGATCGTCTTTTCGGTCGGAGAAACGCCGATCCCGATGGCGCTGATGGGCCTCAACGAGGGCGTCAACGTGTTCCTCGACGACGACGGTCGCCAGCTCGAGCCCAGTTTCTACGTTCCCGCTTATATCCGCCGTTATCCGTTTCTGCTCGCGCGGCTGCGGCCCGACAATGACGAATTGTCGCTTTGCTTCGATCCCAGCGCAGAGGCGGTCGGCGAGTTCGACGAGGGCGAGGCGTTGTTCGACGGCGACAAGCCATCGGAAACGACCCAGGCTATCCTCCAGTTCTGCGAGCAGTTCGAGGCCGCCGGCCAGCGCACCGCGGCGTTCATGGAGGACCTGAAAAAGTCTGATTTGCTGATGGACGGCGAAGTCGCCATCCAGCCCGAGGGCTTCGAGCAGCCGTTCGTCTATCGCGGCTTCCGCATGGTCGACGAGGACAAGTTGCGCGAGGTTCGCGGCGACGAGCTGCGCAAGATGAACCAGAACGGCATGCTGCCGCTGATCTATGCGCATTTGTTCTCGCTGACGGAAATGCGCGCGGTATTCTCGCGGCAGCTGAAGCAGGGCAAGGCGCCCGCGCAGGTCCCGCAGCAGCCGGCTCCGGTCAACGCCTGACCCTGCCAAGCGAATGCGAGCAAGGAGTCGCCTTGATCGACAGTGATGCCACAGCGCACGCCGAAAGAATTTCGGCGCCGAACGCGCTTCACGAGAGCGACATCAAGTTCAGCAGCATGGTCGACGCCTTTCCGCACATGGTGTGGTCGACGCTGCCCGACGGCTATCACGATTATTACAACGCCAAATGGTATGAGTTCACCGGCGTTGCCCAAGGCTCGACCGACGGCGAGGGGTGGAACGGCATGTTTCATCCCGACGACCAGGAGCGCGCGCGGGCGCTATGGCGCCGCTGCCTGGAGACCGGCGAGCCCTATGAGATCGACTACCGCCTGCGCCATCACAGCGGCGAATATCGCTGGACGATCGGGCGCGCCGTGCCGGTTCGCGGTCCCGACGGCGAGATCGTTCGCTGGATGGGTACCTGCACCGACATCCACGAGCAGAAGACCCAGGCCGAGCAGAACGAGATCCTCAGCCGCGAGCTGAGCCACCGCATCAAGAACATCTTTGCAGTGGTCACCGGCCTGATCAGTCTGTCGGCGCGGCAGCGGCCGGAGTATCGCGAGTTCGCCGCGTCATTGCAGCAGCGGGTTGCCGCATTGGGGCGGGCCCACGAATTCGTCAGGCCGCATAGCGAGGACAGCGCCCCCGGCGCGCTGCCCGACAGCCTGCGCGGCGTCGTTCGCGAAATCCTGGCGCCCTATCTGGCTATGTCGGGCGAGCGAATCCTGATCAGCGGCCCCGACGTGCGCATCGACGACCGCGCGGCGACGCCGGTCGCTTTGCTGTTCCATGAGCTTGCCACCAACGCCGCCAAATATGGCGCTCTCAGCACCGCTGAAGGCACGGTCCGAATCGACACCAAAGAGGTCGACGACCAAGTCGAGATCGTCTGGAGCGAGTCGGGCGGCCCGCCAGTAAACGGCCCGCCGGAGCATGTCGGGTTCGGGACGCGCCTCGCCGAGCTCAGCATAGTCGGCCAGCTGGGCGGCACGATCGACAGGAAGTGGGAGGCGGAAGGCCTGGTGGCCACCATCGGAGTGCGACGCGACCGGTTGGCGAGAAACGGCTAGCCGAACAGCTTGAGCTGAGCCGGCGGACTGCACTGCCGGCCTTCGCGCACGCCAAGCACATAATCGACCGCAGCCTGCACCGTGGGCGGGTCGGTCGGCTTGGTCAGAACGCCGATCGTCCCGGCGACGCCATTGCCGAGAATGCGCGGGTTGGCGGTGATGAACAGCACCGGCACGCCGCACGCCGACAGCCGCTCCGCGATCTCGGGCCCGGTGAGCCCGTCGCGCAGGTTGAGATCGACCAGCGCGAGGTCGAGCGCGGCATCGTAAAACGGCTCGGCAGACGCGAGATCGGGGACGATCCCGACAGGCTCATGACCAAGTTCCTCGAGGATCATCTCGAGGTTCATGGCCACCAGCATTTCGTCCTCAACGATTAGAATCTTGGCAGGCATGGCTCACAAGTAAAACATAAAGTGCTTTTGCCGCCAACTGTCTTTTCGCATTCAGGTTCCGAAAAATCACTCTGCCGCGACGGCGAAACGATGCGCCAATAGGGCTTCGCCGAGCTCCACTGCGAGCCGTTCCAGCAGCCCCGCGGCTCGGTCGAAACCGGCACCGGGCGAGCGCAAGTGCCGGATCCAGATAGCAAGCGCGGTCGATTTCGATCTGGAGTCCGTGGACGCCATGTCCGGGCCGGCCGTGGCGGGCGATGACATGCCCGCCCGCGAACGGGTCGTTGAGCCCGGCGGAAAACCCGCAGCGCCGGGTAATCGCCAGCGCTTCATGGCTCAGCCAGTGCGACGCTGTCCGTCCGCGGCGGTCGCCGATCACCACCTGGGCGATGCCGGCGGCCGGCGGCGGCATCGAATGGCAGTCGAGCAGCAGCGCGCAGCCGAAACGCTCGACAAGCCCGGCGAGGGCGTCCGCCACTGCCTGGTGAAAGGGGCGGTGCGCCTCGCGGAGCCTTCGTTCAAGGTCGCCGAGGCTGATCTGCGCGCGCCATAACGAGCCATGCGCCTGGGTTCGCGCCGGGACTACTCCAAGCCCGCCCCGCGCGCGGGCGCTCATCGGTCCGCGCGGGACGCCCGAAATGATCGACGGGTCGAGCTCATCTTCGGCGCGGTTGCAATCGACCGCGGCGCGAGGGGCCTGCGCCACGACAGCGCCGCAGCCCATCGCCAGAGCCCGCCAGGCAAGCCGGTCGACCAGCGGATCCTCGAGGCTGTGCAGCGCGGCTGCGCCACCGCGCGCGAGATCGACCAGCGCCGGCGGATAATCGCGGCCCGAGTGCGGGATCGACAGCAGCACCGGCAAATCGCCGCGCGGCGGGTGGATCAATGGCGGAGGGAGGGTCATCACGGTTAAAATTCGTCCCACATTAGGACTGGCGTCTGCGCGCTGCAACGCGCAAGCGCGTCAATCGCTTCTGGCAAAAGCCGAACGACCGGAGCATAAAAAGCGGATGGCGAGAATTCTTTTGGCCGAAGACGACACGTCGATGCGCGAATATCTGCAGCGCGCGCTGCAGCGCGTCGGCTACGACGTCGTCGCGGTCGGCTGCGGCACCGAAGCGATGCCGCTGCTCGAAAGCGAGCAGTTCGACCTTTTGCTCACCGACATCGTCATGCCCGAAATGGACGGCATCGAGCTGGCCCAGAAGGCCAGCGTGATCGATCCCGCAATCCGCGTGATGTTCATCACCGGCTTCGCCGCCGTCGCGCTCCAGGGCGGACGCACCGCGCCTGAAGCGAAATTGCTGTCCAAGCCGTTCCACCTCAAGGATCTGGTGATGGAGGTCGACCGCATCTTCCAGACCGAGGACCAGCACGGGCGGCTGTAATCTCGGATCGACGCCGCGGTTCGATCGGCTCCCTGTTTAGTTTGAAGGCTTGATGACGACCGGTTTTTTGGCAGCTTTGGACCAGCCTGCGACCTGATAGCCGCGTTCTGCGAGGCACCCTTCCATCGCCGTCTTGACCGCCTTTTCCTTGGCGGTTCGCTTCATTCGCGACATTCCCCACGCTCCCCCGACCAAGGCGAATGGCAGCAAGACAATGGTCGCGGCGGCCACCGCCATCCCGCCATAACCCGCCGCAGCGGCCGCCGCCGTGCCGCCGACCGCAGCGGTTGCGGCGCCGCTCGCCGCGCCTGCCGCCGCCGAGCCGCTGTGGCCCGCGGAATCAAGCTTGCCGGCGACGAACAGCTGGTTGCAGGTTGCATAGGCCGCCTCGAATTCGGACTGGCTCGCGGCTCCGGCAAGGGTCGGGGTGAATTGACGCGGCCGCGACGAGCAGCCCTGCAACAGCAGAGCGGCGGTCAGCGCACAGGCGGCGATCTTGGTTTTCATGATATTCCCCCGGGGCCGCGAAGGCCCACTCCACCTTTGCTAGTCGACATGCCATTGAAGGAAAAGCTTTTTTCGAGGCGAGCCCAGCGCGTGGACAGGTTCGGGTAAGCCGCTCGGAGGGCGTCCCACGGGGAGCAGCTATCTTGGCTCAGGAGATGGTTGCGCGGCGTGGTCGCGGCCCCTAAATGCTCGCTCGGCCGCAAGGCCGGTGGGCGTGTAGCTCAGTGGTAGAGCACTGTGTTGACATCGCAGGGGTCGCAAGTTCAATCCTTGCCACGCCCACCATTTTTCTCTCTTTAAATCAGCCTTCTGAAGACCGGCTGGCGGCCGCGCTCAGCTCCGGCCCTGGCGCTGGAGCCACGCCTGGAACATCAATATCGTCCAGATTGCCTCGGTCGAACTGCGTTGCCCGCTGAGATGCTGCTTCCACCGGCGCTGAACCACCGCGGCGTCGAACCAGCCCTGCTGCGCCATTCTCGCGGGGTCGAGCAAATCTTCGGCCCATTCCCGCAAAGGCCCCTTGAGCCAGTCGCCGACGGGCAAGGCAAAGCCGGATTTCGGCCGCTCGAACAATTCCCGCGGAAGCTCGCGGGCGAGCAGCTTTCGAATGATCAGCTTGCCTTTTGCCGGGCCCATTTTCTGGGCAAGCGGAATGCGCGCCGCGACGGCGGCAACGCGGTGATCGAGAAAGGGCACGCGAGTTTCGAGGCTGACGGCCATCGAAGCCCGATCAACCTTGCACAAAATGTCATCGGGCAAATAGGCGAGCGCGTCGCAATGCATCGCCTGGAGGGCTTCGGGCTGGTCGGTGCCCAGTCCGAATCCGAAACTGGCGGCGGGTCCGCGGGCGGAGCCGACCGGCGATCGCTCATACGGCCATTGATGCAGCGTGCTGGTGTAGACGTCTTGGAACGAACGGGCGTTGGCAGTCACCCTTAGTGCTTTTTCGACCCGGTTTCCCCAGCGCGCGTTGAGGTCGCGCCCGGATAGTCTCCCGACACGGTTCCACATGCTTGCCGGGACCAGGCCCAGGGCCGAAGCGGCAGCCCGGCGCGCCGGCCACGGGATATTGCGCACCGACTTCCACAGGGACACCGCGCCCATGTAGCGGGCGTAGCCGCCGAACAGCTCATCGCCGCCGTCTCCGGTCAGCGCGACAGTGACGCTCTTTCGGGCGAAGCGGCTGACCAGAAAGGTCGGTATCTGGGAGGAATCCGCGAACGGCTCGTCGTACATGTCGGGCAGCAGCGGGATGACCTCGCGCGCCTCGTCGGAGGTGACGTAGCATTCGTCATGGACGGTGCCGAGATGGGCGGCGATGGCCTTGGCGGACTCGGCTTCGTTGAATTCGGCTTCGTGGAATCCGATCGTGAACGTTCTTACCGGGACCTGCGAATGTTTTTGATAGAGCGCGACAATTGTCGAGCTGTCGAGGCCGCCCGAAAGAAAGGTTCCGACCGGCACGTCGGCCATCGATTGGCCCCGGATCGCGCCGGAAAGCGCGTGCTCGAGCATGTCGAGCGCTTCGGTTTCGTTAGCGACCGGATCCCGCGCACCGGCGCGGAGCACGTCGTCGTAGGACCAATAATGCGACAGCTTGATGCCCGCGCTATTCTGGCCGGCAACCGGCGGCGACGACAAGGGATATGCGAGCGCCGCGGCGCCGACCTCGAGAATCGCGGCCGGCTCGAGCTTGTATATGCCCGAATAGATCGACAGCGGCGCGGGAACGTAGGTTCGCTCGACCAGTGCCACGACAGCGGCGCGGTCAATCTCCTGTGCGCGAAACCCCGGGTGGGGCGCGAACGCCTTCAGTTCCGACGCAAAAACGAAATCGCCCCCGACCCAGCCGTAGTAGAGCGGTTTCTCACCGAACCGGTCGCGGACAAGGAACAGCTTGCGCTGCTTCCTGTCCCACAATGCGAACGCAAACATGCCGACGCACGCCCCGACTGCGCGCTTCAGCCCGCGTGCGGCGATCAGTTGAAGAAAGGTTTCCGTGTCCGAATGACCGCGCCAGCCCCCCTCCGGGGCCAGCCCCGCCGAGTCGAGTTCGGCGCGGAGCTCGGCGTGATTGTAGATTTCACCGTTGAAGGTGAGCACATAACGGCCCTCCGCCGAAATCATCGGCTGATGCCCCTGAGGCGATAAGTCGACGATCGACAGGCGCCGGTGACCAAGGGCAATTCCCGCCTCCGGATCTGCCCAGCGGCCACTGTCGTCAGGACCGCGGTGTCTCAGTGAATCGGTCAGGCTGCCGATCAGCTCGAGGCGGCTGCGGTCACGACTGAAAAGACCCGCAATGCCACACACGAAATTCGTCTCCCAAGGCGAGTGCCGTCCTAACGCCCGAGCAATGCCGGGCGCAATCGTTCGATGGTCTGTGGACGCATTGACCGATCTTCAGCGACCGTATGTCGGACGATCCGGCTGCCGTCCGACATTCCGTACCATTTCGGCACAGCGGGCGAGTGGCGCGTTGCCTGGAGGCTTCGGCCGCGCAACTGTTGCGGGATGATGTTCGACACCCTGATCTTCCTCGCTGCCGCCGCTACGCCGGCGCCGTCCGCTTCCGACGCGGCCGCCTGCGGACAGGCCACGATCGAAACCTCGCCCGCGGTCAACCCCGCGGTCCTCGAGATGACCTACAATGCGTTCGTCGCGGTCGAGGAGACGCCGGGCTTAAGCGCACTTCTGCGACCGGCGGTCAGGGCCACGCAAACCAGGAAGCCCGCGATTGCCTTCCCCACCGGAACCGCCTGGATCAGCTAAGTAAGCGGCTGGCCCGCCACCCGCGGCTCAGCGCGGCTTGACGAACTTCAGGGTCATCCGGTCGCTCTCGCCGATTGCGAGATATTTTTCCCGGTCCTGCTCCTTGAGCCGGAGCGCTGGCGGCAACGTCCACACGCCGTCGGGCCAATCCGCCGTGTCCTTTGGATTGGCGTTGATTTCCGACGACCCGACAAAACGAAAGCCGGCGGCTTCGGCGAGCCGGCGCACGGTCGACACTTTGATGTAGCCGCTCGACAGCTCGCGCTCCTCGCTCGCATTCTCGGGCAGGCGGTGATCGACGATGCCGAGCAATCCGCCGGGCTTGAGCATCGCATAAATCTGCTTGAAGGCCTCGCCGCTGTAATCCTGCTTGTCGTCGCGGCGGTAGCCCATCCGCCAATTGTGGACGTTGCGGAAGGTCAGCACGACGTCCGCGCTGTTGTCGGGGACCCGCTTGGCGGCGGCATCGAATGCCGGGAAAACGGCCGAAGTGACGCCGCCGTATACGGCCGGATGCGCTTCCTGCAGTTTGGCGACGCCGCCAGGTTGCCCGTCGAGCGTGGCGAGCACGAGCCTGCCGCCGCCGCGTGCCAGGTAAGGCGCGAGGATTTCGGTGTACCAGCCGCCGCCGGGCCAGATCTCGACCACCGTGTCGCTCGGGCGAACTCCGAAGAAGCTGAGCGTCTCGAACGGGTGGCGGTAACGGTCCCGGAAGGTGTTTGCCGGAGTGCGCGACGGCGCGGCGACGGCGGCTTCAAGCGCCGCCTTGTCGCTGGCGACGAACGGGCCGGTAGTGGCGTAAGGATCGGTCGAAGCCCGCGGCATCAAGGAGCAGGCGGGAAGCGCGGCGGCAAGAAGAATGAGGGCGAGGCTGCGTGCCATGGCTGGGTATGTCCTTCGCTGTTGTTCGACGGCCGAATGGACCAGCCGGACCGAGCCGACAAGAGACCCCTCGACCAATGGCGGGAGATTGTCCCTGCCCGCCGCCACTTCAGGGGGCGTTCAAGCGTCCACATGATTGTGCCGACCCAGTTGAATTCGAGGAGACCCAATGATGCGCATCATGCCCGTGGCCGCGCTGGCGCTGACAATGTCCGTCACGTCAGGCGCTGCAATCGCTCAATCGATTCCGATTTCGAACATCGGCGAGATGGCCGCGACCCCGTTGGTCCGGGTGAATATTTCGGAGACGCTACGTAGCCGCCCGGACGAAGCGAGCCTGACCGTGGGGACGCAGGCCAAGGCGCCCACGGCCAGGGGGGCTGTCGCGGCGAGCAAGGTGAAGACGGAAAAGCTGCTGGCAGCAATCCGCGCCGCCGGAATCCGCGAACGGGACATCCAGACTCAAGGGCTCCAGCTAAGCCAGGATTACCGCTACGACCGCCAGCCCGACGGGCGCGGCGAGCAACGGCTGGTCGGCTATATCGCCAGCAATTCCGTGCTCATCAAAACCCGCGACGTCGATGCCCTGACGACGCTGCTCGACGCGCTCACGGCGGCCGGCGCTGACACCGTCTACGGGCCCAATTTCAGCATCGCCGATCCGGCACCGCTGCGCCGCGAGGCGCGGGTCCAGGCGATGCGGCGCGGCGAACTGGAAGCCACAGAATTTGCGCGCAACAACGGATACACGCGCGTCCGCCTGCTTTCGGTCGAGGAAGGCGTATCGCATCGCGGGACCGATATCGTCGTCACCGGCTCATCAATCAGACAGCTTAACGCCCCGCCGCCGCCAGTAGCGCCGATGCCCGAGAGGGATGGCGGGGTCGTCGCCCCGGGCCAGATCGAGACCGGAGTGTCGTTGAACCTGCTGTACCGAATGGAGAGGTAGCCGCGGCTACAGGCAGGCTTCAAGGTAGGGCTGGTCGAACCCGAACTGCTTGGCTTTCTCGAGGCTGTACGGACGAAGGCCCATCGAGCGATATTCGCCGACGATTTTGCCGTCCGAGCTCTCGTCGAGATACTCGAACTTGAACAGTTCCTGGGTGACGATGACTTCGCCTTCCATCCCGATCACCTCGGTGATGTTGGTCGTGCGGCGCGAGCCGTCGCGGAGGCGCTTGACCTGGACGATGAGGTCGACCGAATCGGCGATCTGGCGGCTGATCGCCTCCTTCGGGATCTTGATGTCGCCCATCATCACCATGTTCTCCATGCGCGCGAGGCATTCGCGCGGGGAGTTGCTGTGAAGCGTGGCCATCGAGCCGTCATGGCCGGTGTTCATCGCGGCGAGCAGGTCGAAGCACTCCTGGCCGCGGATTTCGCCCAGGATGATGCGGTCGGGGCGCATGCGCAGCGCGTTGATGACGAGGTCGCGGATGGTGATCGCGCCCTGGCCCTCGAGGTTCGGCGGACGGGTTTCCAGCGGCAGCCAGTGCGGCTGCTGCAGGCGAAGCTCGGCCGCGTCCTCGATGGTGATGACGCGCTCGCCGGGGTCGATCATCTTCGACAAGGCGTTGAGCATGGTCGTCTTGCCCGAACCGGTGCCGCCCGAGATGACGACATTCATGCGACTGGCGCCGGCGATCTTGAGCACGGTCGCCATCTTGTCCGACATCGAGCCGAAGCCCTTCATCATGTCGAGCGTGATTGGCTTTTCGGAGAATTTGCGGATCGAGATGGCGGTTCCGCGCAGGCTCAGCGGCGGGATGATGACGTTGACGCGGCTGCCGTCCTGGAGGCGGGCATCGGCAAGCGGGCTGGTCTGATCGACGCGGCGGCCGACCTTGTTGACGATGCGCTGGGCGATCTGGAACAGATGCTCCTCGTCGCGGAACTGGACCGACGCGAGCTCGAGCTTGCCCTTCCGCTCGACGAAGCACTGGTCGGGGCCGTTGACCATGATGTCGCTGATCGACGGGTCGGCGAGCAATTCTTCGAGCGGACCGAGGCCGAGGAGCTCATCGACCAGCACCTTCTCGAGCGCGAACTGCTCGCGGCGGTTGAGGTTGATCTTGAGCTCGGCCAGCACTTCCGAGATGATCGGGCGGAATTCCTCGGCGAGCTCGTCCTTGGTCAGGGTCGCGGCGGCCTCGGGATCAACCCGCTCGAGCAGCCGCGGAAGCACCTGCTCCTTGATCCGGTGGACCGAGGCCTCGAAGCCTTCCGCCTTGAGCGAAGCCGCTTCTCCGCTGCCGTTCTGGCGCGCGGTCAGCCGGTCGAGCGCACCAAGCGGCGCGCTGCCGTCGCCTTTGTCGAGCACCGGCGAGATTTCGTCGATCGCTGGGAACTGGTCGCCGCCCTCGGGTGCGTCCGATTCGGAGGCGACGCTGCCAGGTGAGCCCTTCATCGGCTTGGCGACGCCGAAGTTCGGGCGGCTGGCGCCGCTCATCCCACCGCGTTTGCCGAATGCACTCATGACTTCCCCGTCGCCGACGCTCAGACCAATCGCGGTGGTGAATAGGTGCTAAACTTTTAGAAAAGCCTAACTGCGTTTAGATTCCCGGCAGGGGGGAAACGCCGATGTGGACGATGATCGCAGCGCTTTCCGGGACGACGGTCGGCGGGCCGACCCTGCCGCTCTGGATGGCGGGCTGCTGGGAGTCCCGGTCGGCCCTCTCGATAACCACCGAATGCTGGTCGATGCCCGAGGGGCCGGCGATGCGCGGCGAAAGCATCAGCAAGGTGGCCGGAAAGACCGACGAGCACGAAAAAATGGAGATCGTCCATGCCGAAACGGACGATCCGGCCATTGCGTGGATGACCTTCTGGGCGATCCCGCACGGCGGGACGCGGACGCGCTTCGACTGGGTCCCTTCCCGCGAGCCGGGCCTGACGTTCATGAACGCGTCGCACGATTACCCGCAGCGCATCCGCTACTGGCGCGAGGGAAAGCACTTGATGGCTGAAATTGCGCTCGCTGACGGCAGCAAGGCGCGTCGCTGGCGCTATTCGGCCAGAGGTCGTTGAGGTTTAGGCCCCGGCGCTCTCGGCGAGGACGGTCAGTCCCTTGTCGCTGACTTCGGCGAACCCGCCCGTGACCGCAACGCGTTCCGGCGCTGCGCCGCTCGAGCGATAGACCGCGATCTCGCCGTTGCGCAGCGTCGTCATGTAGGGCGCGTGGCCGGCCATGATGCCGGATTCGCCCTCGCTGCCCGGGACGACGACCATGTGGACGTCCTCGGACATTACCAGGCGGTCCGGGGTAACGAGCTCGAAGTGCAGTTCAGCCATTGGTCTTGCCTTCAATCGCGCCGTCGAAGGCGCCGGTCGCGGCGGCGAACTTGTCGCGGCAGCCAGTGTTGCAGAAGCCGACGACCTTGCCCTGGTAAAGCGTCAGGCTGTCGGCGCTGACCGGCTCACCCGACCAGGGACATAGCTGGTTGACGCAATCCTCGAGGCGAAGGTCGGCTCATCAGGCGTCGTCCGCCATCTTCTCGGCCTTGGCGACCGCTTCGTCGATCCCGCCGACCATGTAGAACGCCGCCTCGGGGAGGTGGTCATATTCGCCATCGACCACTGCCTTGAACGACCGCACCGTGTCTTCGACCTGGACGAACTTGCCCGGAATGCCGGTGAACACCTCGGCGACGTGGAACGGCTGGCTGAGGAACTTCTGGATCTTGCGAGCGCGGCTGACGGTCAGCTTATCTTCCTCGCTCAGCTCGTCCATGCCGAGGATGGCGATGATGTCCTGCAGGCTCTTGTAGCGCTGCAGCGTCTCCTGGACCGCGCGGGCAGTTTCATAATGCTCTTGGCCGACGACCGCGGGGGTAAGCACGCGGCTGGTCGAATCGAGCGGATCGACGGCTGGGTAGATGCCAAGCTCCGAAATCGCGCGGTTGAGCGTCGTCGTGGCGTCCAAGTGGGCGAAGGACGTCGCCGGTGCCGGGTCGGTCAAATCGTCGGCGGGAACGTAAATCGCCTGGACCGAGGTGATCGAGCCCTTGTTGGTCGAGGTGATCCGCTCCTGCAGCGCGCCCATGTCGGTCGACAGGGTCGGCTGATAACCGACGGCCGAAGGGATGCGGCCGAGCAGCGCCGACACTTCCGAGCCGGCCTGGGTGAAGCGGAAGATGTTGTCGACGAAGAACAGCACGTCCTGGCCTTCCTCGTCGCGGAAATATTCGGCCTGGGCGAGGCCGGCGAGAGCGACGCGCGCGCGGGCTCCGGGCGGCTCGTTCATCTGGCCGAACACCAAGGCGACCTTGGAGCCTTCGGGCGTCGGATTGCCGTCGGCATCCTTGGCGATGACGCCGGCCTCCAGGAACTCGTGGTAGAGGTCGTTGCCCTCGCGCGTGCGCTCACCGACGCCGGCGAACACGCTGACGCCGCCGTGGCCCTTGGCGATGTTGTTGATGAGCTCCTGGATCAGCACGGTCTTGCCGACGCCGGCGCCGCCAAACAGGCCGATCTTGCCGCCCTTGGCGTAAGGCGCGAGTAGGTCGATGACCTTGATCCCGGTGACCAGAATTGCGGCTTCGGTCGACTGGTCGACGAACGCCGGCGCATCGGCATGGATCGGCATCGACATGTCGCTGCCGATCGGGCCCTGCTCGTCGATCGGCTCGCCGATGACGTTCATGATGCGCCCAAGCGTCATGGGGCCGACGGGCACGCGGATCTGGCTGCCGGTGGCGCGAACGTTCTGGCCGCGGGTCAGGCCGTCGGTCGAATCCATCGCGATGGTGCGAACGACGTTCTCGCCGAGATGCTGGGCGACCTCGAGCACCAGGCGGTTGCCGTTGTTGTCCGTCTCAAGCGCGGAAAGGATCGGCGGAAGATCACCCTCGAACGACACGTCGACGACCGCGCCGATGACCTGGGCGACGCGCCCGGTGATGTTGCTCGGCCCGCCCGGGCCGGCAGCGGTGCCGGTGGCGGAAGCCTGCGACTTGCCGGTCTTGCGAGTGCGGGTTTTGGGTTCGATCGCGGCGGTGGCCATGCTGAGTTCCTTGCCTTCTGGTCCGGTTAGAGCGCTTCGGCGCCCGAAATAATTTCGATGAGTTCGGTCGTGATCACCGCCTGGCGGGTGCGGTTGTACTGGATCGACAGCTTGTTGATCATGTCGCCGGCGTTGCGCGTGGCATTGTCCATCGCGGTCATCTGGCTGCCGTAGAAGCCGGCCTGGTTCTCGAGCAAAGCGCGGTAGATCTGGACGGCGATCGCGCGCGGCAGCAGGTCGGCGAGGATTTCCTCCTCGTCGGGTTCATATTCGACAGCTGCCAGAGACGCAGGCGCTGAGCCCTGCTCGGCCGGCGCCGGGGCGCGGGCGGGGATGATCTGCTCGACCACCGGTTCCTGCACCAACGTCGAGCGGAAGTTGGCGTAAGCCAAATGGACGACGTCGATGCCGTCGGTGGTGAAGCGGTCGATGACGTCCTTGGCGATAGCCTGCGCGTCGGCGTAGGTCGGGCTCTTCATCGCTGCGGTGTCATATTGGGCGACGATGCCGCTCGGGTAGACGCGCTGGATCACCGGGCGCCCTTTGCGGCCGACGATGTAGAACAGGACGGTCTTGCCTTGTTCCTCAAGGTCCTCGGCCTTGCGCCGGGCGGCGCGGACGATGTTGCTGTTGAACGCGCCGGCAAGCCCGCGGTCACCGGTCGCAAGGACGATCAGGTGGGTGTCGTCCTTGCCCGTGCCGGAGAGCAGCTTGGGGCTTTGCGGCCCGGGCGTGATGCGCGATGCGATGCTCGCCACCACATCGCCCATGCGCGACGAATAGGGCCGCGCCGCGGTCGCCGCCTGCTGCGCGCGGCGAAGCTTCGACGCCGCCACCATGTTGAGCGCCTTGGTGATCTTCTGCGTCGACTTGACCGAGCCGATGCGGAGCTTGAGGGCTTTGAGCGAGGCCATGGAGCGGCTTTACGCGAACTGCTTGCCGAAGGTGGTCAGCGCGTCCTTGAGTGCCTTGGCCGTATCGTCGTCGAGCGCCTTGGTGTCGCGGATCTTGGCGAGCACCTTGGGCTTGTCCGAGCGCAGATAGCTGAGCATTGCGGCTTCGTAGCGGACGACGTCCTTGACCTCGACGGCGTCGAGGAAGCCCTGCGTGCCGGCGTAGATCGACGCGACCTGCTCCTCGACCGGCATCGGCTGGAACTGCGGCTGCTTGAGCAGTTCGGTCAGGCGGGCCCCGCGGTTGAGCAATTTCTGGGTCGAGGCGTCGAGGTCCGATCCGAACTGCGCGAACGCCGCCATTTCGCGATATTGCGCAAGCTCGAGCTTGATCGAGCCCGAGACCTTTTTCATCGCCTTGGTTTGCGCCGCCGAGCCGACGCGGCTGACGCTGAGGCCGACGTTGATGGCCGGGCGAACGCCCTGATAGAACAAGTCCGTCTCGAGGAAGATCTGGCCGTCGGTGATCGAGATCACGTTGGTCGGGATGTAGGCGGAAACGTCGCCGGCCTGGGTCTCGATGATCGGCAAAGCGGTCAGCGACCCGGCGCCATGGTCCTCGTTCATCTTGGCGGCGCGCTCGAGCAGGCGGCTGTGGAGGTAGAAGACGTCGCCGGGATAGGCTTCGCGGCCCGGCGGACGGCGCAGCAGCAGCGACATCTGGCGGTAGGCGACGGCCTGCTTGGACAGATCGTCATAGACGATCACGGCGTGCATGCCGTTGTCGCGGAAATATTCGCCCATCGCGCAGCCGGTGTAGGGCGCGAGGAACTGCAGCGGCGCCGGCTCGGAAGCAGTCGCGGCGACGACGATGGTATATTCCATCGCGCCATTTTCCTCGAGCGCGCGGACGATCTGGGCGACGGTCGAGCGCTTCTGGCCGATGGCGACATAGATGCAGTAGAGCTTCTGGCTCTCGTCATCGCCCTGGTTGATGCCCTTCTGGTTGATGAAGGCGTCGAGCGCGACGGCGGTCTTGCCGGTCTGGCGGTCGCCGATGATCAGCTCGCGCTGGCCGCGGCCGATCGGAACCAGCGCGTCGAGCGCCTTGAGGCCGGTCTGGACCGGCTCATGGACGGACTTGCGCGGGATGATGCCCGGCGCCTTGACCTCGACGCGGCGGCGCTCGGTGCCTTCGATCGGACCCTTGCCGTCGATCGGGTTGCCCAAGGCATCGACCACACGACCGAGCAGGCCCTTGCCGATCGGCACGTCGACGATGGTGCCGGTGCGCTTGACCGTCGAGCCTTCCTGGATTTCGGCGTCCGAGCCGAAGATCACGACGCCGACATTATCGGCCTCGAGGTTCAGGGCCATGCCCTTGGTGCCATTGCCGAACTCGACCATCTCGCCCGCCTGGACGTTGTCGAGGCCGAAGATGCGCGCGATGCCGTCGCCGACCGACAGCACGGTGCCGACTTCGGAGACTTCTGCATCAGCCGAGAAATTCGCGATCTGGTCGCGGATGACGCGGGAGATTTCAGCGGCGCGGATATCCATGTCGGTGCTTAGCCTTTCATCGCAGTAGCGAGTCGGTTGAGTTTGGTGCGGATCGATGCGTCGATCATCTCGCTGCCCAGCTTGACGACGATTCCGCCGAGGATTTGAGGATCGACCGTCGCCTCGATGGCGACGTCGCGGCCGGCGCGGGCGCGCAATTGCTTGCGCAGCGCGGCGAGCTGGTCGTCATTGAGTGGGTGAGCGGTGGTGACGTCGGCGCTGGTCTCGCCGCGATGCTCGGCGGCAAGGCGCTTGAAGGCGCGGATGATCGCGCGCAGCTGGCCCTTGCGGCCGTTGCGGGCGACGACGCCGAGGAAATTTGTGGTCAGCGTATCCAGGCCGAGCGTCGGCCCGAGGGCGGCGAACGCTTCGCCCGCCTGATCGCGCGACACCAGCGGGCTCGCCGCAAGCTCCGCGAATTCCTTCGAATCGAGCAATGCCTGGGACAGCGTATCGAGGCTTTTCCCGACCGTTTCGATCTGGCGCTGGTCGCGCGCGAGATCGAACAGCGCGGACGCATAGCGCCCTGCTAAGCTGGCTCGAATGCCGCCGGAAGTTTCCACGCGCCCAAAGCTCCAGAACTGGAATTTGCCCCCATCCGAAACAGGGCGGCCGCGGCGAAAAGCCGCACACCCCGATGGGTTGGCGCGCCCGTAGCAGGGGGTCGGAAATGATGCAACCGCCTGACCGCAACGAACATCGGTGTTTGAGCGCAATCCGCAGGAAGCGTGACGGCGGGCGCAATCGGTATAGAAGTGCGATGCTGATGACCAAGATCGACAAGGATGCGGCCTGGGCGGCGTTCGAGCAGCGCGACCGCGGCTGGGACGGGCGCGTGATCGGGGCCGTCACCACCACTGGCATCTATTGCAAGCCAAGCTGCCCGGCGCGGCGGCCGAAGCGCGACCACGTGCGCTTTTTCGCGGATGCGGAAAGTGCGCGGGCAGCAGGGTTCCGCGCGTGCCTGCGGTGCAAGCCGGACGAAGTTGCGCGCGACCGGGCCGCGGTGGCCAAGGCGGTGACCCTGATCGAGCAAGCGGAGGAAGCGCCGAGCCTGGCGGATCTGGCGGCGGCGGTCGGCTATGCGCCGCATCATTTCCAGCGGCTGTTCACGCGCGACCTCGGCATTTCTCCCGCGGCCTATGCGCGCGGCCTCCGCGCCCGCCGCGCGACACGAGAGCTTGAAAGGAATGGAAGGGTGACCGACGCAATTTACGATGCCGGATATGCGGCCCCGAGCGGCTTCTACGCCGACGCCAAGGAGCGCCTCGGGATGACGCCATCGGCGTGGCGCGACGGCGGGCGCGGTCACACCATCCGCTGGACCACTTTCGACAGCCCATTGGGGCCGATGCTGATCGCCGCCACTGACAAGGGCATTTGCCGCCTGACGTTCGACGAAGGCGAGGAGGCGCTGCGGCGGATTTTCCCCAACGCGACCATCGTTCGCGACGATGGATCGATGGCCAGCCTGGTCGAAGGCGCGCTGGCGGCGATCGAGCGCCCGGCGGCGGCGGCGGAGCTTCCGCTCGATGTCGCCGGGACCGCGTTCCAGGAAGCGGTGTGGCGCGAGCTGCGCAAGATCCCGCCGGGTGAAACGCGCGTCCTACGCGCAAATCGCCGCCGCGGTCGGCAAGCCCGGCGCGGTTCGCGCGGCCGGCAGCGCCAACGGCTCCAACCATGTCGCGGTGCTGATCCCTTGCCACCGCGTGATCCGCAGCGACGGCTCGCTCGGCGGCTATGCCGGCGGGCTCGAGCGCAAGCGCAAATTGCTCGAGGCCGAGGGGCGTCCCGCTAAAGACCTCGAGCTGCCCCTGTAAATTACTCCTTCGCCTGGCTGTCGATCGACGCCTCGGCAAGCGCGCCTTTGGCATCGCCGGCATCAAGCCTTACGAGCATTCGCCGAGCCAGCTCGGCAACACTTTCGCCATGAGGGTCATAGGCGATCGGAATCAGCGCCTGTCTTCCTTCCGCGAGCTTGCCATCGACGATGTAGCGCCACGCCGAGCTCAGTCGCAGCCCTAGATCCTGCGGAGCGAGATTCGACGCATAATGGAGCGCGGCGACGGCGTTTGGCGTTGGCCCCTTCCCCTGCTCCGCGAAGCTATTGTAATATTCCATCAACGGCTCGGGGTCTTCGGTGTCGAGCTTGTTGGCGGCGATGAAGACCGCCCGCGCAGAATCAAACAACGCGTCCCGATTTTCGCCCGCCGAACTGGCGCGCGCGACCATCGCGCGGCCCTTGAGTACCATCGCGCCGGTGTTGCGCGGATCGGCGGCGAGGCCGCGGGCCGCGGCCGCCTCCGCGGCCTCCGGATGCCCGGCATCAATCTCGGCTTCAGCGAGCGCTGCCTCAACGAGCGGGTCGCCGGGAAAGCGGCGGGCCACGGCGCGGATCTGGGCAGCAAGATTCTCGGCACTCTTGTGATCGATCCCCGTGCGCGATTGGGCGTGAAGCAGCACAACAGCGCTTGCACCTGGACTGAGCGGACGCACATCGGGGCTCGGCGTCCCCAGCTGTTCGGACGGGATGACCAGCGCCTTCATCGTCGCGCGGTTGAGGTAGGCCGTCACGTCTCGGTTGAGCCGCTTGACGTCGCCGAACGTCGCCTGGGCCGCCGCCGCCGGGGAGGTGCCTCGCGCGATCGCCTCGACATAGCGGGCAAGCTGTCCCTGACGCGCCGGATCGAAGGTCAGATAATGGACCAGCAGCCAGCCGAAGGCGTAAAGCGACTCCTCCTGCTCGCCGGTTTTGATCTTGTGGTCGCTCGCCAGCAAGCTTTCGAGCGGCAGGCCGCCCTCGCGATTGAACAGCGCCCATGAACGGTGCATCGCCGGCGCTCCGAGCACGACCGAGCCGTCCTTGGGGAAGCGGGCGGTCGAAAGGAATTCGGCGAAGCCTTCGACCAGCCACTTCGGCAACGGCTTGTCGAGCGCCTGCATCATCAAATGATGTGCATATTCGTGGAAAAAGACGGTCTCCGCCTGAAGGCTCTCTTCGTCGCCGGCACCGTCCGTGCGCCCGGGAACGAAGGCGACCGGGCCCGATGCGCGCCCGATATAATAGCCCGCCAGCCGACCGGACTTGTCGCCGAGAAGTTTCCGCACGGCATTGTCGTTGGGCAGGACGAAAATCGTCAAGCGATTGCCGTCGCCGACCGGGGGGTCGCTCATCAGCCGGACCTGGCGCACCGCACGGTCGAATTTCTCGAGCCTGGTGGCGAATGCGGCGAGAGCGGCCGGCTTCTTATCGGCGTAGATGATGAAGTGACGAGTTTTGGCCTCATGCCACGCGGCGAACGCCGGAGACGGCAGAAAGACGACAAGCGCGGCAAGCCACCCTATCCAGCGCAACATCTTGAAATCCCCGACAAAACTTCCCGAACATTTGCGTTAGGCAGGTCCAGGCTGTGAGTCCAGTAGTGGCGACAGGCCCGGCGACGTCGCGCGGAAGTCGCTTGCCTCACCTGGCTGCTGACTGCACGACGAGGCCAGCACGGGGGTTCTTCAATGGTCGATTCGAACGATATCGCGCCTGCACCAAAATCGCTTGTCCGCAGGATCGTCGATTTCCCGCTGGTCGCTTTGGTCTTCGCGATCTTGCTTTATGCGCTGGCGACGGCGATCGCGATGGCCGCCGGGTCGCAGTTGCCGCCGATGCCGCCGCTGGCCCGGACCGCGATCCAGGGCGCGCTCGGGATCGCCCTCCTGTTCGGAGTGTATAAGCTCGCGATCCGTCACCTGGGCGAGCGCGAGCATGACGATCTGCCGGCGCGTGGCCTCGCCAGGGACCTCGGCCTCGGGCTGCTCGCCGGGGCTGCGATTTTCACCCTCGTGGTCGGCCTCGCGGCGGCCGCCGACGTCTATAACATCTCCGGCTACGGCGGCACCGGCGATTTGCTACGCGCGCTGATCGCGGTGGCGATCGTGCCAGCCTTCATGGAGGAGGTGTTGTTCCGCGGCATCCTCTTTCGCTGGATCGAAGAGTTCGGCGGGAGCTGGGCAGCGCTCCTTGTAACCTCCGCCTTGTTCGGCGCGGCGCACATCATGAACGCCAATGCGACCTGGTTCTCCTCCTTCACCATCGCGGTCGAGGCCGGGTTGCTGCTTGGCGGCGCCTATATGCTGACGCGCAGCCTGTGGATGCCGATCGGGCTCCACGCGGCGTGGAATTTCACGCAAGGGTTTTTGTTCGACGTGCCGGTGTCCGGGTTCGACCAGAACGGGCTGGTCGAGGCTCAATTGTCTGGCCCCGAATTGCTCTCGGGCGGGCGTTTCGGGCTCGAGGCGTCGATCATCGCCCTGATCGTCGCGACGGCCGCGGGCATCTGGCTGATCCGGCTGGCGGTGAAGCGCGGCGAGCTGGTGCAGCCGTGGTGGGTCCGCCGGCGCCTGGCCTCAGAGGAAGCTGTACGGGTCGACGTCGACCGCGACGCGGACCTTGGCGACCCCACTCGACCGTCCCTAGCCAGTCGCGGATCACGTCCTGCACGTCGAGCGCGCGGGCGGCGTGGACCAGCAGGCGCTGGCGATGGCGGCCGCGGAGCATCGCCAGCGGCGCCGGGGCTGGGCCGAACACGGCCATCCCTTCGACCTTCGGGGCGGCCGCGGCGATGCGCCGGGCGATCTTGTCCGCTTCGGTTGAATCTTCCGATGAAATGACGATCGCGGCGAGGCGTCCGAACGGCGGCATCGCTGCTTCGCGACGCGCCTCGGTCTCGGCGGCGTAGAATCCGGGTCCGTCGCCGGAAACGATGGCGGCGATCACCGGTGCCTCGGGGTCGTGGGTCTGGACGAGCACGCGCCCGGGCTTGTCGCCGCGCCCGGCGCGGCCGGCGACCTGCTGGATTTGCTGGAAGCTGCGCTCGGCGGCGCGAAGGTCGCCGCCCGACAACCCGAGGTCGGCGTCGACCACGCCGACCAGGGTGAGGTTGGGGAAATGATAGCCTTTGGTGACCAGCTGGGTGCCGACGACGATGTCGATCGCCTGTGCCTCCATCGCGGCGACGAATTCGGCGGCCTTGGCCGGCGACCAGATGGTGTCCGAAGTGACGATCGCGGTGCGCGCGTCGGGGAACAAGGCGGCGACCTCGTCGGCGATGCGCTCCACTCCAGGCCCGATCGGCACCAGGCTGTCCTCCTCGCCGCATTCGGGACAGGCGCGCGGCGGCGGCATGACATGGCCGCAATGGTGGCAGGCGAGGCGGTGCATCAGCCGGTGCTCGACCATCCACGCGGTGCAGTTGGGACATTGGAAACGGTGACCGCAATGCCGGCACAGGGTCAGCGGAGCGAAGCCGCGGCGGTTGAGGAACAGCAGCGACTGCTCGCCCGCCGCGAGATTGGCCTCGAGCTCGGCGACCAGGGTGGGCGCGAGCCAGCGGCCGCGCGGTGGCGGGTCCTGGGTGAGGTCGATGGCGCTGATCGCGGGCATGCTCGCGCCGGCGAAGCGGCTCGGCAGCTCGACTTCGCGGTAGCGGCCGATCTCGACCATGTGGCGGGTCTCGATCGCCGGGGTCGCCGAGGACAGGATCACCGGAATTTCCTCGAACATCGCCGCGCATCACTGCGATGTCGCGGGCGTGATACTGGACCCCGTCCTCCTGCTTGAACGAGGGCTCATGCGCTTCGTCGACGACGATCAGGCCGAGCGTTGCGTACGGCAGGAACAAAGCCGAGCGCGCGCCGACCGTCACCTTGGCCTCGCCGCTGGCAATCGCGCGCCAGGCGCGGCGGCGCTGCGACGAGCGAAGGCCCGAATGCCAGGCGACGGGGGCGCAGCCGAAGCGCGCCTCGAAGCGCTGGAGGAACGGCTCGGTCAGCGCGATTTCGGGCAGCAGGACGAGCGCCTGCTTGTCGTGGCGCAAGGCCTCGGCGATCGCTTCGAAATAGACTTCGGTCTTGCCCGATCCGGTGACGCCGTCGAGCAGCACCGGGTCGAAGCCGGTCCCGATCGCCGCGGCGAGAGACTTGGCCGCTTCGCGCTGCTCGGCGTTGAGCTGGGGCGGGGCGAAATCGGGGTCTGGGCAGTCGAGCGGACGATCGGCGTCGACCGCCACGGCCTCGAGCGCGCCGGCATTGACGAGGCCGCGCAGCACGGCGTCGCTGACTTGCGCGATGTCGGCCAGCTCGCGCACGGTGCCCTGGCGGCCGGCCAGCGCGGCGAGCGCTTTTTCACGCTGCGGTGTCAGGCGATCAGGGGTGTGGCCGGTGGGGCGATATTCGGTCAGCTGGCGCGGGCCGTCGAGCGCGCGCGGCAGAAGGCAAGATCATGCGCAGGATCGAGGCCAGCGGGCTCAGATAATAATCCGCGGTCCATTCGGCGAGCCGGCGCAGCGGCGCGGCGATCGGCGGCGACGTCCAGCGCGGCGATCAGCGGGCGGAGGCGGTTGTCGCCGACCTCTTCGCTCCGCAGTCGCTCGGCTTCCCACGCAACGCCGAGCATCTGGCGAGGACCCGAGTGGCGCGACGACGATGGTGCCGGGTTCGACGTGCATGCCGTCGGGCACGCGATAATCGAGCGGACCGAGTGCCGCGTTCAGCGTGACGATGCGGGCGCGGGGGAGGGACATGCTTCCTTACGCCGAATGACGTGCCCGCCATGCCACCGGCACGGCAGCGCCCGTCACTTCCCCCGTTTCTTCCGGTGCTGGTCGAAGTCGAGGACGGCGCTGTCTTCGTCGCCCTGGAGCAGGCCGAGGCGGCGGGCAACTTCCTGATAGGCTTCCTCGACTCCGCCGAGGTCCTGGCGAAAGCGGTCCTTGTCGAGCTTCTCGTTCGATTTCATGTCCCACAGCCGGCAGCCGTCGGGGCGAAATCTCGTCGGCGAGGATGACCCGCGCGTAATCGCCGTCCCATACCCGCCCGAACTCGAGCTTGAAGTCGACCAGGCGGATGCCGATCGCGGCGAACATCCCGCACATGAAGTCGTTCACGCGGATCGCCATGTCGGCGATGTCGTTCATTTCTTCCTGGCTGGCCCAGCCGAAGCAGGCGATATGCTCGTCGGCGATGATCGGGTCGCCCAGCGCATCGTCCTTGTAATAATATTCGATGATCGTGCGCGGCAGCTGGGTGCCTTCCTCGATCCCCAGGCGCTTGGACAGTGAGCCAGCGGCGACGTTGCGGATGACGACCTCGATCGGGATGATCTCGACCTGGCGGATCAACTGCTCGCGCATGTTGAGGCGGCGGATGAAATGGGTCGGGACGCCGATCGTCTGCAAAGCGACGAAGATATGTTCGGAAATGCGGTTGTTGAGGACGCCCTTGCCGCTGATCGTGCCGCGCTTCTGGGCGTTGAACGCGGTCGCGTCGTCCTTGAAATACTGGATCAGCGTGCCGGGCTCCGGACCCTCGTAGAGGATCTTTGCCTTGCCTTCGTAGATCTGGCGGCGACGGGCCATATTTGCGTTCGTGCTCCGGTCGGGCGGAAAGAAGCGGCGGCTATAGGTCAGCCGCCGCCCCGCGGCAAACGCGCGGTCGACTAGCGCGCGGCGATTGCCTCCTTGAGGCCGGGGGTGAATTGCGCGCCCTCAGGAACCTTGGCCGACGAGGCCTTCAGCGCATCGCCGATCGGCTCGGCGCGGCCGCCGAGGCACGACTGAAGGAAATTCTCCGCCACCGCGTTGAACGCGATCGAATTGACCGGCCGCGCGAAGCCGTGGCCCTCGTCCGGGAACAGCACGTAGGTGACGGGGATGTTCTTGGCCTTCATCGCCGCCACGATCTGATCCGATTCGGCCTGGTTGACCCGCGGGTCATTGGCGCCCTGGCCGATCAGCAACGGCTTGCTTGATCGCGTCGACACGGGTCAAGGGAGACGCGGCCTTGAGCAATGCCTTGCCCTCTTCGGTCGTGGGATTGCCCATGCGCTGCCAGAATTGCTGCTTGAACAATTCCCAGTAGGGCGGGATCGTGCTGAGCAGCGTGAAGAGGTTCGAGGGGCCGACGATGTCCACGCCGCAAGCGAACTTGTCGGGAGTGAAGGTGAGCCCGGCGAGCGTCGCATAGCCGCCGTAGCTGCCGCCCATGATCGCGACCTTGTCGGGGGTCGTGACGCCCTTGCCAATTGCCCAATCGACGCTGTCGATCAGGTCGTCGTGCATCTTCTTGCCCCACTGCAGATTGCCCGCGCTGATGAAGCTTTTGCCGAAACCGGTCGATGCCCGGAAGTTGACCGACAGCACCGCATAGCCGCGGTTCGCGAGCCACTGATGGTAGCTGTTGTAGCCGTAATTGTCGCGTCCCCAGGGGCCGCCGTGAACCAGCAGCACCAACGGGACGGGGCGGTCGGCGGTGCCGTCGCGATTGGCGTCCGCGCCGGCGGGCAGGGTCAGGTAGCTCGGAAGGGTCAAGCCGTCGCGTGACATGATCTCGACCGGCCACATCGGGACCAGTGGGGCGCCGACCAGCTCGGGGCGCCCGGTGTACAGCTTGGTCAGGGTTCCTGCGTTGCGGTCGAACAAATAAACCGACGCAGGCTCGACCACCGGGTCGGCGCTGACAATCCATTTGTCGTCGGCATCGGTGCGCGCCTGGACGGTCGGTGTCGCGCCCAATTTGGCCTTGAGCCACGTCAGCGCCGCGCCGACGTTGGGGTCGAGCGGAGACCATTCGGGCTTGAGATAATCGGCGCGGTAGGCCTCGACCCGCAGCGTGGTCGGGTTTTGCAGCGCCGCGCCGACATCGGCCTTGGGGTTTTCGCCGAGCACTTGCGTCGCGCCGCTGGCGACATCCTGCGCGATCAGGGCTGCCGTGTTCCGCCCGCGGCTGTCGATCCAGTAGAGCGTCTTGCCGTCGGCGGTGAAGCCGGCGGGACTGGTCGTCAGCGAATCCTCAAGCGTGACGGTGGCGAATGGCGCGGCCTCGATCTTTCCGCCGGTCATTCGGAAATATTCCGTCCCGCCGTCGTCGCGCGATTTAAGCGCCATGCGGAGTTTCAAATCGTTATCGGCGAGATAGCCGGCATAGCCATCGTTGCGCTGGACCAGGGTCAGCTTGCCGGTTTTGAGATTGAGGCTGTGGACGTCGTGCCATTTGGCGTCGCGGTTGTTGAGGCCGACGAGGATGCGGTCCTTGTGCTTGCTCGAAATGCCGACGACCTCGGCGCGCGTCTTGGTGAACGGCGTCAGCGCGACCTGCTTGGCGGATTCGATGTCGACACCGTAAAGGAGGTAATTCTCGTCGCCTCCCTTGTCCTGGATGAACAGGATTTGGCGCGAATCCGGCGCCCAGAAATATTGCCGCACTGGCCGCTCTTTCTCGGTCGTCAGCGGCTTTGCACTTTCGGGGGAGCCAACCGGCGCGACCCACAGATTGAGGACGCCATCGACCGGCGCGGTCCAGCTCAGCCACTGCCCGTCGGGCGAGATGCGGCCATTGGCCTTGACTGGGTTGCCGAACAGCTTCGAGCGCTCGATCAGCGGTACGGCGGGGCTGTCCGCGGCTGCGGTCGGGCCGGACATCATCAATGTCGAAGTGAGTAGCAGCGGCAAAGCGAATTTACGCATAGTCGTTCCCCCTGGGTTTAACCGCAAGCTAATGCCCGCGGGCCATGGGGAGCGCCAGTGATAATTGCCGGGAGCGCGGGTGGGAGCATGCTCGCTCTCCCGGCCAGAGCCTCAACTTCTGCGCGGCGTGTGCGCGGTGCGGGCCCAGGGGGCGGACCATTCGATCCGGTGCAACGCGCGCAGGCTTTGGCCCAGCGTCGCCTCGATATTGTCGCTCGCGTTGGCGAGATCGCGATTGAGCGCGGCACGGCCGTGCTGGTACATGCGATCGAACATCTCGTCCTTCATGGCTTTGATCCTTTCGATGGTGAGGCCCTCACAGGGCCAGCGGATAGCCGTCGATGAGGTCGTTGGCGGGGCGCAGGGCCCGCTCGACGAGCGCTAGGCGGCGCTCGCGGTCGAGCACGGTCCACGAGCGCGCAGTCGAGCGCGACAGGCGAGCCTGTTCGGCGCGGGCAGCCGCGCCATTTTCGATAAATACAGCAGCATTGAGCCCATAAGTCATGGCGCGAAGTCCTTTCCTGTAATTTGGCCGCCGGCGGAGGGAGGGGAGAGCTCGCCGGCGGCTTGGCAATCATTTAGGATTCGGAAGGTCGTTGCGCCAATCAAACGCTCGACAGAGGCAATAATCCAGGCTTATGGACTCAGCCATGCGACGTCTGCCTCCACTGGCCGCCCTGCGGGCATTCGAAGCCGCTGCCAGGCTGGAGAATTTCACTGCCGCGGCGGCGGAGCTCGGGATGACCCAGGCGGCCGTCAGCTATCAGGTCAAGAGTCTCGAAGACCGGCTCGGCGCTCCATTGTTCGTACGCGAGAGAGGGCGCGCGCGGCTGACCCCGCTCGGAGCGCGGCTGCTGCCGTCGCTGTCGAGCGCGTTCGACGGAATCGAGGCCGCATTCGCAAGCCACGAGCAGGAGGACGAGTCGCTGCTCACCGTCACCACCACGCATACCTTCGCCAACACATGGCTCGCATGGCGGGTGGGTGCATTCCAGATGGAGCACCCCGACCTCGCGGTGCGGATGACCACGAGCAACGAGGTTGTCGATCTGCGCGCGGGTGACGCCGACGTCGCCATCCGCGCCGGTAAGGGCGGCTGGGAAGGCCTGGAGCATCACCGTCTGTTCGAGAGTGAGTTCACGCCAATGGCCAGTCCGGAGTGCGTCGCCGCGGCCGAGCGGCGGCTGGGGCGACGGATCGAGCCCGGCGATATGCCGGACCAGCATCTCATCAGTCCGAGCGATGACTGGTGGCAGCAATGGTTTACCGACAACGGGCTGCCGGCAGATATGGCGGTGCTTCGCCGTCCCGGCATCCGTCTCGAGAATCAGGCCAATGAGGGTCACGCGGCGATGGCCGGGCAGGGCTTCGCGCTACTCACGCCATTGTTATGGCGTGGCGATGTCGCGGCGGACCGGCTGACGATGCCTTTCCCGGAACGGATTTCGACCCGCGGCTGGGCTTATTGGCTGGTTTACCCGAGCGAGCGACGCATGATTCCCAAGGTCAAGCGCTTCCGAGAGTGGCTGGTCGCGGAAATGGCCGCCGCGAACGAGGCGCCGCCGACCGCTGCTCGCGGCTGATTCCGCCCGGGCGAAGTGCCTGATCATTAACTATATTTTGTCTCGAGTCGCGCTCATTCGGTCCTGACGATCGTTAACCTCCCTCGTAAAATTCGTAGTGATTCCAATTCGGTGTTAATTTGCCTTGCATCGCCCGACCAAAACGCCTTGTGCTGTCGGATTGCCATGAGATTTGGCCAGTATCGCGTGTCCTTCAGGTAAGGAACGTCGAGTGGGGCTTCAGGGGCTTAATTATCGCACGCCGACAGGGCGCCTCCGGGCGCCGGCGCTGTTGTGCGCGTGCGCCTGGAGCGCATTGGTGCTGGCCGCGGCTACGCCCTCATCGCGCGGCTGGGCGGCTCCGCGCGCCGGGAATACGGGATCGGTAGCGCCATTTGCGGCAATGCCTCGCGCGCAAATTCCGCGCTCGGCCACCGTGGCGGAATTGCTGCGGGCAACGCCGACGCGACCGACGGACTTCGCCCGGCCCAGACCCATCGCTCCGACTGCCATCGAGGCGCGGCCGGCCCAACCCGAAGTAGTCGTCGATCAAGGTCTGTTCGACGTTGCTCCAGCCAACTCACGCGGGCTTCTGCGTGTTTTCATCCCGCCGCCTTCGCCGCGTTTCAACGGGCGACCAGGCGATCCGTTCGACGCACTGGTCGGTGCCGGCGCCAGCCCCGTCGCCAACCACGCCAAGAACGAAGGCGGGACAATCGTGTTGAGCTCCGGCGCGGCTAAGTCGGACGGCGGATCGCCTGCCGGCGCAGGCCCTGCGGAGGACCAAGGTCAAGCGGAAGGCTCCGTTCAAATCGCGGCCGGGGGCCCGCCGCCAGGCGCCGGACCTCCGCCGAACGCAGGTCCGCCTCCCGGCTCCGGCCCACCCGAAGATACTGGGCCGCCCGAAGATACAGGGCCGCCCGAAGATACAGGGCCGCCCGAGGGTGCTGGGCCACCGGAGGGTGCTGGGCCACCGGAAGGCGCCGGGCCGCCGGAGGGTGCTGGACCGCCGGAAGGTACTGGGCCGCCCGAAAGTGCTGGGCCGCCCGAGGGTGCTGGGCCACCGGAGGGTACTGGGCCACCGGAAGACGCAGGGCCGCCGGAGGGTGCTGGACCGCCGGAAGATACTGGGCCGCCCGAAAATACAGGGCCGCCCGAGGGTGCTGGGCCGCCGGAGGGTGCTGGACCGCCGGAAGGTGCTGGACCGCCCGAGGGTGCTGGCCCGCCCGATGGTGCCGGGCCGCCAGAGGGTGCAGGGCCACCCGAGGGTGCAGGGCCACCCGAGGACACCGGGCCGCCGGAGGGTGCTGGGCCTCCTGATGATACGCCGCCGGGCGATCCGTGCGCCGGCGCGACGGGCAATCCTTGCAACGGCAACAACGGCAACGGGAACTCGGGCGACCAGGGTAATGCTGGAGGCGATCCACCGCCGCCGCCGCCGCCGACAGACGAGCCGCCGCCGCCACCTCCGAGTGATTGCCAAGGCACGGGCAATCCCTGCAACGGCAATAACGGCAACGGCAATTCGGGCGACCAGGGCAATTCCGGTGGCAATGATACGCCCCCGCCACCGCCGCCGCCGCCGACAGACGAGCCGCCGCCGCCACCTCCGAGCGATTGCCAAGGCACGGGCAATCCCTGCAACGGCAATAACGGCAACGGCAATTCGGGCGACCAAGGTAATGCCGGGGGCGACCCTCCGCCACCGCCGCCACCGGAAGATCCGCCACCGCCACCGCCACCGGGCGATCCCTGCGCCGGCGCGACGGGCAATCCCTGCAACGGCAACAACGGCAACGGCAATTCGGGCGACCAGGGCAATTCCGGTGGCAATGATACGCCGCCACCGCCGACGCCCACGCCCACGCCCACGCCCACGCCCACGCCCACGCCCACGCCCACGCCCACGCCAACGCCAACGCCAACGCCGACGCCGACGCCGACGCCGACGCCGACCCCAACGCCGACGCCGACGCCGACGCCGACGCCGACGCCAACGCCGACACCGACACCGACGCCAACGCCGACGCCAACTCCGACGCCAACGCCCGACGCCCACGCCGACCCCGACGCCCACGCCGACGCCCACGCCGACCCCAACGCCGACACCGACGCCGACACCGACGCCAACGCCGACGCCAACCCCGACGCCGACGCCGACGCCAACGCCGACCCCGACGCCGACGCCGACGCCAACCCCAACGCCGACCCCAACG
Organism: uncultured Alphaproteobacteria bacterium; assembly: GCA_963768995.1. GTDB lineage: Bacteria > Pseudomonadota > Alphaproteobacteria > Sphingomonadales > Sphingomonadaceae > Sphingomicrobium. The sequence goes on along the minus strand of CAVYKA010000006.1, from coordinate 1,172,612 downwards.
CCGACGCCGACGCCGACGCCAACGCCGACACCGACACCGACGCCGACGCCAACCCCGACGCCGACGCCGACCCCGACGCCGACCCCGACCCCAACGCCAACGCCAACCCCGACGCCGACGCCGACGCCGACGCCGACCCCGACCCCAACGCCAACGCCAACCCCGACGCCGACGCCGACGCCCACACCGACGCCCACACCGACGCCACCCGGTCCACCGATCGATTTGTTCCCGGACGTTCCGCGCGATGAGATCGTCGAATGGCTTTACTGGGACTTCTTCCAGGAAGAGGATGAGGACGAGGAAGTGGTCGATGCCTCGCCGCTGTTCGAACAGCTGCTGATCGACGCCGGCATCACCAGCGGGGCCGACTCAAGCGGGTGGGAACCGATCGACATTTCGAGCCAGGAGTAAGCGCGGGACGGGCCTAGCGAGACCGCGCCGATAACTCGCCTCGGGGCCCTCGACTTGCTCGGGAAAGCCTTGCTAGGCAAAACGCCATGGCCCAGTCCGACACCGTCCCCGATATCGCCTCGATCATCGACGCGCCGTTCGACGCCGCGCTGTCAGCGAGCGCTATCTGGTCTATGCGCTGTCGACGATCACCGCGCGCTCGCTGCCCGACGTGCGCGACGGGCTGAAGCCGGTCCACCGCCGGCTGCTGTGGGCGATGCGGCTGCTGCGGCTCGACCCCGCCGGAGCGTACAAGAAATCGGCGCGCGTCGTCGGCGACGTGATCGGCAAGTATCACCCGCACGGCGACCAGTCGGTCTATGACGCGATGGTCCGCCTCGCGCAGGATTTCGCGCTGCGCTATCCGCTGGTCGACGGGCAGGGCAATTTCGGCAACATCGACGGCGATAACGCCGCCGCCTACCGCTACACCGAAGCGCGGCTGACGCCGATCGCCGCCCAGCTGATGGCCGGGCTCGACGAAGGCACGGTCGACTTCAGGCCGACCTACAATGGCGAGGAGGAAGAGCCGGAGGTCTTCCCCGGCCTGTTCCCCAACCTGCTCGCCAACGGCGTCGAGCGGCATCGCGGTCGGCATGGCGACGTCGATCCCGCCGCACAATGTCGCCGAGATGATCGACGCCGCGGCGCATGCTGATCGACAATCCCAAGGCCGAGCGACGCGCGCTGATGGAGCTCGTCCGCGGCCCGGACTTCCCCACCGGCGGCGTGGTGGTCGACAGCCGCGAGAGCGATCGCGCCGGCCTATGCGACCGGGCGCGGCAGCTTCCGGCTGCGCGCGCTCGGTCACGGTCGAGCGCGAGAAGGGCGGCGGCTGGCACTTGCTGGTCAGCGAAATCCCCTATGGCGTGCAGAAGGGCAAGCTGATCGAGCAGATCGCCGCGCTGATCGCCGACAAGAAGCTGCCGATCCTCGACGACGTCCGCGACGAGAGCGACGAGCAGATCCGGCATCGTGCTCGAGCCCGCGCCGCAACGTCGATCCCGAGCTGCTGCTCGAAAGCCTGTACCGGCTGACCGACCTCGAAATCCGCTTCCCGCTCAACCTCAACGTGCTCGATGCCGACGCGCACGCCGGGCGTGATGAGCCTCAAGCAGGCGCTGACCGCGTGGCTGGCGTTCCAGATCGAGGTGCTGCTGCGCCGCGCCCAGCTACCGGATCGGCAAGATCGACGACCGGCTGGAGCTGCTCGAAGGCTTCCTCATCGCCTTCCTCAACCTCGACCGGGTGATCGCGATCATCCGCACCGAGGACGAGCCCAAGCCGGTGATGATCGCCGAATTCGAGCTGACCGACCGCCAGGCCGAAGCGATCCTCAACATGCGGCTGCGCAGCCTGCGCAAGCTCGAGGAAATGGAGCTCGGGCGCGAGCGCGAGGAGCTGGTCAAGGAGCGCGACGAGCTCGCCGCGCTGCTCGAAAGCCCGCGCAGCAGCGCACCCGGCTCAAGCGCGACCTCGCCGCGGTGCGCGACAAGTTCGGCGACGAGCGGCGCACGCGGATCGAGGAAGCGGCGCCGCGCGCGAAATCGACTGGTCGGCGATGATCGAGAAGGAGCCGATCACGGTGATCCTGTCGCAGCGCGGCTGGATCCGCGCGATGAAGGGCCATCTCGCGCTCGATCAGGTTGCCGAGCTCAAATGGCGCGAGGGCGATGAGCCGTTCATCCATTTCCACGCCCAGACCACCGACCGGCTCGCGCTGTTCGCGGCCAACGGCCGGGTCTACACGCTCGGCGGCGACAAATTGCCCGGCGGGCGCGGCTTCGGCGAGCCGGTGCGGCTGTTCGTCGACCTCGATGCGGAGGTCGAGATCGTCCCGCTGCTTGCGATCCGGCCGGGGATGAAGCTGCTGGTCGCGTCGAGCGACGGACGCGGTTTCCTGACCAGCGGCGAGCGACGCTCGCCGAAACCCGCAAGGGCAAGCAGCTGGTCAATCTGCGGCCCGGCGCCAGCGTCGCGGTGGTCCGCCCGGTGCCCGAAGGGGCCGATGGCGTCGCGGTCGATCGGCGAGAACCGCAAGCTGCTGGTGTTCCCGCTCGCCGAACTGCCCGAGCTTGGCCGCGGGCAGGGCGTGACGCTGCAGCGCTACCGCGACGGCGGCCTCAGCGATGCCGTCCCGGTGCGCTTGCGAAGGGCTGAGCTGGGCGCTGGGCGGCGAAACCGGGCGCGTGCGGACCGAAACCGACCTCGGCGCCATGGCGAGCCGCGCGCGGCGCGGCGGGGCGGATGCCGCCGATCGGCTTCCCGCGCAGCAACCGATTCGACTGAGGCTCACTTAACTTGGATTGTGTAGATTTCTTCCGTTAAACTGCGGATTCCGCTGTCGGCGGATACCTCGAATTAACTCCTTCACGCGCATAGGCGCGGGCATGCAGGCTGCAGTTAAACGTCCGGCGACGGGCCAAGCGCTACCGCGCGTGGGCAGATCGCGCACCGCGCCGCTGTTCGTCGGCGCGACGACGGCGGCCTGCTCGACGCGCTTCCAATTGCCGCCGCGGTCATCGCGCGGGACGACAAGCGCGGCGCTGACGGTCGTCTCTCATAACAGCCGCTTCTTCGACACGGTTCGCCAGTCGAGCTGCGATTCACCGGACTGGAGCCAGGCCGACTGCCTGAAATCCGGGCCGATCGCGAACCTGATCCAGTCTTTCTTCGACGGCGATGACGCCAACGGGGAGCTCGACTTCCGGGACGGCGAAGGCGTTTCGGCGCGCTATTTCCGGATCAAGCTGGCGCCGCTTCCGAAACATCGAGGCCACCGCGCGCTGCCTGCTCAGCGTCGTCGATCGCACGGTCGAAGTTCAGTCGGAACGCGCCCTGCGCGCCGAAATGCTTCGCGACAGCCTGACCGGCCTGCCCAACCGATTGTCGTTTACCGAGACCATCGAACAGGCTGGCGAGAAGGTCGCGCGCGACCTCGAGCATGCAGTGCTGGTCGTCGACGTGCTGCGCTTTTCAGCCGGATCAACGAGAGCATGGGGAGCCTTGCCGGCGACGAGCTGCTGATCACCTTCGCGCGGCGTCTGATCTCGGGCTTGCGCGGCGGCGACGTGCTTGCGCGCACCGGCGGCAACGAATTCGGCGTATTGGTGTCGCTGCGGCGCGGCGTCGCCGATGCGCTGAAGGCCGCCGAGCGAATCCAGGACGTGATGTCGGCGCCGTTCACGATCTCGGATCTCGAGATCAAAGTCGAATGCGCGATCGGCGTCGCGCTGATGCACGCCGGCCAGGATCCCGAGGAGCTGTTCCGCAACGCGCAATTCGCGGTCAAGCAGGCCAAGCTGGCCGGGTGCCCGCAAGTTTATGAAGCGCGCCAGGCAACCGAGGCGCGGCGACGTTTCTCGATCGAGACCGAGCTTCGCCGGGCGCTCGACAAGGATCAGCTGAAGCTATTCTACCAGCCGCTGATCGACCTCAAATCGGGCGAGGTGGCGGGCTTCGAGGCGCTCGCCCGCTGGACCCACGAGGACCGCGGCGAAATCACTCCGGGCGAATTCATTCCCGTCGCCGAGGAAAGCGGGCTTATCCTGCAGCTCGGCCGCTGGGCGATGGACAAGGCGACCAACACTCTCGCCGCGTGGGACCGCGACAATGGCGCGAAATTGCCGCTCTACGTCGGCGGTCAATCTGTCGGCGATCCAGGTGGCGCGCGACAATATCGCCGACGTCGGTCGGAAGCGCGCTCCGGTCGAGCGGGCTGACCGGCGACCGGCTGACGCTGGAACTGACCGAAAGCTCGATCGTCCAGGACCCGGGGCGCGCGACGCGCGTGTTCAATGCGCTGAAAGGCGCTCGATGCGACGGTCGCGATGGACGATTTCGGCACCGGCTATTCGAGCCTCGCCTATCTCCAGCGCCTGCCGATCGACGTGCTCAAGATCGACCGCAGCTTCGTCACCGGGATGATGGTCGATCCCGACAGCGTGGCGATCGTCCGCGCCGTGCTCAGCCTCGCCGACGCGCTCGGCATGTCGACCACCGCCGAAGGGATCGAGACGGTCGAACTGGCGACGACTTTGGCGACGCTCGGCTGCGCTTCGGGGCAGGGCTATTATTTCGCCAAGCCGCTCGAGGCTGACGCAGCGCTCGAATATTGGAAGGCGCGCGCTAAGCAGCCGCGCGCCGATCTCCTCACTGACGATTGCTTCGAGCTCGGCGCCGTCCGGAAAATCCATCTCCACCCAGCGCTGCTCGATCCGCTTCAAGGTCCGCGCGACCATCGGCCCCTCGGGCAAGCCCCTGGGCGATCAGGGCACCGCCGGCGACCGGCAGCTTTGGCACGTCCCATGCCGAAATTTCCCCGGCTTCGCGCGTTCGGCCGGCGAGCAGCAAGCGATCGACCGCGCATTCGGCGCCCGACCAGTAAGCGAGGGTGCGGGGCGGCTGGGCGACGTCGCGGGCGACCGCGCAGGCGATGCGCTTGCGCGCTTTGTTCGACAATTTGAGCCGGGCCGCGATCTGGTCGGCAAGCGCGGGATCAGGCGGCAGCAGCGCGGCGAGGCGGCGCAGAGGGTCGGGCTGCGATTTGAGCTGCCTGCTCGGCCGAAATCAGCGCTTCGAGGTCGGCGAGGCGCTTGGCGGCGATTTCGGGAAGCACGGGCGCAAGGATCCCGCGATCGAGCATGATCGTCACGGTCGGCGCGGGATCGGGCATCGCCAGCAGCTTGAGCAATTCGTCGGCAATGCGCTCGCGCGACAAGGCCATCAAATCATTGGCGCGCGCGGTGCAGGCGTCGAGCGCGTCGGCATCCGGCTCGCCGGCACCGAAGCGCGCGTGAAAGCGGAAGAAACGCAAGATTCGCAAGATGATCCTCGGCAATCCGTTCGAGCGGTGCGCCGATGAAGCGCACGCGGCGCTGCTCGAGATCGGCGAGGCCGCCGAAATAATCGAACAGCTCGCCGCTGCCCGTGATCGGCGGACAGCGCATTGATGGTGAAATCGCGGCGGGCCGCGTCTTCTTGCCAATCGTCGGTGTAAGCGACGGTCGCGCGGCGCCCGTCGGTCGAGACGTCGCGGCGCAGCGTCGTGACTTCGACCGGCTGCCCGGCACTGATCGCGGTGATCGTGCCGTGGTCGATCCCGGTCGGCACGGCCTTGATGTTGGCCGCCTCGAGCCGCTCGACGACTTGTTCGGGCAACAGGCGGGTGGCGAGGTCGATATCGTTGACTTCGAGGCCGAGCAGGTCGTCGCGCACCGCGCCGCCGACCAGCCGCGTCAGCCCCTCGGCAGCGCCGAGCGCATCGAGCAGCCGCGCCATGCCCGGCCGCGCGCGCCATTTTTCGGCGTCGAGAGTCAGCGCCATTGCAGCCGGCGCGCGAGGTTGACGATGATTGCCGCCGTCGCCCCCCAAATCCTGCGCCCCTCCCAATCGATCTGGTAGTAATGGCGCTCTTGCCCCTCGAACAGTGCGCTTTTGCGTTGCTGGCGGGCCGGGTCGAGAAGAAAGCCGAGCGGCGCCTCGAACCAGCCGGCGACTTCATGCTCGTGCGGCTCGAGCGGAAGGTCGGGCGGAATAACCCCGACGACCGGCGTTACCTGATATCCGGTGATCGTCGCATAGGGTTCGAGCACGCCGGCCAGCGCGACCACGAGCGGCGGGATGCCGAGCTCCTCATTGGCCTCGCGCAGCGCGGCGGCGCGCGCGTCCTCCCCCGGGTCGATGCGGCCGCCGGGAAAGGCGACTTGGCCGGCGTGGGTGCGCATATGCTCGCGGCGGACGGTGAGGATCGCGCCTGGCTCCGGCCGGTCGGTAAGCGCGATCAGTACCGCTGCCGGAACCGATCCGGATCTTGCCGCTCAACCAGGTCGCCAGGGAGCGGGTCTTCGACTGCGGGCAGCGCGAGACTCGCCCGGAGCCGCTCGAAAAGGGTCATGCCGGCGCGTCGAGCGGGAAAAACGCGCCGCTGCTCCACACGCCCGGCGGGTCGCCGCCCTCCGCGATCGCGAGCTCGGCGAGCTCATAATAGACCGGGCGCGCGATCTCGGCCTCGAGGCCGTGGCGCACTGCGACGCGCGGCGATGGGCCGGCGGGCGTCGGGGCAAGATGGAGCGGATGGTCGGGGCCGAGGACCAGCGCATCGCCGCTGTCGAGCGCGAAGGCGATACGGCGGCTGCGGCCCTCGCCGGTGCTGGTCATGGCGATCGCGCGGAAGGCGGTCGATTCGACGTCGATGTCGAGCTTTTCGACCGGCGTGACGAGCATGTGGCGGCCGTCCGCCTCGCGCCGCAGGACGGTCGAGAAAAGCCGGACCATCGCCGGGCGCATGATCGGCGCGCCGTCATGATACCAGGTGCCGTCGCGCGCGATGCGCATGCCCGAATGGCCGCAATGCGGCGGGTCCCAGCGGTCGACCGGCGGCAGACGGCGCTCGCCGATCATCTGCTCGAGCTCGGCAAGGCTCAGCCCTTGAAGGGTGATCGGAGGACGGCTTTCCGGCATCGCGCTCCTGTTGTCATCGCGCGCGAGGCGACGCAATGACGGACGCATGAGCGCCACCCGCACCGCAATCGTCACCGGCGCCGGCAAGCGGGTCGGCGCACAAATCGCCCGCGCGCTTCTGGACGACGGCTGGTCCGTGGTGGCGCATGTCCACCATCCGGCCGACGAGGTGGCGCCCGGCGCGGTCAAGGCGGTGGCCGATCTTGCCGATCCGTCATGCGCCGATGCCATTTTCGCAAGCGTGCGCGAGCTCCCGCCGGTGCGCCTGCTGGTCAATAATGCCGCGCGCTTCGCGTGGGACGGCTTTGGCGAGTTCAGTGTCGCCGAATTCGATTCGCACATGGCGGTCAACGCGCGCGCGCCGGCGCTGTTGATCGAGCGTTTTGCTGCATTGCATGATGGCGGCGGCGACGCGCTGATCGTCAATCTGCTCGATTCGAAGCTGGCCGCCCCGAATCCGGATTTCCTCAGCTACACCTTGTCCAAGCAGGCGCTCGCCGGATTGACCGAGCTTGCCGCGCGGGCGCTTGCGCCGCGCGGGATACGGGTCAATGCGGTGGCGCCCGCGGTCATGCTCCGCTCGAACGGCCAATCGGAGGAGAATTTTCGCGACATGCACGCCCACAACCCGCTTGGTCGCGGCGTCGAGCCCGACGACGTGGTCGAGGCGATCCGCTATCTCGCCGGCGCCCGCTGCGTGACCGGGCAGACGCTGGTGATCGATTCCGGACAGCGCTTCCTCGGGCTCGCCCGCGACGTCCAGTTTCTGACGCCGGCATGAGCGGCCCGCCGCCCTTGTCCGGACTGGTGCCCGATTCGCTCAAGGTCCGGTCGGCGCGAATCATCCTCGACTCGCTCGAGGTCGAGGCCGACATCGGCTTCCACGACTTCGAAGTCGGCGCCCCGCAGCGCCTGCTGGTCAGTATCGAAGTCTGGCTCGAAGATCTAAATGCCCCGGCTGGCGACGATCCGGACCGCGCGTGGAACTACGACATATTGCGGACCACGGTCGAACGGCTTGCGCGGGCGCGGCGGTACAACCTCCAGGAAACGCTGGCGCATGCGATCTTCGGCCAAATCGCCGCATTTCACGGGGTTAAGGCGCTTCGCGTGCGCACTTCCAAGCCCGATGTCTATCCCGGCGTGGTTGGGGTCGGTGCGGAGATTGCATCGTTCAGCGGCGCCTGGCCCGCCGCCTGACGTCCCGATTGACCGGCGGTGCTTTGCACGGAGTCGGGTTTCCGGCCTTCCGCATGTGGAACAAAATCCGTTGCGCGGCCTTTGAGCCGGATATAAGGACTCGCGCTTGTGCCAATGATATGTTGACACATTGGTCAAGAGATTCAGTTGACGGGGTGCGCGTCCTTACGCCCGGTCTGGTCGTGCTTCCGCACGGCATTTCGAGGAGAATTGCGGCTTAATGTCATACGCCCAGAAGAAAGAGATTAGCGGCAACCGCACTCTCGCCCTCGTGTTCGTCATCGTCATCCAGTTCGTGCTCGGCTACGCGATCGTCACCGGCCTTGCCTATAATGTCGTCAAGCAGGTGTCCGAGGATCTGAAGACGTTCGACGTCGAGGAGGAGCCGCCGCCCCCCGAGGAGCCGCCGCCCCCGCCCAAGGACATGCCTGACGTGCCGCCGCCGCCGACAACTCCGCCGCCACTGGTGCGGATGAACGCGCCGACGCCGCCGATTGTCATTCAGGAGGCACCCACTCCGCCGCCGATCCCGCCTGTCCGAATTGCGCCGCCGCCGCCCACTCCGCCGCCGCCGCCCCGCAAGACTCAGTCGGCACAGAGCGCCAGAGGTGACTTGAGGACGCTGTTCAGCTCGGATGACTATCCGGCGTCGGCAATCTCCTCGGGGGCCGAAGGCACGGCCCAGGCTCAATTGACGATTGGCCCCGATGGTCGGGTCACCGGGTGCAACCTCATCCGTTCGACCGGCAATAATTCGCTCGACTCGGCCACTTGCAGCATCTTGCGGCGAAGGGCGAAATTTACGCCCGCGCGGGACAGCAATGGCAATGCAACGAGTGATACCATTACGACGCCGTCGATCCGCTGGGTTCTCCCTGCCGAATAACAATTATCAGCAAGAAGTAATTTTCAGAAGGAAAGCAAAGTCATGCAAGCAGCACCCGCCGCCGAAAATCCATATGGTCTGATACCCGCACTCGAGCAGGGTGGTATCATCGCCTGGACGACGTTCATCATCCTCGTCCTGATGTCTCTCGGCACGTTCTACATCCTGTTCACCAAATTGATGCAGCAGCAGAAGATCATCAGCCAGGGCCGCAAGGTCCGGGCGAGCTTCTGGAATTCGCCCAATCTGCGCGATGCGGCGACCAAGCTGGAGCAGAAGAGCGCCTATCGCGCGATCGTCGACGACACGCTGCTGGCCCAGGAACAGCATGGCAAGCTCGACGATCCGATCGACCGCCACGACTGGATGAACAACAGCCTGGCGCGCAGCCAGGGCGCGATTAACAACCGCCTTGGCGAAGGCCTCGCCTTTCTCGCGACCGTCGGCTCGACGGCACCGTTCATCGGCCTGTTCGGAACCGTCGTCGGCATCTATCGCGCGCTGATCAAGATCGGTGCCGCGGGCCAGGCGTCGATCGATGCGGTCGCCGGTCCGGTCGGAGAAGCGCTGATCATGACCGCGCTCGGTCTCGTCGTCGCGGTTCCGGCAGTGCTCGCCTACAACTGGCTCATTCGCCGCAACAAATCGATCATGGAGGATCTCGCGGCCTTCACGAATGATCTTCACGGCTACATCATGTCGAATGGAACGGTGAAGCCGCAGATGGGCGGAACCGGGCCGGCCCCGAGGACTGCGCAGACGCGTAGTGCTGGCGCGCCGACGCAGCCGGGCAGCGAGCCGCTGCGCACCGGCCAGACCCAGTCCGGCGCACAGGCGACCCCGACGACTGCGAAGTAAGCGCTACCGAGGCCGGCTGCGTTCAGCGGCCGGCCTCAGGTGCCCGCGGCCAAGACAAGGAAAGAGATGCAACTATGGGAATGAGTGTAGGCCCAGCGGAAGGCGAAGAAGACGTCCCTCTGTCGGACATCAACGTCGTCCCATTCACGGACGTGATGTTGGTGCTGGTGATCATCTTCCTGATCGCGGTCCCGATCGCGATCCAGACCGTTCCCATCGCCTTGCCCAAAGTGCGGTACGAGCCAACGACCACCAAGCCGGAGAACGTCTCGCTGACTGTGCGCAGCACCGGGGGGTCGTGCGAAGTCTATTGGAACATGACCAGGGTGTCGCAGAAGGACTTGCTTAACCGCGCGGTGAGCAAGCTGGAGGAGCAGATCAAGAAGGTCGGCGGCGTCCAGAACATCACTGAGGAAAATATGCCGGAGGCGCATATCCGCGGCGACGTGAATACCCAGTATAAGTGCATCGGTGCGGCGATCATCACCATGCAGCAGGCCGGCTTCCAGCGCGTCGGGTTCATTTCCGAACCGGCACCGCAGTCCGGCGTCCGGTCCGAGTAGGAGTTTCCCGCATGTCGATGCAGACCGCCAGCACCAACCAAGCCGCCGAACCGATGATGGACATCAACACGACGCCGCTGATCGACGTCATGTTGGTGCTGCTGATCATGTTGATCATCACCATCCCGGTGCAGACGCACGCCGTGAAGCTCGATCTTCCGGTCAACCAGCCGAACCAGCCGCCGCCGCCGATCGACCCGGTCAAGAACAAGGTCGTGGTGACGCCGCAGGGGCAAATTCTGTGGAACGGATCGCCGGTGACCAAGCCGCAGCTTCGCGCCTATCTCGACGCGACGCAGCAGATGCAACCGATCCCGGAACTCCACCTGCAGCCAGAATCGACCGCTCGCTATGAGCTGGTCGATGAGGTCCTTGCGATAACCAAGCAGGCGAAAGTCCAGAAAATGGGTTTCGTCGGCAACGAATATTACACAGCCGTTTTCTAGGATCTGGCCGTTATGATGATTTCGAGGGCGGCTCCTGCGGGGCCGCCCTTTCCTTTTGCGCTGCCCAAAAGGCCGTGCCATTGCTCGCGGCCATGAGCGACAAGCGCAGTTTCGCCGTCATCGTGCTTGCCGCGGGGCAGGGCACGAGGATGCGGTCCGACACCCACAAGGTGCTCCATCCGATCGCCAGCCGGCCGGTGCTGCTCCACCTGCTTGACCGGGTCGCCGCGCTTGGCGCGGAGCGCCAGGTGGTGGTCGTCGGCAAGGGCCGCGACCAGGTCGAGGCCGCCATCGGGGGAAGCGGCGCGACGATCGCTTTTCAGGCCGAGCAAAAGGGCACCGGCCACGCAGTCCAGCAGGCGGCCGCCGCCCTTGAGGGCTATGACGGGCCGCTGCTAATTCTTTACGGCGACACGCCGTTCGTCGAGGCCGACACCTTGCGCCGGATGCTCGACCGTTTGAATGGCGAGGACGGCCCCGGCGTAGTCGTGCTCGCATCCTCGCCGGCGGATCCCGCCAATTACGGCCGGATCGTCCTCGGCAAGGGCGATCGGGTCGCAAAAATGGTAGAATATCGCGACGCGACCGAGGAGGAGCGCGCCATCCGGCTGTGCAACTCGGGCATGATGGCGGTCCGCGCGGCCGACCTGTTCCGCTGGCTGGACCAGGTCACCAACGACAATGCGGCGGGCGAATATTATCTGCCCGACATCGTCAATATCGCTGCGCGCGAGGGCCGCGAGGCGGTCGTGATCGAGGGCGACCCGTATGAAGCCGCGGGGGTCAACAGCCGCGCCGAGCTCGCCCACCTCGAGCTGGAGTGGCAGCGCCGGCGGCGCGAACAGATGCTGGACGAGGGCGCGACCCTGATCGACCCCGAAAGCGTGTGGTTCGCCTATGACACACGGCTTGCGCGCGACGTGACGGTCGAGCCGCACGTGGTGTTCGGAGCCGGGGTCAGCGTCGCCGAGGGCGCGACGATCCATGCCTTCAGCCATATCGAGGGCGCGGTCATTGGCGCCGGCGCGCGGATTGGCCCGTTCGCGCGCATCCGTCCGGGCACGCGGCTCGCCGACAAGACCAAGGTCGGCAATTTCGTCGAGCTCAAGAATGCGGCGGTCGGCACCGGCGCCAAGGTCAACCATCTGTCCTACGTCGGCGACGCGACGGTGGGCGCCAACGCCAACATCGGCGCCGGCACGATAACCTGCAATTACGACGGCTACGGCAAGTATCCGACGGTCATCGGCGCCGGCGCGTTCATCGGCTCGAACAGCGCCTTGGTCGCGCCGGTGACGATCGGCGACGGGGCGGTCGTCGGCGCAGGCTCGGTCATTACTCAGGATGTTGCCGCGGACTCGCTAGCGGTAGGCCGCGGCGAGCAGCGCGGAATCGCCGGCTGGGCGAAGGCATTTCGCGACCGCATGACGCGCAAGGCGGCGGGATAAAAGATGTGCGGAATCGTTGGAATTGTGGGCACGAGCGACGTCGCGCAGCGGCTGTTCGACGGACTCAAGCGGCTTGAATATCGCGGCTATGATTCGGCCGGCATCTGCACCATCGAGAACGGCGAGCTGGAGCGACGCCGGGCTGAGGGCAAGCTCGACAATCTGCGCCGCGAACTCGGGGCCAGTCCACTCGCCGGACACACCGGCATTGCCCATACGCGCTGGGCGACACATGGCGCGCCGACGGTCAGCAACGCCCATCCGCACATCGTTGGCCCGGTTGCCCTGGTCCACAACGGCATAATCGAGAATTTTAAGCCGCTGCGCGACGAGCTGATTGCCGAGGGGCGGACCTTTGCGAGCGAAACCGACACCGAGGTCGTCGGCCATCTCGTCGCGCGCGAAGTCGAGGGCGGAGCCTCCCCCGAGGAAGCAGTCGCAGCGATCCTGCCGCGCTTGCAGGGGGCGTTCGCGATTGCCTTCCTGTTTCGCGACCATCCCGAGCTGGTGATCGGCGCGCGCATGGGGGCGCCGCTCACGGTCGGATATGGCGAAGGGGAGAATTATCTCGGCTCGGATGCCCTCGCCGTCGCTCCGTGGACGCAGCGCATCGCCTATCTCGAAGAAGGCGACTGGGCCGTGGTGCGGCGTGAGAGCATCGAGATTTTCGACCGGGACAATGCGCCCGTCGAGCGCGAAATCGTCACGTCGGGCGCATCCTCGGCTCCGGTCGAGAAGGGCAATTACGCCCATTACATGCAGAAAGAGATTTTCGAGCAGCCGATCGTCGTTGCCCAGACGCTGCAAAGCTATGTCCGGCGGTTCGAAGGCGAAGTCGCGCTGCCCGATGCGGGGTTCGACCTGGCGGCGGTCAAGCGGCTGACGATCGTCGCTTGCGGGACGAGTTTTTACGCCGGGATGGTCGCCAAATATTGGTTCGAGCAATTCGCCCGGGTGCCGGTCGACATCGATGTCGCGAGCGAGTTCCGCTATCGCCAGCCGGTGCTTGAACCGGGCGGGCTGGCGCTGTTCATCTCGCAAAGCGGCGAGACCGCCGACACGCTCGCCGCGCTTCATCACGCGCGCAGCGAAGGCCAGCGCATCGCCGTGGTCGTCAATGTGCCGACCAGCTCAATGGCGCGCGAGGCGGATTTGCTCCTGCCGACCCATGCCGGGCCGGAAATCGGCGTTGCGTCGACCAAGGCGTTTACCTGCCAGCTGGCGGTGCTTGCCGCGCTCGCCGCGAACCTCGCGCGCGCCAAGGGACGGCTGAGCCGCGACCAGGAGCGCGAGATCGTCGCCCATCTGGAGGAGGCCCCGGCCGCGCTCAACGCCGCGCTCGGCCATGACGACGACATTGCCGCGATGGCGCATCTCGTCGCTCCCGCCCGCGACGTGCTCTACCTCGGCCGCGGGCCCGACTATCCGATGGCGCTTGAGGGCGCGCTGAAACTGAAGGAAATCAGCTACATCCACGCAGAAGGCTATGCCGCGGGCGAGATGAAGCACGGGCCGATCGCGCTAATCGACGAAGCCGTGCCGGTGATCGTCATCGCGCCGTCAGGGCCGTTGTTCGAAAAGACCGTCAGCAACATGCAGGAAGTGCGCGCGCGCGGCGGCCAGATCGTGCTGATCAGCGACGCGCGCGGGATCGAGGAAGCGGGCGAAGGCTGCATCGCGACGATCGAAATGCCGGAAGTGCATCCGCTGATCGCACCGCTCGTTTACGCCGTCCCGGTGCAGTTGCTGGCCTATCATGTGGCCGTGCTCAAAGGCACCGACGTCGACCAGCCGCGCAATTTAGCAAAGTCGGTGACGGTGGAATGAAGCATGTCGGGATCCTCGCCCACAGCTTCGAGGGCGCGGCGCTCTGTTACCGAACGATCTGCCTTGAAGGCGTCCGCCGTCTTGGTCCGCATCTCCACCCCGAAACGACGCTCACCGGCGTCGCGATGCATCACATGCTTGCCGCCTGGGACGATGGCGATCTGCCGACGCTCCGCGCGATGTTCATCGACGACATGCGCAAACTGGCAGCCGCCGGGGCGGATTTCTTCGTCTGCCCCGACAATACCGCGCACATCGCTTTGGAGTCGCCCGGGCCCGCGTTCCCCCTCCCCGGACTGCACATCGGCGAAGTCGTAGCGGGCCAGGCACAGCGCGAAGGCCGGACAAAGGTCGGCATCCTCGGCACCGCATGGACCATGAGCGGCCCGGTATATTCCGGCGCGCTCGGCCGCCGCGGGATTGCGTTCGAAGCGCCGGGCGAGGATGACCGCAAGATCGTGCATGACATCATCATGGATGAACTGTGCCTGGGATCGGTCACCGAGGAGGCGCGTGCCGCCTTTGTTGCAATCATCCAAAAGCTGAAAGATCGCGGCTGCGATGCGGTGGCGCTGGTGTGCACCGAAATCCCGCTGCTGATCTCGCCCGAAGTATCACCGCTGCCGACGCTGGATTCGACGCGCTTGCTAGCCAGCGCGGCCGTCGATGTCGCCTTGGGTAGCGCGGCAGATCCAATTTGGCGCGGGGGCCCGCTGTCATGAAGGTCGCGGGCGGCTGTCATTGCGGCGCGGTGCGTTTCGCAGCGGAAGTCGGCGACCCGCCAATCGCGGCGCTCGATTGCAATTGCTCGATCTGCCGGATGACGGGTTTCGTCCACATCATTGTCCCGCATGACCGTTTCGAGCTGGTGGCGGGCCGCGATTCTCTCACAAGCTACCGCTTTGGCACCGGCGCCGCCGAGCATCTGTTCTGCACCCGCTGCGGCATCAAGAGCTTTTACCAGCCGCGCTCGCACCCCGATGCGTGGAGCGTCAACGCCAGCTGCCTCGACGAGCATGTCGAGCTGGTCGTCGATTTCTTCGACGGCCAGCATTGGGAAGAGGCCAGCGCCAAGCTCGCTTAGTCTGCGTCGTCGCTTGCGCTCGTCGCAGTGACGGCTCTAACCCGTGACCATGCACCGCCCGCTGCGCCTGACCATCGATGCTTCCGACCTGGTCGCCAACTGGCGCTGGCTGCAGCAGCGCGCGGGGGTGCCCGCGGGAGCAGCGGTCAAGGCGGATGGATACGGGCTCGGCGCGCGAGCAGCAGTCGCTGCGCTGGGAGCTGCGGGATGCCGGACATTTTTCGTTTCCACTTGGTCCGAGGCTGAGGCGTTCGGCGACCTGCCTGACGGTGCCGAGCTCGTCGTGCTTCACGGACTTGGACCCGACGACCAGGCGCAAGCCGATGCGCGCCCGATGCTCAATTCGGTTGAGCAAGTCGCGCGATGGAAGGCGATAGCGGCCGGGAAGGCGTGCGATGTGATGGTCGACACCGGCATGAACCGACTGGGGCTGAGGGTCGAGGAGATCGGCGCGCTGGACGGGCTGGCGATCGATACGCTGCACAGCCATCTCGCCTGCGCCGACGAGGACCAGGCGATGAATGCGGTGCAGCTCGAGCGATTTCGCGCGGTCAGCGCGGCGGTGCCGGCGAGACGCTACAGCCTCGCCAACAGCGCGGGCATTTGCCTTGGGCGCGACTACAGCTTCGACCTCGTCCGGCCGGGCCTGTCGCTTTACGGCGGAATTCCGCGAGCCGAGGCGGCCGATGATATCCGCCAGGTCGCGCGGGTCGAGGCGCAGATCCTCCAGCGGCGCACCATCCGTGCCAGCGAAAGCTGCGGCTACGGCGCCGCGTTCGTCGCGGACGCCGATACCGAGGCGGCAATTCTCAACATCGGTTACGCCGACGGCTACTTGCGCGGTTTCTCGGAGAAGGGCTGCGCCTTTGTCGGGGAAATCGCACTTCCGGTGCTCGGGCGCGTGTCGATGGATTTGATCGCCGTTCGCTGCGACGCCGCACCCGAGCTGAAGGAAGGCGACTGGGTCGAGCTCGACTATGATTTGCCGACCGCATCGGAGCAGTCGGGCCTGTCGCAATATGAGCTGCTTACGGTGCTCGGCTCGCGCTTCGAGCGGCGCTGGATTTAGGCGGCGTCAGCACCTTGGCGTTGTAGCGGCAGAGATCGACCACCGGGCAGCGCCAGCATTCGGGTGTGCGCGCCTTGCACGTGTAGCGGCCGTGCAGGATCAGCCAGTGGTGCGCGTCGCGCCGGAACGGCTGAGGGACGATTTTCTCGAGCTTCGCCTCGACCTTGTCGACCGTTTCGCCGGGCGCGAGGCGCGTCCGGTTGCAGACGCGGAACACATGAGTATCGACCGCAAACGTCTCCTCGCCCCAGGCGGTGTTGAGCACCACGTTGGCGGTCTTGCGGCCGACGCCTGGAAGCGCCTGGAGCGCGTCGCGGCTGCGCGGAACCTCGCCTCCATGGTGCTCGAGCAGCGCCTGGCTCAGGGCGATGACGTTTTTCGCCTTGGTGTTGAACAGGCCGATGGTGCGGATCGCGTCGCGCACTTCCTCCTCGCCCAGTGCGACCATTTGCGCGGGGCTGCGCGCGCGCCTGAACAGCGGCCGCGTCGCGATGTTGACGCTGACGTCAGTCGCTTGCGCCGACAGAACGACCGCCACCAGCAACGTGTAGGGATCGGAAAATTCGAGCTCGGTGGTTGGCGCGGGATTGGCCTCCGCGAGGCGGCGGAAGAATTCGAATATTTCCGCCTTGGTCACAGCGCTCCGACGACGTCCCGCATCGAATAAAGGCCGGCCGGCTGGTCCGCGAGGAACCGCGCGGCGGCGAGCGCGCCGCGGGCGAAAATCATCCGGTTTTCGGCGCGGTGGGACAGCACGAGCCGTTCGTCGGGTCCCAGGAACAGCACGTCATGGTCGCCGGCAGCCGTGCCTCCGCGCAGGCTCGCAAAGCCGATTGCGCCGGGTGCGCGCTTGAGACCGGTGCCGTTGCGGCCGCGCTCGGCGTTGAGCGGTGCGCAGCGTCCGCTCGCAGCGGCGTCTCCAAGCGTTAGCGCGGTGCCCGACGGCGCGTCGGCCTTCATCCGATGATGGGTCTCGGCAATCTCGATATCCCAGCCGTCGCCGAGCACTTTGGCGGCGCGCTCGGTCAGCTCGGCGAGCAGGGCAATGCCGAGCGACGTATTGGCGGCGCGCAGCACCGCGACCTCCTTGGCGGCAGCGGCGATACGCTGGTCAGCGAGATCGTCGAGGCCGGTGGTGCCGACGAGGATCGGCACCGCCGCCGAAACCGCGCGGTCGAGGCTCGCCTGCAGCGCCGCCGGAGCCGAAAAATCGACCAGCACGTCGCCATGATCGGGATCGAGAGCGAACGCGGGATCGGCCGCGACGGCGTCGGCGATCGCCTTGCCCATCCGCCCGCCAGGCGCGAACAGAGCGATGCGGAGCGGCTGGTCGGACGTGCGCATGGCCGCAAGGCTTAGCGAAGGCGCTCCTGCAGGGCCAGAGCGGCCGCGGGGGCGCGGATTTTGGCGCCGTTGATCATGAACAGATAAGCGTCGCGGCCGTCGCTCTGCCAGCGGCGCGCGCGGGCAGCGAATGAGTCGAGGGCGGCACCGTCATAACCGGTCGGGACCTCCTCGCGCATGCGCTGGAGCCGGGCGTAGGCGAAGCTCGCGGTGTCGGCATCGATGCACGGAAATTCGTCGTCGTCGCCGAATACGATCGCCACGTCATGCTCGCGGCACAGGTCGAAAAAGCGCTCGTCGCGAAAGCTTTCGTGGCGTGGCTCGATGACATGGCGCAGCGGGATGCCCTCAAGCTTGGCGGGCAGCAGCTTGAAAAAGGCGGCGATGTCCTCACGGTCGAATTTGCGGCGCGCGGCCAACATCCACAGCAACGGCCCGAGCTTTGCGCCGAGCGCGTCGATTCCCTGGGCGAGAAAATTGCCGATGCCTTCGCCGGCGTCGGCCATGTTCGGGCGGGTCACGCAGTAACGCGACCCCTTGATCGCGAACTGGAACCCGTCGGGCACCGATGCGGCCCATTTCTCCCACGTCGATCGCGCCTGGCGCGAATAGAATGTGCCGTTGATCTCGATCGCGCCGAACTGCTGCGCGGCATATTCGAGCTCGCGCGACTGAGCCAGACCTGAGGGGAAAAAGCTGCCGCGCCACGGCGCGTAGCTCCAGCCGCCGATGCCAACGCGAACGGTGCCGGCCATTTCAGTCGAGATTGGGGATCAGCAGGCGGTGGGTCGTGCCTTCGCCCGACGAGCGCACTTCATGTTTCGCGCCGAGCTGCCGGGCGAAACTCTCGACCAGGCGGGAGCCGAGCCCGCTGCCATTGGATTGCGACTTGGCGGCGATCCCCGCGCCGTTGTCGCCAATGATCAGTTCGAACTGGTTGCCCGACTTGCCGCGGACCCAGACGCTGCCCGGGCGGACGCCGTTGAACGCATGCTTGATCGCGTTGGTGACGAGCTCGTTGACGATGATCGAGATGGAGGTTGCCTTCTCCGAACTTGCGGTGACTTCCTCGACTTCGCATTTAAGGTCGATTCCATCGCGCGAAAGCCCGCGCTCGATGTGCTTGACCAAGCCGCACAGATGATCGTCGAGCCGCACCGCGCCAAGCGATGAGCTGTCCACGGCGAGCCGCTGGGAGGCCTCGCCGATGGCCTGGATGCGGTCGGCGACCTGGTCGAGCGCAGCCTTGGCTTCGGCATTGTTTGAAGCCTTCGCCTGCAAGCGGATCATGGCCAGGACCGTCTGGTAATTGTTGCGCGTGCGGTGGTCGATCTCCCGCAGCGCCTCATCGAGCAGGGTCAGCCGCTGCTCGCGCTGCGCGGTGCTTTTGTCGACCTCGCGCTGATAGAGCCCGATCGTGACCAGCAGGATGATCATTGAGACGCTTGAGGCGACCAGCCCGCCGGCCGCGCTTGCACTGGCCGTCGAGTCGGCGCCTGGCGACACGAGCAGGAACCAGATCAGCAGCTGGCTCGCGACCATCGCGACAACACCGCTGCGCCACCCTGCGACGACGGCTGCGACGGCTACTGCTGCGAAGTTGATCGAATAGGGCGTTGCCTGGCCAATCGCCGGCGTAAGAGCGAAGCGCAGAGCGTAAGCCACGGCGGCCAGCGCCAGCCCGACGACAAGTTCGACGAGCAGTGGCGGCACCCTGCCTGAAAGCCGCTGCGGCAGCCGCGATCGCAACAATTGTCGGATACTTCTTCCCCCGGGCCCCCGAATGCCTGAAAATACGGTCTAGAACAGCTAATTAGCCGTGTCATTACGGCCTTTAGGTAACATGGGTGAATCGACTGGTATGCGAAACATCGTGGTTCTGACCGGCGCCGGAGTATCGGCCGAGAGCGGTCTCGCAACCTTCCGCGGTCCCGACGGCCTGTGGGAAGGCCATCGCGTTGAGGATGTCGCGTCTCCGCAAGCCTTCGCGCGCGACCCGGCGCTGGTTCATGCATTCTACGACGCGCGGCGGGTGCGACTGGCGGAAGTCGAGCCCAATGATGCGCATCGGGCGCTGGCGCGGCTCGACGCCACCTGGCCCGGCGAATTGCTGATCGTGACCCAGAATGTCGACGATTTGCACGAGCGGGCCGGCGCGAGGCGGCTGCTCCATATGCACGGCGAGCTCAAAAGCGGCTGGTGCCTGGCCTGCGATGAGCGCTTTGCGTGGGCCGGGCCGATGGGCGAGGGAGCCAGTTGTCCGCGGTGCCAGGCCGAGGGCGAAGTGCGTCCCGACATCGTGTGGTTTGGCGAAATGCCTTACGAAATGGAGCGGATCGAGCAGGCCCTGCGCCGCGCCGACCTGTTCGTGTCGATCGGCACTTCGGGCGCGGTCTATCCCGCCGCCGGCTTCGTCCAGACCGCGCGCTATTGCGGAGCGCGGACGCTGGAGATCAATCTCGAGCCAAGCCTTGGAAGCATGTTGTTCGACGAAAGCCGCACCGGGCCGGCCGGGGAGTTGGTGCCTGCCTGGGTCGACGAAATACTAGGCTGAGCCTAATCCGCCCATTCGAGGCCTATGTCCTTGTAAAGACTGCGATCTTCGTCCCACTTCGGGTTGACCTTGACGTGGACGAACAGGTGGACGGGACGGCCGAGGTGGCGGGCGATCTCCTCGCGCGCGGCGGCCCCGATGCGCTTCAAACGCGATCCGCCCTTGCCGATGACGATCGCCTTCTGGCTGTCGCGCTCGACCAATATCTGCTGGTGGATCACGGTCGAGCCGTCGGGCCGGTCTTCCCATTTTTCGGTCTCGACCGCGGCCGAATATGGAAGCTCTTGATAGAGCTGCAGGTAGATTTGCTCGCGGGTCAGCTCGGCCGCGGCCATGCGGTCGGTCGCGTCGGACACTTCGTCCTCGGGATAGAGCCAAGGCCCCTCGGGCACCGCTGCGGCGAGTGCCGCCTTGACGTCAGCCACGCCATCGCCCTGGGTCGCGCTGATCATGAACACCGCTTGCGGGTCGAGCCGCTCGGTCAGCGCCGCGGACAGCGCCAGCAGCTTGGATTTGGCGACCAGGTCGATCTTGTTGAGCACCAGCATCAGCCTTGGCCGGCGCTCCTCCAATGCGGCGACGATGCGCTCGGCCTGCGCGTTGAGACCGGTTTCCGAATCGATCACCAGCATCGTGAAGTCGGCATCCTCGGCGCCCGTCCAGGCGGCGGCGACCATCGCCCGGTCGAGGCGACGCTTGGGCGTGAAAATGCCCGGTGTATCGACCAGCAGGATTTGCGACTGTCCCTCGACCGCAATGCCCATCAGCCGCGCGCGGGTGGTCTGCGCCTTGTCGCTGACGATCGCGACCTTCTGGCCGACCAGCGCATTGACCAGCGTCGACTTGCCCGCGTTGGGCGCGCCGATCACCGCGACGAACCCCGCGCGGCTCATTGCAGCTTGGCCAGCAACGCCTCCGCGGCGGCGGTCTCGGCCTCCTGCTTGCTCGCGCCCTCGGCGGTCGCTTCGCCAAGACCCCGAACGCTGACCCTAATCGTGAATAAAGGCGCGTGGTGAGCGCCGGAGCGGCCGACGACTTCATAGGCCGGGGCGGCTCGGTTCTGGGCGGCGGCCAGCTCCTGGAGCGCGGACTTGGGATGGAGCGGCACGCGCGCCTGGCCTTCCAGATAAGGCCCCCAGGAGCGCGCGATGAACTGCTGTGCAGCGGCGAGGCCGCCGTCGATCAACAAAGCGCCGATCAGCGCCTCGACGACATCGCCGACGACATTGTCGCCTTCATTGGCGCGGTCCTCGCGGGCCTGCTTGCCGAGGCGGACGAGCGCCGGGACGCCAATATCGCGGCCGACCTCAGCGCAGGTTTCGCGCGCGACCAAAGCATTGTAACGGCGCGACAAATTGCCTTCCGGTTCATCGGGATAGCGGCGGTAAAGCGTCTCCGCGATGACCAGGCCGAGCACCCGGTCGCCGAGGAATTCGAGCCGCTCATAGCTCTGCTTGCCCATGCTCGAATGGACGAAAGCGAGCTCGAACAATTTGGCGTCGTTCGGGCTGTGGCCGAGCGTGCTCTGGACGAAGGCGGCGATGTCGCCGCTCATTTCGCCAGGCTCGAATCGTCGCTGCCCGAATAGCCGTTGCCGATGCGGCTCCCGCGCAGCGCCGTGAACCATGTCCACGGTTTCAGATAGGAAGCGCTGCCGTCGGTCGACCAGAAGGTGACGAGCGCCCGGCCGATCAGGCGCTCGACCGGAACCATGCCGACCCCGCCGGCCGCCGGCGCGTAACGGCTGTCGAGGCTGTCGTCGCGGTTGTCGCCCATCAGGAACAAGTGACCGGCGGGGACACGTACCGGGCCGAAATCGTCGGCGGTTCCGTCAGGGACCTGGTCGAGCACGGTAAAGCTCGGGCCGCCGGGCAAGCTCTCGCGGAATGCGGGAAGCATGCAATATACCTCGCCCGAACGCGCGATGACGTTTGGCGCCGACAGGCGGCACGGCCTTGCAAGGCGTGTTGGCGCTGATCGGCAACGCATATTGGCCAATCGCCTGGCGCGACAGCGGACGGCCATTGAGGATCACGCTCCCTCCGCGCAGTTCGACGCTGTCTCCGGCAACCCCGATCACGCGCTTGATGAGGTCAGCTTGCCCGGCCGGATGACGGAACACGACGACGTCGCCGCGGACGGGGCTGCCGCCGAGCAGCCGCCCGCTGATCGGCGGGAAGCCGAACAGGAAGCTGAAACGCGAATAGCCGTACGGCCATTTGGCGACCGCGACATAATCGCCGATGTACAAAGTGGGGAGCATCGAGCCCGACGGGATGCTGAACGGGGCGATGATCAGGCTGCGCACGACCCAAGCCAGGATCGCCAGCGTGAGAATGAAGCGCGTCGTGCTCCAGCCGCTCTCGCCGGTTTTTTGGCCGTCCGTGGTCTCAGCCGGCTCGGCGGGGCGGGATGTCGGGGAACGCATCGCCGCTTCATGGCGCGCTTGGCCCCAAGGTCAAGCCGGGGTGGCATTTGCCGTGCCGGGCTTTATGCCGCTCCTGGCAATGAGCGGCGATCCCAAGCGAGACCAGAGCAACCGGCTAGAAGCGCTGTTCGTCAGCGAGCCCGACCGGCTGAGGCGGCTGAGCTTCGAGGTCGCCGAAATCTATTTCGACTGGTCGAAAACTCATCTCGATGCGGCCGTCCTCGCGGCCGGGATTGAGCGGGCCGAAGCGGCCGGCCTGGCAAGGGCGCGCGACGCACTGTTCTCCGGCGAAATCGTCAATTCCAGCGAAGGCCGGCCTGCAACCCATGTCGCCGAGCGGGGCAGCGGCTCTCCCGAAGACATCGACCTGGCCACCGCGCGGCGGCGCCGGACGCGCGCACTGGTCGATGCGATCGAGGCCGACGTGTTCGGGCCGGTCAGCGCGGTGCTTCACATCGGGATCGGCGGATCGGTGCTGGGCCCCGCGCTGCTGGTCGACGCGCTCGGCCGCAAGCGCGCCGGGCCGATGGTGCGCTTCTTGTCCAACATCGACGGCGCGGCGTTCGATGACGCGGTCGCCGGGCTCGATCCGGCGACGACTCTGATCGTTGCCGCGTCCAAGACTTTCACCACCGCCGAGACGCTGGCCAATCTCGAGGCGGCGCTGGGCTGGCTTCGCGCCGGCGGCGTGGACGACCCGCACGGGCGGGTCATCGCGGTCACGGCCGCGCCGGAAGCCGCGCTTGAATTCGGCATCGACGAAAGCCGCATCCTGGTGTTCGGCGAAGGCGTCGGCGGCCGCTATTCGCTGTGGAGCGCGGTCGGGGTCAGCGCGGCGCTGGCGCTCGGCTGGTCGACATTCGAGGAACTGCTCGAGGGCGCGGCCGAGATGGACCGTCATTTCCGCTTTGCCGAACCGGCCGCCAATTTGCCGCTGATCGCCGCCATTGCAGACCGCTTTTATGTCGAGGAACGCGGCTGCCAGACCCGAGCCGTATTTGCCTATGACGAGCGATTGCGGCTGCTGATGCCCTATCTCCAGCAGCTCGAAATGGAATCGAACGGCAAGGGCGTGAAGTCCGACGGCGCAGCGCTGACAGGTCCGAGCGCGCCGGTGACTTGGGGCGGTACGGGGACGGACGCGCAGCATGCGGTGTTTCAATTGCTCCACCAGGGGACGGTGGCGGTGCCGGTCGAGTTCGTCGCGGCGGCCGAGAGCGAGGACGCGCAGGACCCCGAACACCACCGGATGCTGCTGCTCAATGCGTTCGCGCAAAGCGCGGCGTTGATGGCCGGCCACGCGAACGAAGATCCGCAACGCTCCTATTCAGGCGACCGTGCGAGCGCGACCATTTTGCTCGATCGCCTTGACGCACGCAGCCTCGGCGCGCTGATCGCTTTCTATGAGCATCGCACGTTCGCCAATGCCGTGCTGATCGGCGTCAACCCGTTCGACCAGTTCGGCGTCGAGCTGGGCAAGGATATCGCGCGTGAATTGGCCACCGGTGAGGCTGACGCCGACCTCGATCCGTCAACCCGCGCGTTGATCGAACGGGCGGGGGTCTGATGGCTGATTTCGACCTCTTCGTGATCGGCGCGGGGTCGGGCGGCGTGCGCGCCGCGCGCATTGCCGCGGCTTATGGCGCCAAGGTCGCCATCGCAGAGGAGCACAAGGTCGGCGGAACCTGCGTCATCCGCGGCTGCGTGCCGAAGAAGCTGCTCGTCTATGGCGCCCATTTCGCCGAGGATCTCGAGGATGCCGCGATGTTCGGCTGGGACGTGCCCGAGAAGCGCTTCGACTGGGCCGTGCTGCGCGACAATGTGCTGGCGGAGGTCGGGCGGTTGGAAGGCGCTTACACCGAGACGCTGTCCAACCATGACGTGATCATCTTCCACGAGCGCGCCGAGGTTGCGGGCCCGACGTCCGTGAAGCTGGCCGGCGGCAAGACGCTTAGCGCGGGCAAGATCCTGATCGCCACCGGAGCGCGCCCGATGATGCCCGATATTCCCGGCATAGAGCATGCGATCAGCTCCAACGAAGTGTTCCATCTGGATGCGCTGCCCAAGCGCATCGTGATCGCCGGCGGCGGCTATATCGCCAACGAGTTCGCCGGGATTTTCCACCAGTTCGGAAGCGACGTGATCCTGGTCAACCGCAGCGACGTGATGCTGCGCCACTACGACCAGCAGATCGTCGACCGGCTGATCCAGATTTCGCTCAAGAAAGGCATCGACTTCAAATTCAATGCCATCATCGAGGGCATCGAAAAGGCGGACGATGGCCGGCTGCACATCGCGATGACCGGCTGCGACGATATCGAGGCGGATCAATTGCTGTTCGCAATCGGCCGCGAGCCCAACACCGGAGGGATCGGGCTGGAAGCCGCAGGCGTCGAGATGGGCGAGAAAGGTGAGGTCGTGGTCGATGCCGACAATCGCAGCTCGGTCCAGTCGATCTTCGCCGTCGGCGACGTCACCAACCGCGTGCAGCTGACCCCGGTCGCGATCCGCGAAGGCCATGCGTTCGCCGACACATTTTTCGGAAACAAGCCGACCCGCGTCGATTACGGCTGCATTCCATCGGCGGTGTTCAGCCACCCGCCGCTCGCATCGCGTCGGGATGACCGAAGGCGAGGCGCGCAACACGCTCGGCACGGTCAAGACCTACACCTCGGATTTCCGGCCGATGAAGAACGTGCTTGCCGGCCGCAACGAGCGCTCGCTGTACAAACTGGTCGTCGACGGCTCGACCGACGAGATCGTCGGCATCCACATGATCGGCCCAGACGCGCCGGAAATCCTCCAGGCGGCGGCAATCGCGGTCAAGGCGCGGCTGAAGAAGGAAGTGTTCGACGCAACGCTCGCGCTTCACCCGACGATGGCCGAGGAATTGGTGCTAATGCGCTGAAAGGCGATCCGGGGGAGACCACTGACTTGCACGACGCACTGATCATCGGGGCCGGCCATAACGGCCTGACCTGCGCTTATTACCTCGCCAAAAGGGGCATGAAGGTCACCGTGCTCGAGGCGGCCGGGACGGTCGGCGGCGCGGCCGTGACCGACGAGTTCCTGCCCGGCTTTCGCAATTCCGCGGCGGCCTACACGGTCAGCCTGCTTAACCCGACCATCATCCGCGACCTCCAGCTCGAGCGTCACGGGCTCAAGGTCGTGCTGCGCAAGACCGACAATTTTCTCCCCGGCGATGGCGGTTATCTATTGTCCGGACGGGGCGGGCTGACGCGCAAGGAAATCGCTCGCCATGTGAAGTCGGATGGAGAGGGCTACGACCGCTATCTCGCAGAGCTCGAGAGCGTCGTCGGCCTGCTCAAGAAGTGGATCTTGCGCGCGCCGCCCAATGCCGGGTCGCGCGACCTGACCAAGCTGCTGACGCTCGGCCGCGACCTGGCCGGTCTGTCGACTCGCGAAATCCGCACCGTCCACGACTTCGCGACGCGCAGCGCGGCCGAAGTGCTCGAACGGCATTTCGAGGGCGATCTCGCCAAGGCTTTGTTCGGTTTCGACGGCGTGGTCGGCAATTTCGCGAGCCCGCGCGCGCCCGGCAGCGCTTACGTCCTCCTCCACCATCTGTTCGGCGAGGCCGCCGGCGTCCCGGGCGCCTGGGGCCATGCGATCGGCGGCATGGGCTCGATCACCCAGGCCATGGCGCGCGCGTGCCGCGAGGCGGGGGTCGATATCGTGCTCGGGACGCCGGTCGAGGAAGTGATCGTCGAGCGCGGGCGCGCCGTCGGCGTAGTCGCGGCGGGCAAGGGCTGGCGGACTCGCAATTTGGTCGCCGGGGTCAACCCCAAATTGTTGTTCGACCGGCTGATCCCCAAGGGTGCGGTCGATGCGGACATCGCGGAGCGGATGCACGGCTGGAAGTGCGAAAGCGCGACATTCCGCATGAACGTCGCGCTGAGCGAGCTGCCCAGCGTTCACGCGTGCTGCCGAAGAAGGGCAATCATCTGACCGCCGGCATCATCATGGCGCCCAGCCTCGACTATATGCACCGCGCCTGGCTGCAGGCGGAGACCGACGGCTGGGCGAAGCAGCCGATCATCGAGATGCTGATCCCCTCAACGCTCGACCGGACGCTTGCGCCTAAGGGCAAGCATGTCGCGTCCTTATTTTGCCAGCATTTCCGTTTCGACCTTGGGCCGGGGCGCAGCTGGGACACGGAACGCGATGCCGCGGCCGACGCGATCATCGCAACCGTCAACCGCCACGCGCCGGGCTTCGCCGCGTCCATACTCGGGCGGCAAATTCACTCGCCGCTCGATCTGGAACGCCGCTTCGGGCTGATCGGCGGTGACATTTTCCACGGCAAGATGGGGATCGACCAATTGTTCAGCGCGCGGCCAATGATCGGCCACGCCGATTATCGCATGCCGCTGAAAGGCCTGTACCTGTGCGGATCAGGCGCGCATCCGGGCGGCGGCGTCACCGGAGCGCCAGGGCATAATGCCGCCCGCGCGGTCATCGCCGACAATCGTTTCTGGAAGCGCGGCAGATGAAGCCTCTCGCGGGCGTCCGGGTGCTCGACCTGAGCCGCGTCCTGGCGGGGCCATGGTGCACGCAATTGCTCGCCGACCTCGGCGCCGAGGTGATCAAGGTCGAACGGCCGGGTGTCGGCGACGACACGCGCCACTGGGGGCCGCCGTGGCATGGCGAGGCCGACAAAAGGGTCGCCGCTTATTTCCTCAGCTGCAACCGCGGCAAGAAGTCCGCCGCGATCGATTTCGCAACCGACGACGGCGCTGCAATCGTGCGCCGGCTTGCGGAGAAAGCCGATGTGCTGGTCGAGAATTTTCGCGTTGGCGGCCTGGCCAAATTCGGCCTCGACGCGCCCTCGCTTCGACGCCTCAACCCGCGGCTGATCTACGCGTCGATCACCGGATTCGGCCAGGACGGGCCCTACGCCGACCGAGCCGGATACGATTACATCATCCAGGGGATGGGCGGGTTGATGAGCGTCACCGGCTTGCCCGATGGCGAGCCTGGCGGAGCGCCGATGCGCGTGGGCGTCGCGGTCGCGGACCTGTTCACCGGCCTTTACACCTGCGTCGCGGTCCTTTCGGCGCTCTATGCGCGCGAGAAGAGCGGGGCGGGGGCGCATGTCGACATGGCGCTGTTCGACACCCAGCTGGCAATGCTCGCCAACCAGGCATCGAATGCGCTGGTTTCCGGCAAGGATCCCGGGAGGCAGGGCAATACGCACCCCAACATCGTGCCGTATCAGCCGTTTGAAGCGAACGATCAGCCGATCATTATCGCGGTTGGCAACGACCGGCAGTTCGCGCGGCTGGCGGCGATCTGCGGGCATCCTGAGTGGGTTTCCGACGCGCGTTTCGCGTCGAACGAGGCGCGAGTCGCGAACCGCGCGGCGATGGTTGAGCTGGTTGCAACTGAAATCGCACAGAAACCCGCCGCGCAATGGCTCCGGGAGCTCGAACTCAGCGGGAATACCGGCCGGGCCGATCAACCGCATCACCCAAGCGCTTGAGGACGTGCAGGCGCAGCATCGCGAAATGGTCCGGAGCATCGCCGGCATGAAGCTGGTCGGAAGCCCGGTGCGGATCGACGGTGCGCGCGCCGACAGCGGGCTTCCGCCGCCTGGGCTAGGCGAGCATACGGCGGACATATTGAAACAGGCGGGCGTCCTCCCGGAGGAGGCCGCCCGCCTGCAATCACTCGGCGTTGTGGGCTAGTTTACTTGCCCGACTTGCCTGCGTTCGAGACCAGCAGGTCGAGCTGGTTCTGGCAGCCATTTTCGATCAGCAGCTGGGCCGCGCCAACCAGGTCGGACGGCGGCGATTTCAGCGTGACGAAAGTCATGCTGCTTTTCTCTCCGCTGTCGGGCCACTCGATCTGATATTCGGCGCCGCTCCTGACCGGCAACGTCGCCGGCCATTCGGCGAGATCGCTTCCCGCCGCCCACTTGAGCTCCTGCCTTTTGCCGTCGGGCGAGCGAACCATGACCTTGGCAGCGCTTTCGACGTCCGGACGCCATAGGTTCAACTTGGCCGGATTGGACACGCACATCGTCCCGCTCTGAGTCGCGTCGAGATCCCAGATGCTCGGATTCTTCGCGACTTCGCCGGCACGAAGCGCGCCGAAGCGGCCGCGGCGCGCCGCCGCCGAGGCAAGCGCTACCTGGCTTGCAGCGAAATTGCCGGGGCCGCGCAGCGTCTGGGCGCTGCTCGGTCCAAGAATAGTGAGGACGTCACCGCCCTGAAGCGTGATCTTGGCGCTTTCAGAAAAGGTCTTTCCCGGCGGATAGGCCTTCGACGACGGGCCGAGCGACTTGACCACGACCACGCTTGCAACCGCGGTCGTCGAACTCAGGACGAGGGCCGTTGCGACCCCTGCCAGCCAAAGCTTTGCGCGCATCATTCTCGTTCCTCTCTGTGCTTACTTAGCATTCGCGACATTGTATTTCATCGTCTCGGCGGCCGTCAGGCACCGTCGAGTCGATTTATCGGACGTGCCGCTGGCAACCGCCTTCTGCCGATACATAACATCCGTTAGCAGTTTTCGCGATACCCCCATCTTGATGAGGAAGTCATTATCCTCACTTGCGAGCAAAGCCGAGTCCTGTTCGACGTCTCCGATCAATCCAATCGCGGATTCAGAACCTTTCGCCAGTTCGGAGCGCACCGCTTCCTGGTCGGACAGGTGGGTGAACATGTGAACGACGAACATCGCTCCCTCATCGACGAAGCGGATCGGCCCGCCCATGAACATGAAATTGCAGGCTGAAAAGCACGCCCAACCCGCGGGAATGCGAGTCGGGATGCCCGATTTGCGGATCATTTTGCCCGCTTCGTTGCCGGCGCGGGCGTGCCCACCGGGCGAACGCAGCCAGATCTCCTCGACCGGGTCGTGAGTCTTGAGCGCCTCGGCGAGCTTTACCGGCACGTCTTCATCGATCAGGCCTTCGGCGCGGAGCACGCGAGCGCCTCCCGACGTGTCGAGAGTGAAGCGCATTTCGCGGTACGTCGACCAATTGAGCTGCTTGGGACAGGTCGGGTTGACCGGGTCGAGCGGCGTCGTCGCGCCCACGTTGAGCAGCAAGGCGCAGGCCCCGGCAGCCCTGAGGAGCGCAACTGCCACAGCGTCAGACCTTGGCGAAGCCGCTGGCGCCCTTCGCCCGGCACATTCTCTTGGGGACGACGGTTTCCTCGCCATCGACGATCACGACGTCGGTCACCGTCATGCACTGGCCGCCGTCGGCGAGCTGCTGCTGCGCCGTGACGGTCGAGCGGCCGGATACGTTCGGACGCGACTCGCTGGTCCATTTGACCTCGGTGCCGACGCCCCCGCGCAGCGCCGTGTCGGTCGCCTTGGCCGCCTGCTGCTGCTCCTTGCAGTCGAGCATCCGCAGCAGCTCATCGCCAAGCATGGTTGCCGCCGGAAGCGCCGCGGAGGCGACTGCCCCGGCGGTGCCGCCAACCTGGCCGATCACGGAATTCGCAACACTCCCAAGGAAGCCGCCGAGCATCGAACGGCGCGCCTTCTTCTGGGCCGTGTCGGCGCATTTAGCCGGCGCGCTCTGGGCCCCTGCCGGAGCTGAACCAAGAACAGCGACCGGCGCGACCGCCAGCAGCCCGGACACGACCAAGGCACGCAACATCATTTTCAATCCCCCGTGAGGCGGAAGCCAAAATATCTTTGTAATTGCAAAGGGTCAATTAACAGGCGGCTGATTTAGGCTTCCTGTCAGGCGCGCCGCGGCGAGGGTTTGGGCCGCGCCGAGCCAATGCCGAAGGCGGCTTCGATTTCGTCGAGTTCGACGCGCCTGGGCGACGATCATTTCGATGACCTTGGCTTCCTGCTCCTCGCGGCGGATGACGTTGCGGATTGCTCGGGCAATCGTTTCAGAGACTTCGGAAAGCGTTTTCTGCTCATCCTTGCCGATGATCGAGCCATCGGGGCGGGGTCCGACGAGGACGAAACCGATCGGCGCTTCGTCGTCCGAGCTTGGCACAAGTGAGAGACGCACGGGGAACAGCTTGTCCTTGGTTTCGCAATTCTCCTTGGCCACATTCGATGCTTCTGGACTTTCGCGCCAGCGCTCGACCTCCTCGACCGTGATATTGTGCACGTTGGTGATCTTGCCGTTGACGATCGCGGCGCTGCGTACTGCCCTGACGCCTCGCTCAATCCGCAGTAGAACTTCCTGAACCAATTCATCGAGCGAAGCAGTCTGGCGCAGGTCGCGGATGCATTCGGGCAAATCGTCGCGCAGCAGGAACAGGTTCTTTTCGAACTTTTGTTCGGTCCAGTGCCGGACACGGTCGCGGACAGGCTCGATGCAAGATGCAGCGAAGATCGCGCCGGCCATCGCGGCAAGCATCTGGCTCCGCTCGTTGTCGGGATAAAAGAACTGCAAGCCGGTGATAATTCCTTCCATCACGCCGGCAAATGCCGCGCTGATGATCACCGTAACCAGCGTCACGCTTACCGTGCGGCTGATCACAACTTCGGCGTCGTAGAGGCGGAACCGGAGCAGCGCGATCAACAACCCAAGCTGGAGCATGATCACGGCGAGCGCGAAGGTGATGCTGGCGACCATCTCGACAAGCAATTGCTGGCCAAAGCTGGTGGTCGACCATTTGAGCATATCGGCTACGATCGACATCCCGCGCAGCACCGCATAACCGCTGAAACCCAATAGCGCCCAGCGGATCTGCTGACGCTGCTCGATCGATGTTGCTTTGCGGAGGCAGCGCAGCAGCGTCAGCACGGCGAACGTCATGAAGAATACGAACAGGGTTTTGTACGGGGTGCCCTGAAGGAACATCAGTACCGGCAGCGCGGCTAGCACTCCCGCCAGCCGCCACGACAGCTTGCCATGGGGGAACAGCAGGATTCCCGCGAGCAGCAGCACATTGCCAATGTCGTAGATTGCGACGTTGAGCTGGCGCGGAATCCCGATCGTCGCAAGGAAGGTGGAGGAAGGCTGCTCCGCCGCAATCGTCAGCAGCACCGCCAGTGACAGGATCGAGCTGACCACGTCCATCGAGTTTCGGCGATGAAGGATCCACGCCGCCCACAGCAGAAATGGGTAGGAGATGACGGGCAAGAGGTCGATCAGGCTGAGCAGCTTCGGCGAGATTCCGAGCGAACGAGCGCCCGCGTCGATATGGTGCTCGCCAGTGGTGACCGTGATTTCGCGCGTCTTGCCGTCCCGTGACCGGATCGTCAGCGGGACTTCCAGGCTGTCGGTGCCGGACAGCACATTGCCCATCGCGATGTAGGCAGGGTCCTCGGCATGCTCGGCGAGCGCTTCCTGGTTGGTCGGCATGACCTTGGGCAGCGGTATTCCAAATACCGCCACGATGCGGTCGCCGTGACGAATTCCCTCGGAGGCAGTCTGCGGCCCGACGGGGAACCGCACCAAGTCGCGTCTTCGGGGGAAACTGCGAAGCCCGAATGGCTGCCGAGCAGCAGCTGGCTATTATTTTCGGGGGCAGAGTAGCGGATATACAGACCCGCGATCGGGCCCGAAGATGGCGAGCAGGAATGCCCCGACCCAGAGTATTGAGAAGAGTCGACGATTGCGCTTGCTGAACGGCGGAACGACGGGCGGCAGCTGGAACCGGACCTTGAGGCCGCTCAGAGCCTTCATTGGCAAGGCAAGCTGCATCGCTTGATCGTTCCGGCCCATTTGGTCAAGCCAGGTCATGACTAGCGTCTCCCGGACCGGCACAACCCTTTGTCGAAGCGGGCATTGCCCTTGTTCACTCCGGATCGGTTCGTTGTCCTGCTTCCTTCTGGCGCTCGATCCATCCCTCCGTAGAAGGACGCGGCGAACAGTTCCGTGGGGAGGGCGACCATGCTAACTCCAACGATCGCGATTAAACCCGCCAAGACGCGGCCGAGCGCCGTGATCGGGTAGGCGTCGCCATAGCCGATGGTCGTCAAGGTGACGATCGCCCACCACAGCGAGCGCGGGATGCTCCCGAACTTCTCGGGCTGCGCCTCGGCCTCGGCAAGGTAGAGCAGCGAGGCCGAGATCAGCAGCGCTGATCGCGAGCATGCCGAGAATCAGCGCGAACTCATCGCGGCGCTCGTAAACCGCGTCGCGGATATGTTGCAGCGCGTTCGACGTTCGGCCGAGCTTGGCCAGTCGTAGCATGCCGCAGCACGCGGAAGAAGCGCAGCATCAGGCTGGTCCCGCCGCCGAACGCGAACAGGGCCGGGACGACCGCGAGAAAATCGATGATCGCGATCGGCGTCACCATGTAGCGAAGTCTGCGGAAAACGCGACTTTCGCGAAGCGCGGATTGTCGACCGCGACCCAGATGCGCGCCAGATATTCGACGAGGAAAGATCATTCCGAGGCCGATTTCCAGATCGTCGAGGATCAGGCGGCTGGTCCGATCGAGCATCGGTTCGGTTCGATCACCGCCTCGAACACCGCGACGACGATCAGGAAAATCAGGGCGAGGTTGACCGGCGACAAGCCCTGGCCAGGCCAAGCCGCGGTTCCAGCTGGCGATAGACGGTCAACCGCAGCGAGCGCAGCATGATCAAGCTCCCCCGAAGCGCAATACGAAGCGGGCTCCTAACTGCACCGCCTCCGCACGCGCGGCTAGAGCCGCGCCATCCCTTCAGCCGTCGATCGGTTGCTCGCCGTAGCGCGACTTGATGAAGCGGCCCTGGGTTTCGAGCGCCGCGACGTCGTCGCGCGCGAGGCGCTCGCAAACGCCGGACAACGCATCGCGGCCGGCGGCAAGGCCCTCGACCAGCCGCTCGTCGACGGTCTTGCCCTCGCCGTCGAGCTCCGAACGGTAGGCGGGAGGCACGTTGAGATATCGGTCGACGAGGCCGGGCAGATGGAGCGACATCAACCGGCGGGCGTCCTGGGCCTTTGGGTCAAGCGTCTCGATCCGGTCGAGCGTTTGGCTCAGCGGCGGCAAGAGGGCGCTGATGCGGTCGATTTCCGCCTGCGCAGGAGCCGGCAATGCGCGCCTGGTCCTATAGAGGTAGGTATCGAAGCGCTCGACCATCCGTGCGTTGGGCAGGTCCGCTGAGGGCGGCGGCGCCGAGCGCACGCTTCGGCCGCCGCGGAGCAGAAGGACCCCGGCGACCGCAACGGTGGCGAGAACGACGGCGAGGAAGCCGAACATTCCAATCGGCTGGATCAAGCCGAAAATGACGGTTGCGAGCCAGATCAACCCACTCGCAACCCCGATCTTGACCGCGGTCTTCCCCAGGCCGGCGTTGAGCCGCTTGCGCTCGCGCTGCGCCGCTTCGCGCGGGGCGGCCTTGCGCTGGTCGAGCTGGTTGGTGACCCGCTCGAATTTGGCGATCGCGCGATCGACCTTATCCGTAACTTCGCTCATTTGGCCTCGATCGGCATCAGCGGCGACTTGACGCCGCCTTCGAGACGGCCCTGTTCGACCCCCTCGGCGCGGGCGATGTAGCCGCGCGATTTTTCGACCTCGGTGCCAAGCGTTTCAACCGTCTGCTTCATGTTGGTCAGAGCTGTGAGCTTGAACTGGTCGATCTGGTCCATGGTGTCGTAGATGTTCTGGAACGCGCGCTGCAGCGTCTCGAGAGGAATGGTCGAGCTTGCCGCCTGCTCATGAATCGCGGCCGACTGGGTGCGCAGCATCTCGCCGGTTGAATCGATCATTCCCGCGGTGGTCGTGTTGAGCGCGCCAATCTGCTCGAGAACCAGCTTCTGGTTGGTCATCGCCTGCGCGACGGTAACCGCCGTGCGAAGCGCCGAGACGGTGGTGGTCGACGCGCGATCGACCCCTTTGACCAGCTCGACATTGTTCTTCTTGACGAGGTCGAGGGCGAGATAGCCCTGGACCGTCACCGCGGTCTGGGTGAGCAGGTCGGTGGTCCGCTGGCGCGTGTAGAACAACGCCGTCTCGCGGATCGCCTTGGCCTTGGCGGGATCGGTCGCGTCGAGCTCATTGGCCTTGTCCTCGAGCTGCTTGTCGAGCGATTTGGAGATGTGCACCATCTGCTCGAGCTTGTGCATCATCTTCCACAGGTTCGCGCGCTCGGTATCGATCGCGGCATTGTCCATCAGCAGCTCGTCCTTGCCGTTGGAAAGGCTGTGGAGGATCTTGGAGATGTGGGTCTGCGAGCTCCGATATTTGTCGAAATAGCGGTCGACCCGATTGCCGAACGGAATGATGCCGAGAAACTTGCGAGTCTTGGTGGCTTCCTTGGGGTCGAGCTTTTCGACCGTGCGGCGCAATTCCGTCAGGTCCGCGCCGATCCCGGTGTCCTTGTCGATCGCCTTGACGGGCCGGTCGAGGAAGCGGTTCGATGCGCCTGCCGCCTCGGCGATTTCCTTGCGGCCCATGGCTGTCAACTGGTCGACTTTCTTGCCGAATTCCGGGCTATTCGAATCGAGCGAGGCTAGCTCGTCGACGAATTGCGACACTCGCTTGTCGAGCTCCGTCGTTTCCGAGGTCTTGAGCGGGACGAGGCCCGCCGCGTCGGCCGGCGCAAGCGTCTGGAGAGCTTCCGGCGGATCGAGCTTGAGCTTCGTCGCGGTCTTGGTTGCAGAAGTCTCGCTGGCCATGCCCATATCCTTTCAATGCGCCTCCTGCGGAGGGTCGCGCAAACTCGTGACGAGCAGCCGCGCGCCGCGCAAGTGGCTTTGACTGTATTATAGGCGCAATACAGACGGGTTCAAGAAGCGTCGGCGAACATGGTTACCACGGGGCTTAACCATGTGCCTCAACGCTTCGCTCACCGTGGTTCAGCTACGGAAGGGTCCATGCGCAAACCCTTCTCCAGGTGCGAACGATGATTGGCTTCATGAAACGGCTGTGGGCCGACAAGCGCGGCAACGCGCTGCTGCTCGCCGGCGCATGCCTGCCGATGGTGATCGGCGCGGCCGGCCTGGCCAGTGACACGATCCAGTGGGCGCTGTGGAAGCGCCAGCTGCAAAAGACGGCGGATTCGGCCGCGATTGCCGCCGTTTATGCCAACGTCCAGTCGCAGGACATTCCGACCGCCGTCAACTACGACATCGACGGCGGGAACAACTTCGTGCGGGTTGGAAATGCCGTCACCGGCAAGAAGTACGCCCTGCTCAATGCGCCGGTTATCGGCTACCCGGGGAACGGCCCGAGTTACGAAAATGCCGTCTCGGTCCAGGTCCAGATGCAGAACCGGCTGGGCTTCACGTCGCTGTTCCTGAGCAACCCGCCGGTCATCACCGCGAACGCCACCGCGGCCGCGGTCGTCACCGGCGATTATTGCGCCCAGGCGCAGATCAACACCAACGCGACCGGAATCAGCGCCGGCGGCAATACGCACGTCGACCTGAAATGCGGAATGATCACCAATTCGACGTCGATGGACGCTGCAGTCGCGTTCGGCAGCTCCACCGTAACCGCCTCGCCGGTCGCTGCTGTCGGCGGGCTCGACCGGACCGACAACTGGGCCACGGGAACCACGTTGCTGCCTTTCACGCTCGCGCAGAAGGATCCCTATGCGGACGTCCCGCCGCCCGCGATCCCGTCGACCTGCGAGAATTTCGCCGACAACCCGCAGGACGACCAGACTTACCCGGAAGACCCCCCGACGTCGGACGTGTGTTTCAAGAATTTCAACGTGAAGGGGGACCTCACCCTTCAGCCGGGAACGTACATCATCACCGGCGACATGAACGTGAACAGCGGAGCCAAGCTCAGCTGCACCGGGTGCACCTTCATCATGACCAACGACACGCCGTCCAACACCGGAACGGTGGACATCAATGGCGGCGCGCAGGTCAATCTTTCGGCGCCTGAACTCGGGCCCGTACAAGGGCATCCTGTTCTATTCGAACCGCGGGGCCGATCCCGACGACGTCAACAAGCTCAACGGCAATGGCGATTCGATGTTCAAGGGCGCCTTCTACTTCCCGCACCAGAAGGTGGAATTCACCGGCAATGCAGGGGTCACGTTCGCGTGCATCAAGCTGGTCAGCTGGCAGCTAACTTTCTCGGGCAGCTCCACCATTCAGAATAACTGCCCGCCCAATTGGTATGGCGACCGATTCAAGGGCCGGCACGTCCGGCTGGTCTATTGATGCTCCGCCCGCTTACCCTGATCCGCGCCCTGCGTGACGACCGTCGCGGCGCCGCGATTATCGAGCTCGCGATCGTCGCGCCGATTTTCGCCACCCTGCTTGTCGGGATGGTTGACATTGGACGGGGCTATTCGATGAAGCTGCAGCTCGAGCAGGCGGCGCAGTCATCGATTGAAAAGGTGATGAACGGCCAGGCTGACAAGAACAGCGCTGCGGCGCTCAAGACCGAAGCCGCGACCACCGCCGGCGTTCCGGAAGCGAATGTCGTCGTCGACTTCTGGGTGGAATGTAATTCTGCGCGGCAAGGTACCTACGATACGGTCTGCGCCTCTGGCGCAATTTCACGCCGCTATCTGACGGTGCAGATCACCAAGACCTTCACGCCGATGTTCGCGACCAGGTGGCTCGGCTCGAACGCCGACGGGACGTTCACGGTCATCGGCAAAACCGGAGTGCGCACCCAGTGATCCGGCTTTCTAAAATTGCCCGCGATGAAAGCGGCGCTTCGGCCATCGAGATGGCGCTGAGCCTACCCATCCTGCTCACCTTCATCTTCGGGATGATGCAGGTCGGCATGATCATGGCCGCGGATGCCGGGATGCAGCATGCGCTGGGCGAAGGCGCGCGGATGACGACGCTTTATCCGACGCCGAGCGACACCGCGATCAAGGCGAAAATCAACGACAAGGTGTTCGGCACCCATATCGGGAGCTACACTGTCAGCGATCCGCAGACGACGACATCGGGCACGAGCAAGTACAAGCTGCTCCATGTCAGCTATACCGTGACGCCCAACTTCATCTTCTTCAGCGCCAGTCCGGTTACGCTCAATCGCAGCAAGCGGGTGTATCTCAGCGGCTAACGTCCGCTGCGCGCGGCAAAGAATGCCGTGATCGCGTCCTTGACCTCCTGCGACTGAAGCCGCTCGCCGAACAGCCGGCTCTCAACCTCCATTCGTTCCAGGATCGCCTCACGCATGCCTTGGCGAAGCAAGCGCTGCGTCGCGCGCAGCGCTTCAGCTGGCTTGGCCATCAGTGCCGCGGCAATTGCGTCCGCCCGCTCGGCCAGTTGACCGGCTTCGGCGCAATGACTGATTATGCCCATCGCCAGCGCTTCCTCCGAGCCGAACGGCTCGGCGAGCAGAAGATGCCGCGCGGCCCGCCGGCGGCCGGCTAGGCGAGGCAGGAGCAAGGAGCTCGCCGCCTCGGGGACCAGGCCGAGGTCGACGAACGGCAGCGAGAAGCGCGCGCTCGGATCGGCCACGACGAGGTCGCAATGGAGCAGCATGGTCGTGCCGATGCCGACGCAATTTCCCTGGACCTGGGCGAGGATCGGCACTTCGCACCACGCCAAGGCGCGCAACATCCGCCACACCGGGATGTCGCTGAGGTCGCGCGGTAAAGCATTGAGAAAGTCGGCGAGGTCGTTGCCGGCGGCGAAATCCTGGCCGTCGCCCGACACGCGAATCAGGCGGATCGATTGGTCGGCGGCCGCGGTTTCGAGGGCATCGGCGAACGCCGCGTACATCGCCACCGTGATCGCATTGCGCCGCTCGGGCCGCGCCAGCGCGATTGACAGCACGCCGTTCTCAACCTCGACCCGGACGTGCTCGCTCATGTCAAATTCCCTGCCCCGAATCGGATGACGCGCCGCCACGCACCGGCTAACGCTGCCGCCATCACTCAAAGCCGGGGCTGACGCAAACCGCCATGAAATTTTTCGCTGACACCGCTGAAATCGCCGAAATCCGCGAGCTTGCCGAGACCGGCCTGCTCGACGGGGTCACCACCAACCCTTCGCTGGTGCACAAATCGGGGCGCAATTTCCTCGACGTGGTGCGCGAAATCGCCGCGATCTGCCCGGGGCCGGTGTCCGCCGAGGTGGTCGCGCTCGACCATGACGAAATGATGCGCGAAGCCGAGGTGCTGCGCAAAATCGCCGACAACATCACGATCAAGGTGCCGCTGACGCCGGACGGACTCAAGACGTGCAAGGCGCTCAGCGGCGAAGGCACGATGGTCAACGTGACGCTGTGCTTTTCGGCCAACCAGGCGCTGCTCGCGGCAAAGGCCGGCGCGACCTTCATCTCACCCTTCGTCGGCCGGCTCGACGATATAGGCCAGTCGGGAATGGAGCTGATTTCCGATATCCGGATGATCTACGACAATTACGATTTCGCGACCCAGATCCTGGTCGCCAGCGTGCGCAGCCCGGTGCACGTGCTGGAGGCGGCCAAGATCGGCGCCGACGTGATGACCGCCCCGCCCAAGGTGATCATGCAATTGTTCAACCATCCGCTGACCGACGCCGGCCTGGCGAGCTTCCTCAAGGACTGGAAGGCGACCGGCCAGAAGATCGGCTAGCCTCGCGAGGACCGCGCTGCCGGCGCGATCGTCCTTAACCTTTGCGCAACCGTGGGGATTCACTCTTTTTCAACGGCTTGAGACTTAAGGTCATCCCATCCTGCGAGTGGACATGCAGGTGGGGGCGTCATTGCCTCTTGTACTTGGAACCAAGGAGCGAAGACCATGAGCAAGTTCATCAAGCTGATCAAAAATAACAAGGGCGCGACCGCCATTGAATATGGCCTGATTGCAGCCCTGATCGCCGTTGCGGCCATCGGCGCGATGCAGGGCATCGGCACGAAGCTGACCACGACGTTCACCAACGTCTCGACCAAGCTCTAAGCCTTAACCGGTTGAAGAGTTGGAGCGGCGGTGCCGAAAGGCGCCGCCGCTCTTTTTTGTGCGCGGCGCGCAGCCCTCTCGCCCAGCGCAATGCGCGCCCTCGCGGACGTCAGTAGGAAATTAACTGCGGCGAGGGTAAGCTCGGCGTCATGGCGAGGGTTATTTCCTTCGAGGATCATGCGGTCGCGCGGTTGCGCGCGCGGCTTGGCGCGGCCGAGGAAGCCAACCAGGACCTGATCGCGTTCGCTCGCGGCCATTCGGGCGCGGTCGCCTCGATCCACCGCGCGGTCATCGCCGCCATCGAGGCCGAAGGCGTCGATGAGCTGCTCCACGTCGTCACCCAGGAATGGCCGCTCATCCTCGGCATCGACGCAGTCGCTTTGTCGCTGATCGTCGGGGACCAGGGCTTCCGCGCGGACGGTTCGGGCGTCCAGGCGGTCGATGCCGCGATTCTGCGCCGCGCAATCGCGTCGGTCGAAGCGTTCGAAATGCGCACCGTAGAGCGCGGCCATCCCTTGTTCGGTCCGGCATGCGACCTGATCCGCGCCGAAGCGCTGATCAGGGTCGATTGCGAGGCGCCGCTGCCGATCGGGCTGCTGGCATTGGGGCAGCGCGCCCAGCTCAGCCTCGATGCGCGTCACGGCGGTGAATTGCTCATGTTCCTCGGACGCGCGCTTGCCGCTATGATCCGCAAGTGGCTGCTCACGCCCCCGACCGAGCCGGCGTCGCCGACGCTCTAGCGCACCCTGCCGCGGCGCTCGTCGCCCGTTGGGCGGGCTACCTCGAGCATGACCGTCGGCGATCCTCGCATACCGTTCGCGCCTACGTCGCGACCGCCCACCGGCTGATCGGCTTTCTCGGTCGGTACCGCGGCGAAGCGGTCAGCCGATGAAGGACTGCTTGGACTAACCGCCGCGGACATGCGCGCATTCCTCGCCGATCGCCGCGCGGCGGGTCTTGGCGCATCTTCGGCGGCGCGCGAGCTGTCCGGCGTCCGGGCCTTCCTGACTTATGCGGCAGAGCAGGCAGGCGGCCATGCGCAGCTGCCACGGACTCGCGGACCGCGCCGCCCGCGCACCTTGCCGCGCCCCGCCGCGCCCGACGACGCGATGGGCCTCGCCAATGACGCCGCCGCCGGGGCCAGCGAACCGTGGATCGGCGCGCGCGACCTTGCGATCCTGCTATTGCTTTATGGCGCCGGCCTGCGCGTCGCCGAAGCGCTGTCGCTGACCGCCCGCGACTTGCCGCCGCAGACGACGCTCAGGGTAACCGGCAAGCGCTCGAAAATGCGAGTGGTGCCGCTGGTGCCCGCGGTCCGCGAGGCGATAGAAGATTACGCGCGGCAGTGTCCCTATCCGTTGACCGGCGACGCGCAGTTGTTCGTCGGCGCGCGAGGCGGGCCGCTCAATCCGGACCTCGTGCGGCGCGCGGTGGCCGCGGCGCGGCGGCGGCTCGGCCTGCCCGACAGCCTGACCCCGCACGCGCTGCGACACAGCTTCGCGACGCATTTGCTCGCGCGCGGCGCCGATTTGCGGTCGCTTCAGGAATTGCTCGGCCATGCGAGCCTGTCATCGACGCAAATCTATACGGCGGTGGACGCAGCACGATTGCTCGACGTCTATCGCCACGCGCATCCGCGCGCTTGAAGCTTTTTGGACGCCGCGGCCGTCGATGAGTGGGGTGCATCGAGGGCCGCGACTTCCCGTGAGTAGGAAGCGGCCCGTAAACGGGGCGCTAAGCACCCCTCCGATGTGGATTAATCTGCATCCTTCTTGTGGGTCAGCAGGCGCCAGACATAGCCGATAGCGAGAACGATGATGATGGCGTTGGAAACCGGCCCGATCGACTGCCGCGATGCCCTCGACATTCCGGTGCATCTGGTATCCCGCGATGGCGAGAATCGCCGTCCACAGGCCGGTGCCGAACGTCGAGGCGATGAAAAACGTCTTGAAGCGCATGTGCAGCAGGCCCGCCGGAACCGACACCAGCGAGCGCACCGTCGGCACCAGTCGGCCGACGAACACGAACGCCGTGCCATGGGACACGAACCAGCGGTCGGCGCGCTCGACCTCTTTCCAGTTGATTGTCAGCCAGCGTCCATAGCGGGCGATGAACGGGCGCAAGCGATCGATGCCAAGCGCGCGCGCGGCGAGGTACCAGAAAATATTGCCGAGCATCGCGCCCACCGTGCCCGACGCGATCACTCCCGCGAGGCCCATCTCGCCGCGCGCCGCGGCCATTCCGGCCACCGGCATGATCACTTCCGACGGGATCGGCGGAAACACGGTTTCGAGGAACATCAGGAAGCCGACGCCGAGATAGCCCGATTGATCGATCAGGCGGATGACCCAGTCATTCATGCTGCCAGCCGGAATTTCGCGAGGCGAGGCGACGATCGATCGCTTGCCACACCAGGGCGGGCGTATCGGTGCCGTTGAAGGCGTCGAGCGCAACGATGCCGGTGGGCGAGGTGACGTTGATCTCGGTCAGCATGCCGCCAATCACGTCGATCCCGACGAACAGCAGCCCGCGGCGCTTAAGCTCGGGGCCGAGCGCGGCGCAGATTTCGCGCTCGCGGTCGTTGAGCTCGACCGGCTCGGCGCGACCCCCGGCGGCGAGGTTCGAGCGAATTTCGCCTTCCGCCGGGACGCGGTTGATCGCGCCCGCGACCTCGCCGTCGACCAGGATGATGCGGCGGTCGCCGCTGCTGACCGCGGGCAGGAACGCCTGGGCGATGAACGGCTCGGCCCAGGTCTCGAG
Organism: uncultured Alphaproteobacteria bacterium; assembly: GCA_963768995.1. Lineage (GTDB taxonomy): Bacteria > Pseudomonadota > Alphaproteobacteria > Sphingomonadales > Sphingomonadaceae > Sphingomicrobium. Next base: position 1,130,490 of record CAVYKA010000006.1, on the reverse strand, counting down.
GAACAGCTCGGCGAGCGCTTTCAAATTGCGGCGGTCTTGGCCGATGCGGAACACCGCCGCGCCGGCATTGCCGTGGAGCGGCTTCAGCACGATCTCGCCATGCGCCGCGTGGAAGCGTTCGACCTCGGCCAGCGAGCGGGTGATCAACGTCGGCGGCATGAAGCGCGCGAAGTCGAGCACAAACAGTTTTTCCGGAGTGTCGCGCACTGCTGCGGGATCGTTCACGACCAGCGTTTCGCCGGCGAGCCGCTCGAGCAGATAAGTGGCGGTGATGTAGGCGATGTCGAACGGCGGGTCCTGGCGCATCAGCACGACGTCGACGTCGCGACCAAGGTCGATGACGGCCGGCTTGGCCACTTTGAAATGATCGCCTTCGAGCCTCTGGACGGTGACTTCGCGGGCAATCGCGCGGACCCTGCCGTCCTCATAAGTCAGGTCGCGCGCGAGGTAGTGGAACAAGCGGTGACCCAGTTCCTGCGCTTTCAGCATCAAGGCAAAGGTCGAATCGCCGGCGATGCCAACGGCTTCGATCGGGTCCATCTGCACTGCGACGCGAAGCGGCATGGCGCAGCGACTAGGGATTCACCGCTGCTTTGTCACCCTAGCCAGACATTGGTCATGTGGCGGGGCCAGCGGCGCGGGACCATGAACAGCGCGTCGATGCGCAGTTCGTCGCCTTCGCGCATGAAACGCGGCGCGAGGCGTTCCGCGGCGACAGCCACGCGGCGCATCCGATAAGCATCGAGCGCGAATGCCGCCGCAGCTTCGCTCGCGCGAGCCTTGACCTCGACGAAGGCCAGCGTGCGCCCGCGGCTAGCGATGATGTCGACCTCGCCGCCGGGCACGCGCGCCCGCCGGGCGACAATCCGCCAGCCGTGGAGGCGCAGATACCAGCAAGCGAGGGTTTCGGCGCTGCGGCCTCGTTTCTCGGCTTTGGCGCGGCTCACCGGCTTCGCTCGAGCGCGCGGGCGTATACGCGCTTCCGCGGAACGCCGAGCGCATCCGAGACTTCCGCCGCGGCGCGCGACACCGTGGTGCGCGCAAGTGCTTCGTCGAGCGCAGCGTCTATCGCAGCATCGCTCGTTTCCGACGCTTCGGCGGGTGGACCCACGACGACCACGATTTCGCCCTTGGGAGCGGAGTCCGCATAGCGCTTTGCTAGGTCGGCCAACGATCCCGTCACGCACTCCTCGTGAAGCTTGGTGATTTCCCGGGAGACTGCTGCGTCCCGCGTGCCGAGACCGTGCGCCATGGCCGCGAGACTCGCGCCAAGGCGCGGGCCGCTTTCGTAAAACACCAGCGTCGCGCGCACCGCCCCTATTTCGGCGATCGCCTCGGCCCTGGCTTTGGCCTTTGCGGGGAGGAAGCCGAGGAATAGGAAGCGGTCGGTCGGCAGCCCGGCGAGGGTCAGGGCAGCAATCACGGCGCTCGGCCCGGGGACTGTGTAAACCTGGTGCCCTGCGGCGCGGGCGGCGCGCACGAGCTTGTAGCCCGGATCGGAAATGAGCGGCGTTCCCGCGTCGCTGACCAGCGCGATGGCTTCCGCGCCCAGTCGCGCGACAATCGCATCGCGCGCGGCATCGCTGCTGTGGTCGTCATAACGCCGCATCGGCGCCTTCGCTTCGAGTCGCGCAAGGAGTTTGCCGGTGACTCGCGAATCCTCGGCGAGAATTTGGTCGGCCCGGCGAAGCACGTCGGCCGCGCGCGGGCTCAAATCGCCGAGATTGCCGATGGGCGTCGCCACGATGTGCAGCCCCGGTGCGAGAGGTTCATTTGCGTCCAACTATTAACCTCTTCCAATTCAAGCGAAAAAGAGTCATTCTGCCAAGTTCATCGTGGTTCTGGGGAGTCTTACGATGATTATCTTGTTGAGTGCCTCGGCAATTACACTGGCCGCGCTTCAGGCGTCGATCAATGCGCCAACTGACGCATTTCGCGGCTGTCTTCGCGAAGCGACCGCCAAAGCGACTAACGAGAAGATCGGAGCCGACGCGATCGAGGCCTATTTGCGGGGTGCGTGCACCGTCCAGGCTCAGTCACTGCGCAATGCGCTGATCGCATTTCGCGTCAAGAATGGAATGGCGAAGAAAACCGCGGCCGACGATGCGACGATGACGGTTGACGATTACGTCGCCACTCCAGTCGAAAACTTCAAATTCATGTCGACCTTGAATGGGCCGCAGCAAAGCGCTGCTGCACAGCCGGCGTCGCCGCCGAAATAGGCGCTCGCGCCGAAGGCTCCTCGGGCGCTGCGATCGCGCCGAGCAGGGAATCGAGCAACAAGCGCCCTTTCGACGTGGCCGCGATGCGCGTTCCGCCCCGCAACATGTGTCCTGATGCGACCAGCCGGTCGACGGCGCGCCAATCGACGATCGTCGACGGCCCGAAACGCTCGGCAAGCGGGCCCGCGTCAATGCCCTCGGCCAGGCGAAGCCCCATCACCAGCGCTTCATCGCCTGCCTCGGTCGGCGACAAGCATTCGTCTTCGATCAGGCCGTGGCCATTGCGGGCGACTGCGGACAGGAAATTCTCCGGTTTGCGGTGGCGCGTGGTGCGATGGCCGAGCCGCCGTCCGTGCGCCCCCGGGCCAATCCCGGCGTAATCGCCATAGCGCCAGTAGGTGAGGTTGTGGCGGCTTTCGTGGCCGGGCCGGGCGTGGTTGCTGATCTCATAGAGCGGAAGCCCGGCTGCCTCGGTGATCGCGCCGGTCAGTTCGTAAAGGTCGGCGGCGCGGTCGGGATCCAAAGGGGTGACGCGTCCAGCGGCGACTTCCGTGGCGAAGCGCGTGCCCGGCTCGATCGTCAGCTGGTAAAGCGAAAGGTGCGTTGTGCCGAATTCCAGTGCCTGATTTAGCGTGGCGGACCAGCGCGATTCAGTGTCCCCTGGAAGCGCGTAGATCAGGTCGAAGCTGACCCGCTCGAAACGGCGCTGCGCAATGTCCAGCGCCGCGCGCCCTTCGCTCGCACTGTGGGCGCGGCCGAGGAAGGCGAGGGCGGAATTGTCGAAGCTCTGGATGCCGAGCGACAGGCGGTTGACGCCCGCGGCCGCAAGGTCGGCAAATCGCGACGCCTCGACCGAATTGGGGTTCGCCTCGAGCGTGATCTCGAGATCGGGGGATGGGGTCCAATGGGTCCGCGCCGCCTCGATCAGCGCCGCGACAATGCGCGGGTCCATCAGCGATGGCGTGCCCCCGCCGAAGAAGATCGAAGTTAGCGTCCGGCCAGGCAGAATCCGCGCTTCATGCGCGAGGTCCGCGAGCAGCGCATCGCACCACGCCTCGGCATCGACGCTTTCGCGGACATGGCTGTTGAAATCGCAATAAGGGCATTTGCTGACGCAAAACGGCCAGTGGACGTAAAGCGCCAGCGGGCTCATTCCTTCATAGCTTCCAACAGCTTGGCGAAGGCGGCGGCGCGGTGGCTCATGCCGTGCTTGAGCGCCGGCTCCATCTCACCGAAGGTCTCTTCGTGCCCGACGGGAACGAACATCGGGTCGTAGCCGAAGCCCCGCTCTCCGCGCGGCGGCCAGACCAGTGCGCCGTCGACGCGGCCTTCGAACGTCTCCGCTTGCCCGTCATTGGGCCAGGCGATGGCCAACGCGCAGGTGAAATGGGCGTCGTGGCCGGCATCTTCCCCGGCGGCTTCGACCTCGCGCCATACGCGTTCCATCGCGCGCATCCAGTTGCGCTCGCCCACTTCGTCTTCGGCCCATCGCGCCGAGAATATGCCGGGGCGCCCGCCGAGCGCATCGACGCACAGGCCGCTGTCGTCCGCGAGCGCCGGGAGCCCGCTCAAGTCCGCCGCCTCGCGTGCTTTCAGATCGGCATTGTCGGCGAAACTCACGCCGATCTCCTCGGGCTCGGGCAGTCCGAGCTCCGCGGCTCCGACGCATTCGATCCCGAGCGCCGCGACCAGCTCGGCGATTTCGCGCAACTTGCCCGCATTGTGAGTTGCGATGACCAATTTGTCGCCAATCGGTCTCATCGGCCACTGGCTTTGAGCTGGGCCGCGAAGATATCGCCGCAACCGATCCGCGCCAGTCGCAGCAGCCGCAGCAGCGCTTCCTCGTCAAACGTTTCGCCCTCTGCAGTGAGTTGCGCCTCGACGATCGCGCCGTCGGCGGTGAGCACGAAATTGCCGTCGCTGCCGGCCTTGCTGTCCTCTTCATAATCGAGGTCGAGCACCGCGGCGCCATTGTGGACGCCGCAGCTCACCGCCGCGACCTGGGTCAGGATCGGGTCGACCGTCAGTGCCTTGCGCTCGAGCAATTTGTCGACCGCGATGCGCAGAGCGACCCAGCCGCCGGAGATTGCCGCGGTGCGCGTCCCGCCATCGGCCTGGATGACGTCGCAATCGACAATGACCTGGCGCTCCCCAAGTTTTTGCAGGTCGACCACCGCGCGCAAGGATCGCCCGATCAGCCGCTGTATCTCCTGCGTCCGGCCGGATTGCTTGCCCTTGGCCGCCTCGCGGTTGCCGCGGGTATGAGTGGCGCGCGGGAGCATCCCATATTCGGCGGTGACCCAGCCCTGGCCCTTGCCGCGCAGGAACGGCGGCACCTTTTCCTCGACGCTCGCGGTGCACAAGACGCGCGTGTCGCCGAAGCTGACGAGGCACGAGCCCTCCGCGTGGCGGGTGAATCCGGGCTCGAACCTGAGCTCGCGAATCTGGTCGGGGGCGCGTCCGCTGGGGCGCATAAACTCTCCTGATATTGGCCTGATACTTGCCGAAAACTACTATGCCGGCGTCCCTAGACCGGCAGCCCGACTAATCCTAGATGCACCGCCATGACCCAGCCGATCGGTGAGCTGAGCGACCGGATGCGCGAGATTTTCGGGCTGGTGGTCGACGCGTATCTGGAACGCGGACTGCCGGTCGGGTCGAAGGCGCTGGCCGGCTCGGTCAGCCTGTCGCCTGCATCGATCCGCGGCGTCATGCAGGAATTGGAAGAGCGCGGGCTGCTGACCCATCCGCATACCTCGGCAGGGCGAATTCCGACCGAAAGCGGGCTTCGACTGTTCGTCGACGGAATCATGCAGGCGGCTGCGCCCGACCCCAAGGAACGGCGCGAGATCGAGCGCCAGATCGCCCGCGACCAGCCGATCGAGGATGCGCTGGCGGCCGCCTCCGCCGCCCTGTCGGGCCTGTCGTCCTGCGCCGGGATCGTCTTGGCGCCAAAGCATGAGCTTCGGCTGAAACAGCTCAATTTCGTGCCCTTGAGCGCGACCCGGGCCTTGGCGGTGCTGGTCGGCGACGACGGCAGTGTCGAGAACCGCGTCGTCACGCTCGATGCCGCCACCAATCCCGCGGCTCTCGAGGCGGTGAGCAATTTCATCAATGCGCGCCTAGCCGGCATGACCCTCGCTGAGGCCGAAGCGCGGCTGCGCGCCGAAATTCGCGAGCGCAAGGAGGCTATCGACTCCGCCGCCGCCGAACTGGTCGCCTCGGGGCTTGCCGCTTGGAGCCAGGACCATGTGCGCCGCCCCGTGCTGATCGTGCGCGGCCAGGCCAATCTGATCGACGCCGCGGCGGCCGAGGACCTCGACCGCGTGCGCCGCCTGCTCGACGAGCTCGAGGACCGGCAGGAGATTGCGCGGCTGCTCGAGGGCGCGAACGACGCTCCCGGTTGCCGGATATTCATCGGCTCGGAGAACCGGATGTTCGCGCTTTCGGGCTCATCGGTCATCGCCGCTCCCTATCGCGGCAGCCATGGCCAGGTGGTCGGCGTGGTCGGAGTGATCGGCCCGACGCGGTTGAACTACGCGCGCGTGGTCCCCATGGTTGATTTTACCGCTAAAGCCCTGACGAGATTGATTGCATGACCGAAGACGAAGACAAGTTGCACGACGAAGCCGAGGAGCTTCGCAAGGAAACCGCGGCCGACGCGCCCGAGCTTGCCGAGCACGACCGCCTGGCCGAGCTCGAAGCACAGTTGGAGGAAGCTAATTCGAAGGCGCTCTATGCCGCCGCCGAGGTGCAGAATGTGCGCCGCCGCTTGGAGGGCGAGAAACAGCAGGCGTCGGCTTATGCCGCGGCGGGCTTCGCGCGCGACATGCTGGCGATCAAGGACCATCTCGACCGCGCGCTTGCGGCCGTTTCGGATGAGCTTCGCGCCGACGCCACCGCGACGAATTTCCTTGCCGGAATCGAAGCGACCGCGCGCGAGCTTGAGGCAGCATTCCAACGCAACGGCGTGATCCGCGTCGAAAGCAAGGGCCAGCCGCTCGATCCGCACAAGCATCAGGCCATGGTCGAATTGCCGAACGCCGAGGTCGAGCCGGGCACGATCGTCGAGGAAATGCAGGCCGGCTACATGCTCAAGGACCGGCTCTTGCGACCGGCGCTCGTCGGAGTCGCCAAAGCGCCCGACTAATGGACTTCGCGGCGGTGGTTTTCGCTCTTGGTGGCGAGGCTGAAACGGGGCTCGACCGTTCCTGAGCCCGCGAGGCGCGCGGCGGCGTAGCGGCCGACCTCGGGGCCGTGCTTGAAGCCGTGGCCGGAGCCTGCGCCGACCAGCAGCACATTGGCCAGGCTCGGGTGGAAATCGATCAGTAGGTCCCCGTTCGAGCTATTCTCATACTGGCACACCCGCGCCTCGGTCAGCGGAGCCCCGCGAAGCAGCGGGAAGCGGCGGTCGCGGTACGCGACGACCTCGTCGAGCGCGGCCTGGGTCGGGCGCCGGTCCTGGGTGTCCGGATCGACTTCGGGCCCATGTTCGTCATGCGCGAACTTGACCCCGCGCCCTTCCAGGTCGGGGAAACCGTAATAGAGGTCGCCGGCGTTGAAATCGGCCCAGCCGGGCATCGCTCCGGGCAGGAAGCGTCGGTCGCCGGCGGGCGTCGCGAAGAAGAAAACTTCCTGCCGCGTCGGGCGGATGCGCGGTCCGATGACTTGCGGGAACAGCTTGGGCAGCCACGGCCCGGCGGCGAAGACGAAGCGGTCGGCGGCAATGCGCTGGCCGTCGGCGAGTACAAGCGCGTCGAGCTTGCCGTCCGGGACCGATGGCCGCTGCACTGCGGCCTTCAAATAGGTCCCGCCGCGGCGCGTGAAATCCTCGACCAACGTCTCCACCGCACGCCGGGCCATCAGCGCACCGAAGCCGGGCTCGTAAAGCCCGATCGCGACCCCGTCGAAATCGATCATCGGGAAGCGCGCCTGCATCTGCGCCTTGCTCAGCGCTTCAGTCGGAAGGCCGATCGCTTTGTGCGAGGTTATGCTGTCGCGGACGTAATCCTGCTCGTCCGGGAAGAAAAACAGGACCCCGGTCTCGTGGAACAGCGGCAATCCCGCGGCCGCGCTCAGCTTTTTCCATTCCTTGAGGCTGTCGAGCGCCATCCGGGTGTAGACCGCGTCCTTGCCGTAGGCGCCGCGGGTCATGCGCGATTCGCCGCCGGACGAGGCGCGGCTGTGCGCCGGGCCGTGCGCTTCGATCAGGGTCACCCGGTGCCCCTGGCGGAGCAGATGGACCGCGGTCCAGGTGCCGAACACGCCGGCGCCGACCACTGCCACGTGGGCTTTCGAACCGCGCGGAGCAGCCTTGAGCACGGCAGGCGCAACGGCAGCGCCGCCCGCCCCGATGAGGAGCGAGCGGCGCGTCACCTTTGTCATTCGGCCGTGATCAGCCGCGCTCGCCGCTTTCCACCGGCGGCGGAGGTGGCGGCGGCGGAGGCGGAGGTGCTGCTTCCTCAACCGGAGGCGGCGGAGGCGGCGGCAACACCGGCGCTGGCGGCGGCGGCGCGACGAACGCCGGCTCGCCGAACCGCTTGCGCACTGTCAGGCCGATCATCCGCGGCTGGCCGATAAGGTAACCGAAACGCGCCCGAAGGCCGCGCTCGCGGTCGATCGCCAGCTTCGGGCTCGAGTCGAACAGGTTCTTTGCGTAGAGCGTAACATCCAACCCATTCGCCCAGTTGACGGTCGCTGACAGGTTGAACAGCGTATAGGAGGGCAGGCGCAGCGAGCCGAGGTTGTTGTTGGCCGCACCGGACAGGCCGGTGACGGGATCGAAGAACAAAGCCGGATTGCCGCCGAGAATGGTCAGATTGCTGGTGGCCGGTACCTGATCGGCCGGCTCGCCGTAGCGGTTGCCGATATGCTGGACGCTGCCGGTGATCGACCAGTCGGCGCTGTCGTTAAGCGGCTGGCCATAAGTCGCGACCGCGGCCATCTGGAACTTCGGCACCGTCGGCAGGCGGTTGCCCTTCTCGATTCCGCCGAGGACAGCTCCGGTACCGGTCAGAACGGTCGAATCGAACTTCGCGCTTTGTATGTTGGCGTTGATCGACAGGTCGAGGCCGGGCATCGGACGCGCCGAGAATTCGGCTTCGATGCCGGTCGAATGAGCCTTGGGCACGTTGAACACCACCCGCGACGAGCAGCTGCCTGCGGTCTGGGTGACTTGGAGATCTCGAATCTCGTTGTGGAACACGGCGGAGTTGAAGGTGATGCCGCCGCGGCTGTATTTGACGCCTGCTTCGTAGTTCCAAAGCGTCTCATCGTCGTAGCTGCCCTGGCCGCCGAAAATTGCCAAATCTTCCGGAGTGCATAGCGGCACGTTGAGCGGGTCGTTGATGCCGCCGAGACGGAATCCCTTTGCCGCCTGAACGTTGACGGTCAGGTTGCGGTTGGGCTCGTAGCTGAGGATTACGCGCGGCGAAAAGCCGTTCGACTTGGTCTTCTCTCCAAGCTGGGTGCTGATGTCCGAGAACAAGCCGCCCGACACAAAGTCGCGCTTTTCCTTGAAGCTGTAATAACGACCGCCTGCCGTCAGCTTGAACTGACCGAAGTCGTAGCTGCCTTCACCGAACAGGGCGCGCTGCTTGATGTCGTAGGGCAGGTCGGCGTTGTAGGGCGAATTGAGGGGGAAACCGTTGGCGACAGCTGCCGAAGTTCCAGCACCGAACGCTGCGTCGACGAAGGCGTCATAACCGGGCGTCGGAAGGCGTTGTGCATATTTGCGGTCGATGTCCGAGTAAAAGCCGCCGAATACCCATTGAAGCGGCCCTGCGCCCGTCGAGGACACGCGCAGTTCTTGCGTGAACTGCTTGAGCTTTGTGTTGTCGCGCAAATTCGATGGCAGTTGGATCGCTGCACCGGGGAGGCCGATACTGACGCTCACGGAGCCGGTCAGCGCCGAGGCGTCGCGGCTGACCAGGATGTCGCGCTTGAGATAGCTGCTGACCGACGTAAGCTCGGCGGGGCCGAAATCGTAGCTCGCGACCAAGTCGGCAAGCAGGGTCTTGTCGCGGAATTTCTCCCGGAACAGCAGATATTGCTCGCGCTGGCCGAGCGTGTTGCCTCCCGTTACGAACTGGTTGTTGAACAGGATGTAGCGGTCTTCACGGTTGAATCCGCCGGCCTCGACTTCCTGATAGGCGACGCGCGGGGTGATCTTGAACTCCGGCGTCGGCTCGAAGAGCAGCGACGCGCGGCCGCCGATGCGGCTGCCGTCATTGACGTTTTTCTTGTCATATGGCCCGACTGAGTCGATGAACCCGCCGAAGTGCGTGCCGTAGCCGACGACGCGGATGGCGGCGGTTGGCGCCAGGGGAAGGTTGATGGCGCCTTTGAGGCCATAGCCGAGGCCGCCGTCCTCGAGCATGTTAACGTCGGCTTCAACAGCGCCCTCGGTGCGATCGGTTCGCGGCTGGTTGGTGATGTAGCGGATGGTGCCGCCGACGCTGCCGGCGCCGAACAGCGTCCCCTGCGGCCCGCGCAGGGTCTCGACGCGGTTCAGGTCGAACAAGTCGAAATCAGGCGTGAAAAGCGACATCGACGTGATCGTCTCGTCGAGATAGATGCCGACCTGTTCCTTCACGCCCGGCTGGTCGCGCGCGATCTGGCCGGCGGAGACACCGCGGACCGACACCTGGCTTTGGCCCGGGCCGAGGTTCTGGACGGTGAGGCCGGCGACGTTGCGGCTGATGTCCTCGAGGGTCTGTGCATTGGCGCGGCGAAGGTCGGCCTCCGTCTGCGCGTTGATCGAGAAGGGAACGTCCTGGACGCGACTGGCGCGCTTGGTCGCGGTGACGATGATCTCGCCTTCCTCAATCACCGGCGCGACCGCGGGCGACGGCGGCTCGACCTGGGGATTGACGACCTGCGCCGCGTCTTCCTGCCCGGTTTGGGCGAACGCCGGCGAAGCCAAAGCGGCAAACGATGTTCCGATCAGCAGGGCTGCCGAGATGCGCATATTATTTCCCCTGTTTTGCGAATTGTTGCGTGGCCGACATTATGCACGGAATCAGACGTTCGGCGGAAGTGCTGCGGTCGCCCAAATGGCGTTTCGTGCGCGGCCTGTTGCAGGATTGTTACAGGCCGTCCTCAGGCGAACGGCAGGAGGTCCGTCGGCGGCGGATCGGCGAACATCAGGCCGTGATTGGCGAGGAAGCGGTGGCGGACGATCTCCGCCTGCTGTTCGAGCCCGTAGCGCTCGAACCGGCGACCCGGCACCAGCCGGTAACGGTAATGGCAGAAGGGGTGGCGCATCAGGGGCAAGTAAAAGCGGCCCTTGGCCTGCGCTTGCCAGACATGGGTCATCTCGTGGATGAAAAAGCCCTGGCGGTGCAGCGGCTCAAGGGCGAAATCGTCGGACCAGCCACCGCCGCTGGGGTGGAAATAAATGTTTCCCGTCGGCGCCATTGCCGAGCCGCGCGGCTGCAATGGCCACCATTTGCCCTCGATCAGGCGGACTTGGGCGTAATCGATCGCGTCGCCGAATATCGACCGGGCGAGCGCAATTTCGCCGGGTGTGAGGAAACGCTTGCCCATGCCCGACAGTTAAGCGCGCAGGTCCACTGCTCCAACCCCTGGGGAGGCCGCTTGTGCAGGCGGGCGCACTTGCGGGTCAAAAGGAGCGCCGCTAGGGCAACGCCAAAGCAGAATAACGGAGGAAACGTCACATGAGCGAGACAGCCGACCGGGTGAAGAAGATCGTCGTCGAACATCTCGGCGTCGAATCCGACAAGGTCACCGAGGAAGCGAGCTTCATCGACGATCTTGGCGCCGACAGCCTCGACATCGTCGAGCTGGTCATGGCGTTCGAGGAGGAGTTCGGAGTGGAAATTCCGGACGACGCCGCGGAAAAGATCACGACGGTCAAGGACGCGATCGAATATATCGACCAGAACAAGGGCTAACGCCTGAAGGCTAAAGGATTTCCGTTCGAAACGGGGCTTCGACAGGCTCGGCCCTAGCGGGTTCGGGCCTGTTTGCCGTTTGGAGACAATGCGATGCGCCGAGTTGTCGTCACCGGACTAGGGCTCGTCACGCCGCTTGGCGGCGACGTCGAGACGACCTGGAAGAACATCCTCGCGGGCAAAAGCGGCGCGGGGCCGATTACCCATTTCGACGCTTCTGACCAGAAATGCCGCATCGCCTGCGAAGTGAAGCCGGCGGATCACGAATATGGCTTCGACCCGGCCAAGCGCGTCGACCACAAGGTCCAGCGCCAGGTCGATCCGTTCATCATCTACGGCATCGACGCCGCGGGCCAGGCGATGGAGGATGCCGGGCTGACCGACATGCCGGAAGCGATGCGCCTGCGCGCGGGCTGCTCGATCGGGTCGGGCATTGGCGGGCTCCCCGGCATTGAAAAGGAATCACTGGTGCTGGCCGAGAAGGGGCCAGGGCGGGTTAGCCCGCACTTCGTCCACGGCCGGCTGATCAACCTCATCTCGGGCCAAGTGAGCATCAAATACGGGCTGATGGGGCCCAACCATGCGGTCGTCACCGCATGCTCTACCGGCGCCCATTCGATCGGCGACGCGGCGCGGATGATCAAGGATGACGATGCCGACATCATGCTCGCCGGTGGCGCGGAGGCGACCATATGCCCGATCGGCATTGCCGGCTTCGCCCAGGCCCGGGCCTTGTCGACCGCGTTCAACGACCAGCCCGAAAAGGCGTCGCGCCCCTACGACAAGGACCGCGACGGCTTTGTCATGGGCGAAGGCGCCGGCGTCCTCGTGCTCGAGGAATATGAGCATGCCAAAAAGCGCGGCGCGAAAATCTACGCCGAGGTGATCGGCTATGGCCTGTCGGGCGACGCCTACCACGTCACCGCGCCCCACCCCGAAGGGTCGGGCGCTTTCCGCTCGATGGAAATGGCGATGAAGAAGTCGGGCCTCGACCTCGCCGACATCGATTATATCAACGCCCACGGCACATCGACGCCGCTTGGCGACGAGCTTGAGCTCGGCGCGGTGCGGAAGTTGTTCGGCAACCACATCGCGACCATGTCGATGAGCTCGACCAAGTCGGCGATCGGCCATTTGCTCGGCGGCGCGGGGGCGGTGGAGAGCATCTTCTGCATCCTCGCGATGCGCGACCAGATTGTCCCGCCGACGCTCAACCTGGATAATCCCAGCGACGGCTGCGAGGGCGTCGACCTGGTCCCGCACAAGGCCAAGGAGCGCAAGGTGCGCGCGGTGCTCAACAACAGCTTCGGCTTCGGCGGGACCAACGCCAGCCTGATCATGAAGGCGGTGTGAAAAAGCTCCTGATGGTCGGCGCTGCGGCGGGGATGCTCGCCGCGCTGGCCGCGCTCTATCTGTTGTGGCTGGGCCCGGGCCCGCTGCTCGAAGCCGCTCACGCTAGTCGTCGCCGAGGGATCGACCTTGACGTCGGTCGCCCGCCAGCTCGAACGGGAGGGGGCGATCCCGGGAACGGCGCGGACCTACCGAGTAATGGCGCGCGTGCTCGGCTCGGGCGATCCGATACAGGCGGGCGAATTCGAAATTCCCGCGGGCCTCGGCGGATCCGAGATCCTCGACCTGCTGCAACATGGCAAGCCGGTCCAGCGGCTGGTGACCGTGACCGAAGGCATGCCCTCGATCATCGTCGCCGAGCGGCTCGCGGCCAACCAATATCTGACCGGCCCGGTGCCGGCCATCGCCGAAGGCTCGGTGCTTCCCGACAGCTACAGCTTCGAACGCGGCGAGACGCGCGCGGCGGTGGTCGCGCGGATGCAGGCGGCAATGACCCGGACGCTCGACCAATATTGGGCCAAAAGGAACGGCGATTGCCCGGTCGCGACCAAAGCCGAGACCGTGATCTCTCGCCTCGATCGTCGAAAAGGAGACCGGCAAGCCGTCCGAGCGACCGATGATCGCCGGGGTCTATTGCAACCGCCTCAAGATCGGGATGAAGCTCGATGCCGACCCGACGGTGATCTACCCGGTGACCAAGGGCAAGCCGCTCGGCCGCCGCATCCTTCGCTCCGAGCTTGCTGCGGACAACGGCTACAACACGTACCGCCGTCCTGGCCTGCCGCCGGGCCCGATCGCCAACCCGGGACGCGAAAGCATCGCCGCCGTGCTTGCCCCTGCTAAGACCGAAGCGATTTACTTCGTCGCCGACGGCACTGGCGGCCATGTCTTCGCGACGACCTTCGCGGAGCATCGGGCAAACGTCGAGAAATGGTTCGCGCTGCGCCGCGCCAAGGGGGAAATGTGAGCAACCGCGGGATCTTCCGCGGCCGGCTGTTCCTCGGCAATCTGATCCTGTTCGCGGCGGTGATCGCCTGGTTCACCGCCATCATGATGAGCCCGCATGGCACCACCACCGCCGACGGGCCGGAACATGTCCGCAACTCGGTGACGATTTTCCTGCGCAAAAGTGCAGTGGGGACTTTGCTGCTCGCCGCGCTCGCCGGTTACCTGTTGTTTCCGGCGCGCCGCCCGGACAATCCGCGGCGCGACTGGGCGATCGGCGCGGTGCTCGCGGTCCTCGTCCTTACGAGCCTTTACCAATTGGTGTGGCTCGAATGGTCGGTGCTTCGCTAGGCCAGCGCGCTGGACGGCACATAACCGACCCGCCGTTCATCCCCGGCATAGCCCCAGGCCCAGCCGAGGCTGTCGTCGAGTAGGTCAAACCGCGTTCCCGCGGCCAGTTGGCCGATCGCCTCCGCGCTTTCGTCGGCTCCGCTGCGCAACGCCGTCTCATATTCGACCGAACGCTGCACCGGCGACGCATAATGCGACGCGATCACCCGGCCGGCGAGTGCGCAATCGGCGAGATCCCGGCGAAAGGCGTTGAAGACGGGGTCAGGTAGGTCGGAAGGTCCGCTGAGCGCGAACTGGTCAGCGCTGATGGGCGAAGGCGGGCGCTTGTCCGATGATCGGGCGATGGGCGACGGCGGCGCCATCGTCGGCTGTTTCGCGGATGTTGCGCTTGAAGCCTTCAAGGAATTCTGCCCCGTCACTGGTGCGGACGACGAACACGTTGCGGCGGTCGTCCTGGTCCCGTTCGCGGCGGAGATAGCCGAGGCTTCCAAGCGTATTCAAGGCGCGGGTCACGACCGGCTTCGACACGCCGAGTTGCCGGGCCAGCCCGCGGACAGTGTGCGGGCCGGGAGTGAGATAAACCAGCATGAGCAGGGCCATCTGCCGGTTCGTGAGGTCGGGCTCGCCCGACCGCACATAGGCGATCAGGGCCTTCATCCAGCCATTTAGCGATCCCTCGCGCATTGCTGCTCGTCTCCGTCCCGTGCCGCGTCGCGTGCAGTGGTAAACCGGTCAGGACCCGAAATGTTGCAGCGCAAAGTGCCTCAACAGGCGGAAAATTCGGCAAAATGGGGTCCTACGACGGGGGATGGAGTTCCGAAATGAGCTCGAACATGGCGCGAAGCCCCAGTGCATCGCCGCCTTTCGGCCGTCCCGGCGTGGCTGAATCGCGCCAGCTATAGGTGTCGAGATGCGCCCAGGGGACGTCTTTTGGTACGAACCGCTGGAGGAACAGGGCGGCCGTGATGCAGCCGGCCATCGGCGAGTTGGAAGCATTGGCGATGTCGGCAAGGTCGCTCTTGAGCATCTTGCGATACGGCTGCCACAGGGGCATCCGCCACATCGGGTCGTCGACCTCGCTCGATGCGCTCAGTGCCGCCTGTGCAAAATCCTCGTCATTGCAGAACAATGCCGGCAGGTCCGGGCCGAGCGCGACCCGCGCGGCGCCGGTCAGAGTCGCGAAATCGAGTATCAGCGCCGGCTCGGCCTCGGCCGCTTTGGTCAGTGCGTCGGCAAGCACGAGGCGGCCTTCGGCATCGGTATTGTCGATCTCGACCTTGAGGCCCTTGCGCGATGTGACCACGTCGCCCGGGCGATAGGCCTCCCCCGACAGGGAATTCTCGACCGCGGGAATGAGCAAATGGAGCCGCACGGGCAGCCGCGACGCTATCACCAGCTGCGCCAGCGCCAGCGCATGGGCCGCCCCGCCCATGTCCTTTTTCATCAGCCGCATGCCCGCGCCGGGCTTGAGGTTGAGCCCGCCGGTGTCAAAGCACACGCCCTTGCCGACGATAGCCAAGTGCGGGTCGCTATCCGTGCCCCACTCGAGCTCGATCAGGCGTGGCGCTCGCTCAGGGCTGGCCGCGCGGCCAACTGCAGCAATCAACGGAAAACCTTCGGCTAGCGCGTCGCCCGACGTCACCGTGACCTTGGCGCTGGTTCCTTTGGCGAGCCCGCGAACGGCGCTCTCGAGCTCGGCCGGGCCGAGGTCGGACGCCGGCGTGTTGACCAGGTCGCGGACTAGCGCGGTCGCTTCTGCGAGGCGCACCATTCTGTCGATTTTCGCCGCCTCACTGGTAACCAGAATCCGCGGTCCGCGCTCGCTATCGTCGGGCTTCGAGCGATAGGTGGTGAAGCGGTGCTGCGCGAGGAGCCAGCCGAGCGCCGCCTTGCCAGCTTCGCCCGATGCCAGCCGGTACGTGCCTTCGGGCAGGCTCTCACCGAGCCTCGCAAGGCACCACGGCGTGAGCGCGCCGGCATCCTTGACCGCGATCACCACTTCAAAGTCGTTGCCACGCGGAAGCAGCGCGAACGCGTCGGCGCTCTTCCCCTCGAAGCGCAGCGATGAGAGCAAGGCGCGGTCCTCGGTTGGGCGCTTCTTGATCCAATCGCCGATATTTTCCTTGTCGACGACGTGGATCGCCCGCGACTTCTGGCCGCGGTCGGCGATCAGCATGGCTGCGAAATCGGTCATTCGCGGGCTCTAACCAGCCAAACTGCGCTGTGCCAGCCCACGGCGGCGTTGTGCCGGCCGGAGGGTGCGCATAGGCTCGTCATCCTTGTTCGGCGCATTCGAAAAGGCAGCCAAATGCAGCGCATCCTCCTCATTCCGGCAACGCTCGGCTGCCTCACCGCGCTTGGTGGTTGCCTGCCGATGATGGCCGCGTCGGCGGTCGGCATGGCGACCAGCGGTGCGCGCAGCACGCCCGTCAGCAACGCCCATCTGGCGCCCGCCGCCGAAGCGGCGTGCAAGCAGCTCGGCGCGGCGCACGGCACGGTTCATTTGATCGATGTCGAGCAGTCGCGGACCAACAAGATCATTGTCTGGGGCACGGCCGGCGAGGGGGCGGCCAAGCAATCGTTCGAATGCCACTTCGGCACGGCGGTGACCGCATTCAAGCTGCGGCCGATCGCTGCCCGCTGATCGCGGCGGACGCGACGTCGCCAAACACCGGCCTGACTTGCTACTTCGAGCAGCCCTCCGTGCCGTTGGGCGCGGACAGGCGGGAGAAATTTTCGGGGGCTGTGCTGATTATGACCCCTTCGGTGGTGCAGCGGCGCAGTTGAAAGCGCACTTTGCGCGACCGAAAGTCGAGCGAAACGCGGCGGAAATTCTCCAGGATATCGGTACCCAGCAACAAAGCGGGCTCGTCCGCAAGTCCGAACAATTTGAACGGCGGCAAGTCGGCGAAGGCAATGGGAACGTCCCGCAAAAGGATGGGGCCCAGTTGAAGCTCGTCGATAATCGCGAGCTGGATTTTGATTTTCTCCCCCGTAACCCCGATCATCTCGAGCGTCCGGATGGTCGCACGGTTCTTGCGCAGCAGCTTGTCGCGCAGGGCGAAATTACCAACCGTCACCTGGCTCCCGGTGTCGATGATCGCGTCAAGCTGCTGATGGGCTGCACGCACCGAGGCGAGGATCAGCTGGCCACGCTGGCGGCGGGCCATGATCACGATGTCCCCGGGGAAGGATTGCACGCGCGTCCGCGCGTCTTCGACCTTGATCAGCTGCTTGTCGAAATCCATCAGCAACCGCTGCTGGACGAGGGCGTCGATGCCGATCATGCCGGCGCCGCCCATATCGCCCTCGCGCAAGGCGGGCAGCTGAAGGTTTCGCACCGTTGTTGGCCCGAGCGTGAGCGAATCGACCTTCACGCGATCGACCAGGTTCCGCGCCGTTGTCGTATTCAGGATCGCGGGTGTGCCGAGCGGCAATTCGAGCTGCTTGGCGATGTTCAGCCCGACCGCCGAAGTATCCGCGCCGCTGTCGACGATGAATCGGTAGGGTCCGCGGCCGTTGATGATCACATCGACGCTCAATCGCGTCTCGATTTTGCGCGCCTTGACGTCTTCGCCACCGACCGCGAGCGACGGGTCATACTGGGCGAGGGGCAGTGGCGCGACATCGGACGGCGTGTCCGGGGCGGGGCGGGGCTTGGAGATTTGAGGCGGAGCGGCGTCCGTGCTGGCCAGGGCGGCTCCCGCCCCGACGACACTCACGGCAGCGAACATTGCAGCTAGGCGAAAGGCGAGCATCGGCACTCCTTCAATAACCGATAGCTACCCTAAACTTTGGCTGGTGTCTGCTCTACCGATATCGGACCCATGGCCGGCCGCGCGCCTAGGCCAGATTCATCTCCGCAACCTTGTCTTTGAAATCTTCCTTGGGGTCGGAACCGAAAAGCATTTTGATGCCCGCGAACAGGCTGTTCTCATTGAGCCAGACCTGAGCGTTGCCGGGTTCGAACCGCAGCAGGCGCAGCTTGGGATCGTCTTTGCCGCCTTCGAACCAGGCTGCGACGAACGGATTCCACAGCCGCTCGATGGTCGCGCGGTCGTTGTCGATCGCCAGACGTCCCTCGACCGAAGCGAACAGGTCATGTCCCTTGGCGGCGAAATGCATGAACGCGTCAGCGCCCTCGCCGGTGGCTTTGACGAGGTCCACGTCGGCAGCGGAAAAAAACCAGATCGGGCCACCCTCGTCGCCCTCAATCTGCGCCGTCATCGGCTGGGCCTGACCATCGCCGCCGCTGCTCAGACCGATCATTGCGGTCCGGTCGGATTTGAGGGCTTTCCAAAACTTGCTTTCCAATTCGGCTGGGGTGGGCATGAAATTCTCCTTAGGCCCAAAGAAAACCGGTGCGCCTGTGCGCGGTTCCGCCGGTCAGTCACGCAGTGCAATTGTCAGGATCATTCATTCGGGGACATCGTCGCCGTTGACCGCTTCGGCGGAGTCCTCAGCGGATCATGGCCCCAGTTCATCAGCGAATAGCGCCAGCGCGAGGTGACGGCATTCGCCGGCTCCTGTGCGAGATGACGGCGAACGAAACCGACGACCTTGCGCATGTGAGCCTCATCCTCGGGTGTCAGTTCACCGGCCGGCTTGCCCATGATGGACAGGATTCGGCGACCGCTGGCGTGACCGACGCTTTCCGCGCGGGCGCCGTCCGGGCCTTTCCAGCCGACGGCCTTGCTCGCGTCCGTGCCTAGCCAGTCGCGCAGCTCGGCCGCGGTCATGTTGACGAGCGCGCTGAAGTCCCTGGCGATGCGCTCGCTGTCCAAGTTTCGTCCTCCATCGCCAGGCGGGGCGCAATCCTAGTTGCTGACGGCGCTTCGGCGGCTTCCGTCCTGGCCGGCGAAAAGCGGAACGAGCTGCACCAGCGCGGAGGCGCCGACGAGCGTGTAGACGATTCGGCTGAGCAAGCTCATTTCGCCGAAAATCGCGGCGACCAGGTCGAAGTCGAACAGGCCGACCAGGCCCCAGTTAAGGCCGCCGACAATCAGCAGCAGCAAAGTAATCTTGTTGATGGCAGTCATGATGCACTCCTAGTTTTGGAAAGTTGCCGGCCGCCAAACCGCAAACGGACGGGCGGCCGGCGGGATCGCGGTCAGTTGGGGAGGGATACCGCGTCCGTTACGTGGATTACTCCGTTCGACTGGACGAGGTCGGTCGTCGTGACCATCGCCATTCCGCCCTTGGCGTCGGTAAGGATAACCGAGCCGCCAGACAGGCTGGCGGTGAGCGTTCCGCCCTGAACCGTCTTTAGCATCGCCTGGCCGCCGCTTTGGCGGATTGCCTCGACCAGTTGCGCGGAACTGACCTGGCCGGGCACGACGTGATAAGTCAGCACCGAGCGCAGCTGGTCGCGGTTGGCGGGCTTCAGAAGCAAATCGACGGTGCCGGCCGGAAGCTTGGCGAACGCCGCGTCGGTCGGCGCGAAGACGGTGAAGGGACCGCTGCTCGCAAGTGTATCGACGAGCCCGGCGGCCTTAACCGCGGCGACGAGAGTTTCGTGGTCCTGGGACTTCATCGCCGCGGCGACGAGATTACCCTTGGGGCCGCCGGCCGACGCGGTCGCGGGGACCACGGCGGTTGCCGCGGCGGCCGTGAGCGCGAGAAGCCTGAAACGATGGGACATAGGGGAGTTCCTTTCCTTTTGCCGATTTGGCGTCAGGTCAGGAATTAGGATTGAGGCGCGCTGGCCTCCATATGGGCTTTGGTCCACATCTAGAGCCCGGCCTCCACGGCAATCCGGATCGCATCGGCCGATGTGGGCACGCCGAGTTGCTCAAGCAGCAGGCCGCGGTGCATCTTGACCGTCTTTTCGCTGATCTTGAGCTCCCACGCGATCTGCTTGTTTAGCAGCCCGTGCGACATCAACTCGAGAACCTGGCGACGGCGCTCGGGGAGCGCCTTGACCAGCGACACCGCGCGCGACCGTCGGGCGTCGAAATGAACCGGCGAGTCCGGACCAAGCTCGACCTGCGAGCCGAGGAACCAGGCCAGATCTCCCTCCTCGTCGAACAGGGGCGTAACCAGGACCGCGTTGCGAAACGGGCTTCCGTCACGGCGGTAATTGAGGATGTCCACCAGAATTGCGCGTCGTTCACTGATCGCCGAGCGGATCCGCTCTGTAACCCACGGTTCGGTCGCCTCTCCGGCGAGAAAGCGGCAGTTGCGGCCGACGATCTCACTCTCCGAATATCCAGTGAGCGCACAAAAGGCAGGGTTGGCAACCTCCAGGGGATTGTCCGGCCGGCGGGGATTGCTGATTACCGTCGCAATCGGGCTAAGTCCGACACTCTCCAACAGCTGATCGGCTCCGGGCATTCGCCGACTTTACCGTGTAGCGATTGGCAGCGCGAGAGCTTCGTCTTCCGCCCATTGCGGATATCCGGGCAGCCTGTCACCGTGACGTCCCGAGCGCGTCCACAAGGAGGCAAAAGTGCTGGCAAGTCTCTTCGGGGCGCTGATCGGCGGCCTGTTTGCCGTAATCGGCGGGTGGCTCGCCATTCACTGGCAGGCGACGCGCGAGGCGCGCGGCGTAGCCGGCTCACTGCTCGCGGAAATGATCGTCACTAAGCGATTGCTCGACGAGCACGGCAATGCCGAGGTCTATCAAAACATGCTCGACGACTTGAAAAAGACCGGCAAGATTCACGATCGCCAGGCGCTCATCGACATGTTCGACAACGTGCCGCAGGACACGATCCCGGTCTATCTTTCGATGGTCGGGAAGCTTGGGCTGTTGCCGCAAGAGCTGGCGGCGGACGTAGTCCAGTGTCACGCAACGATGGTCGCCTTGCCCAAGATAATCGTCCGCTTCTTGGGCAAACGGGAGTTGGACCCGGCAACGGTCAAGGAGCTGGCGAGGACAATCGAGCGCCAATTTCAGGACAACCGCCGGCTGCGCTCGAAGCTCATCGCAGAGCTCGCGGCTTTCGCGGAGAAGCCCGCAAGGTCGGTCCGCAAGCGCTGATGTGGCCGCGCATTCGTGCGCCGCAACTTCTCTCGGGCGCGCACGTTCACGGTGTCGGCACTTATCGTTGCACTGTCGCCCTCGACGGTTGAGCAGACGCGGAGCACCGACATGGACATTGAGCGCCCCAGAAGCACGGCGAAGATCGGGAGCCACCCGATCCACCCGATGCTGATTCCGTTTCCGATTGCGACCCTGGTTGGCGCGTTTGTCGCCGACATCGTCTTCGCCATGAGCGGGGACATTTTCTGGGCCCGGGCGGCAATCTATTTGCTTGGCGCGGGCATCGTCACGGCGCTGCTTGCGGCGGTGTTCGGGTTCATCGACTTCTTCGGCAGCCAGCGCATTCGCGACCTCAGCCACGCGTGGCAGCACATGTTCGCAAACTTGCTGGTGGTCGTCGTCGCGGTGGTCAATTTCCTGCTCCGTCTCGGAGATGAGGGCGATGCGGTGCTCCCGACCGGCCTCATCCTTTCCGGGGTTACGGTCGCCATATTGCTCTTCAGCGGGTGGCGCGGAGGCGACCTGATCTACCGCCACGGGGTCGGCACGCCGGAATGAAGCCAGGGAGGAGATTGGCCAAGGTGGAGTGCGTCGATGCGTCAACAATCTGACGGCCGCGTTTATTGGCTGGAGACATGCTCGCCGCCCGCTTTCCCATCGCTGGCGGGCGACCTGGTGGTGGACGTCGCCGTCGTCGGCGGGGGGATCGTCGGGGCGTGCACGGCGAGAATGCTCAAGGACCGCGGCCTGACCGTCGCGCTGGTCGAAGCGCGCCGCGTCGGCCAGGGCGTCAGCGGAAAGGCCACCGCCAAGGTCACTTCCCAGCACGGCCTGGCCTATCGCAAGCTCGAGCAGAAATTCGGTGAGGACCGCGCTCGGATCTATGCCGACGCGCAGGAAGCGGGGCTGCGCACGATCCTCGGGCTGTCACGGACCCACGGCATCGATGCCGACATCGAAGCGATGGATGCGTTCGTCTACACGCTCGAGGACAATCATGTCGAAGACATCGAACGCGAGGTCGAAATCGCCAAGCGCCTCGGCCTCCCCGCAGAGTCTGACGCGCGACACCGGGCTTCCCTTCGAGGTCAAAGCGGCGATGCGCTGGGAACGGCAGGCCCAGTTCCACCCGGTAAAGTTCGTCGCCGGCCTCGCGGCCACGATTCCCGGCGACGGCTCGCACGTCTTCGAGAATTCGCGCGTTACGGACTGGAGCCCGAGGCACATTGCGACCGCCGAAGGACGAGTGAGCGCGCGTCACGTGGTGGTCGCCACCAACCTCCCGATCGGCATGATCGGCGCTTATTATGCGACCAACTTTCCAATAGCCGAGCCGGTGGTCGCGGCGCCAATCGGGCGCGTTCCGCCGGCCTATTACAAAAACGTCGAGCAGCCGGGCCGCTCGATCCGCACGCACCGCTCGAACGGCCGGACCTATGCGGTTGCCGCGGGCACGCATTTCACGCCCGGGCACGTCGAGAACGAACAAAAGCATTTCGCCGAGCTGGAAGAATGGCTGGCCGAGTTCGACGCCGGGCCGGTCGAATATCGCTGGGTCAACGAGGATTATGTGCCGATGGACGATGCGCCGTTCATCGGCTGGAGCTCGCATGACCGCGACGACGCCTATCTCGTCGCGACCGGCTTTGCGGCGTGGGGATTTACCAACGGCGCCGCCGCGGGGACCTTGCTCGCCGACCTCGTGCAGGGCGTCGACAACCCGTGGAGCGAGCTGTTCGACGCTGCGCGGGTGAAGCCCATCGCCGGAGCCAAGCGCTTCGCGAAGGAGAATCTGAAAGTCGCGAAGGAGCTGGTGAGCGGCCACTTTTCCGGGAAAGCCAAATCGTTCGACGAGATCGCGCCCGGGCAGGCGGCAATCGTCAGCGTCAAGGAAGGCGAGGTCGCCGCTTTCAGGGACGAGGACGGGCAGGTCCACGCCGTGTCCGCCGTGTGCACGCACATGGGATGCATCGTCGGCTGGAACCGCACCGACAGGACCTGGGATTGTCCGTGCCACGGCTCGCGTTTCACGCTGTCGGGCGAAGTGCTCAACGGCCCCGCGGTGACCCCGCTCGAACCCCGGCCGGCCGACTAAGCGGCTAGGCCGGGACCAGCTCCAGCGGCACGCCGTAGAGGTCGTGCTCGTCGGAGTCCTCGATCCGAACCGCAAGTATGTCGCCGGGCTTGGCGCCGCCGGCGTCGCGCAGATGGACTTCGCCGTCGATTTCGGGTGCGTCGGCCTTTGAGCGACCGGTCGCGCCGCCGGTGTCGGGGTCGACCGCGTCGATGATCACATCGACCATGCCCCCGACCTTGGCGGCAAGCTTTTCGGCGCTGATCCGCGCCGACAGCGCCATCACCCGCTCGAACCGCTCTTGCTTGACGTCGTCGGCCACCTGGTCGGGCATCAGGGTCGCCGGAGCGCCCTCGACCGGCTCGAACTTGAACGCGCCGACGCGGTCGAGCTGCGCCTGCTCGAGCCAGCCCAGCAGATACTGGAAATCCTCGTCGGTCTCGCCGGGGAAGCCGACGACGAACGTCGAGCGGATGGCGAGCTCGGGCAGCTGCTCGCGCCAAGCGAGGATCCGCTGCAGCACCTTGGCGTCATTGGCCGGGCGGCGCATCGCGCGGAGGATTTTCGGGCTGGCGTGCTGGAACGGGATGTCGAGGTACGGCAGCACCAGCCCCTCCGCCATCAGCGGGATGACCTGGTCGACGTGCGGATAGGGGTAGACATAGTGGAGGCGCACCCATGCCCCCAGCTTGCCCATTTCGCGCGCCAGATCGGTCATGTGGGCGCGGACTTCGCCGCCTTTCCAGGGCCACGCCTTGTGGCGGACGTCGACGCCATAGGCCGAGGTGTCCTGGCTGATCACCAGCAGCTCGCGCGTGCCCGCGGCGACGAGCTTCTCCGCCTCGCGCAGGATCGCGTCCGGGCGCCGGCTGACGAGGTCGCCGCGGATCGCCGGGATGATGCAGAACGCGCAGCGGTGGTTGCAGCCCTCGGAGATTTTCACATAGCTGTAGTGGCGCGGGGTGAGCTTCAAATCCGCGCCTGGATCGGCCTGCGGAACCAGGTCGAGATAAGGCGACAGCGCCGGCGGGGCGGCCTCATGGACGGCGGCGACCACGGCTTCATATTGCTGCGGCCCGGTGATCGCGAGCACTTGCGGGAAGCGCGCGCGGATGACGTCGGCCTCGCGCCCCATGCAGCCGGTGACGACCACGCGGCCGTTTTCGGCAATCGCCTCGCCGATCGCCTCGAGGCTTTCCTCCTTGGCGCTGTCGAGGAAGCCGCAGGTGTTGACCAGCACCACGTCCGCGCCGGCATAGTCGGGCGACATGTGATAACCGTCGGCGCGCAGCCGGGTCATGATCCGCTCGCTGTCGACCAAAGCCTTGGGACAGCCGAGCGAGACCAGGCCCACATGGCGGGGCTTAGGGAGTGTTGTGACGTTCATCGGAAGCGGCCGCCCCTAGCCGAAAAATCAGGCGAAAGCGAGGCGTGGCAGCCGTCAATATGTGATCGTGACCGTGATTGCATCGATGTAGGCGCCCGCGGGCACGTTTTGTCCGGATCCGATCCGTCCGTAGATCGTAAGGTCGACGTCAGTACCCGACGACGACACGCTGCTGCCGACGATGCCGTCGGCCCAGACGATGCTGCGCGACGCGTTGGTGTAGAGATTGTAGCGGAGCTGGCCTGCGCCCGACGACATGCGCCGATCCGCGAAACTGCCGCTTCCGGCGGTCAACGCCACCGCGAAATCGGCCGATACGTCGCAGGTCACGTTAACGCTGCCGATGCCATCGACGGAAGGGCCGCCGATCGGGTCGTAATTGCCGAAACTGACGGCCTGGGGCGTGACGTGGCAGGTCGCCGCCGAAGCGGCAGCCGGCAGTCCGACCATTGCCGCCAGAGCGGCGATCGGTGCCGTCAGCGCTCTCACTGGACAGTCCGCGCGCAGGTCACGTCGTCCAGCCGCGGCTGGGCCTCGTCCGACCGGGTGTAGTCGAAACTCAACTTGCAGCTGCCGTCGCTCCAGGTGGCGACAGCCGAGTTTTGCGCTGCGACGCCCGTCAAATAGACGTCGCCTCCCGGCGCGCTAATGAAGGGGATCGTCCCGCCGTTGAGAATCAGCGTCGATCCCGCGGGCAGCGCCGAGCCGTTCGCCAGAACGACCCGAATGACCGCGGCGCGGGCCGGCTTGACGTTGAAATCGACCACAACCCCGTGGCGATCGAACGGGCGCACGCGGCGCTCGTCGCCCGATATCTGCGCGTCCATCGGCAGGTCAGCGAGATCGATCCGGACTGTGTTCCGGTCGAACGGCCTCAGCCTCGGGAGGATCAAGGTGCCGTCGCTTTTGGTCCGTCCGACGAGCTGATTGTCGGCGTAGACGCGGACGTTGGCATATTCGCCGACTTTGACCTTGGCGAAACTCTGGCTGAGCGGCCGTGACAGGAACGCGCTCCCGCCGATGAGTCCGATGCCGCCCGCGCTCGACAGCCGGATGCCCGACTTGCCGTCAGTCCAGGTGAGCTGCGCCTCATGGCTGCCGAAGGGGCTGTTGGCGGAAAGGCGGCCGTCGAGGCGGTTGATCGAGCCGGACGACGCCGCCAGCCGGTAACCAAAGCCTTCGCCGACCGGCCTGTATTTTTCGATTGCGGCAACCGCTCGGAACTGACCGTCGGCGACGGACAAGCCGGCGCTTTTGTGCGCGCGGTGCGGTGCCGAAAGCGTCAGCGAAACCTGCGCGGCGAGGTCCTTGTTGCCGCTCAGGCTCTTGCGCGCGGCAAAGTGGAGGCTGGCGCGGCGCCCGAGCCGGACGGACGCCGACGCGCTTGCATATTCGCCATCCGGCTCGCCCCGGCCGTTGCGGCGCAGGTAGGACATGCCGAGCGAGCCGAAGCCGAGCGGAAGCCCGGCGAAAGCATGAACGATCGAGGCCGGGGAGCGATATCCCGAGGCGCGGCCGACCGAGATATAGTCCTTGCTGCTCATTTCGGTGCTGAACCCGAACGACAGGCCCGGCGTGCGCCGTTCGAAGCCCAGCCGCCCCCAGCCACCGGCTCCTCGGCCAGACTTGCTGCCGGCGATGGACCCTTCGAGATATCCCAGCTTTCCAAGCACCGCTTGCGCGGCTGCGCCGACAAGCTGGACGTCGCTTGTCGCTTCGCCATGAATTTCACCGGTGATCGTGTCGCTGAAGCCGTAGCGATGGGTCGCCGCGAGCATCAACGCGCCATAGTCGTTGCTTCGCAGGCCGAATGACCGGCGCAGCAGCCCCGCTTCGTAGGAATAGTCGTGCAGGCCCTTTCCGAGCATGGTCGCGGCGACATAATAAGGTTGGCTGAACAGCGTTTCCCTGCCGAGCAGGTCGCGGACCACCAGCTGGACGTCGCCGGCGCCGGTGAGGATCGGAAGCTCGGTGATCTGGAACGGCCCCGCGGGGAGATCGCGGCTGCCGCTCTTGGCGCCGTTGACGTAGATGTCGACCACCGAGGGTAGGGCGGCGCTGCCCTGGATCGACGGCAGCGGGATGGTCACGAAGCCCGGCTGAACGGCGAAGTTGCGCGCGAGTTGGATGCCGGCGAAGCGCAAGGGCGCGCCGCCCACGCCGCCGCGCGAGACGCTGTCGCCGAGCCGCAGCGAACGCATCCGGGCGGGGTCGTCGATCGTCCAATTGGTTGCCAGCCGGGTCAGCCTGGCCTTGCCCCGCGACCAGCCGGCGAGGAAAGTGGTGGTGCCGACACCCCAGGCGGAAAATATGCCGGCTTCGAACAGACCCGCGAGCGCGCTGTCGCCATTGGCTGCCTGAGCGGTCACGTCATAGTTGATGAACCCTCCGGTCCCGCCAACGACCGCGTCGCTCAACGCCAGGTCGCCGTAGGAAAGCCGGGTTCGCGCGAGCATGTCGGGCCGCGCGTCGATTGCCAGCGTTTGTTCGGCTGCGGCGAATTCGAGCTTCAATCCGTCGATCGCGTTGAGCAGATAATATTCGACGCCGTCGCGGGTGAACGACGGCGTGACGACCTTGGTCAGGCGGCAGGCGGTGATGATCGATCGGGGCGCGTAGAAAATAGTCCCTGAGCCTCTCAGCAGGGTAACGGGCTCGCTTCCGGCGACACCATTTATGCTGACGACCAGGATTGCCTCGACAAGTCCGGAAGCGCTTGCCTGGGTTGGCGTTTGCGTTGCGGCGGCTAGCGGTGCGGCCGCCAACAGCGCCAACAGGCTAGCGCTGTTCCACCACGATCTGCGAGTGGGATTCACCACCGGAGCTCCTCACTTTCAAGAGCAACGGAACGCCCACCGCGAAGTCGGGTCGATTGCCGACCTTCCACTGGCGCGCGCTTCCGGGAAGCAGCACGCCCATGTCATTCGAAAGGACCTTGGTCCCCGCGGGAATCTGCGCGGAGAGCTGCGACACCTGGCTGTGAAGCGAACCGCTATTGCGGCCCTCGATGACCAGTTCGCCGTTGTGCTCGCGCCAGGCTTTCCAACTGATATCGGTCTTCCCCCCGCCGGGCGGCAGGAGATACAGCGGCAGGTTCAGTTTCAAGGTCACCTGAACCTGGCCGCCAACCGGCCTTTGTACCGGAATTTCCTCGAAAATGACGCGATAGGCGGCGGGCCCGGCGCGGCTACGAAGGCCGATGCGGACGAGCTGGGTCGTGCCCGCGGGGATCGTGAAAATAGGCGGGGAGACGATGACATTGTCGGTTGGTGTGTAGACATCGCCTCCGTCGACCTGGGCCCAGCCGAAGGTCGTTACGCGGACCGAAGCCGGTGCGGAATCGCCGTTGCTGATCTTCAGCGACACCGACCGACTTCCGGCGGGGAGGTTGAGGTGGACCGGATTGACCTTCAGCGATCCGGCCGAGGCCGGAACACTGAAGATCGCACCGAACATCAACCAGCTGCAGGCCGCGGCCGATACAATCGGACGGACGCTCGGGCTGCGCTTTTTCCCCACCGCCGTCATCGTCTTAGTAAGTCAGGCTGATAACGACCGCATCGGCATAATTGCCGGCCGGAACGCTCGTCTGGCCCTCGGGAATGCGGCCGTAGATGATCCTGTCGTCCGCCGCGCCGGTACCTGTGCCCGTCGCGCTTACGAAGTTCCCGGTATGATCGCTTCCGGTGTAAAGCGCGTAATTAAGGACGTTCGCGCCGTCCATCATCTTGCGGGCCGCAGTCGAGGCGCCGGTGCCGTCGCCGGCGCTGGCAGCGGCGGTCCAGGCGAGGCCACTCGTGCAGACGACCGAGAAGCCGCCTTGAGCGTCTTCATTGCCTGCGGCAGTCACGTCGATCACACCGAAGGCGACCGGCGAAGTCGTGACATTGCAGACTTCGCTGACTTCGGCGCTGACATCGAGATTAGCGGTGTCGGCGGCGAGTGCAGGCTGAGCCGCAACGGCGAAAATAGCCACGCCGGTGAGCGCGAGCAGGCGGATATTCCTGGAAACCGAATTGAACATGTAACAACTCCAAACAACTGGGGGAGGGGCATGCACAAATGTGCAGGTCCGGCTGGTGAACCGAAGCAGCATGCCGCTCCGAACCGGTCGCCAGCCGATGAATTGCAATTAATTTCAGACGATTAATTGCGAGCTACCGGCCGCACCGAAGTGGACCAGTCTCCCGCCCAATCAGGCGTCGAGCCGCGTGACCGGCGCGCTGGCCAAGGCCCCCGCCGGTGGCTAAGAGCGCGCGACCTTCAGCAGACCACGGATTTTCCATGCGCATCGCAATGATCGGTACCGGCTACGTCGGGCTCGTCTCCGGCGCGTGCTTCGCCGATTTCGGGCATCAGGTGGCCTGCGTCGACAAGGACGAAGGCAAGATCGACGGCCTGCTCGACGGCAAGATGCCGATCTGGGAGCCCGGGCTCGAAGCGCTGGTCAAGGCCAATGCCGAGCGCGGGCGACTGACGTTCACGACCTCGCTTGCGGACGGGGTCAAGGACGCGGAAGCCGTGTTCATCGCCGTCGGCACCCCGGCGCGCCGCGGCGATGGCCACGCCGACCTGACTTTCGTGTTCGATGCGGTCCGCGAGCTCGCCAGGGTGATCAAGCCGGGGACGGTGGTCGTGACCAAATCCACCGTACCGGTCGGCACCGGCGACCGGATCGAGGCGATCCTTGCGGAGGAGGGCGTAACCGGATGCCCGGTCGCCTCCAACCCGGAGTTCCTGCGTGAAGGCGCGGCAATCGCCGACTTCAAGCATCCAGACCGGATCGTCGTCGGCGCCGGGGAGGAGCGCGCCCGCGAAGTGCTCAAGGAAATCTACCGGCCGCTGTTCCTCAATCGCGCGCCGATCCTGTTCACCGGCCGGCGCACGGCCGAGCTGACCAAATATGCCGCCAATGCCTTCCTTGCGGTCAAAATCAGTTTCATCAACGAAATCGCCGATTTGTGCGAAACGCTCGATGCCGACGTCCAGGACGTCGCGCGCGGCATCGGCCTCGACAATCGCATCGGCCCGAAATTCCTTCACGCCGGCCCCGGCTATGGCGGAAGCTGCTTTCCCAAGGACACGCTGGCCCTGCTCCAGACGGCGCGCGAAGCGGGCGTCGAGCAGCGCATCGTCGCCACCACGGTCGCGGTCAACGACGCGCGCAAGGCGGGGATGGTCGACCGGGTCGAGCGCCGGCTCGGCGGCGATGTCGCGGGCAAGCGCGTCGCCGTGCTCGGCCTCGCCTTCAAGCCCAACACCGACGACATGCGCGATGCTCCGGCAATCCCGCTGATCGAGGCGTTGCTGGCGCGCGGCGCGTCGGTCGCGGCCTTCGATCCGGTCGCGCGCCACCAGGCCGAGCGATTGTTCAGCGGCGTCGAGTTCGCGCCCGACGCTTATGCCGCGGCCAATGGCGCCGACGCGCTGGTTATCGTCACCGAATGGGACGAGTTTCGCGCGCTGGACCTGGCCAAGCTCGCCACCTTGATGCGCGGCAAGGAGCTGATCGACCTGCGCAATGTCTACGATCGCGAAGATGCCGAGCGGGCGGGCTTGTCTTACCAGGGCGTCGGCCGCGGCAAGGGCGCCCAATCCTGAACTGCCGCACTGTTCGCGGCGGGATAAATCCTCCATGATTAGAAAGCGATGACTAGCAACAGCAAGCATTGGGTCTTCAAGGGCCGCGGACGGTGGTGCGCGTGACCCGCGAAGTTCCGGTGCAGCGGCGCAAGCCGCGCGGCAAGGAGCCGGGCGAGAATTCGCTGCTCACGCGCCGCCGTTTCCAGTTCGCCGGCGCGTTGCTGTTCAGCGCGCTGGTGCCGTGGCTGGCGCGCGGCCCGCTGTTGCCGGGGACGCTGCTTGAGCACGCGAGCGTCAACACGCTGACCGGTAATGCTATCGCGGTCGTGATCGCCTTCTGGATGCGCCTGTCGATCGAGACTTATCCCGGCATCCGCCGCAGCGCGGTGATCCTGCCGGCGACCTTGACCGGTCACGGCGTCATTGTTGCCTGGTTTCTGCTCACTCGCCTGCCCTATGACCGCCTCGCGTTGACCGGCGGCTTCGTGCTGCACCTGATCTGGCTGTATCTGCTCTACATCTACGCCGAGCGGAACCTGCGGCGGACCATCGCCGTGGTCCCGTTCGGAGCGGTCGCGCCGCTGGCGCGGATCGACAGCGTCAACTGGCGGACAATCCGGCGACCGCGGCTTGCTGATGTGCGCAAGGGCCAGGCGATCGTCGCCGACTTCTCGGCCGACCTGCCCGACGAATGGGAGGCTTTCCTCGCCGACGCCGCCCTCGACGGCCGGATCGTCTATCAGGTCAAGCAATTGTGGGAATCGCTCACTGGCCGGGTCGAGCTCGAGCATCTCTCGGAAAACAGCTTCGGCTCGCTGGTTCCGGCGCGCGGCTATTTCTATTTGAAAAGCGTCGGCGATTTCCTGTTCGCGCTTGCCATTCTGCCCTTGGCACTGCCGTTGATGGCGTTGATCGCGGTGGCGATCCGGCTCGACGGGTCGGGCACGATCCTGTTTCGCCAGAAGCGGATCGGTCATGCCGGCAAGCGCATCACGGTGTATAAATTCCGCACCATGCGGCCGGGCACGATCGCCGATGATCGCGAAGCCGCAATGACCAGCGAGGAGGATGCGCGCATCACCCGGATTGGACGCATCCTGCGCAAATTGCGGCTCGACGAGCTGCCGCAGATTTTCAACATTCTCAGGTTCGAGATGAGCTGGATCGGTCCGCGCCCGGAAGCCGAAGTGCTGTCGCGCTGGTACACCAGCGAGATCCCGTTCTACCGCTACCGCCACGTCGTCCGTCCCGGCATTTCGGGCTGGGCGCAGGTCAACCAGGGGCATGTCGCCAACGTCGACCAGGTTCACGAGAAGCTTAAATACGACTTCTACTACATCAAATATTTCTCGCCCTGGCTCGACGTGCTGATCTTGTTCCGGACGATCAAGACCATGGCCAGCGGCTTCGGCGCCCGCTGAGGGGCGATTGCGCAGCGGCGATTAGCCGCTAGCTTCCCTGGCGGGGGAGGCGCTCATGGATCTCAGACTGCCCAAGCCGATCCACGGCTGGCGACAGTTTTTCGGCGAGGTCGGGATCATCGTCCTCGGCGTGCTCATCGCGCTTGGCGCCGAGCAGCTCATGTCCGACCTCCACGACCGCGATGTCGCGGCGGACACCAGGGCCGCGGTCCGGGACGAGATCAACGACGATTTGTCGAGCATCGCGCTGCGTGGCCGGGCTGAGCCGTGCATCGAGCGCCGTCTCACCGACCTGCGGCAGATCTTAGCCGACTGGGCCCGGACTGGACGTTTTGAAACCCCGCTGTGGGTGGCCCAGGCGCCGTCCATCACCGTCTCGCTGGCGCGCTACGACGCGGCGCTGTCGGCCGGGCGGATCGCCTTGCTGCCGAGCGAGGAGCAGTATCGGATCGGCGCGATCGCCTCGATGATCCGCGAATTCGAGGCAGTGCAGAAGCAGCAGGAGCTGGTGTGGGGACGGTTGCGGGCCCTGCAAATGGGCTCCGACGCGCTGACCAGCAGCGACCGCACGATGCTGCTGAACGCGCTGCAGGAAGCGTCGACGCTTAATTACCGGGCCAAGCTCCACATCCGTCAAGCGCTGCCGCTGGCTAAGACTTACGGCTTCGCACCCGATTTTGAGCGGATCAAGGCAACCGCGGGAAACGTCTGGGCCGGCGGGAAATATTCGCCCTCGATCTGTTCCTCCATCAACACACCGCCCGACGAGGCAAACAAGACCCAAGTGGTCCCGCTGCCGCTTTAGCGCGGCTCGACACTGTGGTGGCCGCGGAACAGGTTTGCCGGATCGTAGCGTCGCTTGGCGGCGGCGAGGCGCGGGTAATGTGTCCCCCAGTGCGCCCGCTTCCAGCCAGTTAGGAAATAGTCGGCTTCGGAGACGTAGCAGCCGGCGCCGGGCGCAATCGCGCGCAACGGGGCCATGGCCCGCGTCACGCTCGCGGCGTCGCGGCGGCCACCGGCGACGTCGGGCTCGTGCCCCGGGATGCCGGGATAGCCGGGCGGCTCCTCGGCGGCGCAAATCACCAGAGCGAACGCGTCGAGCACTTCGGGGTTGGTGGCGGTTTCGCGCGTCGCTGCTATCGCTTCGGGCGCGCCGCCGCCGAGGCCCTTGTTGAGGTGCAGGGTGACGTCGCGCTCGCGGGCGCCATCGACCAGCGCCGCGGCCAGCGCCTTGCGGCGGGCGGGGGCGAGCAAGGCATTGGGCAGCCACAGCGACTGGTAGGCGTGGAGCACTTGCCCGGCCTCGCCGCGGTTCGAGGCCCAATAAATGTTGTCGGTCGGCACGCCCGGGCGGTCGTCCTGGAGAACCAGCCCGGGAATTGCCCGAAGCGTCGCGGGCTGCCAGAAATCGCTCCCCGGAATGGCGATAAAGATGGGGTCTGCGGCGAGCGAATAAGCC
Source organism: uncultured Alphaproteobacteria bacterium (assembly GCA_963768995.1). Taxonomy (GTDB): domain Bacteria; phylum Pseudomonadota; class Alphaproteobacteria; order Sphingomonadales; family Sphingomonadaceae; genus Sphingomicrobium. Next base: position 1,097,798 of record CAVYKA010000006.1, on the reverse strand, counting down.
TGCGGACGGGCTTTGACCCAATCGAGGAAGGGTGCCCAGGACGCGGCGATCTGCGTCTGGTCGAGCCCGTGGCAGACCATCGTCACACTGAGCCGCCGGCCGGGAGCGAAGCGGATCTGCTCGCCCCATTTCGGCCCGAACAAATCGTCGGCGTAAAAGGCGATCATCTGCTCGGCCAGTTCGCTCCAGCTGGCATCGTCGGCGGCTTTGACGTCGAACAGCGCGCCGCCGATCGTCGCGGGCAAGGCATGGGTCTTGAGCGTCATCCGGGTGACTACACCGAACGTGCCGCCGCCGCCTCCGCGCAGGGCGAAGAACAGCTCCGGACTGTTCCACCGGTTGACGGTGCGGACGCGCCCATCGGCGGTGACGATCTCGGCCTCGAGCAGGCTCGCGGCGCCGGTGCCGAATTGCTTCGACAGGCTGCCGAAGCCGCCGCCCTGGACGAAGCCCGCGGTGCCGACGGTGAGGCAGCCCCCGCCCTGGACGTAGCGGCCGGCGGCGGTGACGGTGCGATAGACCTCGCCCCACAGGCAGCCGGCGCCGAGGGTTACGGCAGGAACGCGCGGTTCTGCTGATGGAGCGCCGGCCGGGCGGAACGCATCGTGCATGACAATGTCGCGCATGGCGTGGGTCCACACCAGCAGCGAGCCGGCGCGGTTGCTATTGCCGAAATAGCTGTGGCCGCCGCCCTTGACGACCAGCGGCAATCCGGTGCGGCGGGCGAAGGTTACGGCGGCTGCCACATCGCTCGCCGATTGCGCCGCGACCGCCTTGAGGCTGGGGCGGCTGGTCCACGCATCGGTCCAGCCGAGAGTTCTGGGTCAGGCCCGGCGTGTCCGACAGATAATATGGGTTTTGCAGTTGGGCGAAGATCGCCTCCGCGCCAGCACCGCCGTTGCGAGCGAGCTCGACCAGCGGCGAGGGGGTATCGATCAGGCGCTCCCCGACGGCTCGTCGAAGCGGCGTCCAGTCGGGCCGCGCGGCCGCAGCAAAAACCGGCCATTCGAGCTGCGCCGCAGCAACGGCGGCAACGCTCGATTGCAAGAATGTCCGCCGCCGCATTGCAACCCCCCGAAGCCCCGATGGGCGAGCGTTACGGCCTCGCCGGTGCGAATTCCAGCGCCTGGAGCGCAATGCCCTGGGTGGGCGCGCGCTGGACCCGGCCAGTGACGCGGCCGTGGCTGCAATTCCAGGTAAAGCGGCCCTCCATCGCCGAAACGGGGATGACGGGCTCGTCGCCGGCGCACTGGCCGACGGCGGCCTTCACCTCGCCGATCAACTTGGCCCAGGCGGCGCGGTCGCGGTCCATCAGCATGTTGTTGGCGAGCGGCGCGGCGGTGACGTCCCCGGCGCGCCACACCGCCTTGGCGGCGGAATAGGCCGCGGCCAGCCCGGGCGAGACCGCAAGCTTGCGGTTAGCGAACGCGCCGGCCTTGTCCAGGGCGAGCGCCGCGCGCCACGTCGGCAGCGATGAGCCGCCGTAGGTCAGGCTCGAGAATGAAAACAGGCCGACGCCCTTGTCGGGCAAAAGCATCACATAGGAGCCGTAGCCGGGGTAGCCGCCGCCATGCCCAACGACGCGGCCGAGGTCGCAATCGTCGGTCACACCCCAGCCCATCGCGTAGGCGACCGCTTGCCGGCACGGCGTTCCACCGATCGCAGGATTGCGCATCGTGCCCCCGGCGAAATTGCTCCCGGTGACGATTTCGCGCACGCTCGAGCGGCGCACCGGGCCGGTTTCGGGGCCGTCGCGGGCGGGCCAGGCCGAAAGCAGGAAGGCGACCCATTTGGCGTAATCGCGGGCATTGGTCTCGACGCCGCCCATCGCACCGAACGCGCCGTCCTTCATGTCCGGCTCGCGCACCCAGCGGTTGTCCTGCCATCGATAGCCAATGCTGCGTGAGCCCGGCGGCGAGGCGAAAATGTCGAAGCCGGTCGCGGTCATGCCGAGCGGGAGCATCAGCTCACGCCGGATATAGTCCTGGTAGCGAGTGCCCGAGACGTTGCCGATGATCCGGCCGAGGAGCGCATAGCCGAGGTTGGAATATTCCATCGCCAGGCCCGGCGCCCGCGAGAACGGCACGCCGGTCTTGAGGAATGCCGTGAACTCGGCTTCGGTCATCACTTGCTGGCGATCGCCCCAGGGATTGTCCTCGACGAAGCCGGCGGTGTGGTTGAGCAGGTCGCGGACGGTGATGCGGCGACTGTCGCCGGTCGGATAGGTCCAGCCCCGGAGCTCGGGGACATAGGTTTCGGCCGGCGCGTCGAGCGACAGTTTGCCCTCGTCGCGCAACTTGAGAATGGCGAGCGCGGTGAACGCCTTGGACATCGACGCGATGCGGAAGCGGCTGTCGGCAGTGACCGGCGCGCCGCTCGCCAGATCCTGGACGCCTGACGCCTCGACCGCGACCAGATTGCCGTCGGCGACGATCCCGTAAACCAGTCCGGGGACATGCGCGGCACGCTGCCAGTCAGAAAAAATCGTCCGGGCTTCGGCCAGCGCGGCCGGGTCCGGAGCGGCGGCGACGGGCGACGCGGCCGACAAAGCGAGCGCGGCGGAAAGCAGCAGTCGTTCGAATCTCATGCGATTATACGCTCCAGTTGCACCCCGCTACGGCACGGTGACAGTAACCTGGGCCGAGCATTCCGTAGTCGAGCCGAGGTTGCAAACCCGATATTGGTGAGCGCCGCTGGGCGCCTGGTCGCGATAACTGCCGTTGTTCGGAACGGTCACGAGCTTCGCCCCGTCGCGGTAGATGTCGACAGTAGCGGTTGCCGCCCCCGACCAGGTCAGCCGGACGAACTGCTCACCATTGATCATCGAGACCACCGCGTCGAGCGTGATGCTCACCGGCAGGATTGGCGGCAGATGGATCACGATCGACCGGTCGATATTGGCAAGTCGCGAGATGCGGTATGTGAAGCGGTATTTGCCGGCGCCACCGGTCGGGCTGACGGTATAGTCCCGGCTCGCGCCTACGGGGAGCGCGGCGACAAGCTCTTCCTGTGAGAGGATGATCGAGCCGTGGCCGATCAAATCGTCGAACGAGTGGCTGCCGTTCTGTAGCCGGTAATGACCGCCGGCGAAGTCGCCATAGGCAAAGCCGCCCCAATCGCGCTCCCAGAAGGAAAATCTGACATTGAGGCTGGACATGCCGCGGTCGCAATTCGGCTGGGGAGCGACGCATTGGTCGGCCGAGCGGAAATTGACTGTGTCGCCTTCATCGACATTGCCATAAACCGACGTCACCCGGTCGCCGTGGGTCGGGTCCATGTCGGAGAAAACGGCATAGACCTCATCCGAGCCGGTCCAGTACCAGCCGGTTTCGTCGTTCGACTTGAAGCGGATCGCGGTGACAACGAACTGCGGGACGGAAATTCTGAGCTCCTGGCCATTCGTCAGAAACGCCGCCGCGCGCTTCTGGGACGCGGCCGGCTGAAGGCCCGGCAAGGCGAGCGCCGCGAGAACGGCAAATCCTGCGAAAGCCCTGAAAAAGCGATGGCGCATCGACATGTCGACGTCTCCCTGCATCGGCGGGCATGGCCCACGGCGCGGCGAGACTAACATGAATCAGCGATTGCGCTAATCTTCAGGCCGCGATGCGCTCCAGTTGCTCGGCGAGGTCGAGCCAGCGGGCTTCGGCGGCTTGCAATTGCGCGGCGACCTCGGCGCGGCGGCGGCTTAGCTCGCCGACCGGAAGTTTCGCCAGTTCGGGCGGGGCGGCGGCGGGGTCGAACATCGCCTGGTCGAGCGCCGAGCATTGGGCCGCCAGACGCGCGCTCGCCGCTTCGCTCTCCGCGGCGGCTTTCTTGAGCTCGCGGGCCTTGGCGTCGGCTTTCCGGCCCGCTTTGGCGGCTTTGGGCGGAGCGGCCGTTTCGGCTGATTCCGGCCGAGCACGAAGTCGATATAATCGTCGATGCTGCCGGGATAATCCTTCGCCTGTCCGTGGTCGACCAGCACCAGCCGGTCGGCGGTCAGCTCGACCATGTGGCGGTCATGGCTGATCAGGATCACCGCGCCGTCATAGCCATTGAGCGCCTGGACCAGGGCTTCGCGGGCATCGACGTCGAGGTGGTTGGTCGGCTCGTCGAGGATCAGTAAATGCGGCGCGTCGCGGGTGATCAGCGCCAGCGCCAGCCGCGCCCGCTCGCCGCCGGACAATTTGCCAACGAGTGTGGTCGCCTTGTCGCCGGAGAAGCCGAAGCGGCCGAGCTGGGCGCGGACCGCCGCAGGGCTGCCGCCGCGCATCGCCCTGGTCATGTGCTCGAGCGGGGTATCGCCGCCGGACAGTTCCTCGACCTGATATTGGGTGAAGTAACCGACCTTCATCTTGCCCGACGCGTGGATGTCGCCGGCCATCGGGGCGAGCTGGGCGGCGAGGAGGCGGGCGAGCGTGGTCTTGCCGTTGCCGTTGCGGCCGAGCAGCGCGATGCGGTCGGTCGGGTCGATGCGCAGGTTGAGGCGGGTGCAGCACGGGCGTATTGGCGGTGTAGCCAACGGACGCCAGCTCGAGCGTGATCAGCGGCGGTTTCAGCTCCGACGGGACTGGGGAAATCGAACGCCAGGCTGGGGTCGTCGGCGAGCGCGGCGATCGGCTGCATCTTGGCCAGCATCTTGGCGCGGGACTGGGCCTGCTTGGCGGTCGAGGCACGGGCGCTGTTGCGGGCGACATAATCCTGCAGCCGGGCGCGCTGCGCATCCTGCGACGCCTTGCGCCGCGGCGATCTGGGCCACCCGCTCGGCGCGCTGCTTTTCGAACCCGTCGTAATTGCCCGAATAAAGCGAAATCTTGCCGCGTTCGAGGTGCAGGATGGTGTCGACAACCTCGTTGAGCAGGTCGCGTTCGTGGCTGATGACGATCAACGTGCCGGCATAGGACTTGAGGAAATTCTCGAGCCACAAAGTCGCTTCGAGGTCGAGGTGGTTGGACGGCTCGTCGAGCAGCAGCACGTCGGGCGACGAGAACAGCAGAGCGGCCAGCGCAACGCGCATCTTCCACCCGCCGGAGAAGCTGTCGAGCGGCTGCGCCTTGCATCGTCTCGTCGAAGCCGAGGCCGAGCAGGATGCGCGGCAGCGCGGGCGTCGGCGGCATAGGCGTCGATCGCCAGCAGCCGGTCGTGCAGGTCGCCGAGGCGGTGGGCGTCGGTGCAATGTTCGGCCTCGGCGAGCAACGCGGCGCGCTCGGTGTCGGCGGCGAGCACGGTTTCGAACGGGGTCGCGGAGCCCGACGGCGCTATCCTGGGCGATGTAGCCCAACCGCGTCTTGCGCGGCATCGTCGATCTCGCCCTCGTCGGGATCGAGCTGGCCGATGATGACCTTCATCAGCGTCGACTTGCCGGCGCCGTTGCGGCCGATCAGCCCGACGCGGGCGCCCGGCGGGATCGCGGCGGTCGCGCGGTCGAGGATCGTGCGCCCGCCAAGGCGCACCGTGATTCCGTTGATGGTCAGCATGGCGCGGCGACTAGCAGCGAAATGCGGCGAAGACGAGACGGCCGGTGGTGCGGGGGGAGTTTGCGCGTCCCCAGCTAAGTTTGGTCCTCCGTTCTAATCTTCCTCGGCGGGGGCGTTGTGCGTTTCGCCCAGCTTCTTCTCGCCGAGCTGGCCCTTGCCGAAATAGCCGGAGACGCTTTGCCCGCCCTCGAACTCGTCCTGCTTCTCGCCCTTGCGGTCGGCGTCGCTGTACGGGTTGGGGTAGGGGCCGCCGCCGGACTCGCCCGTGTTGGGCAGGCCGCCGGGCATTTCGGCATCGCGCCGCGAAGCGGTCTCGCCGATGTCGTCGGGCGGGTTCATCTCAGTGCCCGAGCCGTCGGCGGGCATGGGTTTCTTGTCCTCGTCCATGGAGTTTTCTCCTTCGGGCGCCCAACATTCGGGGCCGAGACGACGTTCCCAAGCGCCTAGGGCTCTCGCGTCGGCCCGCCAACGATCACCCTTTTGCGGACATCGGGAAGCCGGGTGACGCGATAGTTGAAACGGTAGCTGCCCTCGCCGCCGTGAAGCGCGACCTGGCGCTCGAACGAGTGGCCGACGGTTGGCAGCGTGCCGAGCAGCTGCTGCCTCGAGAAGCCGACCGAAGCCCGCCCGATGAGATCGTCGCCGATGTGGATCCCGGTGTCGTACATGTCGTGCCTGCCGATCCGGCTTGGCTTCTGAAGCCCGAAAAGCCCCGACATGCCGAGGTTCGCGTCCGCCTCCCACAAGGCGACCGAGAAGCGCACGCGGTCGCGGCCGCGCGAGCAGTCGGGCAGGGGCGAGATGCACTGGTCGGGGGCGATGAAGGCGATGGTCTCGCCGGCGTTGACATGGTCATATTCGGACGTGGCGGTCTCGCTGACCGGGTTGAAGTCGGCGAACGCCGCATGGACCTCGTCCGACCCGGCCCAGTCGTAGCCGGTCTCGTCATCGGCGGTGAAGCTGACCGCGTGGACCACGAATTGCGGCAAGGTGATGGTGATGTAGCGCGGTTCCTCGCGCCGCTCGGGCTGCGCGGTCGCTGGCGCTCCGCCCAGAGCAGCGAGCGAGAGCGCCGCGGCGAGGCTTGCTGTTCGGATCGATGGCATCGCATTTCCCCCTTCGCGATTGCTGGGGCCAGCGTAACATCGTTCGGGGTTGCGCCCAAATGGCGCGCATGTTGGTCAGGGCCCGAGTCCGTGCTTGCCATGCCGCCGGGCATAGCTGCGCGCCACTTGCGTGCTCGCCATGCGCCCCGGGCATAGCTGCGCGCGAATGTTCCCAAAGTTCGTGGTGACGGGGCATTTGGCGACGGGCGAGGGTTTCGAGGAAGAGCGCCACTTGTCGCCGGTCCAGCCGTCGTGGCGCCACTCGTTGCGGCTCGGGACAGGGATGGCGGGCAGCCCTCCGACTTTGCTCAGGACAGGTGTGGGGATTGGCGGGGTTGGTGAAGGCGACTCGGATTTCATGAACCCATATGGATCATAAAATAAAGTAATAGGAAAGCTATTTGGCTTTTTTCGCATCATCGACGGATCGACTGCCGCCTATCCACGTCCAACCGAAAATCTCAGCGAGCTAATGTCTGCTTTCGACCCAAAGGGGACATTAGCGGCCGGTGGCAGTTCGACCCAGAGCAGTCGTTAGTTAGCAGCTATCCAGCGACCATTTTGACAGCGCGCGCCGAGCGCCATAGAAAGTTTTTGGGGGATGATAGTATGCGAAAATATGTCACCGCTGTCGCCGCCGCCTGCGCCGCGCTCGGCCTCATAAGTGCGGCGGCCTTCGCAGAGGGCGCAAAGGGCAGGTTCTTGCCGCTGTATCCGGGCGAAACGGAACTCGGCGAAGGGATTGTCGTCCCCACCGGCAGCCCGGTGCGTCTCGTGTCTTTCAAGACCGGCACCGGCAATCATGCGACGTTCCGCGGCCGCTTCACTGTGGCGGGAACGTACCTGCTGGAAATGTCTGGAGAGAGGCTGGACGCGACGATGTGGCCGGACGAGAAGTCGCTGCGCCTGCTTCCCTATTGGCGTGAGCGAGGCTCCGCAGACGGAATCATGCTCAAGAACGAAGAGGCGTTCGCACGCGCCGTTGCGCCGAAAGACAAATTGCGGAAGCTCAAGGCGAATAAGTTAAGCGCGGTTCGCGGCCATGTGACAATCATCGCCGACGATTATTCTACCTGGGTCGAATGCGATGCCTCGCACTTTACGATGCGCTTTATTTCAGTCGTAAATGTCGCCGGCCGCGTCGCCGAGACAGGGGTAGTTGACTGCTGAATCCGCGCGGCCCCTCCTTCCTAGTGTCTGCTTTCCACCCATTGCAGACATTCGCTTTTGGCCTCTTGACCGGCTTATTGGATCGTCTTCCCGGGCTTTGCGGCCAGGCACCGATCGCATCCTCATCCACGGCAGCCGCGCTCGCCTGAATGAACGCGGACCTCGGCGCCGGGTCCCTTCCCATCAGCCGTTCGACCAAATCCTATATAGGTAAAAACCTATTCCGCCGCTGCGACAGTGGCACGGCGCGGGACCGCGTTGGAGCGGATGCCGAACGACGCCGCAGGAGCCGCGCATGTCAGCCAAACCGACCAACTCAGGTTAACGCCAGGAACGGCGAGCTTCGCTATGCGCTCTGCCGGAGATGCCGAGATACTTTTTGCACCTGCGCGATGACCTCGACGTTCCCGACGAAGAGGGGTTCGAGCTTCCCGATCTCGATGCGGCACGAACAAAGGCTCGAGAGAATGCGCTGTTCTCGCTCGCCCAAACGGCGAAGGATGAGGCGAAGATCAACTTCAGACACCGGATCGATATCGAGGACGAGCAGGGCGGCATCCTCGACACGGTGTGGTTCCGCGATGTGGTGACGGTTGAGGGTTAGCTGGAAGCGCCGCGTTACGCTCCTAAGCCTGGCATTGTTCGTAATCCTGTTCCTATGGTTCGTGTTGGCATTTAGCGGAAGCTGATTGGGTTGCGGACAACGGCGGTTCGTTTGTATTGATCATCCAACACAGGTTCGCTGATCGACAGGGGTCCATTGATGGTCGACCGCCGCGGACGCCGCAGCGCAAATCTACGCCTGGTGCTTGCGATCTACCTCGCCTTTTACCTGGCAGCGAGCTGGTGCGATCTGGCCTCCACGGAACTTGGCCTGCAACGGCCGGGCACGTCTGAAAAGAATGTGTTTGCCGTTGGACCTGAAGGTGAGTTCGACGCTGCCAAGGCCTGGCTGCTGACGATCGGTGGAGCGGCGATACTGGGAGCCTGTGTAGCCTTTGCTGTCGCGAGAGCAGAGGCGATGGATCCACGATGGTTGCGGCAACCCGTCCGAGCGCTGGCCCAATTTCATCTGAACCCATTTTCGCAGAAGGGACTCGCGGTCGCTCCGCTGCAGCTGCTTTCCCTCGCGGTGGCGTATCCGCTCCTGCGCATGATTGCGGCCGCGAACAATGTGCTGGTTTATTGGACTGGCTTCGGCCCGATGGGTGCTCTTATGAAGGTCGTGGCGGCTGAGACATCGCCACTAATCGGGTTTGCCCTCGTTGCCATCTCCGCCTTTGTGCTCGTGCTTATCGTCATCGCGCCGTTGGCAGCCCGGCTGCTCCAGTCTTGGCGGGCTGCGACCTGACGAATTGGACGAGCAGGGCCGCATCCTCGACACGGTGTGGTTCCGCGACGTGGTGAAAGTCGAGGGCTAGGCGGAAGCCTGCTCGGTGGTGATCATCCGGAGCCGCGGGCGAAGCTCCGCGTGATCGACCAGCGTCTGATATTGCGCTGCCAGCTCCTGGTGGATCGCCGCGACGTCGCTCCGCTCCGTTTTCAGAGCCAGCGCGCGTTCTTCGGCGGCTCGGCGGCGATAATATTCGGTGTCGCTCTCAGACATGGCTTGGCCCCCATGGTCAGCGGGAGTTCTCAGATGTCTCCCGGTCGCCGATGCGCTGGTTCAGTCCAGGCGATGGACATTGAGTATCACGGTTTCGGGCCCGGTCCGAGTCTTCGAGGCGACACTAAGCGCACCGCAATATGCGCGGCTCAAATCATCAGGGCCGGTGGGAGCGCGAGGAACCGACCGGCGGGAAAATCGCTTTGACGGATATGCACGACGACAAGACATACGACGAAGCGACCAAAGTGACCGCCGAGGGCGGTGAAGTCGTCCTCGATGGACCGGACGGCGTGGACGTAAAGCTCACGCCTGAAGCAGCGGAAAAGACCAGCGACGAACTGCTTCGAGGGGCAATGGAGGCGGCCGGCCAACGCCTGATGAAGGGCAATCCGCACCAGGCACGCTAGCGGCTGGACCGGCTAAGCGTCGATCGCGCTCTCATCCACGGCCGCGGCGCTCGCCTGAATGAAGGCGAACCTCGGCGCGGGGTCTCGGCCCATCAGGCGCTCGACCAAATCCTTGACCGGTTGGCGGTCCTCATATTGACCCGGTAGCGTGATCCGCAGCAGCGAGCGCGACCCCGGGTCCATCGTCGTTTCCTTCAACTGGTTGGGGTTCATTTCCCCGAGGCCCTTGAAGCGCGAGACTTCGACTTTCTTGCCCTTGAACTCGGCCGCCTCGAGCTCCGCGCGGTGGGCGTCGTCGCGGGCGTAGAGCGTGGTTGCGCCGCTGGTCAGTCGGTAGAGCGGGGGCTGGGCGAGGAACAAATGCCCGCGGCGCACTAATTCCGGCATTTCCTGGAAGAAGAAGGTCATCAGCAGGGTCGCGATGTGGGCGCCGTCGACGTCCGCGTCGGTCATGATGATGATGCGCTCGTAGCGCAGCGCATTCTCGTCGAACTTGTCGCGGGTGCCGCAGCCGAGGGCGAGCGACAAATCGGCGATTTCGCTGTTGGCGCGGATCTTGTCGGCGGTGGCGGAGGCGACGTTGAGGATCTTGCCGCGCAGGGGGAGGATCGCCTGCGTCTTGCGGTCGCGCGCCTGCTTGGCCGAGCCGCCCGCGCTGTCGCCTTCGACGATGAACAATTCGGTGCCGGCGGCGTCGTCATTGGCGCAATCGGTGAGCTTGCCGGGGAGGCGGAGCTTGCGCGCGCTGGTCGCGGTCTTGCGCTGGACCTCGCGCTCGGCGCGGCGCTTGAGGCGCTCCTCCATCCGCTCGACGATCGCTGCCGAGGAGCGCGCGGCCGCGGTCCATATTGTCGGCCAGATAATGGTCGAAATGGTCGCGCACCGCGGCCTCGACGAAGCGCGCGGCCTCGAGGCTGGTGAGGCGGTCCTTGGTCTGGCTCTGGAAGTGCGGGTTGCGGATGAAGATCGAGAGCATCAGCTCGACGCCGTTCATGACGTCGTCGGCGGTGATGTCCTTGGCGCGCTTGTTGCCGACCAATTCGCCGAACGCGCGGATGCCCTTGGTCAGCGCGGCGCGGAGGCCGGCCTCGTGGGTGCCGCCGTCGGGGGTCGGGATGGTGTTGCAATAATAGCTTTCGGAGCCGTCGGAATAGAGCGGCCAGGCGACCGCCCATTCGGCGCTGCCGTGCGCGCTTTGTCGGTCCTGGGGAAATCCTGGCGGCCGGTGAACGGCTGGGCAGTGACGCACGGGCGCTCGCCGAGTTGCTCCGCGAGATGGTCGGCGAGGCCGTTGGCGAACTGGAAGACGGCGGTTTCGGGGACGTCCGCGGTCGCGAGAGACGCGTCGCAGCGCCAGCGGATCTCGACCCCGGCGAACAGGTACGCCTTGGAGCGGGCGAGCTTGTACAGGCGATCGGGCGAGAAAGCGGCGTCGGCGCCGAAGATGTCGGGGTCGGGGGTGAAGGCCACGGTGGTGCCGCGGCGGTTGGGCGCGGCGCCGACGGTCTCGAGCGGGGAGGTAGCGAGGCCGCGGGCGAAGCTCTGCCGGTAGAGCAATTTGTCGCGCGCGACCTCGACCATGGTGTCGACCGACAGCGCGTTGACGACGCTGACGCCGACCCCGTGGAGGCCGCCCGAGGTGGAGTAAGCCGAGCCCTCGAACTTGCCGCCCGAATGGAGCGTAGTCATGATCACTTCGAGCGCCGATTTGCCCGGATATTTGGGGTGCGGGTCGACCGGAATGCCGCGGCCGTTGTCGGTCACGGTGAGGCGATTGCCGGCCTCCAGCGTGACCTCGATGCGGGTGGCGTGGCCGGCGACCGCTTCGTCCATCGCATTGTCGATGACCTCGGCGGCGAGGTGGTGGAGCGCGCGCGCGTCGGTCCCGCCGATATACATGCCCGGGCGGCGGCGGACCGGCTCGAGCCCCTCCAGCACCTCGATCGCCGAGGCGTCGTAATTGCTCGGCGTCGCGGGGGCGGCAGGGGAGGCGAAGAGGTCGGCCATTGGCCGCGAACTATAGGGTGCGGCGCTCGGCCAAGCCAAGCAAGCGCGGCGGATTGTCCACAGCTTCCTTAGCGGCGACGAGTGGCAGGGCGGCCTTCGAACAATGCGTCGAGGCCAAAACGGCCGCTTCCGCGCAGGCCGAAATAGAGACCGAGGGCGACCAGCACCGCGGCGCCCCAGGCGACGTTAACGGGGTCGTTCAAATGGACCATGTAGACCGCGACGGTGAAGTTGAACGCGGTGATCAGGCCGAGCCATCGCGTGAACAGGCCGAGGATGAAGCCGATGCCGGCGACGAACTGGGCGTAGACCGAGAGCGGCGCCATGATCTCGGCATAGACGAAGCCGAACTGGGCGAGGAATTTCTCGAACTCGTCCATGCGCGCGGCCGAGAAGACGTTGTCGTGGCTCTGGTAGATGAGGAAGGCGCCGGTGACGACGCGCAGGAGAAGCAGTCCGAAGTCAGCGAAGCGGGCGTTGCCTGGCAGGAAGATAAGGTCGGTTGAGCGGCGCATCTCTTCCCCCAGGAATTTTGCTGACAATCACCCAAGCTGGAAAGCCTGGCGAGCGGGTTTCGACCAAGTGCGAAAATTGACCGTCGAGCGGTCTTGAAATCGCGCATCGCGAGCCCAGATTTTCGCCGCCGGGCGCCGTGACGGGCCTGGTGACGGAGCGGCACGCTCCCGCAGCGGACCGCTTCGCCTTGCTCAAACTTGAGGAGGACAAGACTATGCGTAGTGCTTTCGACTTTGCGCCTTACCGGCGCTCCACCGTCGGTTTCGACCGGCTGTTCGACATGCTGGAAAACACCAGCCTTGGCGGCAACGGCGAGAATTACCCGCCGTTCGACCTGATCAAGACCGGCGAGAACGATTACCGCATCGAACTCGCGGTGGCCGGCTTCAAGCCCGAGGAAATCGACATTACCGCGCAGCAGAACGTGCTGCTGGTCAGCGGCCGCAAGAATGAGGAATCCGAAAGCGGGGCTTCCGAATATGTCTATCGCGGCATCGCGAATCGTTCGTTCGAACGCAGGTTCGCGCTTGCCGACCATATCCAGGTCAAGGGCGCGGATCTGAAGGACGGCCTGCTGGCGATCGAGCTGGTGCGCGAAATCCCCGAAGCGATGAAGCCGCGCAAGATCAGCGTCGGCGGAATGTCGGGCGAGGGCGACGAGCGCTCCGCCATTGGCGGCGGAAGCGACCAGCCCGCGTCGAAGCAGACGGTCAACGCCGAGGCCGAGCGCGAGAACGCCTGAGCGCGGCTCGCCGGAACGCCGAATGAAGAGCCCCGGGGCGCGAGCTCCGGGGCTTTTCTATGCGCCGCGATCAGCCGCCGCGTGGACGCCACAGCCTGGCCTTCAGACCCGAAACATTTGGAACCCGAGCCGCCTCGTCCCGTTCGTTAAGTATACAGAAAAGAGAGGCAAATCATGCAATCACCAACCCAAGGCACAGCTGGCCGGGGTGGCCAGACTGGCACCAATCAAACTGGCACCAACCAAACCGGCCAGAGCGACATCGGCAGCGACGTGCGCGATGACGCAAAACGACTGAGCAGCGCCGCCGGCGACCGCATCCACAGCGAGATCGATGCCCGCAAGGGCACCGCCGCCGAGCAGGCCAAGTCGGTATCATCCGCCATCGGCACCGCCGCCGACCAGCTCGACGACGGCGCCCCGCAGTGGCTCAAGTCCGCGTTCCAGCAGGGCGCGCAGCAGGTCCAGCGCTTCGCCGACACCCTCGAGCAGAAGGATTCGCGCGAGATCCTGCGCGATGTCCAGGACATGGCCCGCAACAATCCCGGCGCGTTCCTCGCCGGTTGCGCGGCGCTCGGTTTTGCCGCCGCTCGCATCCTCAAGGCCGGAGCGCCTGACAATAGAACGGGCGCAGCAGGCAACGTCCCGTCACAGTCCCGCCAGCCCCAAGTTCCGCCGGCCCAGCGTGACGAGCCGGTCCGGTCGGTCGGCGCTGGCGCTTCCTTCTCACCGAGCCAGACGGGAGAGTTCGCATGATTGAGGACGACGCAAATTTCATTGCATCGAGCAAGCGCACGGCGCGGACCACCAGATCGGTTCCGTCAGCGGCACCGCCGGCAGCAGCTTCGGACGGCGACAATATCGTCGACCTCATGCGCCAGCTCGCCGGCCAGGGATCGCATCTGGCCGAGCAGCAGCTCAGCCTCGTTAAAGCTGAAATCCGCGAAGCAACGACCGAGATCAAGACGGCGGTCGGAAGCATGGCTGGAGCGGCCGTGGTCGGCATTGCCGGGCTCGGCGTGGTCCTCATGGGCCTTGCGTTCCTGCTTGGCGACGCGATCGAGAACATCGGCCTGGGAACGCTGATCGTCGGCATCGCCGCTTTGGCAATTGCCTATGTGATGTACCACGCCGGCGCCAGCAAGATGAGCGCCACCCACCTTGCGCCGGAGCGCTCGCAGCGCACCCTCGAGCGCACCCCCGACATCGCCCGCGGCGACCTGCATGGCGATCTTCATACGGAGCAAACACGATGAACAATGACAGCATTAGCGACACGCACCAGGATCCCGCCGCCATCGAGCGCGACATCCGGCGCACCCAGGAAGACATGAGCCGGACAGTCGACAAGATCGGCAACCAGCTCACCGCGCGCAACATCTTCAACGCCTTGCTCGACAAGGCCGACGAGAATGACGTCGATGCGCGGATGATCCTCGACGGCGCCCGCCGCAACCCGGTCGCCCTGGGACTGATCGCCGCCGGCGCGATTTGGCTGGTCAGCGACAAGGATTTCAAATTTCCGTCGATTAGCTCGGGCAAATCGAAGAGCTTCGACGACGATCCGTCGAGCGACCATGACGTGCATCACCGCGCCTATGTGGCGCACATGTCGTCGGTCGAGTTGCGCCAAGGCGAGGATCCGCTCGCCTATCAGCGCCGCCGCGACGTCGCCCGCGCCAACTTCCTGATGGTCGAGCGCGGCCATGACGAGGACGAGCATGGCTTCCGCCAGCGGCTCGACAGCATGACCGACAGCTTCCGCGAGAAGCGCCGCGCGTGGTCGGAATCGACTGCCCAGGCCGGGTCGGCCGCGAAGGACAAGGCGCGGATGGCGGTCGACAAGACGCAGGACTTCTACGACAGCAACCCGTTGGTCGGCGGCATCCTCGCCGCAGCCGTCGGCGCCGCCATCGGGTCGGGCATCCCGATCAGCCGGCAGGAGCAGGAAAAGCTCGGCAGCGTGGGCGAAAAGGCGCGCGACATGGCGAGCGAGCAGAAGGACCAGATCGCGTCCAAACTTCATGAGAAAGCCGATCAGGCGGTTGAGAAAGTCGGGCAGGACGCTCCTGACCGGCAGCAGCACCAGCCGCAGTCCATGACCGAACCCAGCCGCGCCTGAATCCGCGCGCGCTGCTAGCAATGAGCCGGGCGACCCTGCGGGGCCGCCCGGCTTTATTTTTGCTCACGTCCAGACAACACGCGGACACTAGACGACGCCAGCCTGCCGCTCGTCGAACTTGCAATCTGTGCGTTGTTTTCCTGCGCAAGATGCGTTCGCGAATTCCTGGACAGGAGCATCAGCATGACGACCCTCCCAATATTCGGCACCGCGGCGTTGCTGCTGTCGGCGGCCGCGATCGCCCAGCAAGCCCCCGCAGGCGGGCCGCCGCCGCCGCCGCCCGACCGTTCGACGCCGGTCGAGGCGAACGAGTTGCGGGAGACGTGGAACGACCGCGTCAGCCAGGGCGCGCCGGTCGGCGCCTATCCGGAGTTCGAGGGCTGGAGCATGGGCGCGGCGATGCCGCTTGCCGCGCTCCGAGCATGCGGTCGCGGAATTGAACGGCAAAATCTGGGTGCTCGGCGGCTATCCGCCCGGGCGGCTGCCGTCGAACCTGGTCCAGATCTACGATCCGGCGACGAGCAAATGGTCGCTCGGGCCGCGCCTGCCGCAGCCGATCCACCACACCCACGTCGCGGCGGTCGGCGGCAAGCTGTACATGCTTGGCGGCGAGATCGAAGGCGCGAGCACGGGCCGGCCGGAGAAATTTGTCGCGGACAGCTGGGTCCACGATCCGGCGGTCGGCGGCTGGGCCCAGCAGAGCGCCGATGCCGACGGCCAGAAGCGGCGGCGGCAAGGCGGTGATCGACGGCAAGATCTATGTCGCCGGCGGGCGTCCGCCCGGAGGCTCCGCGTTCGAGGTCTACGATCCGGCGACCGACAAATGGGAAAAGCTTCCTGACCTGCCGACCCAGCGCAATCATCTGGCGATGGTCGCGCTCGACGGGAAGATCATCGTCGCCGGCGGGCGCACCGGCCCGGGCGCGATGGCCGAGCGCGTCGACGTGGTCGAAATCTACGACCCCAAAACGCGCCGCTGGACCAAGGGCGCGCCGCTTCCGGCGCCGCGCGGAGGCATCACCGGCGCGGTCCAATGCCGGCTGCATGTTCGTGTTCGGCGGCGAGGGCGAGCGGACCCACGTGCTCGGCCTGACGCCCAACACTTATGCCTACGATCCGCGCGCCAACCGCTGGACGCAGCTGCCGAACCTTCCGATCGCGGTCCACGGCCTCAAGGGCAGCGCGGTGATTGGCGGCCGCATATTCCTGCCCGGCGGCGGGATCACGCTGGGCGGGAATAGCGGCACCAACGCGATGCAGGTGTACCGGCCCTCGATGCGCTGCGAATGACGATTATGGCCCCGTGACAACCGCTGACGATCGCTCGATGTTGCCGGCGACCATCGCTGCCACTTGCAGGCACGGCGCCACTACGGCATCGTCAAAGAGAAACAGGAAGAAACAACGTGCACAACGGGGTCGAGCGGGTCGTGTCGAAAGGCCTGCCGCTTGATCCATACCGCCGAAGAGGCCGGACTAAGCCGCGGTTGTCGACAGGAGAGTTGGGTATGTCCAAAATGATTGCCGCGGTGCTGCTGGTGACCGCCGCCTTGACGGCAAGCCCCGCCGTGACCGCCAAGCCCGCCGCGACGCGCGACTGGTCAAGGAGCGTGATCGCAACGCCGCAGGGCGGATATCTGATGGGCAACCCGGCGGCCAAGGCCAAGCTGGTTGAATATGGCTCGTTTTCCTGCTCGCATTGCGCGACGTTCGACAAACTGTCGTTTCCGCGTCTGATGCCGGCGCTCAAGGCGGGCACAGTCGCCTACGAGTTCCGTAACTATCTGCTCGATCCGTACGATATGGCCGCGACCCTAGTGGCGCGTTGCGGCGGGACAACAACCTTTTTCCCGGTGCTGCATCAGGTGATGGCTACCCAGGAAACGTGGAAGGCCAAGGTCGCCGCGGTGGGCGAGGCCCAGCTGAAGCCGCTCGAAGGCAAGCCCAGCCGGGAGGTGATGCCGGTGATCGCCAACATTGCAGGGTTCAAGGCGATGGGCGCGGCGCGCGGACTGTCGGCGGCCAAGATGCAGCAATGCCTGTCGAACGAGGCCGAGATTGAACGACTGATCGTGATGACCGAGACCGCCTCTGAGAAGTTCGGGGTGCGTGGTGCCCCGACCTTCTTCGTCAACGATCAGCGGGTTACACAAAATAGCTGGGACGCGATCGACGCTGCGATCAAGGGCGCGCGCTAACGCCGGCTCTGCGCTAGGCTAGCGTACGCGGGGCCCGCCGAACGGCAGCGGCGGGGGCGGGCGGCGGTCACGGCGGGGCAATTGGGCCTGATAGGCGACGCCGCAATGCTGCACGCAATAAGGGAAGCCGGGGTTCGACGCTTGCCCGCAGAAGTGGAAATCGGGCTCGCCGGGATGGCCGATCGGCCATTTGCAGATGCGGTCGTTCAATTCGAGCAGGCTGGTCTTGTCGGCGACCTCGGGGCTCGGCTTGGCCGGGACCAGGCGGCGCGGCGGCGCCGGCGGGATCGGCGGCTGCTGGTCGCCGGGGCCCTGGCGGATGAAGCCCCCCGGGCCGATCGAGCGGAACTGGAGCTCGGTCCCCGGGCGCGGGGCGTTCTTCGGGTTGACCGGGTTTTGCGACAGGACGAGCGGTTCCTCGCCCGGCTCTGCGGCGGGCTCGGCGGGAGGCGCGTCGAACGCCGCGGCGAGCGGTCCATCGAGTTTCAGCGCGGGCTTTGACGCAGCGGCCGGCGCGGCTTTGGGCGCGGAAGCCGCCTTCTTGTCCTTGTCCTCGCCCGCCTTGACCGGCGAGGGGCGCTGCTCGAGCCCGAGCCGGTGGGCCTTGCCGATGACCGCATTGCGGCTGACGCCGCCGATGTCCTCGGCGATCTGGCTGGCGGTCGAGCCCTTGGCCCACATCGCCTTGAGGCGTTCGATCCGCTCTTCGGTCCAGCTCATGTTCTGACTTCGCTCCAAATTTCGAATGGCGGGCCCGTGCTTGCGGCCGCAGCCCGCAGCCGATAGTCGCCTCAACGGTGAACGACCACCCCGGCGACAGCCCAAATAACGATCGCGCCGCGCTTTGGCTGCGCCACGCGCCCGGCGAACCGGTGCTCAAGGGTGTCAACTGGGGAGGCCTTGCGACCCTCTATATCAAGGAGGTGCGGCGGTTCTTCAAGGTCCAGACGCAAACCGTGTGGGCGCCGGCGATCACGACCTTGCTGTACCTGGTCATATTCACCGTCGCGCTGGGGCGAAGCGGGCGCGAGGTGATGGGGGTGCCGTTTGCGGATTTCCTCGCCCCGGGGCTGATCGTCATGGCGATGATGCAGAACGCCTTCGCCAATGCCAGCTTCTCGCTGCTGGTCGGCAAGATCCAGGGCAATATCGTCGATTATCTGATGCCGCCGCTATCGACCGGCGAATTGATCGCCGGGCTGGTCGGCGCAGCGGTGACGCGGGCGTTCTTCGTCGGTTTCGCGGTATGGATTGTGATGCTCTTCTGGCCCGGCGTGTCGGTCGACGTGCGGCAGCCGCTGCTGCTGTTCTATTTCGCGCTGATGGGCTCGTTGTTGCTGTCTTTCCTCGGGCTGCTGACGTCGGTGTGGGCGGAAAAGTTCGACCATGCGGCGGCGGTGACCAATTTCGTCGTGACGCCATTGTCGCTGCTGTCGGGCACTTTTTATTCGGTCCACCAGCTGTCGCCGGCTTGGGCCGCGGTGAGCCACGCCAATCCGTTTTTCTACATCATCTCGGGTTTCCGCGCGGGGTTTTTGGGGGTTAGCGACTCGCCGCTACTGACCGGCGGGGCGGTGCTGCTGCTGCTCAACGTCGCCCTCTGGGCATTGTGCTACGCGCTGCTCAAGAGCGGGTGGAAGATCAAGCATTGAGGGAGACGAAGGCTTGCACGCGCGTGCGGAATAGCTAACCATCGACGCCGCCTCGGGGGAGGGTCGGGCGATGCCCTGCAACAGCTGGCCAGATTGGATGCGCGTAAGTGCCAGGCTGGTTCTTGGCGCCTCCATCGCATCGTTGACTGCGAGCGCGTTAGCGGGTGCTCCGGCGGCCTCGTCGTCCCGCGATCCTGCGGTGCCGATCGAGCCGTACGAACGCATCGTCCCGATGGCCAACGGGTGCAGCAGGATCCTTCATCCGGGCGAGGATTTCGAGCCTGATCGCCACTGGATCGGAGGCTGCAGGTTCGGCCTGATTCACGGTCCCGGGCTGACGCAGTCCCTGGTCGACGGGAAACTATATTTCGGTCGCCTCAAAGCGCATTACGGCCGCGTCGTGCCGGAGCGCTCGCGCGATGAAATGCGATTGTCGTTGCCGCGCGGGCCGGGCCGAGAGTCGTCCGGGTTTGTGACGGTCATGAAATCCCTCGACGATGCCATTCGCGCGACAACCGGAATCGCAGCGTTCCAGGTCCTCGCGATGTCGATCGACGGCGGCCGAGACCACGCGGTCTACGACACGCTCTGGATATACAAAGCGGCCTGTCCAATTCCTTCCTTGTCGTCGCCGCTCGACGAGCAATTGAAGATGGTGGGCGCCGGGGTCCCGATGTCCGCCGCCGACCGCCATATCCTCACACCGTTATGCGAACAGGCAATCGAGCGGCTGAAGTCGGAGCAGCGGGTGTCGGGACCTGTTCACACCTGGCCGCCTTCTCCGTTCGAGAAGGCCCAATACGGCTATTTCTACGTCATTTACAGCGAACAGAAAATCGCGCCGCTCAAAGACAATCAGTATCAGCTGGATACCGGCGCCAGGGTCATTTCCGACGTCCGGCTGTGCCCGCGGTCAAACTCGGTTCTGGGCTGCGACATCATTTGGCGCGCGGCCCAGCAGCCGTTCATCGACAAATATAAGGCAATGTCGGCCAGTTTCGACAGGCTGGCCGCGGCCGATAGGGCTGCGCGAAGCGTGCGTTTCAAGCCTCTTGAAAATGAGCTTCGAGCGAAATTGCGAAGACATGCGGCCGCGGCGCAAGGAGCCCAGCGGCAGGGCAAATCCGCGACCACCGGGAAGAAACCATGATCAGCAGGACGACCCGCCTGGGACTCCTTTTTTCCGCGCTGACGCTGGCGATCACGGCCCCGCTGCTGGCGCAGTCTTCCCAGCCGAATTGCGCGGCGGTGTCGGCGGAAACCGAAGCAGACGACGTCAAGATCGCGCGGACCTGGTTGCCTTTGGCGATCGCCTACGATGCAATGCAGGGGGTGTGCGAGGCGCATAATTTCCTCGGCAGGGTTTTCACGCGGCAGCCGGATCCCGAGAAAATCACCGCGGAGGACGTGTTCGAGGTGTCGAGGCCCGCGAGTAGCGCGAGTGGCGATGCGACCTTCGAAGCGCGGCTTCGGAAACTGCCGTCGGCCGCTAGCCAGCCGGGCTGGAACCCTCAACCGACGCCCGATCCGATCATTTTCCCGCCGCCAACGCTGGGCGGCAGCCCGAGCCTGTTCCAGCCCAATCAGCCGCTCACGGGCGAGCCACCGACCAGCATTGCGGAAGTCGAGGGCAAAGGAACGCTCGTGACACCGCAGGGGATGAAGCGCGGCACGTTTGAGGACGGCAAGCTAAACGGTGTCGGGGAGGAAATCGGTGCCGACGGAATGTGGCGCGGTGGTACGTACGAAGCGGGACGAAACATCAGCAATCTGTTCGAAGTGGCGACGATCGACGGCAAGACCTACCTTGCGGTCGGAAGCATCGTCGACGGCAAGGTCGACGGCATGGTCGAACGGGTTTTTGCCGACGGGTCGCGGCAGTTCGAGGACTGGGAAAACGGCAAGCTGATGCAAACTGGCGTGCGGGTGCCGAAGGGACAGTCCCCGATCGCTCCGCAAGTTCGCAAGCAGGAGGTTGCCGCGAGGCAGCCCGCGCCAGTCCAGATCATTCAGCAATCCCGCGCGGCGCCCATCGAGGCGCCTGCTCCGCCCGCCGCCAGATATGTCGATCACAGTCAGGGATATGCGACACAGATCGCCAACCCTGGCCTGCCGTCATCATTCTACGCGCGGTACAGCGGGCGCAATCTGTCCCAGGCTGAGTGCAACAACCAGGCCAACGAGCTTGGTTGGGCATCGCGCATGAATGCCATGTCGCGCGACGATACCATCCTTTTGTTGCGCGCAACCATTGCGTCGTCGGAAGCGGTCATTGTGATCACCAGGCAGTGCGAGAACCTCCCGGGCGCCAAACAGGCAATGGACAGCTTTGCAAACACCCGGAACGCGGCAATCTCTACATGCCGGTCAATTTCAACCGATCCCGGGGCGTGCCTGCGCTCGCCATTCTGACGCACGTCGGCGCGGTTAATCGTTAAGCTTGGTGAATGAATGCTGCCGGGTGCGTTCAGCCCTGCCTCAACGCGACTCGGCCATAACAAGTGCATCAACCGCTCAAATGAAGGAGAGCCGTTATGCGTAAGATTTTGATTTCTCTGGCAGCCGCCGGGACGGCTCTTGCGTTCGCAAGCCCGGCTACCGCGCAATTCTACCCGGCGCAGGGCTATGGCTACCCACAGGGCTATGGCTATCCGCAGGGCTATGCCCAGAACCACTGGGGCCAGGCGCGCGCCTTGCAGGCGCGGATCGACGGCATCCAGTACCAGATTCGGATGCTTCATTCGCGCCGGATGCTCAGCCGTAACGAGTATAACGGCCTGCGCTCGGACGCCCGCAATCTCGAATACCGGCTTCGCAACGCGAGCCGCAACGGGCTCAACTACAATGAGATGCGCCAGGTCGAATATCGGCTTGCGCGGCTCGAGCACAAAGTCCGCCGCGAGGTGGCCGACGGCAATCGCCGCGGGCGTGGCCAATATGGCTACAACAACGGATATTCCGACCGTGACCGCGATGGCCGCAACGACCGCTACGAGGACGATCGCGGCCGCGACCACGACTAAGCTGGCGGTCATGAAGCCGCGCCGGCAGGTGCTGGTATCGGCGAAAAGCCTTACTATCTAAGCGATAGAGCGTCCCGGGGTTTCCCCCTTCCCCGGGGCGCTTTTTCTTTGCCGCGAGCGATGGCGCTTGACCGCCCCCGGGATAGGCCGTCCAAGTGCGGCATCAATCGGGGGATGACTTAAATGTCCGGCAAATCACTATGCGCCGCGGCCGCGGCCGCAGCCCTTTGCGGCTGCTCGCACGCCGGATCAATCACCCGCACTTCTGCCGATTACAACAAGGCGATGGCCAGCGTCCGCAACGAGCAATTGTTGCTCAACATCATGCGCGCGGCGGCGCGCGAGCCGCTGCAATTCTCGGCCATGGGCGAAATCAACACGACCTTCGACCGCACTAGCGAGCTCGACCTCAACAATCTCATCCTGCGCGGCGCCAATGCGATGACCCAGGTGGTCAAGCTCAGCGGCGGCAACAAGCCGGTGGTCAAGATCAACCCGCTGTCGAACCGCGATTTCATTTCCGGAATGCTGCGGCCGACCACGCCGGAGACGCTGAGGCAGTTCATGGAGCTGGGCTGGGACGCCGAGTTCATGCTCCCGCTGCTGGTCCGCGGCTATCGCTGCCCCGGCGATGCATCGTTCACCTGGCTGAGCGGAACCGACCGGGCCTTGCAAGCTCACGTATCGCGGCTCAGCAACGCCGGCAGCGGTGCCCGCTGGGCGACCGCGAAGTCCGTCGGCAAGCAGGTCGAGCTTCAGGTCGCCGACGACAAGGCGCTGGAGATGCTGCGGAGCGGGGTGGCGGCCGGGTTCAGCGTCGATTCGATCCGCACCGGTGCGGCGCCGGGAATGTCGGTCGTCAAGCTCGTCGGGTCGGAAACAACCACTTTCACGCTCCAGATGCCGTTGTGCAATTCAGGGGATCAGAGCGTCCTGCCTGCGCTGACGGCGTTCACGGTCGGCGACCATGCGGCCAACCCAACGTCCCCGGCGCTCGGCGGGCACGGCGACGGCCACGGGCAAATCGCCTTTCGCTCGGTCGAGGGGATCATTTATTTCCTCGGCGAGCGGCTGCGCCATTGTTACCTTGAGCGGGTCGGGATGCAGGCATGCGCGCTGACCTACGGCAGGCCGGGCGCCGATGCGGCGTCGATCCCCCAAACCAAATATCTGCTGCACGTTTCATCGGGACCGAAGCCCGCGCAAACCGCCGTCGGGACGAGTTACTACGGGTCGAATTACTGGGTTTCGCGGCTCGACCGGGGCGATGCCGACCGGACCATGAAGACGTTCGCGTTCCTCAACCAGCTGATCGCGTTGCAAACCGATTCTAGCGCAACGGGGGCGACCACGACCGTGCTCGCAATCGACGGCGATTAGTCGCCATCGCGCTTTTTCTTTTGCGGGGGCATCGCTATAGGCGGCCCGGCGGGCTTCAGGTTTCTGGGCCGCATCGCCATCATCGCTTCCGCAGGAGCCGCCTTCAAATGGCCATCACGCCGCTCATGCCCGTTTATCCCCGCTCGCCCGTGCGCCCGGTGCGCGGAGAAGGCGTCTATCTGTTCGGCGAGGGCGGCGAGCGCTACCTCGATTTCGCCGCGGGGATCGCGGTCAATCTGCTCGGCCACGGCCACCCGCATCTGACCAAGGCGATTGCGGAGCAGGCCGCGACGCTGATCCACGTGTCGAACCTCTACGGGTCGCCGCAGGGCGAGGCGTTCGCGCAGCGGCTGGTCGATCTGACGTTCGCCGACACGGTGTTCTTCACCAATTCGGGCGCCGAGGCGGTCGAGTGCGCGATCAAGACCGCGCGCCGCTATCATTTCGCCAAGGGCAATGCCCACAAGCACAATCTGATCACTTTCTCGAACGCCTTCCATGGGCGGACGATGGCGACCATCAGCGCGACCGACCAGGCCAAATTGCGCGACGGTTTCGCGCCGCTGCTGACGGGCTTTACCGTGGTCCCGTTCAACGATCTCGAGGCCGCGCTGGCGTCGGTCGATGAGAACACCGCCGGCTTCCTGCTTGAGCCGATCCAGGGCGAGGGCGGGATTCGCCCGGCGACGCCTGAATTCCTCGAAGGGCTGCGCGCCGCGTGCGACGAGCAGGATTTGATGCTGGTGTTCGACGAAGTGCAGTGCGGCGTCGCGCGCACCGGCTATCTTTAC
Source organism: uncultured Alphaproteobacteria bacterium (assembly GCA_963768995.1). Lineage (GTDB taxonomy): Bacteria > Pseudomonadota > Alphaproteobacteria > Sphingomonadales > Sphingomonadaceae > Sphingomicrobium. The sequence goes on along the minus strand of CAVYKA010000006.1, from coordinate 1,073,619 downwards.
GCCTACGAACATTATGGCGTCGAGCCGGACATCATGGCTTCGGCCAAGGGCATCGGCGGCGGCTTCCCGCTGGGCGCGTGCCTGGCGACCGAGAAAGCCGCGGCGGGGATGGTCGTCGGCACCCACGGATCGACCTATGGCGGCAACCCGCTGGCGATGGCCGCGGGGCAGGCGGTGTTCGACGTCGTCGCCAATGACGAGTTCCTGACGGAGGTGCGCGCCAAGGGCGAGCGGTTGCGCGCTGCGCTCGAACAGATGATCCCGAACCACGACCATCTGTTCGAAAGCGTGCGCGGGCTTGGGCTGATGCTCGGCGTCAAGATGAAGACCGACAGCCGCGCGTTCGTGAACTATCTGCGGACCAAGGGGCTGCTGGCGGTCGCCGCTGGCGACAATGTGATGCGCGTATTGCCGCCGCTGACGATCGAGGAAGAGCATATCCGCGAGTTCGTCGACACGCTGAGCGCGGCGGCGGCCGAATATGAGGTGCCGGCGGAAGCCGCCTAGCTCGGTTGTCGCGCCGGTTTCGCGACCCTATCTTTCCCGCCATGCCGACAACCGACCTCAAGACCGACGTCGCATTTGGCGTCGCAATCCCGGCGCGCAATGCGCGCGGGCGGATCGCGCGGCTCGGGCCGGTGCTCGACGCGGTGCTCGCGAGCCACAATTACCCGCTGGTGGTGGAAACGCTGCTGGCCGAGGCGCTGACGCTCACCGCCTTGCTCGGGACTTTGCTCAAGGAGCCGCAGGGCCAGCTGACGATCCAGGCGCAGACCAGCGGCGGGCTGATCGACCTGATGGTCTGCGATTACCGCGGCGGCGAGCTGCGCGGCTATGTCCGCCACGACCCCGAGCTCCTGGACAGCCTGCCTGAAACGCCGAGCCTCAGCGATTTGTTCGGCGAGGGCTATCTGGCGATCACTTTCGACCAGCCGCAATCGAAGGAGCGCTATCAGGGGATCGTGCCGCTGGAGGGCAAGAGTCTGGCCGAAGCGGCGCAAAGCTATTTCGCCCAGTCCGAGCAGATCCCCAGCCTGGTGCGGTTGGCCGCGGCCAAGAATGGTGGACGGTGGACGGCTGGCGGGCTGTTGCTCCAGCATCTGCCCGAGGGCGAGGAAGGGCGCGAGCGGCTGCACACGCGGCTCGACCATCCCGACTGGCCGCACGTCGCGATCCTCGGCGGGTCGGTCAAGGCGGCCGAGCTGACCGACCCCGGGCTTCCGCTTGAGGACGTGCTGTGGCGCCTGTTTCACGAGGAAGACGAGTTGCGCACCATGCCGGCGGTGGCGTTGAGCCGCGGCTGCCGCTGCGACCCGGACTATGTCCGCTCGGTGATCGCCAAGTTTCCGACGGACGAGCGTGCGGCGATGGTCGGCGACGACGGCATGATCCGCGTCGACTGCGCATTCTGCTCGTCGAGCTTCGCAATTCCGCCCGGCGAAGTTTCAGGCTAGTATCGGGCGATGACCAGCCGATTCTCCATCGCCGCCGCTGTTGCAATGCTCGCCATGACCGCCGCCGCCGCGGCGGCGGGCAAGCTCAAGACCTTGTCTGAGGCAGCGCCCGGTCTGTGGGAGCTGACCGGCGTGCAGGGCTCCAAGACGCCGGCGCGCGAATGCCTGACCAACCTTGCGGCGCTCGGCCAGTATGAGCATCGCGCGCGCGCCTGCAAGGCGACGGTCCAGAGCGATACGGGCAAGGTCGCGGTGATCAATTATACCTGCGGCGGACAGGATTTCGGGCGGACCAGCATCAAGTTCGTCACGCCGCGCAACCTCAAGGTCGAAACGCAGGGCATCTCGGACGGGCTGCCGTTCGGTTACACGATCGCCGCGCGCCGCGTCGGCGAGTGCGCGCCGGCCGCGGTCGCCGGCCCCCGGACCGAGCGCGGAAACTAACCTTTTTTAAAGCCATTAAGGCGCCGTTTAACCAAGAGTTGCTAAGGACGTGGCGTGCCGGATGTTTTGGCACGCTTTCCTCCCAATCGGACGGCAACGCCCGATCACTGGGGCCGCCAGCAGTGGCGGCCCCTTTGCGTCACTGCCGCCAGCAGTGGCGGCCCTTTTGCGCGCCGACGGCCTAGACATGCAGATCATGCTCTATCTGCTGATCAAGGCCGCAATCTCAGGCGTGATCGTCGCGCTCGTCTCGGAAATCGGGCGCCGTTACCCGGGCTGGGGCGGGCTGCTCGCGTCCCTGCCTTTGGTCTCGCTGCTAGCGATACTTTGGCTGTGGCGGGACAGCCATGATCCGGAGCGGATCGCGGCGCTGTCGATCGGCGCCTTCTGGTTCATCCTGCCCTCGCTGCCCTTGTTCTACGTGCTCCCCTGGCTGCTTCGCTCGGGAGTCGGTTTCTGGGCGAGCATGGCGATCGTCATCGCCGGCACGTTGCCGCTTTACGCATTGATGTTCTGGGCAGCCCCGAGGCTCGGGATCCGGCTGTGAGCCACGCAGCCGTGGTGTTGCTGTCGGGCGGGCTCGATTCCATGGTCTGCGCGGCGCTTGCCCGGGAGCAGGGGCTGGCGGTGACTGCGCTGACGATCGACTATGGCCAGCGACACCGGGTCGAGCTCGAGGCGGCCACGGCAATCGCGCGAAGCCTGGCGACCAGGCACATCATCCTGCCGCTGGACCTGCGCGAATTCGGCGGGTCGGCGCTGACCAGCGACATCGCGGTCCCCAAGGACGGCGTCGGAGCGGGAATTCCGGTGACCTACGTGCCGGCGCGCAACATCATTTTCCTGAGCCTCGCGCTGGGTCTCGCGGAGGCCAGCGGGGCCGGCGACATCTTCATCGGCGTCAACGCGCTCGATTATTCGGGCTATCCGGACTGCCGGCCGGACTTCATCGCCAGCTTCGAAGCGCTGGCGCAGGTTGGTACCCGCGCCGGGGTCGAGGGTCGGCCGATCCGCATCCAGGCGCCGCTGCTGCACATGACCAAGGCGGACATCGCCCGCGAGGCCGGGCGCCTCGGGCTCGACGCCTCGCTTAGCCATAGTTGCTACGACCCGGCGGCCGATGGCGCGCATTGCGGGCTCTGCGATGCGTGCCGGTTGCGCGCCAAGGGCTTCGCCGAGGCCGGCATTGCCGACCCGACGACCTATGCCTGAGCAGCCGCTGGTTACTGCGCGTCGGTAGCGGGCTCGGGGGGCGTTTCGGCGGGGCCGGTCGCGCGTGTCGGGCGCGTGGCGCTACGCGTCGGCCGGCTTGAGCTCCGCGCCCTGTCGCCGCCGGCGGCGTTCGAGTCGCCGCTGTTCAATTCATCGAGCGCCTCGGCATAATTGATATCCGCGGCCATGTTCGCCGCGTCCGCCGTTACCGCATCGATGGCAGTGACATCGTTGGCGACGATTGCATCCGCGGTCATGCCGGCGCCGGCGTTGCGGCTGCCCTCCTCCTCGCGATCCTTGTCGCAGGCGGCGAGTGCTAGCGCGATGATCGCGAGCGGGATGAACAGACGCATCGGCGGCTCCAGAGGTGGGTATGTAAAAAAAGAGGCTGCCGGCATTTACCGGCAGCCTCTTTATATTGCCACTGCCTCCGCATGGCGGAGACAAAAGCCGAATTACAGCGCGTTGGTCGCGTTGGCGTCCATGTTGGCCGCGTCGTTCGCCGTGGCGTTCGCGTCGGCATTCATGTCGGTAGCATTCATGGTCATGCTCGGATCGGTAGCGTTCATGTCCATGGCATTCATGTCGGTCGTGAGATTGTCTTCGACGACCATCGTATTGTTGGCATCGTCGTTGCTGCTGCAAGCAGTAACGACCAGGGCCGCACCAGCGACCAGGATAAGAGCACGCATTCAAAACTCCCTAATTATTGCGATCTGGAACGGGTTTATCCCGCTTCGCAAATCGGCCTGATTCATAGTCTGAAGCGTAAGCTTCCTTCAAGTAACTTCGCATGGATGTCTCAAACCGTTGAGAAAACGCCTGAAACTACGCTCCAAGGCAGCATCAACCACCGGCAGACTGATTTGTTTCCCTTGATCGGCGACACTGGTCACGCCGAATTCCGAGATTCCGCACGGAACGATTCCGTTAAAATGGTCGAGATCGGGCGCAATGTTGAGCGCGAAGCCGTGGAGCGTGACCCACCGCTTCACACGCACCCCTAGCGCGCCGATCTTGGCCTCCCCGGGGCCCTCGCCGACCCAGATGCCGATACGCCCCGGGGCGCGGTGTGCGGCGATTCCAAGCTCACCCAGCGTGTCGATCATCCACCCTTCGAGGCAATGGACGAAGCGGCGAATGTCGCGGCCGCGTTTTTCGAGGTCGATGAGGACATAGCCGACCCGCTGTCCCGGCCCATGATAGGTAAAGCGCCCGCCGCGCCCGGCGGCGAACACGGGCAAGCCCAGCGGATTGACGATCTCCGCCGGATCTGCGCTCGTGCCCGCCGTGAACAGCGGCGGATGCTCGAGCAGCCACACAAGCTCGGGGGCGGTGCCGGCGCGGATCTCGGCGGCGCGCGCCTCCATTGCCGCCAGCGCTTCGGGGTAGGGGACAGGCGCGTCGCTTACTCGCCATTCGATGTCCGCGGGTGTGCCCATGAAACCCGACATGGCGAGGGCCGCGGCGCTGGGCAAGGCGATTGCGCGGGGTCAAGCTCGCGGATTGCGTGCCGGCCGCTGCTCGCTTAACCAGTGCGGGAGCTAAATGGGGGGGGACGATATGCGCATTTCACTGTCGGCCGCGTGGGACGAAACGAAGGTCATTCTGGCGCGGGATGGACGGCTTCTCGCCGCGGTCGCGCTGGCGATGCTGGTGCTTCCCGGGATCATTCTCGATGTCAGCATGCCCGAAGCAGTCCCCGGCAAGATGCCCCCCGCCGGTCCGTGGATGGCAATCGCAGCGGCGGTCATCGCCATTTCCCTTGCCGGGCAACTCGCGCTGATCCGGCTCGCGCTCGGCACGGGCACCAGCGTCGGCGATGCGATCAGTCACGGGTTTCGGCGGCTCGTGCCCTATCTCGGCGCGCTGCTGTTGTGGCTGGGGCCGCTGATGTTGATTGCGTGGCTGCTTTACGATGCGGCGGGGGTTGGCACCGAAGCGCCGCGCGGCGCTCCGGCATTCGGATTCCTGCTCGTGATTTTGGCCGGACTGTTCCTGGCGTTCAGGCTGCTGCTCAGCTCACCCGTTGCGAGCGCCGAGAACGAGGGGCCGGTCGGCATCCTCAAGCGCAGCTGGGCCCTCGGGCGCGGCAATTGGTGGCGGCTGTTCGCCTTTGCCTGCCTGTTTGCGATCACGCTGTTCGTGCTCCTCGGCGCGATTTCGGCGGTGCTCGGCTCGGCGGTCGCGGCGACCAGCGGCGGGTTCAAGCCATGGTCGCTGGGCACTTTGCTGCTGTCGGTGATCAGTCAGGTGATCAGCGCGGCTGTGTCGGTGGTGTTTTTCGTGATGCTGGCGCGGATGTACCGTCAGGTTGCGGGCGGCGCCGGAGCGGACGCCGCGGCGTCGACGCCCAAAAGCGGCACTTGAGGCGCGCAGTCGGCGGGCAATAGCCCGTGCAGGCGCGGGTCGGGAAAACGCTCGATCGCGCGCTTGTACGGCGCAAAGCCGGCGCGGCGGTAAGCGGCCAGCGCGGCCGGATGATCGAGTGAGCAGGAGTGGACGTGGACGCGCGCGACTCCGTTCCGCCAGGCTAAGCGCAACGCCTTGTCGAGCAGCCAGCGGCCGTGACCCTGGCCCGCAAGCTCGGGGACCAGGCCGATGAAGGCCAGCTCGCATTGCCCCTCTTCGCGAAAATCGAGCTCGAGCATGCCGACCACCGGCTCCACGGCGGTGACCTCGTAAAGCTCGACGCGGGGATCGCCGATGATCGCTTCGAGCTCGGCATCGGTCATCGCGAGGCGCGAGAACCACAGCCACGGCGAGCCGATCTTGCGGAACAACGCGCGGTAGGCGTCGGGCTCGGGCCGTTCGACGCGGCGTAGCCTGAGCGTCGACTGGGGCGCGCCGCCGGTCGGCGGTGAGCGCATTTCGAGGAAGGTGACGACCGCGGCAAGCTCGCCGTCAGCGACCGGCTCGTAGCTCATTTCCATTTCGCCAGCGGCGGGAGGCTCATCAATATGGCGTCGATGTTGCCGCCGGTCTTGAGGCCGAACAATGTGCCGCGGTCGTAGAGCAGGTTGAACTCGACGTAGCGGCCGCGGAACTCGAGCAGGCGTTCGAGGTCGGCGTCGTCGAAGGGCGAGTCCATGCGCTTGCGGACAAGCGCCGGGAAAATGTCCAGGAACGCCTCGCCGACGTCGCGGGTAAAGGCGAAATGGGCGCCGAAATGGCCTTCGAGATGGTCGAAGAAAATTCCGCCGACGCCGCGCGCGACGTCGCGGTGGGATAGCCAGAAATACTCCTCGGCCCACTTTGAAAAGCGCGGGTAGAATGTTGGATCATGCGCGGCGCAGGCAGCGCGCAGGCGCGCGTGGAAGGCGGCCGTGTCCTCATCGTACGGGATCGCCGGGTTGAGGTCGGCGCCGCCGCCGAACCAGCGCTTGGTCGTGCCGAGGAAACGCAGGTTCATGTGCACCGCGGGGACGTGCGGGTTGGCCATGTGGGCGACCAGGCTGATGCCGGTGGCAAAGAATCGCGCGTCGTCCTCGGCGCCCAATATGGTGGCCGCGAATTCCGGCGCGAAAGTCCCACCGACGGTCGAGACGTTGACTCCGACTTTCTCGAAAATCTTGCCGTTCATCTGGCCGCGGACGCCGCCGCCGCCGGGCTCGCCGTCATGGTCGGTCCGGTCCCAGGGGGTGAAGTGGAAGGCGGCGTCGCTGCCGGCCTCGCGCTCGATCGCCTCGAACTCCGCGCAGATGCGGGTCCGCAGCGCTTCGAACCAGTCGCGGGCGGCCTGTTGCTGGTCGTCGAGTGGCTGCATTTGCCGGTCAGTAAGAGCGGCGCTGCGCCGCGACGAGCATGCGCAGCAGCATTGCCACCGGGCGCGGGACGCCGACCTTGCCCTCGAGCCACAGGCTGACCGCCGAGCGCGACACTCCAATAGCGCCGGCGAGGTCGTTCTGGGTGCGGTAGCCGAGGCTGCGCATGGCCGCGCGGAGCTCTTCGGGTTGCATCGAGGCGAGGCGCTCATCCATCGCCGGGCTAGATCGCGTCCGCGCCCCGGTCGCCGGTGCGGATTCGGACCGCCTCGGCGACATCGATGACGAAAATCTTGCCGTCGCCGATGCGGCCGGTGCGCGCGGCATTCTCGATTGCCTCCACGACATTGGCAACAAGCGTGTCCTCGACCACCACCTCGACCTTCACCTTGGGCAGGAAATCGATCACATATTCGGCGCCGCGGTAGAGCTCGGTATGGCCTTTCTGGCGGCCGAAGCCCTTGACCTCGCTGACCGTGATCCCCGACACGCCGACTTCGTGAAGCGCGTCCTTGACGTCGTCGAGCTTGAACGGCTTGATGATCGCTTCGATCTTCTTCACGGGCGCGTCCTTATGGCTGCGCTGGCGCTAATGCCCAATCGGGGCCGCATTTGAAAGGCACGGGCGGGCAGATGAAAGCGATTATTCTTGCCGCCGGACAGGGCTCGCGCCTCGGCCATCTGGTCGACGACCGGCCCAAGTGCCTGATCGACTTCAACGGCCGCAGCCTGCTCGATCGCCAGCTCGACACGCTCGCAGCCAACGGTGTCGCAGAAGCGGTGGTGGTGACCGGCTTCCGCGACGACCAAATCGAGGCGGCGGTGGCGGCGCGTGGGCGAGGGCCGGCGGTGCGCACGGTCTTCAACCCGTTCTACAAGGTCGCCGACAACACCGGTTCACTGTTCATGGCGCGCGAGGAGCTGGCCGGCGATTGCCTGGTGTGGAACGGCGACACGCTGGTTTCCGACGCGTTGATGGCCCGCGTCGTGGGCAACGACCAGCCGGGCATTTGCGTGACCATCGACCGCAAGGACGGTTACGACGAAGACGACATGAAAGTCATCGAGGCGGGCGGATTGCTCAAATCGATCGGCAAGCGAATCGCCGACGGGGTCAACGCCGAGTCGATCGGTTTGCTCGCGTTTCGCCGCGGCGGCGCCGAGCGATTTCGCGCCGCGATCGAGCAAGCGATGCGCACGAGCGAGGGCACCACCATCTGGTATTTGCGTGTGATTCACCGCCTCGCGCAGGAGGGCGAAGTCCATGTGCTCGACATCCAGGGCGAGGAATGGGGCGAGGTTGATTTCCCGCCCGATGTTGCCGCGGCGCGCGCACTGTGCGAGCGTTGGGACGCCGTAACCTGAGTTAGGCCGGCGTGTAAGACATTGCGTTGCGGAGGGGATTCCTGATGAACCGTGCACAGATCGGCCTCGCGGCCGCGGCGACGCTCGCATTTTCGACACCCGCCAGTTCGGGCGCGTCGGCCAGGATTGCCGACCCGCTGCGCTTTTTCGAAGGCCGCACCGAGACCATCAGCACAGTCAAGGTGCTCACGAAGAAACCGTTCCGCAGCCGCAGCACTGGACGCGGGAAAATGATGTCCGATCGCTCGCTCGATCTCGTCCAGCGGGTTGAGGACGAAGGCCAGCCGCCGCGCGAACGCCGCTGGAAAATCCGCCAGACGGGACCGGGGCGGTTCGTCGGAACGATGTCCGAGGCAGTCGGCCCGGTGACCATCGACGAGACACCCAAGGGCTATCGGTTCCGCTTCAAGATGAAGGACCATATGGCGGTCGAGCAATGGCTGACGCCGATCGGCAGCGGAAGCGCGGCGCGGACCGTAACCACGGTGCGCAAGTTCGGGCTCAAGGTCGCCAAGTCCGAAGGGACGGTGCGCAAGCTCGATTAAGCCGCTGACGGCGGCGCACGGCTTAGCGCGCGTCGTGCGGGCTAGCGCGAGCTAAGCGCGCTTTGCGCCGGCTAACGCGAGCTAAGCGCGCATTGTGCGGCCTAGCGCGAGCTAAGTCCGTCGGGCGCGAATTTGGCGATCAGCTCGCGGCATTGCGACGGCTTGACCCGGTTGAGCCGGACGATGCGGTCCGCGGCCTTGAGCTGATGCCAGCTGGCCGTGTTGCGGATGTCGTGGCTGGTCCACATCGCCAGCGATTCGCCGAGGTGAAGCTGAATCGTGCGGCCGTCGCGCCAGTCGATCAACGGTTCGGCGCCTTCCTCGGCCGAGCCGCCGGTGATGTCGGTGACCATGTGGCAGCCGACGCCCGTGGTCGGCTTGAAGGTCGGGTCGAGGATATTGTCCTGGACTCCGCGGTTGAGGTCGCCCGCCGCCCACCAGCATTGGCCAAAGCCGTACAGCGAGCGCCGCTGGTCGCTGAGGGCGAGGCGCATCACCGGCGTGTTCGACGCTTCGTCATGGGAAATGGCCAGCGTCACCTCGCGCAACGTCTGCCCGCGATGGGCCTTGAGCCAGGCGGCGTCGTAGGAGCGGGCGAAGCACAGCACGCCGCCGTCGGTATCGATTGCTTCGGTGAGAGGGTCAGCCAGTGCGGGACCGGCGGTCAGCGCGAGCATCAGGGCGAGGGCGGATTTGCGCATGCGCCCTTCATGACATCATCAGTCGCGGTCGTCGAACTGTTCGGGAGCGCTGGCTTGCCAGGCGCGATGTAATGTCTGCTTTGGGTGGAAAGCAGACATTAGACCTCGGCAAAAACATTCGTGCGTGCGAAGCTTTAGATGCCATGCTGTAGAGGGTCGCTTTCAGAGAGAATGGGGCTGCTCGATCTACATAGCAGCTGCAACCAAATACCGGCTACTTGGCCGAGGCCAAGCCGACACCGTCTTCCCGATCGATACCGTAAATGTCAGGCGCATAGGCCAGCCGCGAGCCCGAGACACGTGCGGTCATATACGTGAGGTAGATGGGCATCCCCTGCGGAAGCTGGACATGCGTTTCCGGCCTAGCTGAAGGGGCGACGGGATTTCGCTCCAGGAGCCAGCGGGCGAACCGGGGAGCGTCTTCGACGCGGATGCACCCTAGGCTGAGGGCGCGCTGTGAATTGTTAAACAGCGCTTTCTCGGGCGTGTCGTGGAGGTAGATGTCGTCGGAATTTTGAAACGAGAACTTCATCTCCCCCATCGGGTTCAGCCCTCCTGGCTTTTTCCGCAGTCTCACTTCCGCCCGGCCAGCAGCAACGGCAGCCCAGTTGACGTATTCCGGGGGGATCACGGAAGCGCCCTTCTCCCAGCCGGCGACAACTTCGTAGTTGCGGTCCCGTAGATAGGCAGCGCCTTCGCGAAGCACCCCTGGAGCGATATTCTGGCGGATAAGCTCGACCGGCGGATTCCAATATGGGTTGAAGGTTGCATAGTGAATGGTGCTGGCAATCAGTGGGGTGGCGCGGTCGGGCCTGCCAACAATGACCTTCATCGTGTCTCTGAGGGTCCCGCCCTCGAACATGAAGAGCCGTTGGCTGGCCATGTCGACCAGGACATAGCGGCCGCTCGATGGCAGGATGCGTGCCCGTGCCAGACTTTTGGTCGTTCGGTTATCCAGCACCCCGCCGGTCATGGCAGATAGCTGCAATGCGGCGCTGCGCAGCTCGGCATAGACTGCATTGACGTCTGAAACCTCTTGCAGGTGGCGCTCGAGCGACGGCGCGCGTGCTACCGCCGCCAAAATCCGATCGACCGAGGTCTCTGGAATGAGATTTTCGTCGGCAAACTCGATTTCCGCGGGAAGCTTGCGGAGAGCTTGAACGTAGGTAACCCAGGCAGCTGACAAGGCCCGATCAGCCTCCGAGATCGCGAGCGCATCGCCCCTTTGAGCCAGTTGCACCGCAGTTTGGACCTGGCGTGCCAACTGCGGAGCATTTCTCAACCCGTCGATCTCACCGCGTTGTAGGATAGACATCAGGCGGTTGGCGACCGGGGTGCGCGGGCCGTTGCGGAACCAGATCGGCGCGTTGCCCCGAGCGGCATAAAAGCGAGCCACTGATCCGGAATTGGGCATCGCGGAGATTCGTTGGACCGGGAGCTGGGCTGAGAATTGCTGCGAAAGCATCTGAGGAGCCGCGACCGCAGCTGACGCCGCGGCGCCCAGGGCCAAACTGCCAATAAGAAGTTTCACAGAAGCACCCCTACGATCACCAGTAGCCCAAGTGTGGGCGAAGTGAGCTTTCGTTAGTATGAATCAGCCCTGCACGGGCGACCGGCTGAGAGCTTAGGCGGATGTATCAGCCAGTTGCTGCCGAACCCGAAATCCTGGCCGTAATGTCTGCTTTGAGTGGAAAAACCACCTAGCTTAGTGTCTGCCGCTCTTACTTGGAGTACCCAATTAACGACTGTGTTTCGAGGCAGACGGAGGACTCGGCGCGTTCTGCGTCTTCCGCATGATCGAGGCGGTTAGCCTCTCGCCGCCAATTGCCATTAACCTCGGTGGCGACCTTTGTATGCCGAAATTGACGGCCGGCGTTAGCGACACTCGCCGCGGTTGATCATGTCCTGAGTACAGTTTGCAACAGATGTGACGTCTCTGGCGGCTCCGCGCACTGTGTTGCAAGCGGCAACCATCATTGTCGCTGCCGTCAGCGCGACCGTTAGCAATTTGCGTGTCATCATCGTCTGCTCAGTAAAAACTCGCAAGAGGCCTTAGCGCCCTCTCGATGGAGTTCCAAACTTCTCCGCAATAAACCTTTTCTGGCATTAGGATAACAATAACCCGATGCGGTTGAACCGAAGCGATCACACATCATATCCGCCGCTATGGAATCCCTGCCACCTAAGGTCATAAAGACGATGCTCGTGACGGCCGTGCTCACATTCCTGCTGCTGGTGCTTGCCTATTACACGGTAGCTTGATTCCCCTGGTGCGCAGGCTCCAAATGGGTGCTGTGCGCTTAGCGGCGCGTGGGAGGCGTGGGGCCATGCTCGATAAATTAAGTTTTGCGCTTCAAGTCGCAGGTCTCCTGGCCTGTCCTGGTCGCGGCCTTCAACAGCGGGTCCTTCATTTTTCAAACTCGTGACGAAGGCTGGATTGGGGCTCAGGACATGGGCTGCTCACAATCTCAGTTTGCAATCCTCGCTCTTTACATCTGCTGTTTAGCCGTCGGGGATCCATTGAAAGAGCGGCCTGAAGACTCGCAGCCTAATTGGAATTTTCCGGGTTAGGGTTTTCATCAGTACCGAGCTGCGCCAAAGGAGTTCGGATCAATGCCCTCGAGAGTGCCGCGAGCGTTGTGACTGTCAAAAGCGTCATGCTAAGTGGGCTTGCCCTGACTTTGGCGCAGGGCTCCGCACCTGCGGCAGCGTCCCCGTCGGAAGATTTGGAATTCTGTGCGGACCGGCCGGGATTGGCTACGGGCACTTGCACTGTTGCCGCCGGCCGCATCCAGCTCGAAACGTCATCCGCGGAATGGTCGCTCTCGAACGATCAAGGCGTGCGCGAGGAAGAATGGGCCCTCTTGAGTACTAAACTCCGATACGGGCTTGGTTCGAAAACCGATTTGCACCTGTCGTTTGTGCCGTTGGTGATCAATCAAGTGCGCCAGGGAGGTGAGCGGCAAACCGCGCAAAGCTTGGGCGACGTTGGGCTAGCCTTAAAGCATCGCTTCACCTCGGAAGATGCACCTGTGTCGATCGCAGCAATGCCCTCGATCACCGTGCCGACGGGATCTTCTTCTTGGGAAGCGGCGGTCTTGATACCGATCGAGGGGGCCATCAGCTCGAGGGGTTCTTGGACTTTGACACCGGAAGGCGCTTGGAGCGCTGATGCTAACGGTGCCGGCCATCACCCGCGTTTCGCGCTTTCCGCGTCTCTGGGATTATCGCTCGGCTCAAGGTGGTCGATAGCCCTCGACACCCAAATAAGCCGAGAACGCGATGACGGGACGACTCTAGAAGAGGTTATCGTTGGAATGTCCGCTGCCGTGATGGCGACCCAGAATATCCAGCTCGACGCTGAAGTAGACTTTGGATTGAGCGCCGCGCCGGACGTGAGGATCGCCACCGGAGCCGCCATTCGCTTCTGATCCTGCACACTGAGTGAAACGATGTTTGATAAGTTAACGGTAGTTTAGGCGTCGATCTCAGCCGTTCTGACGGCTGGGCTTGGGCTGATCATATATTATGCGGTCGAGCCGCGGTTGGGTCGCGTGCGGTCTCAGACACGGTGCCCCTTCGCAACCGCACGGTTAGGCATGCAGTTCAGTTCGATCGAGCCGACGAACCGCTCGCCCTGCCAAATCTCCTGTCGACTCCCTTTGTCAGATAGGCTTGCCAACACACATGCATGTTCGTCGTCGCTCGCGTCGATCGTGTCGGAGCGAACAAGGTTTGTGCGGGTATCTATCCAATAGGCTTTGTAGATCGGCATTTAATTCCATTTCCGAATCGAACTCGCGCGCTTATCACTTATGAATGCCGCAACCGCCAATGCCCCCAGACCTCAAGCACTGCGGAGACTGCGGCAAGGTTAAAGGCTATCGCGGCTGGTTCGGGCCTGAATGCCAGTGTGGGCAGCCCGAAGGGCAAGCGCCGCGAGGCGCACATGGCGCTGGCCCCGGCAAAAGGTTACGGGAACTAACATAAGCTAGTAATGGCCTATGGCTTCATATGATCTTCCGGCTCGATCGGGAAAGACTGGCCACGAGGCTGAGAGAGGGACTTTCTACAAGCTCAGTCTAGCAACCGCTCGCGAAAACACTAGATTGAGCGAATGGAAGGATTAGAGATCAGGCCGGAGCAAAGGTGGAGGCGTGCGCCCACCATGCTTCTGCTGTTCTTGCTCTCGCTTTTCGCGGCCAGCCCATCCTGGGGTATTTCCGGCGGTGGCCAGGAAGCTGGCATCAGCCAGCACGACACGCGCGCCACCTCATGCACCACCAAGCAGGCCGCGAACGCTTCCAAGGAGGCGAAGCCGCTACCCCACGCCGCAGTCCTGCACACTGCAGGTCGCGTGGTCAGCCGAACCCTCTATCATCCATCATCTGCGGTTTTCTTGCCGCGTGGATCGATACCCGCGGTTCATCGGACCGCACATAGGGCACGAGCACCTCCAGCACGCTGACGTCGCTTTCAGCGACTGGTCCGCCAACCCTAAAAACTCCTCACGGCGCTTTGGCGCTGTGCGTACCGTGCTGGGATCAAACCAATGTCACATCGTGCTTACCGACTAATAACACTCCACCGGACGGTGGACGAAGCGATCAGCTTCGAAATGAAAAGCCAGTCACCAAACAGCCTTCGGCTTCTGCGACTTCGGACAATGAAACTAGCCCTCAGGCAACGCCTCGGCACTCTCCTGAACTGGCGAGCGGCAACAGTCTAATTTCCCAAGTTTCGGAGCCCCGAGCTTGCAGCGCAGGCTCGGGGCCATCGTCGCTTATGCGCACAAGGAACATTTCAAATGATGCAAGCCCGCACCGAAGGGGCTCCGGGCCTCGCCCGCAGCACCTCACAAACTGCTGCCCCGCGATTCAGAGAATTACTCCGTAACTATTCGTCAGCGAGCGAAGCCTCGTCCGCTGAACTTTTAACCCTCTATCGGGAACTTACGCCTACCGAGTTTTCATATCTTCGCTCCGATCCTGAATTGGCGTCCGCGTTCGAGAGGTTCCGAAAAGATCATCGGAAGCAGCTCAGGACGCCATTTCGGGACTATGCGGCGCTGGTCATCATGGTGATCTGTGGGGCAATACTCTTCCTCATCGTCCTTCTGCCGAGATTGTAATCGTGAGGCGGGGCTCCATCGTAGGCCTCACAGATACCAAGTCTGACGATGTGATCGGAGGTTTCTGCGCATGCTCGATGATATAGATTTCGCGCTTCAAATCGTAGGCATCCTGGCTGTCCTGGTCGCCACTATTAGCTGTGGCTTGTTCCTTGTGCGGCGCCGAGATGAACGCTGGGACTGGGTCTCAAACCATGGACTGCTGACAGTAGCTCAGTTCGCCATCCTCGCCCTTTTTGTCCTCTCCCTGATCGTGGGAGACCCATTGGGAAAGCAACCTGACGACTTGGAGCCGGATTGGAATTTTCAGGATTAGCGCGCCCCTAAGGAACCCTGGTTGAGCGTCCTAGAATGAACAGAGCGAGCTAGCCCGCCTCAACGATCAGGGGATTGTGAAATTCTACACGCTCCCTTTGGCTGGACTCGGAATGATGAAAAATCAGCATGCCAATCAAGAATCCAACAAGCATCAGGATAAGAACGCGTCGCCGGTTCATTCATCGCAATTAGCTCTGAGTGCCCCCTTAAGCAATTTAACGCTCCTTCTCACCGTCTCCAAACAAGGCGCTCCACATGCGTAACCGGGAACAGTTACTCGAAAGTAGATGGCTTCGACCGTTTGCCCACCTGTTTGCCCACCCTTCGCTTTGGCATCTCAACCGGCGAAGTGTTCCGCGTGCGCTGGCGTTAGGACTTTTCGTGGCCTTCATTCTGCCGGTTGCGCAGTTTGCGCTCGCTGCTCTTCTAGCAGTCCCGATACGTGCTAATGTGCCGATGGCTGCTGCGGCAACGTTGGTGACGAACCCTCTTACTACTCCAGCAATCTACTTCGCCGCTTATGAGTTCGGCGCGCTACTTCTCCATCGGGATTTGGATCTGGGAATGAGCGCGTTCGCTGATAGGTTTGGTGAGACAATCTTGGCTGTGTCCGGGCCGATCGCGTTGGGGTTGAGCATTTTCGCAATCATGTCGGCTGTTCTCGGCTACGTAGTGGGGACGCTCGTGTGGCGACTACGGCTGGTCAGACGATGGGAAAGCAGGCGCCGTGGCTGATTCTGGACGCTGTGGGTCGAAAGCGGACATTAGCTTCACTGGCGGAAGTCAAGTGCGTGGAGCCCGGCGATGCTCGCCCGTGACAAATGAGCTGAGGGCTAAGCACTAGGTGCCGGGGGAACGAGGCGTGGTTGGCGACTTTTCCCCCAGTCTAGGTTCTGCAATTAAAACATACTGCTTGCGTCTCTCCGATGGCTTTTTCATGCGGCCTCGGCGAGATAGCTGCTTGCGCGACTTCGCAAAACGCCACAAAAACCAGCCGACTAACGTCACTATCGCGGCAATCATCACATAGGCAGCGACTATCCTAATCGGCACCGTTTTCCGTCCTCCCGGTCTCTGAGCCGCGCAGCGCGCATGGCGCGAGAACGGGCAGGCGCTAGCTTAAGGCGAGTGTGGTTGGTCGTGCGGGCGATTTTCTACGTACGAATTGATCAGCACGATACGAGCATCGCTCTTCCACTATGCCGCTTTCTTTTGCTCAGCCTTGTCCGTTTCCAGCCGCACAATGCTGTAAACTGTAGAAGAGCCGCCAGAAGAGCCGTACCCGTACCCGTACGTCTCGAAGCTGCGAATGCGCTTTGGAGGAGCACTCCAGAAAGTCCCCAAAGGCGCTGCCAGCTTTTGGGCGCACACTATAATCGCCAGCGCGGCAAAAGCCCCGAGCCACAACGGAATAGAGACCGGCATTGTCAGGAGAAACAATCTGCGATGCCGTATCTTCCATGAATACGGTGAAATAAGCCGACGCGCCATGCGCGCGGAAGTCCTGCTATTCATAGTGTGCCCCCGGTCGTTAGGTTTTGGGCCGCTGCGCGCGCTTCGCCGTCGCGCTGCACTGACCTGATTAATTTTCAGTTATCTGTGAACTTTAGCTATAAAGCAAGGCGCCTAGTTGCTGAGCTTGCGAGTAAGACGCCAGCTAAGCCGACGGAAAATCACCTAGGCCAATCGTCGCAAGGCCGGCCTTTAATGTCCGTTTAGGGTCGAAAGCAGACATTGCCGTGCGTGGCCGGTCACGGGAGTGAATCCCGTGACGTCGATCCTGTCCGCGAAGCGGCAGGTCGGCCGGCTGTCGCCGTCTTTCGACGTAACGACGCTCGCTGCGCTCCGCTTACGATACGCTCGGCGGCTCAGGCGTAAGGCGGCTTGTCGCGGCCGGTCGGGCTTTTGGTGAACACTTCGCAGCCGTCGTCGGTGATGCCGATGCTGTGCTCGAACTGCGCGGAGAGCGAGCGGTCGCGGGTGACCGCGGTCCAGCCGTCGTCGAGAACTTTGACGTCCGCGCGGCCAAGGTTGATCATCGGCTCGACGGTGAAGATCATACCCGGCCTGAGCTCGGGGCCGGTGCCTGGGCGGCCGGCGTGGACGACCTCGGGACTGTCGTGGAACAGGCGGCCGACGCCGTGACCGCAGAAGTCGCGGACGACGCTGTAGCGCCGCTGCTCGGCGTGGACCTGGATGGCGTTGGCGATGTCGCCGAGATGATTGCCCGGGCGCGCCTGCTCGAGCCCGAGCATCAGGCATTCGTAGGTGACCTCGACCAGCTTGCTGGCCTTCAACGGCACGTCGCCGACGAAATACATGCGGCTGGTGTCGCCGTGCCAGCCGTCGACGATCGGCGTGACGTCGATGTTGACGATGTCGCCGTCCTTCAATGCCTTGTCCGACGGAATCCCGTGGCACACGACATGGTTGATCGAGATGCACGAGCTTTTGGTATAGCCGCGATAGCCCAATGTGGCGGGAATGCCGCCGCCGTCGAGCATCATGCGGTACACGACGTCGTCGAGCGCCTGGGTGGTGACTCCGGGGACGACATGGTCGGCGAGGGCATCGAGGATTTCGGCGGCGAGGCGGCCGGCGCGGCGCATGCCGGCGAACGCTTCCGGCCCGTGGAGCTTGATGGTCCGGCTTTTGGCCTCGACGCGGTCGTCGGCGGAGACGGTGATATATTCGGTCATGGCGGTTAAATAGGGGGATCAGCCAGAAATTGCGACCGTCAGCGAAGCACCGCCGCGGCGTCCACCACCTCGACATCGGGCATGGTCGCGAACAGGGCATCGTACCACGGCTTGTGCGAGGAGCCGACGATATTGAGGACGCGCGCGCCCGGCCGCGTCGCAAAGGCGGCGCGGGCATTGGCGACCATGCGCAAGTTGCGCACGTCCCACCAGCCGACGTAGGTCCGCCCCGCGTAACGTTTTGAGGGCATTACCAGTGCCCCGCCGAAATCGGCCATCACCTGATCCCGGACGCCGTCCTGCGCATTGATCTCTCGATAAAGGTCGAGCAGGGTGGCGCCGTCCACGACGCGCGCGACCTGTGCCTTGTTGGCGGCGAGGCTGCGGACCAACGCGGGCTCTTTCCCGCGGTCGGCGAAGTCGGCTTCGAAATCGTCCGGCACATCGGCATAGACGGCGTCGCTGGTGTGGTCGTCGACCGCGTGCACGCGTTCGTGGCCGAGCCGTGCGGCGAGAACCGCCGCCACGTCGTAGCTTTCGTTCATCGGGCGGCCTTTGCGCGTGATGATCTCAATCATCTTTTCCGTGAGGCCGTCGGCGGCGCGGCGCTCGGCGGGCGCCAGGCGCAGCCATTGTACTCGCGCCGACGCCCGCTCGCCCGCGGCGAGGAACAGGATCGCAAGCTTTCGGCGCTGCGTGGCAGTGGGCGATTTGGGCCAGGCGGCAAGCGTGCGACGAACTTCGAGCGCGGCCTGCGGGACGCTGAGCTTCGTATCCGCGACGATCTCGTCGGGGTTCCAGCAATATTGGCTGTAGGCCTGCCCCGTCACGTCGGGAAACAGCTTGAGCGCCGCGCATTGCTGGCCCGACAAGCCTTCGATCGTGATGAGCGCCGGCGCGAAGGCCGTCAGCCTGGCGAGCAGCGGTTCGAGCATCGCCGGGGTCCAGCCGGCATGTTCGGACAGATGCATAGTACCGAGCGTCATCACGCGGCTTTTCGGACCGCTGATCGGCGCGTCGCCAAGCGGCCCCTGCGCGACTGCCGGCGCCGCAATCAGAGCGGCCACCGCCGCCAACATCCGAAACATCGATATTACCTCCTGGCGCGGCGCACTGCCCGAACCTTGCCGGCGACCGACCGGTCGGAGCACAACATCCGCTACATTTGTAGTGTCAGTCAAGCAAGTCTTTGATCTGGACCGGGGCGTCAGCGTATGGCGCGTGCATGAATCGCATATGGACGGCCGCTTTGTGCGTCATCGGCGACGAGATCCTATCGGGCCGGACGCAGGACAAGAATGTCGCGCAAGTCGCCGCGTGGCTCAACGACCACGGCATCCGCCTTGCCGAAGTGCGCATGGTGCCCGACGACGCAGGGCGCATCGGCGAGGCGGTCAACGCCCTGCGCGAGGCGCATGATTATTGCTTCACCACCGGCGGCATCGGCCCGACCCACGACGACATCACGGTCGATGCGATCGCCGCCGCGCTCGGGGTCGGCGTGGTCATCCACCCGACCGCTCGCGCGATCCTCGAGGAATATTACCGCGGTCGTCCGGGCGGGCTGACCGACGCGCGGCTGCGCATGGCGCGGGCGCCCGAAGGGGCCGAGCTGATCCCCAACCCGAGCTCGGGCGCGCCGGGCGTCCGGATCGGCAATGTCTTCATCCTCGCCGGCGTGCCGCACATCGCCGCCTCGATGCTCTCGGCACTGACCGGGACGCTCGAAGGCGGGCGGCCGATAGTCTCGGTGATCGTCGGCGCGCGGGCGCCTGAAAGCGACGTCGCCGACCTGCTGCGGCAGACCGAGGCCGACCATCCCGGAGTCGCGGTCGGCAGCTATCCGTTCTTCAAGGACGGCAATTACGGGGCGAACTTCGTCATCCGCTCGGAGGACGGCGAGCTGGCCGAACGGTGTAGCGTAGCGCTCCAGGACGGGCTTCGCGAGGCCGGTTTCGAGCCGGTCGCGGGCGGCATCTGATGCCGCGCGAAAGCAAGGCGGACGCGGCGCGGCGCGAACATCGCGAGAAGCAGCTCGACGAAGCGCTCAAGGAAAGCTTTCCGGCGAGCGATCCGCCAGCGATCATCGTGTCGCCGGCGAGCCCGAGGAAGTCGCGGAAATAGCGGGGCGTCGCCCCCTCGCTACGCTCGGTGCGCTCCTAAAAACAACATGCCCCCGGCATGTCGGTTTCTGGAGCGGGCGAAGGGAATCGAACCCTCGTCGTAAGCTTGGGAAGCTTCTGCTCTACCATTGAGCTACGCCCGCTCGGGTTCCGCCGACCTAATTTCCGTTCGGCCAAGCGTCAACGCGCCATGGCGTTGGCAACCGCACGATTCAGTGCGCCCACTCAGCGTGAATTCACCAGATCGTCGCCAGCGCGACCCCGATTGAAACGGCCAATGCAGCCATGCTCGCGCCAAGCGCCAGGGCAGCGCTTTTGCTCTTCGAGCGGCCGTAAGTGATCGTGATCCCGAGCTTCACCGCCATGTTGGCGAGGATCGTCCCGGCGAGCGCGGTGGCCGCGAAAATCTCGCTTATCATCTGCGGCTGAAGCCCGCCGGCGGTGACGATGGCAACGTCGACGTCCATCGTGCCGATGATCAGCAGGAGTATGGCGATGCCCTCCTGTCCGAAGCGGCCCTGCGCCCAGGCTCCGGCGACCGCTGCGAAGGCGACGAACAGGACGAAGCCGAAGGCGGGCAGCAGCGCGATCGGGTTTCCGGGCGGTGTCGGCCCCTCGGACTTTGGCGCGCTGCGCAACAGCCACAGACCGGCGGCAACGCCAACGATAAGCGCCGGCGCGACAATCAGGGCGAACGGCACAAGCAGCCGCGTCGCCAGAATCGCCACCAGCACGATCACCCGCACGTACATGACCGCGCTGGCGAGCGCGATTCCGGCCGGCTCGGCGCCGCCTCCCTGACCGGCACCGAGGCGCTGCGCGAGGGACTGAGTGACTGCCGTGGAACTGTAGAGGCCGCCGATCACGGCAGTCGCGATGGTGCCGTGGCGCGCGCCGAAGATGCGGTTGGCGACATAGCCGAGGAACGAGAAACCGGTGACCAGCACGACGACCAGCCACAGTTTCTGTGGGTTCCAGGCGCCATATGGACCGTAGGCGCCGTTGGGCAGGAACGGGAGGATGGCGCCGGCGATCACGGCAAAGCGAGCGAGCGCCTTGACGTCGTCGTCTTCGAGCTTGCCGATCAGGCCATGCAACTCATCCTTGAGCGCAAGGATGAGGGTGACCAGCGTCGCTCCGACGATCGCCAGAGCCGGGTGGCCGAAGCCGGCGAGGAAGCCGAGCCCGAGCGCGGTGACGGCGGCGATCGGGGTCGTCGCGTCGGGGCGCTTTTCAATGTCCGGACGGTGCCTGTAGCCGATGGTCAGGATCGCCGCCGCGCCGGCAATCAGGCCGCCCGCCGCGAACTCCTGGCCGAGGCTGCCGACCATCCCGGCGATGCCAGCGAGAAGGCCCATCAATGTGAAAGTCCGGACACCCGCGACGCGCGTGCCCTCGGCCACACGACGCAGGTTGAAGCCGCGCTCGATCCCGATCAGCAGTCCGCAGGCGATCGCCGTGCCGACCGCAATGGCTTGAGCGTACCAGTCGCTGTTCACTGGAACCTCTCGGGTTGCCGGCCGGAGCGGTAAGGATGGTTCCGGGCAGTGACCGAGTCAAACAGCAGCGGTTATGCCCGGTCGTCGATCAGGCTCATGCAGGTGACGCCCGCTTCGGCTTTCTGGAGCTCGGACACATCGACCTCGACCACGGTCAGGTCGCGCTCACGCAGGGCAGCGGCGGTGCGCGGGTTGCCGGCGGGGAGGATCACGCGCTTGCCGAGGTTGACGCAATTCGCAGCGGTGGACTCGGACTGGTCGACGGCGAGCGGATCGACGTCCTCGAACTGGGCGGGGTCTATGGCCTGTGGGTTGAAGAGCAGGATGTTGGTGCCCGCGAGTGTAACGCCGCTCTTGAGGTGGAGGCAGTCGCGAAGCTCGGCGCGGCGGACGTCGAAGCCGAGCGGGCCGGCGATGGCGGCGAGGGCGTCGATCCCGGCTTGGTCGGTGCGCGTCGACAGTCCGACGTAGATCCGGCGGCCGATGCGCAGGACGTCGCCGCCATCGACGAAGCCGGTTTCGATGCGGTGGATGGTGAAATGTGGCGCGAGGCCATCGGCGGTCGAGCTGGTCTCGCTCAGGCGGCTCGCTGCGCCCGGGCGGGTTACCACGGCATGCTCGCCGAGCAGCAGGGCAGTGTCCTCGACGAACACGCCGTCGGGGTGGTTGGGAAGTTCGGGCAGGCGGATGATCTCAAAGCCGGCTTCGGCGAGCGCTTGCTCGTAGGCCGAGTGCTGCGCGGCCGCCCGCGCCGGGTCGATTGGGACGCGGTCGAGATGGGTCAGCTCGCACTCGGCGAGCCTCGGGCTGACGGCTCTGGTAAAGGCGCGGGGCATGGCCGGAGCCTAGATGTGAAAAGGGCGCCCCGGAAGCCTCCGGAGCGCCCTGATCTGCGCGCTTGGCCGTCACGGGAGTAAATCCCGTGACGTCGGTCCTGTCGCCTTTCGGCGCAGGCCGGCCGGCAGCGATAAGTCTTCGTACTGCTTCGGCGACGCTTCGCGCCGGCTGCGCTGTACTCGCTTATCGCTTGCTGAACTGGAAGCGACTTGCGGGCCTTGGCGCGGCCGTACTTCTTGCGCTCGACGGCGCGCGGGTCGCGGGTCAGGAAGCCGGCCGATTTGACGACCGCGCGAAGCGTCGGCTCGTAGCGGGTCAGCGCCTGGGCGATGCCGTGCTTGACCGCGCCGGCCTGGCCCGAAAGCCCGCCGCCCTTGACCGTGGCGACGACGTCATACTGGTCGCGGCGGTCGGACGACGTCGAACGGCTGGTTGATCACCAGGCGCAGCGTCGGGCGGGCGAAATAGACTTCCTGCTCGCGGCCGTTGACGACGATCTTGCCCGAGCCCGGCTTGAGCCAGACGCGCGCGACGGCATCCTTGCGGCGGCCGGTCGCATAAGCGCGGCCATGCTTGTCGATGACTCTGCTCGCGCAGCGGCATCGGCTGCGGGCGGCGGGGGCGGCGGCGGGAGTGTCGTCGGCGCCGGCCTCGGCGGCTTCGGGAGCCGGAGCGGGCGGCGGAGTCTCGACCGGCGTGTTGGTCAGCTCGGCGAGATCGGAGAGGGACTTCTTGTCGGCCATTATGCGCCCACCTTGTTCTTGCGGTTCATCGCGCCGACGTCGAGCGGCTGCGGGTCCTGGCCGCCGTGCGGATGCTCGGTGCCGTTATAGAGATGCAGCGCGCGCATCTGGTCGCGGCCGAGCGGGCCGCGCGGGATCATGCGCTCGATCGCCTTTTCGAGCATTCGCTCGGGGAAACGGCCCTCGAGAATCTTGCCGGCGGCGACTTCCTTCAAGCCGCCGGGATAGCCGGTGTGCTTGTAATAGACTTTCTGCTCGAGCTTGCGGCCGGTGAAGCGCACCTTGTCGGCGTTGATGATGACGACATGGTCGCCGCAATCGACGTGCGGGGTGTAGCTCGGCTTGTGCTTGCCGCGCAGGATGTTGGCGACGATGGTCGCGAGGCGGCCGACGACCAGCCCCTCGGCGTCGATCAGATGCCATTTCTTGACGACGTCGTGCCGGCTTGACCGACTTGGTCGTCTTCATCAGCGCCTTCATGGGGCTCAGACCTCTTTGCTGGATGCGTGTCGTGAAAATGCGAAAAGCGGCAGATGAAACTGCCGCCGTCCGCCGCCCTTTCGCGATCAACCGCAAATAAGTCAAGCAAAAGCGCGGGTTTGGCGACGGGTAAAATGTTACCCGAGGGACGAATGGAGACTGCTTCGGGGCAAGCCGACGCGGTTTCGCGGCAGACGGGGGTTGGCTGTTCCACGGGGCTGTGGCTATCACCGCCGCGATTGGAGCGAGCCAGCGTGCCACGGCGGGTCAAGGATTATATCGACATCAGCGAGTTCACCTCGCTCGATACGCTTATCCGTTATTTGGAGACGATCCGCGACAATCTGCCCGCCGAATGCGGCGCCGAGCTAAAGATCCGCGGCGACGACGTTTTCGGCAAACGCCTGACCATCACCTACTTCCGTGAAATGACGCCCGAGGAAATGGCGCTCGAGCAACGCTATGCGACCAGCTCCGGCGAGTCCGAAGACGATGCGCGCCTGGCCGAGCTCCAGACAAAGCTCGACGAAGTCCCCTATCGTCCGAAAAAGGGCAAAGCCCAGCGCTGAATATTTGGCGCCGGTTAACCCGCGCGGCGAGGCGAATCGAGGCGCGCAACGAGGCGGTCGCGAGCCCACAGCTCGGCCGTGCCGCCGTCGATGCACAATTCTGCGGCCTGCTCGCTCGCCGAGCGATCGTTCGCCGCCTCGATCCATTCCGCCGCGTTGATGCGGCCGGCGCCATCGATCCGATACAGGCGGTAACTCTTCACGTCTGAACCCCCGCGTCCCGATAGGGAAGCTATCATGGAATTTCGCGAAGTGGATTCACCTGGATTAAGCGGATGGCGAATTTTCTCAAACAAAAATCAGTCGTTTGAACGGCTTAGGAGAGGTTCCCGCCTGAATTGTCCTCGACCCAAGCGGCGAACGGGCCGTGGATGCTGCCGATCGGCCAGGCGACGGCGCACGGCACGTCGTAACTGTGAAGCTCCACGATCCGCGCGATCAGGGCATCGGCGCCGGCTTGGCTGGTCTTGAGGATCGCCGCGACTTCATCGGCGCGCATGACCTCGCCCTGCCAGCGGTATATCGAGCGCACTGGCCCGAGGATGTTGATGCATGCCGCGAGCCGCTCGGCGATCAAGGTTTCGCCGATCCGCTCGGCCTCCGCAGCATCGGCGAAGACCGCATAGACGGTGATGGCGCTCATGGCGCGTGCCCGCGCGGCCGGCTGCCGTGGACGTGCGCGCCCCACGCCATTGCCGCGACCAGCAGCGCACCGACCGCCTGGTGGAGCGCGGCGAGCCAGATCGCGACTCCGGTCAGCACGGTGAAAATGCCGAGCAGGATCTGCAGCCCGAAGGTCGAGTGGATCGCGATCGACGCGCGCCGGTCGAGCGGGCGGATGCGGCGGGCGAAGACGATCAGAGCGGCGACCGTGACCCACGCCCACCAGCGATGGACGAAATGGATCAGATAGGGGTCGTTGGCGAGCGCGTGAGCCGGACGCCGCGCGACCAGTTGACGCCGTCTGGGAATAGCTGCCCGTTCATGTCGGGCCAGGATTTCGCGACCTGGCCGGCGTCGAGCCCCGCGACCCACGCGCCGTAGAGCAATTGCACGAACAGGATTGCGAGCGCGGTCGCGGCCAACTTCGTCAGGCGTGCGGGACGGTCCTCGCCGGTCGCGGCAAGGCGGCGAAGATCGAGCGCGACCCAGACCAGCGCGGCGATGATCGCCAGCGCGAGCAGCAGATGGGCCGACAGGCGGAAATGGCTGACGTCGGTGCGCTGGGCGAGACCCGACATGACCATGTACCAGCCGAGCACGCCCTGCGCGCCGCCAAGGAGCAACAGGCCGGCGAGCTTCCAGCCATAGCCGCGCGGGATTGCGCGCTTGATGGCGAACCAGGCCAGCGGCAGCGCGAAGGCGAGGCCGATGACGCGGCCGAGCAGCCGGTGGAGCCATTCCCAGAAATAGATGCGCTTGAACGCGCGAGGTCCATTCCCGCCGGGCCGTTGATTTGCTGATATTCGGGCGTCGCCTTGTACAGCGCGAACGCCTCGTCCCAGTCGGCTGCGTTGAGCGGCGGGACCGCGCCGCTAACCGGTCTCCATTCGGTGATCGAGAGGCCGCTTTCGGTCAGCCGGGTGATGCCCGCCGACGACGACCATCGCGAATACCAGCGCGGCGACGGCGAACAGCCAGTTGGCGATGGCGGCGGGGCGAGAGCGCTGCTCGCGCGCGCCGAGGTCCGAGGGCAGGACGGTCTCCATGTCGCGGCCGCCTATGCCGCTCGCTCGCTAGCTGCGGCAAGGGTTCAAATCGGCGCGATGATATGTTGTAACTTTGCGGGGCCGCGTTTATATCGGCTCCGAGATGTCTCATCTGTCCCTCTCGATTCCGCGTCTCGATCGGCTGGCGATCGGCCTTTCCGGCCTGTGCCTGGTGCATTGCCTGGCGAGCGCGGTGGTGATCGGGCTGCTGTCGGCCGCCAGCGGAATGCTCGGCGCGCCAATCATCCACGAAATCGGGCTGGTGTTGGCGATGATCCTCGGCAGCGTCGCGCTCGGCAAGGGCGTCGTCGAGCATGGCTTCATGTTGCCATCGGCGATTGGCGCGCTCGGGCTCGGCGTCATGGCCGGCGCGCTCAGCCTGCCCCACGACGGCTCGGAATTGGCGATCACGGTCGTCGGCGTCCTGATCCTCGCGATGGGCCACCGCCTCAACGCAATGGCCGCCGACTAAAACCGCCCTCGCTTGCCCCGCGGGCGGGCGGCGATTACGAAGCGAACCCACCGATGCCCTCTCACGACCATCAGCTCCATGAAGGCGAATCGCTCAAGCAGGCGGCGCGCGAGCGGCTGACCGGGCAAGGCGAGCAATGGACCGGAATGCGCGAGGCCGTGTTCGAAGCGCTTGCCGGCTTCGAGCAACCGGCGTCGGCTTATGACATCGCCGAAGCGGTGTCCGCCTCGCAAGGCCGGCGCGTGGCCGCCAACAGCGTTTATCGCATCCTCGATTTGTTCGTGGCGCTCGAACCTCGCGCGGCGAGTCGAAAGCGCCAACGCCTATGTCGCCAACGCCCATCCCGATTGCCTGCACGACTGCATCTTCCTGATTTGCGACAATTGCGGACAGACCGTCCACCTCGACGACGACAAGCTGTCGGGCGGGGTTCGCGACGCGGCGAAAAGCGCGGGCTTCACGGGTACGCGGCCGATGATCGAAGTGCGCGGCACCTGCGGCGATTGCGACGAATAAGGCGCGCGGCGCGTCCGGACGTGATCGGCATTCCGTGAGCCACCGCGACATCTTGTGCCTAGGCCCAGTTCGCCGAGTCGGACCTTTCGCGAAATCTCACATTGCTCATGCAATGGCGCGGTGTCATGAGCCTGCATGATCGCTGATGCAAATGTTCGACTTTCCGGCGCGGCTCGGGCTATGGGGCCGCGCATGAGTGACCGCCCGATCACCCCGCTTCTCGACACTGTTTGCCTCGCCCGCCGACCTGCGCGCGCTGGGCAAGGCGCAGCTTGCGCAGCTTGCCGACGAGCTGCGCCAGGAAGTGATTTCGGCGGTGTCGGTGACCGGCGGGCATCTCGGCGCGGGGCTCGGCGTGGTCGAGCTGACCGTCGCCATCCATTATGTGTTCGACACGCCGCGCGACAAGCTGGTCTGGGACGTCGGCCACCAGGCCTATCCGCACAAGATCGTTACCGGGCGCCGCGACCGCATCCGCACTCTGCGCCAGGGCGGCGGCCTCAGCGGCTTCACCCGCCGCGTCGAGAGCGAATATGACCCGTTCGGGGCGGCGCACAGCTCGACCTCCATCTCGGCGTCGCTGGGCTTCGCCATCGCCAACAAATTGTCGGACTCGCCGGGCCGCGCGATCGCGGTGATCGGCGACGGCGCGATGAGCGCGGGCATGGCCTATGAGGCGATGAACAATGCCGAGGCCGCGGGCAACCGGCTGATCGTCATCCTCAACGACAATGACATGTCGATCGCGCCGCCGGTGGGATCGCTTACGCAATATCGCTCGCGCGGCTGGTCAGCTCGGGCAAATATCTGGCGCCGCGCGAACTGGCGCAGAAGCTCGCCCGGGCGATGCCCGAGCCGCTCCACCGCACCGCGCGGCGCGTCGAGGAATATGCGCGCGGGCTGTTCACCGGCGGCACCTTGTTCGACGAACTCGGCTTTTATTATGTCGGGCCGGTCGACGGGCATGACGTCAACGCGCTGGTCGAAGTGCTCGAAAATGTGCGCGATGCGGACATCGGTCCGATGCTGGTCCATGTCGTCACCCAGAAGGGCAAGGGCTATGGCCCGGCCGAGGACGCCGCCGACAAATATCATGGCGTGGTCAAGTTCGACGTCGTCTCGGGCAAGCAGGACAAGGGCGCGGGCGGCGGCCCGCCGAGCTACACTTCGGTGTTCGCCGATGCGCTGGCAGCGGAGATGGCGCGCGACGAGAAGGTGGTCGCGATCACCGCGGCGATGCCGTCGCGGCACCGGGCTCGACAAGGTGGCCAAGCAGTTCCCCGACGCGGACGTTCGACGTCGGCATCGCCGAGCAGCATGCGGTGACCTTCGCGGCGGGACTGGCCGCGCAGGGCTACAAGCCGTTCTGCGCGATTTACTCGACCTTCCTCCAGCGCGCCTACGACCAGGTCGTCCACGACGTCGCGATCCAGAATTTGCCGGTGCGCTTCGCGATGGACCGGGCGGGGCTGGTCGGTGCCGACGGCGCGACCCATGCCGGCAGCTTCGACCTCGCTTATCTGTGCACACTGCCCAATTTCACGGTTATGGCCGCCGGCCGACGAGGTCGAGCTGACGCACATGGTCCACACCATGGCCGATGCACGACAGCGGCCCGATCGCGGTGCGCTATCCGCGCGGCGAGGGACGCGGGCTTGAGATTGCCCGCCCAGCCGCGCAGGCTCGAGATCGGCAAGGGGCGCATCGTCCGCGAGGGCAAGACGGTCGCCATCCTGTCGCTGGGCACGCGGCTGGCCGAGGCCGAGAAAGCCGCCGACGAGCTCGAGGCGCGGGGGCTGTCGACGACGATCGCCGATTTGCGCTTCGCCAAGCCGCTCGACGAGGCGCTGATCCGCAAGTTGCTGACCACGCACGAGGTCGCGGTAACGATCGAGGATGCGTCGATCGGCGGGCTCGGCGCGCATGTGCTGACGCTGGCCAGCGACGAAGGGCTGATCGACGGCGGCCTCAAGCTGCGCACCATGCGCCTGCCCGACCGCTTCCAGGAGCATGACAAGCCCGAGAAGCAATATGACGACGCGCGCTTGAACGCCCCGCACATCGTCGAGACGGTGCTGAAAGCCCTGCGCGTGAACAGCGCCGGGGTGGAAGAGGTAAGGGCGTAATCAAAATCCGTGCCGACCAGTTGCTGGTGTCCCGCGGGCTCGCCGAGAGCCGGACGCGGGCGCAGGCTTTGATCATGGCGGGGGCGGTGTTTTCGGGTGAGCGCAAGATTGCCAAGGCGGGCGATCTGCTGACCGACGACGCGGCGCTCGAGGTGCGGGGCAAGGACCATCCGTGGGTGTCGCGCGGCGGGGTCAAGCTCGATCATGGGCTGACGCATTTCGGGATCGACGTGGCGGGGGCAGTTGCGCTCGACGTCGGCAGCTCGACCGGCGGGTTCACCGACGTGCTGCTCAGCCGCGGCGCGGCCAAGGTCTATGCGGTGGATGTCGGGCACTAACCAGCTGGCGTGGAAGATGCGGCAGGACCCGCGGGTCGTCGTCCACGAGCAGACCAATGCGCGCGGGCTGACGCGCGGCGGTCATTCCCGAGGTCGTGGATATCATTGTGTGCGACGCGAGCTTCATCGGGCTGGCCAAGGTGCTCGAGGCCCCGCTCGAGCTTGCCGCGGCCGGGCGCGAAGCTGGTCGCGCTGGTCAAGCCGCAGTTCGAGGCCGGACGCGCCGAGGTCGGCAAGGGCGGGGTGGTGCGCGACGCCGCGGTCCATGAGCGCGTGTGCGACGAGGCCAAGGCGTGGGTTGAATCGCGCGGGTGGAGCGTGTTGGGGGTCACGCAGAGCCCGATCACCGGGCCCGAAGGCAATGTCGAATTCTTGCTTGGAGCGGTGAAGAATGACTGAGGTAAGCGAGCAGCGGAGCTGGAGCAGGATCGCGCTGATGACGGTGCCGGCGATCGTGCTGGCCGGGTCGGCGAGCGGCTGGCTGTCGGGCTCGGGCTATGAGAACGATTGGTTCGCGGCGCTGGAGAAGCCGGTCTTCATGCCGCCGGGCTTCCTGTTCGGGATCGTCTGGCCCATCCTTTACGTGCTGCTTGGATTCGCGCTGGCGATGATCCTGGCCGAGCCGGCGTCGCCTGCACGAACCAGCGCTTTGACCTTCTTTTTCGCCCAGCTGGCGCTCAATTTCGCCTGGTCGCCGCTGTTTTTCGCGGGCCATGACATCGTGCTGGCCAAATATGTGATCATGCTGATGGCTGTGCTGGCGGGCATTGCGGCGGGCAAATTCTGGCGGATGCGGAGGGTGGCGGGAATGCTCCTCATTCCCTATCTGGCGTGGCTGGTGTTCGCGGCGATGCTCAATTCCGCGATCCAAGATCTCAATCCGGGCGCCGGAACCGCGCTGCTCGGCTGACAGGAGAACAGTAATGCAGTCCGAGAACCGGATGTTCGACGACTTTGTGAAGATGGTGAACGGTTTCGCCGGGACCATGGCGGGGGCCGGCCGCGAGGCGGAAGCCTCGGCGCGCGAGAAAATGCGCGCCTGGGTCGCCGGCGAGGATTTCGTCGGCCGCGACGAGTTCGAGGCGGTGAAAGCGATGGCCGCCGCGGCGCGCGACGAGAATGAAGCCCTGAAGGCGCGCATTGCCGCGCTCGAAGGCAAGATCGCCGCCCGCGCTCCCGCAAGTCCCGCCGCAACCAAGCGACCGCCAAGGCCGAAGCCCAGTGCCGGAGCCTAAGGCCGTTAGCGAGGAAGAGGTCCAGGAGGACCGGGACGACGGCGCGCCGATCGAGGTCCTCGAGCAATATTTCGAGGCCCGCGCCTGGGCGTGCGAACGTACCGGCGAAGGCGAAATCGTCGCGTCCGCGACTGGCAGCTGGGCGCAATATGAGCTTCGCGCGGTGTGGCGGCCCGAGGACCAGGTGCTCCAGTTCCTCGCCTTCCCCGACATCAAGGTCGCGCTCGAAAAACGCTCCGCGATCCACGAGGCGCTGAGCCTGATCAACGAGCAATTGTGGCTCGGCCATTTCGAAATGTGGTCGGGCTCGGGACTGGTGGTGTTCCGCCATTCGACCATCCTCGACGCGCGCGAAGACGACGGCCTCACGCTCGACCAGGCAGAAGCGATCATCGAGGCCGCGGTCGAGGAGTGCGAGCGCTTCTACCCGGTGTTCCAGTTTGTCCTGTGGGGCGGAAAGTCGCCGGTCGAAGCGATCAGCGCGGCGCTCATCGACACCCATGGCGAAGCATAGGGGTGGTGGCGAGGCATGACTGAGCTCCCCCGCATTCCCTCCCCGACGTGGATGGTCGGGTGCGGCAACATGGGCGGAGCGATCGTCGATGGCTGGCGCGGGGCGGGGTTCGACCTCGGCGGGCTGACTGTCATCCGGGCGAGCGGCCGCGCGGTCGAGGGCGTCCGCACCGTCGCCGCCGCCGCCGACGCCGGCCCCGCGCCGAAAATCGTCATCCTGGCTATGAAGCCGCAACAACTGGACGAGGTGGCACTGCGGATGCGGCCATTGCTGACCGCCAAGACGGTCGTCATCTCGATGCTTGCCGGCGTCGAGGCGGCGAGCCTTCGCGCGCGCTTCCCCGGAGTGGCGGCCGTTGTGCGCGCAATGCCGAACCTGGCCGTCGCCATCCGCCGCGGCGTCATCGCGCTGTACAGCCCCGACGAAAAGGACGCGCTTCGCCAGCAAGTCGCCGAGCTATTCCAGCCTTTGGGTTTCGCGCCGTGGGTCACCGACGAAGCCAAACTTGCGGCGATCGGATCGGTCGCCGGGGCCGGGCCGGCCTATGTCGCGCGGTTTATCGCCGCGCTGGCGAAAGCCGGCGAGAAGCGCGGGCTGAGCAGCGAGATGGCCGGGATCGTGGCGCTGGAAACGGTGCTCGGAACGGCTTGGCTCGGCGCTTCAACCAAGCACGAGATGGCCGAGATCGCGCGGCGCGTGGCAAGCCCTAACGGGACTACCGAAGCTGGGCTTGCGGTGCTCGACCGGGAGGGCGTGCTTGACGAGCTGATTGCGGTCACCATTGCCGCTGCCGCGAGGCGCGGAGAGGAACTTGCCGAGGAGGCAAAAAGCGGCTCGCTTGCCGCTTCCGCCGAGCTGTCCTAGTCGCCGCGGATGGTAGAGCATACGGGCAGTTACGACGATCGCGACGGCGTTATCTGGCTCGACGGCGAGCTGGTCGACTGGCGCGACGCGCGCGTCCATGTGCTGACCCACGCGCTGCATTACGCGTCGTCCGTGTTCGAGGGGCAGCGCGCGTACAACGGGACCATCTTCAAGCTCAGCGAACATAGCGAGCGGCTTCGGCGGAGCGCGGCCCTGCTCGGTTTCGAGCTGCCGTGGAGCGTCGCCGAGATCGACGCCGCGTCCATCGCGGTGCTCGAAGCCAATAACATGCGCGACGCTTATATGCGCCCGGTCGCCTGGCGCGGGTCGGAATCGATGGGTGTCGCGCCGGGCAACACGCGCCCGCATTTGGCCATCGCCTGCTGGCATTGGGGCAAATATTTCCCTCCCGAGATCGCGCGCGACGGGATTCGCCTCGACATCGCGCCGTGGCGCCGCCCGGCGCCCTACACCGCGCCGACCGAAAGCAAGGCGGCGGGTCTGTACATGATCTGCACCTTGTCCAAGCAGCACGCCGAGGACCGCGGCTATCATGACGCCTTGATGCTCGACTGGCGCGGGCAAGTGGCCGAGGCGACCGGAGCCAACATCTTTTTCGTCGCCGACGGCAAGCTGCACACGCCGACCCCCGATTGCTTCCTCGACGGGATCACCCGGCGGACGGTCATGGACCTGGCGCGGCGGCGCGGGATCGAGGTAGTCGAGCGCGCGATCTGGCCCGAGGAGCTTGAGCGGTTCGAACAATGTTTCCTCACCGGCACCGCAGCCGAAGTGACCCCGGTGCAGGCGATCGGACCGTGGAAGTTCGAGGTCGGGGAGCTGACCCGGCTGATGGAGCAGGATTACGACGATCTGGTGTGCGGTCGCCCGGCCAAC
Source organism: uncultured Alphaproteobacteria bacterium (assembly GCA_963768995.1). Lineage (GTDB taxonomy): Bacteria > Pseudomonadota > Alphaproteobacteria > Sphingomonadales > Sphingomonadaceae > Sphingomicrobium. The sequence goes on along the minus strand of CAVYKA010000006.1, from coordinate 1,041,064 downwards.
GCCGAGTTCCGAACCCACGGAGAGCCGCAGCCTAGTCGAACAGGCTGAGGTCGATAGGCTCGCTCGGCCCGAACCAGATGACATGTTGCGAGTGGTCGGCGCGATCGTCGCCGGTGCTGGCGTGAGCGAAAACGGTCAAACCGGCGCGGTTGAGCGCGAGCCATTGTGCGACGTCGCCGAACAAAGCGGTGGGGACAGTCAGCTGGCAGCTGCCGCGCGGATGGGGGCCGATGGGCGCCACGTGGAAATCGCCGACAGCGAGCTCGGGAAAGCGCTCCACCGCCGCGGCGGCGACGGCGCGGGCGCGGTCGACGTCCTCGGGGTCGTAATAAAGATGGGCGTGGAAATCGCGGATCGCGGGCTCGGTCATGGAGGCTATGTCGGGCCGGTTCGGCGCGGGTTCAAGCGGGAACAACCATGTACCCTTTTATTGCGCCCGAGCGCCGGTATAAGCGCCGCTCCGCCCGCATATGCGGCCGCCTGCTGGGGCGTCGCCAAGTGGTAAGGCACCGGCTTTTGATGCCGGCATTCGCAGGTTCGAATCCTGCCGCCCCAGCCAGCTTTGTTCGAAACCAGCTATGCGCGGGGCGATTGCGGACGCTCGGCACTTGGCCCAAGGATTGGGCATGGATGCTCACCGCCCGGCCTCCTCTCTCGATGCCGCCGCGAAAGCCATTCTTCAGCTAGCGTTGCCCCATCCATGCAGAGTGGCTGTCGATGGCCGCACGGCTTCGGGGAAAACGACGTTCGCGGATGCGCTCGGGGCGACGCTCGGACATTCCGGAAGGCAGATCATCCGCGCTTCCATCGACGGCTTTCACCATCCGAGGTCGGTGCGGCATCGCCAGGGCCGGCTTTCGCCGGACGGTTATTATGAGGATGTCCGCGACCTTGCGGCCTTCCGCGGCAATTTGCTGGAGCCGCTTGGGCCGGGCGGCAACCGGATATTCGCCACGACCGTCTTCGACCTTGCGCGCGACCGGGCGGTCGCACCGGACGTCCAGCTGGCCGACAAAGACGCCGTTGTTATCGTCGACGGCACTTTCCTGCAGCGCCCCGAACTCCGAGCGGCATGGGATTTCACGATTTTCCTGAATGTGTCCGCGAGCGAAGCCCGCCGCCGGGGCGTGGAGCGCGACGCAACCGCGCTTGGCGGAAGCCGCGCGGCGTCGGAAATCTACAGCCGTCGCTACGAGCCGGCATTCGCGCGCTATGAGACCGAGTGCCGACCCGCAGAGGAGGCCAATTTGGTGATCGACGGCGTTGAATGGGGCTGATCTGCCCTCATAGCCTCATGTTTGCTTGCCGCTGCGAACAGTGAAGCCTAGGGCGCCTCGGATTCGCGAATCACCCTCGTCGGCACCGTCGCTTCGATTGCCCCGCAAACTCGCAAAGCAAGAGCCTCTACCCCTTATGAAACATGAAGTTCTGAAGCCGTTTTCGTCCGCCGAGACGCATCCTTGCCCGCAGCTCCGGCGCGCCAAGTGGCTCGACCTGGGCGGGACCTGGGGCTTCGCGTTCGATGAGGACGACTGCGGGCTGACCGAGCGCTGGTTCGACCGCGACGATGTGTTCGACCGCGAGATCGTCGTCCCGTTCCCGCCGGAGAGCAAAGCGTCGGGCATCAACGAGACGGGATTTCACCCGGTTGTCTGGTATCGGCGCGAGTTCACTCTCGAGGAAGGCTTCGCGGGAGAGGGGCTGAAGCTCCACTTCGGCGCGGTCGACTATCAGGCATCGGTTTGGGTCAATGGCCGGCTCGCGGTCGAGCATGAAGGCGGCCACACGCCGTTCAGCGCGGACATCGCGCCACTGCTCAACCCAAGCGGGCCGCAAGTCATCGTGGTTCGCGCGGAGGATCGCGCCGACGACCTTCAGCAGCCGCGCGGCAAGCAATATTGGCGCGAGCGGCCGGGCTACATCTGGTACCATCGCACGACCGGCATCTGGCAGCCGGTGTGGCTCGAGCCGACGCCACGCGTCGAAATCTGCGAGCTGCGCTGGACGCCCGACGTCGACAGCCTCGGCGTGCAGCTTATCATTCGGCTCAACCGGCCGGCGCCGGAGGGCTGGCGGGTCCGGGTACGGCTGGTCGGCGACAAGCCGGCGCGGACGCTGATCGACGACAGCTGCATGATGGACGGTGACGAGCTGCGCCGCCAGCTGCACCTCAACATCAACAAGGCGACGACCCGCCGGCGGCAGCTGTTGTGGTCGCCCGAGCATCCCAATCTGATCGACGCCGCAATCGAGCTGGTTGATGAGGACGGCGAGGTCCGCGACTGTGTCGAGAGCTATTTCGGGCTTCGCCGCATCGAGATGCAGGGCGGCAAGTTCATTCTCAACGGCATCCCGATTTTCCTGCGCCTGGTTCTGGCCCAGAATTACTGGCCGGACTCGCTTCTGAGCGCGCCGGACGACGACGCCTTCCGGCGCGAGGTCGAGCTGGTCAAGGAACTCGGGTTCAATGGCCTCCGCATCCATCAGAAGATCGAGGATCCGCGCTTCCTTTACTGGTGCGACAGGCTCGGCGTGCTGGTGTGGGCGGAGGCCGCCAACGCCTATATCTATACCGACCGCGCGGCGGAAATGCTGACCCGCGAGTGGCTCGACGCGGTGCGCCGCGATTACAATCACCCGTGCATCGTCACCTGGGTGCCGATCAACGAAAGCTGGGGCGTCCCCGACCTCGACCGATCGGTCCAGCAGCGCGATTTCGTGCGCGCGCTTTATTATCTGACCAAGTCGGTCGATCCGACGCGCCCGGTCATCGGCAACGACGGCTGGCAGCATGCGGTCGGCGACATTTTCGGCGTCCACGATTACGCGCCGACCGGCGACATGCTGCGCGAGCGCTACGCCGACCGCGAGGCCGTGGCGCGCACCTTCCGCGAAGTCCGGCCGCATCACCATCCCCTGACCACCGAAAATCGGGTGCTCGGCGAGGAGCCGATCGTGATCAGCGAGTTCGGCGGCCTGACCATGAACCCAGGCGATGACGAGGAATGGTTCGGCTATGGCCAGTTCGGCGACGCCGATGCGCTGCTGGAAAAATATGGCGAGCTTGTCGACGCCTTGCTCGATTCGAGCGCGCTCGCGGGGTTTTGCTACACCCAGCTGACGGACACCGAGCAGGAGACCAACGGGCTGGTCACCGCCGCCCGCGAGCACAAGCTCGACCCGGCGCTGGTGCGAGCGATCAACGGGCGCCCGTCGAACGCGGTGCCGAGCGAGATCATGGATGCGTTCATCAAGCAGGCGGTGGACGAGCGGCGCAAGGCGCGCGGCGAGGATTGACGCGCCGCGGTTCCAAAGCGGTGCGTTGCGGCATGCAAATGTTGCTGTAAGAATAGCGCCAAAGGGGACTAGTGGCGTGGCCAGGCTGGAACTGAACGGCATAAGCAAAGCGTTCGGCGCGACCCCAGTTCTGGACGACATCAGCCTGTCGGTCGAAGAGCGCGAATTCATCGCCTTTCTGGGCCCCTCGGGCTCGGGCAAATCAACCCTTTTGCGGATTATCGCGGGCCTGGATTCGGCAGACGCCGGGGAGGTTTGGCTACAGGGCCGGCGGATCGATCAGCTGCCGCCGGGCAAGCGCGATGTGGCGATGGTTTTCCAGCATTACGCGCTCTATCCGCACATGAGCGTGCGCGACAATATGGCGTTCGGGCTGCGCAATGCCGGCGTCGCCGAAGATGAGATCGCAAAGCGCATCGCCGATGCGACGAGGGTGCTGGAAATCGAGCCCTTGCTCGATCGGCGGCCCGCGCAAATGTCGGGCGGTCAGCGCCAGCGGGTCGCGATCGGCCGCGCAATCGTCAAGCAGCCGAGCCTGTTCCTGCTCGACGAGCCGATGTCGAACCTCGACGCCGCGCTGCGCCTGCGGACGCGGGTCGAGCTCGCCCAGCTCAAGCAGAAGGTCGATGCACCGCTGATCATGGTCACCCACGACCAGGCCGAGGCGATGACGCTCGCCGACCGCATCGTCGTTATGAACGACCGCCGCATCCAGCAGGTCGGCCCGCCGATGGAAATCTATTCGCGCCCGGCGAACATTTTCGTCGCCCAGTTCGTCGGTTCGCCGTCGATGACCCTGCTGCCCGCGACGCTGGTCGACGGCGACGGCGAGTTCGCCAAGGTCAAGCTCGGCGACGGGTCGGCAATCCAGACCAGGGTGCCGCGGAAGTCGTTGCCCAAGGACCCGCAATTGCGCGTGGGCCTGAGGCCTGAAGCGGTGCGCGTCGGTGGCCGCGGGGCGGGCAAGGCCGAGGTCGAGCTGGTCGAGCGGCTGGGCGAGCGCACCCTGATCTACGCGCGCCTCAGCGACGGCCAGGAGGTTACCGGCGAGGACGACGGCGATAGCGGGGTCAAGGTCGGCGAGCAGGTGCCGCTCAAGATCGACGGCGCCGCGGCTTATTTGTTCGCCGCCGATGGCACCGGCTATCACCGGCGCGAAGCATGACCAGGGCCGGGCGGGACTGGCGGGGGCTGCTGTTCGTCGCGCCGTTCCTGTCGCTGTACGCCTTGATCATGGTGTTCCCGCTGCTGCGCGGGATGTGGCTTAGTCTCAACCAGGTCGATCTGTTCGGCGACGGGAAGTTCGTCGGCCTCGGCAATTACATCCGGCTGGCGCAGGACCCGGTGTTCGCGACGTCGATGGGCAACACGTTCCTGGTCACGCTGATGATCGTCCCGCCGCTGACGATCATCGCGCTGCTGCTGGCGATTGCGCTCAACCGCGCGACCAAGGGAGCGGCGGTGTTTCGCGGTATCTTCTTTTCCTCGGCGGTGCTGTCGGTAACCATCGTCACCTTGATCTGGCGCTTCGTGCTGGCGCCTGACGCCGGGCTGCTCGGGGAGATCTCGCAGTCGTTCGGCTGGACGCCTTTGCCGTTCCTCAGCGACGAAGATCTGGTGCTGCCGGCCATCGCCATCACGACGATCTGGTGGTCCGTCGGCTTCCCGATGCTGCTGTTCCTCGCCGGCCTGCAGCAAATTCCAGGCGACATGTACGAGGCCGCCGCGCTCGACAATTCGAGCCGCTGGACGACCTTCTGGAAAATCACTTTGCCGGCGCTCCGGCGGACCGTGGTGCTGGTGGTGATGCTGCAAACCGCGGCCCAAGTGCAGATTTTCGGCCAGGCGCAATTGATGACCGGCGGCGGTCCCGGCGGCGCGTCGCGCACGGCGGTTCTGTTCCTGTTCGAGACCGCGTTCGGCCGGTGGGAGCTCGGCTATGCCAGCGCCGCCGCCGAAACCCTGTTCATCGTCATCCTTGCGCTGACGCTCACTCAATATTGGTTCACGGGCCGGCAAACGGGGGCGCAAGAAGGTGTCCGCTAGCCTCCAACGCGGCCGGCTGACTCCGCTCGGCTGGGCCGGGCTGATCGTCGGCGCGCTGATCATGCTGGCGCCGCTGATGTGGACGTTGCTGCTGTCGTTGAAGGCCAATGCCGACCTTGTCGGCAACAGCGGCGCGGCGTTCAGCGGGCCCTATACGCTCGACAATTACGGCGCGATCCTCGGCAATAATCTGACGCTTCGCTGGCTGCTCAACAGCGCCATCGTGTCGCTTGCCACGACCGCCGGAGTGCTCGTCCTCGCCAGCCTTGCCGGCTACGCCTTTGCGCGGCTCGACTTTCCGCTGCGCAAGACATTGTTCGTCGTCGTGCTGCTCGGCCTTGCGGTACCGAGCCAGGCGATCATCCTGCCGCAGCATCAATTGTTCGCCTGGCTTCGCCTGCACAACACCTATCCGGGCCTGATCATGCCCGGGTTGGTGGCGCCCTTCGGCGTGTTCTTCATGACCACATACATGCGCGGCATCCCGAAGGAGCTCGACGAGGCCGCGATGCTCGACGGCGCATCGCGCTGGACCATATTCTGGAAGGTGATCATGCCGCTGACGGTGCCGGCGCAATCAACGCTTGCGGTGTTCACATTCCTCGGCACCTGGAACGATTATTGGTGGCCGCTGATTTCGGCGACGCGCAGCGACATGTACACGCTGACCGTCGGGCTTGCCGCGGCGCAAATGAATTATGCGCAAACCAGCGGATTAGGGTTCCTGATGGCCCAGGCGGTGTTCGCGTCGATCCCGATTTTCATGGTCTACATCATCTTCCAGAAACAGATCGTCCGGGCGATGGCCGGGACCGCCGTATGATCAAGCGCGCGCTTGCCGCGATCGCCGCTCTGGTTATGCTCGGCAGCTGCGCCAAAGACGACGGAAAGACGCATATCTATCTGCAGCGCTTTTTCGGCGAATGCGGCGCCGATTACGGACGCAGCATCGACATCGCCAAGGCCGAGGGCGAGTGCGGAATCATCACCACTTTGGTCAACCGCTTCAACGCCGAAAATCCAGACGTGAAAGTCGACGTCAACGTCATCGCCTGGCCGGGCTATCCGCAACTGAGCGCGCAGGTTGCGGCGCGCGACCCGCCGGACCTGGTCACGATGCACACCGGCATGATCAGCGATTATGCATCGAAGCGCCTGCTCGAGCCGGTCGACGGATATCTGGCGAAAGCGGGGATCAATCCCGCATCTTTCACGGACGCAAGCCGCGCGGCTGTGACGATCGGCAATCATGTTTACGGGCTGCCGTGGGACACGCATGGCGGGCTGTTCCACGTCAACACCGCATTGTTCGCCAAGGCCGGTCTGATGCGCGGCGGCAAGCCCGTACTGCCGACCTCCGCCGACGAGCTGATCGCCCAGGCGCGCCAATTCCAGCAGCGCACCGGCAAGCCCTATCTGATCCAGAGCAATGTCGGCGATACCGCTTATGCGGCGCGCAATCTTTACACCTACATGATGGCGCACGGCGCAGTGCTGTTCCCGGACGCGCGACACATCAAATTGAACACGCCCGTGGGGCGAAAGGTCGCGCACTTTTTCCGCCGCATAAATGCCGAGCGTCTCGGCACATTGAACATGGACACGCCGGCGGCGATCGCCGCGTTCATGAGCGGGGAGGGCGGCATCTACCCGACCGGCACATGGATGATCGGCAGCTTCGAGCAGGAAGCGCAAACGCCGGGGCGGCCGCTGTACAAAAGCTATGCGGTATTTCCCTATCCGCGGCTGTGGGGCGAACATGTCGAATTCGTCAGCGGCCATTCCTGGGTAGTTCCGACGCGCGACCGCACGCCGGCGCAAAAGGACGCGATCGCGCGCTTCTTCAAATTCATGGCGGCGAACAATTTTCACTGGGCGCGGTCGGGCCATCTGCCGGCGTTCAAAAGCGTGCTCGAGGACCCGCGCTTCAAGGCGCTTCCGCATCGCTCGGACATCTCGCCGCTGGCGTCGATCGGACGGCCGCTGCCGAGCCATGTGCGGCGGCAAAATGCGATCGAGGGATTGGTCGGCGAGGAAGCTGCCGCGGCCTTCATCGGGCAGAAGAGCGTCGAGCAGGCGCTCGCCGACGCCGAGCGCCGGGTCAACACGACCCTGGCGCAGGTCGAATAACTCGCTGGTTAAACTAGGTCAGTGTTGCTTCATTGCGACTTGTAAGTTTGCAGATGGGCGTCATACAAATGCCGCTGGTCCGGATTTTTCCGGAGCGGAATGCTGTCTGAGGGGGCATATAATATGCGGCGAGTTTCATCTCTGCTCTGGTCGACAAGCGCGCTCGCGGCGATTGCCGCCTTGGCCGCGCCAGCAGCTGCGCAGGACCAGGCCTCGCCCCCCGATCCCAACGCGACCGCACAGCAAAGTCCAGCGGACCCTTCGACAAACGCCGACGCGCCGCAAAGCCCGGCCACGGAAGCCGCCGCCGACGAAACCGTAATCGTCGTCACCGGCCAGCGGCGCGCGCTTCAGTCCGCGCGCAACGTCAAGCGCAACAGCGACCAAATCGTCGATGCGATCGTTGCCGCCGACATCGGCAAGCTTCCGGACATCGCGGTGTCGGACACCGCGGCACGCATTCCCGGTATTCAGGTGACACGCGAGCGCGGCGAGGCCGACCGTGTGCTGCTGCGCGGCCTCGACCGCAGTTTTTACACGACCACCTACAATAGCCGCGAAATCTTCACCGCCGAAACGCGCTCGGTCGCGCTGCAGGATTTCCCTTCGGGCGCGATCGCTGCGTTGGAGGCGTTCAAGACCTCAACCGCGAATCTGATCGAGCCGGGCATTGCGGGCCTGATCAACGTCCGTTCGCGGCGGCCGTTCGACTTCAAGGGCTTCGAGGTCAACGGTTCGGCCTGGGTGCTCGTCCCGCGCCAGTCGGGCGTCAACACGCCCAACGGCAACATCCTGGTCACCAACCGCTGGCGTGCCGGTGACGGAGAAATCGGCGCGCTGCTCAATTTCTCCTACACCAAGCTTCACTATCTCGATTCAATAATCGAGAATGCGTATTTCATCGCGCCCGGCCCCGACGGCGGCCGCCTCCCGGATTGGCCGCGCATCGAATATAATGAAGCCACCCGCATCCGCCCATCACTGAACGGCGCGGTCCAGTGGCGGCCCAATCCCGATCTTGAATTCTACGCTGAGGGCCTGTGGCAAGGCTTCCGCCACGAGATCCAGGACCGTCATTTCGAGCAGCCGATCTGGGGCGGCCAGACCTACACCAATCTTGAATTCCAGGACGGCACCAACCTGATCGAGAGCGGCACGGTGTTCAATCCTCGCCGCGGCGAGGGCTGGCAGGGCGGCACCTACAACAAGACCAACACCTACCAGTTTGCGGTGGGCGGCCGGATGGATCGTGGGCCATTGCGGATCACTGGTGACATTGCGCGCACCGACAGCACGTTTACTGGCTCAACCGAGAGCGTCGATTATGTGCTGTGCCCAGGCCCGGGCGAGCCGTTCAACTGCGGTCAAACGGTCAATTTCGATATCGGCGCGCCGGGCGAAATTCCGAATTTCGAGCTCGTCGGTTTCGATCCGAGCAATCCCGCCAATTATGCATTCCGCGGCCTGTTCGAAGAAAGGCAGAAGGCCAAAGGCCAGGATTGGCAGGGCCGGCTCGACTTCGAATATCAGCTCGGCAACACCTTTCTTCCCAAACTGCAGTGGGGCGTGCGCTACGTCGATCGTGACGCCAGCCGCGTTTATGGCAGCTGCTACAGCCGCGACCCCTGCCGTTTGCCGGGCACTCCGGACGTTTTCGGCACGCCGTTCAGCGGAGTGCCGCTTGACTATCAGCTGTTCCGCCCCGGGTTTCGCGGCGCAAACAACAAGCCGCATCCGTTAACCTGGTTGGCGCCGACCTATTCGAGCATTCGCGACAATCTTGAGGAGCTGCGCGCATTTACGGGCATGCCACTGGGCGGTCCTGAATATGATCCTACGGCGGGTTTCACGGCCAACGAGAAGAGCCTTGCCGGTTACCTGCAGGCCAATTGGGCATTCGATATTGGCGGAATGCCCGTGGACGGTCAGATCGGTTTGCGCGGCGTTCACTACAACCGGCGGGTCCGCGGGACTCAACGGGTCGCAGCAGGACCGGTGACGACGCTTGAGGAGGTATCGGCCAGGAAAAAGGATACCTATTGGCTGCCGAACATAAACACTCGGATTCAGTTCACGCCCGAGCTGCACCTGAGGCTGGCCGCCACGAAGACGCGAACGAGGCCTCAATTTCAGGACCTTAGGCCGTCGCTGAATATCGGCCAGCCGCCTTCACCTGATTGCAACCCGGCGCTTGTCAACTGCGAAGTCGGCGCGAGTGGCGGCAACCCTAATTTGAGCGATCTGAAGTCGAACAATTACGACGCCAGCCTGGAATATTATTTCTCCCGCACCGGTTTCGCCTCGGTCGCCGCTTTCAACCACCAGTTGGAAGGGTTCGTCACGCCTTCTGCTTTCAATTTGCCAGCGATTACCCCGGGCGGATTCCCGGTCCGGGTCTCCGCGCCGATCAATTCCGGCAAGGGGTCGGTCCGCGGTTTCGAAGCTCAGGTAAACACCTTCTTCGACTTCGGCGGGACACCCGAGTGGATGCGTTGGTTCGGCATCCAGGCAAACGTCACGCACGTCGATGCCAACGCAAAATACCCGCGCCCCGTGCTGAGGACGACGCCGGCAGGGGTTCCCATTCCTGGAGCCCTCACCAACGATCCGGACGATGAGATCACGCGGCCGCTGCTGTTCGTATCCAAATGGTCGTACAATGTGATCGGCATGTTCGAACGTGGACCGGCGTCGGTTCGCCTCGCCTACAACAAGCGCAGCCCCTATTGGGCCGACTGGTCGGAGCGCGCCGACTTCTCCAGCGGTGACTTGCCCTATGTACTGCGCCAGAGGGTTCGCGAGCCGGGCCGGCTTGACCTGTCCGCCAGTTACACCTTCTTCGACCGCTATACGGTCTTCGGCGACTGGACGAACATCCTGTCCAGGCCGCAGAAAACCGATCTCGTGCGGATCGATCCGTCGGGCGCTCGGTTCGACGAGAACGGCAACGTCGCTGCGACCGCGTTCCGCGGACGCTACAACGAGCGCATCCTGTCGCTCGGCGTCCGCTTCCGCTTCGGCGGCGATGCTCCGGTAGCCGCTGCTGTGCCGTTGGCTCCGGCGCCGATGTTGCCGCCGCCGCCACCGCCGGTGGAAGTGGCGCCACCGCCACCGCCGCCGCCCCCGCCGCCAGTGGAATCCGGCGAACGCGGCTAGCGCAATTGTCAGGAGCGCCAAGGCCGGGGCCTAGTGTCTCGGCCTCGACGCTTGCCTGAACCGCGGCCGCGTGCAGGATGGCCCCATGAACGACCATGCTATCCGCAAGATTGTCATCGTCGGCGGGGGAACGGCCGGCTGGATGGCCGCCGCAGCAATATCCGCCTGGCTCCCCCCCGGCTCACTCGAGATCGTGCTTATCGAGTCCGACGAAATCGGCACGGTCGGGGTCGGCGAAGCGACGATACCGCCGCTCCTGACCTTCAACGCGATGATCGGCGTGAAGGAGGACGAGTTCGTCGCCGCGACCCAGGGCACGTTCAAGCTGGGTATCGAGTTCGTCGACTGGGGCGCGGTCGGAGAACGCTATTTCCACCCGTTCGGGTCGCACGGGGCAGACTTCAACGGCATCCAGTTCCACCATTTCTACCTGCGCGAAGCGAAGCAGCGCGCGCTTCCCGACATTCGCGAATGGTCGATGAGCGCGATGGCGGCGGAGCTCGGGCGGTTCGCAAGACCGGGGCCCGACGCGCGCCTGCCGCTGTCGCAGCTGGTCTATGCATTCCACTTCGATGCCGGGCTCTATGCGCGCTTCTTGCGGGGGATCTCCGAAGGCCGAGGCGTGAAGCGGGTCGAAGGCAAGATCGTCGATGTCGCGCAAAATGGCGAAAGCGGTCACGTGGAAAGCGTCACCCTGGCCGACGGCACAATCGTCGATGGGGAGCTGTTCATCGACTGCTCCGGATTCCGCGGCCTGCTGATCGAGGATGCGCTGGGCACCGGTTATGAGGATTGGAGCCGGTGGCTGCCGTGCGACCGGGCGGCTGCCGTGCCCTGCGCACTGCCCGGTCCGCCCGACCCGTTCACGCGCTCCACCGCGCGGTCGGCGGGCTGGCAATGGCGCATCCCGCTGCAGCACCGGATGGGCAACGGCCTGGTCTATTCGAGCGCGCATCTCGAGCGCGACGACGCCGAAGCCTTGTTGCTCGCCAACCTCGAAGGTGAAGTGCTGGCGCCGCCGCGGCACCTGGCGTTCACCGCCGGCAGGCGCAAGCTCGCGTGGAATGCAAATGTCGTCTCGCTCGGCCTTTCAACGGGGTTCATCGAGCCGCTGGAGTCGACCAGCATCCACCTCGTCCAGAGCGGGATTCAAAAGCTCCTCGCCCTGTTCCCCGACCGTCGCTTCAACCCCGCTGAGCGCGACGAATATAATCGGCAGATTCAGAACGTGTTCGAGGATGTGCGCGACTTCATCATCCTCCATTACAAAGCGACGCGGCGCGACGATTCCGAATTCTGGAATTATTGCCGGACGATGGATGTGCCCGACACACTCGCCTCGAAGATCGAGCTATGGCGCTCCAAGGGGCGCCTGTTCCGCGACGGGCAGGAGCTGTTCGGGCCGCCGAGCTGGGTCGCGGTTCTGCTCGGGCAGGGGATCGTTCCCGAGGAGCAGGACCCTTCGGTGATGACGATTGATCGGGCGACGAGCGCGGAGACGATCGACAAGATGCACCTCAGCTATCGCCGGATGGCGGAGCATATGCCGTCGCACGCCGACTTCATCGCCCAGGCCTGCGCGGCAGCCCCGGTGGCGCCGGCCGGCGCGCGCTGATCACTTCTTCTCGGGCGGTTTCCTGAGCGCCGTCATGCGCTCGGCGCCAGGCGCGATCGGCGGCAAGGCGCGCTCCGGCCGGTCGAGGTAGAAATAGGCCACCGCCGCGACGTCGTCGCTGCGGTAATAATTGGTGTGGCCATCGGGCAGGGCGGGGTCGGCGAGGCTTTTGCCGCTTTCGAGCAGCTTCTGGAAATTGTTGCGCGAGCCGGGATCGATAGTCACCGGAATCATCGGCGCATTCTTGGCCAGAAGCCCCTGGACGATCGCCTTGCGCGCGCCGCCGATCTGCTGGAGCGACACTTCGATGTTGCGGTGAAACCAGACCGGGTCGGGGATGTGGAAGCGGTAGAATGTCCAGCGGCCTTCGCCGTCCCAGGTCGCGATCGGCGCGCCCTGGAAGCGGTTGATGTAGGCGCCCTGGCCCCAGGCGGTGCCGATATAATCCTCGGCGCCGGTGCCGACGAGCGTGGGCGCATCCCTTCGGTCGCCGTCGAGCGCGATCTTGACCTCGCCTTCGCCCCACCAGGTTTTCTCGTAAACCGGATTGGTAAGCACGGTGACGCTGGCGCCGATGAAACGGCCCTTGCCGGAAATGCGCGGAAGCAGCCGGAAATCCTCGCCGAGCTTCGTCGCCCGGTCGCGGTGCCACCACGCGTGAAAGTAAAGTGCGTCGCGCGGCTGCCTCGGCAGCGCCCGGTAATTGACGTCGAAGAAGATGAGATTGACCTGCTTCGGGGATTCGTTGGTGACCACCATTCGCGCGCTTTTGCGGAACGGCATCGGCACGTAGGACACGAACGAGCGTCCTTCCGGGCTGGCGAACAAAGCGGTCTCCATCGGCAGCATTTCGCCCGCGCCGTGGAGGAAGAAATCGCCGAGCGGGGCGGACACCGCCGGCGTCGCGGCGCCGTCCCAGTAAATGTCGAGGCGAAGGCCGCGCAGCGCTTCGGGCGAGCGGTCCTCGATGGTCATCCAGATGCGGTCGATGGTCCCCGCGCCGCGAATTTCGGCAAGGACATGGGATGCGCCAACCGGGATGGTGTCGAACGCGTGGCCCTTAGCGCCCTTGTTCTCGCGCGCGCCGGCTCCCTTGGCGCCGGTCGGGTTTTCAGGGCTTATCCAGCGCGTCTGCTCATCCGGCTGGTAGAGGAACAGGTCCGGCTGGTCCTGCGATGCAGCCGGTGCGCCGAGCAGCATCGCAGCGGCCGCCGCCAGCACCGCTTTCACGCGCGCCGGCTCATTTCAACGGGCGCAGGCTCGGCGCGATCTGCGGCTTGCCGTCCTTCCAGAATATCGGAGCGATGTAGAGGTAGCGCGTGTCGTCCGCCTTGCGGCAGCCGCTGGTCGCGGCCCACGCGTGGAAGCTCATGAATGTGCGCGCGCCGACCTGGAAAATGCTCTGGTGGCCGGGGCCGCTAAGGCATCCGGCGGTGCGGTCGGAATAGCTGTTGAGAATGGGATTGTCGGGCGACTTCTTGCACGGGCCGAGCGGTCCCGCGCAATTTGCGTAGCCCATGCCGTAAGGCGAGATCCGCTGATTGTCGTTCCAGCCGAAATAAGCGGCGGAGAAAAACAATTGATAGCCGCCCGGCGTGCGCAGCATCGTCGGCGCCTCGACCAGGCTTTGTTCCCATGGCTTGTCGTCGCGGATCAGCTGCGTCGGCTGGCCGACCACGCTCATGCCATCGGGCGAAAGCGGCTGTCCCCAGATCGCGCTATATTTGCGAACCCGGTTCCCGTCGTTCTTGTAATAGAGATAATGTTTGCCGTCGGTGTCGGTCAGCACGTTGGCGTCGATCGTTCCGCCAAGCTCGGTCTGGCATACCAATGGTTCGGGCCGCGTGTCGACGAACGGGCCGAGCGGGTCAGTTGCAACCGCGAGGCCGACGCATTGCATTTCGCGGCGGCGGTCGCTGGCGGTGTAGTAAAGCAAATATTTGCCGCCGATCCTGAACACTTCGGGCGCCCAGGTGAAACCTTCCTTGGCCCATGCGCCAAGCGTCGGCATCGCATCGAGCGGCTTGCCGGCGGCGTCGGCCGGGAAGGTCCAGTTGACGAGGTCGGTCGACACCGCGACCGGTACGTTGCGGCCTTCGTTGGTCGCATAAGCGATGAACCGCGACCCGTGCAGAAGCACGAAGGCGTCGGGAAAATTCTCCTTGAGCACGGGGACGAATGCGTTGGGCGTCGGGCTGTCCGCCGCGGTGCACAACAACCCCGCCGCCGCGACCGCAACCAGCTTCGATAATACGCGCATTTGCACAGGCGCCTCCAACTCCGGGTTTCGCGAGGGCAAACTAGCACGTCTGCCGGGACAGCCAAGCACGCTTCCGCCGCGGCCGACTTCGACCTATGGACAGCTTGTGCGTGTCTTGAAGCTGATCCTTGGTTTGGCATCGCTGGCCTGCGCCGGTTGCGCGACAATGCGTGCGGGCGCCGCGCCCGAGACGGCCTATGCGAACCCGGTCCTCGACGGCGACTTCCCCGATCCGGCGCTGATCCGCGCGCCCGATGGATTCTATTATGCTTACGCGACCCAGACCGAGCGCGGCGGCAAGATGATCAACATCCAGGTCGCGCGGTCAGCCGATCTCGTCACCTGGCAGCATCTCGGCGATGCGCTTCCGGCCAAGCCCGCCTGGGCGTCAACGACGCAGGACTTCTGGGCGCCGCACGTAACCCGCGATGGCGCGCGTTACATCCTGTATTATTCGGCCAAGCCCGATGGCACCGACAAGGACCGCGGCCTGTGCCTCGCGGTCGCGACGGCCAGCTCCCCGGCCGGCCCGTTCGTCGATGTCGGCAAGCCGCTGCTGTGCGGCGAAGGCTTCGTCAACATCGACCCGATGGCCTATGACGACCCGGCGACGGGCAAACGGCTGCTGTACTGGGGATCGGGGTTCAAGCCGATCAAGGTTCAGGAGCTTGGCCCCGACCGCTTGTCGTTCGCACCCGGAAGCAGCGCCACCGACCTCGTCTGGCCCAACCGGGTCAAGGACGCTCTTCCGGTGCTGGTCGAAGGCGCCTGGGTGGTCCGCCGCGGCGGCTATTATTACATGTTCTATTCGGGCGACAATTGCTGCGGGCCCAAAGCCAATTATGCGGTGATGGTCGCTCGGTCGAGGAGTGCGACGGGGCCGTTCGAGACGCTCGAACAGGCGACGGGCAAGCCGCACAGCATCATCCTGGAGAAGCACGGACATCTGGTTTGCGCCGGGCCATAACGGGTTCGTCACCGACCGGGCCGGGCGCGACTGGATCGTCTATCACGCGGTCGACGTGCGCAAACCGCGAACCAAGCCGACCGACGACGTCAACACGCGCCGCGTGATGCTGATCGACCGCGTTCGCTGGGAGAACGGCTGGCCGGTGATCGTCGCTTCGGGAAGCAGGGCCCAGTAGCGACTGGCGCGATAAGCAGGCGTAAAGTTCAGCTCGCGGGCTCCTCGGCGAGATAGCGCTCGAGGTCGCTGGCGCCGCCGACTTTCTCGCCGTCGACGAAAATCAGCGGGGTGGTCGACAGGCCATGCTCGTCCTTGAACGCCTCGACCTCCTCGCGCGAGCCGAGGATATGCTCCTCGACCTCGAAGCCGGCTTCATCCAGCATTCGCTTGGCGCGGAGGCCATAGGGGCATTCGTGATCGGGCAGGACCATGCGGTGGAGGACGGCTTTGCGCTGTTCGGACATGAGGAGCCTTTCGGGGAAAATTGTTACCGGGCAAATGCCTGGGAGCGGCGTTGGTTGCGCCGCTCGCGCCGGCTGACGCGTCGCGCTATGCGGCGTTGGCGGCGCGGGTCGCGCGCAAGGCAGGGTCGCGCTATGCGCTGGCGCATGAACCCGCTTTACGAGCAAATGCAGACCAGCGTCTTCGAGCGCATGTCGAGCCTCGCCGCCGAGCATCAGGCGATCAACCTTGGCCAGGGCTTCCCCGATTTCGGCTGGCCCGAGGAGATTCTCGACGCCGCGGCGACCGCGCTCAAGGAAGGCTCCAACCAATATGCGCCGTCGCGCGGGCTGCCCGCTCTGCGCCAGGCGATCGCCGACCATTACCGGCGTCACCAGGGAATCGAGATCGACGCGGCCCAGGTGTGCGTGACCAGCGGCGCGACGGAAGCGCTCGGGGCCGCGATCCTCGCCGCGATCGAGCCGGGCGACGAAGTGATCCTCTTCACTCCGGCTTACGACAGTTATGCGCCGATGATCCGCCGTGGCGGCGGGATCCCGCGCGAGATTGCCTTGCAGCCGCCCGAATGGCGCATCGACGCCGAGGCGCTCGGCGCAACGATTGGCCCGAAAACGCGGGCGATCATCTTCAATAATCCGCACAATCCGGCGGCGCGGTTGTTCGATGCCGCCGAGCTCGAAATCGTCGCCGAAGCGGCACGCTTGCACGATTTGATCGTGATCAGCGACGAAGTGTGGGAGCATGTGCTGGTCGGCGGGCAGCGGTTCGTGCCGCTGGCGTCGCTTCCCGGAATGGCCGAGCGGACGATCAAGATCGGATCGGCGGGCAAGATTTTCTCGCTGACCGGGTGGAAGGTCGGCTGGATGGTCGCGCCGCCCGAGCTCGCCGGGACAGTGGCGCGCGCGCACCAGTTTCTGACATTCTGCACCGCTCCCAACCTCCAGGCGGCAGTGGCGTTCGGACTCAATGAAGGCGACGCATGGATCGCCCCGATGCAAGCGCGCTTTGCAAGAGCGCGGGACCGGATGACGGCCGGGCTGCGCGATGCCGGCTTTGTCGTGCTCAACGCGGCCGCGACTTACTTCCTCAACGTCGATCTCGAGGCGTCGGGCATTGCCGTCGGGGACGAAGCGTTCGCCCAGCGCGCGGTGGCCGAAGCGGGTGTCGCCGTGGTCGCCTTGTCCGCGTTCGCGGAAGCGCCGACGGAGCGGCAGTTGGTGCGGCTGTGCTTCGGCAAGAAGGACGAGACGATCGACGGCGGCGTCGCGGCAATGGCGCGGGCGAAGGCGCTCTACGCATGAGTCCGGCACAAGAAGCCGCGGCACTGCTGCATGAGTTTGGCATCGGCGGGGAGGGCGATTTGGTCAGCCGCTCGCCGATCGACGGGAGCGAGATCGGACGCGTTGTCGAGGGCGATCCGGCCGCCGCCTGCGCCGCCGCGGCCGCTGCATTCGTCGAGTGGCGCAATGTCCCGGCGCCGCGCCGCGGCGAGCTCGTGCGGTTGCTCGGGGAGGAGTTGCGCGCGGCCAAGGAGCCGCTGGCGCGGCTGGTGACGCTCGAAGCGGGCAAGATCTTCTCCGAAAGCATGGGCGAAGTGCAGGAGATGATCGACATCTGCGACTTCGCCGTGGGCCTGTCGCGCCAGCTCTACGGCCTGACCATCGCCAGCGAGCGCCCCGACCACCGGATGATCGAGCAATGGCACCCGTTGGGGCCGGTGCTGGTAATCAGCGCTTTCAACTTTCCGGTCGCGGTGTGGGCATGGAATGCGGCGCTGGCTTTAGTGTGCGGCGACCCGGTGGTGTGGAAGCCGAGCGAAAAGACGCCGCTGACGGCCGCGGCGGTGATGGTCGTGATGGCCCGGGCGCTCAAGCGTTTCGGCGATGCGCCGGCAGGCGTCGTGCAGCTTGTCCAGGGCGGCCGCGAAGTGGGCGAGCCGCTGGTCGACGATCCGCGCATCGCGCTGGTCTCGGCTACGGGCTCGACCGCGATGGGCCGCGCGGTGGGGCCGCGCGTCGCCGCCCGCTTTGGTCGCTCGCTGCTCGAGCTCGGCGGGAATAACGCGATGATCGTCTGCCCGAGCGCCGACCTCGAACTCGCCGCCCGGGCGATCCTGTTTTCGGCGGCCGGAACCGCGGGGCAGCGCTGCACGACATTGCGCCGGCTGATCGTCCATCAAGACGTCGCCGAGCCGCTGATCGCGCGCGTTCGCGAGCTGTTCGCGAGCGTGAAAGTCGGCGATCCGCGCGACCCGGCGACGCTGATCGGGCCGCTGATCGACGGCGCGGCCGGCGAGGCGATGGAGCGGGTGATCGGCGGCCGCATCGAGCGCGTCGAGGCCGTCGCGGGCGGCCATTATGTCCGTCCGGCGCTGGTCGAAGTCGACGCGCAGGCGGGGACGATGCTCGAGGAGACTTTCGCGCCGATCCTCTATGCGGTGCGCTACGACGCATTCGATGAAGCGCTCGCGCTCAACAATGGCGTTACGCAGGGCCTGTCGTCGTCGATCTTCACCAACGATCTGCGCGAGGCCGAGCGCTTCCTCTCGGCAGCCGGATCGGACTGCGGGATCGCCAACGTCAACATCGGGCCTTCGGGCGCGGAAATCGGCGGCGCGTTCGGCGGCGAAAAGGAAACCGGCGGCGGGCGCGAAAGCGGATCGGATGCGTGGCGCGCCTATATGCGGCGCCAGACCAACACCATCAATTACGGCTCAGATTTGCCGCTCGCTCAAGGCGTCCGCTTCGACATTGCTCCGTAGCGGGCTGGCGGCGCCGTTGAGCTGCAGCCAGCGGGGCGCGAAGCTTGCTTGCCACTGGGGGAAGGCCGCCGGAGGCATCGGGGCTGCGATGAGATAGCCCTGGACCAGGTCGCAACCGAGATCGCGCACCAGATGCAGCTGATCGACCGTCTCGACACCCTCCGCCGTGGCAGTCAGGCCGAGCCCGTGGGCGAGGTCGATGATCGTCTTGACGATCAGGCGGCAGTCGTTCGAAATCGATGGCGTCGGCGACGAACGCGCGGTCGATCTTGACCTCCGTGAACGGCAATTGGCGCAGCTGCATCAGCGACGAGTAGCCGGTGCCGAAATCGTCGATGGCGAGGCCGATCCCCTTGATACGGAAGCGGGTCAGCGTGTCCATCAGCTTAATCAGCGGCTGGGTCGCACCCTCGGTCAGCTCGAGCACCAGGCGATCGGTCGGCATGTCGAGCG
This sequence comes from uncultured Alphaproteobacteria bacterium, assembly GCA_963768995.1. GTDB lineage: Bacteria > Pseudomonadota > Alphaproteobacteria > Sphingomonadales > Sphingomonadaceae > Sphingomicrobium. The sequence goes on along the minus strand of CAVYKA010000006.1, from coordinate 1,021,917 downwards.
CGCGGCACATGCGCTCGACCAGGTCGGGAAAATCGAGGTTCTGCAGGCTCAGCGCCGAAATATTGAGCGCAATCGCGGTATCGACGCCCTTGTCCGACCATTCGACCCACTGGCGCACGATCGTCCGCAGTCCCCACAGGGTAAGGTCGTCGATCAGGCCGTGCGCCTCGGCCAGGGGCACGAACAGCGACGGCTCGACAGTGCCGAACTCGGGATCGTCCCAGCGCACCAGCGCCTCGACGCGAGTTACCTCACCGTCGCTTAGCGACAGCTTGGGCTGGAAGAGCATGTGCAACTTTTGATCGCGAAGCGCCGTCTGCAGGCCGGCGACGAGAGCGGGCTTGCGCGCGCTCATTGCACCAGATTGGATTTCAGCTCGGTCAGCATTTCCTCCAGCGCCTCGAGCCGGATCGGCTTGGAGAGCGGCCCTGCCATGCTCAGTCCGAGCGCCTGGCCGAGCCGGAATGCGGATTCGAGGACGCGCCGGTCGAACCCGCTGACGATCAGCACCGGCGCGCGATAATCCTGCTCGGCGAGAAAGCGAAGCAGCTCGACCCCGTCCATGCCCGGCATCCCGAGGTCGAGCACCACCACGTGAGGCCGCTCGGCGACGAAGCTGTTGCGAAACTCCTGGTCGTCTCCGGTGACGGTCGGTTCAAAGCCGCACTCGCGCGCGGCGCTCGCAAGGAATTCGCCGAGCACCGGCTCGTCATCGATCAGGAGCAACCGTAATTGCGGCATTCCCGCTCCTTATTACCAGGAAAGGCCTGCGCTTAACTGTTCCGGGGCCAAGCGGTGAAACGCTCTTTTAACCCTATAGTCCATACAGTCCCATTTTGAAGCGTGTCCGGAAATAGAGGCGAAACCGATGTTTGCATCGCTGATCCGCAGAAAAGCGGCCGCGCCATCGCCGGCGAGCGGCGAATCGCCATTCGAATCGACCCTTGTTTCACTGTCCACGGGCGTTCCGCGGCCGCAAGAGCGCCGCATCGACGACCGCGTTCCCGCCATGCTTCAGGTCGCCAAGCTTCAAAGCGCGTCCGGCGAGCAGTTGATCAAGGTCAAGAATTTGTCGGCCGGCGGCCTGATGGCCGTCGTCAATCCGGTCCCCGCTGTTGGAGAGAAGCTCGAGATCGAATTCTCGTCGGAGAGCATCCCCGCGTCGGTGGTGTGGATCCGCGACGACCATGTCGGCCTCAAGTTCGACCAGGACATCGACCTCGGTGAGCTGCTCGCGGGGCGCAAGCCGCGCCACGGCTTCCGCTCGCGCCCGCCGCGGCTCGAAATCGCGTGCAAGGCGTCCATTCGCGTCGGCAAGCTCTACTATAATGTCGACATCCACGACATTTCGCTGGCCGGAATGAAGGTCGAGCCGATCGACGATTATTGCGTCGGCAAGAAGGTCATCGTGGTGGTCGAGAGCCTTCGCCCGGTGAAGGGCGAAGTGCGCTGGTATCACGACCGCCGCGCCGGGATCGTGTTCGACAAGCCGCTGCGCTTCGACGAGCTCGCCGAATGGGTCGGCAAGCGCCTCGAGCTCGCGAGCCTCAAGGCCAGCTACCAACCGCGCTGACCCGCATTGCGGGGGACTGTCCTCGCAATGGTCATCGGGCATTCCTATCTCCGGCTCAAAGGAGACGGACATGGCCGATCAAGTCGCAATATTCGCCGGTGGATGCTTCTGGTGCACGGAGGCTGTGTTCCTCGACGTCGTCGGGGTGAAGTCGGTCGAAAGCGGCTACACCGGCGGTGAGACCGTCAACCCGACCTACAAGCAGGTGTGCGGCGGCGACACCGGGCACGCCGAGGCCATCCGCATCACCTTCGATCCTGAGCAGATCAGCTATAGCGACTTGCTCAACATCTTTTTCGCGACCCACGACCCGACCCAGCTGAACCGCCAGGGCAATGACGTCGGCACGCAATATCGCTCGGCGATCTTCCCGCTCGACGATGAGCAGCGCGCGCAGGCGGCGGCGGCGATCGCACGCGCCAACCAGGAGCAGGGCGGCCGCATCGTGACCACTGTCGAGCCCATGCGCGACTGGTATCCGGCGGAGGACAATCACCAGGATTATTGGGCCGGGGAGGGCCAGCGCAATCCCTATTGCCTGGCGATCATCCCGCCCAAGCTGCAGAAATTGCGCAAGAGCTTCCAGAACCGGGTCAAGAGTGCCAACGCCGTCGGCTGACGTCCGGCGGTTGACTCGCCCGCCGGGCAGGCGTTCCTTCGACGCAAGAGTGGAAGGAGCGGCTTCGATGGCCAAGATATTATGCGTGCTCTACGACGACCCCGCCGGCGGCTATCCGTCGAGCTACCCGCGCGACGATTTGCCGGAAATCGCGCGCTATCCCGACGGCCAGACCCTGCCGAGCCCAAGCGCGATCGACTTCCAACCCGGCGCATTGCTCGGCAGCGTTTCGGGCGAGCTCGGCCTGCGCGGCTTTCTGGAAGCGCAGGGCCATCAATTGGTCGTCACTTCGGACAAGGACGGTCCCGATTGCGAATTCGAGCGCGAGCTGGTGGATGCCGACGTGGTCATTTCCCAGCCGTTCTGGCCGGCCTATCTGACCGCCGAGCGGATCGCCAAGGCGGAGAAGCTCAAGCTCGCGATCACCGCCGGCATCGGCTCCGACCATGTCGACCTCGCCGCCGCGATCGACAAGGGCATCACCGTCGCCGAAGTCACTTACTGCAACTCGATCAGCGTCGCCGAGCATGTGGTGATGATGATCCTCGGGCTGGTCCGCAATTATTTGCCGTCGCACGCCGTCGTGCGCGCCGGGGGGTGGGACATCGCCGATTGCGCGGCGCGCTCCTACGACGTCGAGGGAATGCACGTCGGCACGGTCGCCGCGGGGCGTATCGGAAGCGCGGTGCTGCGGCGCTTGAAGCCGTTCGACGTCCACCTCCATTACACCGACCGCCACCGCTTGCCGGAAGAGATCGAGCGCAAGCTCGGGCTGACCTGGCACGCCTCGGCGGCGGAGATGGTGCCGCATTGCGACGTCGTCACGATCAACTGCCCGCTTCACCCGGAGACCGAAAATCTATTCGACGCGGCGATGCTCGGACGGATGAAGCGGGGCGCCTATCTGGTCAACACGGCGCGGGGCAAAATCGTCGATCGAGACGCGGTCGCGCGGGCGCTCGAGGACGGGCAATTGGCGGGCTATGCCGGCGACGTCTGGTTCCCCCAGCCGGCGCCGCGCGACCATCCGTGGCGGACGATGCCCAACCACGGCATGACCCCGCATATTTCGGGCACGTCGCTGTCGGCGCAGACGCGCTATGCCGCGGGCACGCGCGAGATCCTCGAATGCTTCCTGTCCGGGCGCCCGATCCGCGACGAATATCTGATCGTCGAGGGGGGCCAGCTCGCCGGCGCGGGGGCGCATAGCTACAGCGAAGGGGATGCGACGAAGGGATCGCACGAGGCGGCACGGTTCGCCGCTGCGCCCTCGCCGGCGCAGACTTAAGACGCGGCGGCGCGGGCCAGGCGGTCGTTGATCGCCGCGCCGAGGCCGTCGGCGGGGATTGGGGCGACGGCGATGCGCTTTTTGGACGAGCCGTCGGCAACGTGCAGCAGGTCGAACAGGCGCGCGGCTGCTTCGACCAGATTGCCGGCCGCGCTGAGGCTGACATCGCCGGAAATCGGTCCGAATCCGATCAGAAACTCGTCCGCTGCGGCGTCGGTGGCGGCGAGGCGCAGCGGCTTGCTCGGCGCATAATGGCTGGCGAGCTGCCCCGGCGCCTCGATTCGCTCACTGCCAGGGGCGGACACGGCGGCGGCAATCTCGATCGGGCCAGGACGAAGCAGGCGCAGCGGGCCGCCGCACGCCGCGACGATGGTCGATTCGAGCCCGGCTTCGGTCGGCCCGCCGTCGATGATCAGCGGGATACGCCCCGCGAGGCTGGCCGCGACATGCTCGGCGCGGGTCGGGCTGATCGATCCGCTGGCATTGGCCGACGGCGCGGCGAGCGGCCGGCCGACCGCGCGCAGCAACGCGTGGATCGCGTCGTGCGCGGGCACCCGCAGCGCAATCGTCGGCAGGCCGGCGGTGACGATCGACGCGATTTCGGCGTCGGGGCGAAGCGGAACGACAATGGTCAATGGCCCCGGCCAATATTCCCGGCCGAGTGCGCGCGCCTGTTCACCAAACATGCCGATCCGCTCCGCCGCGGCGAGGTTCGAAACATGGACGATCAGCGGATTGAAGCTCGGCCGGCCCTTGGCGGCGTAAATGCGCGCTACGGCATCGGCATTGGTCGCGTCGGCGGCGAGGCCGTAGACGGTCTCGGTCGGCACCGCGACCGGTTGACCGGCGAGTATCAGCCGCGTGGCCTCGGCGATCGCCGCATCGTCGAAGGGAAGGAGCCGCGTCTCCATTGGGCGCGGCTATCGCAATCGCTGCCTGTCAGGAAGCCTTAGGCGCGTTCGCGGTCGAGCAGGCTTTCGGGTTCGATGCCCAGCCGGCCCATTCGCGCGCGGATTTCCGGCCATTCTTCCTTGAGGAAGCGCGAGCGCTCGCCATCGCGCAAGCGGGCGCGTGCGCCCGGCGCGACGAACATGCCGACGCCGCGCTTGACCACGACCAGCCCGTCGTCCTGAAAACCCTGATAGGCCTTGGCCACGGTCAGCGGGTTGGCCTGTTCCTCCGCAGCGAGAGCGCGGACCGACGGCAGCGGGTCGCCATCGCCATAAGTGCCGGCGAGAATGGCGTCGGCAATGGTCTCGCGCAAGCGAACGTAGACCGGCTTTTCATGCGGGGTGCGAAGCGTCATGCTGTCATAATACAGCGCTGCGCGTAAAACTCAACTGCAGATTGGTGTTTTACGATCCGGGCGGTTGCCACGGCCGCCACACCGTTGCCAGCGGCGCGCGTGGGCGCTCTTCAAGCTCGCGCGCGGGACGGCCGATGAAAATGAACCCCGCAATTCGCTCGCCGGGCGCGCAAAAGGCGGCGCGAACTTTTTTCGAATAGGCCTGCCAGCCGGTTACCCAGCCTGCGGTGTAACCCAGCGCATGCGCGGCAAGCAGCAGGTTCATCCCGGCGGCGCCGCACGACAGCTCCTGCTCCCACAGCGGAATCTTGTGGCCGGCGATCGGCGCCGAGATCAGCACCACCAGCTCGCCTGCATATTGCGCAAAGTCGGCTGCCTTCTGCGTCTTGGCGGCAAGCGCTTCGGGATCCTCCTCGGAAAGCGCGTCGCCAAGCAGGCGCGACAGGGCTTCGCGTTGGTCGCGGGAAACGGTGACGAAGCGCCACGGGAACAGCTTGCCGTGATCGGGAGTGCGCGCCGCAATGGTCAGGATGCGCGCCATTTCCTCAGGGCTGGGGCCCGGCTCGACCAGCTCGCGCGGCTTGGCCGAGCGGCGAGACTTCGAGCAGCGACAGGATCGAGGATGTGTCGTTGAGCATCTCGCCGTGCATCTAGGTGAGCGGGCCGATTGCAACAATGCGCTTCACATGACCGTTTTCGAAGCTAGGGTGCCCGGCTGATTCCGTGTGCCAGGCTGAAGAGGGAGAGAGCCGTGTCGCCTGAGAACGTCATTCCGGTCATTGCCGGCGCATTTCTCGTCCTCTTGCTGGCCGGCGGCGGAATGGTCGCGGCCAGCCGCAAGCCCGAATTCCTTGGGCATCCAAAAGGCCTCTACCTGCTGTTCTTCGCCGAGATGTGGGAGCGCTTCTCCTTCTACGGCATGCGCGCCCTGCTGATCTTCTACCTGACCAAGCACTGGCTGTTCGACGACAGCAAGGGCAACCTCATCTACGGCGCCTATCTGTCGCTGGTGTACATCACGCCGGTGCTGGGCGGTTATCTCGCCGACCGTTACCTCGGCCAGCGCCGGGCGGTGCTGTTCGGCGGTATATTGCTGATGTGCGGCCACTTCCTGATGGCGGTCGAAGGCACCGGCGGGCAAAATGACCCGACGATCAACATCTTCTGGGCCGCGCTCGCCTTCATCATCGTCGGCTCGGGCTTCCTCAAGGCCAATATCTCGGTGATGGTCGGCCAGCTTTACCCGCTGACCGACGTCCGCCGCGACGGCGCCTACACCATCTTCTACATGGGCATTAACGTCGGCGCGGCGATCGGCACGATCCTCGTCGGCTGGCTCGGCGAAACCTACGGCTGGGGATATGGCTTCGGCGCCGCCGGCTTCGGCATGTTGCTCGGCCTGGTCGTCTTCGTGCTCGGCCGCAAATCCCTGCGCGGCGCCGGCGAGGCGCCTGGCCCGCTGTCGCGCTCGCGTGAGTTCACGCTCTACGGGATCGGCGTTGCCTCGGTCGCCGTGATCTGGGCGCTGATCCAGTATCAGGACGTCATCGAGGGACTGCTGTGGGTCTCGGGTGCTTTGCTCCTCGGCTACGTCGTGTGGCAGGCGCTCAAGCTCGAGCCCCATGCGCGCGACCGCATTTTCGCGATCCTCTTCCTGATTGCGCTGAACCCGGTGTTCTGGGGCCTGTTCGAGCAGGCCGGCGGCTCGCTCAACCTGTACACCGACCGCTACGTCGACCGCGCCGGAGTGCCGGCGTCGCTGTTCCAGTCGATCAACCCGATTTACATCATCCTGCTGGCGCCGCTGTTCGCCGGCCTGTGGGTGATGCTCGGCAAGCGCGGGCTGGAACCGTCGGCCCCGGCGAAGTTCGGCCTCGCCTTGCTTCAAGTCGGCGCGGGTTTCCTGGTCTTCGTGCTCGGCGCCAGCTCGGTCGGCGCCGAAGTGATGACCCCGGTGCTGTTCGTGTTCCTCATCTACCTGCTGCACACGACCGGCGAGCTGTGCCTGTCGCCGGTCGGCCTCAGCGCGATGAACCGGCTTGCGCCGAGCTTCATGGCGTCGCTGATCATGGGCGCCTGGTTCTACATGACCGCGGTCGGCAATTTCGTCGCTGGCAAGATCGGCGAGGCGACCGGCGGCCATGACGGCGAGATGACCAAGGAAGGCACGCTGGCGGTCTACAACACCATCGGCTGGTGGACGGTCGGGATCGGCGTCGCGGTCCTTTTGGTATCGCCCTTCATCAAGCGGCTGATGCATCTCGACACGCTCAAGGACGACGACCGCCTCGCCGGGCGCGACGAGCTTGCCGAACCGGCCGCGGCGGGCATGCATCCCGAGCGGGAGACCGACCCGCGTCCGTCCCGCACGTGAGGGCTCTGGGGGTAGCGATCGTTGCCGCCGCGGCGCTGCTTAGCGGCTGCGCGGCGCTGACTCCGAAGCCGAAACCGGCGCCGCCGGTGCTGATCAACCAGGATCCATATCCTTCGACCTATCAGCGCTACGCCGGCGCGCCGACGGTGATCCGCAACGCGACGATGTTCGACGGCGAGGGCCAGCGGCTCGACAATGCGACGATCGTCTTTGCCGACGGGGTCATCGTCGCGACTGGCGGGCCCGATCTGGCGAGCCCCGCGGGCGCGGTCGAGATCGACGGGACCGGCAAATATGTGACGCCCGGAATCATCGACGTGCACAGCCATTTGGGCAATTACCCGTCGCCCGGCGTGGCCAGCCATTCGGACGGCAATGAAGCGACTTCGCCGGCGCGGCCCGAGGTTTGGGCCGAGCATAGCGTGTGGCCGCAGGACCCGGGATTCTCGCGTGCGCTGGCCAATGGCGGAGTGACCGCGCTGCAAGTTTTGCCAGGGTCGGCGAACCTGTTCGGCGGGCGGTCGGTGACGCTCAAGAACGTGCCGGCGCGGACCGCGCAGGGGATGAAGTTCCCCGGCGCGCCTTACGGGCTGAAGATGGCGTGCGGCGAGAACCCCAAGCGCGTCTACGGGTCGAAGGGCAACATGCCGCAGACGCGCATGGGCAATATCGCCCTGACGCGGGCGACGTGGATCAAGGCCCAGGTCTACAAGCGCAAATGGGATAAATATGAGCGGAGCGGCGGGGAAATGCCCGAGCGCGACCTGGCGATGGACACTTTGCGCGGCGTGCTCGGCGGCCAGATCCAGATCCACAACCATTGCTACCGCGCCGACGAGATGGCGCTGATGATCGATATGGCGCGTGAGTTCGGCTATAAGGTCGGGACGTTCCACCACGCCGTCGAAAGCTACAAGATCGCTGATCTCCTCGCGCGCGAGGGGATTTGCTCGGCGATGTGGTCCGACTGGTACGGCTTCAAGATGGAAAGCTACGACGCGGTCAACGAGAACATCCCACTGGTGCACAACGCCGGCGCGTGCGCGATCGTTCACAGCGACGACCCCAACGGCATCCAGCGGCTGAACCAGGAAGCCGCCAAGGCGCTTGCCGACGGGCAGCGCGCCGGCATTCCCAATCTGAGCGAAGCGGTGGCGTGGACATGGCTCAGCCGGAATCCGGCTATGGCGCTTGGCATCCTCGACCGCACGGGCACGCTTGCGGCGGGCAAGATGGCTGACGTCGTGCTGTGGAACGGCAACCCGTTCAGCTTCTATTCGCGGCCCGAGCGAGTGTGGATCGACGGCGCCGAAATGTACGACGCCAACAATCCCAAGAAGCGCCCGGTGAGCGATTTCGAGCTTGGCCAGCCGGGTGAAGGGGACACGAAATGATGCGGCGCGCCTTGCTTGCACTGATGCTCGTCGGCGCCGCCCCCGCCGCCGCCGAGACCATCGCCATCACCGGCGGCACGGTTGCGCTCGGCGACGGGTCGGAGCCGATTCCGGACGGTGTCGTGCTCATCCGCGACGGACGCATCCAGGCGGCCGGCGCGATGCGGTTCAAGCTTCCCGCCGACACGATCGTCATCGACGCGACCGGCAAGTGGGTCACGCCGGGCATCGTCGCCGGCTTTTCGCGCCTGGGGCTGAGTGAAATCGACCTGGGCGGCGACGGCTCCGACGACACCAGCGCCAACGGGCCGTTCAGCGCGGCGATCGATGTTGTGCCGTCGGTCAACCCGTTGAATTCGACCATCTCGGTCAACCGCGCCGACGGGGTCACTCGGGCGATCGTCGCGCCGGCGACTGGCCGGAGCATTTTCGCGGGGCAAGGCGCGGTCATCGACACCGGCGCCGACATGGACCCGATCACCGCCGCGCGGCGCTTCCAGTTCGTCGAGCTCGGCGAATCCGGCGCCGGCACCGCGGGCGGATCGCGCTCGTCGGCCTACGCGCTGTTCCGCAACGCCTTGCGCGAGGCCGGGCAGCTGAGCCGCTCCATGCCATCGGCCCAGGGATCGGGCGGCCGCCCGATGGACGAGCGCAACTTGCCGGTCATTCGCGATCCCAACGAATCGCGCGATAGCGATACCGCACGGCGAAACGACGACGTGCTCCTGACTCGTTTCGACGCGGCGGCGCTGGTGCCGGTGCTGCAAGGGCGCCAATATCTGCTGGTCCATGCCGAGCGCGCGAGCGACATCCTCAACGTGATCGGCCTCAAGCGCGAGTTTCCGCGATTGAGGCTGGTGCTGGTAGGCGCCACCGAGGGCTGGACCGTCGCCGACCGCATCGCCCGGGCCGGCATTCCGGTGATCGCCTCGCCAGTCAATGATTTGCCGGCCTCGTTCGAGCAGCTTGCCGCGACCCAGTCGAATGTCGGGCGGATGCTCGCAGCCGGCGTCAGGGTGTCGATCGGCACGATCGACGACAATGACACGCGCAATTTGTTCGCCGAGCGCCAATATGCCGGCAATCTGGTCGCGCTGCAGAAAATCCCTGGCGCGACCGGGGTTCGCTGGGGCGATGCGCTGGCGCTCATCACCTCGCGCGCAGCGGAGGCAATCGGGATGGGCGGTGAGATCGGCAGCCTCGCCGCGGGCCGCCGCGCAGATGTCGTGATCTGGTCGGGCGACCCGCTCGAAGGGTCGAGCGCCGCCGAGCAGGTCTATATCGACGGCGTCCGCCAGCCGCTCGCGACGCGCCAGTCGAAGCTGCTCGAACGCTATCGCCATCTGCCCCGCCGCGACCTGCCCGAGGCCTATAGGCATTGACCCCGCAGGCGGGCCTGTTCCTCTCGGCCCTGGCGTTCGTCGGGACGCATTTCCTGCTTTCGCACCCGCTTCGCGCGCCGCTGGTCCGACGGACTGGCGAAGGCGTGTTCCGCGGACTTTATTCGGTCATTGCGGTGATCACGCTTGGTCTGATGATCTATTTCTACAGCGTGATCGGCCGCGAGCCGCCGTTGTGGGCGGTCGGCGACGGCATCTGGCTGGCCGCGAGCCTGCTGATGTGGCTCGGCTCGATCCTGTTCGTCGGCTCGTTCGTCCGCAATCCCGCGCTGCCCGGCGCGCGCATGCGCGATGGGCCCAGCGAGCGGCGTTTTCGTCATCACGCGACACCCGATGATGTGGAGCTTCGCGTTGTGGGCCGCTGTCCATCTCGCCGTCATCGCCATGCCCAAGGCGCTGGTGCTCGACGGCGCAATCATCCTGCTCGCATTGCTTGGCGCGGCAGGGCAGGACCGCAAGAAGAGCCAGCTGATGGGCGAGCGCTGGCACGAATGGGTCGCGCAGACCGCGTTCGTCCCGTTCAGCCGCGGCGTCGCAAATCCCGGGCTGGTGGCTTTGCTTGGCGGGACTTTGCTGTTTTTCGTCGCGACCTGGGCGCACCCGGTTCCGGCAGGCTTCTGGCGCTGGATCGGCTAAGCGCGCTAAGACGCTGAACATGACGCGCAAATATTTCGGTACCGACGGCATTCGCGGGCTGACCAACAGCGCGCCGATGACAGCGGAAATGGCGCTTGCGATCGGCATGGCGGCGGGCGCGCATTTCCTTCGCGGCGACCACCGCCACCGTGTCGTCATCGGCAAGGATACGCGGCTCAGCGGCTATATGATGGAATCGGCGATGGTCGCCGGCTTCACCAGCGTCGGCATGGACGTGGTGCTGGTCGGGCCAATGCCGACGCCGGCGGTGGCGATGCTGACCAAGTCGATGCGCGCCGACCTCGGCGTGATGATCTCCGCCAGCCACAATCCGTTCGCCGACAACGGCATCAAATTGTTCGGCCCCGACGGGTATAAATTGAGCGACAAGGCCGAGGCGGCAATCGAGCAACGGCTCGAGACCAGCCCGAAACTGGCCAAGCCGGAGCTGATCGGGCGCGCAAGACGGATCGAGGACGCGCGCGGGCGCTACATCCATTTCGCCAAAGCCACCTTTCCCGAGCATTTGCGGCTCGACGGCCTGAAGGTGGTGATCGATTGCGCCAACGGCGCGGCCTATCATGTCGCGCCCGACACCTTGTGGGAGCTTGGCGCCGAGGTCATCCCGCTCGGCGTCGCGCCCAACGGCCTCAACATCAACGATAAGTGCGGCTCGACTCATCCGGAGTTGCTGCAGGAAACGGTGGTCGCAAGCGGGGCGCATCTCGGGCTCGCGCTCGACGGCGACGCCGACCGGCTGATCGTCGCCGATGAAAAGGGCGAGCTGGTCAACGGGGACCAATTGATGGCGCTGATCTCGCTCGCGCTCCATGCGCGTGGCGAGCTTCGCGGCGGCGCGCTGGTTTCGACTGTCATGTCCAACCTCGGGCTTGAGCGGAAGCTCGAAAGCGCCGGCCTCGGCATGATCCGGACCCAGGTCGGCGACCGCTACGTGCTCGAGGAAATGCGCGCGCGCGGCTGCAACGTCGGCGGCGAGCAGTCGGGGCACATCATCCTCACAGACCACGCGACTACCGGCGACGGGCTCGTCGCGGGGCTTCAGGTGCTTGCAGCGCTGGTCGAGTCCAAACAGCCGGCGAGCGCGCTCATGCGGCAGTTCGAGCCAGTCCCGCAATTGCTCAAGAACGTCCGCTTCAACGGCGGCAATCCGCTCGACGCCGCCGCCGTCCGGAAGCGCATCGCCGCGGCTGAAGCCGAACTGGCGGGCAACGGGCGCCTGGTGATCCGAAAATCGGGCACCGAGCCACTGATCCGCGTGATGGCCGAAGGTGACGACGCAGGTGCAGGTCGAGCGGCTGGTCGACGACATTTGCGAGGCGGTCCAGGCGGCCGCGTGAACGCTTTATTCGCATTTGTCGGCCACAGGACAATGTTGTGCACATGGACAATTTCGCAGCTCGGGCGGGGAGCCAGGCGGACGCTATGACGAGCCTTGCCCGAATCCTGATCATCGCCGGCTCGGATTCGGGCGGCGGCGCGGGGATTCAGGCGGACATCAAGACCGTTTCGATGCTCGGCGGCCATGCCATGACCGCGGTCACCGCGATCACCGCGCAGAACACGCTTGGCGTGACTGCCGTGCACCCGGTGCCGACCGAAATCGTGCTTGCGCAGATCGACGCGGTTGTAAGCGACATCGGCGTCGACGCGGTGAAAATCGGCATGATCGGCAGCCCGTTTACCGCAATCCAGGTCGCTGAGCGGCTCGAGCAACTGCGCGCGGCCCAGCCGGGCGTTCCGATCGTGTTCGATCCGGTGATGGTCGCGACCAGCGGCTCGGCGCTGGCCGACGAGGCGACGATCGCGGCGTTCGGCCGGCTGATGGACATTGCGACCATCACCACCCCCAACATGCCCGAATTGAAGCGCCTGACGTCGGAGGACGACCCGGTCGCGGCGGCGCTTCACCTGGTCGGCGAGCACGGCTGCGCGGTGCTGATCAAGGGCGGGCATGAGGAAGGCGACGCGCTCGCCGACGCGCTCATCGAAACCGACAATATGACCAGCTGGCAGGGCCAGCGGATCGACACCAGCAGTACCCACGGCACCGGCTGCACGCTGGCCAGCGCGATTGCCCTGTTCCTGGCGCAAGGCGCGAGCCTGACCGACGCCGTTGCGCGAGCGCGAGAATTCGTCCGCATCGCGCTCCACGATGCGCCGGAGCTGGGGGAGGGGGCGGGCCCGATCGGCCAGGTCGGGGTTCGCCTCGATGTCGGCGCTGGCCTGCGGCTCAACCAGGTCACGGTCACCGGCAGCGACTATGCGCGCTCGGTCGAATTCTACCGCGGGCTCGGGCTGCGCCAGATCGTCGACAGCCCGGACAATGGCTATGCGCGCTTCGAAACTGCCGGCGGCGCGACCTTGTCGGTGCAAATCGATCCTGACGAGCGCATCCTTCCGACCACCGCCATCTACCTTGAGTGCGACGACCTCGACGAGCGTGTCGAGGCGCTTGCTCGCAGCGGAGTGCCGTTCGAGCATGGCCCGCGCAACCAGCCGTGGATGTGGCGCGAAGCGCGCCTGAAGGACCCCGACGGCAACATCATCTTCCTTTATCACGCGGGCGAGGCGCGCCGTTTCCCGCCGTGGCGGGTGAAGGACTGAGCGCCCCATTTTCTGTTGATATCCCGCCCGAAGTCACTGGACCCCTGCCGGCGCAGGGCTACACATATGGGCCCATGTCCCGGCGCCCATGCTTCAAGCTCGAGCTCGGCTACCCGCAGCCGCTGGCTGGGGTCGATGAAGCAGGCTGCGCGCCACTGGCGGGGCCGGTCGTCGCCGCCGCGGTAATCCTGGACCGCGAGCATTTCCCGCGCGGAATCGACGATTCGAAGAATTTGCCATTGGAGAAGCGCGAATCGCTTTACGCGCGGCTGGTCAAATGCGCCGCGTGGGGCGTCGGCATCGCCTCGGTCGAGGAAATCGACACGATCAACATCTATTGGGCGCGGATGCTGGCGATGACCCGCGCGGTCGAGGCGCTGGGGCTCGAACCCGCGTGGGTGCTGGTCGACGGCAACGCGACCCCGCGCTGGCAGCGGCCGTCGAAAGCGATCGTCGCCGGAGATGCGAAATGCCGCTCGATCGCGGCGGCGTCGATCATCGCCAAGGTTACACGCGACCGGCTGATGGCCGAGCTCGCGCGCGACTGGCCGGCCTATGGCTGGGAGACCAATCGCGGTTACGGGACGCCCCATCATTACCGCGCGCTCGAGGCCGAGGGTCCGTGCCCGCTGCACCGCCGGAGCTTTGCCCCGGTGCGCGAAATCGAGGCCCGCCGGGCGCAGCCGACGCTGGTTTTCGAAGAAATCCCGCCTGGCGAGTCCTTCGCGCCACACCACCACCCGTTGAGTCCGCCACAAGCCGCCTGACTCAACATCTTGTGGTGGCCTCGTTTCGGACTCGTTCCGTTCCAGCGGCGCGCGGCGCGCCGTTAACCTCTTCGCAGTTGACCCCGAGTCCGGCCTGACTCACCCTTGGCGCGACAAGGGGGCTTGGCATCCGTATGAACCTGATTGCCCGCATCGCGGACGGCGATTTTCGGCCGCGCTCGGCGCCGAGCCGCAAGGAGCGAGAGCTCCCGCTCGGGCGCATCCTCGAAGGCGACTGCGTTGCCGAGATGGCGCGGCTGCCGGACAAATGCGTCGACATGATTTTCGCCGACCCGCCATATAATCTGCAGCTCGGCGGCGACCTGTTCCGGCCCGAGGGCGGGCGCGTCGATGCGGTCGACGACGATTGGGACAAGTTCGACAGCCTCGCCGCCTACGACGGCTTCACCCGCGACTGGCTCGCCGAGGCGCGGCGCATCCTCAAGGACGACGGCACCATCTGGGTGATCGGCAGCTACCACAATATCTACCGCGTCGGATCGCTGATCCAGGACGAGGGGTTCTGGATCCTGAACGACATCGTGTGGCGCAAGACCAACCCGATGCCCAATTTCCGCGGCACACGCTTCACCAACGCGCATGAGACTTTGCTGTGGTGCGCCAAGGAGGAAAAGTCGCGCTACACGTTTAATTACCGTGTTATGAAAGCGTTGAACGACGATCTTCAGATGCGGTCTGATTGGCTGCTGCCAATTTGCAGCGGCGGCGAGCGGGTCAAGGGCAGCGACGGCCACAAGGCGCATCCGACGCAAAAGCCGGAAGCCCTGCTGTACCGGATCATGCTCGCCTGCACCAAGCCTGGAGATGTTGTGCTCGACCCGTTTTTCGGCACCGGCACGACCGGCGCGGTGGCGCGGCGGCTCGGGCGGCGATGGATCGGGATCGAGCGCGAGCCGGCCTATGTCGCCGTTGCGCGCGAACGGATTTCTTCCACGCTGCCGCTCGACGAGAGCGCGATGCAGGTGATGGTCGACAAACGCGATGCGCCGCGAGTCGCGTTCGGATTGCTGGTCGAAAACGGGTTGGTCGCGCCGGGCGACGTGCTCACCGACGCCAAGCGGCGGTGGAGCGCCACCGTGCGCGCCGACGGTTCGATCGCCTGCGAGGCGCATAGCGGATCGATTCACCAGGTCGGGGCCAAGCTCCAGGGCGCGCCGTCGTGCAACGGCTGGACCTTCTGGCACGCCGGCGGCGAACCGATCGACATGATCCGGCAGCGCTACCTTTCGTCCTTGGGTTGATGGCTCGTACCCTCATCCGCCCGACCGGCTTCGTCGATTCGCCCTTTGGCCATGACGGCAAGGTCGCGCGGCTGGCAGGCGGGCTCAACTGGTTCGCGCAGGTCGAGCTGATCCATGGCGATGGCCGCCGCGAATTGTGCGCGGTCGAGGGTATCGAAGAGCGCTTCGACGAGCACATGGCCGGGCAATGGGCGGCGCTGACCGCGCCGCGCACGCCGCTTGTGCTCGGCGAGCGCGCGAATCCCGCTCGACCAGCCGCAAGTGATGGGCATCGTCAACGTCACGCCGGACAGCTTTTCGGACGGCGGCCAGTTCGCCGACGCCGCCGCCGCGGCCGAGGCCGGCGCGGACATGGCGGCGGCCGGGGCTGCGATCATCGATGTCGGCGGCGAATCGACGCGGCCCGGCGCGGCGAGCGTGTGGGAGGGCGACGAAATCGAGCGAGCGGTGCCGGTCGTGCGCCAGCTCGCGGCGGGCGGCGCTGCGATTTCGATCGATACGCGCAAGGCTGACGTCATGACGGCAGCGCTTGGGGCGGGGGCGCGGCTGGTCAACGATGTCTCGGCGCTGACCTTCGATCCGCGCGCGGCGGAAGTCGTTGCCGCAGCCGGCGCACCCGTGATCCTGATGCACCACCAGGGCGATCCGCAGACGATGCAGGACGACCCGCGCTACGGCGACGTTCTGGTCGAGGTTTACGACTGGCTTGAGGAGCGGATCGCGGTCGCGGAAGCGGCCGGCATCGCGCGCGACCGGATATTGATCGATCCCGGCTTCGGCTTCGGCAAGACGGTCGCGCACAATCTCGCGCTGATGAACGGGCTCGCGCTGTTCCACTCACTGGGCTGCCCGCTAGTCGTCGGCGCGAGCCGCAAGCGGACCATTGGGGCCTTGTCGAACGAAGCGCCCGCCGACCAGCGGCTCGGCGGAAGCATCGCTTTCGCATTGAAAGCCGCGGAGCAGGGCGCGCAAATCGTCCGCGTCCACGATGTTCCCGACACCGTCCAGGCGCTCAAGGTTTGGCGGGGGCTGCGCGACCAGGCTTTGACGCCGCAGGTTTGAACACCACGATCATCGGCCCGAGCGGCGAGTGCAAATCCTGACGGTGGTTGGCGGGATCCCACAGCGAGCTGACCGATCCGTCGAAATAGAGCGCGTCCGGCGTCTTCAAGCTGTCGCGGAAGAAGCGCGCGAACTTGCCCAGCGATACCGGGTCTTCGGAAATCACGAACAGCGCTTTGCCATCACGCGTGCCGACGCCGTTGCGGATCAGGCGGGACGACCCGTCGTGGTCGAGCTTGGGATGGAGCTTGCCGGCGATGACCAGCATGGGCCCCGACTGGGTCTGCAGCTGCGGCGCCATGCGGAACACAGGGATCGCGTCGCTGCGCGCGATGATCGCCCCGCCGCCGCCAGTGACGATGAACACGCCGTTGGGCTTCAAATGGAAATTGCCGGGGCCATCGCGGAGGTTGAGCGCCTTCACTTGCTCGCCGTTGACGATGGTCGAGCCAATCGGCCGGCCTTCCTCGTCGAACATTCCCGCGTTCATTGCGAACGCGACCTTCGCCACGTCGACCTTGCGCGCAAGGTCGGCGAAGCTGCGCAGAGGCTGCTCTTTCGGATAGGCCGCGAACAGCTGCATTCGCCCGCCCAGAGGGTCGCACACGGTGAAATCCGAGCCTTCGAACCCGATTTCGCGGCATTGCGATGTCGGCGCCTCAGACGTGGCAACCGAAGGCTCGCAAGCCGGGAGGGCGAGAAACAGGGCGCAAACCAGCAGTCGCATCATCGCGCGACGCTAGCGGATCAGGCGGCGGTGTCGATTCCGAGCTCGCCGAGTTTGCGGTAGAGCGTCGAACGGCCGATGCCGAGGCGGCGCGCAACCTCGCTCATCCGCCCGCGATAATGGCCGATGGCGAGGCGGATGATGTCGGCCTCGATCTCGTCGAGCGCGCGCATATGGCCGTCGGAGGAATAAAGGGTGACCGACGGCGCGCCGACCAAAGCTTCCTCACTGCGCGACGCGCTGAGCTTGGGCGCAAAGTCGTTGCGGCGGCCGGTGAAGCTCGACTGGATCGCGATATGCGGAAAATGCTCGGCGGTGAGCAGTGCGCCATCGCTGGCGAGCGCGGCGCGAAACAGGACGCCTGCCAGCTGGCGGACATTGCCGGGCCAGCCGTAGCGCATAAGCAGCCCGAGCGCGTCATTGCCGATCGACAGCGGCGGCAGGCCGGTCTGATCCGACAGGCGCTGCAGCAGATGGCGGGCAAGCGCCGGAATGTCTGCACTGCGATCGCGCAGCGGGGGAAGCGTGACCGTGATTCCACCAAGCCGCTCAGCCAGGCCGGGGTGAAAATCGTCGGGCAGCGGACGGCTGCTGGTGGCGATCAGGCGTACGTCGACGGACTGGCTGCCGTTCAATCCGACCGGTCGCACTTCGCCGGTCGCGAGCATCCGGTCGAGGTGCTCCTGTGTCTCGGCAGGAAGCACAGCGATTTCGTCGAGGATCAGCGTGCCGGTGTCGGCCGCGACCATTTTGCCCGCCTTGGCCGTAAAGGCGCCGGGAAACGCGCCCATGGCATGGCCCATCAACTCGCTGTCGATGATGTTGGCGGGGACGGCCTTGCAGTCGATTGCAACCACCGGCCCCTTGGCGCGCAGGCTGGCCGAGTGGATCGCGCGGGCGAGGGTTTCCTTACCGGTGCCGGGCTCACCGACGATCAGGATCGGCAGGCGATTGCGCGCAGCCTTGGCGGCGACCGCGAGCGCGGTGCGGAAGTCGGCCGATGCCCCGATCAGTTGCTCGAGCGGGAGGTCTGGGGCGAGCTTCTCGGCAATTGGCGCGAGTTCGCCTGCCGCGCGCCGCCGGTCGGCGTTGGACGCAAGAGCGTCGAGCAGCCGCTCCGGGGCGACCGGACGGACCAGGAAATCGCTGGCGCCGCAGCGCATGGCTTCAACCGCCAGACCGACATCGTTGCCGTGCGAAAGGATGATGACCGGCAATTTGGGCCGGTGAGCGCGCAGGGCGGAGATCAGCGCCGGGCCGGTTTCGCTGTCCCATGAGCCGATCAGCGCCGCCTGCACTTCTCGCCCCTGGGGCCCTTGCAGAAGCGCGACCGCGGTCTCCTCGTCGGCGGCGCTGACGCTGCTCCAGCCCGCGCGCGACGCGCAGGCGATGATGAACCGGCGCTCGTCGGCGTCGGAATCGAGCAACAGCAATGACCGGACGGCTGGTTCGCGCATGGTTCGCCCCCTTGGCGCCGAGCCTATGCCGCAAGGGGTAAAGAGGGACTTAAGGCGCGGCCGCCCGGCGGGGCTTGGGGCCGGGCCGCTGGCTTGTTATGGACGCATTCGATCAAATGCTTTGAAGGGGTGCCCGATGGCCGAAGAGGAGCCGATCCTGACCGAACCGCAATCGCAGGACGTCGCAGTACACGTCCGCGACTACACGGCATTCACGAAACTGGTGAAATGGACGACGATCATCTGCGCGGTGCTCGGCTTCGTCGTCGTCTTCATGATCATCTATTAGAGCAGACAAATGAAACTGGCGGTGCTGAAGGAAGCGACCGGCGAGCCGCGCTGCGCCGCCATCCCGGAGACGGTGAAGAAATTCACCGCGCTCGGCGCCGAGGTCGCGGTCGAACGCGGCGCCGGCGAAGACGCGTCGGTTGCCGACGCAGAGTTCGAAGCTGCCGGCGCGAAGCTGGGCAGCCGCGCCGACGTGCTCAGGGGCGCGGGCATCATATTATGCGTCGCGGGCCCCGATGCCGCCTCGCTCAAGGGCGCGGGGAAAGGCGCGTTGCTGGTCGGGGCGCTCGATCCCGCCGGGCGCGGCGAGGCGGTTGCGGGCTATGCGGCCGCCGGGATCGATGCGCTGGCGATGGAATGGATGCCGCGGATTACCCGGGCGCAGTCGATGGACATATTGTCGTCGCAGTCGAACCTTGCCGGCTATCGCGCGGTGATCGACGCCGCGGCGGCGTTCGGGCGCGCATTCCCGATGATGATGACCGCGGCGGGCACGATCAGCCCGGCCAAATTGTTCGTCATGGGGGTAGGAGTCGCGGGCCTGCAGGCGATCGCCACCGGACGCCGCCTGGGCGCGCAAGTCAGCGCCACCGACGTCCGCTCTGCGACTCGCGAACAGATCCAGTCGCTCGGCGCCAAGCCGATTTTCGTCGAGAATGTCGCGGGCATCGAAGGCGAAGGGGCAGGCGGCTATGCCACGGAAATGTCGGCCGAATATCAGGCCGCCCAAGCCGAATTGGTGTCGAGCCATATCGCCAAGCAGGACATCGTCATCACCACCGCGCTGATCCCCGGCAAGCCGGCGCCGCGTCTGATCAGCGACGCGCAGATCGCCACCATGCGGCCCGGCAGCGTGATCGTCGACCTCGCCGCCGGCGCGGGCGGCAATGTCGAGGGGACGAAGGCCGGCGAGCATGTCGAAAAGCACGGCGTGACGATCATCGGCGCGACCAACCTGGCGCGCAGTCTTGCCGCCGATTCCTCGGCGCTGTTCGCGCGCAACCTGTATAATTTCCTGTCCGCTTTCTGGGACAAGGACAGCGCCGCGCCGCTGCTCCCCGACGACGACGAGATCGTCAAAGGCATCCGCCTGACCCACGGCGGCAAGGTCGTCCACGAGCGGCTGACCGCCAGCTGACAAAGTGAGCGGCAACCCCGACATCCTCGTCATCGGCGGGGGGATCGCCGGGCTTTCGGCGGCCGCGGCGCTCGCCGAACATGGCCGGGTGACCGTGGTCGAGGCCGAGGAACAGATCGGTTTCCATTCGTCCGGTCGGAGCGCGACGATGCTTCATTATGCGCTCGGCGACCGGCTCGTTCGGGCGCTGACGCTGGCCAGCCGGCCGTTTTTCGACGATCCGCCGGAATGGTTCGCGGACGTGCCGCTAGGCCAGCGCATGGCCGTGTTGGTGTTCGGGCGCGACGAGGAGGCCGGGGCGCTGGACGCGCTCCTCGGCGAGCTTTCGCTGTTCGCGCAGCTCGAGTGGCTGGATGCGGCGGCGATCGCCGACCTTTGTCCCCTGCTGCGCCCGGAAGAACGCCACGGAATCGTCGACCGGCACGGAATGCGGCTCGATACGCACGCGCTGCTCCAAGGGAATCTGCGCAGCTTGCGCCGGAGCGGTGGGCAGCTCGTTACCGGCGCGCGAATCGCCGCGATCGCTCGCGAAAACGGAATTTGGCGGATCACCGGCAAATCCGGGCAATCGTGGAGCGCGCCGATCCTGGTGAACGCAGCCGGCGCCTGGGCCGACGCGGTCGCGCGGCTCGCCGGTGTCACGCCGCTCGGCCTGGTGCCCAAGCGCCGCACGATCATCACTTTCGATGCCCCGCCGGGCACGGATCTGGAGCGCCTGCCGTTCGCCAAGACGGTTGGCGACGAGCTTTATTTCGCGCCCGAAAGCGGGCGGCTGTTCGCTTCGCCGATGGACGAAGGGGTGTGCGATCCGTGCGATGCCCAGCCGGAAGAATATGATGCCGCGCTCGCTGCACACCGAATGGAACAGCGCACGACGGTCGAGGTGCGGGCGATCCACAGCCGCTGGGCGGGCTTGCGGACGTTTACGCCGGACAAGCATCCCGCAGTGGGCTTTGCCACCGATGCCGAGGGCTTTTTCTGGCTTGCGGGGCAGGGCGGGTTCGGGCTCCAGACCTCGCCGGCGATGGCGCGGGCCGCCGCGGCGCTGATCAGCGGCGGCGATTGGCCGCTCGCCGAGGTCCCGGCGGAAGCCTTAAGCCCCGCCCGCTTCGTCGGGCAGCCGGCATAGGTCGACCCAGCGGCTCCCGACCAAAGCGAACAGCCGCTCGGTGGGGACTTCGACCGATGAAGTGAGAGAGCCTCCGGCCGGATAAACGACCGCGAAGGACTTGAGCGAAACGTCGAGCCACACCGGCACCGGGCTCGCCAGGCCGAACGGACACACGCCCCCGACCGGATGGCCGGTCAGCGCCAGGGTCTCCTCGGGCCCGAGCATTCGCGGCCGGGCCCCAAGCGAATCCTTGCACTTGCGGTTATCGAGCCGCGCATCGCCGCGCGTGACGAGGAGGAAGGTCTGCTCACCCACGCGCACCGTGAGCGTCTTGGCGATGCGCCCCGGCTCGACGCCTAGCGCGGCCGCGGCTTCGGCGACGGTGGCGGTGCTCTGCGCGACCTCGATCAGGCGCAGATCGGGCGCGTGCTCGGCAAGCCAGGCGCGGACGGAGGCTTCGCTCATTCGCCGATCAGGTGAAGCGCGATTTGGCGTTGAGGCGGCTCGCGGCGATGCTCGAACAGGTAAATGCCCTGCCATGTGCCGAGGGCTAGGGCGCCCGCCTGAACGGGGACGCTGAGCTGGCTGTTGGTCAGCGCGCTGCGGAGATGCGCGGGCATGTCGTCGGGACCTTCGTCCTCATGCTCGTAATTTCCGCTCTCGGGCGCGATCCGGGCGAAATAAGCTTCAAGGTCGCGGCGCGCGGCGGGGGCGGCGTTCTCCTGGATCAGCAGGGACGCCGACGTGTGGCGGCAAAATATGGTCAGCAGGCCGTCCGATATCCCGCTTTCCGCGATCCAATTGCGGACTTGGGCAGTAAAATTGTGAAGCCCGGGCGCTTCCCCGCAAATCGCCAATTGACCGTGAGCTTGCCGGATCATGGGCATCGCTTAGCCGCGACGTCGGGCGGACGGCAAACCACACCGAGGGCATTTCTCGCGTGCGCAAAGCAAAAGCGCCCGCCTTTCGGCGAGCGCTTGTAACTCTTTGAAATCGAAACCCGTTTCCGGGCAGCGAAATCTATTTAGCCGTTGCTTCCGCCGTTGGCCCAACCGTGGCCGGCGAGCCAGCTCCAGAAGCCGCGGGTCTGTTTTGCGTTCTTCATCATCACGTCCCCTGTGTTCACTGCTATTCGGCAGATTGCGGGGATATTAACCCTAATGGACATGGTTAGCAAGATTTTCACCATAATGGACGCAGGCGCAATGGCTCGCCGTCCCCGCGAAGAGGCGGTTATTTTCGGCTAAGTAACGGAAAGTCCGGGATTATCGCCCGGCGACGTTCAGGCGACGCTGCGCTTCGGCTCCGCGGCAATTCGCCTGGCGAGGCTTTCAAGGCTCATCGGTCGGCCGACCGCATAGCCTTGCGCGATGTCGCAGTTCATCTCGATCAGCAGGTCGAGGATTTCGCGGTGCTCGACGCCCTCCGCGACGACCTTGCGGCCAAGCGAATGGGCGAGGCTGATGGTCGACTGGACCATCAGGCGGTCGCTGCGGTTGTCGGTAATGCCTTTGACGAAGCTCTGGTCGATCTTGATCTCGTTGGCCGGGATTTTCTTGAGATAGTCGAGCGTCGAAAGGCCGGTGCCATAGTCGTCGATCGCGATGTTGACCCCGAGCTCGCGCAGGCGGCCAATCATGTCGAGGCCTTCGCCGCTTCCGGCGAGTGCGGCGGTTTCGGTCAGCTCAAGCGTCAGATGACGCGGCGCAAGACCGTGACGCGCCAGCAGCGCCGACAGACGCAAGGTGAACCCCTTGTCGGTCAGCAGCCTTGCCGAAAGATTGACCGCGATGTCGAAGCCGCTTTCGTTGCGGTTGATGCGTGCCGCCGCGGCAACCGCTTTCTCGAGCACGAAATCGGTCAGCTTGCCGATCCGGTTATGCTGCTCGGCGGCGGCGACGAATTCGGTCGCGGCGATCGGGCCTTTTTCCGGATGCGTCCAGCGGGCCAGCGCCTCGGCGCCGGTGATGCGCCGCGTGGCGAGGTCGAGCTTGGGCTGATAGGCGACCCATACTTCGCCGCGGTCGATGGCATCGTCCAGCTGGCTCAGCATCGACAAGCGCCACGATGCGTTCGCGAGGCTTTCCGGGTCGTGATACTTCCACTTGAGGCCATCGTGCGCCGCCTCTTCCGCCGCGACCAGGGCGCTCGCCAGACGGTTCCCGAGCGAACGGCCGCTGCCGACCTCGACGCCGAAGGAGATCGACAGATCGATCGACAGCCCGGAGACCCGCGCGGCGTTGCGGAATAGCGCGTGAAGCGCTTCGAGCTGGTTGCTGAATGGCTGCCGAGCGGTGTCAAACCAGGCGAAAATGCCGCCGTCGCCATGGTACAAAGTGCGGCCGTTCGAGCCGACCGTGAGGCGGGAGACGATCTGCTCGACCAGCTGACGCTCGCTATTGGCGGGCAGCGTGGCGAGGATTTCGTCGTAGTTGATCACCCGGGCCGCGATCAGCGCCTGTTTGCGGCCGTCGCGGAATGCCCGCAGCGCGTTGAGGTTGGGCAGTTCGGACACGCCGTTGATGAGGCCGCGGAGGCGGTAGCGCCGCCACAAAAGGGCGCCGCCGACGCACATCAGAACGAACAATCCTGGAGTCACGTCGACGAAGATGAGGTTTGCCTCGAGCAATGTCGGCACGGCGAGAAGAACCGCCGCGGCGGAACCGAACACGATCGCACGGTGCGACAGTCCCTTGCGCGACGTGGCGAGAGCGGCCGCGGCCAGCGCCATCAGGAACGGCACCAGCCAGCCGATAACGACGGGTGCGCCATTCTTCAGCGTCTCGGCGCCAAAAGCGTGGACGAACACTCCGCTGGCGCGGCCATGGCCGGGGATGAAATATTGGTCGCCGATGATGTCGGAATCGGTGCCGATGAGAATGTCCTTGCCGCGAAATGCGCCAGCTGACGCCCGGCCGCTCAGGACTTCGCTCGCGGAGACCGCCGGGAAGGAGTGGAAATCGAGCGAGTAATCGACCGGGAAGAAGTTTTCGGCGCGACCTTGCTTGCCGGCGATCGCGCTGGCGAGCGATTGGACGGCCTTCCCGTCGGCCGTGATTGCATATGGCAGGCGCCAGATGGCGCTTTGATAATTATACTGGAAGCTCAGCGTCGCTTTCCTGGCGTAGCGCTCGAACATCGGCAAAACGCCGGAGTTTACTGCTTTACCGTCGACCGGACCGGTCTTGGCGCGGGTGGCTACGGTCACCGCGCCCGACCGGCGCATGGCCTCAGCCAAGGCACGGTCTTCGGCGGGTTTTGAAGGATATGAGAAATTGATGTCGAAGAAGACGTTCTTCGCGCCCTTGAGCCGAAGCTCGTCGATCAGCTTCGCATGATGGCTCCGCGGCCACGGCCAGTTGCCGAACTCGCGAAGCGACGGATCGTCGATCTTGACGATTACCAGCTCCCCGCTGGCGGCATGGCGGTGGGTGTTGTTGCGGGCCATGCGCAGCCAGTCCTCGGCGATCTCGCCGAAGCCGATCAGCCCGAAAACCAGGCCCGCAATCGCCGTCCACAGGAGCATCTTCCACGGCGGCGGCTCGGGCGTCTGTCCGTTGCGCATTGGCACCTTGGCGCGTCGTCCTTCCCACTAAGGAGGTTTGGCATTGGCAGCGAAAGGTTAGGAAATAGGAAACTGCGCTGGCAGTTAACGACGCTTCCAACCGCCCTCGACAGCCGCCCGCGAAGTCGGCAAACAAGCCGCCCACGGCGACGCGCCAGCGGAGGGACAATGGACTTCATCTCAATCCTGTCGATCTTCGTGCTGGCCTGCTTCGTCGGCTATTACGTGGTCTGGTCGGTCACTCCGGCGCTCCACACGCCGCTGATGAGCGTGACCAACGCGATTTCATCGGTGATCGTGGTCGGCGCGCTGATTGCCGCCGCGGCGGCGGGACACCCGACGTCCAAATGGCTTGGGCTGACGGCGGTCGCGCTGGCGAGCGTCAACATTTTCGGCGGCTTCGCGGTGACCGCGCGAATGCTCGCCATGTACAAGAAAAAGGACCGCTAGATGCACGAGGTCGCGGCGACCCCGTCCTGGGTCCTGATCGCCTATCTGATCGCCGGCATCTGCTTCATCCTTGCACTTCGCGGACTGTCGAGCCCGTCGACCAGCCAGCGCGGCAACCGCGCGGGGATGATCGGCATGGCGATCGCCGTGGTAACGACCCTCATCATCCATGTCCCCGAGCGGATCACGCCCGACAGCGCCCACTTCCCGGTTTTCGATTGGGTGGCCATCGGCGAGATTGTTGCCGCCATAGCCGTCGGTGGCGGGATCGGCTTGGTCACCGCGCGGCGCATCCAGATGACCGCGATGCCGCAGCTGGTCGCGGCGTTCCACAGCCTGGTCGGAATGGCTGCGGTGCTGGTCGGCGCGGCGGCGTTCCTCAATCCCGAGGCGTTCGGAATCGCCGGGCCGGACGGGATCCTGCCGGTCAGCCGGGTCGAGATGGGGCTTGGCGTCGCGATCGGCGCAATCACCTTCTCCGGATCGGTGATCGCGTTCCTCAAACTGAACGGCAACATGTCGGGCGCGCCGATCCTGCTGCCCGGGCGGCATGTCATCAATTTGGCGACGCTCGCGGCGATCGTCGGCCTGATCGCTTATTTCACCGTCGACCAGAGCCCGTGGGTGTTCTTCACCGCGATGGCGCTCAGCTTCGCCATTGGCTTCCTGCTGATCATCCCGATCGGCGGCGCCGACATGCCGGTCGTGATCTCGATGCTCAACTCTTACTCCGGCTGGGCGGCGGCGGCGATGGGCTTCACGCTGCACAATAGCGCGATGATCATCACCGGGGCTCTCGTCGGAAGCTCGGGCGCAATCCTTTCCTACATCATGTGCCGGGCGATGAACCGCAGCTTCATCAGCGTCATCGCCGGCGGGTTCGGAGCGGCCGCGAGCGGCGGCGAGGCGGCGGCGATCGACCGCGCGTTCAAGCGCGGCTCGGCGGAGGATGCGGCGTTCCTGATGGCCCAGGCCGACCAGGTGGTGATCGTTCCCGGCTACGGCATGGCGGTGAGCCAGGCGCAGCACGCGCTGCGCGAAATGGGCGACCAGCTCAAGGCCAAGGGCGTGCGCGTCAAATATGCGATTCACCCGGTCGCGGGGCGGATGCCCGGCCATATGAACGTGCTGCTGGCCGAGGCCAACGTTCCTTATGATGAGGTGTTCGAGCTCGAGGACATCAACTCGGAGTTCGCCCAGACCGACGTCGCCTTCGTCATCGGCGCTAACGACGTGACCAACCCGGCGGCCAAGACCGACAAGTCGTCGCCGATCTACGGGATGCCGGTGCTCGACGTCGAAAAAGCGCAAACGGTGCTGTTCGTGAAGCGGAGCATGGGCGGGGTCGGCTATGCCGGCGTCGATAATGAGCTGTTCTACCGCGACAATACGATGATGCTGCTCGCCGACGCCAAGAAGATGGTCGAGGAAATCGTCAAGGCGCTGGGTTAGGCCGAGCGCGGCAGGTGTATTTCGGCGATCATGCAGCGGACGCTGCCGCCGCCGACTGCTTCGATGGTCGGTATGGCGGCCGGGACGAGCTCCGCGAAGCCTTCGAGCTGACGGCGCTGGGCGCCCGTGAAGCTCGCCAGCGCGGCTGACGACAGCGCGATCACCGGTCCGCTGCGGCCGCGCAGCTCGAGGATGTTGCACGCGAACTGGCGCAACTGGCCGAAGCTGACGTTGATCACGGTGCGGCCGAGGCTGTCGATCAGTGCGTCGCGCTGTTCTGCCGGGACGGCGTCGCTGCACAGGATGGCGAAATCGGTGCCCACCGTGAGCAGGACGTTGGTATGATAGACCGGCCGTCCCGAGCGGTCGAAGGCGTCGAAGGTCAGCGTTGAATAACCGAGCTCTTCGTCGAAGTCGGCGATGACTGCCGGATGAGTGCGGACGCTGCGGCTGGCGAAGGCGCGTCGGCGCGGGCTGTCGAGTACGAGGCTTCCAGTGCCTTCGAGGAAGCGGCCGTTATGTTCGTGGGAAGTCAGATCGATTGTCCGCCGAACCGCGAACCCTGCTCTGTCGAGGAGCGGCAGCAGGGCTTGCGTGTCGCGCTCCAGCCGCCGTGCGGCGGTGGCCATCGGATAGAGAACCATCGCCCCGTCGGCGTGGAACGACACCCAGTTGTTGGGGAACACCGCGTCTGGGCCATCGGCGTCGACGATTACGGTCTCGACGCCCGCCGATTCCAACGCGGCGGCAAGCGCATCGAACTCGGCGAGCGCCAGTTTCGCGACTTCCTCGCCCGGAGCCGCGGCGAAGGCATTGGATGCGGCCGCCTCGGCATGGAAACCGAACGCGCGCGGACGCACCAGGAGGACACTTCCGCTGCTTTGCGCTTCCTTTTCCATCGGATGCGCCTTTTCGGGGCAGCGCAGGTGCGATGGCAAGCACCCTTTATGACAAGCTCCGGCAACGCTTCGGCGCAAATGCGATTCACTTCGCGCTAACAGGTTCGTTACCGGCTTGCCCCTCCGCGAGACTTGCCGAACAAGGCAAGAAAAGGGGGTATTTTCAGTGCGTAAACTGGGGATCATCGGGGGCACGAGCTGGTCGTCCACGGCGCTTTACTATGAGCATATCAATCGCGGCGTAGCGTCGCGCCTGGGCGGGTTGCATAGCGCCGAGCTGGCGATCGAAAGCCTCGACCTCGCTAGGGTAGCGGCGATGGAGCTGGCGGGGGACTGGAAGGGCGTCGCCAAGCTGACCCTGGAGGCGGGCAAGCGGCTCGAGGCGAGCGGCGCCAAAGCACTGCTGATAGCCTCAAACACCGGCCACAAAGTGCATGATGCGATTGCGCCCAAACTCGGATTGCCGCTGCTGCACATCGCCGATGCCGCCGCCGAGCGCCTCGCGGCGGACGGACGGACTCGGGTCGCGTTGCTCGGAACGCGCTTCACGATGACGGAGGATTATATCCGCGGGCGCTATGAAAGCCGCGGCATCCAATTTGCGCCCATCGATGCCGGCTGGACGCGCGAGATCGACCGCATCATCTTCGAGGAGCTCGCGGCCGGCCGCGTGGTCCGCGACAGCCAGCGAAAATTGAAGAGCCTGATCACCGAGCTCGCCAAGCAGAAGGTCCAGGCGGTGGTGCTGGCATGCACCGAGCTGGTGCTCGCGGTCGACGTCCGCGCCAACGTCATCCCGGTCTACGACACCACCGCAATCCACGCCCGCGCCGCGGTCGACTGGATGCTCGCGGGCGAGGAGCGGGCGCGCGCCGCTGCGTAAGAGGGCCTATCGCCAATGCCGGCTATTTCCTCCGCGGGCTGTCCCCCGCGTCGGCTTCCCGGTCGAGCTGTTCCATCGCAGCGACGATCTCGGGCCGCTCCATCACTGCGTCGATGTGCGCGTCGATCCTCGGGGATGCGGCGGCCATCACGGCGCGAACCTCGGGGGATGAGACGCGGCGGCCGTTCGTGCAGTAAAACACATTGCCGATCATATTGACCCGGAAGCCGTTCCACGTTCCCGGAGCATAGCCGCACGCACGTTCGATGACCGCTCGTTCCCGAGGAGTGAAGAACGGACCCCCTCCGTCGATGGCTTTGTCGATCAGCCGGTCGAGCCGAGCCTCGGCGGCTTTGCTTCGAGCCGTGTCGGCCGCGGCTGGGACCGCCGAAATTCCTGCCATTGCAAGCGCCAAAACTGCGCTCCCAAACAGTGCGATCCTCTTCATGGCCGTCCTCCTGCCTCCGCTTCTGGCGACTTGCGCTACATTTGTAGTCTGCTACATTTGTAGCGATGTTGCAAGCGGCTCGTTTGCCAAGCCGGGTCGCAGGCAAATCGTTGCTTCGACCTCTCGCAACCATTGCCTTAACACCCTAAGTCGTTCGCCGTGAGCAAGGCCGATCGCCCCGACCAGCCCAACGGCGCCGACCGGTTCAACGAGGACAAGGCGACCTATACCGTGTCGGGCGGCGGCACCGCGCCCGACCTCGAGGCGGGCATCGCCGCGATCCGCAACGTGCTCAAGACGCTGCCGGCGCGGCCTGGCGTCTATCGCATGCAGGATGCGCGCGGCGACGTGCTCTATGTCGGCAAGGCGCGGACGCTGAAGTCGCGGGTCAACAGCTACACCCAGGTGCTGCGGCTGACCAAGCGGCTGCAGCGGATGGTCAGCCAGACGCGCTCGATGACCATCGTCACGACGCGGACCGAGGCCGAGGCGCTGCTGTTGGAAGCGCAGCTGATCAAGCGCTTTCGGCCGCCCTACAATGTGCTTCTGCGCGACGACAAAAGCTTCCCGTTCATCCTGCTGCGCGAGGATCATGCGTTTCCGCGGGTCCAGAAGCATCGCGGCGCGCGGCGCATCAAGGGTCAATATTACGGGCCGTTCGCAAGCGCCGGGTCGGTCACCCGGACGCTTAATGCGCTGCAGAAATTGTTCCTGCTAAGGAGCTGTTCGGACAGCTTTTTCGCCAACCGCTCGCGGCCTTGTTTGCTCTACCAGATCAAGCGTTGCTCGGCGCCATGCGTCGGGCGCATCGAGACCGGCGAATATTCGGCACTGGTCGAGGACGCCAAGGCGTTCCTCGCGGGGAAGTCGACCGGGGTTCAGGGGCGGCTGTCGAAGTCGATGGCCGAGGCTGCAGAACGCCGCGATTTCGAGCTGGCCGCGGTCTATCGCGACCGGCTGCGCGCGCTGACCTACATCCAGGGCAGCCAGACGGTGCATGCCGAAGGGCTCGGCGACGCCGACGTGTTCGCGCTGGCGTGCAAGGCCGGGACGATGTCGGTCCAGGCATTCTTCATCCGCGGCGGGCAGAATTGGGGCCACCGCGCGTTTTTTCCCGCGCATACCAACGACGTCCCGGAAGCCGAGGTATTGTCGAGCTTTCTCGTCCAATTTTACGAGGACATGCCTCCGCCGAAACGAATCCTGCTCGACCGCGATCTCGCCGAGCGCGAGCTGCTCGAGGAAGCGCTGAGCGAGAAAGCCGAGCGCAAGGTCGCGATCGAACGGCCGCAGCGCGGGGCGCGCGCGCGGCTGGTCGAGCAGGCCAGCCGCAATGCGGTGGAAGCGCTCGACCGGCGGATGGCCGAGACCACGACGCAGGCGAAAGTCCTGCGCGAGCTCGCCGACACCTTCGAGCTGGCCGAGCTGCCCAAGCGCATCGAAGTCTATGACAACAGCCACATCATGGGTACCAATGCGACCGGCGCGATGATCGTCGCCGGGCCCGAAGGCTTCCGCAAGAACAATTATCGCAAGTTCAACATCAAGCGCGCCGAAACCGAGCCCGGCGACGATTTCGCGATGATGCGCGAAGTGCTCGAGCGGCGCTTTGCCCGGCTCGAGAAGGAAGACCCCGACCGCTCGAGCGGCGAATGGCCCGATCTGGTGCTGATCGACGGCGGCAAGGGGCAATTGTCGAGCGTGTGCGAAGTACTTCAGGACATGGGCGTCCACGACGTGCCGGTGGTCGCCGTGTCCAAGGGCCCGGACCGCAACGCCGGGCGCGAGACGTTTCACATGCCGGGCGGGCGCGAGCTGACGCTTCCGCCCAACAGCGCCTTGATGTTTTACCTCCAGCGGCTGCGCGACGAGGCGCACCGCTTCGCCATCGGCACGCACCGCGCGAAGCGGGCGAAGAGCCTGACCACGAGCACGCTCGACGAGGTTCCGGGCATCGGCCCCAACCGCAAGCGCGCGCTGCTGATGCATTTCGGGACCGCGCGCGCGGTCAAGGGCGCGGCGCTCGACGACCTGGAGAAAGCGCCCGGGATCAGCAAGGCGACCGCGCGCCAGCTGTACGATTATTTCCACCCGAGCGGTTAGCGGATGCGCACCGAAACGCCGGCGATCATCCTCGCGCTGCGCAGCCACGGCGAGCATGGCGCGGTGGTGCGCATGATGACTCCCGAGCTCGGGCTGGTCGCGGCCTATGTGCGCGGCGCCCGGGGTCGGCGCATGCGGCCGGTGCTGATGGCCGGCAATCTGGTCGAAGCGCGGCTGTCGGCTCGGACCGAGGCGCAGCTTCCCCAGGCAGAAGTCGAGCTCGTGCACAGCCGCGGCCCGATGCTGTCTGAGCCCTTGCCCGCCGCGGCGATTGAGTGGGCGAGCGTACTGACGGCCACGGCGCTGCCCGAAGGCCAGCCGTTCCCGCAGCTTTACCACGCGCTCGGCGGGCTGCTCGACGCGATCGAGGCAGCGCCTTCGGCCAGCGGCTGGGGGGCGGCGCTGGTGCGCTTTGAGCTGCTTCTGCTTGCCGAGCTCGGCTTCGGGCTTGACCTCGAGCGCTGTGCGATCAGCGGCGCGACCGAGGACCTTGCGGCGGTCAGCCCGCGATCGGGGCGGGCGGTGAGCGCGGCCGAGGCCGAGCCCTACGCCGGACGGCTGCTGCCGCTTCCCGCCTTCATGCGCGCCGGCGGGCGGGCGTCCTGGAGCGAAATCGCCCAGGGGCTCGCCATCACGGGTCATTTCCTCGCGCGCGACGTGATAGACGACCGCTCCCGGCCGATCGGCGATGCCCGTGCACGGTTGGTCGAACGGCTCGGCCGGGCCGCAGGAGGCTAGTTGTCTGCCAAAGCGGGCTCGCCTAGTGGCTGGGGAGTGACCGCCGACACGCTTGCCATGCTGTTCCCCAACGTCGCCGTCACGCGCGGGATCGCGGTGCGTGTCGCCGCGAGCTTCCTCGCCGAACAGTCTGATCCGGTGAGCGCCCGCTGGTTCTGGTCCTACCATGTGCGGATCGAAAATGGCTCGGACCTCGCCGTTCAGCTGCTTTCGCGGGCGTGGACGATCGTCGACGGCCGCGGCACCGTTCACGAAGTGATCGGTGAAGGGGTGGTTGGCGAAATGCCCTTGATCGGCCCCGGAGCAAGTTTCGATTACGTCTCCGGCTGCCCGCTCGACACGCCGTCGGGCGCAATGAGCGGGAGCTATCGAATGGTCGATGAGAACGGTGCTGCATTCGAAGTCGCGATACCGCGGTTCCAGCTTCTCAGCGCCTAAACCCATGGAACCGATGCTGTCCGCGGCCTTTTCACCAAAGGCCATGGCAGCGGTGCGCTCGACGATGGCGGCCCCCTGCAGCGGCGCGCACGATTGAAAGAGGATGCCTGATTTGTCGACCCGCCGAACATTGCGCCCTCGCGGAGCCCGCGGCCACCGCGCTTATGTGATCGGCGACGTGCACGGCCGGCTCGACTTGCTCGACCACCTGCTCGACAAGATCCACGTCGAGCTCGAGCAGCGGCCGGCGCGCAAGACCCTGCTGGTTTTCGTCGGCGATCTGATCGACCGCGGGCCGAGCTCGGCGCAAGTGATCGAGCGCCTGCGCACCTATCGCCGGCGCGGCGTGCAGACCGTATTTCTGCTCGGCAACCATGAGGAAGTGCTGCTGCGCATCCTCGGCGGCGATCCCTCGCCGGTCGCGAGCTGGCTCAAATTCGGAGGTGCCGAGTGCCTCGCAAGCTACGGTGCAGACCCCGCGGCGCTAGCCCGCAGCAACGATACCGCAGTGCTCGCCGCAGTGCGCAAGGCAATTCCCCGGAACCACGTCGACTTCCTCAGGAGTTTCGCGGACACCTGCCGGTTCGGCGATTATCTGTTCGTCCATGCCGGCATCCGTCCCGGGGTCGAGCTCGACCTTCAGTCGCAATCGGACTTGCGCTGGATTCGGGCGCCGTTCCTGCTCGACGACACCGATCACGGTTTTGTCGTGGTTCATGGACACACCATTACGCGCGGCGTCGACGAACAGGTGAACCGCATCGGAATTGACACAGGCGCCTATCGCAGCGGCGTACTGACCGCGCTTGCAATAGAGGGCGAACAGCGGTGGTTTCTCGATACGGTCGCGGCGCCGTTAGACGCAGTTGATTGATTCGGCGGGGCCAGAAGACTAGGCAGCGCCGAGCTAATCCCCGCTAAATCGGGGAAATCGAGGGTTTTTTTCGCGAGGAGTGATTGTGTTTCTGGATTCCGCCCGACGTTATTTTCGTTTCGCCCTGGCCGTTGCAGGCGCGGTTGCGCTCGTCGGCTGCGCCGGAACTCGCGGCGGTCCGATCCCCTATGACCGTCAGCTCGCCGCGCCCGATGCGCCGACCGTCGTGGCGGTCGAAGCCGGCTACAAGATCGCGCCGATGGACAAGCTGGCGATCAAGGTCTTCCGGATGGAGGACATGAGCGGCGAGTATGACGTCGATCTTGCCGGACATATTTCGCTTCCCCTGATCGGCGAGCTGGATGCCGCGAACCTGACAACGGCGGAGCTGGACGAGGCGCTGACGCGCAAGCTGGGCGAGAAATATCTCGAAAACCCGGACGTCAGCGTCGCACTCAAGCAGTCGGTCGGCCGCATGGTCACTCTCGACGGCGCGGTGCGCGAACCCGGTTCCTACCCCGTGATGCGCAGCCTGACGCTGATCCAGGCGGTGGCGATGGCCAAGGGTGTGACGGAGGATTCCAATCCCCGCCGGGTCGCCGTGTTCCGGACCATTAACGGCAAGCGCCAAGCCGCCGCGTTCGACCTGGTCGACATCCGTCGCGGCCAGGCGCCGGACCCTCCAATCTATGCTGGCGACATCATTGTCGTCGATGGCTCGGCTATTAAGGAACTGCAGAAGCAGATTCTTCAGGGCCTCCCGATACTTTCCATCTTCAGTCCGCTTTAGACGCGAGCAAACGCCCGGATCATGTCATGAATAACAACCTCGCCATTCCGAACGAGGGCAGTTGGCCCGTCGGTCCCCATGCGCCCGGCGTCGATCCGGCGCAGGGTCCGGGACGACGCGGTTATGCGGCGAACAACATTCTCGACATCGCGACGATATTGCGGATCGTCTACGAATGGCGCTGGCTGGTCCTTTCAGCAGTAGCCGCGGGGCTTGCTGTGGCGGTCGTTGTCAGCTTGCTGACGACGCCGCTGTATCGCGCATGGGTGACCCTGGAAGCCAACCCTCCGACAGTGTCCGTCAGCGAAGACCAGGAAAGCGAACGGCAGCGCACCCAGGATTCCTATAATTTCGTCCGGACCCAAGTCGGGTTGCTGACTAGCAAGAGCGTTGCCGAACGAACCGCCCAGGATCTCAACCTGGTCAACAATCCTGCTGTCGTGTCGCAGGACGCCGACGCCTCGGCGCGCCTGAAGCAGGCGACCGGGGTGGTTTCCGGGAATCTGTCCGTTTTGCCGCCTGACGAAAGCAGCCTCATCAGGTTTAGCTACAGTTCGCCCTCGCCGCAGCTCGCCGCCATGGTCGCCAACGGCGTTGCCGACAGCTTCATCAACAGCTCGCTCCAGCGCCGCTACGAAGCTTCGGCTTACGCTCGCAATTTCCTCCAGCGGCAGATCGCCAAGACCCGCAGCGATCTTGAGCGCTCGGAACGCGCCCAGGTCGCTTATGCGCAGGCGCAAGGAATCATCAACACGTCCGCCGCCGAAGGCCAGACGCCCGGCGACACCAATTCGATTCAGGGCGAATCTCTGCTGGCGCTCAACCGCGCGCTTGCGGAGGCGACCGCCCGGCGGGTCGCGGCGGAAGGGGCCTTTCGCTCGAGCCAGGCGACCGGTCCAACAAGCGATGTCACGACCAGCACTGCGGGGCTGCGCGGGGAGCGGGCAACGCTCGAGGCGCAATATCAGCAGAAGCGCACCTTCATGAAGCCGGATCACCCCGAGATGCTCAGCCTGCGCTCTCAAATCTCGGAACTCAACAATCAGATTTCCCGCGAAACGGCGCAAATGTCTTCGGGACGCAACAACACGTTGAGCGCCGATTACCGGGGCGCCCTGGCGGCCGAAAATGCGCTTCGGTCGCGCGTTGCCCAGCTCAAGGGCGCGGTGCTCGACCTGCGCGGGCGCAGCGTCCGCTATAATATCCTGCAGCGGGAAGTGGACACCAACCGCAGCCTCTACGATGCGCTTTTGCAGCGCTACAAGGAGATCGGCGTTGCCGGCGGCGTCGGCATCTCGCCGGTGTCCGTGGTCGACCGGGCCAGCCCGCCAGGCGCGCCGTACAAGCCGAACCTGCTGTTCAATCTGGCGATCGGCATGGGTTTGGGACTGCTCGCGGGCGTCGCCGGAGCGATCGGTATCGAATTTCTCAATGACACGATCAAAACCCGCGAAGACGTGCGCAAGAAGCTGTCGCTCGCGTGCCTCGGCACGGTCCCGAGGACGGTCGCCAAGGATACGTTTGTCGAGGACCTCAAGAATCCGACCTCGCTTGTGTCGGAGGCCTATTCCGCAATCGTCGCGGCGCTTAGATTCAGCACCGAATCCGGCACTCCAAAGGCGTTCATCGTGACCAGCTCAGGCCCGGGCGAGGGCAAGTCGTCAAGTGCTCTCGCGCTGGCGCAGAATTTCGCCCGGCGCGGCAACCGCGTGCTGCTGATCGATTCCGACCTTCGCAAGCCGGCGTTCAAGGCGGCGAGCGACAAGGTCGGGTTGAGCAAGCTGTTGACGACCGAGGAGGGGATTCAGGGCCATGTGCTCGAAACCCAGCACGAGAATCTGTGGCTGCTCCCCAGCGGGCCGGTTCCGCCCAACGCCGCTGACCTGCTGTCGACGTCGCGTATGCGCAAGGTGATTGCCGAAGGAATAGAGCGGTTCGATCTGGTGCTGATCGACGGCCCGCCGACGCTCGGCTTGGCCGACGCGCCGCTGCTCGCGGCAGCGACGAAGAATGTCCTGTTCGTCGTCGAAAGCGGCAAAACCCGCACCCGCGCGGCGATCGAATCGCTCAACCGGCTCGAAGCCACCGGCGCTCATGTGATCGGCGTCGCTCTGACCAAGTCCAGCGAGGCCTCCGCGTCGGGTTACGGCAGCTACGGCTATGGCTACGGGTACGGGCTGACGTACGGCCAGCGCAACGTCGACAAGAAGCGCACCGAAATTCTGCTCATTCCGCACGAAGAGGTTTGAGCAGGCTGAGGGCTTTGGCGGGGGAGACCCGGGGCAAATGGCAGTGATGCATCGCATCGCAATCTTGCTGTGCGCGGTGCTGCTCGCAGTGCAGATCGTTCGCAACGCCACCGTCGAAGTCCTTGCCGAATTGATGCCGGACAGCGCCGCCAAGCTGTGGCCGGGCCATCCCGAAGTTCGCGCCAATAGCGCAATGATCGCCATCGCCTCTGCCACCGGCAAGCAGCAGCCAGTCCCGCAAACCGCATTGCACGCGATGAGCGGCAGCGCGCTCCAGGCGCCTTTGCTGCCACAGCCGTTCCTGGTTCGCGGCGTTCAAGCGCAGATTGCCGGCGATGAGCGGCTTGCCCGAGCGGCGTTCATCGCCGCCGAGCGGCGCGACCCGCGCGCGCTGCCCGCGCATTATTTCCTCGCCGATCAGGATTTGCGCATCGGTAATGTCGAGCACGGACTGGGCGAGCTAGCGGCGCTCGCGATGCTCGCGCCGGACGGCGCTGTCGGGGTAGCGCCCTTCATTGCCATTTTTGCTCGCGATCGCCGCAACTGGCCCGCGGTCCGGGCGCTGTTCCGGCGCAACCCGAATGTCGTCGGCTACACGCTGGCCAGGCTGGCAGCCGACCCGGCCAACGCCGAAACGATCGTCGCGCTGGCGGGTCCCGCCACCCCCGGCACGAATAACGGGTGGCTGGAACCGCTTCTTGGTAGCATGACCGCCGCCGGTAAATATGCGGAGGCGCGCGCGATTTGGGCGTCGCAGTCGAAACTCAGGCTTTCTCCCGGCGAGCCAATATTCGACAGCGAGTTCCGCAACGCGACGCCGCCGCCGCCATTCAATTGGGCCCTTACGTCGTCGACGGTCGGGCTCGCCGAGCGGCTTCCAGGTGGACGCCTGCACGCCATTTTCTATGGCCAGCAGGATGGCCCGTTGGCGCGTCAACTGCTGGTCCTCCAGCCCGGGACTTACCGAGTGACGATGAAGATTGCCGGTGATCCGGCGCGGCGCGCGGCACTCAAATGGTCGTTGACATGCGACAAGTCGACGACGCCGCTGGCGGCGATCGACCTCGCGACGGCATCGCGCCAGGCGTGGAATTTCGCCGTGCCGGCGTCATGCCGCGCCGCCTGGCTCGAGCTTGCCGGCGAGGCCGAGGACATACCTAAAGCGGCAGATGTGACAATTTCCGAGCTCAGCATGGTTCGGGGCGGCGCCAATGGCTAACCGCGCCCGCCAGGCCGTCGCGCCGGCCTATCTGTTTCTGTGTCTGGTCCTCGGTGGCAGCCAGCAGGGAATCTGGGCCAATATGCTGCTGCAATTGCTTGGCGTCGCGCTGATCGCGTGGAGCGCTCTCGACCGCTCGGCGGCGACCCTCACGCGGCCCGCGCGTCAGCTACTGTGGCTTGCGCTGGCGGCCATTGCGGTGGTCGCGGTGCAGCTCATCCCGCTGCCGTTCGACTTGTGGGCGCGGCTGGGCGGCCGCTCGATGCTAGCCGCCGACTACGGAGTGCTGGGACTATCACCTGCGTTCCTCCCCGCGTCCGTGACGCCCTATCGAAGCCTTTCCACTTTGTTCACGTGGATCCCGCCGATCGCGATGTTCTGCGCGATCGCGCGGTTGAACGCGTACCGACCCAGCTGGTTGTGCGCCGCGCTCGTTGCCGGCGTTGCCGCGGGGATAGTGCTCGGCGCGCTCCAGGTGGCAAATCCCGGTTCCGACGGCTCGAACTGGTATCTGTTCGAAAATGCGAATTTCGGCGTGGCCACCGGATTTTTCGCAAATGCCAATCATATGGCGGTGCTGATGGTCATCACCCTGCCGTTTCTCGCCGCCATCGCAGCGGCGGCGCGCGGTTCGGCCAAGCAGATCTATTCGACGCTGCTCATCGTCGCCGGCGCCATGGCTCTGGTTATATTCGTTGGAATCGGCCTCAACCGATCGCTTGCGGGATTTGCGTTGTTGCTTCCGGCGCTCGCCGGCGCGGGTTTGATCCTGTTGCCGCCGCGAAGTGTCTGGCGCGCTCGCGCGGGAGCCGTGGCGGCGCTGCTGCTGGTCGCCGCGGTGGCCGCAATGGCCTCGACCTCAATCGGCAGCGGGCGCGTTGGCGCGGAGGCGGCGACATCGGTCCAGTCGCGCGCCGAAATGCTCGACGTGACCACTCGCGCCGCGGGCGATTTCATGCCTTTTGGCTCGGGTCTTGGATCATTTCCGGAAGTCTATCGCCTGTACGAGGACCCGCTGACGGTAACCAACATCTACGTCAGCCACGCGCATAATGATTATGCCGAGGTCGTGCTCGAGCTCGGCGTCGGCGGGATCGCCTTGATCCTCGCCTTCCTCGCCTGGTGGGCGGTCGGCGCCTGGGGAGCCTGGCGCTCGCTCGGTAGCCAGCCTTATGCGCGCGCCGCGAGCATCGCGACTGCGATCATCCTGGTTCACAGCATGGTTGACTTCCCGCTGCGCACGGCGGCGATCGGCGCTTGCTTCGCGATGGGTCTGGCGCTGCTCGCCGACCGTCGCACCCCGCAGGTCGACGCGCGCGACCTGAGACCGTCGCGGCACCTCGTCTTCAGGTGAGCGACGCCTGGAGCTTCATTTCCGGCGCGATGACCTCGTGGCACCAGGCCAAGCTGTTCGCCGAGCATGCGCTGGATATCAGCCACGACGCGCTTCACGTGCTTGTCGGCCTCCTTGCCTGGCTCCTCGTCGCGCTGATTTTGCGCCGCCCGATCTCGTCATGGACGCCATGGCTGTGGCTGGCGGGAATGACCGCCTTCAACGAGATGGTCGACTTGTGGACCGAGCAATGGCCGGATGCCGGCATGCAAATGGGCGAGGGCGCCAAGGACTTTGGCCTGACCATGCTGATGCCGAGCCTGCTGATGCTTGCCGCGCGCTGGCGGCCCGACCTGTTCAGGGAGTCGCCGCGGCCACGACGGGCGCGCTGGAAGAGGAAGTGAGCCCTGCTGGACTCGAACCACCGCGAGCCGCTTGCCGGATCGCGCATCCGCAAGCAGCTGGTTCGACGGTTAGGAAGTGAGCCCTGCTGGATTCGAACCAGCGACCTACTGATTAAAAGTCAGTTGCTCTACCAACTGAGCTAAGGGCCCCACCGGGAAGGCTGCCGTTAGCCCCTGGGCCAGCGGCGGGCAAGGCGATGCGCGAGATGACGGGCGGTGAGGGCGCCGCGCAGTGGCCAGCTTGGCGCGACAGAGGCGAGGGGCACGAGGACGAAGGGGCGGCGTTCAAGCTCGGGGTGCGGAACGGTCAGCGTGCGCGAGGCAAACCGGCCGCTGCTCCACAAGGCAATGTCGAGATCGAGCACCCGCGATCCCCAGCGCTTGCCGGCGCGCCGTCCGAAATCGCGCTCTATGGCCTTGAGGTGGCGAAGCAGCTGGCGCGGCTGGAGCGCGGTTTCAACAAGAGCGACGCTATTGGCGAAGTCGCGGCCGGCGAGGCCATGGGCGTGATTGAGCAGGACCGGCGCCGCGTCGAACAGCGAAAATTCGCGCTCGAGCCGGTCGATCGCGGCCGCAACTACCTGGGCCGGGCGGCCATAACGGCCATGTCGCCGGTTGGACCCGATGGCGATGGCGTAGAGGTAATTTGCTTGCGGCACCGCGGCGGGCCTAGGTCAGCCCAATGACGTTCGCCAGCC
Organism: uncultured Alphaproteobacteria bacterium; assembly: GCA_963768995.1. Classification (GTDB taxonomy): domain Bacteria; phylum Pseudomonadota; class Alphaproteobacteria; order Sphingomonadales; family Sphingomonadaceae; genus Sphingomicrobium. The sequence continues at coordinate 982,347 of CAVYKA010000006.1, read as the reverse complement.
CCGCCGATCGTTCGCCGATCCCGCAAGCCGAGGCGCCGCGCGACTGCCCGTTGTGCCCGCGGCTGGTCGCGTTCCGGCATGAGTGCCGCGCCGAGCACCCTCAATGGTGGAACGCGCCGGTGCCGGCGTTCGGCGATCCCAAGGCGTGGCTGGCGGTGGTCGGGCTGGCGCCGGGCAAGCATGGCGCCAACCGCACGGGCCGTCCGTTCACCGGCGACTACGCGGGCGAGCTGCTCTACGCGACCTTGCTCAAGTTCGGGCTGGCCGAGGGTGAGTACCGCGCCGATCCGGGCGACGGGCTACGGCTGACTGGCGCGATCATCCTCAACGCGGTCAAATGCCTGCCCCCGGGGAACAAGCCCGAGCCGGGCGAGATCAAGACCTGCCGCAATTATTTCGAAGCCGCGCTGGCCGTTCTGCCGAGCGTGCGGGTGCTCGTCGCTTTGGGCCAGATCGCGCATGTCGCCACCGCCCGCGCGCTCGGCTTGCCGCCATCATCGACCAAGTTCGGTCATGGCGCGGAGAATGTCGCGCCCGACAGCCGCGTGCTGCTGTCGAGCTATCATTGCTCGCGCTACAACCAGAATACGGGGAGGCTCGACGCGGCGATGTTCGAAAGCGTGTTCGCGCGGGCGCTGGCGCTCAGGGGATCGGCGCAGACTTCACGCTCGCCCAGTCCCGGATGAAGGCGTGCTGATCTGCCCAGTCTGCCCAGGTGGCCTCGGCCCAGCTCCGCACCGCCTGGAGATGGGCGTTTGGCTCAACCGCCCCCACAACATTCGCTACGGTCAGGTGGTAGGCGGAGCGCGGCGGAAGTTCGGGCAGTTCCGACTTGCGTGAAGCGAAGCTCCGCATCGCGTCGTTGGCGGCCTCTTCGCAAATACCGCCTTCAATTTGCACCATTAGTCGCGCGAGGTGCAGGCCGACCGACTGGACAGCGCGCCTGGAACCATCGCCGGGATGCTGAACGGCCCAGGCGTCCACGCTCAGCCGGTGAACGGTCATCAACTCCGGATTGGAATATTCGCGTTCCATCACCGTATTAAACGCGGCCCAGCAGGCCGGCGATGAAAGCATGTACGCGTGAGTCGGACCGTCAATCGCCGGTAGTTGCGAACCGCATCCCGGACAGACGGCCAAATCCATCGGGCTAAACGTCCTGCGTCAGGCGCCCGTAAAGCTCGGGCCGGCGGTCGCGGAAGAATCCGAAGGCGGCGCGGTGCTTTTTGGCGGCGCTGAGGTCGAGGGTCGCGACGAGGACGCCCGTCTCGTCCGCGCCATATTCGGCGAGCATGTCGCCGCGTTCGTCGCAGATGAAGCTGTGGCCGTAGAAGCGCTGGCCGCCCTCCGTGCCGATTCGGTTGGCGGCGACGACGGGGACGACGTTGGAGACCGCGTGGCCGACCATCGCCCGGCGCCACAGCCGCGAAGTGTCGAGGTCGGGGTCGTGCGGCTCGGTGCCGATCGCGGTCGGGTAGAACAAGATGTCGGCGCCCATCAGCATCATCGCGCGCGCGGTTTCGGGGTACCATTGGTCCCAGCAGACGCCGACGCCGAGCGTCGCCTTGTGCGGGCCGGGCCACACCTTGAAGCCGGTGTTGCCCGGGCGGAAATAGAATTTCTCCTCATAGCCCGGGCCGTCGGGGATGTGGCTTTTGCGATAGACGCCGGCGATTTTTCCGTCCGGGCCCGACCATCGCCAGGCTGTTGTAATGGTGCGGGCCGTCAAGCTCGAAAAAGCTGGTCGGGATCCAGATGCCGAGCTCGTCGGCGAGCGCCTGCATCGCAAGAACGCTGGGATGCTCGGCGGTCGGCCGCGCCGTCGCGAACAGGCTCTCATCCTCGGTGCGGCAGAAATAGGGGCCTTCGAACAACTCGGGCGGAAGGACGACTTCGGCGCCCTTGCCGGCGGCTTCGCGCACGAGCTCGCCGACCGCGCCGATATTGGCCGCGGTATCCTCGCCGAAAGCGAGCTGGAGAGCAGCGACGGTAAGCTTGGTCATGAAGGCACCTGCTGGCTGATGCAGTGGAAGCTTCCGCCGCCGGTCAGGATGTGGTCGGCGCGAAGGCCGACGGCAAGCCGGTCGGGGAATAGGGCCTGGACCACGTCAACGGCGTTGCGGTCGTTGGCCGCGCCATATTGCGGCACGACCACCACCGCGTTGCCGATGTAGAAATTCATGTAGCTCGCGGGCACGATGTCGCCGTCCGCGTCGCAAATCTGCCCGGGCGAGGGCAGTGTGACGACGTCGAGCCGGGCATCGGCGAGGCGCCGCGCGGCATCCTTGTAAATGGCGGTATTGGGATCGTCGCGCGCTGCGGTGGGGATGGCCACACGCCCGGGTGCGACAAATCGCGCGAGATTGTCGACATGACCGTCGGTGTGGTCGTTTGCGAGACCCTCGCCGAGCCAGACTACCCGTTCGAAGCCGAGATCGCTGGCGAGCCGCTGCTCGACCTCATCGCGGCCCAGAGCATTGCGGTTGGGGTTGAGCAGGCATTGCTCCGTCGTGATGACGCAGCCCGAACCGTCGTGGTCGATCGCACCGCCTTCGAGCACCCAATCGGCGATCGCGAACGGCAGGCCGGCGGACGCCGCCAGACGTGCATTAATGTCCTCGTCGCCGGGAAGCTCATATTTTCCGCCCCAGCCGTTGAACCTGAACCCCTGTGCGCGGCGATTTCGGCCTTTGCCGACGACGATCGGGCCGGTGTCGCGCAGCCAGATGTCGCCGAAGGGCTCGACGATGACCTCGGCGAACGGGCACAGGGCGCGGGCCGCGCCCGCCGCATCCTCATGCGCCGCGACCAGGCGCACCTGTTCGCCGCGGCCATCGGCATGGACCGCCGCCGCGAACGCCGCGACTTCGTGCTCGGCGGGCTTGAGGTCCGCGAGCCACAAAGCGGGGTCGCTCGGGAAGCCGATCCACACCGCTTCGTGCGGCGCCCATTCGGGAGAAGGCAGTCGTGAAGACATATGCCGCGCCGCTATCAGCGACAGCCGCAAAGGCCAAATCCAGGGCGCTTCTTCCGCGGGGTTCGGCTATTGGTAGACCTCGATCGGAGGCGAACGATCAATGCACAAGTTTCGGATTGGTCTTTTCGGCGCGGCCCTGATGGCCGCCCAGCCGGCGTTTGCACAGGCCGTCCCCGAGGACCCCGGGGCACCAATCACGATCACCGGCGAGCGGCTGAACGAAATATTACGGGGCTTTGTCAATTCGGTCACCCAGGTCGGGCCGACCGACCAGCTTGCGGATTGGGATCGCGAAATTTGTCCCCGAATTGTCGGCCTCGACAAGGATCAGACCGAATATGTGCACCTGCGCATGGCGCAGATCGCGCGTGAGGTCGGGCTGCGAACGAGCAGGGGCGGCTGCCCGACGATGCTGACAATTGTCGTGACCAAGGACCCTTCGACGCTGGCGCGCGTGATCGCCGAAGACTTCCCGTCCGACAATGTTCGGATCCGGACCTGGATGCGGAAATTCCTCAAGGCGCCGGGCCCCGTGCGCTGGATAAGTCTGGTCGATGAATGCGGGGCCGGATGTGTCATAAGGGACGACTGTGGCCGCGGAGGATGCGGCGCGCTGCCCAATACGCGGCTGTCGAAAGCGACCCGGCCGCGCCTCCAGGCGATGATCATCATCGTCGATTCGACCCGCCTCGAAGCAGTGACGATCGGACAGCTCGCCGATTATCTCTCGGTCGTGGCGCTGACCAATCCGCCGGTCGACGCTCCGCAGGACCCCCGGTCGATCCTCGGCTTGTTCAACGTAACCAACGGGGACAAGTCCGAAGCCGAACTGACCAACCTCGACCTCAGCCTGCTGATCTCGCTCTACGGAATCCGCGAGGAATTCGGCGTCAAGGAGCAGCGCAGTTCTATGGTCACCCGCATGGCCAAGGAATTGCGCCGCGGGGACGGACGGCACCAACGGTAGCACTAAGTACAATCGCTTGTAATTGTTCGAGATTCTGCCAACCATTAGATTTAGTCAGTTACGTTGGGGGTTTCCTTGAAAAATCTGTTCACGAGGGGCGCAGCACTCGCCGCGCTCGTGGTCGCGTCGCCCGTTTCGGCGCAGCAGCGTAGCTTGGCCGAGGACGCTGCCGCGTTCGGCGCGCGCGCGGCGGCCAGTGGAGTGAGCTTGTCGCCGGACGGCTCCAAGCTGCTCTATTTGACGCCGGGCCCGGGTCCCAAGACCTATGGAGTGATCTCGGATCTTGCCAGCGGCAAGAGCGGGGTTTTCGTTGCCTCGGACGGTCAGCCGGAAAACCTCAGCTGGTGCGGTTATTCCGCTTCGGACCGGGTGGTCTGCTCGATCTACGCAATCGTCAACACGATGGGGTGGCCGGTCACGATGAGCCGGAAGGTGACGATGGGCACCGATGGCGGCGACGCGAAGCTGCTTTCGCGGCCGGACCGCAAGACCGACGCCTATTTGCGCTCTTCGGACGGATTTATCCTCGACTGGCGCCAGGCGGTCGACGGCAAGGTTCTCATGGCGCGCACTTATGTCCCCGAGGAAGGAACCATCGGCACGACCATCTCGGACAAGAAGGAGGGGCTCGGCGTCGACCTGATGGACACGCGAACGCTTCGGTCGAGCACAGTCGAGCTGCCCAACAAGCAGGCCGCTGGTTATTTGACCGATCATGTCGGCAACGTCCGGATCATGCGGGTCGTCGAGCGCGAGCGAGACGGCATGCTGACCGGCCGCGACAAATATTTCTACCGGACCAAGAGCGACAAGCGTTGGCGCCCGTTGGTCGACTTTCAGAAGGACCAGTTCGAAGCCCAGACGATCGATACCGATCTCGACCAGCTTTACGCACTGAAGAAAAAGGACGGCCGCTACGCGCTGTATCGAATCGCGCTCGACGGATCGCTTGCCGAGACGATGGTCGCTGCCGACCCCAAATATGACATCGGATCGGTGCTCGTCAGCAACGACGGCAAGAAGGTCGTGGGCTACGCAATTTCGGGGGAGAAATACCGCAAGACCTATTTCGACCCGGAATATGCCTCGCTGGTGGGTTCGCTCGCGCGGGCCTTGCCGAAGACGCCGATCATATCGCTAGCCGATTCAACGCCCGATGGCAGGAAGCTGCTGATCTTCGCCGGCAGCGACCAGGAGCCGGGACGCTATTATATCTTCGACCGCACCGCGAAAACGCTCAACGAAGCGATGCTCGCGCGCCCGGAGCTGGAGAAATTTCAGCTCGCCGAAATGAAGGCGGTGACAATCCCCGGTGCCGGAGGGGTGCAGATCCCTGCCTATCTGACTTTGCCGCCGGGCAAGGATCCGAAAAATCTGCCGGCAATTGTGATGCCCCACGGGGGGCCCGCGTCGCGCGATTATTGGGGGTTCGACTGGTTATCGCAGTTTTTCGCCGCGCGTGGCTACGCAGTAATCCAGCCCCAATTTCGCGGTTCGACCGGTTTTGGCGAGGCCTGGGAAAATGAGAATGCGCTGAAGAACTGGCGCGCCGCGATGACCGACATTGCAAGTTCGGCCCAATGGCTCGCAGGGCAGGGGATCAGCGACCCGAAACGCATTGCGATCTTCGGCTGGTCGTACGGCGGCTATGCCGCGCTGCAGTCGGCGGCGACCAATCCCGAATTGTTCAAGGCGGTGATCGCGGTCGCTCCGGTGACCGACTTCGACTTGCTCAAGCAGGACAACCGGGACTCCGCGGCATCGCGCATCGTCAATGAAATGATCGGCAGCGGCGTCGAAGTTTCGCGCGGCTCGCCCCTGAAGAACGCCGACAGCATCCGCGCGCCGGTTCTGCTCGTTCACGGCGCAACCGACGTCAATGTCGACGTGCGCCATTCGGACAAGATGAACGACGCGCTCAAAAGCCGCGGCAAGGCGGTCGAATATCTTCGCTACACCGGTCTCGATCACCAGCTTCCGGATGCCACCGCGCGTGCGGAGATGCTGACCAAGGCGGCGCAGTTGCTCGAGCGCACGATCGGTAAGTAGGCGAACGAAAAAGGGCGGCTCGGGATGTCCCGGCCGCCCTGTTTCGTTGCTCAGCCGATTGGCCTTAGCGCGAGTAGAATTCGATCACGAGGTTGGGCTCCATCCGCACCGGATAAGGCACTTCGTCGAGCTTGGGCACGCGGGTGTAGGTGACCTTCGCGGTGCCGTCGGGAACGACATAATCGGGGATGTCGCGCTCGGCGAGGCTTTGCGCTTCGATCACCAGGGCCATTTCGCGGGCCTTGGGACCAAGCTCGATCACGTCGTTGACGTTCACGCGGCGGCTGGCGATGTTGCACTTGACGCCGTTGACGCGGACATGGCCGTGGCTGACCAGCTGGCGCGCGGCCCAGATCGTCGGCGCGAACTTGGCGCGATAGACGACCATGTCGAGGCGGCGCTCGAGCAGGCCGATCAGGTTCTGCGACGCGTCGCCCTTCATCGCGCTGGCCTCGGTATAGGTGCGCCGGAACTGCTTCTCTGTGACGTCGCCGTAATAGCCCTTGAGCTTCTGCTTGGCGCGCAGCTGGATGCCGAAGTCCGACACCTTGCCCTTGCGGCGCTGGCCGTGCTGGCCGGGTCCATATTCGCGGCGGTTGACCGGGCTTTTGGGGCGTCCGAAGACGTTTTCGCCCATGCGGCGGTCGAGCTTGTACTTGGCGCTGGTGCGCTTGGTCATGAACAGTCCTTCAATTCGCGTTGCCTAGGTTTCCCGGACCCGCACCGCCAGACCAAGAGCCTGGCGCGACCACCGCTTCACCGGGAATGCGGGGTCAATTGCGAAGGGGCAGCGCCTAGCCGAGAGGCGCTGCGGGGTCAAGTTGAGCCCGGCTGGGCGGCGGCGCGAAATAGCGCGCGCGGCGCAGCAGCGGGTCCGGGTCGCACGGCTCCTGATCGCCATAGCGACGCGCCTCGAGCGCGGCGCGGACGTCAGCCTCGGTCCGGCAATCCTTGAGCTTGGGCGGCAACAGGAACTTGTCGGTCACCGGCGTCGGGCCCTGGAGACGGTCGCGCAGCAGCAATCTTTCGGCTGCGCCTGGCCCGGGCGTCTGGATCAACATGATAAGCGTCAAAAGCTGCAACATGGCTAATACCTTTCCAATCAACAGCGCGGCCATGATGCGCTTCACGCGACAATCGCGCAACTGCCAACATCAGCGGGTTCGCGGTGGGCGAGCTAAGGCCCGGATGACACCGCGCACCGCCTTGATTTCGCGCGACGACCAGGCCGGTTTGGTGAAGATCGTCCGAAGCGCGTTGCGCGTCGCCTGCGCCCGGTCCGGCGGGTGGAAATAGCCCTTGGCGACAAGCTCCTGGTCGAGGTGGGCGATCATTCCCTCGAGCTCGCCATGGGGCGCTGGCGGCTCGAGTTCGCGGGCCGGCGGCTGGGCGAGCACGGCGCCATGTTCGGCGGATCGCTTCGACCATTCGTAAGCGAGCAGGATGACCGCCTGGGCGAGGTTGAGCGAGCCGAACTTCGGATTGATCGGAACGGTGACGATAGCGTGCGCGAGGGCGACTTCCTCAGTCGCGAGGCCGGAGCGCTCGGGACCGAACAGGATCGCGCTGCGGCCGGGCGAGGCGGCGATGCGCTCTGCCATTTCCCCGGGGCCGATGACGGGCGTGACGAGCTCGCGGCGACGAACGGTGGAAGCGCACACCAGGCTGCAATCCGCCACCGCCTCGGCGGCGGTGGCAAAGACGGTCGCGTGCTCAAGCACTTGGTCGGCCCCGCTCGCGGAAGGGCCGGCGTCGGGATTGGGCCAGCCGTCGCGCGGAGCGACCAGCCGCAGCTCGGTCAGCCCGAAATTAAGCATCGCCCGCGCCGCCTTGCCGATATTCTGGCCCAGTTGCGGGCGGACGAGGACAATGACTGGCGGCCCGCTCACAGCAATTTGTCGTGTCCCGGGGGGAGCGGGGGTCCTTCCTTTTCGACCCGCTCGGCGATTTCGGCGAAGTCGCCGGGGTCGGTGAAGTCCTTGTAGATGCTGGCAAAGCGGATGTAGGCGACATGGTCGATGGCGCGCAGGCCGGCCATCACCGCCTCGCCGATCTCGGCCGTGCGAACCTCATCGCCGCGGGTCTCGAGCTGGCGCTGGACGCCCGAGATGAGGCGGTCGATCTTGTCCGCGGGCACGTCGCGCTTGCGCGTTGCGTGACCGATCGCGCGTTCCAGCTTGGCGCGGTCGAACGGCTCGCGCTTGCCGTCCTTCTTGAGCACCGTCAGCTCGCGCAGCTGGACCCGCTCGAAGGTCGTGAAGCGCGCGCCGCAGCCCTCGCACTGGCGGCGGCGACGGATCGCCGCGCTATCCTCCGACGGGCGGCTGTCCTTTACCTGGCTGTCTTCATGCGCGCAGAACGGGCAGCGCATCTTCGAACTCTAGCCCTGGTAGATCGGGAAGCGGCCGCAGAGCTCGCGGACGCGCTGATTGACGTCCTTCTCGACCGCTTCATTGCCTTCGACGCCGTTGGCTGCAAGCCCGTCGAGCACGTCGGCGACCATGTCGGCGATGTCGCCGAATTCCGCCTCCCCGAACCCGCGCGTGGTGCCTGCGGGCGATCCGACGCGGATGCCGCTCGTCTGCATCGGCGGAAGCGGGTCGAACGGGACGCCGTTCTTGTTGCAGGTGATGCCCGCACGCTCGAGGCTTTCATCGGCATCGCGCCCGGTAAGGCCCAAGGGGCGTAGATCGACCAGAGCGAGATGCGTGTCGGTGCCGCCGGCGACGAGGTCCGCGCCGCGCTCCTTGAGGCGGCTCGCAAGCGTCTGCGCGTTGCGGATCACGGCCTTCGCATAGGCCTTGAACTCGGGCTGGAGCGCTTCGCCGAACGCGACCGCCTTGGCAGCGATGACGTGCATCAGCGGGCCGCCCTGAAGGCCCGGGAACACCGCCGAATTGATCTTCTTGGCGATTGCCTCGTCATCGGTCAGCACCATGCCGCCGCGCGGGCCGCGAAGCGTCTTGTGCGTGGTGGTCGTGACCACATGCGCATGGCCGAACGGCGAGGGATGCTCGCCGGCCGCGACCAGCCCGGCGAAGTGCGCCATGTCGACGAACAGCAGAGCGCCGACCTCGTCGCAGATCGCGCGGAAGCGGGCGAAATCGAGGTGCCGCGGATAGGCCGATCCGCCAGCGATGATCATCTTGGGCTTATGCTCGCGCGCCAGCCGCTCGACCTCGTCGAAATCGACCAGATGATCGTCCTGGCGAACGCCGTACTGGACCGCGTTGAACCATTTGCCCGACTGCGCCGGCGGGGCGCCGTGAGTGAGGTGGCCGCCGGCGGCGAGGCTCATGCCCATGATCGTGTCGCCGGGCTTCAACAGCGCCATCATCACCGCGCCATTGGCCTGCGCGCCGGAATGCGGCTGGACGTTGGCGAAGCCGCAGCCGAACAGCTTCTTGGCGCGCTCGATCGCCAGCGTCTCGACCGCGTCCGACGGGCCGCAGCCTTGGTAATAGCGGCGCCCGGGATAGCCCTCGGCATATTTGTTGGTGAGCACCGATCCCTGCGCCTCGAGCACCGCGCGACTGACGATATTCTCCGACGCGATCAGCTCGATCTGGGTCTGCTCGCGATGGAGCTCGTCCTGGACCGCCGCCTCGACCGCCGGATCCTTTTCCGCGAGATCGCTGGTGAAGAAGCCGCGCGGCACGCGGTAATTGTTGTCGGGCTTCAGTTCCGCTGCGCTGGCCATCAGTCGCTGTCCTGCAAGAGGGTAGAAAGTTGGTCGATCCGCCGTTGATGGCGGCCGCCGGCAAATTCGGTGCCGAGGAAGGCGAGGACACAAGCCTTGGCCATGTCGGCGCCGACGAGCCTCGCGCCAATTGCCAGTACATTGGCGTCATTATGTTCGCGGGCGAGCGCGGCCGAAAGTGGGTCGTCGACGCGGGCGCAGCGGCATGCCGGTTCGCGATTGACGGAGATGGAAATGCCGATGCCCGAGCCGCACACGGCGATGCCGCGCTCCGCCTCGCCGGCCGCAATTGCGCTCGCCAGCTTTGCTCCAAACATCGGATAATCGACGCTTTCGCCGCTGTTGGTGCCAAGGTCGCTGACCTCATGCCCCTGCTCGCGCAGCCAGGCGGCAAGCTCGTCCTTGAGCTGGTAACCGGCATGGTCGGCGGCAAGGGCGATGCGCATCGTCACTTCCTAGCCGCGCCGGCGCGGCCGCGCCAGCCAGTCCCCGAGGCTTCGCGCCGAGCAGTTGCCACCGTTGGCATGCAATTCCTTCCCTTATTGCGCGCCTGACGAAATCAGCCGGCCAACGGAATGCGCCGCGGCAATCGGGTTGCTTGCCCCCTTTTGTGAAGTCGCATCGCCGGGCGCTCAACTAAATACCAGGACGCGACACCGCACAGGATCGACAGCGGCAGCGAAAGGGAGATGAGCCAGAAAGTTGAAATCCCCGGCATGATTGCATTCACGATCTGCTGCACGACGTTGCCGTAGATGTATGTTCCGTATGAAAAGTCACCCATCCAATTCAAGCGCACGGTAGTCGGCACGGGGGCAAAGCCGAGCCACAGAACCCCGAACGCGGTGGCGATGGACCAAAGCTCTTCTACGCCGCGGCCGGTCACCGCTGTCGCAAGCGCCAGCGTCACAAGCGCGAATGCGATCCAGCCTTTGAGAAGGCCAGCTGCTCGAAAGCGATAAACGCACATGCCGACAAGAAAAGGTAAGCTGAAAATGGCGAATTGGTGCAGTTCCGGCCAGGGGCCATACCGCCCCACAAAATAAGTCGGCGCCCAAAGTAAAAGGAGCCAGGCAAAGCGCCGCGGCGCCAGGAGGCCCGCCACACCGGCAATGAACAGCCCAATGTAACAGGCGAGTTCGTAATAAAGCGTCCACAGCGAAACGTTAGTGAACGAGAGACCTTCATTGCCCAAAACTAGGGGCAGATGGGCCGCCATAACTCGCACGACAGACGTCACCTGGACCGGATAAAGCCAAACCGACCAACTGCCGAAATACTCATTTAGCGGCAATCTTGTGAAGAGCGGCCCTACGACAAACGCCGTAATTAAAGAGACGACGAGCAGGCCGGGCACAATCCGCGTGACGCGCGCCAGTATGAAATCAAGATCGGAGCGTCTGCGCTCATAACTGAGTGAAATAAAATAACCTGAAATGGCAAAAAACGCGATAACGGCTGTGTCGCCAATAGCGACGCCGGCTAACTTCTGCAGGGGGTCAAGCCCGTCAGGCGAATTGGTCGCAAAGCAGTGCGCAACGATGACGAAGCTCGCCGCCGCAAGCCTCAGCAGATTGAAGTGATTCTGTTTCGCTTCGGGCGGCAGGCTTTCGAATGACAACGCGGCACATCCAGTTATTGTTCGAGGCATTCGATGCGTTGGACGATTAAAGTCAAGCGCGACTGGAGGCGGCCGCTATCGGCCTGGAGAGGTTTAGCTCGCGCTGCGGCTGGTCTGCTCAAGGGGCTCGGGAGGAAAACAATATGCGTTTCGCACCAATAGTCGCTTTGGCCCTGCTGCTCCTCGCTTGCGGCGGCCCGAACGATGCTCGAAACGCTCCATCCGCCACGGCTTCAAACAACTCTTCGCCAGCAGCGCCGAGCACGCCCGGCGGCCCTAAAGCGTCGGAGCAACGCTGGGATCTGCAATCCAGTGGCGAAGGCGTGGCGCTGGCGCTTCTGGGGCAATCGGGCGGCACGGTGATCCGACTGTTTTGCAGCTCGGGCGGGAAGACTTTGCTCGTCAACGTCGGCAGCTTTCGCCTGATCGGAAGCGAAGAGCGGCTGTCGATCGGCAGCGGTGGCGAGGCTGTGGCCCTTGTCGCCGACCCGCGCGGGGACGCGCAGCGCGGTGGAGTCAGTGGAACGGGCGCTGTTCCCGCCAATCTAGCGGACGTGCTGGCTGGACGTATGTCGGCCAGTTACGGTGCGCAAAGCAGCGGCCCTCATCCGGTCGCGCCTGCCGATCTTTCCCGCGCCTTCATCACTGCCTGCCAGGACGTTCCAGCGAAGCAGGCCGGAAGCCCATCACCGGCCCCGGCGAACGCTTGCCTGATGCAAGGAAGCGAACGCCTGCGCGGTCCTCGTCTCCGGGCGGTCGGCACCGAGCCTTTCTGGGGCGCCCGCATCGAAAGCCGGTGCGTCACATATTCGCACCCCGACGACCAGGACGGGACCCGCGTGTGGACCCGCTACAGCGGCGCCGGGGATGAAGGCAGCTGGACCGGGGCGCTGGCGGGACGCCCGTTCGTGCTGCGTGTCCGCGACCAGCCGAACTGCTCGGACGGCATGTCGGACAGACGATACCCTTATGCGGTCGATCTGGTGGTCGGAGGGGAAAAACGCCAAGGGTGCGCCGAACGACTGTGAGCTTCGCAGGCCCGGATATGGATGCCGCCCGCCGCCCGCGAAACAGACGCAAGAGACAGGAGCCGGGCCCATTGCCGGACCCGTCCTCCTGTGGCGTCACACATTCTACCAGCCGACGGTGAAGCCGGCCCTGACCCCCGTTTTCCCGCCTTTGTTGAAGCCGTGCGACACGCCGGCGTTGACCGCCACGCTGTCGCTGACCACCGCGCCCACCTGCAGCGCGCCGGCAACCGCGCCGCGATAGGCGCCGACGTTTCCGGTCAGGTTGAAAGTCTTGCCGGGCAGGAACATCGCGCCCGACAGAGCAATCGCCGCAGCGGTCCCGGCTGCCGCCCGGGCGTCGACCCGGTCAACGTTGCGATCGAGCGCCTCGAACGCGGTCTCGAGCGACCCGACCCGCGAGTCGATTCCGTTGACGGTAGATTCGAGCGCCGTGAAATTGGCGTTGAGCGTGTTGATCTGGGTCGTTTGCGTAGTGTTGACGGTCTGGATCGCGGCGATCTGGTTCGACTGGGTGGTGTTGACCGTCTGGATTTCGGCGATCTGGGTCGATTGGGTCGCGTTGACCGTCTGGATTTCCGCAATCTGGGTCGACTGGGTCGCATTGACCGCCTCGACATCGTCAACTCGCGTTTCGACGTCGTCGATTGCGGCGGTGTTCGCATTGATCTGCGTCTGCTGCGCCGCGTTGACCGCTTCAACCGCGTCGATCGCCTCGGCATTGTCGGTGATCTGTGCCTGTAGCGCGTCGTCGGCCGCCTGCATCTGGCCGAGGTTTACCGCGTCGGTCGCCTCGGTCCCGGCGGCGACATTGGTGATCTGCCGTTCATTGCCGACGCTTCCGACCGAGACCGTGTCTTCACGATCCGCGACGGAGCCCTGACCGAGCGCCACGCTGCCGTCGGCTGTGGCGGTCGAACCTTCGCCGAGCGCGGTGCTGCCGGCACCGCTGGCGGTGCTGTCGGCGCCAATCGCGACGCTGTCCTCGCCGGAGGCGATGCTTTGAAACCCGCTTGCGGTGCTGGTCTCGCCCGATGCCGAGCTGCGGGACCCGGTGGCGGTGCTGCCAAAGCCGCTTGCGGTGCTGTCGACACCCGATGCGGTGCTGCCGTCACCGCTGGCGGTGCTGGCTTCGCCGGTCGCGGTGCTGTTGAGGCCGCTGGCGATGCTCCCGTTGCCAAGAGCGGTGCTGCCGTCACCGCTGGCGAGACTGCCCGCGCCGTAGGCACTGCTGTCCTCTCCGGTTGCCCAGCTGGTATTCCCGGTAGCAGTGCTGGCCGTCCCGGTAGCGCTGCTGCCGAGCCCAACCGCGGTCGAGAAGTCGCCGCTCGCCAGACTATCGTTTCCGACCGCGACGGTGCCAAGTCCGGAAGCGGTACTGTCGCGTCCGACGGCGGTGCTGGAACTCCCCGAGGCGGTTGCGTTGTCACCAACGGCTGTGCTGGCCGCGCCCGTCGCCTCAGCATCTACGCCGCATTCGGTTGAGACCGAGCCAGGCCCGACGTTACATTCGGGTGTGGCATCGGCGCTCGCCGGCGATGGCAAAGCGACCATGGCGGCGATGGCGAGGGGGGCGGCGGCGGTGAAAAGCTTCAAGGTTGTGCGCATTGTCTGTCTCCCTGTTCGGTGTCGCGCCGGCGCTCGCCAGACGACCCACCGGGGGAGCAATTATGCCGAACACGCAGCCCTCCCTTGAGAGACAATCGGACAAATAGTTAGGCGCAGATGCCTACATTATCAGGGAGTTGCGGGAAGGAAAGCCGCCCCGAAGCGGCGGCGCTCATCAGGCCGCGAGGCGGATTTCTTCGCGGGTCCAGATTTCGGTCAGTGCAGCGGTCAGCGCGTCCATCATCTCGGCGCTGTGCTGCGGGCCCGGCGTGAAGCGCAGGCGCTCGGTACCGCGGGGGACGGTCGGGAAATTGATCGGCTGGACGTAGAAGCCGTACTCGGCGAGCAGGATGTCGCTGATGCGCTTGGCCTTCTTCGGGCAGCCGATGAGCAGCGGCACGATGTGCGTCGCGCTGTCCATCAGCGGCAGGCGCGCTTCGGCGAACTTGGCCTTGAGCAGCGCTGCCGACGCCTGCTGCGCCTCGCGCTCGGCATTGGAGGCCTTGAGGTGGCGGACGCTTGCGAGCGCCCCCGCGACCAGCACCGGCGACAGCGACGTCGTGAAGATGAAGCCCGGCGCGTAGCTGCGGATGCAGTCGATGATATCGCGGTCGGCGGCGATGTAACCGCCCATGACGCCGAACGCCTTGCCAAGCGTCCCTTCGATGATCGTGATCCGCCCGGCGACCCCGTCGCGCTCGGCGATGCCGCCGCCATGCGGGCCGTACATGCCCACTGCATGGACTTCGTCGAGATAGGTCAGCGCGTTGTAGCGGTCGGCGAGGTCGCAGATGTCGGCGATCGGCGCGATGTCGCCGTCCATCGAATAGACGCTTTCGAACGCGATCAGCTTGGGCGCGTCGGGGTCCTCGTCCATCAACAATTGCTCAAGGTGATCGAGGTCGTTGTGACGGAACACGCGCTTCTCGCAGCCGGAATTCTTGATGCCCGCGATCATCGACGCGTGATTCATCTCGTCCGAGAAGATGATGCAGCCGGGGAGCAATTTGCCGAGCGTCGACAGCGCCGCCTCGTTCGACACATAGCCAGAGGTGAACAGCAGCGAGCCCTGCTTGCCGTGAAGCTCGGCGAGCTCGGCTTCGAGCTCGGTATGATAATGGGTGTTGCCGCTGATGTTGCGGGTGCCGCCCGATCCCGCGCCGACCTGGTGAAGCGCGGTTTCCATCGCTTCGATCACCGCCGGGTGCTGGCCCATGCACAGATAGTCGTTCGAGCACCACACGGTGATCGGCTTGGGCCCGTTGCCGCCAAAGCAGCGCGCGTTGGGATAGCTGCCCTTGGTCCGCAGGATGTCGATGAACACGCGGTAGCGGCCTTCGTCGTGAAGCCGCTCGATCGCCGATTTGAATATCTTGTCGTAGTCCAACGCCGAACCCCTAGCTCGTGCGAGGCCCTTTAGCTTCGAGCGCCGTGCAACGCCATAGCGAACGACTCGCAACTAGAAAGCGCGGACCTCGTCTAGGCCGAAGCGGGCGAGGGCGGACAGCAGGGTCGAGCGGGGCGGCGCGGTGAACAGGGCAATCCCCGGGGGCGCGTCGGCGGGCCACGGCTGGTCGCGGGTCAGCCAGGCGATGCGCCGGGCGATGCCCGCGGCGCCATCGACATAAGAAACGCCGGGGAAGGCGACGCGAAGCTCGTCCTTGAGCAGCGGGAAGTGGGTGCAGGCGAGGACGACCGTGTCCATGCCCTCGGCATCGGGAGCGTCGAACAGAGGCTGCGCGGCGGCGCGGACGTCGTCCACCGTCACCGGCTCGCCGGCGAGCTTGGCTTCGGCGAGGTCGACCAGCTCGGGCGAGCCGTAGCGGACGATCGATGCAGTCGGCGGCGAAGCGCTGGGCGAGATCGTCGACATAGGGCTGGCGGACGGTCGCCTCGGTGCCAAGGACGCCGATCACGCGGCTGGTGGACATTTCGGCGGCCGGCTTGATTGCGGGGACGGTGCCGACCACCGGCAGGTCGAGCGCGTTGCGGGCATGATCGAGCGCGATGGTCGAGGCGGTGTTGCAGGCGATCACCGCAAGCCGCGGCTGGAAGCGCTCGACCAGCCGCCCGAGCAGCGCGGGGACGCGGGCCGCGATTTCGGCCTCGGTCAGCTTGCCGTAGGGATAGGCCGCGCTGTCGGCGACATAGACGATCGGCGCTTGCGGCAGCAGCGCGCGGGTCGGCCCGAGCACCGACAGCCCGCCAACGCCGGAATCGAAGAACAGGAGGGGGGAATTAGGGTCCACGGGCCGTCATTGCGAGAAGCGCAGCGACGAAGCAATCCAGCGGCGCAAGGCTGGATTGCTTCGCTCCGCTCGCAATGACGGTTGTTTGTGATACCAATCGACAAGATGACTGCGAACCTGCTCCTCGCTCTGGCGCTCGGCTACCTGCTCGGGTCGATCCCGTTCGGGCTGCTGGTGACGCGGCTTGGCGGCAAGGGCGATGTGCGCGAGATCGGGTCGGGCAATATCGGCGCGACCAACGTGCTCCGCACCGGCAGCAAGCTGCTCGCCGCGCTGACATTGCTCCTCGATTGCTTGAAAGCGGTCGCCGCGATCCTGATCGCGCGGCGCCTGTTCGGCGATGACAGCGCGCCCTTCGCCGCCGCCGGCGCGATGCTCGGGCATCTTTATCCGGTGTGGCTCAAATTTGCCGGGGGCAAGGGCGTCGCGACCTTCCTCGGCGTGCTTATCGCGATCCTGCCCATCGCCGCCGCGGTTTATGCCGCGGTGTGGGTTCTCGCACTGCTGACGATCCGAATCTCGTCGGTTGCGGGGATGGCCGCGGCGGTCAGTGCGCCGCTCACTGCCGCCGCGCTCAACAACGATGATATTTTCCCGATGCTGCTCGGTTTCGCGCTGCTCATCCTGTGGAAGCACCGCGCCAATCTCGTCCGCCTCAAGGCGGGCGCCGAGCCTCGCATCGGGAGCAGGAGCGCTTGAGCGGCGAGCTGATCGACCGCCTGCGGCTGGTCCGCTCGCCGGGCATCGGCCCGATTACCTATCGTCAGCTGGTGGCGCGCTTCGGCAGCGCGGCCGAGGCGCTGGCTGCCGTGCCCGACCTCGCGCGCCGCGGCGGCGGTAACGCGCCGAAACTGTGGTCGCGGGATGCCGCCGAGCGCGAAATCGCCCAGGTCGAGAAGCTCGGCGCGCGCTATTTGTGCCTCGGCCAGGGGCTCTATCCGCGCCTGCTCGCCGAGCAGGAGGACGCGCCGCCTCTGCTGATTGCCAGGGGACTGCTCAATCTCCTCGACCGGCCAGCTGTCGCGATCGTCGGTGCTCGCAACGCTTCCGCCGCAGCGTGCCGGTTCGCACGCGGGCTTGCTCATGACCTCGGCCAAAACGGCATGGTCGTCGTCTCCGGCCTTGCGCGCGGCATCGACAGCGCCGCGCATGACGGCGCTTTCGACAGCGGCACGATCGGGATCGTCGCCGGTGGAATCGACATATTCTATCCGCCCGAGAACGAGGCCCGGCAGCGCGACATGTTCGAGCGCGGGCTGGTGCTCGGCGAGATGCCGCCGGGGACCGAGCCGCGCGCGCGGCATTTCCCCAACCGCAACCGGATCATCGCCGGCATTGCCGCCGGAACGGTGGTGGTCGAGGCGGCGCCGCGCTCCGGCTCGCTGATCACCGCGCGGCTGGCGGCCGAGGCGGGGCGCGAGGTGATGGCGGTGCCGGGCTCCCCGCTGGATCCGCGCGCGCAAGGGTGCAACCAGCTGATCCGCGACGGGGCGACACTCGTGCAGAACGCGGCGGATGTCGCCGAAGTGCTGGCGCCGATGCCGGCGCGGGTCCGCTCCGAACCGGCGCCGTTCACCGCCGCCGCGCCGCAAGAGCCCGACCCGTCGCTGGCCGCGCGCGTCGAGGAGCTGCTCGGCCCCTCGGCCGTGCCGGTCGATGAAATCATCCGCTTGTCAGGCGGCGCGCCCGGCGCGGTGCAGATGGCGCTGCTCGAGCTCGACCTTGCGGGCCGGCTCGAGCGCCACGCCGGCGGCAAGGTCAGTTTGCGCTAATCCAGGCGTTCCGGTCGAGCCGCAGGTAGACGCTGTCGCAGACGCCGATGTGCGTCGTCCAGGCGGCCACTTCAAAGCCGGTGCGAACAAAGCCATGATCGGTCATCAGCCGGAGCGAAGCGATGTTGCGAGGATCGACGTCGGCGGTGAGGTATGGGGCGCCCCGATCGTGGAAGATGTGGTTGAGGAACGCGCGCATTGCCTCGCCGGCATAGCCCCGGCCCCAGTGGTCGGAGCGAAGGATGAAGCCGATTTCCGGAATCCGCCAGGCTCCCAGCTTGCCGATGACCTTGCCATCGAGGGTGATGACGAAATCGTCGCTGTCCTCGGCCGGAGCGTCAATCATCGAATCGAGCCACGCCTTCGTTCGGGCGAGGTCGGCGTGCGGGCCGTGCGACCAATATTGCATCGCTCGCTCGTCGGACAGCACCGCGTGAATCGCCTCGAGATCGTCTGGGCGCGCGCGTCGCAAGATCAGGCGGTCGGTGCGGAGCTGCGTCATTGGCCCGCCCTATCCCCTATTCTTGCTTTGCATCAATCGGGCTTGACGGCATCGAGTCACTCTCTCCACCCTCGTGCGTATGCGTGAGAACATCCTTTGAAGCTGGTCGTCGTCGAATCGCCGGCCAAAGCGAAAACCATCGAGAAGTATCTTGGTCCGGGCCACCGCGTGCTGGCCTCGTTCGGCCATGTCCGCGATCTGCCGCCCAAGGACGGCTCGGTCGATCCGGACAAGGATTTCGCCATGTTGTGGCAGGTCTCCGCGGACCGGGCGAAGCAGCTCAAGGCGATCACCGATGAGGCGAAGGGCGCCGATACTTTGATCCTCGCCACCGACCCCGACCGCGAGGGCGAGGCGATCAGCTGGCACGTCCAGGAAGTGCTGCGGCAGAAGAAGGTGCTCCCTGCCAAGGTGGAGCGGGTGACCTTCAACGCCATCACGAATTCCGCCGTCACCGAGGCGATGAAGCATCCGCGGGCGCTGGATGAGAGTTTGATCGATGCGTACCGCGCGCGGCGGGCGCTCGACTATCTGGTCGGCTTCACCTTGTCGCCAATCCTGTGGCGCAAGCTGCCCGGCGCGAAATCGGCGGGGCGGGTGCAATCAGTCGCGCTGCGCCTGATCGTCGACCGCGAGCGCGAAATCGAGCTGTTCCGGCCGCAGGAATATTGGCAGGTCAGCGCGAGCTTTGAGGCCGACGGCCAGCGCTTCACGGCGCGGCTGGTCGAGTATGACGGCAAGAAAATCGAACGGCTGACGATCGGCGCGAAGGGCGAAGCCGATGCGGCCAAAGCGGCGGTGGAGGCCGGGCATTTTACCGTCTCGTCGGTCGAGACCAAGCCGTTCGGACGCAATCCGCCGCCGCCGTTCATCACCTCGACGCTGCAGCAGGAGGCCGCGCGCAAGCTGGGCTTTGCCGCGAGCCACACGATGCGCGTCGCGCAAGGGCTCTACGAGGAAGGGCTGATCACCTACATGCGCACCGACGGCGTCGACATGGCGGGCGAGGCGGTCAGCGCGGCGCGCCGGGCGATCGCGAGCCGCTATGACGCCGGCTACGTGCCCGACAAGCCGCGGGTCTACACGAGCAAAGCGAAGAACGCGCAGGAAGCGCATGAGGCGATCCGACCGACCGATTTCGACCGGCCGCGCGCCGGTTCGGCCGATCATGCGCGGCTGTACGAGCTGATCTACAACCGGGCGCTGGCGAGCCAGATGGCGTCAGCGCGGCTCGAGCGGACGACGGTCGAGCTGAGCGACGGTGCCGGGCGCGCGGTGCTTAGGGCGACAGGGCAGGTGGTGCTGTTCCCCGGTTTTCTCGCGCTGTACGAAGAGGGCCACGACGAAAAAGAGGATGATGAGGGCGGGCGGATGCCGGCATTGCGCGAAGGCGATGCACCCGCGAAGACCGGCGTCGACGCGACCCAGCATTTCACGCAGCCGCCGCCGCGCTATTCCGAGGCGAGCCTGGTCAAGCGACTGGAGGAATTGGGGATCGGCCGGCCGTCTACCTACGCCTCGGTGCTGCAGACATTGAAGGACCGCGAATATGTGCGGATCGACAAGCAGCGCTTCATTCCCGAGGACAGCGGCCGGCTGGTGACCGCGTTTCTCGAGCGGTTTTTCGAGAAATATGTCAGCTTCGACTATACCGCCGAGCTCGAGGACGAACTCGACGAAGTGTCGGGCGGGCGGCTCGACTGGCAGAAATTGCTCGAGGATTTCTGGCGCGATTTCCGGCCCAAGTCGGCCGAAGTGATGGAGCGCATGCCGTCCGAAATCACGGCGTCGCTTGACGAATTTCTCGCGCCTTGGCTGTACCCGCCGCGCGAGGACGGAACCGACCCGCGGGTCTGCCCCAATTGCGGCAATGGGCGGCTTAGCTTGCGCGGCGGCAAGTTCGGCGCGTTCGTCGCTTGCTCCAACTATCCCGAGTGCAAGTTCACGCGGCCGTTCGGCCAGGCCGGCGGCGCGGCGGCCGATGAGCCCGCGGATCTTGGCGACGGCATCGAATTGAAGACCGGGCGCTTTGGCCCCTATGTCGAGCGCGAGGGCAAGCGCGCGTCGATCCCCAAGGACATCAAGGCCGAAGACGTGACCACCGCGGTCGCCGAGCAATTGCTGTCGCTGCCCCGCGAAATCGGCATGCATCCGGAAACGGGCAAGCCGATCAGCGCGTCGATCGGGCGCTACGGGCCGTATCTACTGCACGACGGAAAATATGCGAGGCTGGGCTCGACTGCCGAAGTGTTCGAAACGGGCATGAATGCGGCGGTCGCGAAGCTTGCCGACGCGGCCAGCGGCGCCGACCGCAAGCGCGGTGGGCGCGAGCCGATCGCCGTACTCGGGCCGCATCCGGTGAGCACAAAGGAAATCAAGGTGATGGAAGGGCGCTACGGTGCTTACGTCAGCGATGGCGTCACACACGCGACCTTGCCCAAGGGTGCCGATCCGAAGGCGGTGACCTTGGAGGAGGCGGTGCGGCTGATCGATGAGAAAGCGGCAAAGGGCCCGGTCAAGAAGTTCACCAGAAAGAAGAAAAAGTGATCGCGATCCAGCTCCAGCGACTGGCGCACGGCGAGGGCCTTCCGCTGCCGTCTTACGCGACCGACGGCGCGGCCGGGCTCGATGTCGTCGCGGCGGAGGATGTGACGCTTGCGCCTGGCCAGCGCCATGCGGTTGCGACGGGCTTTGCGATTGCCATACCGCCGGGGTTCGAAGTGCAGGTGCGGCCGCGCTCCGGCCTGGCGCTCAAGCATGGTGTCACCTGCCTCAACACGCCGGGCACGATCGACGAGGATTATCGCGGCGAGGTCAAGGTGATCCTCGCCAACCTCGGTTCGGAGCCGTTCGAAGTGCGGCGCGGCGAGCGCATCGCGCAGCTGGTGCCGGCGCCGGTAGTGAAGGCGCGTTTTGACGAGGTCGAGAGCCTCGAACAGACCAAGCGGGGAGCCGGCGGCTTCGGCTCCACCGGGCAGTGACCCTCACCGACCGCGAGCTCGAGCGCTATGCGCGGCAGATCGTGCTGCCGCAGGTCGGCGGCGTCGGGCAGCGCAAGCTCAAGGCCGCGAGTGTTGCCGTAGTCGGCGCCGGCGGGATCGGGTGCGCCGTCATTCCGGCGCTGGCGGGCGCTGGTGTGGGGAAGCTGACGATCATCGACGACGATGTCGTCGAGCTTGCCAATCTCCACCGACAGCCGATGTTCGCGGAGGCTGACGCTGGGCAGCCCAAGGCGGAACTGGCCGTGCGCTTCGTACAGCGCCTCAACCGTTTCGTAGACGTTCGCGCGGTGAGAGTCCGGATCGAACCTTCCAATGCCCAGCAGCTGCTCGAAGACCATGATCTGGTCATTGACGGCAGCGACAATTTCGCCACGCGCCTCGCCGTCAGCGATGCGTGCGTGGCGCTCGGCATCCCATTGCTGTCGGCCGCTGCGATGCAATTTCAGGGCCAGGTCGCGCTGTTCCGCGCGCGGCCCTGCTACCGCTGCTTCGTCGGCGATGCGTTCGATGCCGACGATTGCGACAATTGCGCGGAGCTCGGCGTGCTTGGCGCGCTCACCGCGACGGTCGGCGGATTTGCCTCGTTGCTCGCGATCCAGACCATTGTGGGCGCGGGCACCGACAAGGCCGGTTCGCTGCATCTGTTCGATGGCGAGAAACTGTCGTGGCGGACCATCAGGATACCGCCGGACCCGGCGTGCAAGGCCTGCTCAGACTAGGGTCTGTGCAATTCGCGCGATCAGCTGCCGCGCGACATCTTCCTTGGTCGCTTCGGGCCAGTCTTCGACGCCCTCGGCCGTGACCAGATGGACGCGATTGTGCGCGCCACCCATCACGCTGCCGCTGACGTCGTTGGCGACGATCCAGTCGGCCTTTTTTTCGGCTCGCTTGGCGACCGCATTCTCGACCACGCGCTCGGTCTCGGCGGCGAAGCCGATGAGCAGCTTTGGGCGCTGTTTGCTCACGCCAAGTTCGGCGAGAATGTCGCGGGTCGGTTCAAAGCCGAGTTGAGGCGGGCCGTCGCTTTTCTTGAGCTTGGTCGAGGACACAGCGACGTGCCAGTCGGCGACCGCCGCGACCAGAATGGCAATGTCGGCGGGAAGCGCGGCAAACACCGCGTCCGCCATTTGCTCGGCTGTTTCGACGTCCACCCGGGTCACGCCCGGCGGGGTTTCGAGACTGACCGGACCGGCAATCAGCGTGACCCTGGCTCCGGCTTGCGCGGCGGCGGCGGCGACCGCGAAACCCTGTTTCCCCGATGAGCGATTGGCGATGACGCGCACCGGGTCGATCGGCTCGTGGGTCGGGCCGGCGGTGACCAGCACGTGCTTGCCCGAAAGGCTCACTTCAAATGGTCGCGCAGCCGGTCCATGATGTCGGCGGGTTCGGGCAGCCGTCCGGGGCCGAATTCGCCGCACGCCATGTCGCCCTCGTCTGGATCGAGCACGATTACGCCGTCGGCCTTGAGCTGGGCGACATTGCGCTGGGTCGCGGCGTGCTGCCACATGCGTACGTTCATCGCCGGAGCGACGACCACCGGCTTGTCGGTCGCCAGAAGCAGCGTGGTGGCGAGATCGTCGGCAAGGCCCGCGGCCATCTTGGCGAGCAAATCGGCGGTCGCGGGGCAGACCAGCACGACTTCGGCCGCGCGGCTCAACTGGATGTGGCCGATCTCGACCTCGTCCTTTAATTCCCACAAAGAAGTGTAGACGGTGCTTTCGGTGAGCGCGCCAAGGCTCATCGCGGTGACGAAATGCTCGCCGCCTTTGGTCAGCACCGGCGTCACCTGGTGCCCGTCCTTCCGCAGCAAACGCACCAGCTCGAGCGACTTGTACGCCGCAATGCCGCCGCCGACGATGAGTAGGACCCGTGCCATGCGCCGGTTCTAGCGCGCCGGGGCCGCTGCGGCCAATTCGTCCTCGACGATTGCCCAGGGGACGATCCCCGCCGAGTAGATCGCCTCGAACGTGTCGCGGTTCGAATAGGGCCGCTTCGCCAATTCGGCGCGGTGCGAGGCCGAGGCGAGCAAACGGTCGAGATGCGCCTTGCCGACGATGTAGCTGGGGCCGTAGCCGGGCTGGCGCAGGTATAGCACCTGTTCGAACCCGACGAGATGGCTGGTCGGGTCGGAGAAGCCGCGCGGAGTCCATTCGGCGTGGAACTTGCCGGCCTCGTCGAGCCCGATCTCGTTTGCCTGGACACGGAGCGAGGCCAGCCCCCGCGCGGCCCGATTGGCGAGCATGATCCACACCAGCTCGCGCCCGCGGGGAATGTCGTCGTAGAGGCCGGCGTGCATCAGAACTTCTTCCATAGCCGTCGCGAAGCCCTCGGAGCGGTCGGCGTAGATGTTGAACAGCGGCGACGAGCGGCGGATCGGGCTTGGGTGCGGGTCGTGCTTCATCCGCGCCAGTTCCTGCCAGTGGACGAAGTGGGTCATCAGCGGGGTCGGGTCGAGCGCGTTGATGTGAGTGAAGAAGTTGCGCTTACCGGGGGGCGTGTAATCGACCGTCTGGGCAATCAACGAGGCGCGCAATTCCGGCTTGTCGGCGAAGAAACCGGCATCGGCCATAAAGCGCCACAGCCGATCGCTGCGCTGTTCCGCAAGGCGGCGATAGGCGGCCGGATCGGTGACCTCGGCGGTGGGCGGAAGGTTACGGTTGCGCACTTCCTCGAGGCGCAGCGAAGCGAGGCTGCGGTCGAGCTCGCGCTGGAGAATGACGACCTGCTCGTCGAAGCTGTAGGGATTGAGCAGGACATGCTTCAGCCACCAGTCGTAATTGGCCTTGCCGACGCCTGACGGACCATTGTGCTTGGGCGCTTCGGCCTTGACCCAGGCGGCAAAGTCGCTCGACGCTTGTTTAGCCGAGGCGACGGCGGCCTGGAGGCGCGGCGAAGCGCCCTGGAGCGATACGGTGCGAAACCCGTCCAGGTCGCGCAGGACGAGCGTGCCCTTTTCGAGATTCGAAAGCGCCTCCGCCTGGTCGAGGAAGCCTTGGGCACCATAATCCCACAAATCGCGCGCCGTGCTGCCAGCGAGATTGCCGCGAGCCTGCGCCAGCAGCGGGGCCACCGTTTCGAGCTGCGCGGAAAGCTTCGCATCGTCGGCGCGGCTGAGCGGCCATTTGTATGGGAACAGGTCGATGACCGGTTCGGCGTAGGTCCCCTCATGCGCCGGCACGTCGCTCATGTCGGGAAAGACGGTGAGGTAGAAACCGGGGTCGCGCAACCATGGCTTGAGCACGCGAAAATAGAAATCGAGACCGTTCATCTCGGCCTCGACCAGGCGATAGTCGCCTTGCTGGGGGACCGACCAGGAGGAGCGATCGAGCGCCGTGAGGCGCTGGCGGAAGGCGGGCAGGGCTGCGGCTTTGCGCGCCATCGCGGCGGCGCTGTAGTCGGGCACGCTGCCCTGCAACTCGGGCTGATTGAAGGCGCGCCAGTCGGCGAACAACTGGACAAGCTGCTGATACCCTTCCGCCTGAGGCTGTGCCCGAGCCTGGGCCGACTGCGCGACGGCCGCGATGGGAGAGGACATTGCAAACACTCCAAGTGGGGCAATCAACGCCAGTCGGATCGACCATTTCGGCATAGCATATTCCCCCTAGAAGATGGCCAGCATCGCCGCGGCCGCGGCGGCTGCGCCGACAAGTCCCGCCGCGGCATAGCCCAGCCAGTGCCGCTGCTCGATGATCGCGATGGCGGGCAACGGCTGTTCCGGGGGTGCGGCGCCGCGCGGCGGGTAATATTCGTCGAGCCGGTCGATCAGGTCGGGAATCTTCTTGAGCGTCCGCACCGTCTCGGTGATGCGGTCGGCATAATAAGCCTCGGGGCCAAGCTCGCCGCGAATCCATTCACGCAGGAACGGCTCGGCCGTCTCCCACATGTTGATGTCGGGATCGAGCGCGGTCGCGACGCCCTCGTTCATGACCATCGTCTTTTGCAGCAGCAGCAGATGCGGCTGGGTCGGCATGTCGAAGTCGCGCGTGATGGTGAACAGGCTTTCGAGCATTCGCCCGACCGAGATGTCCTTGACGGGCAAGCCGCGGATCGGCTCGCCCGCGGCGCGCAGCGCCGTCGTGAACTCGGCGACATTATGGTGCGCGGGGACATATTGCGCTTCGAAATGGATTTCCGCGACGCGCGCATAATTGCCGGTGATCAGCCCATAGAGGATTTCCGCGAGCCACATCCGCGCGCGCCGGTCGATGCGGCCCATGATGCCGAAGTCGATCGCCGCGACGCGCCCGTCGGCCAGCGCGAACAGATTGCCGTGGTGGAGGTCGGCGTGGAAAAACCCGTCGATCACCGCCTGGCGCAGGAAAGCGCGGACGAGGGTGGCCGCGAGTTCCTTGCAGTCCTGCCCCGAGGCCAGCAGCGCCGCGCGGTCGTTGAGCTTGATGCCGTCGAGCCATTCGAGAGTAAGCACTCGCCTGGCTGTGCGCCGCCAGTCGATCTCCGGCACATAATAGCCGGGGACCGCGATCATATTCTCCTTGAGTTCCGACGCCGACGCGGCCTCGCGCTGAAGGTCCAGCTCGCGCGCGGTCCACTGTCGAAAATGCGCGACCACCTGGCGCGGGCGCAACCGCCGGGCTTCGACGCCGCTTCGCTCGACGCGCGCGGCGGCCCATTCATAGGTTTCGATCGCCCTGGCGAATTCCTCCTCGACGCCCGGCCGCAATACCTTGACCGCAACCTCGCGGCCGCCGCTCGTGACCGCACGGTGGACCTGGGCGATCGACGCCGCGCCAACCGGCGTTTCATCGAAGCTGCTGAAAAGGCTTTCGAGCGGGGCTTCGAAAGAGCTTTCGATGGTCGCCTTGATCGCGGCGAACGGGGCGGGGGGGAGATCGTCCTGGAGCTGCGAAAGATTGGCCGCCGCGCGCTCGCCCACCAGGTCCGGGCGCGTCGACAGCGCCTGGCCGAGCTTGATCGCCGCGGGGCCAATGGCGACCAGCGCGGCGGCGTAATCGGGGTCGTCGGGGGAGCGCAGGCCGAAGCGGGCGATGCGCACCAGCCGGCGAATCTGCCGCGGCGTCATTGGGTCGTCCTCGATGCCGCGCAGCGCGCCGTGGCGGGCAAGCGTCCGGCCCCATTTGAGCAGCCGCCACAGATGCGTGACGCTGGCGGTCACTTGGCTGTGCTCCTGCGAAGGCAGGAGCCCAGACTTTTTTCGCTGCGGACTGGACCCCTGCCTTCGCAGGGGTACAACGAACTATCGGTCGTCATATCTTCCAGCCCGAATGGATCGTTACCAGGCCGCCGAGCATCGGTTCGGCCGATGCCCGCGCGAACCCCGCGGCGGCGACCATCGCGCGAAACGCGTCGGGGCGGGGGAAGCGCTGGATGCTTTCGACCAGGTAGCGGTAGCTCGCCTCGTCATCCGCGATGAGCTTGCCGATGCGCGGGATCATGGTTGCGGAATAGGTCTCGTAGAGTTCGGCGAAGCCCGGCCAGTCGCTGCGCGAGAATTCCATGCAGAAAAAGCGTCCGCCGCGTTTGAGGACGCGGTGCGCTTCGCGCAGCGCGGCGGGGATATCGGTGACGTTTCGGATGCCGAAAACGATTGTGTAGGCGTCGAAGGCTGCGCATCCGCGAAGCTGAGCTTCTCGGCATTCTCGACCCGCCACTCGAGGCCCGCCAGCCCGCGTTTTTCAGCGCGCTCACGCCCGACGCCGAGCATGTCCGCGTTGATGTCGGCGACGGTGACTTGAGCGCCCCGCCGCGCCATCCGGAACGCGACGTCGCCCGTGCCCCCGGCCATGTCGAGGATTGCCTCGCCCGGCCGCGGTTTCACGCGAGAGACGAAACGGTCCTTCCACAACCGGTGCATTCCGCCGGACATCAGATCGTTCATCAAATCGTAGCGGCGCGCGACCGAGCTGAACACCGCGCCGACGCGCCGCGTCTTTTCCTCAGGCGTGACGAGCTCGTCGCCGAAATTTACCTGTTCGCGCATTGGGATGCGCCTCTAGCGGGCTTGGCGGCGCTCCGCCATATCGCCGCCCATGCCCGAGCTTCCCGAAGTCGAGACCACCGTGCGCGGGCTTGAGCGCCTGCTCAAGGGCCGGCGCATCGCTGAGGTCGAGGCGCGGCGGCCGGACCTGCGCCGGGCATTGCCGGTTGATCTGGGGCAAAGGCTCACCGGCGCGCGAGTCACCGGCCTTCGCCGCCGCGCCAAATATGGCCTTATCGACACCGACCGCGGCGACACGCTCATTTTCCATCTCGGAATGTCGGGGCGGTGGCGGATCGACCCGGGCGAGATCGAGAAGCACGACCATTTCCTGATTACCACCGACGACGGCCACCGCCTGGCGCTCAACGATCCGCGGCGGTTCGGCTCGCTCGATCTCGAGCGCAGCGAGTTGCTCGACGAATGGCCGGCGATCGCCGCGCTCGGGCCGGAACCGCTTGGCCTTGAGGTCGGCGACCTCAAGCGCCGCCTCGCGGGGCGCAAGGCGGCGATAAAGCTGCTTCTGCTCGACCAGCGGATCGTCGCCGGCCTCGGCAATATCTATGTGTGCGAAGCGCTGTTCCGCGCACGCATTCACCCACGCCGCGCCGGCGGCTCGGTGTCGGGGACCCGGCTGAAGCGGCTCGTCCAGGCCATCGGAGAGGTACTCGAAGAAGCAATTGCGGCCGGCGGCTCGAGCCTTCGCGATTTCGCCTCGCCTAATGGCGAACTCGGCTATTTCTCGAAGAGCTTCGCGGTCTATGGCCGGGAAGGCCAGGCTTGCGCCTGCGGCGGTCCTGTTCGCCGGGTCGTCCAGGGCGGCCGCTCGACCTTTTATTGCCCGCGCTGCCAGAGGTGAGCTTTGTTGACCCGCGAGGCGCCTTTCAGTAGGGAGGCGCACGAGCGGGTGTGGCCGACGGTGCCGCGCCCCTTTTCATTTTACGAACTTCGACAAGAGGCGATCAACGATGGCGAATACGCCGCAATCAAAGAAGCGCATCCGCCGCAACGCGGCGCGCCAGACGATCAATCACTCGCGCATCAGCCGCATCCGCACTTTCATCAAGGCGGTCGAATTCGGCGATCGCGACCGGCAAGAAGGCCGATGCGGCGGACGCGCTGAAAAAGGTTCAGCCGGAAATGATGCGCGGAGTCGCGCGCGGCGTGCTGCACAAGAATACGGCGTCGCGGAAGATCTCGCGCCTATCCAAGCGAGTCGCTTCGCTCGGTTGATCGAGCCCCATTTTGGGACTTTTCGTGGGCTGCCGGGAAACCGGTGGCCCGTTGCGATTCCAGACTGTTCGAAAAATGCAGCATTTCCGGCGATTCGCGCAAACGGTTAAATTGCGGGTAAACGAAAAAACGCTGGTTTTCAGCCAATAGTTCGAACTATCGGCCTGTTTCCTATGTCAAGTGCCATTATTTCACATTTGTGAAAAAGAGGGTCTTGAAAGCTGCCGCCGAGGCTTCCAGAACCAATCTTTCCAGGCGCGAATCCGCGCCGGGGGCAAGAGAGAAAAGTAACCTTGGGCGCGCGACTTGGGTCGCGGGCGTCCGGAGCCTTTTGTCTCTTTCGGGGGGGATAAATGGAGGCGCAATCGGTGCAGAGCGGGGGGTCTGATTCGTCGCTGGACCTGGCCGACGCACCGATCGCGGCACCGATCGAGGCAGCGTGGGAGAATATCCGCGCCGGCCTTCGCCGCGATCTCGGCGTGCGGACGTTCGACGGCTGGCTTCGGCCTGCCGAGCTCGGCGCATTTTCCGCCGACAGCGGCGCTCTCGATATCGTCATGCCGAGCCAGTTCATGGCCGACTGGGTGCGCTCCCATTTCGGCGACCGCCTGCTGCTCGCGTGGAAGACCGTTCTACCGATAGTTCGCGATGTGCGCGTGGTCGCCGCTGCCGACGGCCCGAAACCCGCGCCTCTGCTCATTCTCGAAGCCGCTCCGGCGCCGGCCGAGCGCGATCCCAACGCTCCCAATTTCGACCCGCGCTACCGCTTTGAAACATTCATCGTCGGCAAGGCCAATGAAGTCGCCGCGACCGCCGCGCGGACTCTCGCCTCGTCGCCAAGCGTCAATTTCAACCCGCTTTTCATCCATGGCGGGACCGGGCGCGGCAAGACCCATTTGCTGCATGCGATCGGCCACAGCTTCACCGCCCATAACCGCGGCGCGCGCGTGGTTTCGATGTCGGCCGAGAAGTTCATGGTCGAGTTCATCCGGGCGCTGAAGGAAAATGACACGATCGGCTTCAAGAGCCGGTTGCGGAACGCCGATCTGCTGCTGATTGACGACGTTCAATTCATCGCCGGCAAGGATTCGACGCAGGAAGAGTTCTTCCACACGATGAACGAGATCATCACCGCCGGGCGGCGCCTGGTGATCACCTCCGACCGCGCCCCGCAGGACCTCGACGGCATCGCCCCGCGGATTTTGTCGCGGCTGTCGTGGGGCCTCGTCGCCGACATCAATTCGGCCGATTACGAGCTTCGCTTCAACATCATCTGCTCGAAGCTGGAGGCGCTTCCCGGCGTCGAGATGCCGAGGCCGGTAATCGATTTCCTCGCGCGGCGGGTGACCTCGTCGGTGCGCGAGCTCGAAGGCGCGCTCAACCGCATCGGCGCTTATGCGATGATGACTGGGCGGCCGATCGACGTCGCTTTCGTCGAGGAAGTGCTGGCCAACGTCCTGCGCGCCAATCAGCGGCGGATCTCGATCGACGAAATCCAGACCCAGGTCGCCGAGCATTATCGCATCCGCAAGGCCGAGATGACCTCCGCCCGGCGCGCCCGCGAAGTCGCCCGCCCGCGCCAGGTCGCAATGTATCTGTCCAAGCAATTGACGCCCAAGTCGCTGCCCGACATCGGGCGTCGGTTCGGCGGGCGCGACCACACGACGGTAATCCACGCGGTCAAGCAAATCGAGAAATTGCGCGCCGCCGACGCCGAATTGGATGCGGATATTCGCCTGCTGACCCGCCAGCTCGAAGGCTAGGCGGCCCTAAACCCGACATGCGAATTGACGCTTATTTGACGGACTTTCCGCGCGTCCGCTGACGTTCGCCTGCGATGCCTCCGCCCGATTTGTTTGCCGGAGAGCCGCCATGAACGTTCGACTAGCATTGCTCAGCGCGGCCGCCGCATTGCTTCCGCTGACCGCGAGCGCAGCCTTCGCGCAGACGCGAACCACACCGCTCGCCGACCATCATCAGCATGTCATTAGTCCCGCGGCGGCGCGCGGCGCGTATCCGCTGCCGCTGCCCGAAATCGCGGTTCCGAATGCGGTAAAGCGGCTCCTCGCCGATCGCGAAAAGGCGTGGAATGACCCGAAAAAACTGGCCGCAATCTATGCCCCCAATGCGATCATGCTCAATGGCGGGGACGAGGATTTGCCGTCTTGGCTCACGGGCCGAAAGGCGGCGTCGGACCATATCGGCCGCATTTTCGGGCGGCGGCATCGGATCCGGCCTGTGATGTTCCAGGCGAATGGGTCTAGCGCCGTCCTCGCCGGCTATTTCTATCGCGCCGATACCGACCGGCATTTCGGGCAAGTGCTGTTGTCGCTCGCGCGGCAAGCCGATGGAAGCTGGCGGATTGCCGCCGAAGCGCCGGTTTTTCCTGGCCCACCCGCGACGACGCCAATCGATGCCGCCGGACTAATCGAGCAGCTGGACCAGGCGGGCATCGCGCGGGCCGCGGTCCTGTCGGTGGCTTATTGGTATGGCAGCAGCTTTCGCTCGACCGACGATAGTCCGGAAGCCGCCAGCGTCCGCAGGGAAAATGATTGGGCGGCCAGCGAGGCATCGCGCCATCCCGGCCGGCTGTTCGCTTTCTGCAGCTTCAACCCGCTCAAACCCTATGCGCTGGAAGAGCTCGACTATTGCGCGACGTCTCGTCGGTTCACCGGGATCAAGCTTCACTTCGGCAATTCCGAGGTCGATTTGCGCAAGCCGGAACATGCCGCGCGACTGGCCGCGCTGTTCGCCGAGGCCAACCGCCGGCGCATGCCGCTCATCGTCCATTTATGGACCGATCCGTCGTTCGAAAAGGATGGTGGTGACCATGTCCGGATATTTCTCGACAAGCTGTTGGCGCAGGCGCCCGATATTCCGGTCCAAGTCGCGCACATGGCGGGGGGCGGGCGCTCAACCGCTCCGGCAATGGAAGAGTTCGTCAAGGCATTCCAGGCCCGCGACCCGCGTGTTGCACGCGTCTATTTCGATCTTGCAACGGCGGTGACGGGTCAGACCAACGAAGGGCTCAAGCGCGACGTCGAATATATGCGCGCGATCGGGCTCGGGCGCTTCCTGTTCGGAACCGACAGTTCGCCGCCCAATCCTGCAGCAGGCCGTTCGTGGGCGGCCATGTACGCGCTGCCGCTGACCGATTCCGAGTTCCGCACTATCGCGGCGAACACGGCGCCCTATTTCCCGCGCTGAGCGGCGCCGGACAGGCGATTAGCGGCGCTTGGCGGTGGGCACCGTGATGCGCACCGTCTCGCCGTTCTTGCCGGGGAAGCCGGTGAACATCGCCTGGATCAAATTGGGGACCAGCGCGTCGAGATGGTCGGTCTGGCTGCGTGCCTTGGCATGGCCTTCGAACAAGGGCGCGTTGTTGCCGCGCTGGACGATGTCCATGTCGAGGTAGCTTTTGTAGACCGTATACTCGCGCGGATAGCCGCCGCCGTAGCCGCCGAGATAGCCATAGCCCGGCGCATAGCGGTAGCCCGACCCATAGCCAAAGCCCGACCCATAGCCGAAGCCCGAGCCGTAGCCGTAGTTGGCGTAGGGCGAGGCGTACCAATAGGGATCGTCCCAGCCGTAATAATAAGGCGAGCCGCCCCAGCGCGAATAATAGGGCCGGCCATAGTAGACGTCCCAGCTCGGGTCGTAGAACGGGTCGCGGTAAGCCCAGCCATAGGGTCCCCAGCGCGGGCCGCTGCGCGCCATGCTGTAATTGTCGCGCACATATTCGGTCTTGCCCTCGTCGACGCCATAATCGAGCCGGACGAGCATGTCGGCGACCTGCGGCGCTCCGGCGGGGCGATAGCCCTTGGCCTCGAGCTGCTGCGAGACCATCGACGCGTAGCGGAAGAATTCGGGGGTCGGGCTGCCTTGCGCGGGCACGACATAGAAGCTCTGGCCGACGGGGATCGCCGCGGGCTGGTAGCGCGAAACCTGGGTGTTGAGGCCGGTGGCGCAGGCGCTGAGACCGATCGCCGCAAGGCCGAGCGCTGCCGCGGCAGCAAATTTACGGATACGCATGGGGAACTACCTCGACGACAAAAGACCGGTCATTCCCGAGTCTTAGCATGAAATGCAGTGAACCGTCGATGAAGCGTTAGCCTAGCGCGTCAGTCCGACTGCGCGATAAGCCTCGGCCAAGGTCGGCTCCGCCAGCTCGGCCGCTCGGGCCGAGCCGGCGCTGAGCAGCCGGTCGAGCTCGGCGGGATCGGCGCGGAATTGCTCGAGCCGCGTGCGCAGAGGGGCAAGCATCGCGATCAGCGCGTCGGCGAGCGGGGGCTTGAATGTGCCGAAACCCTGCCCGGCGAAGCGCGCGAGAACCTGGGCGACGTCCTCGCCGGTGACCGCGCCGTAAATGCCGACGAGGTTCTTCGCTTCCGGGCGAGAGTCGAGCGCGGCGGGATCCTCGGGCAGCGGTTCGGGGTCGGTCTTCGCCTTGCGGATTTTCTGCGCGATCACATCGTCGCTGTCGGTCAGATGGATGCGGCTCATGTCCGACACGTCGGACTTGGACATTTTGGCATTGCCGTCGCGCAAGGACATCACGCGCGCAGCGGCGCCGCCGCCGATATAGGGTTCGGGCGCAACGAACAGGTCGACGTCGAAATCCGCGTTGAACTTCAACGCGATGTCGCGGGTCAGCTCGATATGCTGCTTCTGGTCGTCGCCGACGGGGACGTGGGTCGCCTTGTAGATCAGGATGTCAGCCGCCTGGAGCACGGGATAGGTGAACAAGCCGACGCTCGAGCCGTCCTTGTTCTTGCCCGATTTCTCCTTGAACTGGATCATCCGGTTGAGCCAGCCCATGCGCGCCGTGCCTTGAAGCACCCAGGCGAGCTGGGCGTGCGCCGGAACCGCGCTTTGCGCGAACAGCGTCGAACGGGCGGGGTCGATGCCGCTGGCAATCAGCGCGGCCGCCATTTCGCGGACGCTGGCGCGAAGCTGGTCGGGATCGACCTCGACCGTCAGCGCATGAAGGTCGGCGAGGAAGAAGAAGCATTCGGCCTCGTCCTGCATCCGCACCCAGCGCAGGATCGCGCCGAGCAGATTGCCGAGGTGCAGATCGCCCGTTGGCTGGATGCCCGATACGACTCGCATCGCGCGCTCGGTCATGCGTCGACTTTCTTGCGGCGAAGCAGGATCAGCAGGTCATTTTTGTCCATCGCCCCGCTGAACCACGCAATCGCGAAATAAGCGATACCGCCAGAGGCCACCAACGCGCCCGTAGCGAGCAGCCGCTCGCCTGCAGAACCGGAAAAATATCCCGCGAACGCCCTTTGGACCAGGACGATGGCGCCGGCCATCACCGCTGCGGCGAGGAGCTGCTTGATCAGGCGCCACGCGAGCCACCTCTCAACGCGGAAATGCCCGCGCCGCGCGAGAATGACATAAAGCGAGATCGCGTTGATCCACGCTGCCGCGGCAGTGGTCGCCGCGAGCGCGCCGATACCCATGATCGGGACCAGCACGAAATTTGCGGCAACCCCGATCGCCAGCGAACCCGCGGTGATCCACAGCGGCGTCCACATGTCCTTGCGGCCGAAGAAACCCGGCGCCAGCACCTTGATCATCACATAGGCCGGAAGCCCGGCGACGATGATCGACAGGACCAGCGCGGAAACCTGGGCATCGGCCTCGGTGAAGCGGCCGCCCTCGAACAAGACGGTCATGATGGGCCCGGCCGCGACCGATAGAGCGACTGCCGCCGGAATTGTCAGAAGCATCGCCAATTCAGTCGCGCGGCCCTGGATGTTGGCTGCCTGACGCTCCTCGCCGACGGCAATGTGCCGGCTGATTGCCGGCAGGATCGCGGTTCCCAGCGCAGACCCGACCAGCGCCAGCGGAAGCTGGTTCAGCCGGTCGGCCTGGCTAAGATAGACGAGGCTGCCCTGCGGCAGGCTGGTGGCGAAGAAGGCGTAGAACAGCTGGCTGACATAATAGCCGCCGGCGGCAATCGTCGCGGGAAGGATGAGGACGAACAATTCCTTCACCCGCGGGGTCATCTTTGGCGGCAGCAGCTTGAGGGTCAACCCGGCGCGGCGGGTCGCGGCAATCAGCAGAGCGAGCTGGACGACCCCGCCGGCGATGACTCCCCAAGCCATTGTTTTTGCGGTCGCCGCGCCGCCCCCCGGAACGAGGAGCAGGGCGGCGATCAGCGCCAGGTTGAGAAGTGCCGGGGCAAAGGCCGCCGCGGCGAAGCGAGTCAATGAATTCAGGATGCCGCTGAACAGCGAAACCAGGCTGATGAAGATCAGATAGGGGAAGGTGATCCGTGTCAGCTCGACCGCGAGCCCGAATTTCTCAGGCTCGTCGCTCCAGCCCGATGCGATCAGCCCGACGAAGAACGGCATGCCGATCATGAAGATGGCGGTGATCAGGATCAGCAGCGGCAGGAAAACCGCCTGAACCTCCTCGGCGAAGCGCTTTGCTTCCGCCATTCCGCCGGCGCCGTCGAGCCGGCGTGCAAACAGCGGCACGAAGCCCTGGCTGAACGCCCCTTCTCCGAACAGGCGGCGGAACAGATTGGGGATGAGGAACGCGAGCGCGAAGGCGTCGGCGGCCATTCCGGCGCCCATTATGCGGGCGAAAATCATCTCCCGGACGAAACCGAGGATGCGGCTGACGAGGGTCAGCCCGCCGATCGTCCCGCCCGCTTTGAGGAGGTTCATGCGTCCATCCGCGGTGGGCTCGGCCGGATCAGGCCTTGCCGGTGCCTTCCTCGGGCGGCTCTTCGGGGGCCTCGACCGTTCCGCCTTCGCCCGCCTGCTGTTCCTGCGCGGCCTGGAGCTGCGCCATGTATGCGGAGGCAAAGTCGATCGGATCGAGCAACAGCGGCGGGAAGCCGGCGTTGCTCACCGCTTCGGCCACGATCTGCCGGGCGAACGGGAAAATCAGGCGCGGCGCTTCGATCAGGAGGAACGGCGGCAATGCTTCCTCGGGCACGTTGCGCAGCCCGAACAGCCCGCCGTAGCTCAGGTCGACGATGAAATGGACGCCGTTTTCGGACCGCGCCGAAACTTCGATCTTGAGCACGATTTCGTGGACGTCATCGGCGATCTTGTCGACGTTGATATTGAACTCGACTTCGACGTTGGGCTGCACCTGCCACTGGAAAACTTGCGGCGCGCTGGGATTCTCGACCGACAAATCCTTGATATATTGGGCGAGGATCGAAACCTGGGGCTCGATGCCAAGCTCGCTCGAGCCATTGCCCGCATTGGTCGATTCCTGCTCCGCCATCGAATGTTCGTCCTTCGTAAAATTGAGTGTTTTCGTGAGTTGATTTCAGTGAGCCGCGGGGCCGCGGCGAATGGCGCTGGCGACTAGCAGCAGCGCAAATGGGGCGCAATGCCGCGCTGGCGCGTTTACCAGTGTTGGAATATTCATCTCACGCGCATTATGTTGCGATGAAGTTCACAGCAGGACACGCCATTGACCGTCATCGTCATCCTCGCCCTAGTCGCATTGTTCATCGGGCTTCGCCTCTACAGCGTGCTCGGCGAGCGCACGGGGCATGAGCAGCAGCCGATTTTGAGGCCGGCCGACGCAGAAGCGCGCCTTGAGCCGAGACTCGATCAGCGCACGGTGGCTCCGGCGCCGCCGGTCGATGGCGGCGACATGGCGTTCGTTCCAA
This sequence comes from uncultured Alphaproteobacteria bacterium, assembly GCA_963768995.1. Lineage (GTDB taxonomy): Bacteria > Pseudomonadota > Alphaproteobacteria > Sphingomonadales > Sphingomonadaceae > Sphingomicrobium. The sequence goes on along the minus strand of CAVYKA010000006.1, from coordinate 946,038 downwards.
CCGCCGGGCCCGGGGTTCGCGCAATTCTCGCCGCCGACCCGACGTTTGACGTCGCTCGCTTCCTCGAAGGCGCCAAGGCCGCGTACCGGCTGATCATGGAAGCCTTTTGGAAGGGCGACCTCGAGGCGCTGCGAAGCCATGTCGACGATCATGTCTATGCCGCATTTTCGGCCGCGGTGGAGCAGCGCGCCAAGGAGGGCCTGACGCTGGACAACCGGCTGGTGACTATCGAGCAGGCGGTGATCTCCGAAGCATCGCTCGACCGTGGTGTGGCCCAGGTCGGCGTCCGGTTCGAAGCGGATATCGCGGCGATCACGCGCAATGCCGAGGGCGAGGTCGTCGCCGGATCATTGAGCGATGCGGTCCAGACCCGCGACGTGTGGACATTCCGCCGCGATGCCGCTTCGGACGACCCCAATTGGCTGCTGGTTGAAACCGACGAGGACGAGTGATCATCGTCAAACGCGGCTTTATGCGCGCCTGGGCGCTCGCTTCATTCCTGCTTCTCGCGGCCTGCGCCAGCCAGCCGCCGCCCGCGCCTTTGCCTCCGCCGGCGCCAATTGTCGTGCCTCCGCCGCCGCCGGTTCTTCCGCCGCCGCAGCGGCCGCTGCATCCGGTCGTCCCGCCCGGGCCTGACGCCCGAGCCACGGGAGTGACGATCGAAGCGCCGATAATCCTCAAACAGGAGGAGGCCGTGCGCGCGCTAGCGGCGTTCCGCGCGAGCTGCCCGGTGCTCGTGCGCCGCGAGGACCAGTCGCGGCTGGTGCGCCCCGACGATTGGCGCGCCTTGTGCCGAGAGGCTGCGACCCTCGCCGACAGCTATGCGCCGGGCTTTTTCTATCATCGCTTCGACTGGGTCCGGGTCGGCGACGGCCGCGCCTTCGCGACCGGCTATTACGAGCCCGAAATCGAGGGCTCGCGCACGCCGGTGCCAGGCTACACGCCCGTCCACGGCCTTCCGAGCGACCTTGTCCGCTGCACCAGGCGCGATGGCGGAAGCGGCCGCGGCAGGGTCGATGCAAATGGCAATTGCGTGCTTTATCACAGCCGCGCCGAGATCGAGGACGGGGCTCTCAGGGGCCGCGGGCTGGAAATCGCTTACGCCAAGGACCCGCTGGAGCTGTTTTTCCTCGAAATTCAGGGCTCGGGGCGAATTCGGCTGCCTGACGGCAATGTGATGCGCATCGGCTACGCCGGGCAGAACGGCCGCGATTATGTCGCCATCGGCAAGCTGCTGCGCGAACGCGGGCACCTTCCTCCGGGCGGGGCGACGATGCAGACGATCAAGGACTGGATCCGCGCCAATCCGGAGGCGGGAAGGGCGCTGATGCGCGAGAATGCGTCCTACGTGTTTTTCCGCGAATTGACCGGTCCGGGCCCGCTCGGCGCGCTCGGCATTGCGGTAACGCCGCGCGGAACGGTCGCGGCAGACCCCAAATATGTGCCTCTGGGAGCGCCGGTGTACATCGACATGGATCGCGACGTCGCCGACGGCCTATGGGTCGCGCAGGACACCGGCGGCGCGATCAAGGGACCCAACCGTTTCGACACATTCTGGGGCGCGGGTCCCGAAGCCGTCGCTCTCGCCGGGGACATGTCGGCATCCGGCGTGGCATGGGTGCTGCTGCCCAAGGGCGCGGTTGCCAATGCGCCGCCTCAGCCCTGAGGAAGCCGCGTTGTGGGCCAGGGTCGCTTCGACCATCCGCCCGCTTCATGGAAAAGCTCCGCCGCCCGCTACCGAACCCGCGCCGTCAGCTCGGCCGGCAGTCGCGACAACGCGACGCCCGCAACCGGCACCGCCGCCCAAGGCTTTTCCGGGTATCGGCAGGACGCTCGACGCCACTTGGGACAAGAAAATTCTCTCGGGCGCTGTCCAGCCTGACCGGACAGTCGATCTTCATGGAATGAACCTCGACAGCGCGTGGACGGCGATTGACGATGCGCTCGAGCGGGCGATCGCTCGCCACGAGCGGGTGGTGCTGCTGATCACCGGCCATCACCGGCCCGGCGAGCCGCCGGTCGCGCGCGGCAAAATCCGCGCCGCGGTGCACGACTGGCTGGCAGCGTCGCGCCATGCGAGCTCGATTGCCGCGGTGCGCGGGGCTCACCGCCGTCACGGCGGCGCCGGCAGTCTCTATCTTGTGCTCAGGCGCCGCTGACTATTTCTTAACCCAGTCTCGGTAACGCGGGTGTCTCTGGCGGTCCGTCCGTCGCGTGGGGCGCAATTTTCAAGCCATGAAACCCGGCACGGCCCAAAAATTCAGCAACGCGATCCTGTCGTGCACCGCGGGAGTGGCGTCGTTCCTGTTTTCGCTGACCGCGCTGCTCTACATCACCGAGCTCGACACCAAGATCGTCGCAGCGCTGGTCGCCGGCACATTCTGCCTGCTGATCAGCTACCTGGCCTCCGAACGGCCGAACAGCGAAAGCACCCGGGCGCTTACCGCGCTGAGCGAGCGCCTGCTCGCGATCGAGGACGGAGACCTGGTTTCGCCCGCTCCCCCTGCAGTGCGGCGGATAATGCCCAAGCTCGCCACCGCGGTGGACACCCTGTTCGCCGAAGTTCGTGCGTCGATCGAGAACGCCCATGCGCTCGGCATGTACGACCCGGTTACCTCGCTGCCGAACCGGCTGCATTTCCGCGCCGAGGCCGACAAGCTGCTCAGCGAGGCCGGCGGCACGCGCCAGACGGCGATGCTGTTCGTCGATCTAGACCGCTTCAAGATGGTCAACGACAGCCTCGGACATGCCCGCGGCGACCAGTTGCTGATCATGGTCGCCAACCGCCTCCGGGTGGTGGTCAACGCCGAACGCGATGGCGACAAGCGCACCCGACCGCTCCTCGCCCGGCTCGCCGGCGACGAGTTCACCTTGTTCCTGCCGTTCGTGGATACAATCGCGGACGTCGAGCGCATCGCGCGCCGGATCGTCCAGGCGGTGTCGGAGCCATTCGAGCTCTCTTCGCGCAGCGTCGACATCGGCGCGTCGGTCGGTGTCGCCGTATCGCCCGATCACGGCGCCAACATCGAAGCGCTGATGCGTGCCGCGGACATTGCGATGTACCACGCCAAATCGAGCGGCGGCGGCAAGCATTGCCTGTTCGACGCACAGCTCGCCGCGCAATATCAGCGCAAGGTCGAGATTGAGATTGCACTGACCGAGGCGGTCGAGCGCGGCGAGTTCCGGCTCGCTTTCCAGCCGCAGGTCAGCCTGGTCACGGGCGAAGTCTCGGGTGCCGAGGCGCTGCTCCGCTGGGATCATCCGCGCGATGGCGTCCGGCTGCCTGCAAGCTTCATCGATATCGCCGAACGGACCGGCGCAATTAACGAGATTGGCGAATGGGTGATCGGGGAAGTGGCCGCAACCCTCGCCCAATGGCAGCGGGCAGGGGTAGGGACGCGAGTGTCGTTCAACGTCAGCCCGCGCCAGATCGAGCGCGCCGATTTCTTTCTCAAGCTGCGCCACTCGCTCGGCAATGCCGGCGTCCCCCTGCCGAGCGTCGAGCTCGAGTTCACCGAGAGCGCGGCGATGGAAGCGGGGCGACCTGTGCTGGCCGAGATTGCCGCGCTGCGCAGCGACGGCGCGCGCATCGCGATCGACGATTTCGGCACCGGCTATTCGAACATCGCGCGGCTTCGCTCGATGCCGCTCGACCGGGTCAAGCTCGACCCTTCGCTGATCGTGGATATCGAAAGCTGCGCCAAGGCCCGGGTTGTCGTCCAAGCTGTCATCCAGCTCGTTCGCGGGGTCGGTTGCGAAGTTGTCGCTGAAGCGGTCGAGACCGTCGCGCAGGCGGACATCCTGCGCGCGATGGGCTGCGACACCATCCAGGGGCATGTGTTCGCACCGGCAATGTTTGAAGACGAATTCCTCGCCTGGATGGCGAGCGCAGGCGGTGTCCGCAGCGAATCGGTCGCTTAAGCGAGTTGCTTGATGCGTGACCCGCTCGAGCGGCTCGTCAGCGGGCCATCGACGCCGCGACAGCGTAGGCCAGGGTTTCCCCGGAAAATGGTTTCTTGAGCACCGGGTAATCGGGCACGCGGTCCCTGACCTGGGCGGCGGCGCCGGTGATGAAGATGACCGGGATCGACAGCGACGCAGTGCCAATCGCGTCTATGGCTTCAAGTCCGCAGCCGCTTTCGAGCGCGACGTCGGCGGTAATCAGGTCGGGGCGCCGATTCCGGGCCGCTGCAATCGCCGCATCCTGCGAGGCCGCGACCGCGAAGGAAGTGAACCCGCAATCGCGCAAGACGCTTTCGATGATCGAGGCGAGCATCAGCTGGTCTTCAATGATCAGTGCGTGCATCGCGACCTCCGTTCACGGCAGTAGCCAAACAGGCCGCCCAAGTTGCTCTGAATGGCGGCAAGGTCCTGAACTAGATTAACAGTTCTAAAGGAAACGCCCCGCGATCCCGGGACTTTCGCGTCCGTATCGGACTGAATTTGCCCGCGATCGAGCCGTGCGACAGCGCCGGCGGATCGGCGTCCGCGCCCTATGCGAGCGCCTTGCGCAGGATCCGCTCATAGATCCGCGACAGCGCCTGGATGTCATCGACCGCCGCGCTTTCATCGACCTTGTGCATGGTTGCGTTGGGAAGGCCGAAATCGACCACCGGGCACAAGGCGATCAGGAAGCGCCCGTCTGACGTGCCCCCGCTGGTGGACAGCTCGGGCGCAATCCCGGTTTCGTCGCTGATGCTCCCGACGACGACGTCGAAGAGGCGACCCGGCGGGGTCAGGAAGGCTTCGCCCGAAATGCGCGCGCGGACGATCGCGCCGGGGGCCTCGCGCTCGGCGATTTCCTCGACCATCCGCACCAGGTCGGCGCCCTGGTGGAGGTTGTTGAAGCGGATGTTGAGCTGGGCCGTGGCGGCGCCGGGGATGACGTTGCTTGCGCCAGTCGGCGTGCCGATTGCGGTGAACTCCAGGTTCGACGGCGGAAACTGGTCGGTGCCGTCGTCGAGGTGCAATGCGTCGAGCGCCGCGATCACCCGGGCCAGCGGGGCAATCGGGTTGGTCGCGCGGTGCGGGTAGGCGACATGGCCCTGCACGCCCGGCACCTCGATCCACATGTTGACCGATCCGCGGCGCCCGATCTTCACCGTGTCGCCGAGCCGGTCGACCGATGTCGGCTCGCCGATCAGGATCATGTCCGGCCGGATCGACCGCTCGTTGAGCCAGTCGATGATGCGCGGCGTGCCGAACGCGGCATAGCCTTCCTCGTCGCCGGTAATCAGCAGTGACAGGGTCCCTTCGGTCTCGCCGAGTCGCGACACGGCGGCAACAAAGGCGGCGATGGCGCTCTTCATGTCGTTGGCGCCGCGGCCCACAAGGCGGCCGTCGACGATGTCGCCGTCGAATGGGCCGCTTGCCCAGCCTTCGCCCGGGGGGACGACGTCGAGATGCCCGGCGAATCCGAAATGTGGCGCCCCCTGCCCACGGATCGCGACCATATTCTCGGTCGGTCCGTCGGGCGGGTCGCCCATCACCCATCGGTGGGCGGTGAAACCGAGCGGGGTCAGTGCCGCCTCGAGCGCGTCGAAAACTTCTCCGCGCGCGGGCGTCACGCTGGGGCAGCGAATGAGCGCCTGCGCGAGCGCGACGGGATCGATCGGCGTGGCCATTTCAAAGCCCTAGCAAGCCGGCTTGTTCAGGCAAGCGTAAGGCCGTTTGTCGGTCTGTAGAATTGGGGCTTGCCAATCCGCTACAAATGTAGCACGCTACAAATGTAGCACGATTTGGCGTGCGGGGTTGCAGGGGTATTTCTAGATGGTGGCGGTGCGTACAGTGAAGGCGGCGATGCTCGCCACGACAGCGATGCTGATGGCGGCTCCGGCTCTCGCGCAGACACCGGACGCGGCGGTCGATCCGGCGCCCCCGGCCGATCCCGCAGTGGTCCCGCCGCCCGTCGCCACAGCGACTGCCGGGAAGCGCAGCTATACGCCCGCGGACTTCGCCCGTTTCCGGCCCAAGACAGCTTACGACATGCTGGTCCAATTGCCCGGCTTCACGATCCGCAGCGCTGACCAGGAACGCGGGCTCGGCCAGGCGTCCGAGAACATCCTGATCAACGGGCAGCGCATCGCCAACAAATCGGGCGGCGCAATCTCCGAGCTTCAGAAAATCGCGATCGCCAATGTCGAGCGCATCGAAGTCGTCGAAGCCGCGAGCCTCGGCATTGCCGGTCTGTCGGGTGAAGTCGCCAACGTGGTTGTCGCGGCTGCCCGGAAATCCAGCGGCCAGTTCGAATGGGAGCCTGAGGTCCGGGCGCATTACGCCAAGGCGCGGATTTTTTCCGGGCAGGTCAGCTATTCGGGCTCGCGCGGCCCGCTCGCCTACACGCTGGGTCTCAAGAACCAGCCGGGGCGCGGCGCATTTGGCGGACCGGTCATCATCACCAACGCCGACGGCAGCCTGCGCGAGGAGCGCACGGACATTTATCGCTCGGAGTTCGAGCGGCCGACGGTTTCGGCGAAGTTCGGGCTCGACGGGCCCGGATCGTCGCTTGGCAATCTCAATCTTGAATATTCGCGCTATTGGGGCCCGGTCGACCGTCGCGACACCCGGGTTGCCGCCGACGGCGCGCAAAGCGCCCGCCGCATCACCGAGTCGCTCAAGGGCTGGACCTATGACATCAGCGGCGATTACGAAGTTGCGTTCGGTCCCGGCCGCCTCAAGTTCATCGGCCTCCACCGCTACGACCATGAGCCGCTGATCGTCACCCAGCGCTTCAGCTTCGTCAGTGGCGACCCTGACACCGGCGATCGCTTCGCCCGCGATTCCGAGATCGGCGAGACGGTCGGTCGCGCCGAATATCGGCTGGAAGGGCGGCGCCAACGACTGGCAATTGTCGCTCGAGCGGGCGTTCAACTCGCTCGACCAGCGCGGCGGCCTGTTCGTGCTTTCTGAAGAGGGCGAGTTCGAGGAAGTCGACTTCCCGCAAGGCAGCGGCAAGGTCACCGAAGTCCGCTACGAGGGCATGGGGACGTGGAGCCGGGCGCTGTCGCCCTCGCTCGACATCCAGATTGCCGGCGGCGGCGAGATTTCGCGGCTCCACCGCGTCGACGGCGACCTTCCGCCGCGCAAATTCTTCCGTCCGAAGGGCAGCCTGTCGCTCGGCTGGCGTCCCTCGGCCGGATGGGACGCGAGCCTCAAGCTCAATCGCCGCGTCGGGCAGATCAGCTTCTACGACTTCCTCGACCAGCCCAAACTGTCGGAAGACCGCGAGAATGCCGGCAACCCGGACCTCGTGCCGCCGCAGAGCTGGGAACTGGTCGGCGAGGTCGGCCGCGACTTCGGCGCCTGGGGCAAAACCCGCCTCAAGACCTGGGCGCACCGGATCGACGACATCATCGACATCATTCCGATCGGCGTCGATGGGCAAGGCGTCGGCAATGTGCCCCGCGCGACAAAGTTCGGCGCTGAAAGCGTGACAACGCTGCAGTTCGATCCGATCGGATGGACGGGCGCCAAGCTCGACCTGACGGTTGGCGGCGAGCGGACGCAGCTCAAGGACCCGCTGACCGGCGTCAAGCGTCCGATCAGCGGCACGCGCGACCGATGGGTCTACGCTTCGCTTCGCCACGACATCGCCGGCACCGACCTCGCCTGGGGCGGATCGCTCAACTACGACCATGTTACGAAATATTTTTATCTCACCGAGGTGTTCCGCAGCTGGGAGGGGCCGGTCTGGTTCGGGCTTTTCGTCGAGCATAAGAACGTCATGGGCATGAGTGTCCGCGCCGATGTCGGCAACATCCTCAACGCCCGCCACAGGCTCGACCGCACGGTCTATTTCGGCCGCCGCAACAGCAGCGACGTCGATTACGTGCAGCGCGCCAACCAGCTGATCGGGCCGATTGCCAGCCTCACGATCAAAGGCACTTTCTAATTCTCCAGGCGGACTAATTTGCTAGGGCGGCGATATGCCCAGGATCGATCTCGACAGCGTCGCCCAAGCGAGCAGCACAACCTATCCCGCGCCCTTCGACCAGGCGGTCAAGGGACGCCATTACCGCCGCCTCGGCACCGCCTTCGGCCTGACCGACTTCGGCGTCAGCGAAGTCACGCTGGAGCCCGGCGCCTGGTCGAGCCAGCGCCACTGGCACGACGGCGAGGACGAGTTCGCCGTGATGCTCGAGGGCGAAGCCGTGCTGGTCGAGGACGACGGGCGAACCACGCTGGCCGCGGGCGACATGGCCGTCTGGCCCAAGGGCGTCCGCAACGGCCACCATCTGATCAATGAATCCGACCGGCCGTGCCGCTTCGTCGTGTTCGGAGGCCCACTCCGGGGGTGGGGCGAATATTCGGACATCGACATGAAGTTCACCGCCGACAACCGCTACACGCACAAGGACGGAACGCCTTATTAGGCGGCTTCGTCGCTCTCATACTGCTCGATCACCCACGGCTCGTCCTGCGCCTTGTCGATCCATTCGCCGACATGCGGGTGCGACAGCACGGCCTTCATGTAGACGCCCGCGAACGACGGAACCGGAACGCCGTAGGTGATGAAGCGCGCGACGACGGGCGCGTACATCATGTCCGCCGCGCACCATTCGCCGAACAGAAATTCGCCGGTTCCGCCGTACCGCGCCCGCGCCTGCGCCCATAAGACGAGGATGCGGTCGATTTCCTCGACGACCGCGGGGCTGAGCTCGCGCGGTGGATAGCTTTTGCGCACGTTCATCGGTAATTCGCGGCGCAAATTCGGGAAGCTCGAGTGCATTTCCGCCGACATCGAGCGGGCGACCGCGCGCGCGCTCTCGTCCTCCGGCCAATATTTGTCGCGGCCGACGCGGTCGGCGAGGAACTCGATGATCGCGAGGCTGTCCCACACCACGCAGTCGCCGTCCCACAGGATCGGCACCTTGCCCAGCGAGGGCGCGAATTCATCGCCCTCGCGGCGCTTCTCCCACTCGTCGTCGAACATCGGCACGACCAGTTCTTCATACTCTTCGCTGGATTGCCTGACCGCGAGCCAGCCGCGCATCGACCAGCTTGAATAAGCGCGATTGCCGATGATCAGCTTGAGCAAGGCCGTGCCCCCTTCATGATGTCGCCGCTTCCAGCACCGCAGTGCGCAACTCGGCGATGCCCAGGCCGGTTTCGCTCGACGTGGCGAGGATCGTCGGATGGGCCGCCGGGTGCCGCCGCGCCTCGTCGACGGTCGCGCGAACGACCGCTTCGAGCTCGGCCGATTTGACCTTGTCCGCCTTGGTCAGCACCAGCCGGTAGCTGACCGCGGCATCGTCGAGCATCTTCATCACTTCGCGGTCGACGTCCTTGAGCCCGTGGCGCGAATCGACCAGCACGAGGGCGCGCTTGAGCGTCTGCCGCCCGCGCAGATAGTCGTTGACCAGGAAACGCCAGCGCCGGACCATGTCCTTCGGCGCCTTGGCGAAGCCGTAGCCGGGCATGTCGACCAGCCGCAGCCGGATCGGGTCGCCGACGTCGAACAGGTTGAGCTCCTGCGTGCGGCCGGGCGTGTTCGAAGTGCGCGCCAGCCCCTTGCGATTGGTCAGGGCGTTCAAAAGCGAGCTTTTGCCGACGTTGGAGCGTCCCGCGAACGCGATTTCGGGCACGTCCGCCGGCGGCAGGAACTGAAGCTCGGGCGCCGATTTCAGGAACTCGATCGGCCCGGCGAACAACTGCCGCGCGCGTTCCTCGTAATCAGTGTCGACCGACTCGATCACGTGTTTGGCACCGGATGCGTATCGGAGAAATGCAGCCCGAAGCGGCGGTACAGCCACCATTGTTGCGCGATCGTCAGGAGGTTGTTGGTCATCCAGTAGAGCTGCAGCCCGGCCGCGAACGGCGCCATCACGAACACCAGGAACCATGGCATGATCGCGAAAATCTTTTGCTGCATGGGGTCCATCGGCTGCGGGTTCAATTTCATCGTCGCCCATTGGGTCGCGCCGACCAGGATCGGCAGGATGCCGATGGCGAGGAACGCGGGCGGCGTGAAGTCGAGCAGGCCGAACAGGTTGACGGGCGTCAGCGGATCGGGCGCGGACAAGTCCTTGATCCACAGGAAGAACGGCTGGTGGCGCATTTCGACGCTGACCATCAGCACCTTGTAGAGCGCGTAGAAGATCGGGATCTGGAGCAGGATCGGCAGGCAGCCGGCCGCCGGGTTGATCTTCTCGGTCTGGTAGAGCTTGAGGATTTCCTGCTGCTGGCGCGCCTTGTCGTCCTTGAACTTGTCTTGCACCGCCTTCAATTTCGGCTGGAGCTTGCGCATCGCGGCCATCGACTTGAACTGCTTCTGGGCGATCGGGAACATCAGCAGGCGGACGATGAAGGTCAGGCCGATGATCGCCAGCCCGAAATTGCCGAGTGTCCGGAACAGGAACATCAACAGGTCGAAAATCGGCCGCATGAAGAATTCGAACCAGCCCCAGTCGATCGACTTGCTGAGCTTGGTGATCCCCGCATCCTCGTAGCGGTCGAGCAATTGCTTGTCCTTGGCGCCGGCGAACAGCCGCGTGGTCGTCGCCGACGCTTGGCCCGGCGCGAGCATCACCGGCGCAAGCGCATAATCGGCCTGGTAGCCGCCCGCCGGCGAACGGCGGAAATCGGCCGACATCGCTTCGCTTTGCGGCGCCAGTGCGGTCAGCCAATATTTGTCGGTGAAGCCGAGCCAGCCGTTGACGCCGGTGAAGGACGACCGGCCGGTTTCGTCCAGATCTTCCCAGTCGAGATCATAATTGGCCTCGCCTCCGAACACGCTCATCGGGCCGATGTGCATGGTCCAGCTTGACGGATCGGCCGATTTGGCAGCGCGGCTGACCAAGCCCATGGGGCGCAGCACAATCGGCCTGCCGCTGCCGTTCAGGGCGCGTTGCTGGACCGTGAAGAGATAGCCGTCATCGACGGCAATGCGCAGCTGATAGCGAACGCCGTCGGGCCCGGTGGTGCTGAGCGTCACCGGCTTGCCGGGCGCGAGCAGCGGGCTGTCGGAGGTCCACATGGTCGCAAGCGTCGGCGGCTGGACGCCTTGGCCGGTCCAGCCGAAGGTCGCGATGTTGGAGCCGGGCGCGCCGATCGGCGACAGCAGCCGCACCGGCGGCGAATCCTTGGCCAACGACTGGCTTTGCTGGACCAGGACGAGATCGTCGATCTGCGCGCCCTTGAGATTGATCGAGCCGGCAAGGAACGGCGTCTGGATGCGCACGCGCGGCGTTTCGGCCAGCACCTGATTGCGCGGGCGTAGCGGAACGGGCGCAGCGCTGGTCGGCATTTGCGGCGCGTTTGTTTGCGGGCCGGCGACTTGTGGCTGGCCAGGCTGCGATTGCGGCAGCGGGACCTGCCGGCCGTCCTCGAACTGCGTCGCCTGCGGCGTGGCGGTCGGGAAAAAGCGGTTGGCGGCCCACGTCCAGCCGAGCAGCACCAGCGCGCTCAGCGCCACGGCGAGGAAGATATTCTTGCTCTCGTTCACTTAAGACTTCCTCGTCATGGTACTGGATCGGGCCCTTGGCCGCCCCACGGATGGCAGCGGCCGATACGCTTCAGGGCCATCCACCCGCCGCGAGCCGCGCCATAGCGCTGGATTGCGGTAATCGCATAGGCCGAGCAGCTCGGCTGATAGCGGCACGATGGCGGAAGCACCTGCGACGGGCCCTTTTGCCACGCCTTGGCTATCAGGATTAGGGCCTTGGCGATCAATTGCGCCCAACCTTGCCCAGCGCACCCTCGAGATCGGCGCGAAGCAGCGCGAAGTCGCGCTCGACCCCGCCGGCGCGGCCAATCATCACATGGTCGCAGCCTTCGAGGCCCCGGCCCGGGAGGATTTCGCGAGCGAGCGCGCGCATCCGGCGTTTCATGCGGTTGCGCACGACCGCCCCGCCAATCTTCTTGGTAACGGTGAAGCCGACGCGGATTTGCGGGTTGTGGTCCTCGCGGTCGCGAACCAGCAGGACAAATCCGGGGGTAGCACTGCGCTTGCCGCCGTTTGCGGCCAGGAAATCAGCGCGTTTGCGAAGCGTAATTAGGCGCTGAGCTTCTTGCGGCCGCGGCAGCGGCGATTGTTGAGCACCTTGCGGCCGCCCGGCGTCGCCATGCGTGAGCGGAAGCCGTGCCGGCGCTTGCGGACAAGGTTGCTTGGCTGGAAGGTGCGCTTCATCGCTCATTGCCTTTTACGGGTCTAAAGAAAAAGGGCCGCCGTAGAGGCAGCCGCTGTCCCCGCGCCGATAGTGGAGGAGGGCGTGCAAGTCAATTGCCGGGCCGGTCGTCAGGCACGGGGGCGGGGTTCTCTTCGCCCGCTTTGCGCATTGCCTCGCGCCGTTTGAAACTTGGCCGTCGAAGCGCCCAGTCGATCAGATTGCCCGCCCGCGGCTGCCAGCGCTTGAACCGCACGTAGCGGCGCCTCGCCCAGACGCTGGTTTTCAGCACCATGGCCAGCCCGATGGCGAACACGAAGATGCCGCCCGGGCCCGGAAGGATGCCCGCAAGCGGCGAGATGATCATCAAAATCGCGCCAATGACAAAGATCGACCATTCGACCACCGGATGATCGATGAACGCCCGCCATTGTTCGCGTGTGAACATGTAACAGCAAATGGTGGACGACAGCGCTTCGCGCAAGCGCCACAGGCGTTTCGCGCAAGTCCTTGCCCGCCTGACGCGTGAAGCCTACCCTGCGCGCGCCGGGCTAGGGGGGACACTGACCAACGCCGATTGTCGAAGGCGCCCATTCTTTTTGAAGGGTGGGGCCTGATGGCCGCGACCGTCGCCACCGTTGCGTACCTCGGTCTCGAAGCCCGCGCCGTCGAGGTGCAGGTGCAGCTCTCGGCCGGGCTGCCGGCGTTCATTATCGTTGGATTGCCCGACAAGGCGGTCGCGGAAAGTCGCGAACGGGTGCGCGCGGCGCTCGGCGCAATCGGCCTCGCGCTTCCGCCCAAGCGAATCACGATCAACCTGTCGCCCGCCGACCTGCCCAAGGAAGGGTCGCACTTCGATTTGCCGATCGCCTTGTGCCTGCTGGCGGCGATCGGCGCGACCGATGCCGAAACGCTGAGCGATTTTGTCGCGGTCGGCGAGCTCAGCCTCGATGGGCGCATCGCCGCTTCGCCGGGCGTGCTGCTCGCCGCGATCCATGCCTCGTCGCTCGACAAGGGACTGATTTGTCCCGCGGTCCAGGGCAGCGAAGCGAGCTGGGCCGGCCAGCTCGACGTCGTCGCCGCGCCCGACCTCCTCGCGCTGCTCGCACATCTGAAAGGCACCGCCTTGCTTCCGCCGCTGCCGCCGGCCGAGGCGGAAGCGGTCGAGGGCGGGCCGGACCTGGCGCAGGTAAAAGGCCAGGAAGTCGCCAAGCGCGCGCTCGAGATCGCCGCCGCCGGCGGCCATAATCTGCTGATGAGCGGACCCCCCGGCGCGGGCAAGTCGCTGCTCGCCGCGTGTTTGCCCGGGATCCTCCCGCCGCTCCAGCCGTCCGAGGCGCTCGAAGTGTCGATGGTCGCGTCCATGGCCGGCGAGGCCAACGGCAAGATCCGGCGCAAGCGGCCGTTTCGCTCGCCGCACCACAGCGCGTCGATGCCGGCGCTGGTCGGCGGCGGCCTGCGCGTCCGTCCCGGGGAGATCAGCCTCGCGCATCTCGGGGTGCTGTTCCTCGACGAATTGCCCGAATTCCAGCGCCAGGTGCTCGATTCGCTGCGCCAGCCGCTCGAGACCGGAAGCGTCAGCGTCGCGCGCGCCAACATGCACGTGACCTTCCCCGCGCGGGTCCAGCTGATCGCGGCGATGAACCCGTGCCGCTGCGGCCATCTCGGCGATCCCGCGCTTGCGTGCAGCCGGGCGCCGCGCTGCGCCGCGGATTATCAGGCGCGCGTTTCGGGACCCCTGCTCGACCGCATCGACCTCCATGTCGAAGTGCCCAGCGTGTCGGCAGCGGACCTGACCTTGCCGCCGCCGACCGAAGGCAGCGCCGAGATTGGCCGCAGGGTCGCGGCGGCGCGCGACATCCAGTCGGCGCGCTTCGAAGGCACCAAGGCGCGGACCAATGCCGAAGCCGACGGTGAACTCCTCGACAATGTCGCAACCCCCGATGAGCCCGGGCGAAAGCTGCTTGCAGATGCCGCCGCGGCGATGCGGCTGTCGGCGCGCGGCTTCCACCGCGTGCTGCGCGTCGCGCGCACCATCGCCGACCTCGCGGGGGCTGAAAATGTCGGCCGGATCCATATCGCCGAGGCCTTGAGCTACCGTCGGCAAGCTCCACGCAATTGATTAGGCGAGCTCATTTGCCTAATTAGCCGGGCCGCGTGCCCCCGTGGCGGAATGGTAGACGCGCTCGAACTCAAAATCGAGTTCTGCAAGGAGTGTCCGTTCGAGTCGGACCGGGGGCACCAGCGCACGATCCGTCCGGACCAACCGCCCCTGTCGAATGCGCGGCTATTCCTGGACTTTGAGCGGGATGTGCTGCGGCAGGTCGATCTGATATTCTTCCGTCCGGTTCCCGGTCATGCGCTGGAACCATTGTGGCCCTTCCCACGCGTTGCCGGCCTTCAGCAGCATTTCTGCGAACTGCACCGCCACCGCGTTCGCGACCCGGATCGAACCGTGCGACGATGCCTTGCCGAGCGAGTTCAAATCGTCGGTGCCGTGGATGGTGTTCGGCATCCGATAGACAAGGCGGGCGCGGCCCATCGGATTGTCGGACGCGCCGGGCGCCTTGCGCTCCGCATCCTCCGCCCACTGCTCGCTTTTCGGAGGCACCCATTCGGGATTGAGGTCGACGCGGTGGAACTCCCATTCGCCGGTCGGGGTCGGCCATTTTTCGGTGCCGACGGCGACGTCCTCCGTTCGAAGGAGCTGGCTGCCGTTGAAGACACGGACCTTGCGGTCGCTGATGTCGACCTCGAAGCGCAAGTTCTGCAGCTCGGCGCGAGCCTGGCCACGGGCCTGCAGCCGTTGCTGTTCGCTACCGAAAGTTGCCGCCAGCTCGCGGGCGCGGGCCAAGGACTGCGGATTAGATTGATTCGGATCGACCTGCGCTTCCTCGCCGGCCGTTGCCTGCGCCGCCGCGCCATTCCCGCCGGCGGCTTCATTGCCGTCCGTTTCGGTGACCCTGCACGCGGCAAGCGCGAGCGCGAGCGCGACGGTCGTGACGAGGTGTCGATGTGTCATTCGCAAATTCCCTTCATATTTCCAACGGGCGCAGCGGCCATTGGTTTCCGCTGAGGCTAGCGGGGGGCGGGTCCGCCCGATATGGTTCCTAGATGGACGCGCGAACCAAGAAGAATTCCGGCGACGATCAGCTCAGCGAGGACGCCGCGGCGCTGGCCGAGACGATCAGCGTTAAGCGCGACCGGCTGCTGGCGTCGCTGACCCTGCTTGCCGGCGTCGGGCTGATTGTCGCCTTGCCGTTCGCGCTGCGGGGCGGGGCGGAGTTTTTCATGCCGGTGACGGCGGCGCTGGTCATCGCGATTGCGCTGGTGCCACTGCTCGAATGGTTCGAACGGCGCGGCGTCCCGTCGCGCGCAGCCTCCTTCCTGTGCCTGATCATTTTCATCGCGTTGACGGTGTTTGCGATCGGATCGATCGTCATTCCGGCGATCGACTGGGTGGCTCGGGTGCCGTCGAAAATCGGCCAGGTGCGGACGACGCTGGAGCCGGTGTTCGACCTGTACAAGAATTTCGAGCAATTCATGGACCGGATTCTGTCGCAGGTGGCGATGACCGGCGCGGACAGCCCCGCGGCCGTGCGGATCGAAACGCCCAATTCGATGCTTGGCCTGCTGACGACGTCGGCGCCGCACCTGCTCATCCAACTGTTTTTCGCGATCCTGGTGATTTATTTCTTCCTCGCCGGCTGGACCACGATGCGGAAGAAAACGATCGTCAGCCGCGGCAGCTTCGAAGGCGCCCTGACCACCGCGCGGGTGATCCAGCAGGTGGTCGACGCGACCTCGACCTATCTCGGCACGATCACGATCATCAATGTCGGCCTCGGCGCCCTGACCGCCCTCATCCTGTGGCAACTCGGCATGGATTCCCCGGTCATGTGGGGCGGCATCGTCGCGGTCGCCAATTACATCCCCTATCTCGGGCCGATCGTCTGCGCCCTGCTGCTGTTCGTGGGCGGGCTGATGGCTTTCCCCGACATCTGGGCGGCGCTGCTTCCGCCGCTGGCGTTTATCGGCCTGCATCTGGTCGAGGCCAATGTGCTGACGCCGCTGGTGGTGGGCCACCGGCTGACGATCAGCCCGCTTGCGATCCTCGTTTCCTTATCCTTCTGGGCGTGGGTGTGGGGGACCACCGGAGCGCTTCTGGCGGTGCCGCTGCTGATCATCATGAAGACCGTGTTTTCGGCTGCGGGGACGCCGGATATCGCCGGTTTCCTGTTCGAGCACGGGACCTTGACCCACGTCGGCGAGGTCGACGAGGAGGAGGTCGAGGAGCGCCAGCAAATGCCCCCGGCCATGGTTGACACTCCACAGGCGTCTTCCTAGTTGGCCCCACGCCAAAAAATGCGGGTGTAGCTCAGTTGGTTAGAGCGCCGGCCTGTCACGCCGGAGGTCGCGGGTTCGAGCCCCGTCACTCGCGCCATTGCCCGTCCGCCCGGGCCACTAGGTTGAATTGCGGGCGCGGTTTATAGTCCCGCGGTGGTTGGCGACCCTTCAGATTTCGCGGCCCTCGGGCTCGAGCCGGACGCTGACCGCGACGCCGTCGAGCGCGCTTACCGTCGGCTGATAAAGGACCACCATCCCGACCGCGAAGGCGGCGATACCGCGCGCGCGTCCGAGATTACGCGAGCCTATCGCGAGCTTCGCGAGCAAAGGCTGCCCGGCGGCATCGAGTTCAACGAACCGTTCGGCGGTGCGCGCTCGCGTACCGGAGGCGCGTGGATGGCGATCGCTCTGTTGCTTGCCGGGGCGTCCGCGGCGTTGATCTACGCGGCCGGCCCGGGCTCGCCAGTGATCGAGCGAAGCCTCGCCGGGACCGCCCGCGCGATGGTTCCCGGCGCCGCCGAACGCGCCTCGGAGCCGATGCAGCGGCCCATCGACCAGGCTGCTATCGCGGCCGGAATCGCCGATGCCAGGCGCATCGCGCGAAGCGGCGACGAAATGGCGTTGACCAGCGAAAGCCGCGCCTGCCACGACCGCTTCCGCGACACGCCGAGCCTTGAACTGCTCGATCGCTGCGCCGCGTTCGACGACGCCGTCGCAGTGCTTCAGGACCGCGACCCGATGCGCGACCGCGGCGCATTCAGCGGGCTTGCGGTGACCAGCCGTCAGTGGAGCGCGGCGAAGGGCCTGTCGGGCGATGTGATGGCAATCGACAGCCGCCTCGACCAGGTCAGGCTGCAGGTCGAGCTGTCTCTCGCGGCGTCCGAGCCCGCGCGCTAGCGTTGGGCAGCGACGCCCGGCGATCCGCCGCCAGTCGCAACCGCCTTCGCGCCCAGTGGCTGCTGGCCCAGCGGAGCCTGGCTCTCGGCCGCGGCGTCGGGCGAAAGCGCCCAGCGCAGATTGTCCGACGCTTCGAACTTCTCGACATAGGCCTTGCGCGGCGCTTCGTCCGACGCCTTGCGCGCGGTCTGGTTGAAGCGCACCGCAACGCGCTTGTCACCGCGCATCGAAGGCGCCAGCTGCTCGGCGCCGGGAACCTCTTCGAGGACCGCGGCGACACCGGCCGTGGTTTCCTTCGCTTCCGTCACCGCTTCAGCGGCGAGCGCCAGGGTGCGCAGCGCCGCCGCGCTCGGCTCGCGCCCGGCATAGGCCTTGCGGAACGCTGCCGGCCGGCCCCAGCCGCCGGCCCAGCGATAGAATAGATGAGCGCCGACAATGGCATTCTTGGCCAGGGTCGATGCCCAGTAAGGAACGACGTAATTGGCATGGTAATGGGTCGCCCAGCCGACCGGCGCGTAAACCGCGCCGGCGAGCGCCTCGGCGGCAATCCGTCGCGCGCGGTTCCAGCTGTCGCTGTTCGGGGTCCGGGCGAGCGAGCCGTCGCAGGTGAAGGTGAATTGGCAGCCGGTGACGCGGGTCGAGCCCTGATAGACGACGCCGCAAACGGTGCCCGGGAAAGCCGCGTGGCGGGCGCGGTTCAGCACGACCTGGGCGACCGCGCGCTGGCCGTCGGCGGCCTCGTTCCCGGCTTCATAATAGACCGCGCTGGTCAGGCACTGGAGCGCACTGGCGCGGGCGTCTGCGCTGCCGGTGAAGCGGAACGGGGTCGCGGCGGGCCCGGCCGCATCGGCGAGCGGGATCGCCTGGTTGACGGCAAGCGCCTGCTCGGGCGCGAGATTCCGGATCGCCATCGGCGGCGGGGCGGGCGGCGCTGCGTTAAGCGCGGCTTCGTTGCCGGCCGCGATTTGCGCCGCGCCGACCGCGAGCGCGACCACGCCGAGCAGCCCGAATCCGGTGCTCTCGCGGGGGTAGGCGCGGAGCAGCCCGCGCGCGCGCTGGGCGAGCATTGCACCGCGCTCGGCGAGCAATGCTGCACGCTGCGCGAGGGCAGGGCGGGAAAAGGCCAAAGCGGCGGACATTTGACTGTTATACTATCCTAATACACTAAGTTCAACATCGTCATCGCCGCGATTGCGACCAGCGGATCAGCGGTTTGAGGGGGACGATCCAGGCTATTCCCATGAATAGGTAGAATGCCGCCTGAACGAGAACAGGCCAGCGTGAGACCAATGGGGCGAGGCTTGCGACGAACACGGCCCACAGCGCGATCAGCAGCAGGATAAGCGCAATTCCGGCGGCCGTGCGCCACGATGGCGGGATTGGAGTCATAACCGGTTTCGCCTCATTCTGACGCGGTTTGTCCGTTCTTTGCGGTCGAAAAGCGGCAAATTTGCCTCGAATTGCCGCCCAACGGCCAGCGCGCGACGACCGCCGCAGAGAGCCGCGCGCGCTAAAGCCGCTAATGTCACGGGCTTTGGCGCATTTGGTGTGACCTTAAGCGGTTTGGCCGGGACAAATGTAACCAATGCAAACCGCGTGCCACGGGCAGAAGCGTGGCAGATGAATTCCTACTTTGCGAGGAGTTTCGGGACGCGTCGCCTGAGCTGCCGGTGGAAGCGGCGAATGTCCGCTTGCAATTCGGGCACCGATGCCGTCGACACGACCTGTCCGACAGCTGAGCACAGGCGCAGCCCGGGGGCTCGGCGCGTGAAAATTCACGGAGGAACAGATGAAATTATTGAAGACCGGCCTTGCGGTCGCTTTGACGTTGACCGCTGGCGCAGGAGCGGCGGCCGACCGCGCCGTGCCCGATCTCAAAGGCCGCTGGACCGGAACTTCGGAAAGCATCGTGGCTGGTCCCGCACCGCATCACGGGAGTGCGCCCGACGAAAAGCCGATGCTCGCCAACACTGCCTTCACGTTCGTTTTCACGGACCAGGTCGGGCGGCGGTTCTGGGGAACAGTGACCTCGAAACGCCATTCCGAGCGGATCATGGGAGTGATCGGTTTCGACGGCACGACGATCATTGCCCAAGACCCCGACGGACTGCTGCAAGGCACGCTGGTCAACCCGAACACCATCGACCTCATATACTCGCACACCGGATCTTCGACGGTCGTTACGGCGATCAAGATCAAACGCGAACGCTAGCCCGCCTGCGCCAGGCTATCTTCGCGTGGAAACTTGTGTCTGCTTTCGACCCAAAGCGGACATTCGGCGGGTCTGCTCTCGATCCACCTCGGACGCCCGCAAATAAGTTGAGCTAATGCTTCCGCGAGCGATTTGCGGATGTGCGATGCACCCCGTAGCGCTGACGCCGTGAAACCCAAGCTCCTGACAACTATCCAGGACTATTCCGCCAAGCTTTTCGTGGCCGACGCAATCGCCGGCGTCACCGTGGCGATGGTCGCGCTTCCGTTGAGCATCGCCATTGCCATTGCGTCCGGTGCTGAGCCCGCCGCGGGACTTGTCACCGCGGTCATTGGCGGCTTGCTGATTTCCGCGCTGGGCGGAAGCCGGGTCCAGATCGGCGGGCCAACGGGTGCTTTCATCGTCGTCGTTTACGGGGTGATCGAAGAGTTTGGGTTCGACGGGTTGCTGGTCGCCACCCTGATGGCCGGCGTCATATTGATCATTGCCGCTCTGACCCGGGCGGGAAGGTTCATTGCATTGATCCCGGAAGCAGTGATCGAGGGCTTCACCATCGGCATTGCGTTGATTATCGCCGTCAGCCAGCTCAAGGATCTTTTCGGCTTGTCCATCGCCAGGGTGCCCGTCGACTTTGCGGATGCTGTGCCCGCCCTGTGGGATGCGCGGCACTCGGCGAGCATGACGGCTGGCCTGATCGGCATTGCTTCAATTGTGGCTATTGCCCTGCTGCGCAGGCGGGCCGGTTTGTTGATCGTTATTGCGCTCGCATCAGCCGCAGTTGCACTTCTTTCGCTCCCCGTGGAGACGATCCACTCGCGCTTTGGCAGCCTGCCCAGCGGACTGCCCTTCCCTTCCTTGCCGCAGATAACTTTGGCGCGCATGGGCGAATTGCTACCCTCGGCCCTCGTCATTGCCTTCCTGGCAGGAGTTGAATCGCTCCTGTCGGCGATTGTCGCGGATCGGATGGTTGGCGGAACGCATCGATCCAATGCGGAGCTGCTCGCACAGGGTGCGGCAAATATTGCCTCGCCGTTGTTTGGCGGACTCCCGGCGACCGGGGCCATTGCCCGAACGGCGGCCAACGTGCGGGCAGGTGGGCGGACGCCGGTCGCGGGGATCGTTCATGCGCTTGCGATATTGATCTTTGTCGTCGCTGCCGCCCCACTGGCCGGATATTTGGCCATGCCGGCATTGGCTGCGCTGCTATTGGTAACGGCCTGGTCGATGAGCGAACCGCATCGCTGGCGCCTGCACTTGCGCGCACGGCCCGCCGACCGTTTCCTGCTGTTCCTCACCATGGCCCTGACTGTTCTCAGCGACCTCACAGTCGCCATTGCGGTCGGAACGGCCGTAGGTCTGGCTCAGCGCCTCATCCGAAGGGATGTTGAACCCGCTGAATGGACACCGCCAGACAGGTAAGGTGCGGCAGTGCACGCGAACGGTGATGTCCGCTATCCACCCATTGCAGACATTCTCCTAAACGACTGCTTTCGACCCATTCCGGACACTAAGCGCCAAGTTGACGACCGTTTTTCAACACCCAGCGCCAATCTTCATTGCAAGCGCCCCATTCCTGACTAGGCTGGCTGCCGGGAGACGCGGATGTCGGATGTCTTTGTATCGTACAAGGCCGAAGACCGAGCCCGGGTTGCCCTACTGGTTGAGGCGCTTGAGGCCGACGGTCTGTCAGTTTGGTGGGATGCCCATCTCGGCGGTGCTGCGCAGTGGCGCGACACCATTGCTCATGAACTCGACAATGCGCGCTGCGTGATTGTCGTATGGAGCAAGCGGTCGATCGGCGTTGAAGGGCACTTCGTCCGAGACGAAGCAACCCGGGCCCTTCGCCGTAACGCATATCTCGGGCTGCTGATTGATAAGGTCGATCCCCCGCTCGGCTTTGGCGAAAGCCAATCGCTTCCTCTGACCGGGTGGAAGGGCGACCGTTCGGATCAGCGCTATTCCGCGATCTCAGCCGCAGTGAGGAATATGATTGGCATGGAGCCTCAAAGGCTTCTGCAGGCGAAACCGGAGCGCAGTGTAAGCCGCCGGACTTTGCTAATCGGCGGTGGATCGCTGGTTGTGGCTGCCGTCGGCGGTGGTTGGCTGTTGCTGAAACCCGATCGCACAGCGTCGGACAGCATCGCGGTCCTGCCCTTTGCCAACCTCAGCGGTGATCCCGGCCAGGCTTATTTCGCCGACGGCATGGCCGAGGAGGTACGCAGCGCCCTAGCGCGGATTGCGCTGCTTAAAGTGGTAGCCCGAACCTCGTCCGAAATGATGCGCGATTCCGACGTAAAGGTCGCCGCGAGGAAGCTCGATGTCGCCAATATCCTCACCGGCAGCGTGCGCCGCTCGCCCTCGACCATCCGCGTCAGCGCGCAACTGATCGACGGCAGGAACGGCCTTGAACTGTGGTCGCAAAGCTTCGACCGGCCGTTCGGCGACGTGCTCCAAATTCAATCGGGCATCGCGACCAGCGTCGCCGAAGCGCTCAGCATCCACCTTGGCAGCAAGGATCGCGCCGCATTGTCGCTGGGCGGAACCAAGAACGCCTCTGCTCAGGACTTGCTGATGAAGGCACGGCCGGGTGTTAATGAGGACAGTGAGGCCGGGGTTCGCTTCGCACTTTCGCTAATCGACGCAGCAATTGCGCTCGATCCCGCATATGCCGAGGCCCATGCGCGCAAGGCCATGGCACTCAACTTCTATTCGGGCGTATACGCACACAATGCGGCGGACGCGCATGCCCGCCAATCTGAAGCGATCTCCGCCGCAGAGCGTGCAGTGGCGATCGAACCCCGCTTGCCGCTCGGCTATGCCGCTTTGGGATCTATCTACCTCAATCAGCTCAATCTGCGCGATGCCAACGAGATGTTGCAGCGCGCCCAGACGCTGTCTGATAAAGATGTTCGGGTAATGGCGAATTACGCCTCATTGCTTAGTCAGATGGGTCGCACCGCAGACGCCTTGCGAGTGATCGACCAGGCGGTAAAGCTCGATCCGCTCGACCCCAGCGCGCAGGAGGTGCGGACGTTGGTCCTCTATCGCGGCCGCAAATACCGCGAAGCCGTGGCTTATGCTCGGCATGTTTTGGCAACTTCGCCACGGAGGCGCCGAACGCAGGGCATACTTGCCCTCTCATTATTCCTGCTCGGCGATATAGCAGAGGCCCGCCGCCAGATAGCCCTGTTGCCGCCCGACGACATGCGCCGGTTGACCGGCAGCGCGTTCATCGCCGCGCGCGACGGCGACCCGGCCACGGCCAACCGCTTCCGCACTGTAGCCGTTCTACGTTACGGTGACGCCGCCCATTATCAATATGCGCAGATCGATGCCCAACTTGGTGAAAAGGACCGCGCGTTCGCCGAGCTGGAGAAAGCGTGGACGCAGCGCGATGCCGGCCTTGCCAGCATTAATGTCGATCCGTTTCTACACACCCTTAAAAGCGATCCGCGCTTTGGTGCGATCGTGAAACGGCTCAAATTTCCTTGAGTGGAATGTGCGGCATATCGTCATGTCGCTATTTCTTGACCTAATGTCCGCTTTCCACCCAAAGCAGACGCTAAGCCGCGACGACACGCTTGATTTATGGGCGACAGGCTGTCGCTAATCCTTGGCCACTGGAAATAGGCGACGACGAGTGTAAGCTGGCTTGGTCTGACAGAGTTAATAGCGAGGTCTCGCATGGCCAGTGTAGCCGGGCAGCCCTTCTCGCCGTCGGTCGGCGACGAGCGCTTTTTCCTTCGCGCGGCGATCATCATGACATTGATCATCGTCGCCGGTTTTTCCTTCCAGCTGGCAATGGGCCGCTCGACTTTCGCGTCCCCCGTCAGGGTCCATGTGCACGCCGTCCTGTTCATGGGCTGGGTCGGGATTTACTTGCTGCAGAACATCTTCGTGGCGACCGACCGGATGCGCTTGCACCGCAAGCTCGGCTGGGTGGCGGCGGTGTGGATGCTGGCGATGGTCGTCTCCGGGTTCGTGGTCACCATCGCGATGGTCCGCGCCGGCACCGTGCCATTCTTCTTCCAGCCGCTTCACTTCCTCATCTTCGACCCGCTGGCCTTGCTCACTTTCGGAGGATTGACGACGGCGGCAGTGCTGCTGCGCCACCGCACCGAGTGGCACCGGCGGCTGCATTTCTGCGGGATGACGATTTTGCTCGCGCCGGCGTTCGGGCGGCTGCTGCCACTTCCGTTGATGCAGCCCTGGTCTTGGGAAGCAACATTCGTGGTGACTCTGCTGTTTCCGCTCGCCGGCATGTGGGCCGATGTTCGCCGCAGCGGGCGCGTCCACGCCGCGTGGAAGTGGGGCACCGCCGCGATCGTCGGCTCGTTCCTGCTGACGCAGGCGATCACTTACAGCCCGGTCGGTACCGCAATCTATACGCAGGTCACCAAAGGGTCCCCGGGAGCCTCGGTCCCGCCGCTCGAATTTCCCGCGCCGCCAGAGGGCCCGTTGATGACCGGGCGGTCTTGAGGCGGGAGCGCTCCATTGGTTCAGCCGGACGCGGGATCGCCGCGTTCCGATTTGAAACGCATAGGAACCAAAATTCCGGACCGGCGCTGTTTATGCATATGACCATGCGCCGAACATCATGAGGCGTTCAGCAGCACTCCTGACGCTGCTCATGCTCGCTGCGGCGACGCCCGCCGCCGCCCAGCCGCCAGTCTGGCACCAAACCGAAAGCTCGCCGCCCAGATATTCACTGGACCCGTGGCGCCTCGGGGAGCCCAGAGCGGGGCTGAAAGCGCCCGCGGTAAGGCTTCCAATCAGCGAGCAACCGCAGGCGGATGGGTCGAGGACGCGGCTGCGCGGCCTGATCGTGAGCACCGATGTCGCTCCGAACGTTTCGATCGGCCTTGGCCTTCTCAGCATGAAGCCGCGGCGATCGTCCATGTCGGCCGATCCGGCGCTCAACAGCAGCTCGCGCGGTTCGCGCAAGGCGGCGCTGCGGCTGACGATGAAGTTCTGAATTTCGCGGCGGGCGGAAGAGTCACGGGAGTAAATCCCGTGACGTCGATCGGGTTCAGCTAACGCTGACCCGTCGGCCGGCCCTTCGCGCTCTCTTCGACATAAGCTCCCGTTTGCTGACGCAAACGCTCCCTTATGCTCGGGCGCTCGAGCTGAACCATTCAACGCCGTCGGGGGAAGCGAAGGCGTCGAGCGGGATGTCCCAGGGGTCGGCGGGGATGGTGTCGGCGACCCGCTGGACGGCCCAGCCGACCCCGATCAGCCGCGCGCCCTTGCGGCGGAGAGCGCCGAGGGATCGGTCGTAATGGCCCTTGCCGCGGCCAAGGCGCGTGCCGCGCGGGTCGATCGCGATCAGCGGCACGAGGATCACGTCGGGTTCGACCATTGGTGCGCTGCGCTTCGGCTGGAGGATGCCGAACGGGCCGCTGTCGGTGGGGTCGCCGGCGCGGAAGCGGAATGGCTTGGCCGGGTCGGCGAAGGCGGGGAAGGCGACCACGGCGCCGACCGCGCGCGCTTCCTCCATCGCCGCCAGCGGAGAGATTTCGCTGCCGATGGGTGAGTAGCCGCCGACGACCTTGGCGCCGGCGCAAAGCGACGTCAGATGCTCGGCGACTCGCCGTTCGAGCAAGGCGCGTTCGGCGTCGGACAAGGTGCGCACGAAATTTTTGCGCGCTTCGAGCGCGGTTCGCCTCAGCGCGTCCTTGGCCAGCGGCTGGGGCCCGTGGGCGTGCGCGTCGGGCGGCAAGGGAGGAAGTGACGGGACCACCGTGGCCGTTTGCCGGAAATCCTCTGACGCCACAAACGTCAGGTGGGAACCATATGTGCCGGACCAGGGTCCAACCAGGGACAGTCCCCTAGGATATTTAATCGCCTCAGGGATTTTCGTGGCTTCGTACCGGGCAGTACCCGTCACCCAATACTTAGGCGTTCGCGCCTTCACTCTCAAGGGCGGCGGCAAGCGATTCGAGGCGCTCGGCAATCGCTTCGGCGCGCTTGGTCTGAATGGGATCGGGGGGCGCGACCGCGGCCGCCGTTTCGGGGCTTTTTTCTATGAGCTGGTCGGCGAGCAGCAAGGCGGCGAACAGGAATTGCCGCGCTTCCGACAAGGTGCCGAGGCCGGCGATCGCTTCGCGGACCTTGCCGTCGACCAACCGCGCGGCCGACTTGAGGCTCTCCTCCTCGCCGTCGCGGCACGCAACCGGATAGACTCGGCCGCCGATGTGGAGATCGACCAGGCTGGCCATCAGTGCGCCGCCTCGCGGATCAGCTGGTCGAGCTCGGCGACGGCTTCGCGCACCTTGGCGCGCAGGGCATCGTCCTTCGCAGCTACTGGTTTGCGGTCGGAAACGGCGCGTTCGATGCGCAAAATCGCGCGCTCGGTGCGCTCCAGGGCGTCGGCAAGTCGGTCGTCATCCATTGCCCATCGGTTACGCAAGATGCTCGGCAGCCGCAAGCATTGACGCCTTTCAGCTCACCGAGCAAAGAAACCGCGTCATCGGCTCCGCGAATCCCAGAGCCGAAACCAATGCCCGACGATCCCGCATGACGGAGCCCCGATGCCCCCGACCGACCGAGCCCTAGCCAATGCCATTCGCGCCCTCGCGATGGACGCGGTCGAGAGTGCCAATAGCGGGCATCCCGGCATGCCTATGGGCATGGCCGATGCTGCGACCGCGCTTTTCACCCGGCACCTCAAATATGATCCAAGTGACCCCGCGTGGCCCGACCGCGACCGCTTCATCCTGTCGGCGGGTCACGGTTCGATGCTCATCTACGCGCTGCTCTATCTGACCGGCTACGCGCACCCGACGCTCGACGAGATCAAGCGCTTCCGCCAGCTCGGCAGCCCTTGCGCCGGCCATCCCGAGAATTTCGAGCTGGCGGGCGTGGAAGTGACCACCGGGCCGCTCGGCCAGGGCCTGGCGATGGCCGTGGGCATGGCAATCGCCGAGCGCCATCTCAACGCGACCTACGGCGACGAGCTGGTCGATCACCGGACCTTCGTCATCGCCGGCGATGGCGACTTGATGGAAGGCGTCAATCACGAAGCCGCCGGGCTTGCCGGCCATTTGAAGCTCGGCCGGCTGATCGTGCTGTGGGACGATAACCAGATCACCATCGACGGCTCGACCGACCTGTCGCGCACCGAGGATGTCAGTGCGCGCCATGCGGCGATGGGCTGGCACGTCAATCATTGCGACGGCCTCGACGCCGAGGACGTCGACCGCGCAATCCGCGAGGCGCTCGCCGACGACCGGCCGAGCCTGATCCGCTGCAAGACGATCATCGGCTTCGGCGCGCCCAACCTCCAGGGGACGTCGGCGACGCATGGCGCGGCGCTGGGACAGGCCGAGGTCGAATGCGCGCGCGCCGAGCTGGGCCTCGCGCCGGTGGAATTCACCGTGCCCGACGATGTCATGGCGGCGTGGCGCGACGCCGGCGCCCGCGGCGCCTCGCTGCGGAAGGAGTGGCAGCAGCGCCTCAATTCGAGCGATCGCAGTTCGGATTTCACCGCGCGCCTCGATGCGCCGCCGAGCGACGACTGGCTCCAGCCGCATATCGAAGCCTTGCTCGCCGATCCCAAGCCGGTGGCGACGCGCAAGGCATCGGAAATGGCCCTCGAGGCGATCAATCCGGCGGTGACGTCGACGATCGGGGGATCGGCCGACCTTACGGGCTCGAACAACACCAAGACCAAAAATCTGCAGCCGCTGACCGCCGAAAATTACGCCGGCCGCTACATCTATTACGGCATCCGCGAGTTCGGCATGGCCGCGGCGATGAACGGCATGGCGCTGCACGGCGGGGTCATTCCCTATGGCGGCACGTTCATGGTGTTCACCGATTATTGCCGGCCGGCGATCCGCCTCAGCGCGCTGCAGCGGGCGCGGGTGATTTACGTGATGACCCACGACAGCATCGGGCTGGGCGAGGACGGGCCGACGCACCAGCCGATCGAGCATCTGCAAAGCTTGCGCGCGATGCCGGGGCTGGAAGTGTACCGTCCCGCCGACGCGGTCGAGACGGCCGAGTGCTGGGCGCTCGCTCTCGCCAGTGACGGTCCGAGCGTGCTTGCGCTGACCCGCCAGAATTTGCCGCCGATGCGCAACGAGGCGGCCAGCGAGAACCTCTGCGCGCGCGGCGCCTATCGCGTCCGCAGCGCTGGAGCGGCGCGCAAGATAATCATCCTCGCCACCGGCTCGGAAGTCGAAATCGCGCTTGGCGCGGCCGAGGCGCTCGAAACCCGCGGCATCGGCACCGACGTGGTCTCGATGCCGTGCACCGAGCGGTTCGACGCGCAGGATCCCGACTATCGCGAGGAAATCCTGCCCGACGTCTCCAACCGCCAGATCCTGCGCGTGTCGATCGAGGCCGGGGCGACCTTCGGCTGGGAGCGGTATACCGGGCTCCACGGCCTGCGCATCGGCATCGACCGGTTTGGCGTCTCCGCTCCGGCCAAGGATGCGTATGAATTTTTCGGACTGACGCCCGCGGCGGTCTCGGAGCGGGTGCTCGACCATTTGAAGCAAAGGGAAATTGCATGACGAAAGTTGCCATCAACGGCTTTGGCCGCATCGGCCGGCTGGTCGCCCGCGCGATCCTCGAGCGGCCCGATTGCGGGCTCGAGCTCGTCAGCGTCAACGACCTTGCCGACGCCAAGGCCAACGCCTGGCTGTTCAGCCGTGACAGCGTCCACGGGCGTTTCCCGGGCGAAGTCTCGACCGACGGCAATGACATCATCATCGACGGCAAGCGCATCCACGTCACCGCCGAGCGCGACCCGGCCAAGCTTCCGCACAAGGCCAATGGCGTCGACATCGCGCTCGAATGCACCGGCTTCTTCGCCGATAAGGAAGGCGGGCAGAAGCATTTGGATGCAGGCGCGAAGCGGGTGCTGATTTCGGCTCCCGCGAAGGGGGCGGACCTGACCGTCGTCTATGGCGTCAACGACGACAAACTGACCGCCGACCACCGCATCGTTTCCAATGCCAGCTGCACCACCAACTGCCTCGCGCCGATGGCCAAGGTGCTCAACGACGCGCTCGGCATCGAGCGTGGGCTGATGACGACCGTCCATGCCTATACCAACGACCAGAAGATCCTCGACCAGATCCATTCCGATCCGCGTCGCGCGCGGGCCGCGGGCATGTCGATCATCCCCACGACGACCGGCGCCGCGCGAGCGGTCGGCGAAGTGCTGCCCGAATTGAAAGGCAAACTCGACGGCTCGGCGATCCGCGTGCCGGTGCCCGACGTCAGCCTGGTCGACCTGACCTTCACGCCGGGCCGCGACACCACGCGGGATGAGGTCAATGCGATCCTCAAGGCCGCTTCGGAAACGCCGCGCCTCAGGGGCATCCTCGAATATACCGACGAGCCATTGGTTTCGATCGACCTCATGCACACCAGCGCGAGCTCGACCATCGACAGCCTCGAGACCGCGGTGATCGAGGGCAAATTGGTCCGCGTGGTCAGCTGGTACGACAATGAATGGGGCTTCTCGAACCGCATGATCGACACCGCTGCGGCAATGGCCAAGCTGGGCTGATGTGAGCCGCTTCAAGACGCTCGACGACCTGCCTGACGACCTCAGCGGCAAGCGCGTGCTTGTGCGCGTGGATTTGAACGTGCCGATGGAAGGCGCGTCGGTGACCGACGACACGCGGCTGCGCGCGATGCTGCCGACTGTGCTTGAGCTCAGTGACCGCGGCGCGATCGTGCTTCTGCTGTCGCACTTCGGCCGGCCCAAGGGCGAGAACCGGCCCGACATGTCGACCGCGCAGCTGGTGCGCCCGCTGACCATCCTCAGCGGCCGCTCGGTGCGCTTCATCGAGGATTGCCAGGGGGTCGAGGCCGAGCGCGGGATCGCGACCATGCTGCCGGGCAATATCGGCATCCTCGAGAACACGCGCTTTCATGACGGCGAGGAGCAAAACGACCCCGGGCTGGCCGAGGCGATGGCCGGGCTCGGTGATTATTATGTCGATGACGCTTTCTCGTCGGCGCATCGGGCGCATGCTTCGACCGAAGGCATCACCCATTTCCTGCCGAGCTTTGCCGGACGGGCGATGGAGGCCGAGCTGAAGGCGCTCGAAAAAGCGCTGGGCGAGCCCGATCGTCCGGTCGCGGCGGTGGTCGGCGGCGCCAAGGTGTCGACCAAGCTCGCCGTACTCGGCCATCTCGTCGGCAAGGTCGACCATCTGATCATCGGCGGCGGCATGGCCAACACCTTCCTTGCCGCGCGCGGGGTCGATGTCGGCAAGTCGCTCGCCGAGCATGATCTGACCGGCGAGGCCAATGCGATTTTCGAGCGCGCCGAGGCCGCAGGCTGCACCATCCATTTGCCGTATGACGTGGTGGTGGCAAAGGAATTCGCGCCCAATCCGCCGAGCCTGCGCATCTGCAATGTCCATGAGGTCGCTGGCGATGAGATGATCCTCGACGTCGGACCGGCGGCGGTCGAGGCGTTGGCCGACGTGCTCAAGAACTGCCGAACCCTCGTGTGGAACGGGCCATTGGGCGCGTTCGAGACCGAGCCGTTCGACGCGGCGACCGTTGCACTGGCGAAGACAGCGGCTGCGCTGACCAACGACGGCAGCCTGGTCTCGGTCGCCGGAGGCGGGGACACGGTTGCCGCGCTCAACCACGCCGGGGTAGCCGCCGATTTCAGCTTCGTCTCGACTGCGGGCGGAGCGTTTCTCGAATGGATGGAAGGCCGAGTGCTGCCTGGAGTTGCCGCGCTCACGCGCGGGGGGCCAGGCGTCGCCGCGCTGGAGGGCAGCCAGGAGTCCGGCCGGTGAGACGCGCCGGGCGCTATGCGGCAATCGGGCTGCTCGCGCTCGTCGCCTTCATAGTGCTTGCCCTGGTCATGCCCGCCGCCCGCGCGCCGCTCGCGCCGCTGCTTGCCGACCATGTCATCGCCAACGTCCGCGTGGTCGACGTGCGCGCCGGCCTCGCCCGTCCGCCGGCCAATGTCGTCATCCGCGCCGGGCGCATCGCGTCGATCGGAAATGAGACACCTGCCGGCCTGAACCGCATCGATGCGCGCGGCGGTTTCCTGATCCCGGGACTGTGGGACATGCACAGCCACAGCTGGCAAGTGTCGCCGCAAATGCATTTCCCATTGCAGGTCGCCAACGGCGTCGTCGCCGTGCGCGACATGATGGATTGCCCGCAGGCGAAGGATTCGCTGATCGCCTGCGTCGCCGACAAGCGCCGATGGAGCGCGGAGGCGGAAGTCGGCAAACTGGTTGCCCCGCGCTTCGTCGGCATCGCCAGCTTCTACTTCGAATCCCCTGACCTGACGCCGCAAAAGGCAAGATCGCTGGTGCGCGAATATCGCGCGCGGGGGATCGACTACGTCAAGGTCTACAACCGCCTGTCGCCGGCGGCCTACGCGGCCGCGAGCGCGGAAGCGGCGCGGGTTGGAATGCCTGTGGTTGGTCATCTGCCCAAGAAGGTTCCGCTGAGCGAAGCCTTGCGCCGCGGGCAAAACGGGTTCGACCATGCGCATCTGCTGATCCGCGCTTGCTCCTCGAGGTATGAGGATTGGGTCTCCGGGAAGCTCGACAGGCTGGCTCCCCCGGCGCGCGACAAGCTGCTGCTGGACACCTTCGACGCGGCGAAATGCGCGGGCGTGCTGGCCGGGATCCGAGAGCGCGGGGCATGGTTCGTCCCGACGCACACGACCCGCGAGGAGGATGCGCGCGCCGGCGACCCCAGCTTCGTCGACGACCCGCGCCTGGCTTACGCCGATCCGCTGTCGCGCTGGGCGTATCGCGACGACCTCGGCGGCACGCGCGGCGACTATCCCGGCGTGCAGGGAGAGCGGCTGCTCCAGGACTATTTCCGGCAAGGGCTGAAGCTGACCGGGCAAGCGCACAGCGCCGGCGTGCGCGTGCTCGCCGGCACCGACACCATCATCGGCGGATTCAGGATGCACGACGAGCTCGAGCATCTGGTCGCCGCCGGGCTGACACCGGCTCAGGCACTGCGGGCGGCGACGCTCGACGTCGCGCAATATGCCGGGCAAGGCAATGTCGCCGGTTCGATCGAAGCCGGCCGCCGGGCCGACCTCATCCTGCTCAGCGCCAACCCGCTCGAGAAGATCGGGAACACCCGCCGGATCGAGGGCGTATTCCTGCATGGACGCCATTACGACCGCGCTCGCCTCGACCGCTTGCTGACCTTTGCGCGCGGCCAGGCCAACACGCCGGCCAATTGGATCAAGATGCTGTGGGGCTTCGCCATGAGCTCCGTCAGCGGCGAACTTTGAACGCAACAGGAGAATTCATGAACAACGAACAAATGCTGGCCAAGATCGAACGCGGCGAAGGGTTCATCGCTGCGCTCGACCAGTCGGGCGGATCGACCCCCAAGGCGCTCGCCGGCTACGGCGTTGAGCAAGGCGCGTGGAGCAACGACGAGGAGATGTTCGGGCTGATCCACGAGATGCGCTCGCGGATCATCAACTCGCCATCGTTCGGCGGCGGCAAGGTCATCGGCGCAATCCTGTTCGAGCGGACGA
The DNA here is from genome assembly GCA_963768995.1 of uncultured Alphaproteobacteria bacterium. Taxonomy (GTDB): domain Bacteria; phylum Pseudomonadota; class Alphaproteobacteria; order Sphingomonadales; family Sphingomonadaceae; genus Sphingomicrobium. The sequence continues at coordinate 913,976 of CAVYKA010000006.1, read as the reverse complement.
TGGACGGCGAGATCGGCGGCAAGCCGACGCCGCAGGTGCTGATCGACAAGGGCGTGGTGCCGTTCATCAAGATCGACAAGGGCCTCGAGGAGGAGCACGACGGCGTCCAGCTGATGAAGCCGATGCCCGAGCTCAATGCTCTGCTGACCCGCGCCAAGGGGCTTGGAATGTTCGGGACCAAGGAGCGATCGGTGATCAACCTCGCCAATCCGGCGGGAATCGCGGCGGTGGTCGAGCAGCAGTTCGAGGTCGCCCGCCAGGTGCTTGGCGCGGGCCTGGTGCCGATCATCGAGCCCGAAGTGAACATCAAGAGCCCCGAGCGCGCCGAGGCCGATCGCATATTGCTCGGCGAAATCCTCAAGCAGCTCGACCAAATGCCGGAAGGTCAGCGGGTCATGCTCAAGCTGTCGATCCCGGCCGAGGCGGGGCTGTTCGAGCCGCTGATCGGTCACCCCAAGGTGCTCCGCGTGGTTGCTTTGTCGGGCGGGTTCAGCCGCGAGGAAGCGTGCCGCGAGCTGGAGAAGAACCCGGGCATGATCGCCAGCTTCAGCCGCGCGTTGCTGTCCGATCTTCGTCACGGCCAGAGCGACGAGGAGTTCGACCGAACGCTGGGCACGCGATCGACGAGATCTGCGCGGCGTCGACCGCCTAGCGGCTCAGCTCGAACGTGAACTGCCTGGCGGGCGGGCTCGGCTGCGGGCCAGCGACCTTTGGGCGGGTGCGCGGCGACCAGCGTCGAGCCTTCCGCCCTCGACTGGCAGCGGCTGGCCGAGCGTCATGTTGGTGCGGAGCGTCTCGCTGCCGCCGCGCTGGTCGATCTCGACGGCGAGCACCAGCCGGCCAGCCCAGACGCATGTCACGTTGATCGCGCAGCGGCTGTCCTCGATCACCGCCAGCGGCCGGATGCGAATGTTGTTGAGCATCGCCTGGCCGCCGAAGCCGACGGTCGCGCTGGCGTTGCCCCAGACGATCGGCGGCGGTGGCAGCGGCGCGTGCGGCGGGTAGGGCGGGCCGAGCGTGGCGCAGGCGGTTAGCGCGAGCGAGCCGGCAATGAGCAAAACCTGTTTCATTGGACCGATGCTGCCGCTTCGCTAATGAGCCGCCAATGAACGACGATGATTTCGATTATGCGCAATTCCCGGCACCCACGCGCAACGAGCCGGCGAAATTGTACCTGATCAGCCCGCAGGACGTCGGCGGCGCATTTCCCGACCGGCTCAAGGCGGCGCTCGACGCCGGGCGTGGCGACCGCCTTCCAGCTTCGGGTCAAGGATCTGGACGACCATGCGCTGGCGCGGCTTGCCGAGCCGCTGCAGCGCATCTGCGCCGACGCCGAGGTCGCGTTCATCGTCAACGACAGCATGGCGCTGGCCAAAAGGCTGGGGGCGGACGGGGTGCACCTCGGCCAGTCGGACGGCGACGTGCGCGAGGCGCGGGCGCTGCTTGGCCCTGACGCGCAGATCGGCAAGACCTGCCACGACAGCCGCCACTTCGCGATGGAAGCAGGCGAGGCGGGAGCGGATTATGTCGCGTTCGGCGCCTTCTACCCGACCACGACCAAGCCGTCGCATTACCGGCCCGACCCGGGCATCCTGCGCTGGTGGTCGTCGGTGTTCGAACTACCCTGCGTCGCGATCGGCGGGATCACCCCCGACAATGCGCGGCCGCTGATCGAAGCCGGGGCCGATTTCGTCGCCGTGTGCCAGGCAGTGTGGAGCGCCTCAGATCCCGGCGAGCCGGTCCGCCGGTTCGGCGAGCTTTTCGCAGACAAAGCGTCGTAGAGTCCGCGCGTCCTCGATCGCGTCGCCGCCGATGTCATTGTTGAAATGGGCCCAGGCGCTGCGCCCGGCGGCGGCTTGCTCGAGCAGCCAGTCTGCCCATCCGGCCATCGCGGCGTCGCTGTAGCGGCCGCGGTATTTGCCGCCGGTGCCGTGGAAGCGGACGTAGGCCGTGCGCCCGCTCGCCCAGCGCGGCGACACCAGTCCGACGAGGTCGTGCGTGACGAAGCCCACGCCGTGGCTGTCCAGGAGCGCAAGCACCTCTTCGTCATACCAGCTCGAGTGGCGGAATTCGGCGACATGCTCGAGGTCTGCCGGGCAGGCGCTCGAGGAACGCTTCGAGCCGGGCGAGGTCTTTGCGCATGCTTGGCGGCAGTTGGTAGAGGATCGGCCCGAGCGCCGGTCCCAGCCGCCGCGCCAAAGCGATGAACTCCGCCAACGGCTGCTCGCAATCGATGAGCTTTTTCATATGGGTCATGAAGCGGTTGGCCTTGACCGCGTAGCGGAATCCCGGCGGCGCTTTTTCGCGCCAGCCGTCGAACGTCGAAGGCAGCGGAACGCGGTAGAAGCTGGCGTTGATCTCGACCGTCTCGAAATCCCGCGCATAATGTTCGAACCAGCGTTTCTGGGGCAGAGCGACGGGGTAAAAATTGCCCTTCCAATGGCGATAGACCCAGCCGGAGCAGCCGACGTGGATGCCGCTCTCGGCGGCTCTGGTGGGAGCGGGTTCGGACGCCATGCCCCGCAACAAACCCGATTGTCTCAGGAGAGTTGCGTGGCCGTCGCATCACCCTCTTTGCTAACTGGCAGAATTGTGTATTTTTTATGCGCGATGAGGAAATGTCTATGAAATTGAGCAAGCTAGCGGCCGCATTAGTCGCAACCGCAGCGTTGAGCGGACCGGTGGCCGCCGCTGATGAGGCGTGCGCGCCGATGAACCATGTCGTCAAAACCGCGCGCACCGATTTCCCAGCGCTGCGATCACTCAAGATGAAGCCGGGAATCTGCACGTTTCGGGCGAGCGAGTACAAATGCCGTTGGGCGTTCCCCGGCGATGCGTTCGGCACCGCCGAAGGGCAATTCGAGGGCATGGTGCAATGCGCCACCGCGACAACTGCACGAAGCACCGCGCACGCTGAAGCGCGGGCAAACGCTCGTCGCCCTCGAGTCCGATCTGTGGCTCGTCGTCGCCAAGCCGATGATCGATCTCGGCCAATGGGTGATCGAAATGCGGATCGTCGCGGGGAAAGCCCCGGCCGGCTAGCGTGGCGGCAGTGAGGAGCTGCTCCGAACGCGAGGCTCGGGCAGCCGGTCGGGCGACCACGGAAATGGCGTAGAATTGCGTATGTTCGATGTTGGCGCATTGCGCGCCCAAAGCACGCCCCTGATCGCCAGCCGCAGCGTGCCTGGGCTCACTGCTGCCCAGGCCGTCCACACCAGCGCCCTCACAGTGTTCAAGTTGAAGCCGAGCCGGGCCCGCTTCAGCAAGCGTCCGAATAGGCGCGGCCTGCCGCCGGTCCAAAGAACTTTGGAACCCGTGGAAATGAACACGCGCGGATCGACGCGGCCACTTTCGTGTGACTGCCTTTGGCTGAGAATGTCGCCATATTCGCGACCTCTCCCGATGCGATCGACGCACCGGTACATGAGATCTACGGCGTTCTCGACCGACGTCGGGTCCGCCGAGGGTGCGTTCGCCCGCGTCCACTGGCGGATGTGGTAGAGCGGTTCGGGAATGACCCAGACTTCTGCCGCCGTCGCCATACGGGTGACCAGATCCTGGTCCTCCCAATATTCGCATTCGGGGCGGTAGCCGCCGACCTCATCGAACACCGCTCGGCGGAACATGATCGAGCCGTGAGCGGCGAAGGGAACGAACGCCGTTCGCCTCGCGAGCCGCCAATAATCGGGGCTGCGAATGCGCCGCCCCCGGTCATCGATGATGTCGAACAATGTCCCGACCAATCCCGCGCCAGGCTCCGCCCCCAGTAACGCGATCTGACGCTCAAGCCGGTCGGGCGCACTGACGTCGTCGGCGTCCATCCGCGCTACCAGCAGCGCGGTCGAATGTTGGACGACGACGGCGGAGCTGCCGACCATCCCCAGATTGCGCTTGCCTTCGAACAGCCGGATCCGGCTGTCCTTGCGGGCCCATTCACGCAGGCGGGCCGTCGAACCGTCGGTCGATGCGTCGTCATAGATGACGAATTCGAAATCCCGATAGGTCTGATCAAGGATGCTGCGAACCGCTTCGTCCAGATGGGGCAAGGCGTTGTGCACCGGCATCACGACGCCGAGTGGAGCGGATCGGGGCATGCTTTCCTTCCGGCTTGGGGCCGATCTTGGTGCAGGGGCAAGCACAAGGATTGTTTCTAATCAAGGGCGTACCACCCATTCTGCGCTCTTGCGAAGCAGCGGCTTCGCGGCCACAGCGTGGCGATCGTCCGGCGGACGAGCAGTCAATCCTGACCGGAGGCCCGGTGTCCCGAAGTTATAATATCCGTGAGCGCATCCTAGTGACCGGCGGGGCCGGCTTCCTCGGGTCGCACTTGATCGATCGCTTGCTCGAAGCCGGGCACGAAGTTCTGTGCGTCGACAATCTGTTCACCGGAACCAAGGCCAATCTCGAGCACGTCCGCGAGCACCCCAATTTCGAGTTCCTGCGCCATGACATCACATGGCCGCTCTACGTTGAGGCCGACGCGATCTACAATCTCGCCTGCCCGGCGTCGCCAATCCATTATCAGCACGACCCTGTGCAGACGACCAAGACCTCGGTGATCGGCGCGATCAACATGCTCGGCCTCGCCAAGCGCCTCGGCTGCCCGATCCTCCAGGCGTCGACCAGCGAAGTCTATGGCGATCCCGAAGAGCATCCGCAGACCGAAAGCTATTGGGGCCACGTCAACCCGATCGGGCCGCGCTCCTGCTACGACGAAGGCAAGCGCTGCGCCGAAACCCTGTTTTTCGATTATCGCCGTCAGCATGGCATGCCGATCAAGGTGGCGCGGATCTTCAATACTTACGGGCCGCGAATGCATCCCGCCGACGGCCGCGTGGTGTCCAATTTTGTCGTCCAGGCGCTGCGTGGCGAGCCGATCACAATTTATGGCGACGGCACCCAGACGCGCTCATTCTGCTTCGTTTCGGACCTTGTCGGCGGCCTGGTTGCTCTGATGAACAGCACGCCGGACGTGACCGGGCCGATCAACCTCGGCAACCCGCGCGAATTCACCATGCGCGAGCTGGCGGAAACAGTGATCGAGCTGACCGGATCGCGCTCCGAACTGGTGTTTCAGCCGCTGCCGCAGGACGATCCGAAGCAGCGCCAGCCCAACATCGCTTTGGCCAAGAGCAAGCTCGGCTGGTCGCCAAGCGTCGAGCTTCGCGACGGGCTGAAGCCGACGATCGAGTATTTCCGCAATTTTGCGTGAAGGGCAGGCGCTCGCACGGCCGAGCGGAGCAAGCTGATTGAGCACCGATTGCGTCACGCTGTGGATGGGCGGTGCCCTTGGGCCGGTCGAACGCGCATGTCTCCGATCGATGGCTCGGCAAGGCCACAGGGTGGGACTTTATTGCTATGAGGAGGTTGCGGGCGTCCCGGCCGAGGTCGAGGTCCGCGATGCCTCCGCGATCATTCCGTTCAGCGAAATATCGTCGCCCTGTTTCGCACGGGCGGAGATTTGTTCGGACTGGTTCCGCTATGAGTTGCAGCGGCGCGCGCTCGGCACCTGGCTCGACACGGATATGTACCTTTTGCGGCCGATCGAGGACGACCTCCCGTACCTCTTCGGGACCGAAACTACCGGCGTTTTCAACAACGCGGTCCTGCGCATCCCGCCAGATAGTCCGCTGCTGCCTCGGCTTTGCGCACCATTTTATCGCAGGACGACGCCAAAATGGTTGCCGTGGAGGACTTACCTGCCGGCGCGCGCCCGGGAGCTTCTGACCGGCGAAGCGGATCTGACGAAAATGCCGTGGGGGGCGACCGGTCCGCAAGCTTTAACGGCGCTGGTGTGGGAACATGGTCTTGCCGCAACTGGCCGAACCCGAGGAACGTTTTTACCCGGTCCACTGGACGTCCGCCGAATGGATTCGCGATCCACAGGTCCTTCTCGAGGACGTCATTCACGACGGTACGGTGGCTATTCACTTGTGGAATTATTGTATCCGCAGCTTCAAGAACGAACCGGCACCCGAGGGCTCGTTCCTTCACCGGCTCCAGGCGGAAGGACGGGCTTAACGCCGCGCTGCCTTTACTCGGCGAGCCAGATTGCTCGAGAGTTGGGGTTCGCCGCGAACAGGCCGAAATCGGCGAAATAGATACCGTCGATGCCGGAGCGAAGCATGGTGGCAATGGCCTGCTGCGGCGTTTCGACAATCGGCTCGCTGTCGTTGAACGAAGTGTTGAGCAGGAGCGGCACGCCCGAATGCTTGTGCCATTCCGACAGGATATGATGCGTGCCGGGAGTAAGATCGCGGTGGACGGTCTGCACGCGTGCGGTCCCGTCCTCGTGCCGGACCGCCGGGACAAGGACGCCCTTGTCGGGGTGAAACGGGACGGCGAACGACATGTACGGGGATTCGAAACCGTCGGGCACCTCGAACCACTCGGCAACATGCTCGTGAAGGATCATCGGCGCAAACGGCCTGAACCACTGCCGCTTCTTGATGACGCTATTGAGAACTTCCTTCTTCGACGCATCGCGCGGATCGGCAATGATGCTTCGGTTTCCAAGCGCTCGCCGACCCGATTCCGATGGGCCATGGAACAGCGCGATAATGCTCCCGCGGCCGATCGCTTCGGCCACCTGGCGCGCGTCGGCGGCGGCAAGGGTGGGAAGGCCGGCCGAGCGACAGGCGGCATGCACCTTGATCGCGCTATGGGCCTTGCCCGTCGCGAACGGAGCGCGGGTCGATCCTCCGGCGCAGGGGTCGACGCCGCGGTCGTGAAGGTAAGTCTGCGCGAGTCCGATGGACAGGCCGGCGTCATAGGGAGCGGGCGGGACAAAGATGCGGCCGACGTTGGGAAACCAGCGGTCGATCTTGCCGGTCACCAGACAGTTCAGAAACGTGCCTCCAGCGAGGCAAATGTCCACTCCCTTCCTGTCCTTCAGATAGGGCGCCAGGAACCGCTGAACACGCTCATCGGTCTCCTCCTGGAGAGCGGCGGCCAGCCCGAAGCGGTTCGATTCATCCGACGCAAGCGCGGCAATCCTTCGACGTTGGAGCACGAGCCGGAAGTGGCGAATGTAGGACAGGTCGTTATCGGCAACCTGCCACATCAGCTTGTTGGCGACCATTTTCCGCAGCGCCGGCGTGCTTTGGCCATAAGCCGCCATGGCCATGACCGTGCCGGCCTCATTCATCCCGTAACCGAATATCTTGGCCATCCGCACCCAGGCCCAGCCCGGCGACCAGCCCTCGACCAGTTCCAGCGGTTCGCGAGATAGCGGGCTGCCGCGCTCAAACTCGTACACAGATCCGTGAACCCTGATTTGCCTGCCGCGCGAGAAATGGGGTCCCCCGCCGTCGAGGGTGAAGGCCAACGCCCGATCGAATCCCGAGCTGAGGAAAGCATTGGAAGCGTGGAGGAAATGGTGGTCCATCACTTCGGACTCAGCATCGCCGGATTTCACTCGCTCGAACACGCGCACAAGGGCGGCGATTAAACCCGGCACGGCCAGGATCTCGGAAGCCGACAGCGAGCCATGCTGGATCTGGATCATCTGTCGCAGCTGCGCTTCGATATCGACTTGTTTTCCAGCCTTGATGCGGCGGATCAGCGGGGCGAAGAAACGCCCCTCCTCGAACAGGAACACTTGCGCGGTTTCAACCGCATCCCGGTCGAGCATCCACGCGGCGATGAGGCTGTTAAGGTCTTCGTATTTGGCGCGCGTAAAGCGCTCCACTTCGACGTGGCGCAAATCGCTGCCATCGGCGACGGTATAAGTGGAGTCATGCCAAGGATCACCCAAAGCGAGGATCGGCAAGTTCAACACGGGTGCGGGGATTCCTTCCACCGGGTGAACGGAGCGCAGCCACCCGGAAACACAGTCGAGGTTATAGGGCTTGGCATTTCAGCTTTGCAACCTGATCGCGGGGCCCGCCTCACGCGCTGCCAGTGGGGCGGTTATGGATACTTCCGGAGCTGCGGGCGCTCGATGCCCTCCGGGCTGATCATGAAGCCCTCCTTGCGAGCGTCGCGCCAGTCGGTCCGCACCAGGTCGGGCAACAGATCCCACGGCGGGGGCGCATCCGGATCGGCACCCGGCTGATCGCCGAGCCAGCGACTGCTGTGCCAGCTCATGAAATGTAGGTACATGTGTGGATGATGCGGGTAGAATTCATTCGTCAGCTGCCCGTCCTTCCAATACCAGCGCATCCGGTCGGTTGCCGCCGGAGTGCTGTACGCCTCGCGGAAGAACGGGCGGATGCTTGCGCTGGCCGTGCGGCGGGCGAGCCACCGCCCCCGCGGTGCCACGAAGTTGTAGAACGCCCGCTCGTCGAAATTGACGTAATCGGGGCGCTCGAAGGACTTCTTCCAGCCCCGGATTTGGCGGAATGCGTTCACCACCTCGTCCTGGTTGCGCATCAGGCAGAAGTGGCCCGAAACCCGGTCTGCGTGGGATGACAGAACGTCATGTTCGGCGAGCAGCGCGTCGTCGTAGAATGCGCGGATATCGCCATAGATGACGTCGATGTCGCCGGTGCCGACGAAATCGAAGGAGTTGAGCAGGTCGCGGTGGGCAAAGGGCAGGGCGGGGCGGATGTCGCACAGCTTGTAAGCTGACTGCGCGCCGACTGTGACGCCGAGCGCATCCGAAAGCATCTCGACATATTGCGCCAGCGCGATGCGGATGTAGCGGACGTTGGGCGCCCGATTTTCAGGCGGCGGCTGATCGCTGAACAGGATCCACTGAATCGAACGGTTCCAGCGACAACTTTCGACGAAGAAGTTGATCCAGCGCGGCCATTCTCCGAAGTAGGGAATGACGATCGCAATCCTGTATTTCATGCGCCCGCCAAGCTACGCGAACCGTGCGCTGGCCATCGCCTGCTCAAGGGTGGCCTGATCCCAGTCACCGACCTGCAGCCGCGGAAGAGCGAAGCGCGGACTTCCTCTCGTTATCGCGCGATTCTGTGTCGTGCAGGCGCAGTCGAAGCCGGCATCTTCGACCAGCTGCCTGGAGCGCGCGTCGAACATCCCGAATGGGTAAGCAAAGGCGGCGTGTCGCTGACCCGACAGCGCGCGGCACTCATCCATGCTGTTCCCGATTTCGCGGCGCTGCTCGCTCTCGTCGAGTTCCGGCAGCCAGGGATGATTCAGCGCGTGAGAGCCAAATTCGACCAACGGACTGGCGGTTCGGCGCACCTGCTCCGGGCTCATCGGACGCTTCAATTTGTCGGACTCAGAGCGGCGCGGGGCCTGGCTGCGGAGTTGCCGGATTTCAATCTCGATCTGCGCCGGCCGCTTGCGTGAGAGCCGCTCATGGATTTGCAGATAGGCGCGTTGTCGCGGAGTTGAGGGGTCGGACGAGGGCGCCCAGTGGCGATCCTGCTTGCTTCTCTCGCCAAGGACGACCTCTTGTCCTTCAAACGTCAGGGTGCTGCGACGATGTTCGAGCACGATCTCCTCGAGCTCGTCCCACCAGAACGGGTCTCCCTTGTGGATCATCTGGATCGGCAGAAACATCGTCGCCGGAACCCCGAATTCGGTCAACAGCGGAGCCGCGACCTCGCTGTTGCAAGCATAGCCGTCATCGAGCGTGACCGCGACCGCATCGGCCGGCAGAGCGCCCCGGCCATGAAGCGCGACGAATTCGCGCAGCGGCAGCACCGTTCGGTTTGCGGACAGCCACTTCAGGTGCTCGCGGAAACGCTGCGGCGAGACGGCTCCGCCCCAAGGGTCGAAGCTTTCGGTCGAAATGCGATGATAGATCAGGATTGCCGGTGGCGGGCGGTGCGGCAGCCTGTTTTTTATTCGGAGCGCGGCGCGCCTGACGCGCCAGGCAATGGCGGATCTGATCCTTTGCAGTTCCACAGCAAGCCAACTTCCTGGGGGCGCCGCCCGTCAGCTCCCGTGCCTCGGCCCTAGCAGGCTTCACGAGCCGCCCACAACTCCGGGAAAATCCCGTTCCGGCGCATCGCCGACCAATAACTGAGCGCATAAGCCGCATCGCAGGCGTGCTGCAGTTTGCGGGCCGACGCGAACGGCATGCGAGTGCCGATTTCGGTCGCGGCCACGGCGACCTCCGTGACAATTCGCGATACCAGCGGAAGGCGGCTCAAAAGCCGGAGCCGAGTGCTCACGCTCGCCGCGCCGCTCCATTCGAACAGCGCGCCGTGCAATTCGGGATGCTTGCGAAGCAAGCGCGCCTCGCTGTCCGCGGACCTGGCGGCGCGGCTGATATATTCTCTTGGACTGAGCCGCTTGAGATGGTCGCAAACCGCGTCCTCAGCGAAGTTCACAGTGAAGTGTTTGAGCAGCCGATGCCCGAAATCGATATCTTCGCCGCCATAAGCGCCGTCGCGGGTGAAGCTCTCGTCATATCCCCCGACGCGGTCAAAGGCCGCACGCGACACCGAGATATTCCCGCCGAACATGTCGAAGGCGGATGATATGCGCCTGTTGCGGCGAAACCGTTTCGCCTGGCCCGGAGGCAAATCCAGCCGCGCAATGGAACTGCCGGATTCGACGAAATTGCCGATCACCACGTCGGCGCCGTTGGAATGGCCCATCGCATGCTGGTCGAGGAGGTCTTGGCGGCAAATCATGTCATCGTCGAGAAACAGGAGAATCTCTTCCTTCGCCGCAGCGGCGCCGCGATTTCGCGCGCCGGCCAGGCCGCGGTTGCCTTGCTCGATCAGCGAAACCTGAAAGGGGCAGTCGATCGCGGCCAGCGCGGCGGCTGTTCCGTCGGTTGAGCCGTCGATCACGACGATCACTTCAACCTTGCCGTCGTAGGCCAACCGGCAAATCGCGCGAAGGGTCTCGGAGACTATGTCTCGACGCTGGTACGTCGGTACGATTATCGAGAAGGAACGTGGATTCTTCATGTCAAAGGCGCGGCTGTTCCTCGGAGACTTTCCTGGTTTGTCCCGGCTTCGAGTTCGCGAGCAAGCGCAAAGGACGTTCGCTCGCCACGAAACCGGTGCACAAAAAATTAATTAAATATGTTAGGGCCTTGGAGCGTTTTTCTGTGGCGCGCGAGCAACATTCCAGAAAAAGTTCGAGTAAAGCGCTTGGTTCGCAACCAAATTCTAGTCTAGGGGTTTCCGCAAGGTTCGCAGCCGAGACTTTGCTCGGCGCCTAGGAGAAAATTGATGGCTCGTCGTTTTGTAGGCGTTGTGCTCGCCGGCTCCCTGCTTTTCAGTTCGACAGGCGCGATTGCCGCCAACGCTGGGCCGACTGCTGCACCGATTAACCCCTGGGCCGCGCTTACGGCCATGAGCGGAGCTGCTCCGGCAGCCGCGCTTTGCGGGGCCGCCGCCGCCGCTGCCGCTGCAGCGCAGGCCGGATCGGGCTGCGTTCTTCCGGGTCTCGACCCGACGCCCGTGGCTGCGCAGGCCGGACCGCCGCCGCCGATTCCCGTCCCGCCGGTCGAGCCGGTCGGAAGCTTTGCCTTTAGCCCGCTGATTCTCGCGCTTGGCGCGCTTGCCGCCGGCGCGCTGATTTACTTCCTCGTCAAGGGCAAGGGCAACGACGAGCCCAACAGCCCCTAATTTCAAAAACGGCGTGATCGTTTCGTTGAAAAGGAAAGTAGTGTCATGAAGAGCTCGATTTTAATGCGTTCGGTCGTCGCTGCGGTCGGGATCATGGCACTGCCCGGCGTGGCTTATGCCCAGATGGCTCCGGGCGCGGAGGTTGTTGGCCAGCCGCTCCAGGTAACCACCAACGGCGTCACCAACACCATCTATCTCGATGCCGGCGGCACCGCCCGCATCGTCACTCCTGGCGGGACCACCATCCCGGGTAACTGGACTGCCGCGAGCGGCCAGCTGTGCCTGAGCAATGGTGCAGCGCAAGAGTGCTTCCCATACAATAGCGCGTTCCAGCCGGGCCAGCCGCAGACGCTGACCAGTTCGTGCGGCTCGACGTCGACGTGGCTCGCCCAGGCGACCAATCAGCCGATGTCGGCGCCTCGCGGCGAACGCGGCCAATAATTCCGGGCGCCAAGCCCGGCCATTAGGCCGACTTACATTACGGTAATCTGCGCGGCTGCGTCCCTAGGGCGTGGCCGCGAACCGTTTGTGCAGCGCGTCGAGCGAGTTTTCATGGGTCAGGTCGAGGTGCAGTGGGCTGACTGACACATAGCCGTCGGCGATCGCTTCGAGGTCGGTCGAATGTCCCGGCGTCTCGACCATCGGGCCAAGCCCGAACCAGTAATATTCATAGCCGCGCGGATCGGTCCGGGCGACGATCCGCAGCCGGCCGTAATCGCGCAGTCCCTGGCGGCACACGCGGATGCCCTTGACCTCGTCCGAGGGGAGCGCGGGGAAATTGACGTTGATCAGCGTTCTCGGCTCGGTCTCGAAAGCGACCAGCGGAGCAAGCACGCGCTCCGCCCACGCTTCGGCGGCGGCGAACGGCACGGTGTCGCCCATGCCCTCGCGCGAATAGGCCTGGCTCAGCGCGATCGAGCGAACGCCCGCGAGCGCGCCTTCCATCGCCGCCGACACCGTGCCCGAATAAGTGACGTCCTCGGCCAGATTGGCGCCGCGGTTGATCCCCGACAGAATGACGTCGGGCGGATTGTCCTTCATCACATGGGCAAGCGCGAGCATCACCGCGTCGGTCGGGGTGCCGGTGACCGAGAAGCGCCGCTCATCGTGGCGGCGCAGCCGCACCGGCGTGGTCAGCGTCAGCGAATGGCCGGCGCCCGATTGTTCCTCGCTCGGCGCGACGATCCAGATGTCGTCGCTGAGCTTGCGCGCGACCGTTTCCAGCAGGGCCAGCCCGCGCGCGTGGACGCCGTCGTCGTTGGTGAGCAGGATCCGCACGTGCTCAGCCTATGGGCGAGGCGGCTCTACGCTGCAACCGCGAACAGATTGCGCCATATTCGCAACAGCTTGGCGAATTGTTCACCAGCTGCCGGACAGTTCTTGTTAAGGCTCGGGAGGCTAAATTATAGGCGCGCTCGGGGACGACCGACTTAATCGAAGTCAAACTTCGGCAAGTCGGAAATTGCTTCCGGTTGAAACCATCCGCCGTCTCGGCGGACCGGTTCCGACAGGCGGCGGCGTTAGCGGGAGCTTTCGCGAAAATAGTCGCGGAAGCTCTCGGTGGGGAGGGTGTTATGGCGACTGCGCTTGTCGACCTTTATGGCGACGACCAATTCGAACGATTCGACCGGCTGATCTTGGCCGAAGGCTACCGTCCCGACGAGCGGGAAGAATTCATGTGCGCGAAGCATCGCGCCTATTTCCTGCGCAAGCTCAAGGCCTGGAAAGAATCGATCATCGAGGAATCGCGCGCGACCATGGCGCAGCTCCAGATCGATTCGCTTGCGCGAGCCCGACCTTGCCGACCGCGCCTCGAGCGAAACCGACTGGGGCATCGAGCTTCGCACCCGCGACCGCCAGCGCAAGCTGATCGCCAAGATCGATTGCGCGATCCGCCGCCTCTACGAAGGCGAATATGGCTATTGCGAAGTGACCGGCGAGCCGATCTCGCTGGCGCGCCTCGAAGCCCGGCCGATCGCGACCATGACGCTGGAAGCGCAGGAGCGCCACGAGCGGATCGAGCGGGTGTCGCGCGACGACTAAGGCGCGGCGCGCTGCGACAGTGGCGGGCGCGCGTCTCTAAGGCGTGAAGCTATTGGGGCTAGCTATTCGGGCCAGCTACTCGGGCACGTGGCCGGCCAGCTCATCCTTCAATCTCAATTTCTCTTTCTTGAAGCGGTGGAGAAGGTCTTCGTCGGGGTGGGTGCGATTCTCTTCTTCCTCGATCATCGCGTGAAGCGCCGCGTGCTTCGACTCCAATTCCTCGGCAATAACCTGATCCATCGGCGTGGCTCCTTTCACTCGCTTGAATGTCACCGCTGCGTAATAAATCACGAAACTCTCGCTTTGTCTTGGTCGATTTGTGAGCCGATCTCTCGACTGGGCGGGCGCGGCGCGCGGGTCGTCGCTCTCGCCCGCGGCTTACGGCGCGGCCAGCGATGGGCTAAGGCGGCTCCGAGCAAATGAATGACGATGACGCCGAAGGCGAACTCAACGAATTGAAAGCGGAGCACCGCCGCCTCGACCTCCAGATCGAGACGCTAATCGCAGCCGGCGTCGTCGATCAGCTGGAGGTCGCCCGGCTCAAGAAACGCAAGCTCCAGCTCAAGGACCGGATCCAGCAATTGCTCGATTTGCGCACTCCCGACATCCTCGCCTGACTGTCCCGAACTCGGACAGTGACCCGAAGCTGTTGGCGCGCGATTGTCATTCGTGCGTTTCCTGCGCGGCAAGATCATGACATTCCTTATGCCCATGGACGATTCGAATCCGCCCGCCCCGCAAGTGGCGCTTACCTCGCGGCTGATCGACTCGCTGTACACCGAGGCAATGATCCTCGCCGACGAGGCGCGCGCTTATTTCGACCAGGCGGGACGCGACGAACGCGCTGTACTCGAGCCGTTCGCACGGGTCGGCTTTGCCTGCGAATCTCTGAAGGTGACGACGCGCATCATGCATATCGTCGCGTGGCTGCTGACCCAGCGGGCAATCGAGTGCGGGGAAATTCCGCAGCGGCCCGGCGAGGGGCAGGGGAGACGGCGCGACCGCCGGCTCGGCCACGCGGGCGACAGCGATCCGGACGTGGTTCGGATATTGCCCGAGGAAGCGCGCAAGTTGATCGGCGCCAGCGCCGACCTTTATGCGCGGGTCAAGCGGATCGACGAGGGCGGGCAGGAGGGCGACGTGCCGCAAAGCCCCGCACGGGCGCTGATGGGCCGGCTCGAGCGAGGGCTCGGCGGCCAGGCCTAGCTTGCGCAGAGTTTCGATTTGGCGGCCGCATATTGCTCCGCCAGGCGAGCAATATAGTCGGCCGCAGAACGGACCTGGTCGATCGCGCCAATGCCCTGGCCCGATCCCCAGATGTCCTTCCATGCTTTGGCCTCGCCACCGCCGAACTTCATCGTTTCGACATTGCCCGCTGCAAGCGCCAGCGGATCGAGCCCCGCGGCCTCGATCGAGCCGCGCAGATAATTGCCGTGAACCCCGGTGAACAGGTCGGTGTAGACGATGTCGGCCGCGCCGCCCTCGACGATCCCCTGCTTGTAGCCGTCGCTGGCATTGGCTTCCGGCGTCGCGATGAACGGCGATCCGATGTAGGCGAGATCGGCGCCGGCCGCCTGCGCGGCGAGGATCGCGCCGCCGGTCGCGATCGACCCCGATAGCGCCAGCGGCCCGTCGAACCAGGCGCGGATCTCCTGGACGAGCGCGAACGGCGACCAGCGCCCGGCGTGGCCGCCGGCGCCCGCGGCGACCGCGATCAGTCCATCGGCGCCTTTGTCGATCGCCTTGCGCGCAAAGCGGTCGTCGATCACGTCGTGGAGGGTAATCCCGCCCCAGCCGTGGACCGCCTGGTTGAGCTCCTCGCGCGCGCCGAGCGAGGTGATCACGATCGGCACCTTATATTTGGCGCAAACCGCCATGTCGGTCTCGAACCGGTCGTTGGAACGGTGGACGATCTGGTTGACCGCGAACGGCGCCGCGGGCTGGTCCGGGATGGTCGCGGTCCCACGCCGCGAGCGCCTCGATGATCTCATGCAGCCACTCGTCGAGCCTGGCCGCGGGCCGGGCGTTGAGCGCCGGGAAGGCGCCGACGATGCCCGATGTGCACTGGGCGATCACCAGCGCCGGGTTCGAGACGATGAACAACGGCGCGCCGATCACCGGGAGACGCAGTTGCTGAAGGAGCGGGGGCAGGCTCACCCGGCCTCAGACGCCATGATATTCGCGGTACCAGGCGACGAAGCGCGGGATGCCCTCGTCGATCGGCGTATGCGGTGCGAAGCCGAGATCGCGCTCGATCGCGCTGATGTCGGCGAATGTGTCCTTGACGTCGCCGGGCTGCATCGGCTCGGGCGACAGCAGCGCCTTGCGCCCGGTTTCCTGCTCGAGCAGCTGGACGACGCGCATCAGATCTTCGCTGCGGCTGTTGCCGATATTGTACAAGGCGTGCGGCGCGCTGCTCCCGCCGGCCTTGGTCGCGCCGTCGTCGGCGGGCGGATTGTCGAGGCACGCGACAACGCCGCGAACGATATCGTCGATGAACGTGAAGTCGCGCCGCATCTCGCCGCCGTTGAACAGCGGCAACGGCTCATCGGCGAACAATGCGCGCGTGAAAATCCACATCGCCATGTCCGGGCGGCCCCATGGCCCGTAGACGGTGAAAAAGCGCAAGCCGGTCGTGGGCAGGCGGTACAGGCTGGCGTAGGATTCGCTCAGCAGCTCGTCGGATTTCTTGGTCGCGGCATAAAGCGACAGCGGATGATCGACGCGGTCCTCGACGCGGAACGGCAGGCTTTTGTTGCCGCCATAGACCGACGAGGATGAGGCGTAGACCAAGTGGCTCGACCGCCGCTGGCGCGCGAGCTCAAGCATGTTGCAATGGCCGACGAGGTTGGAGCGCACATAGGCGCCCGGATTTTCCATGCTGTAGCGGACGCCTGCCTGGGCGCCGAGATGGACGATGCGGTCGAAGTCGTGCGTGAGGCCCAGCCCGGTCAGCGCCTCGTCATCCGCGAAGTCCAGTTGCTCGAAGCGGAACCGATCGCCGAAGTCGTCGCTCAGCGCTGCCAGGCGCGCGCGCTTGAGCGCCGGGTCGTAATAATCGTTGAGGCTGTCGACCCCGATCACGCTGTCGCCCCGCGCGAGCAACGCCCGCGCGGTGGCGGCGCCGATGAAGCCCGCGGATCCGGTAACAAGAACGCTCATCGCCGCGCCATAGGGGGTGAAGGGCCGTATCGAAAGGGCTTGGGGTTTACCGGTCGGCGGGAAGGCCGGAACCGAGCGGTTCGGCGAGCCGTTGGCCGGGCGAGGAGGAGCGGCAATGCTTTCAACTGTGTTTCGGAATGTGAGCCTGGCGAAAACGCTGACCTACCTCGTCATCCACCTGATCATCGGCTTTTGCGTTGCCTATCTGTTCACCGGGTCGGTGGCGATATCCACTGGCATTGCGATCATCGAGCCAATGGCCAATGCAGTCGCCTTCTTCTTCCATGAGAAAGCGTGGAACAGGGCGCTCGCCTGACGCTAACGCCGGTCGCTGAGGTCCTTCAGTGACCGGGCCGCTTCGGCGAGCAAGCGATCCAGGATCGGAGCTGCCACTCGCGCCGCTTCGTGGAGCGAGTTTAGCCGTTTGGCCAACCCCGCCTGACACCGTGTATTCTCGATTTCCCGTGAGCAGCAGCATATTTGCTCAAACCCGAGCAAGCCTGCCTGGCTGATGAGTTTGTGGGCGATGATCCTGACTTCATCGGGCGTGGCATCACGCGACATCGCCGCGTCGAGCAGTTCGCTCAGCGCGCACAGATGCGGGTGCATCCGGTGCCCTGGCAACAGGTGAACAAGGTCTTCGAAAGTGGCGGCATTAAAGATCGCCGCCTCACTTTCCAGCGGCGGTGGCGCGATATCCATCGACGCCGCCGCAAAAGCAGTGCGGACAGCGGGGCCAAACCTGGCGGAACCATGGATGTGCGACATTTCTAGCCTCGTGCCACTCGGTGCGCGGCGCGGTCGAACGGCGCGACGCTTGCAGTTGGATCGATCAGGCAGTCGACCCAGGCGGCCAGCTGATCGGGCTCGAACGGCTTGCGCAAATAGTCCGTAGCGCCGGCTTCCATCGCAATCGCTTCGTCGGCGTGGCTCGTTCGGGCCGTCAGCATCAGAACGGGCACTCGGGAGCAGGTCCGCGACGCTCTGATTTTTCGCAACGCGGCTATTCCGCCGACGATGGGCATCAAGCAGTCAAGGATTACCAGCGCCGGCCGTTTCAGCTCCACCAGCTCGACCAGCCCCTCTCCGTTGGGCAGTACGCCGACGACATTTCCTTTCGGACACAGCGTCGCTTTCACGATATCCACGACCAGATCGTCGTCGTCCGCCAACAATATCAATGCCACCGATCGTCCCCCCGGCTGGAAATATGGTGCGGCTTGCTAAGGTGAAACGCCGAACCCGAGCTGCCCATCCAGGGGGTGTCTATGCGCAGGATACTCCGGACCCCTTAAGCACTGCTCCACTTTGGCGGAACTTGGGCTCGCCTGATCGAGGCTTCAAATTCCGGTCCGTGAGTAAGCCCAAGCCGGCTGTCCAGCGTCCGGTCAAACTCGTCCGGAATGAACCTGATCGCAGTAGTTCATTATGCGTTCCCCACTAGTTCTCCGACTTCGCCTGATCTTCTCACAAGCGTTTGGGCGACTGGGGGAGCGTGTTCCTCCCGCTTGAAATTTGGGGGAGGTTTGGTGAACGCAGTGCTTCTTGATCGCCTGGCCGGCGCCGGCGAGCCCGAGCGCCAACTGGCGCGCTCGGAGGCAAGATATCGCGGGCTCCTCGAAGCCGCGCCCGACGCGATGGTGGTGGTCGACGAAGCCGGCGAGATCGTGCTGGTCAACCTCCAGGCGGAAAAGCAATTCGGTTATTCGCGTGACGAGCTGATCGGACGCAAGGTAACCGACATCATCCCGACCGGATTTGCCGAGCGGATCATTGCCGACGGCAGCCGCTCGACGGCCGAGGCGCTCGCCCAGCATATGGGCACGGGCATCGAGCTGGTCGCGTTGCGAAAAGACGGCGGCGAGTTTCCAATCGAGATCATGCTCAGCCCGCTGGCGGGCCCCGATGGCGTGCTGGTTACGGCGGCAATCCGCGACATCAGCGAGCGCAAGGCCGATGAGGAGCTGATGAAGCGCGCGGAGGAACGCTACCGTGGGCTGCTCGAAGCGGCTCCGGACGCGATGGTGGTCGTCAATCAACAGGGCGAGATCGTTTTCCTGAATGTCCAGGCGGAGAAGCAATTCGGCTATAGCCGCGACGAGCTCGTCGACCAAAAGGTCGTCAACATCATTCCCGAAGGCTTTGCCGAGCGGCTGATCGCTGACGACCTGCGATCTCCGGAAGACGCGCTGGCTCAGCAGATCGGAATGGGTATCGAGCTTTCCGCCCTGCGCAAGGACGGCAGCGAATTTCCGATAGAAATCATGCTCAGCCCGCTGGAAAGTGCCGACGGCATTTTGGTCACTGCGGCGATCCGCGACATCAGCGCCCGCAAGGCCGCCGAAGAACTGGTCAGTACGGGCCGAGCAGCGGTACCGCGGGCTGCTCGAGGCAGCCCCGGATTCGATGGTCGTCGTCGACCCGAGCGGCGAGATCGTCTTGAACGTCAGGCGGAAAAACAATTCGGCTACAGCCGCGACGAGCTGCATCGGCCGCAAGGTCACCGACATCATTCCGATCGGTTTTGCCGAACGCCTGGTTGCCGACAAGCTGCGCTCACCCGAGGAAGCACTGGCGCAGGTGATCGGAACCGGGATCGAGCTTACGGCACTGCGCCGCGACGGTCGCGAGTTCCCGATTGAGATCATGCTCAGCCCGCTCGAAAGCGCCGACGGAATCCTCGTCACCGCCGCCATTCGCGACATCAGCGTGCGCAAGGAGGCTGAGGTCGACCTGATCGAAAAGATCGCCGAGCTCAAGCGCTCGAACGAGGAACTGAGCCAGTTCGCCTACATCGCCTCGCACGACCTCCAGGAGCCGCTGCGCATGGTCTCCAGCTACACTCAGCTGCTCGCGCAACGCTACGTCGGGAAGCTCGATGCCGACGCCGACGAGTTCATCGCTTTCGCGGTCGACGGAGCGACGCGGATGCAGCGGCTGATCCAGGATTTGCTCGCTTATTCACGCATCGGCACCAAGCAGATGGATAGTCACCAATGTGCCGAGCGAAAAGGCCCTGCAGCTGCGCCCTCAGCAACCTCCGCAGCGCCATTGCGGACAGCGGCGCCCTGGTCACGAACGACCCATTGCCCGCCGTCCTGGCCGACGAGATGCAGCTGGTCCAGTTGTTCCAGAACCTCATCGGCAACGCGATCAAGTATCGCGCCGCCGATGCTCCCCAGGTGCACGTCTCGGCGCGCGCAAGAGCGTGGCAAGTGGCACTTCTCGGTCAAGGACAACGGCCTCGGCATCGAGCCGCAATATTACGACCGCATCTTCGGCATGTTCCAGCGGCTGCATAATCGCGCCGAATTTTCGGGCACCGGCATCGGCCTCGCGATCTGCCGCAAGATCGTCGAGCGCCACGGCGGCGAGATCAACGTCGTGTCCGAGCCCGGCAAGGGATCGACTTTCCGCTTTTCACTTGGAGCAACCGATGAAAACCATGGCAATGGGCATCGACGTATTACTCGTCGAAGACAGCCCCGGCGACATCCGCCTGACGCAGGAAGCGTTCCGCGCCGCCAATTCCGATATTCGGCTGCATGTGGCGATGGACGGCGTCGAGGCGCTCGCATTTCTGGCCCGGGAGGGTGAGCATGCGCAAGCGCCGCGGCCCGACCTCATCCTGCTCGACCTCAACCTGCCCAAAAAGGACGGGCGCGAGGTCCTCAAGCACATCCGCGGCGACGAGAGTCTCAAAAGCATCCCGACCGTCATCCTGACGACGTCCGACTCGGTCACCGACATCAACCAGAGCTACAAGCTCCAGGCCAACAGCTACCTCAGCAAACCGGTGCAGCTGGATAAGTTCGAGACCATCGTGAGGAGCATCAACGACTTCTGGTTCAAAAAAGCCAAACTGCCGCAGGCCCGCTAATGGGGCGTCCTGGGTGTCGCATGTCACCGCGCTGCTGGTTGTCGAGGACAGTCCGGGGGACGCGCGGCTGCTGCGCGAGATGTTCGACGAAGACAGCGCCAGATCCATCGATCATGACTCATGTTGGGACGATGAAGGAGGCCGAGAAGCATCTGGCCGACAACATCGTCGACATCGTGCTGCTCGACCTCGGCTTGCCGGACGCGCAGGGGATGGACGCCGTGCGCCGCGCGCGCGCCGCGGCGCCAACCGTCCCGCTGGTCGTACTGAGCGGCATGGACGACGAGCGCCTGGCGGTCGAAGCGCTGCAGGACGGGGCGCAGGACTATCTGATCAAGGGCCAGATCGATTCACGCGGCATGCAGCAGGCGCTGCGCTACGCAATCGAGCGCAAGAGCCTGCAGCTCGGCAGCGCTCGCGCTCAGCTCGACGGTCGACGAGGCGTTGAAGGAAGCCGAAGCAGCAAGCGCCGCCAAAGCGACGTTCGTCGCCAATATGAGCCACGAGATCCGCACGCCGCTCAACAGCATCATTGGCTATAGCGACCTGTTGCTCGACGACATCTCGCTAAGCCAGGTCCAGCGGCGCTATCTCGAGCGGGTCAAGAATGCTGGCGGCGCACTGCTGACCGTCGTCAACGACATCCTCGATTTCTCGAAGCTCGGTGCGGGCAAGGTCGAGCTCCTCAATGAGCCTTTTTCATTGGAGGCGCTGGTCAGCAGCACCGTCTCCATCGTCGAGGTGACCGCGGAGGCCAAAGGCCTTGAGCTTCAGGTCCACATCGATTCCGGACTGGCGATGTACAATGTCGGCGATCCGGCGCGGCTGCGGCAAATCCTGCTCAACCTGCTCAGCAACGCGGTGAAGTTCACAACCGCGGGAAGCGTGTCGCTCGCCGTCACCTGGATTTCGTCGGCCGGCGACAGCGAACGGATGCGCTTTGCAATTTCGGACACCGGGCCGGGAATCCACGCGGACGGACAGGCCACGTTGTTCGAGCAATTCGCGCAGGCCGATCCGTCGGTCAGCCGCGAGCACGGCGGAACCGGGCTCGGCCTGTCGATTTGCAAAAGCCTGGTCGAGTTGATGCATGGACAGATCGGCTTTGCCAACAATGACGGCGCGGGTTGCACCTTCTGGTTTGAGATCGATCTCGCAATCGTCGGCAAGTCGGCCGTCAGGCCGCAGTTGTGCGCGGATTCGCAGGATCTCGCGGCCTTGCGCATCCTGTTGGTCGAGGATCTCGAGATGAACCAGGAACTCGCCTGCACGATTCTGCGCCGGGAAGGGCACATTGTCGAGATTGCCAACGACGGCATTGAGGCGATCGCGGCGGTCGAGGAGAATGCCTACGACGTCATCCTGATGGACATCCAGATGCCGCGAATGGACGGGGTCACCGCGGCGCGGCGTATCCGCCAGTTGGTCGGCCCGGCCGCCAATACTCCGATTATCGCGATGACCGCCAACGCACTTCCCGAGCAGGTCCGCGCCTTCCGCCAGGCAGGCATGGACGATTATGTCGCCAAGCCGTTCAAGCAGCAGGACCTGCACGAAGCCATCCGCCGGGCCGTCGAGTTGCCGGTGACGATCGACCCGCCCGCGACCGAGCGGCGGGTTGCGCTGACCCCCCGTCGCCAGGCCAATCTTCGCAGCGCTGTGAATTAGGGGGGCAATGGTGGACGCACTAGGGCTCGAACCTAGGACCCGCTGATTAAGAGTCAGCTGCTCTACCAACTGAGCTATGCGTCCATTCGCGGTGTCGCGAGATGCCCGGGGGCATTGCCGCCTGCGAGCGGCGCGCCGGTAGCATGGGCGATGGTAGCGGCGCAACCGGCGCGGCGGCTGCCGACCGCGCTTATTCGAGCTGGTTGCCCGTCCGCTGCTGCCGCTCGAGCGCCATCAGCAGGCCGAGGCAGATCATCACCGTCATCACCGCCGAGCCGCCGAAGCTGACCAGCGGCAGGGGCACGCCGACCACCGGCGCCAGGCCCATGACCATCATCAGATTGATCGACGACGTAGAAGAAGATCGTCGCGCTGAGGCCGGCCGCGGCGAGCTGGGCGAAGCGGCGTGCGTGCATTGCTGCTGACCCGCATGCCCCAGCGGATCACCGCGCCGAACGCGAAGATCAGCAACGCGCCGCCGACCAGGCCCCATTCCTCGACCATCGTCGCGAAGACGAAATCGGTGTGGCCTTCGGGCAGATAGTCGAGGTGGCTCTGGCTGCCGTTGAGAAAGCCCTTGCCCCACATGCCGCCCGATCCGATCGCGATCTTCGACTGGGCGATGTGATAGCCGGCGCCGAGCGGGTCGCTTTCCGGGTCGAGGAAGGTGTCGACGCGTTTCTTCTGATAGTCGTGGAGCATGCTGTAGACGATCGGCGCCGCGACCGCGATCGGCGGCCGCCGGCGCGGCGAACAGCCACAGCGGCAGGCCGGCGAGGAACATCACGGTCAGGCCGCACAGCACGACCATGATGGCGGTGCCGAGGTCGGGCTGGACGAAGGATCAGCGCGGCCGGCACGCCGAGCAGCGCCAGCGCCGGCCAGATCGCGCGCCATTTGCGGATTTCCGACGGCGGCAGCAGCTCGAAGAAGCGCGCCAGCGTAAGCACGATCGCCGGCTTCATGAACTCGGACGGCTGGAGCCGGATGGAGCCGATGTCGAGCCAGCGCTGCGCGCCCTTGGCGACGAAGCCGAGCACTTCGACCCCGACCAGCATGACCACGATCACCCCGTAGACCGGGAAGACGACGGCCTTGATCGTCGCCTCGCTGAGCCACGACATGCCGATCGCGACGCTCGAGGAAGAACAGCAGCACGGCCGCCTGTTTCGACGCCCATGGCTGCGCCGAGCCGCCCGGCCGCCGAATAGAGCACGATGAGGCCGAAGCCGGCGATGCCCGCGACCATGAAGATCAGCCGCCACGGCAGCCGCGCGAGCGGCTGCGGAATGATCGTCGGAGCTGATCATCCGCTAACGATCATGCCGACGCGCGCGACGGCCGCTTCGATCGCCGCGTCGCGGCGCGTCATGCGCTCGGCCAGCGTGCCGCCCCAGCCGGCCTCGAGCTCGGCGAGGCGCTTGGCGGCGGCGGGCGGGTCGAACAAATGGGTCAGCACGTCCTTGGCCACCGGCGCCGCGGCGCGCGCGCCGCCCAGGCCATGCTCGATCACCACCGAGCCGGCGTAGCGCGGCTTGTCGTAGGGCGCGAAGAACACGAACAGGCCGTGGTCGCGATATTTCCAGTCGCCGCCCTGGCCGCGCGAGGCGCTGGCGGCGAGGCGCCGGACCTGCGCGGTGCCGGTCTTGCCGCACATCTCGACGCCGGGAAGCTGGAGCCGGCTGGCGCCCGCGGTGCCGTCGCCATTGACCACTTCCCACATCGCGTGGCGCACGACCTGCAGATGCTCGTCGGGCATGCCGAGCGATCGGCGCCGGTCGCTGTGCCTTGTCGATCAGCATCGGCGGAAGATCTGCGCCCGGACGCGATGCGCGCCGACATCACCGCCAGCTGGAGCGGGTTGAGGATCAGGAAGCCCTGGCCGATCGACGCGTTGAGCGTGTCCGAAGTGGTCCAGTCGGGCCGCTCGACCAGCCCCTTGCCCTTTTCGAAGCGCTTGCGCTTCCACTCGCTGTCGGGGACGGTGCCATAGCTTTGGCTGACCACCGGCAGGTCGAACTTCTCGCCGAGCCCGAGCACGCGGGCCATCGGCGCGATCTTGTCGTAGCCGATGCGGTTGCCCATCGCGTAGAAATAGGTGTTGCAGCTCTTGGCGATCGCGCGGTGCATGTTGACCGTGCCGTGGCGGCCGAGGCAGCGGAAGAAGCGGTTGCCGAGCTGATAGCCGCCGCGGCAGTAGACCGTCGCCTTGGGATCGATGCCGTGCGCCTGCAGCGCCATCGCGATCATCGGCTTGATCGTCGAGCCGGGCGGGTAGAGCGAGTTCAGCGACTTGTTGAGCAGCGGCTTGCGCTCGTCCTTGGACAGCATCGACCATTCGGTCCGGCCGATCCCGTCGGAAAAGCTGTTGGGGTCGTAGGCGGGCATCGAGGCGAGGCACAATATGTCGCCGGTCAGGCAATCGATGACCGTGCAGCTGCCCGATTCCTCGCCCAGCCGGCGCGCGGCATATTCCTGCAGCTCGGCGTCGATCGTCAGCTGGACGGTGCCGCCGCTGCGGTCGGGCTTGGGGTCGAGTTCGCGGACCAGCTTGCCGCGCGCGGTGACTTCGACCCGTTGCCCGCCGGGCTGACCGCGGAGCGTCGATTCCAGCGTCTTTTCAAGACCTTCCTTGCCGATCTTGAAGCCCGGGGTCATCAGCAGCGGGTTCTTGTTCTCCTTCTCATATTCCGTCGCCGAGGCGGCGCCGACATAGCCGACCAAATGGCCGACCGCGGCCCCGGCGGGATAGAAGCGGGAGAAGCCGCGCATCGGCGACACGCCGGGCAAGCTCGGGCAGGCGCACGGTGACCGCGGCATATTGCTCGTAAGGAACATTGTCGGCGACCGAGACCGGGCGGAAGCCGCGCGAGACCTTCAGTTCCTCGAGGATGCGCTCGACGTCGTCGGCGGCAGGCTGAGCAGCGAGTCACCTCGGCGACGACCCGCTCGGGTCGGTCAGCTGCTCCGGGATGAGGTCGACGCGAAAGCTCGAGCGGTTGATCGCGATCGGCTTGCCGTTGCGGTCGATGATCCAGCCGCGCCGCGGCGGGACCAGGATCAGCTGCACCCGATTGCTCTTCGGTCAGCAGCTGATATTTCTGGTTCTGGGCGATCGACAGCCAGCCCATGCGGCCGATCAGCAGTGCGCCGATCGCGGCCTGGGCGCCGCCGACCAGCATCATCCGCCGCGAAAAGGTCAGCGACTGGTGGACCGGCGTCAGGCGAATCGGGCTCATCGGCCGAGCCTCCAGCGATCGATCCGCGAGACTGCCCAGCTGCTCAATGGGAAGACCAGGATCGAAATCAGGATCGGCCGGAACGATGGCCGTGAAGGCAGGCGCCGCGCCGACCGCCGCGGCAATCCACCACTGGCACAGCAGCCCAAGCGTCAGGAACACTGCCGCGAGCGCCCATTCGAGCCAATAATCGCGCCACATCGTGCGCCGGTCGATGAGGTCGAGGGCGATCATCGTCGCACTCCAAAATGCGATCGAGAAGCCTATCGGGTAGCCGGTGAACAGGTCGTTGACGAGGCCCAGCGGCGCTGCCCACCAGGCCGGGAAGGCGTCGGAGCGGAGCAGCCGCCAGCCGATCAGCACCAGAAAGCCGAAGTCCGGGATACCAGCCGCTGACCGAAACGATCGGCAGCGCGGCAAGCATCGAGGCGGCGACCACCGTTGCGGCCGGGATATAGGCGGCGAAGCGGCGCGGTCCTTCGCCGATGCGGCGCGGCGCGGAGAGCGCGGTGCGGACCATCAGGGCGTGTCCGCGGCGGTGACCGTTTTCTCGGCGGCGATCGCGGCCGGCTCGATAGGCCGGCTCGACGATGGCGAAGCTGATGTCGGTCGGGTCGGCGAGCGGCAGCGCGATCGCCCCGTCGTCGTCGAGCTTGACGACGCGCGCGACCGGAACCAGCGGCGGATAAAGGCCGCCGGTGCCCGAGCGTGACGATGATGTCGCCGCGCCGGAACGGGTTGCGGCCGACCTCGAGCGGGCGGACGTCGATCGTCCCGTCGCCGCGGCCCTGGGCGATGACCGGATGCCGCCGCGCAGCAGCCGCGCGGGGACGATGCTCGCCCGGTCGGACACCAGCAGGACGCGCGAGGCGAGCGCGCCGGTGTCGACGATCCGCCCGACCAGCCCCTCGGCCGAGCGCACCGGCATTCCGATCCGGACGCCGTCGCGATACCCGACGGAAAGAATCGCGAAGCGGCGCGGGCTGTTGAACGACGAGCCGACGATGCGTCCCGCGGCGACCGTCTCGCGGCGTTCGTTCGCGAAGCTGCAGCGCGGCCTTGAGCTGGCGGTTTTCCTGGGCGATCGCCGTGGCCTCGATGATCCGCCT
Source organism: uncultured Alphaproteobacteria bacterium (assembly GCA_963768995.1). Taxonomy (GTDB): domain Bacteria; phylum Pseudomonadota; class Alphaproteobacteria; order Sphingomonadales; family Sphingomonadaceae; genus Sphingomicrobium. The sequence goes on along the minus strand of CAVYKA010000006.1, from coordinate 887,371 downwards.
GAGCATCCTCGCGCGGTCGCGCTTGAGGTGCGGCGTTCTGGTGCGCTGCGTCCCAATAATTGCCGGCGCCGGAGACGCAGGCCATTCGCCGTGACGCTGACTTCGTTGAGCGCGGTCGAGACCGGTCCGGTGACGTCGAGCGCGGCGCCGCGGACGCTCTCGAAGCTTTTGGGCGCGACCAGCGACAGCGCCAGCAGGATCAGCCCGATGACCAGGCCGGCGATGACCGCGATGAAGCTGAAGAACAGGCCGTATTGCGCACGCCGCGACCAGCCGGGGCGCGGCGGCGCCATCGCTCAGCGACCTTAGGCCGTCTGGAGAACGCCGCGGAACTGCTCTTCCTCGAGCGCGCGGCCAGTGCCGAGCGCGACGCAGGTCAGCGGATCCTCGGCGACGGTGACCGGAAGGCCGGTTTCGTCGCGAAGCACTTCGTCGAGGCCCTGCGAGCAATGCGCCGCCGCCGGTCAGCACGATGCCCTGGTCGCAAATGTCGGCGGCAAGCTCCGGCGCGGTATTCTCGAGCGCGATGCGGACGCCCTCGACGATCGTCCCGACCGGCTCGGACAGCGCTTCGGCGATCTGGCCCTGGTTGATCGAGATTTCCTTGGGCACGCCGTTGACCAGGTCGCGGCCCTTGATGTGGACGGTCTTGCCGATGCCGTCGACCGGCGGCTTGGCGATGCCGACTTCCTTCTTGATCCGCTCGGCCGTGGCTTCGCCGATCAGCAGGTTGTGGTTGCGCCGGACGTAGGAGGAGATCGCCTCGTCCATCTTGTCGCCGCCGACGCGGACCGAGGTGGTGTAGGCGAGGCCGCGCAGGCGACAGCACCGCGACTTCGGTCGTGCCGCCGCCGATATCGACGACCATCGAGCCGATCGGCTCGGTCACCGGCATGTCGGCGCCGATCGCCGCGGCCATCGGCTCCTCGATCAGATAGACTGCGACTGGCGCCGGCGTTCGACGCGGCGTCGCGGATCGCGCGGCGCTCGACGGTGGTCGAGCCCGATGGCACGCAAATCACGATTTCGGGGAAGCGCCAGGCGCGCATCTTGCCGCCATGCACCTTGTGGATGAAGTGCTTGATCATCTGCTCGGCGACATCGATGTCGGCGATGACGCCGTCGCGCAGCGGGCGGATGGCCTCGATCTGGTCGGGCGTCTTGCCCATCATCAGCTTGGCGTCGTCGCCGACGGCCTTGACCTTCTTGACCCCGTTGATCGTCTCGATCGCGACCACCGACGGCTCGTTGAGGACGATGCCGCGGCCGCGGACATAGACCAGCGTATTGGCGGTACCGAGGTCGATCGCCATGTCGTGCGACATCCATTTGAACCAGCGCGTCCAGAACATTCGATCCCCGTCTCTCGCAGCTAATGGTCAATAAGCAGCGAGCCTGCCCGCGGCTTAACTTCCCATTGTGCTCTCCCCATTGAATGCGAACTGAATTCCTCTGAGAAATCAGCGCTTCGCCGGCTGCGCTCGGATTGGGCTAGGACCCTTAACATGTCAATAAGAAGGCTGCCCTCCGAACTCATCAATCGCATCGCCGCGGGCGAGGTCGTCGAGCGCCCGGCAAGCGCGCTCAAGGAGCTGGTCGAAAACGCGCTCGATGCCGGCGCCGGCGACAGTCGCGGTCCGGCTGGCCGCCGGCGGCCTCGAACTCATCGAAGTCAGCCGACGACGGCTGCGGCATGAGCGCCGACGACATGCGCCTGGCGCTCGAGCGGCACGCGACGTCCAAGCTGCCCGACGATGCGATCGACCGAGGTGACGCAGCTTCGGCTTTCGCGGCGAGGCGCTGCCGTCGATCGCCAGCGTCGTCGCGTCTGACGCTCGAAAGCCGGGTCACGGCCAGGTCGGCGGACGGCTGGCGGATCGAGATCGATCATGGCGGCGCGGCGGGCGAGGGGCCGGCGGCGCTTCCGCCGGGCACGCGGATCCGCGTCGAAGGCCTGTTCGACAAGGTGCCGGCACGGCGCAAGTTCCTGCGCAGCGCCGCGGGCCGAATATGCCGCCTGCCTCGATGCCGTGAAGCGGCTCGCCATGGCGCGGAGCGATGTCGCCTTCACGCTCGACCATGACGGCCGCCGGATCCTCTCGCTCCAGCCGAGCGACGCCGCCGGCGCGGGTCGCGGCGCTGCTCAGCCACGAGCTCGACCGCCACGGCATCGGCATCGACTGCGAGTCGCGATGGCCTCGGCCTGACCGGCGTCATCAGCCTGCCGACCTTCAACCGCGGCGTGGCCGACCAGCAATATCTGTTCGTCAACTCGCGCCCGGTGAAGGACCGCCTGCTGGTCGGTGCGCTGCGCGCCGCCTACCGCGACCTGCTCGCCCGCGACCGCCATCCGATCGCGGCGCTTGTTCCTCGACGTCCCGCTCGACGAGGTCGACGTCAACGTCCACCCGGCCAAGACCGAAGTCCGCTTCCGCGACCCGCCGGCAGTGCGCGGGCTGATCGTCGGCGGGCTTGCGCCGTGCGCTCGACGAGGCAAGCCAGCGAAGCGCGGCGCGCGAGCAGGCCGCGGCGCCGGTGATGTGGACGACCAGCGCGAATCTCCGCCATCGCCTGCGAGCTGGGACTGCGGGGTCGGACCGTCAGCTGCAGGCGGACAGGCCCACCCGACTCCTCGCGCGAGCGGCGAGCGGCTAGTCGCCGAAGCCCGGGCCTTGTTCGACCACGCACCCGCCGCGCGAGCCGAGCCGGCCATCGCGCCGGTTCCCGACTTACCCGCTCGGCGTCGCGCGCGGGCAGGTCGCGGCGACCTACATCGTCGCCGAAGCCGAGGACGGGCTGGTCATCGTCGACCAGCATGCGGCGCACGAGCGGCTGGTGCTCGAACGGATGCGCGCCGCGCGCGAGCGGCGGCGACGATCGCGCGCCAGGCGTTGCTGATCGCCGAAGTGGTCGAGCTCGACGAACCCGATTGCGACCGGCTCGAAGGCGCGGCCGACGAGCTCGCCGGCCTCGGCCTCGAGGTCGAGCGGTTCGGGCCCGGCGCGATGCTGGTCCGCGCGACGCCCGCGGCGCTCGGCAAGCCCGACGTCCACGCGCTGCTCGCCGACCTGGCCGGCGAAATCGCCGAGCTGGGCAGGCGCCATTGCGCCTGCAGGACAAGCTCGACCATGTCGCCGCGACCATCGCCTGCCACGGCTCGGTCCGCGCCGGGCGCATCCTCTCGGTCGCCGAGATGAACGCGCTGCTGCGCGAGATGGAAGTCACGCCGCGCTCGGGCCAGTGCAACCACGGCCGCCCGACCTGGGTGAAGCTGGGCCATGGCGAGATCGAGAAATTGTTCGGACGGCGCGATAATCCCAGGTTATCGCGGCGATATGCGGTTCGATCTGCTATGGCGCGGTCATCGGAGGAGACGGATCATGAGACAGCGATGATCGGGCATATTTCGCGCAGCGGGCGGCCGAAGAGCAGGAACTCGCCGACGCCACCGACGGCGATGCCGCCAAGGCCCACCGCAAGCTGCAGCGCGCCTATCTCGAGCGCGCCAGCGTCGGCGAGCGCGACAGCGATGACGCACAGAGCCGATCGGCTGAGGCCTAGCCCGGCTCGCCCGACAATTTGCGGATAGGTGACATCGAGCAGCGTTTCGCGGCTGTCCGCGCGCGCCTGCTTGAGCTGCGGATAGTCCGCTTCCTCCTCGCTCCGCAGCGCCTTGGCGAATTCGCCGGCGCGGACCTCGGCCATGATTTCGCGCCATCCGCGCGCGGACCGCCGCATCGACGATCCGCGGCCCGCCAAGCACCGCGCCCAACTCGGCGGTGTTCGAGATCGCCTCGCGCATTCCGGCGATGCCGCGCGCTTCGATGAGCTCGGCGAGCAGCTTCAATTCGCCGACGCATTCGAGATAGGCGACCTCGGGCGATATTCCGGCGGCGACCAGCGTGTCGAACCCGGCCTCGAGCAGCGCCGGGACGCCGCCCCACACCACCGCTTGCTCGTTGAACAGATCGGCCTCGGCTTCCTCGGCGAAGGTCGACGCGATCAGGCCGGCGCGGCCGCAACCGATCGCCCGGCCATAGGCGAGCGCGATGCCGCGCGCTTGGCCGCTAGCATCCTGCGCGACCGCCCACAGCGCAATCATTCCCTTGCCGTCGCGGTAGAGCGAGCGGAGCGCGGTCCCCGGTCCCTTGGGCGCGACCAGGAAGACGTCGAGGTCGGCGCGCGGCTCGACCATCCCGAAGCGGACCGACAGGCCGTGGCTGAAGCCGAGCGCCGCGCCTTCGCGCAGATGCGGCTCGATCTCACGATACAGCGCGCCGTGAGCTTCGTCGGGCGCGAGCATCATGACCACATCGGCGCCGGCGACTGCCTCCTCGATCTGCGCGGTTGCCAGGCCGACCGTCTCGGCCAGCGCCTGGCTGCAGCGAGCCCTGGCGCAGGCCGACGACGACGTCGATCCCGCTGTCCTTGAGGTTGAGCGCCTGCGCTCGCCCCTGATTGCCGTAGCCGAGGACGGCCACCCGCTTGCCGGCGAGCGGCGCGGGATCGATGTCGGCGTCGCGAGCAAGTCCATCGCCGGTCGACTAGGCCGCTGCGGCCGAGCAGTTCCAGCGCCTGGCGCCGGCAATCGCCGTCGAGCGGGTCGTTGAAGCGCGGCCAATCGGCCGGCGGCTGGTGCGCGAACCAGGTATATTGGCGCTTGGCGTAGCGCCGCGTCGCCTGCTGGCCCGCGGCGATCGCCTCCTCGCGGGTCAGCTCGCCCGACAGATATTGCGCGATCTCGCGAACCCCGATGGCGCGCATCACCGGCAGATTGGGGTCGAGCTTGCGCTCCAGCAGCTGCTTCGACCTCGTCGATCGCGCCTCCGTCGAACATCCGCGCGAACCGCTCGTCGCAGCGCGCGTAGAGCCAGTCGCGCGGCGGCAGCAGGATGAGCGGGCGAAGCGCGACCTGTCCGCCAATGCCGCCCGAGCGATCCTGCTGCCATTCGCTGAGCGGCTTTCCGGTCGACACGCATTACTTCGAGCGCCCGAGCGATGCGCGCGCTGTCGGCTGGCGCCAGCCGCGCCGCCGCCGCAGGATCGCGCTGCTGCGAGCTCGGCGCGATTCGCTTCCACGCCGCGCGCGCGGATGCGCTCGCGGTCGCGGGGTCGATCGGCGGGACCGGCGCGATCCCGTCGATCAGCGTGCGCAGGTAAAGGCCGGTGCCGCCGACCAGGATCGGCAGTTTGCCCGTGCGCGTGGACTGTCGGCGATCTCGCGCTTGGCCATCGCCGCCCAATGCGCCGCGGAGCAGGGCAGGGCGCCGTCCTGCACGCCATAAAGCCGGTGCTCGGCGCGCGCTCGCTCCTCGCTCGGTCGGCGCGGCGCTCAGAATCGGCAGGTCGCGATAGATTTGCGCGCTGTCGGCGTTGACGATGACGCCGTCTTCTTGCTCTGCCAGAGCGAGCGCCAGCGCCGACTTGCCGCTCGCGGTCGGCCCGGCGATGAGGGCCACGTGGAGGTTAGGCGAACCGATGGGCATTGCGACGCTGATAGCAGCGGGACGGCTCGATGACAGGCTGGTCGACCGCGCCCTCGGCCTGCTTCGCGAACTCGACCCGGAGGCGCGCTTCGTCGCGTGGATCGACGAAGGCGATGCGGCCGACCTGCGCTTTCGGCGGCGACCGTCACGCCGGCGCGCTGGGCGCTCGATTCGCTCGGCGCGTCGATGTCGTATCGTCCAAGCCGACGAGCCGCGCTGGCGGCGGCTGCTCGTCGCCGACATGGATTCGACCGATCATCGGTCAGGAATGCATCGACGAGCTGGCCGATTATGCCGGGCTCAAGACCGAGGTCGCCGCGATCACCGAGCGCGCGATGCAGGGCGAGCTCGATTTCAAGGCGCGCTGCGCGAGCGGGTGCGCGCTGCTTGCCGGGACTGGACGCAGGGCACGCTCGCGCGCTGCCTCGCCGAGCGGGTGCCGCTGACATCCGGGCGCGCGGACTTTGGTCCAGACGATGCGCGCCGGCGGGGCGAGCTGCCTGCTGGTTTCGGGCGGCTTCCTGTCCTTCGCCGAGCCGATCGCCAAGCTGGTCGGATTCGACCGCGTCCGCGCCAACCGCCTGGTGTTCGCCGAAGGCAAACTGAGCGGCGAAGTCGAGCGATCCGATCGTCGACGCGCGCGCCAAGCGGCAGGCGTTGATCGAGGCTCGCGACGAGCTGGGCTTGGCCGGAAGACGTGCTTGCCGTCGGCGACGGCGCCAACGACCAGCTGATGGTCGAGGAAGCGGGGCTCGGCATTGCCTTCCGGCCAAGCCGGCGCTGGCCGAGGTCGCCGACGCCGAGCTCGACCATCACGGGCTCGATGCCTTGCTGTGGGTGCAGGGGGTGCGGAAGAAGGACTGGTTCCGGAGTGATCGGAGGGCTGATCCCGCGGCGCGAGTGGATTATTTCGTAGCGACCGGGAAGCAGGGCTGGGGCGCTGAGCGCGTTGCACGGCCGCCTGCGCCGCGGCGCGGCTTTCGAACGGGCCGACCTGGAGGCGGGTGACTGCGCCGACGGGGATGATAGAATGCCCGCCGGCCGCCAAGAGCCGGCTTGCCCGACAGCTTGCCGAACAGCGCTTCGGCCGCTGCCGCGCTGCCCGAACGCGCCGAGCTGGATGCGCCACGCGCCGCTGGCCGGGCAGCCGTTGCAACCGGCGCGGGTTTGCCTCTTAGGCGCGGCGGTGCCGGTTTGGCGGGTGCCGGTTTGATTGGAGCGGGCTTGGCCGCTGCCTTACCGGCTTCACCGGCTTGACCGCCTTGGACACCGGCGGCGGCGCCGTTTGGCCTTGATCCGCGCCAGCGCGACGCCCTTCTTGCGGTCGGCGAGCGGCATGATCTTGTCGAGCTCGGCGAGCGTGTCGCCTTGGCCGGCGCGAAGCCTTGCGCCGCGGCGCGGCTGACATAGGCGTAGCCGAGCACCGGGTCCTGGGTGATGCTGTCGCCGTTGAACAAAGCGGTGCCGTAGACCAGCAGTGCGCGCGGCTTCGCCCTGCTCGGCGGCGGCCTTGAGCCAGCGCAGCCCATCGCCTTTGCCATGTTCTGGAACAGCAGCAGGCCGAGCGTCGTCTGGGCGTCGATATGGCCCTTGGCGCGCGGCGCGCTCGAACCAGGTCTTGCGCCGCCGACAAGGTTGAGTCGGCACGCCGCGGCCGAGGCGATAGGCCTGGCCGAGGTTGAACGCGGCGTCGGCGTCGCCGGCTTCGGCGAGCGGGCGCCAGATCGCGACGGCCGCAGTATAATCGGCGCGCTGCCACGCGTCGATGCCCGGCTCGACCGCTTTGCGCGGCCGCCGGCGCGCTGGCGCACAGGATAGCGGCCGCACATCAAGTATGAGCTTCCACATGTTTGCACGCCTGTCCGCATCGCCCGTCGACGCTAACGCCGCAGACCTGCGCCGAGCAACAGAGTCGTGCCGCATTGTTAACCAGATTTTAGAGGCTTGGTGTCACTCCCGCCACTCGAACGACGGAAGTGGGCGAGGGGAAAAGCATGCGCGTTCTTGGCAATGGCATCGCAGAAGGGCGGATCGGGCAAAACGACCCTGTCCGGTCATCTCGCGGTGCAGGCGCAGCTTGCGGGCGCTGGTCCCGGTCTGCCTGATCGACATCGATCCGCAGGGCAGCCTGGCCGACTGGTGGAACGAGCGCGAGGCCGATATGCCGGCCTTCGCCCAGACCACCGTCGCCCGGCTCGCCTCGGACCTCGAAGTGCTTCGCCAGCAGGGCTTCCGCCTCGCCGTCATCGACACTCCGCCGGCGATCACCATGGCGATCCAGAGCGTCATCGCGGTCGCCGAGCTGATCGTCATTCCGACCCGCCCGAGCCCGCACGATCTGCGCGCCGTCGGCGCCACGGTCGATTTGTGCGACCGCGCCGGCAAGCCGCTTGCTGTTCGTCGTCAACGGCGCGACGCCCAAGGCCAAGATCACTTACGAAGCCGCGGTCGCGCTGTCGCAGCACGGCACCGTGGCTCCGGTCACCCTCCACCACCGCACCGATTTCGCCGCCTCGATGATCGATGGCCGCACGGTGATGGAAGTCGATCCCAACGGCCGCTCGGCGCGCGAAGTGATCGAGCTGTGGGAATATATTTCCGACCGCCTCGAAAAGAATTTCCGCCGCACCGTGTTCGCGGCGCCCGGCGCTTCGCCCGGCGTTGCCCAGTCCAGTCCGCGTCCCGTCGGCGGCTTCGGCCGCCGCGTCGTCGGCCAGTAAGGGGGTCGGGCACAGTGAAGCGAACCCAAGCCTTTCGCATCCCTCTCCTCGGGCCTTCTGGCGCGCAAGGGTGCGGCGCGTCCGGCGATGCGGCCGCAGGGCTTCGGCCAGGCCGGCGGCAGCCTCGAGGATCTCGGCTGGAACGACATGGGCTTCGAACCGCCCAAGCCGACGTCGACGGCGCGCGCGACGCGAGCCATGACGCCTTTGGCGACGATCTCGCCGAGCATCCGCGGCGTCCATCCGCACCGGCGCTGACGCCGGTCCACTCGCCGGTCCATACGCAGCAGGCTGAAATCGCCGAGCGCGTCGCCGACGCCGGACACTCGGCCGAGGAAGAGGAATTCGACGAGACGACGAGCTTTACGAACCGGAAGCCGAACGCCGAGCTCAACCGGAGACGCCGGTTGAAGCCGCGCTCGCCGGTCCGGCTCAGAGCCGTCAAAGTGCCGGCGCCCGCCGCCGTGCCAGCATCGCCCGCCGCCAGTCCGCGCCGCGCGCCGACAGTCGCGCGTCGGCGGCCGGGAAGCAAGGCCAAGGCGGCGTTCACGCTGCGGCTCGACCCGCGACCGCCATTTGAAGCTGCGCCTCGCCTGCGCCGCTCGACGGCCGTTCGGCGCAGCATATCGTCACCGACGCGCTCGACCAGTTGCTTGCGAAAATGCCGGAGCTCGACGCACTGGCCGCCACGGCCAAACGCAAAGGATAATCGCAATGTCGAACTCCGTCCGTATTGGCCTCGCTCTCTCGTCCGTCGCGCTTGCCTGCGTGATCGCCGGGTGCGCGTCGCCGCAGGGCCGGACGGGTCGCTGCGACCAGCTTTGGCGGCAAGGCGGACGGGGACACCGGTCTCGCGATGCGCGCCATGAGCGCGCTCAATTCCAACGATTTGCCAGCTGCGATCAGCTTCGCCGAGCGCGCCGTCGCGCGACACGCCCGACGACGCCGGTTTCCGCGCCCTGCTCGGCAACGTCTATTTCGCCGCGGGCCGCTTTGCCTCGGCCGAAGCCGCCTACAAGGACGCGCTGTCGCTCTATTCGAACCAGCCGCAGGCCGTGCTCAAGCTCGCCCTGGTGCAGATCGCGCAGGGCAAGAACGGCGAAGCGGCTGGCTTTCCTTCAGGTCCGCGCGGTCCGTGCTGCGAGCCGGCCGATTACGGTCTTGCGCTGGCGCTTTCGGGCCGGCCGGCGGACGCCGTCGAATGCTCTTCGCGCCGCTGCGCGCGCATGCAGGGCGCCGACGCCCGCGTCCGCCAGAATCTCGCGCTTGCTCATGCGCTTGCCGGCGACTGGACCAATGCGCGCGTGGTCGCCGCGCCAGGATCTTGCCGCCGACCAGGTCGATGCCCGCATCCAGCAGTGGATGAAGCTCGCCAAGCCCGCTCGCGCGTCGGACCAGGTCGCGGCGCTGACCGGCGTTGCGTCCCGCCGCCGGCGATCCCGGACAGCCGGTTCGCGTCGCGCTTCGCCAGGCGGCACCGGCTGTCGCCGTTGCGCAAGTGCAGCCGCGGCCGCAGCCGCGGAAAGCCCAGTCGTCCAGGCGAAACCGCAACCGCAGCCGCAGCCGCAGGTGCAGGCGCAGGTTCAGAGCGCGCGGCAGCACGACCAGCCGTGATTCCGAATTCGCGCCGATGCCGCTTTATGGCGTCGCAACCGCCGTTCCGCCGGCCCCGCCGCCGGCCAATCCGGCCCGGGTGGCCGATCAGGTGGCGATCGCCGCGCCAGCTCCGGAGCCAGTCGCGAAAGTCGTGCCGATTTGCTCCGCGCCCGTCGACGTCGCGCAGTTCGCGCCGCCGCCGTTAGCGACTAGTCCGCGCAGCTGCGCCGGTGGAGATCGCGGCATTCGCGCCGCCACCGCCACCAGCCCCGGCCGCAATATTCGCGCCGCCGCCGCCGGTGCGGTCGCCGCTGATTATGCTCCGCCGAAGCCGCGGCTCGCCAAAGCGTCCTTCACCCGCGCCGCCAGCGAGCAGCGCAAGGTCGCCAAACTGCATCGCGCCTCGCTCCGCCGCTCGGCATCGCTTCGCCGCGGCGGGTCGACCGCGGTCGTCCAGCTTGGTGCCTACGGTTCGCCGCAGCGCGTGCTGACCGCCTGGAACGCGGCCTCGCGCCGTTATTCCGCGCTTCGGGCCTACGCGCCGATGAGCGCCGCGCTTCGCCAGCGCCAAGGGCAGGGTCTACCGCCTGTCGGTCGCGCGGTTTCGCCAACCAGGCCGAAGCCAGCGCATCTGTGCAATTCGATGCGCCGTTCGGGCGGAAGCTGTTTCGTGCGCACGCGTTGCGGGCGACGCGCCGGTGCGGTTCGCCTCGCGCTAGGAGAACGCGGCGCGCTCGATCACCAGGTCGAGGCACGCCATGCGCACCGCGACCCCCATTTCGACCTGAAGCGAGATCAGCGAACGCTGCGGATCGTCGGCGATCGCATCGGTCGATCTCGACGCCGCGGTTCATCGGCCCGGGGTGCATCACCGCCGCCTCGGGCGCGGCCGTCGCAAGGCGCTCGGCGGTCAGCCCGTAGCGCGCGAGATATTCGCCCGGAGCATCGCCCAGATCCGCTTCGAGCCGCTCGCGCTGGACCCGCAGCATCATCACCACGTCGGCGCCCGCGATCGCCTCGTCGACGCTCATCGCGCCGGCATCCGCCGGGCAGCAACTCGGGCGGACCGGCAAGCCGCACCTCCGCGCCCAGCCGCTCGAGCAGCTTGGCGTTCGATCGCGCAACCCGGCTGTGGCGGATGTCGCCGCAAATCGCGACCTTGAGCCCGGCGATGCGCCCGAAGCGATGGCGGATCGTCGCCGCGTCGAGCAGCGCCTGGGTCGGATGCTCGTTGGTGCCGTCACCGGCATTGATCACCGGTGCAGCGACGATATCGGCGACCTCCCTCGTCGACCCGTTGCTCGAATGACGGATGATCAGCGCGTCGGGGCGCATCGCGTCGAGCGTCCGCGCGGTGTCCTCAAGCGTCTCGCCCTTCTTGACCGACGATTGCTCGACGGGGAGGGTGACTACCGCCGCGCCAAGCCGATGCGCGGCGGTCGCGAAGCTCATCAGGGTGCGCGTCGAATTTTCGTAGAACAGGTTGAAGACGATCTTGCTGGTGAGCTTGCGCGGACGCTCAGCGCTCGAGCGATTCTCCTCGAACCAGCGCGCACCCTCGTCGAGGATGCGCGCGATGTCGTCGTCGCTCAGCTGGTCGATCGAGAGGATGTCCACGACGGCGTCGCCTAGTCCGGTGCGGGCAAATTGACCAGCGCGTCGATCGCGCCCTGGAGGATATGCGCGGCGGCCAGCGCGTCGACTTTTTCGGCGCGCCGCGCACGGCTGACATCGGCGTCGATCATCGCCCGCTCGACCGCCTGCGTCGACCAGCGCTCGTCCCACAGCAGGATCGGCAGGCCGAGCGGCTCCAGGTTGCGCGCGAAGGCGCGAACCGACTGGGTGCGGGGCTGAGTCGCTGCCGTCCATGTTGAGCGGCAAGCCCGACGACCAGCCCGGCGATATGCTCGCGCGCGGCAAAATCCTTCAGCTGTGCCAGATCCTGGGTGAATTTGGTCCGCTTGATGGTCTGCGAGGGCCCGGCGAACTGCCAACCGGCGTCGCACAAGGCGAGGCCGATGGTTTTGGTGCCGACATCGAGTCCGGCGAGCTTGCCGCTCTCGGACAGAGCGTCAGCGAATGCCCGACAAGAAACCGTGATCAGCCCAGCCATGCTGCCAGCCTCCGTTCGGCGTCGGCGCGGATCGATCCCCAGAACAAAGCATAGTCGTAGACATGGTAATTGTTGCCAGGGAGCACATAGGGCCCGAGCGGCGGGATCTCGCCGTCGGCGATCAGCAGCCCTTTCTCGCAATGCGCGCCGACCCTGCCGCGAAGCAGCGCCGCGGAGGCAAGATTGGGCGTCGGCACGAGCGTTCCAGGATTGGCCGCGGCGGGCGCTGCCCCGCCTTCGCTACCGCTGACCGGGTTGACGCATAGCATGTCGCTCTGCCGCCGCTCGGCGCCGTTCAGACCCTTCGATTGCTGCCATTGGTCGAGAATCAGTTCGGGATTGGCCGGATCGCCGAAGCTCATCCATGACAGGATGCACCCGGCTTCGGCCGGGGCACGGCATGGTTCCAATCCAAGTTCGGGGACATCCGCAGTGGTGCTGACCGGCCAGCCGACGACATAAGCGGCGACGACGCGCTTCGCGGCCGGCTTGCCAGCGACCTTGTCGTGGAGCAGCCGCTGAAGGTGCAAAGCGCCCTGGCTGTGCCCGGCGAGAATGATCGGCGCGGACGGGTTTTCGCGCAGGAACTGGTCGAAAGCCGCCGCAACGTCGCGGTAGGCGAGGTCGAGCGCTGCCTGCGCGTCCTCGCTGTCGAGCAGGAACGCGCCATAGGCCGCCTGGCGATAGCGCGGCGCCCATACCCGCCCGGCGCTGGTCAAAGCGCTGGCCTGGCTCTGGACGAACAAGCGCGTGCGCGCCTCGGTCATCGCACCTGGCCTCAGCGGCGCATTCCAGCGGTCGCGCTCGAGATAGGTGGTCGGATGGACGTAAAACACCGCGGCGCTTGCGGCAGTGGCGCCGGGAACGCCGTCGGGCAGCCAGCGCGAAACATCGTCTGCCAGGCCCGGCCGCGCGATCCAGCTTGCTTCCAGCGCATAATCGGGACCGCTGCCGGCGGCAGGGGCACTGAAATGTCCCTTCGGCACGGCGCCGCGGAGAAGAATCCGGTCCCCGAACTGGAAGATCGCCACCGCCGCCGCGACCGCGAGCAGGGTGAGGACAAATACCGCAATCAGGAATCGCCGGGCGCACATATTGCGGCGCGCCCTATTGGGCGGGGCTGTCGCGCGGCAAGGCGGTTGAAGGGCCGATGGCGCCCTGCTAGCCGCGCCAAGCATTCGCTCCGCGATTGCGTTGTAACAAGGTATTTATGTCCGTCTCCGCCGACCAGGTGCGTCACATCGCCAAGCTTGCCCGGATCGCGATGAGCGATGCCGAGCTCGAACGGCTGGTGCCCGAATTGAACGCGATCATCGGCTGGGTCGAGCAGCTGGGCGAAGTCGATACCGACGGCGTCGAGCCGCTGACCGCGGTGATCGACCAGAAGCTGCGCCTCCGCGCCGATGTCGTCGACGACGGCGATTGCCGCGACGCGGTGCTCGCCAACGCGCCCGACGCGCAGCACGGCTTCTTCGCGGTGCCCAAGGTGATCGAATGAGCGAGCTTCTCGCCAAGACCATCGCCGAGCTGCGCGATGGCTTCCGCGGCGGCGACTTCACCGCGCGCGAAATCGCCGAGAGCTACAATGACGCGGTTGCGGGCGCGCGCCTGCTCAATGCCTACACCGTCGAAACCCCGGACGATGCGCTTGCCGCTGCAGCCGCGGCCGACGAAGCGCGCGGGTCCGGCGATTTGGGTCCGCTCGCCGGCATCCCGCTCGGGATCAAGGATTTGTTCGCCACCAAAGGCGTCGACACCACCGCCGGCAGCAAGATCCTCGGCGGGTTCAAGCCGCCCTATGACAGCCACGTCACCGCCAATCTGCGCAAGGCGGGGGCAGGCATGCTCGGCAAGCTCAACATGGACGAGTTTGCGATGGGCTCGTCGAACGAAACCAGCGCCTACGGCCCGGTGATCAGCCCGTGGCGCCGATCACGGCAGCAACGTCGGCCTGACCCCGGGCGGAAGCTCGGGCGGCTCGGCGGCGGCGGTTTCGGCATGGATCGCTCCGGGCGTCACCGGCACCGACACCGGCGGCTCGATCCGCCAGCCCGCGGCATTCACCGGCATTTGCGGCATCAAGCCGACCTACGGGCGCTGCTCGCGCTGGGGGATCGTGTCGTTCGCAAGCTCGCTCGACCAGGCCGGACCGATGGCTAAGACGGTGCGCGACTGCGCGATCATGCTCGAGGCGATGGCCGGGTTCGACCCGCGCGATTCGACCTCGCTCGACCTGCCGGTGCCCAAATGGGAAGCCGCATTATCGAGCAATCTCAAAGGCAAGCGGGTCGGCATTCCCAAGGAATATCGCATCGACGGAGTGCCCGCCGAGATCGACGCCTTGTGGGACCAGGGCATCGACTGGCTTCGCGACGCGGGCGCGGAAGTCGGTCGAGATCAGCCTGCCGCACACGCAAGTATGCGCTGCCGACCTATTACATCATCGCCCCGGCCGAAGCCTCGTCCAACCTCGCCCGCTACGACGGCGTCCGCTACGGGCTGCGCGAGACCGGGGTGAAGACGCTCGACGACATGTATGCGGCGACCCGCGCCGCGGGCTTCGGCGCCGAGGTCAAGCGGCGCATCATGATCGGCACCTATGTGCTGTCGGCGGGCTATTACGACGCCTATTTCACCAAGGCGCAGAAGGTGCGCACGCTGATCAAGCGCGATTTTGCCAACGCCTTCGAGCAGTGCGACGTGATCCTGACCCCGACCGCGCCGTCGGCCGCGTTCGGCCTCGCCGAAAAGATGAGCGACCCGCTGGCGATGTATCTGAACGACGTGTTCGCAGTGCCCGCCAGCCTTGCCGGATTGCCGGCGATGAGCGTTCCCGGCGGACTCGACAGCGCCGGCCTGCCGCTCGGCCTGCACCTGATCGGCCCCGAGCTCGACGAGCAGATCGTGCTCGACGCGGGCCTGGCGATCGAGGAGCGCGCCGGTTTCACCGCGCGGCCGGAGAAATGGTGGTGAGGGAGCATGACCGCGCCGTCGAGGAGAAGGAGCTCGATCGCCGCATCGACCTCGTCAACGTCGTCTTCGGCGCGGCGTTGGGCGGCTACATCGGCGTGGTCATGACCCGCCACGACCTGACGCTCAACCATTCGATCGTGCTTGACGCTGGTGCTGGTGATCACGGTCTGCCTGCTGGTCGCGATCCGCAACATGCTGCACCTGTGGCGCGGGACCAAGTCGGGCACCTGGAAATTGCCGCTGCTGGTCCTCGCCCTGGGCCTCGGCCTTCTTCGCCTACGTTCGCGGCGACGCCTATCTCGACCTGGCGGTACTGATCCCGATTTTCATCGGCTGGGTGTTCGCCTTTTTCGTAGTGGTCAGCGCGCATGCTCTGGTCGACGAGAGGGAGCCGCACGATGGGCGCTGATTTCCGCATCAAGGGCGACACCGGCGAGTGGGAGGTCGTCGTCGGGCTCGAGGTCCACGCGCAGATCACCGCGACCGCGTCGAAGCTGTTCTCCGGCGCCGCGACCGCGTTCGGCGCCGAGCCCAACACGCAGGTCAGCCTGGTCGACGCGGCGATGCCGGGGATGCTCCCGGTGCCCAACCAGGAATGCATTCGCCAGGCGGTCCGCACCGGCATGGCGCTGGACGCGCAGATCAACCGCTGGAGCCGCTTCGACCGCAAGAATTACTTCTACGCCGATCTGCCGCAGGGCTATCAGATCAGCCAGCTCTATCACCCGCTGGTCGGCGAGGGCGTGGTCGAGGTGCTGGTCGATCCCGCCGACGAGACTTCGGCCAAGGCGATCGGGGTCGAGCGGATCCATGTCGAGCAGGACGCGGGCAAGCTGATGCACGACCAGCATCCGACGATGAGCTATGTCGACCTCAACCGCTCGGGCGTCGCGCTGATGGAAATCGTCGTCGCGGCCGGACATGCGTTCTCCCGCCGAAGCAGGGGCTTATCTGCGAAAGCTCAGAGCCGTTCTGCGCTACGTCGGCAGCTGCGACGGCAATATGGAAGAAGGCTCGATGCGCGCCGACGTCAATGTCAGCGTGCGCAAGCCGGGCGGGGAATTGGGCACCCGGACCGAGACCAAGAACGTCAATTCGGTGCGCTTCGTGATGCAGGTCATCGAGCATGAGGCGAGGCGCCAGGTCGAGGTGCTCGAAGGCGGCGGCGACGATCGTCCAGGAAACCCGCCTGTTCGACCCCGACAAGGGCGTCACGCGGACCCTGCGCTCGAAGGAAGACGCGCACGATTATCGCTATTTCCCCGATCCCGACCTGCTTCCGCTCGAGCTCGACGACGCGTTCCTCGAGGAATGCCGCGCGTCGCTGCCCGAGCTGCCCGACGCCAAGCGCAAACGCTACGAGGCGCACGGCATCACGCCCTACAACGCCAGCGTCCTCACCGCCGAAGTCGAGACCGCGCGCTGGTTCGACCAGCTGCTGACCGCGGGCGCGGAGCCCAAGCAGGGCGCCAATTGGGTGGTCGCCGAGCTGTTCGGCGCATTGAACCGCCTCGGCCGCTCGATCGACGACAGCCCGGTGACGCCGGCCGATGCCGCCGAGCTGCTCGGCCTCGTCGCCGACGGGACGATCAGCGGGACGATCGCCAAGCAGGTGTTCGAGATCATGCTCGAGAGCGGCGAAGGCGCCGGCGCGATCGTCGAGGCGCGCGGCCTCAAGCAGACCAGCGACACCGGCGCGATCGACGCCGCGGTCGACGGCGTCCTCGCCGCCAACGCCGACAAGGTCGCGGAGTATAAAGGCCGGCAAGGAAGCCCTGTTCGGCTTCTTCGTCGGGCAGGTGATGAAGGCGATGCAGGGCAAGGCCAATCCCAAGATCGTCAACGAAGCGCTGAGGGCGAAGCTGGGTTGACGAGGCTCTTGGTCCGCAGCATCGTGGCCGCGGCAGCGACCGCTGCGCTGAGTGCCTCGGCTGCTGCCATCCCGCCGATCATGACGCCTCCGGCGCCGGCCGCGCCGCCCAAGCTGGTGATCGTGATCGCCGTCGACATGCTCGCGGCGGATCTGTTCGACGAATATCGGCCGCAATTCACCGGCGGCCTCGCCCGGCTGGCGCGGGGAACGGTGTTCCGCAACGGCTATCAAAGCCATGCCACGACCGAGACCTGCCCGGGGCACGCGACGATGCTCACCGGCAATCGCCCGGCCCGCAACGGGATTATCGCCAACAGCTGGACCGATCAGTCGGCCGCGCGATCCGACAAGAACATCTATTGCGCCGAGGACGAGCGCGCGCCGGGCAGCACGTCGAGCAAATACAAGCTCTCGGCGACCCATTTGCGCGGACCGACGCTGGGCGAGCTGATGAAAAAGCGATTGGCCGCGGTCGCGCAATGTCGCGATCGCCGGCAAGGACCGCTCCGCCGTAATGATGGGCGGGGCCGGCGTCGACCAGATCCTGGTATTGGGACGGGACCGCCTTCGTCACAGCGATAGACGATGCCATCGTGCCGGCCAGCGTTGCGGCGACGAACGACGCGGTGGAGATGGCTTTTGCCAGCGCCCGTGAAGCGCTCGACGCGACGCCCTTCTGCGCCGCCAGAGCCCAGCCAATTTCGATAGTCGGGCGTGCCGCTCCGGTCGGCGACGGGCGCGTTCGCGCGCGCCGCCGAGATGACAGACGCTTTCCGCGCTTCGCCCGAGTTTGACGGTGCCGTGCTCGCTTTGGCGGCGGGCCTGATCCAGGAGATGCAGCTGGGGCAGGGCAGCTGCTCCGGACCTCCTCAGCATCAGGCCTGTCGGCAACCGATTATGTCGGGCATAGCTACGGCCTTGGCGGGCAGGAAATGTGCCTCCAGCTGATGTCGCTCGACCGCGATCTGGGCGACTTCTTCGCGCTGCTCGACCGCAGCGGGATCGATTATGCGGTCGCGCTGACCGCCGATCATGGCGGCGAGGACATTCCCGAACGGCTTCGGCTCAAGGGCGTCGCCAGTGCGCAACGGGTTGATGCGACACGCTCGCCGCAGCAGCGGTCGGCAAGCTGGTCGCGGCCAAGCTCGGCCTCTCGGGGCGGCTGCTGTCGGGCGATGTTTCGGGCGACATTTATCTCGCGAGCGGCCTGGCCCCCGCCGACCGTGCCCGCGTGCTGGCCGAAGCCCTGCGGACTACCGCGCGCATCCACAGGTCGAAGCAGTGTTCAGCAGCGACGAGCTACAGCGCACGGCCATACCAGCGCACGACCGCCTGACAACTGGTCGCTGATCGAGCGTGTTCGCGCGTCGTTCGATCGCCGTCGCTCCGGCGACTTCTACGTCGTCCTCAAGGAGCATGTGACGCCGATCGGCCACGTCACCGGCTCGATCGCCACGCATGGCACGCCGTGGGATTACGACCGGCGCGTGCCGATCATATTCTGGCGCCCCGGAATGGCCCCGGTGACCCGCGAGGAAGCGGTCGAGACGGTCGACATCATGCCGACGCTGAGCGCGATGCTGAGGCCGCTCGGCCCTCGGCCCGACGTCGACGGCAAATGCCTGGATCGGCATTCAGGGCGTCGTTTGCCCGCAACGCTAAGCATCTAAAAATCCACGGTTTTCTTTAATCTGCCGTTCATGTCGCGGCGGGCAGTGGAACCTTGGGGAAGGCGCGCTGGTTCGCGTCATCGGAGGTTTTCTATGCGAAAGTGGAGCCTGGCTCTCGCGCTGGCGCTGTGCGTGCCGATGGCCGCCTGCGTCCAGACGCGCCAATTTGCCGACGTCCAGTTCACGCCGCCGTCGGGCGATTACAAGCTGCTCGTGCTGCGGCCCGACGTCTCCGTCGGCTCGCTGACCACCGGCGGGATGGTCGAGCCGCGCGCCGACTGGACCGAGCAGGCGCGGACCAACATCGTCGCCGCTTTGCGTGCGCAGCAGGCACTGACGCGGCGGCCAGGTCACGATCATCGAGCGCCGCAATCAATTGAGCGGGAGCGGGGTGGACGAGCAGGAGCTCGCGGAAATGGAGCGCCTGAACGCGGCGGTCGAACCAGTCGATCGTCATGCACAAATATCTCGGGCGAGTATCTGCCGACCAAGCGCGGCAGGGGGCTCGACTGGTCGCTCGGCAGTGTTGCCACCAACCTCGGCCGCAAGACCGGCTACGATTATGCGCTGTTCCTCCACGCCGAGGACCAGGTCGCGTCAACCGGGCGGATCGCGCTCGGAGTCCTCGGCATCGCCGGCTGCTTCGTCGGATTTTGCGCGCCCAACATCGGCGGTGCGACCCAGCTCAACTATGCCTCGCTGGTCGACCTGAAGACCGGCGACGTGGTGTGGTTCAACGTCGTCCTCGCCAAAAGCGAGGTGCCGGGCATCAAGTTCGGCGACCTGCGCACGCCGCAAGGCGCGACCCAGGCGGTCGATCGCCTGCTCAACCGCATGAAGCCGGGCGACGCGGTGCGCCGTGCGCAGGGAGTCCGCTGATGTGCTGGCGTTGCAATGAAGTCTCGCGCCGCTCGCTGCTGGTCGGCGGCGGCAGTTGCCGCAGCCTCGCTCGCCACCGGCGTTGCCCAGGCGCGGGTTCGCCCCGCCGACATCGCGCCGCTGATCGGGCCCGGCTTCAAGCCGACCGACAAGGACGAACAGGGCCTGTGGCAGCTGATGGAGCGGGCCGAGGAGGAAATCGCGGGCTCGAACCTGCTGATCACCGACCCTGCGCTGACCGGCTATCTGAGGGAGCTGATCGAAAAGGTCGGCGGCCCCGCGGCGAAGGACTTCCGCATCTATCTCGCGCACGTACCCGAATTCAACGCGATGATGTTCCCGAGCGGGTTCGCGGTGATCTTCACGGGGCTGCTGCTGCGCATGCGCAACGAAGCGCAGCTGGCCGGCGTCATCGCCCATGAAAGCGGTCATTTCCTGCGACGTCACATGATTCGCTCCTGGCGCGACATGCGGCTCAAGACCGATCTGTTCGCGATCGGATCGATGGTCGCCGGCGTCGGCGGCGCGCCGGCGGGGTTTATCTTGGCGACTATGTCCGTCTCGCCGAGCTCGGCACCTTCCTGTCGCTGTTCCGCTACAACCGGTGATGGAGGCCGAAGCCGACGCGATCGGCGCCAAGCTCATGGCCGAAGCCGGCTACCCGCCGGTCGAAATGGTCGATCATCTGGCAGCAGCTGATCGACGAGGACACGGCCAGCGCGCGCTATCGGCGCAAGCGGCGCGACCGCGGCTATTCGCTATTCGCGTCGCACCCGTCTCCCGAGAGCCGCATGGCCGACCTTCGCGCTTCGCGCCGCCGAAGTCACACTTCCGGGCCGCGCCTACGACAACGGCCGGGCGCGCTATCTACAGGCGATTGGACCGATTCGCGCGATGATGCTCGACGACCAGGTCAAATTGAACGACCCGGGCGCGAGCCAATATCTGATCGAGACGCTGGCGCAGGACGGGTGGAACGGCCTGCTTCGCTTTTACGAGGGCGAGGTCTGGCGCTTGCGCAACCGCCACGGAGACGATGCCCGCGCCGCGCAAAGCTATGCCGCCGCCGTGGCCTATCCAGACGCGCCCGCGGACGCCTGGCGCTGGCACGGCATCTCGCTGATGAAGACCGGCCGCGGGGCCGAGGCCGAAAGCCGCGTTCCAACGCTATCTGGCGATGAAGCCGAATGCGCCGGACGCGCCCTGGGTCCGGCAGATGGTCGGCTGAAGGAGATCATGTCGATGAAATTGTCCGCCAGGCTCGCGCTCGTCGCCAGCGCCGCATTGCTGTCCGCTTGCTCGACCTTGGGCGGCGGCGGCGAATACGGACCGAGCGACTATTGGCTGGTCCGCGTCCACCGCGTCCAGGTCGGCGACGGCAGCTTGTCGGTCGCTCCGCCACGGCCGTGGAATCGCCATCGCACTCGGGTGTTCGAGGACATCCGCGAAGTCGAGGACTGGACCCTCAACGGGCCAGTGCTCGATTCGATGAGCTTCGTCACCAACCTCAAAAGCGGCCGCTACCTCGTCCGCCAGCGCCGCAGCGCCGACCAGCAAGTGCCCAAGTTCCGCGAGGACATGACCCCGCCCGAGATCGCGGCGATGATCGAGAGCCTGTACCGGGTGCGCGGCGGAACGGTCGAGTTCCGGACCTTGTCGCTGCAGCCCCGTCCGTTCCTTGGCGCCAACGGTTTCCAGTTCGATTTCGAGCATCTCGACGGCGACGAACTGTGGCGCAAGGGCCGCGTCGTCGGCGCCGTCATCCGCGGCCGGCTCTACTTCGTGCTGCTCGATGCGGCGCGGTCGCACTATTACGACACGACCCTGCCGGATTTCGAAGCGGTAGTCGCCTCGGCTCGGTTGCGCCGCTAGCCGATTTGCTACCTTCTCCGTTCGTCAAGACGAACGATATCGGGTCAAATCAGCCAATCGGCGAAATCGGGGTCGTAGGCGCCTCGGTACCCGGGTTCGCGGGAGAGGGCACGTCGATGTTGGGGTCGCCGCCGGGAGCTTCCGCGGGTGCTTCGCTTGGCTGCGCGGGCTCGCTTGGCTGGGAAGGCTGACCAGGCTGATCTGGTCCCGGGTCATTGTCGGGGAATGGTGGAAGCTGTTGCAAAATGCTCTCCTTTGCCCCCTCAACGCTCGGTCTGACCGCTGGGTTGCCGCGGGTCCGGGACGACGGGCGGGTTGCCCCCGCGCACAGCCCTGTTATACGCCCGCTCCATCCAGGGCCGCGCGCGCGTGGCGGAATTGGTAGACGCGCTGGATTTAGGTTCCAGTATCGCAAGATGTGGGGGTTCGAACTCCCTCCGCGCGCACCATCCTATCGCGCCAGGCGGACGCATTTCATCGGGTTAGACAATCGTGAGCATCAAAACCGTCGAGACTGAGAACGAGGGCCTCAAGCGCGCCTTCATGCTGACCATTCCCGCGCAGGACATCGAAGCGCGGGTCGATCAGGAAGTTAAGCGCATCGCGCCGCAAGTGCGCATGCCCGGTTTCCGCCCCGGCAAGGTGCCCGCCAACCTCATCCGCAAGATGCACGGCGAGGCGCTCCGCCGCGACGCGCTTGACGGTGCGGTGCAGGACGGCGTCCAGCAGCTGCTCAAGGAACAGAATGTGCGCCCGGCGCTGCAGCCTCAGGTCGAGCTCGACGAGCGCTATGAGCCCGGCAAGGACGCTGAAATCCACGTCCGGGTCGAAGCGCTTCCCGAGGTTCCCGCGCCGCAGATCGAAGGGCTGACGCTCGACCGCCTGACCGTCGACGTCGACGACAAGGACGTCGACGCGCAGATCGCCGAACTCGCCGGGCAGAGCCGGAAATGGACCGATGCGCCGAAGAAGCATGCCGCGGCACGCGGCGACCTGGTAGTCATCGACTTCGAGGGCAAGGTCGGCGCCAAGCCGTTCGAAGGCGGCAAGGGCGAGGACATGTCGGTCGAGATCGGCTCGGGCCGTCTGATCCCGGGCTTCGAAGACCAGCTGATCGGCGTCAAGGCGGGCGACGAGCGCGAAATCAAGGTGACGTTCCCGGCCGATTACCAGGCGAAGAACCTGGCCGGAAAGGACGCGAACTTCGCGGTCGTGGTCAAGGCGGTCAAAACCGGCTCCGCCAACAGCATCGACGACGAATTCGCGACCTCGCTCGGCCTGCAGAGCCTCGACCAGCTGCGCCAGGTCTTGCGCGAGCAACGGCAGAATGAACTATATCAGCTCACTCGCACCCATATGAAGCGCCAGCTGCTCGACCTGCTCGCGGCGCGCCACGACTTTCCGGTGCCCGAGACGATGGTCGACGCGGAATATCAGAACATCCTCGGTCAGCTCCGCCATGAGGCGAGCCACGAGGCGGATCCCGAGGCTGCTTTGGCCGAAATCGAAAAGGACGCCGCCGAATATCGCCGGATCGCCGAGCGCCGCGTCCGGCTCGGCTTGCTGCTGTCCGAAATCGGCGCGGCCAATGGCGTAGAGGTCAGCGACGACGAAATGCAGCGCTTGGTGGCGAACGCCGCGTCGCAATATCAGGGCAAGGATCGCGAGAATTTCCTGCGTTACGTGGGTCAGGAGCCGATGGCCGCGGCCCAGCTGCGCGCGCCTTTGTTCGAGGACAAGGTCGTCGATTTCCTCTTCTCGACGGCCACGCTGAACGACCGCACAGCGACGCGCGCCGAGCTCGAAGCTGACCTCGAGAGCGAGGAAGGGCATGTGCATGGCCCGGGCTGCGGTCACGATCACGCCGAGCCGGCTCCCGCGCCCAAGGCGAAAGGCAAGAAGGCCGCCGCCAAAACCGCCGGTGCAAAATCCGCCAAGCCCGCGGCGGTCGCCGCGCCCAAGGCTGAAAAGCCCAAGCCGGCCAAGCCGGTGAAGGACGGGGCCGGAGCCAAGGCGCCGACCGCGAAGGCTCCGGCTGCCAAGTTGGCGTCCCAACCGGTCAAGACCGCAAAGGCCAGGGCGCCTGCCGCGAAGGCTCCGACTGCCAAGGCCGCGCCCAAGCCGGTCAAGGCCTCGAAGCCAGCGGCCAAGCCCACGGCGAAAAAGCCACCGGCCAAGAAAAAGGGCTGAATCCAATCGACCGCGCGCCGGCCGAGATCGAGCTGATCTGCGCCGATCTCGACCGAGCGCTCGATCTGATGCGCGGCCTCGGCATGCGGCTCGATGTGATCTATCCAGCCGACGCTCCGCATACTGCATTGCTCAGTGCCGCCGGGCGCACGGTCCGCCTGACCACCCGCGCCGGCGACCCAGAAATGCCCGGCGAGCTGGCACCCTTCGTTCCCCAGTTACAGGTCACCCGTGCCAGCGGCGAGGCGAGCCCAGGGCGAGCGGGCATGCGTTACCGCGACCTCATCCCCGGGCGCCTCGGCGGGCGCTACATCGCATCGCACATCACCATCGCCGAGGGTGGGCCGGTCGCCGACTGGGTCCATTTCCACCACGTCGCCGTGCAGATGATCTTCGTCGCCAGCGGCTGGGTTCGCGTGGTCTATGAAGGGCAAGGCGACCCGTTCGTGATGCACGCCGGCGACCTTGTCCTCCAGCCGCCCGAAATCCGCCATCGCGTGCTCGAGAGCTCTGCGGCGCTCGAGGTTGTGGAAATCGGCTGTCCCGCTCTCCACGAAACGCTTGCCGACCACGACCTCGACCTGCCCGACGCGCGTTCCGCTGCGGATCGTGACTTTTCCGGCCAGCGCTTCCTGCGCCATATTGCGGGCAAGCAGCCGTGGACGGCCCTTGATGGCGTCGAAGTGCAGGAAACCGGAATGGCCCAGGCGACCGCCGGCCTTGCAATCGCGCGCATCATCCGGCCCGGTGAAGCGGCAGCGATCGATGTGCCCCCGCATGACGGCGAGCTGGTGTTCGGGTTTATCGCGGTCGGCTCGGCCGAGCTCGACGGACCCACGCGCAGCGAGCTCGGCCCCGGAGATGCGTTCGTCATCCCGCCCGGCGTGGGCTGGTCGCTGTCAAATATGTCGCCGGATTGTCGTGTGCTGCACGTGACGACCGCACGGCTTGGCTGAAGCGCCAATTTCGAGCCTAGCCGCAGGGCGCCGCGCTTGAGTATAGCCGTGCATCCAACCCTGGGGGGTCAATGACCAGATCCAAGACGGCGCGGGTTGCCGTGCTCCTGCCCTGTTTCAATGAAGAAGCCGCCATCGCGCAGACCGTTGCGGGCTTCCGCGCCGCGCTGCCCGAAGCGGTGATCTACGTTTACGACAATAACAGCAGCGACCGTACGGTCGCGCTCGCCGCCAAGGCCGGCGCGATCGTCCGCAGCGAGCGCCAGCAGGGCAAGGGCCATGTCGTGCGCCGGATGTTCGCCGACATCGACGCCGATATCTACATCATGGCCGACGGCGACCTGACCTACGATCCCAAGGCCGCGCCGGCGATGGTCGATCAATTGCTCGCCGAGCAGCTCGACATGGTCGTCGGCACCCGCGTCCACGACGCGAAGGACGCCTACCGCGGCGGCCATGTGCTCGGGAACAAGCTGTTCACCGGGCTGCTGTCGGGCCTGTTCGGTCGCAGCTTCAGCGACATTTTCTCGGGCTATCGCGTGTTTTCGCGGCGCTTCGTCAAAAGCTTCCCGGTGCTCTCGTCGGGCTTCGAGATCGAAACCGAGATGAGCGTCCACGCGCTCGAGCTGCGCATGCCGGTGGGCGAGGCGGAGGCGGCCTATGGCGCGCGGCCCGAAGGCTCGCATTCCAAGCTCTCGACCTTCTCCGACGGCTGGCGGATCCTCAAGACGATCGCGCACGCTCTACCGGATCGAGCGGCCGGTGCTGTTTTTCGGCACCATCGGCGCCTTGCTGGTGGTCGCGGCGCTGTCCTGCTCGCGATCCCGCTGATCGTCACTTATGTCGATACCGGCCTGGTCCCGCGCGTGCCGACCGCGATCCTGGTCACCGGGATGGTCATCGTCGCGGTGCTGTGCGTGTTCGCCGGCCTGATCCTCGACACCGTCACCCGCGGCCGCCGCGAAGTCCGCCGCCTGGCCTATCTGTCGCTGGCCGGCCCGGGCGAAGTGTAGGTTTTCAGCATCACTTGACCTAAATTGTGTCGGTTAGGTGACTATCGCTTCCAGCCGCCTCGCGCCGCCGCTAGGCTGAGCCCCTCAAGGCGCTTCGTATGGCGCCTGCACAAGGGGGAATTATGAAGCGTATCGATCCGGCTCTTCGTGCTGGCGTGGCCTTGGTCGCGCTCGCGGTGGCAAGCACTCCAGTGCAGGCGCAAAGCACGCTTCCTCCGCCCCCGGCCGAGGCCGCCGAGGCGCAGGCTGCGCCGTCGGACGAGACCAGCCGTCAGGGCGAGATCGTCATCACCGGATCGCGCATCCGCCGCGACCCGCTCGCCCAGGACGCGCCGATCGTGTTCGTCGACCAGGCGGATATCGCGCGCACCGGACTTAATTCCATCAACGACGTGCTTCAGCGCCTTCCCAGCGCGGGCGGCGGCCTCAACGGCAAGTTCAACAATTCGGGTAACTTCGGCAATCCGCCGGACGGCGGCGGCGTCGGTGCCGGCGCGGCGGAAATCGACCTTCGCTATCTCGGGTCCAAGCGGACCCTAGTGCTGGTCGACGGTCTGCGCTTCGTCAACGCCGCTTCGGCCTCCGGCGTCCCCGGTTCGATCGACCTGAACGCCATCCCTGACAGCATGATCGAGCGCGTCGAAGTACTGCAGGACGGCGCGTCGGCGATCTACGGTTCCGATGCGATCGCGGGCGTCGTCAACATCATTACCAAGCGCCGCCAGGACGGCTTCGTCGCCTCCGCGCAGCTGGGCAAATATCTCGACCACGGCGACGGCTTCTCGCAGAACTATCAGCTCAGCTGGGGCAACGGCGGCGATGGCCCGACCCAGGTCGTGATCGGCGCCAACTTCGTCAAGCAGGACCCGATCAGCTCGGGCGACCGCAAGATTTCCCTGTTCCCCGACGCCTTATGCGACCGAGCTGCTCGACAGCATGCAGCTCGGGCACGCCGCTCGGCCGCTTCATCCTTCTGGACCAAAATCTAACCTTGCGCGGTCCCGTGATCGGGCGCGTTCCGGTGTACAACCCGCTCAATCCGACCGATCCGAACAGCGACTTCAAAGCGTTCACGACCGCCGACCGTTTCAACTTCGCGCCGTTCAACTTCATCCTGACGCCGCTCAAGCGCTTCGGCGGGTTCGTCAACCTCCACCAGGAACTCAGCGACACGCTGAATTTCTCGGCGAAGCTGGTGATGAACCGGCGCGAATCGAAGAACCAGGCGGCCCCGCTGCCGCTGTTCGTCGGCCCCGATGCGGGCAACGGCAATCTGCTCGACACCATCGTCATCGACGCGATCAACCCGTTCAACCCATTCGGCGTGACACTCGGGCCGGGCAATCTCGCCTTCATCGGCCGCCGCGTCGTCGAAGGCGGGCCGCGCCGCTACAACCAGAAGGTCGACACGACCTATGCGACCGCGACGCTGGACGGCCGCGTGCCCTTTTTCAGCAGCGACTGGTTCTGGGACGTCAACGCCATCGTCGGCCGCAACAAGGCCAAGCAGACGATGTTCGGCAACATCAACGCCGCCAACCTCGCAGCAGGCGCTGGGCCCGGTCGGCCAACTGCACCGGCGCCTGCGTGCCGTTCAACATCTTCGGCGGCGAGGGCTCGATCACCCCGGCGATGCTCGACTTCGTCGGCTTCGTCCAGAACGACAGCAGCAAGCAGAATATGTGGGGCGTGAGCGCCAACATGTCGGGCAAGCTGTTCGACCTTCCCGGCGGCAGCCTCGGCCTTGCCGTCGGTGTCGAGCATCGCGACCTTCGCGGCCGCTTCGACCCCGATCCGGTGGTCGCTGCCGGCCTTGGTTCGGACATTCCCGCGCTTGCCGACCAAGGGCGGCTACAATGTCGACGAGGCTTATGCCGAAATCAACGCGCCGCTGCTCGCCGACCGGCCGTTCTTCCAGCTGCTGGAGCTCGACGCGGCGGTGCGTTTCTCGGACTATTCGACGCTCGGGTTCGACGACCACCTTCAAGGGCGGCGCCAACTGGAAGCCGATCCGCGACCTGCGCTTCCGCGGCAGCTATTCGGAAGGCTTCCGAGCGCCGACCATCGGCGAATTGTTCGGAACGCCGTCGCGCTTCGACCAGGAGCTGACCGATCCCTGCTCGGCCGACGAATCCCGACCGGCGCCATCCTCGCCAATTGCACTGCCCAGGGCGTTCCTGCCGGCTACGTCCAGAACAATCCGCAGATCTCGGTGATCACCGGCGGCAATCAGAACCTCAAGCCTGAAACGTCGAAGGGCTGGGTGCTCGGCGCGGTCTTGAGCCCGACGGCAATCCCGCGCTTCTCGGTCGAGGCCAATTATTACAAGATCAAGCTGAAAGGCGCGATCCAGGGCGGCGACGCCGGGGCGATTCTGGAGCGCTGCGTCAGTCAACAACGATGCGCTCGCCTGCGCCCAGATCACGCGCACGGCTTCGGGTCAGATCGCCAATATCCAGGGCCTGCTGCAGAACATCGCCGGGATAAACACGGAAGGCGTCGACCTTAACCTGGCGTACCGCACCGCGCGTGCCCGCTGGGGCTCGCTCGGCTTCACGCTGAACAACACGTTCCTGCGCAATTACGACGTGCTCATCCCGACCGCGACCGGGACCGACAAGATCAGCCGCGAAGGGACCGAGCAGGGCAGCCCTGACCAGGCATTCCCGAAGCATAAGGCAATCGGCATCGTCGATTGGGACGGCGGCCAGTTCGGCGGCTCGCTGACCGGCCGTTACATCAGCTCGGTGCGGGAGAACGTAGAATCCGGACAACCGCCTCAATTCGCGGCTGTACACCGACATCCAGGCACGCTGGAATCCGGACTTCATGCAGATGTTCGGCCTGGTTCTGGGCGTCAACAACCTGTTCGACCGGGATCCGCCGAAATTGCTTCACCTGCGGCCTCAACAACTTCGATCCGGGCACCTACGACGTCCCGGGCCGCTATTATTACGGTCGCATCACGGTGAAGATGGGTGCCCGCCGCGAAGCGCCGGCAGCTTATGCGCCGCCGCTGGCACCGCTGCCGCCGGCGGCCGAGCCGGCTCCGCTGCCGCCAGAAGCAGCGCCGCCGCCGCCACCGCCACCGGTAGAGCGGGGCGAGCGCGGCAACTAGGTCAGCGCCAGACAAGGAGGGGCGGTCCGGGCAATCGGGCCGCCCTTCGCTTGTGCGAGCGCTTGAACCTTGCGCCGTTCCGCCCGATGTAGGCGCTCCAGCCAATCCCAAGGAATCGCATTCCCGTGATGGATCATCAGGACCTCGTTTCGCAGCTCGTCCCAATCGTCATCGAGCAATCCAACCGGGGCGAACGCAGCTTCGACATTTATTCGCGGCTGCTGCGCGAGCGGATCGTGTTCATCACCGGCGCGATCGAGGACCATATGGCCTCGCTGATCACCGCCCAATTGCTCTTCCTCGAGTTCGAGAACCCGAAGAAGGACATTTTCATGTACATCAATTCGCCCGGCGGCGTGGTCACCGCCGGCCTCGCGATCCACGACACGATGCAATATATCCGCCCCAAGATCAGCACCGTGTGCATCGGCCAGGCGGCGTCGATGGGCAGCTTCCTGCTCGCCGCCGGCGAGCCTGGCATGCGCGTCGCGCTGACCAACAGCCGGATCATGATCCACCAGCCGTCGGGCGGCGCCCAGGGCATGGCCGTCGGACATCGAGATCCAGGCGCGGGAAATCCTGCGTATGCGCCAGCGCCTCAACGAGCTTTACGCCAAATATACCGGCCAGAAGATCGAGGCGATCGAGAAGGCCATGGACCGCGACAAGTTCCTCGAGGCTGACGAGGCGAAAACGTTCGGCATCATCGACGAGGTGTTTGACACCAGGCCGGCACCGACTGACGAAGACGGCGCGGTCGCGTCGGTTTAAGCCCGATGCTGCGGGGGGTCCTTGCACGCGTCGCCGCGGCGGCCGCCGCGATTGCAGCGCCGGCTGCCGCTGAAACCCTCGACATCCGCGCCGGCCGCCTGATCGATCCGGGGACCGCGCGCGTGCTGGCGGATCAGCGGGTGCGCATTGTCGACGGCAAGATCGCGTCCGTGACGGCGTGGCGCGACGGAGACGGCGCCGCGGGGCTGGACTGGTCGGCTTTCACAGTCCTCCCGGGCCTCATAGACATGCATACTCATGTCGCCGATGGATATCCCACCGGAAACGACCCGACCGAGCCATTCAAGCATTCCGAAGCCGAGACCGCGCTCAAGGGCGCCGAGGCCGCGCGCACGATGCTTCGCGCCGGTTTCACCACCGTGCGCGATGCCGGCGTTTATCGCGGGCTGACCGATGTCGCGCTGCGTGATGCCATCGCGCGCGGCTGGGTCGAAGGGCCGCGAATGCTGGTCGCGGGCGGCTATCTGACCGCGCCCGGCGGCGGCGGCGCTGTGACCGGCATGGCGCACGATTTCCCGGTCCCGGAGGCCTTCCGCATGGGAGAGGTGCGCAATGCCGACGACGCGCGCGACCGCGCCCGCTACATGCTTCAGAACGGCGCCGATTTCATCAAGCTGATCGCGACCGGAGCCGTTCTGGCGCTCGGCAGCGTGCCCGGCGCTCTCGAGCTGTCTCCCGAGGAAATGAAAGCCGCGTGCGACGAGGCCAAGTCGCGCGGCAAATATTGCATCGCCCATGCGCATGGCGCCGAGGGGATTAAGGCGGCGATCCGCGCCGGTGCGCGAA
Organism: uncultured Alphaproteobacteria bacterium; assembly: GCA_963768995.1. Lineage (GTDB taxonomy): Bacteria > Pseudomonadota > Alphaproteobacteria > Sphingomonadales > Sphingomonadaceae > Sphingomicrobium. The sequence goes on along the minus strand of CAVYKA010000006.1, from coordinate 857,334 downwards.
CTATCGAGCACGCCTCCTATCTCGACGCCGAGGGCATCGCGCTGGCCAAGCGTCACGGGGTCTGGCTCGATATGGACCTCTACAATGGCGAGTGGTTTCGCGAGGTGGGCACCAAGGAAGGGTGGCCGGCCGAATATTTGCGCAAGGGCGAAGAAACAACCGGGGTCCAGCGGCGCGGTTTCAGTGCGGCGGTGAAGGCCGGCGCGCGGCTGACCTTCGGTACCGATGCGGGGGTCTACCCCTATGGGCTTGGCGGGCGCCAGTTCGCTTTCATGGTGCGTTTCGGCATGAGTCCCCTTCAGGCGCTTCAGTCAGCGACCAGCGAGGCAGCGAAGGCGCTCGCTCTCGACGGCAAGGTCGGGACGTTGGCGCCTGGAGCCTACGGGGACCTCATCGCGATCAGGGGCGACCCGCTCCAGGACGTGCGAGTGCTCGAACGGGTTGAGGGTGTCGTCAAGGAAGGGCGCAAGGTCCGCTAGATCGCGCAGCAGCCTATTTGCTGCCGCTCTTGCCCTTGCCGCCCTTGCCGCCGCCGCCGCCGCCGCCGCTGCCGCCTGCCGCCCTTGCCGCCGCCGCCGCGGCCTCCCTGTGCGCCGGCGTCACCGCCCTTATTGGCGATCCCGCCGCTGTTTCCGCCTGCCGATTTCTGCGCCATGCTTTGCTCCTTTCACGCGCCCCAATCGCGCGGGCCGCAATCCAGTTCCGACAAATCGATGTTCTCCTATTGTTCTAGTAGAACAAATGATATACGACGGTTCTTCCACAGGCGGGGCTCGGCCGCCGATTGACGGGAGACAGAGGTCATGGCAGCGCAGTTGAAAGTCATCGGTAGCGGATTGGATTCACCCAGAATGGACCGGGAAAAGGCGCTTGAAGCCGCGCTCGCCCAGATCGACCGGGCGTTCGGCAAGGGCTCGGCGATGAAGCTCGGCAGCCGCGAGAAGATGGAGATCGAGACCGTCTCCACCGGCAGCCTCGGGCTCGACATCGCGCTTGGCGTCGGCGGCCTGCCGCGCGGCCGGATCATCGAGATCTACGGGCCGGAAAGCTCGGGCAAGACGACGCTGGCGCTTCACGCCATCGCCGAATCGCAAAAGATCGGCGGCACCGCGGCGTTCGTCGATGCCGAGCATGCGCTCGATCCCGGCTATGCCAAGAAACTGGGCGTCGACATCGACGAATCTGATCGTCTCGCAGCCCGACACCGGCGAGCAGGCGCTGGAGATCGTCGATACTTTGGTGCGCTCGAACGCGGTCGACGTGCTGGTGATCGATTCGGTCGCGGCGCTGGTCCCGCGCGCCGAGATCGAGGGCGAGATGGGCGACAGCCACGTCGGCCTCCAGGCGCGGCTGATGAGCCAGGCGCTGCGCAAGCTGACCGGCTCGATCAGCCGCTCGCGCTGCACCGTCATCTTCATCAACCAGGTGCGGATGAAGATCGGCGTGATGTACGGCAATCCGGAGACGACCAGCGGCGGCAATGCGCTCAAATTCTACGCCAGCGTCCGGCTCGACATCCGCCGCACCGGCCAGATCAAGGACCGCGACGATATCGTCGGCAACACCACCCGGGTGAAAGTCGTCAAGAACAAGGTCGCGCCGCCGTTCAAGCAGGTCGAGTTCGACATCATGTACGGCATTGGCATCTCCAAGGTCGGCGAAATCCTCGACCTCGGGGTCAAGGCCGGCCTGGTCGAGAAATCCGGCAGCTGGTTCAGCTACGACAGCGTGCGCATCGGCCAGGGCCGCGAGAACGCCAAAAGCTATTTGCTCGAAAACCCCGACGTCGCGGCGCGAATCGAAAGCGCGATCCGCGGCCGCACCGAGGAAGTCGGCGAAGCGCTGATGGTCGGGCCCGACGATGACGATGGCGAGCTCGGCGTCGCCTGAGCGCCTAGCGGTTCTAATTTAACTATATTCGAAGCTCCCCGCGGCGGGCGGTTCCTGCGCCTGCCCGCCGCACCTTCGTTCCGCGTTACGCACGCGCGTCAGGTAAAATCCTCGGGCACGGCGGTGCTTGTTGCGCGCCCCGGCGCCGGATCGACGCCGGCAAACAGCCGCTTGGGCTCGGTCAGGACAATCAGCAGCAGCGCTATCGCAGCGCAGGCGGCGACTCCGACGAGGAACGGCGTCGCGGTACCGTCGAACGAGCGGCCGATGAGGAAGCCGATGATCGCCGCGCCGATCGTCCCGATCACGCCCTGGACCGACGAAGCGGTGCCGGCGATCGGCGCCATATGCTCCATCGCCAGCGTGCTGATGTTCGACGAGGTGAAGGCGAAACAGGCCATGCCCAGGCCCTGCATGACGATGAAGATCGCCAGTGTTTCGCGGCCGCTGAGCGCTATCGCGGCATGGGCTGCGGTGACCAGCGCAAAGGCGACCGCGGCCGCAGTGCCCGACCCGGCGCAGTCCGAAACGCTCGACGAAGCGCGAGTTGAGCCACGAGCCCAAGGCCATGGGCGCGGCGATCGCGGCGAAGGCGACGCCGATCAGCTCGGGCGCTCCGAATGCGTCGAACACGATCTGCTGGACCGACGCGATGTAGGCAACCAGCGCTGCAAAGGTGAAGGTCAGCGCGAAGCGTGTAGCCGCGCGACTGCGGCTCTTCCAGCGTCTGCCACGCGGCGTCGGCCATTTCGCCGAGCTTGAGCGAGCGGCGGTATTCGGGCCTGCAGCGTTTCCGGCAGCCGTACCCACGACCAGCCAAGCATGACCAGCCCGTAGACGGCGAGCAGGACGAAGATCGCCGGCCACGGGGCGACCAGCAGGATCGCCTGGCCGATGCTCGGCGCGAGCACCGGCACGAGCATGAAGATCATGAACACCAGGCTCATCACCCGCGCCATCGCTTCGCCTTCGAACAGGTCGCGGACCATGGCGACGACCAGCACGCGGGTCACCGCCGCCGACGCGCCCATCGCCGCGCGCCCGGCGATCAGCAGCGCGAAGCTGCCGGCGAATGCGCACATCAGCGCGAAGGCCGCGTAAAGCGCGATGCCGGCGGCCAGTATCGGCTTGCGCCCGAAGCGGTCGGCCAGCGGGCCCCAGACCAGCTGGGTGACGCCGAAGCCAAGCATGTAGGCGACGATGACCAGCTGGCGGTCGTTCTCCTCGGCGACCCCGAGCGACTGGCCGATTGCCGGCAAGGCCGGGATCATCGCGTCGATGGCGATCGCGTTGAGCGCCATCAGCCCGGCGAGCATGACGGTCATCTCGCGGGCGCCGGGGCGGCGCCGCCCGCCGGTCGCCTGGGTGAAGTCGAGGGACATGTTGCGCGGCTGCTGGCCTAGTGCGCGGCGGCGTGCAAGAGGGCGCAAATGAGCGCCGGCCAGCCAAGCCACGAAAAACCCGCGGTGCGGCTGATCGGGCTGCCGACCGACAGGCACAGCTCGTTCCTCCGCGGGGCCGCGGCGGCGCCGGCCGCAATTCGCGCCGCGCTTGCTTCCGACCACAGCAACCTGGCCTGTGAGAACGGCTTCGAGCTTGTGTTCGAGGACGCCGGCGACCTGACGCTGGCGGAAGACGCCGGCGATTTCGATCGCATTGTGGCGGCGGCGAGCGAAGCGGCGCACGGGACCGCGGTGCCGATTTTCCTCGGCGGCGACCATATGGTCAGCTTCCCCATCGTCGCCGGCCTCGCCGCGGTCCACGGCCCGCTCAACATTCTCCACTTCGACGCCCATCCCGACATTTACGACAATTTCGAAGGCGACCCCTTGAGCCACGCCTCGCCGTTCGCGCGGATCATGGAGCGCGGCCTTGCCCGGCGCCTGGTCCAGGTCGGCATCCGTACCGCCAACGCCCATTGCCGCGAGCAGGCGGAGCGCTTCGGCATCGAGACGATCGAAATGCGCAATTTTGCCCCCGATCGGGTGCCGATCCCGGCGGCGCCGCTGTACATCAGCATCGACCTCGATGCGCTCGACCCGGCTTTCGCGCCGGGCGTGTCGCATCCCGAGCCGGGCGGGCTTTCGACCCGCGACATTCTCGGCGTGCTGACCCGCGTCGGCGCACCGATCGTCGGCGCGGACGTCGTCGAATATAATCCGTCGCGGGACATCAACGACATGACCGCGACGCTCGCCGCCAAGCTGGTCAAGGAACTGGCCGCCCTCACGCTCGCTTGACCTTTGGCGCGGCCAACGCAAAGCCTTGGCGCTGGAGTGAGCAGGGGAGTAGCGATGGCGGAGCAGGTCAAGAAGCGCGGCCTCGAGCTGCAATGGCAGATGCTGATCGGCTTCCTCGTCGGCCTCATCGCCGGCCTGATCGTCTACGCGACCCAGCGCGACGCTGCGTGGGTCGAATATCTGACCACCTACGTCACCCAACCGGTCGGCCAGATCTTCCTGCGCCTGCTGTTCATGCTGGTGATCCCGCTGCTGTTTTCGGCGCTGGTGGTCGGCATTTCAGAAATGGGCGAGGTCCGCTCGCTCAAGCGCATCGGCATCCGAACGCTCGTCTACACTGTGGTGGTGTCCTCGATCGCGGTCGCGGTCAGCCTGCTGCTGGTCAATTTGCTCAAGCCCGGCGCCGGCGTCGACCGCGCCGCGGCCGATTCGATGCTTGCAGAGTCCGCGGGGCGGGCGGGCGAGATCGTCAAGGCGGGCGCCGAACAGCCGTCGGGCATCGACGCGTTCGTCAGCATCATTCCCAACAACCTTATCGAGGCCATGGGCTCCAACAGCGCGATCATCTCGGTGATGTTCTTCGCGCTGTTCTTCGGCATCGGCCTGCTGCTCACCGACACGCCCAATAGCCGCATCCTCCAGCGCGGTTTCGAAGGCATATTCGACGTCACGATGCGGCTGATCATGATCGTCATCAAGCTCGCCCCGATCGCGGTCGCCTGCTTCATGTTCAACCTTGCCGCGCTGTTCGGATGGGACCTGCTGATACGGCTCTCGGCCTATGTCGGGGTGGTCGTGCTCGCGCTCGCGGTGCAGATGTTTCTGGTGTTCCCGCTGCTGCTTGCGACGCTGGGGAAGAAGAACCCGATCACTTTCTTCCGCGAGACGCAGGAGGCCAGTCTGATGGCCTTTTCGACCGCCTCGTCCAACGCCACTTTGCCGACGTCGCTGCGGGTCGCCGACCAGAAGCTCAAGCTTCCGCAGCGCGTGTCGCGCTTCGTGCTGACCGTTGGCGCGACCGCCAACCAGAACGGCACCGCGATGTTCGAGGGCGTGACGGTGCTGTTCCTCGCGCAATTCTTCGGGCTCGAGCTGTCGCTCGGGCAGCAGATCATGGTCATGCTCGTCTGCATCCTTGGCGGCATTGGCACGGCGGGCGTCCCCGCGGGGTCCCTGCCGGTGGTCGCGCTAATCCTGGCGATGGTCGGGATCGACCCGCAGGCGATCGCTTTGGTGCTCGGCGTCGACCGCTTCCTCGACATGTGCCGGACGACGCTCAACGTCGTCGGCGACCTCGTCGCGGCGCAAGTGATTTCAGCTGGCGAACCGCCGCCGGCAGCTGAGCCGGGCGAGCCCAAACCGGCGCGGCCAAAGCTCGCCTGATGAGCGCGGACAGCGTCCTCAGTTTCGGACGCGAGATCCTTCACGACGAAGCGCGTGCGCTCGATGCTCTGGCGGACAGCCTCGGCGAGGCGTTCGAGCGAGCGGTCGCGCTGATCCTTGGCTGCGACGGCAAGCTGATCGTCGGCGGGCTCGGCAAATCGGGCCATGTCGGGCGCAAGATCGCAGCGACCTTTGCATCGACCGGCACCACCGCCATCTTTCTCCATCTCGCCGAAGCGATCCACGGCGACCTTGGAATGGCGGCGGAGGGCGATGTCGCGATCCTCATCTCGCAAAGCGGGGAGACCGCCGAACTCGATCCGGTGATCGACCATTTCGCGCGCGTCGGCATCCCGGTCGTCGCGATCACCGGCAACAAGGGATCGATGCTCGCCGAGGCCGCCGCGGCGCCGCTGATATTGCCACACTGGCAGGAAGTCGGCCCCGAATCCGTCGCTCCGACAACCTCGACGACGATGACCCTGGCATTGGGCGATGCGCTGGCGATGTGCGTGATGCGCGGGCGCGGCTTCACCCGCACCGATTTCGGCCGGCTGCACCCAGGCGGAGCGCTCGGCGCGAGGCTCAAACCCGTCAGCCGCCTGATGCATGGCGGTGACGCAATGCCGCTGACCCGCGCCGACGCTTCGATGCACGATGCGGTGATGGAAATGTCGGCCAAGCGGCTTGGCGTGGTCGGCGTCGTCGACGACAGCGGCGCGCTTGCCGGGGTGATCACCGACGGCGACCTGCGGCGCAATATCGAGCGCGGGCTCGACCATGTCGCGCACGAGTTCATGACCGCCGATCCCAAGGTGGTCGCGCCCGACACTCTGGTCGATGAAGCGCTGACCCTGTTCGACGCGCATCGCATCACCACGCTGTTCGTGGTCGACGAGGGCAAGCCGGTCGGGGTGCTCCACATCCACGACTGCCCATCGGCCAGATGAGCGCGACGATCCTGATCCCGGCGCGCTTCCAGTCGACGCGCTACCCGGGCAAACCGCTGGTTGAGCTGAAGGGCGCAGGCGGCGTGGCCAAGCCGCTGATCCAGCGCAGCTTCGAGGCCGCTTCGCGCATATCCGGCGTCGACCGCGGTCGCGGTGGTCACCGACGACGAGCGCATTGCCCGCATGCTGCGCAGGCTTCGGCGCGCAGGTGATCATGACATCGCCGGAATGCCGCAACGGCACCGAGCGCTGCGCCGAGGCGCTCGCGCCAGCTTCGGCGATCCCGACCTGGTGATCAACTTCCAGGGCGACGCGCTGCTGACTCCGCCCGGCTTCGTCGAGGCGCTGATCGCGCGCATGGCGAGCGACCGAGATTCGCTGGTCGCGACGCCGGCATTGCGATTGCGCAGCGATGAAGTCCGCGCGCTCCAGGCCGAGGAGGCAGCCGGGCCGCGTCGGGGGCACCAGCGTCGTCACCGATGCCGAGGGCCATGCGCTGTATTTTTCGAAGCGGCTGATCCCCTATCTGCCTGCCGGCACGCTGGACCGAAAGATGTCACCGGTCCGCCTGCACATCGGCGTTTACGCCTACCGTCCGGAAGCGCTCGAACGCTACGTCGCGACCCCGGTCAGCGAGCTCGAAACCCTTGAGGGTCTGGAGCAATTGCGCTTCCTCGCCGCCGGCATCCCGATTGCGATCGTAGACGTCGCGACGCCGCCGTTCGCGCTGCGCGAGCTCAACAATCCTGAGGATGTCGCGCCGATCGAGCAGGCGCTGATCGAGGCCGGGCTCGAATGAGCTTTTGGGACGGGCTCGACGCCAGATATCGCGTGATCCTGTGCGACGTCTGGGGCGTGGTCCACGACGGCGTGCAGCTCTACCCGAATGCGGCCGAGCGGCTGGCGGATTGGCGCGAGGACGGGCGCAAGGTGATCCTCGTCACGAACGCTCCGCGCACGGCCGACGCAGTCGAGGCGCAGCTGGGCCGCATCGGGCTTCCGCGCGACTGCTGGGACGGCATCGCCACCAGCGGCGAGGCGGGGATCGCCGCGCTGAATGCGCTGGAGCGACCCGTCGGCTTTCTCGGCACAGCCGGCGACCGCGCGGTGCTCGAAGGGCGCAGCGTGCGGATCGCTGCGGGGGACGATTTCACCGACCTCGCCTGCACCGGGCTTGAGCCGGCGCGGCCCGACGCCGCGCGACTATGCCGCCGATTTGGAACGGTGGAAGTCGCGCGGCGTGGTCTTCCATTGCCTCAATCCCGACCGGCTGGTGATGCGCGGCGGCGTGGCCGAGGCTTGTGCGGGGGCGATTGCCGACGAATATGAAGCAATCGGCGGCGAGGTCGAATGGTATGGCAAGCCACATCCCGCGATATACGAACATGCGCTGTACCTTGCGGGCAACCCTCCGCGCGAGGCCGTGCTCGCGGTCGGCGACGCGCTGCGCACCGACATTCTCGGCGCGGCGCGCTTCGGCATCGACTGCGTCTATGTCGCGGGTGGAATCCATGCCGGCGAGCCGTTTCCCGACGATTTCGCCGCGCAGCACGGACTTGGCGACTGGCGCCCGGTGGCAGTTGTCGACGGGCTCGCCTAAATAGGCGCAATGCAACTCCTTGGCCGCACCGTCGGGCTCGACCAGCCCTTGTTCCTCATCGCCGGCCCGTGCGTGGTCGAAAGCGAGGAGCTTCAGCTGCGCACCGCCGAGCGGCTCAAGGCGATCACCGACAAGCTCGGCATATTGTTCATCTTCAAATCCTCGTTCGACAAGGCCAACCGCAGCAGCGGCACTAGCTTCCGCGGCCCGGGCATGGACGAGGGCCTGCGCATCCTCGAAAAAGTGCGCGATGCGCTCGGCTGCCCGATCCTGACCGACGTCCACGACATTCCGCAGGTCGGGCCGGTTTCCGAAGTGGTCGACGTGCTGCAGACGCCCGCGTTCCTCGCCCGCCAGACAGATTTCATCCATGCGGTGGCCGCCTCAGGCAAGCCGGTGAACATCAAGAAGGGCCAGTTCATGGCCCCGCACGACATGAAGAATGTCGTCGACAAGGCACGCGCCGCCGCGGCCGACGCGGGCGTCAACGAAGACACGATCATGGTCTGCGAGCGCGGGGTTTCGTTCGGCTACAACAACCTCGTCAGCGACATGCGCGGGCTCGCGATCATGCGCGAAACCGGCTGCCCGGTGGTGTTCGACGCGACCCACAGCGTCCAGCTGCCGGGCGGGCAGGGGACCAGCTCCGGCGGCCAGCGCGAACATGTCCCGGTGCTCGCCCGCGCCGCGGTCGCGACCGGTGTCGCCGGCCTGTTCATGGAAACCCATCCCGACCCGGCCAATGCGCTGTCCGACGGCCCCAACGCGTGGCCGCTCGACCGAATGGAAAGCCTGCTAACGACGCTGGTCGAAATCGACCGGCTGGTGAAGGCGCGGGGCTTCGAGGAAGCGTCGCTGTGACGGATACGGTGTTCATCCAGGCCAATGCGCGGCAGATGCTCGGCGCGCGCATTTCGGCGTTCAGCTACAAGCGGCAGAGCGCTTCGCCCGACAGCTTCGACGTCAAGATTATCGCCGCCGAGAGTTTCCCACGCCTGATGCGTTCCGGCCAGTCGATCCTTCGCGCCGGCCACGTCCGCGATTGGGACCCGGACGATCTGCAAAGCTTCACCCCGCTGCGATTTGCGCCGCCGAGCCTGATGAAGTTCAAAGCGGCGCGCGGTCGTCACCGACCCGGATTGCTTCGGCGTCGGCGACGTCGCCGAGCTGTTCCGCCGCGACCTCGGCGACAAGCCGATCTGGGCGGTGCCGCGCCCGGGCCACAACGGTCAGGCGGACTATATCGCGACGTCGGTGCTGCTGCTCGATTGCGCCAAGCTCAAGCATTGGGATTTCGACCGCGATCTCGACGATCTGTTCGCGCACCGTTTCGACTATGTCGACTGGATCGAATTGAAGCGCGAGCCGCGCGACGAGCATCGGCCTGCTCGAGCCTGAGTGGAACAGCTTCGACAAGCTCACGCCGGCGACCAAGATCCTCCACACCACCAAGCGCCGCACGCAGCCGTGGCGGACCGGGCTTCCGGTCGATTACACGCTGCGCGAGCGCGGCCCGATCGATATCCTGCGGCGGCTGGTCAACCGCCGCTATCAGCCGCATCCCGACCGCAACCAGGAAGCGTTCGTCTTTTCGCTGCTCGCCGAAATGGTCGACAGCGGTGTCCTCGGCAAGGACGAGCTGGTCGCGGAAATGGCCGCCAACCACATCCGCCACGACAGTTTCGAACTGATCGACCGCTATCGCGGCTGGGAATTATTCGAACAGGCTGCCTAGGCGTCCGCGCACCGCCGCGACCGCGGTCGCCACCGGATCCTCGACCTCGCCGCTTCTGGGCTCATCGACCGTGCCCGCGAGGCCGCGTTCCTGGACCGCAGACCAGAAACGCCGCGGGTCGCGCAGCTTCGTCTTCGCCGGATCGCGATTGCCAAGTTTGCGTCGCCCGCGCGAGTCCGGGCTCGACCGCAATCAGGCCGACCGGCTTGCCCGTCATTATTGCTTCGGAAATCATCGACACGCTGTCGGCGGTGACGAAATGGGCGTCGGCGTCGGCGAGCAGCACCGCGTAGCGCACCTCGCGGTCGACGCAGGCGGCGGTGGGCGCCCTCTCGTGCACCGCGGTCCATGCCTCCAGCGGGGTTCGCGGGCTGCTGACGACGATCAGGGTCCCGCCCTCACTCTCGGCGCGCTGCGCAAGGCTGCGCCGCCGCCTCTCGCAGCGCGCCCATGTCGAGCCGCCACATCGGCGCGGTTCCGCCAAGCGACAGCAGAAGGTGCGGCCGCGGGTGCGCGTCCAGCCACGCCTGCTCATCCGGCGTTGCGGCCGGCGGCTTGCGGAAGCGATTCATCGCCAGTGGCAAGGTAATCACGTTTTCCTCCGGCGCGACCGGATATTGCGGGGTGGTGATGACCACGTCGAACAGCCTGCTCGGGGCGCGCGGGTGACCGAGGCGAACGATGCGCGCCGATCCGCCACTCCGGCCCTGAATCCAGCGCGCGACCGGGACCGATCTCCGGCCGATGCCGATGACAAGGTCGGGCCACGGCGGCTTCAGCCAGCGCCGGCTGTCGCGGGTTACGTGGCCGATGCCGATGCGGGACAATTTCATCCGCAGCCGCGCCTGCCAGTTGTAGTGGATGGTGCGCGTCTCGAACGGCACGCCAAGCGCCTCGCCCAGCGCGAGCAATTGGCCGTTGTCGCCGCGGCGATGGCCGAGCAGCAGCCAGACGCGCGGCTGCTTGCTCAACGCGCGCGCACCCGGCGGTGCTCGCGCCGCAGCTGGATCATCATCGCCGCGACATTGGCCGTTTGCCCAAGCACGAACGCCACCGCGGCGCCGATCACGCCCCAGCGCCACGACAAGGGCGCGATCGATCCGAAGAACACCACGCTGCCGATCAGCTTGGCCTTGAGCGGGCCGTCCGAGCGGCCGAGCGCGTAAAGCATCGGCCCGAGCGGGAAGCTGAGCACGCCGAGCAGGGGCACCATCATCAGCACGACGAGCGGCGCATAAGCACCGAGGAATTCCTCACCGAACAAGCAGGCTCAGCAATGGCTTGCCCGCGACCAGCAGCACCACGATCGCCGCGACGGCGGCGATCCCCGCGAGCGCCGCTCCGCGAAGCATCAGTTTCCACGGTTTCTTGGAGGCGAGGTCCATGCGGACGACTTCGGGATAGAAGGCTTTGGCGAGCAGGTCGGCGGGTTTCTGCGCGCTGTCGGCCAGGCTCGAGGCAATCCGGAACAGCGCCGCTCCGGCCGGGCCGAGCAGGCCGCCGACGACTAGCCGCGCCACCGGCCCCCACACGGTCGCCAGCCCGACCGCGAGGTTGATGTTAATCGCGAAGCGCCACGCGCCCTCGAGGCCCGTCGGCTTTAGCGTCGGGCGGATGCCCTTGTGCAGCTCGCGCTGCTTCAACTCGCGCCATGCCAGTGCCCAGGTCAGCAGGTCGCCGGCGAGATCGGTTACGTACCAGATGGCGACGTAGACCGGCAGCGTCGCTCCCATAGCGAAGGCGCCGCCGGCCAGGATCGCGCGGGTGATCGGGGTAATCGTGCCGGCCCAGCTGATCAGGTCGAACCGGTCGAGCGTGCGGAGGACGCCGCTCGGGCGTCGCCGCGCCCATCGTCGGCAGCAGCGTGCAATAAATCACCGCCAGCCACAGATATTCGCCGCCGATCCCGATCCATCCGGCGATCAGCGGCAGCAGCATCACGGCGAGAATCATCCCGCCGATGCCGCTGAGGACGTCGAGCGCCAGAGCGAAGCCGGTCGACGTGCGGAACGGCTGCGCGTCCCCGGCGGCGAGGCCCTGGCCGCCGTAGCGGACGACCAATTGCCACGACTGGAACTTGGCGATCCCGCTCGCGGCGCGGGTGTAGCTGGTGATCAGGATCAGCGTCCCGAACAGGATCACGCCCAGCCCGCGCCCGGCAAAGGCCAGGGTCGCCAGCGAGCACACCGCGGCTACCGCGCGCGAGCTCGCGAGATAGCCGCTGTTCTTGAGCAGCGAACGAAAATGCCGGTCCTTGAACCAGTGCTTCATCGTGTGGCTCGTTAGGGGCGCACGGACCAGCCGCCAACCTCGAACGCCTAGGCCGGCTCCGGCACCTTTCGCTGCACCACCTTGTCGGCCAGCGTGCCGTTCAATTCGGCGAGGTGATCGAACTCGGCTTCGTAAGTGGCAAGGCCGTGGCTTTGCGAGCGAAGCTCGGCCTCGAGCCCGCTCAGCTCGGCTTCCGGAAGCAGCGCCTCGATGCGGTCCCAACCGTTCCAGCCGTCGCGCGGCCCCATGCCGAGCATCTGGCCGCGCCGACCTGCAATCGCGCGAAGTAATCCGGCTCGTCGCGCTCGACGGGCACACCACGGTCAATTTGTGCATCGGCTCGAGCAGATGCGGCTGGGCCGCGGCGAGCGCTTCCTGCATCGCCAGGCGACCGGCGAGACGGAACGCGAGCTCCGACGAATCGACGCTGTGATAGCTGCCGTCGATCAGCGTCACCGCGCAGTCGACGACCGGGAAACCCAGCGGGCCCTTGGCCATCGCGTCGCGCACGCCTTGCTCGACCGCGGGGATCCATTGCTTGGGGATCGCGCCGCCGTGGATTTTCTCCTCGAAGCGGAAACCTTCGCCGCGCGCGGCCGGCTTCACTTCGATGATCACGTCGCCGAACTGGCCGTGGCCGCCGGACTGCTTCTTGTGACGGCCTTTCTGAGTGACCGTGCCGCGGATCGATTCGCGATATCCGATGGTCGGCGAATGGCTTGCGACCTCGACGCCATATCTGCGCTTGAGACGCGCCAGCACGGTGTTGAGATGCTCGTCGTTGACTCCTTTCAGCCGCATTTCATGGCTCGCCTCGTCATGCTCGAGGATCAGTGCGGCATCCTCGTCGAGCAGGCGCTGGAGAGCTCCCGACAGTTTGACGTCGTCCTTGCGGTCCGCGGGTTCGATTGCGAACGAACAGTTGCGCGCCGGCATTTCGACCTCGATCGGGGGCGGGAGCTTGCCCGGGCCGGCCCACTGCCCGGCCTTCATCACATCGACCTTGGCGACCGCGACGACGTCGCCGGCAGAAGCCTGCGCGATCTTCTGGGTCTTCTCGCCCTGGACGTGGAACAACGCGCCCAGCCGCGCATGGCCGCCGTCAGCGGTCTTGAGGTCGCTGCCTTCGTCGATCGTTCCGCCGAGCACGCGCGCATAAGCGAGCCGGCCGACCGGGCCGTGGGCGATCTTGAACACGAACATCGCCGGGTCGCCGACGTCTAGCCGCGCGGCGGCGGCGGACGCTGCAGGGGCCTCATGGCGGATCGCCTTGAGCAGCCGGCGCACGCCCCAGCTACTGATCGCCGATCCGAACAGCATCGGCACGGCAAGGCTTTCACCAGTCTCGCGAGCGAGATCCTGAAGAACTTTCTCGCGGCTCGGGGTCTCGTCCATCAGCAATTGCTCGAGCAGTTCATCGTCATGGTCGGCGAGCTGTTCGAGCATATGCGTGCGGGCCTCGGCCTCGCGCTCCTGCAGCTCGGCGGGGATGTCGATCCGCTCGCTTTCCTGGCCGGCGCGATATTTGAACGCATATTCGAGAGCGAGGTCGACGAAGCCGGAGATCTTGTCGCCGTCGTGGATAGGTATTTGCCTCGCCAGCAGTGGAGAAACCGACAGCGGCTGGAGCGCGGACAGGAGGTCGCGGATGCGGCCATGGGCCTGGTCGATGCGATTGACGAAGATGAGGTGCGGAATGCCGAGCTCGTCGAGCGCGCGCAGGGCGGGGGCGGCGAGCGGCGCGCGGGCCGGGTCGGGATCGACCACGACGATCGCGATATCGGCGATGGCCAGCGCGCGCAGCCCGTCGGCGGCGAAACCGATCGAGCCGGGGCAATCGAGGATCGCGAAACTGTCGCCGAGATAATCGAAATGCATCAAGTTGAGCTCGGTCGAGCCGCCGCGCGCGCGCGCCTCGGGGCTCGAATCGCCGATGCTCGATCCGTTGGCGGTCGAGCCCATCCTGTCAGTGGCGCCGGCGGCGAACAACATCGCTTCGGCCAGGCTAGTCTTTCCTGCGCCGGCGGGTCCCACCAGCGCGATCACTCGAGTCCCTTTGCCCGCTCCAGCCACAATGTCCGACATATGCGTTTCTCCCTCGTCCGGTTCACGGGCGCGCGAGTCGCTCAAAAGGCGCTTCGGCGCGCTTTCGTGTTTGCAGCGTCGGACGGAATCGCGCGCTTGGCAAGACGCGGCCCGAGTTCGCGGCGCGGGTGGAGGGCCGAACGGCCGCATTTTTGCGGTTGGAGGGCGGAGGCCGGCCCCCGTTTAAGGATCCGCAGCGCTGTTGGAATTGTTCCCTAATTCTAGCTATTTTTTACACTTACGCAGGTTGTCGACGCCTTGCTCCGGCCACTTAAGCTCTCCTCAGTTAAGTGCAGGAGGCGCTACGTTGGCCAAGCTTCGCATGACACGGATTCCCCAAATCTCGGCAATGTCCTACGGACCGTTCGGCCTTTTGAGAGCACTTGCCATCGGCTTCGTTCTAGGAAGCGTGGTCTTCCTTGCGGTCAGCATGCTGCGACTAGGCTCCGAACATGACTTCGCGAGTCAACTGCGGACGTGGTTTTACTTCATCGGCGCCGGGTGCGGACTGAGTCTCGCGCTAACTATGATCCTTAACTTCAAGATCGGGCGACGCGTGCAGCAAGACATGGAACACCAGAGAAAGCTGTTTCGCGCGCGCGCGCAGCAGTTTGAGGGGACCGCCTGATGTCACTTCTCGCCCATTTTGAACTCGTCGTTGAACCGCCCAGCGAGCGCCGCGGCGCTCCTCGTTTTCGATTGACGCTCGGCACTGTGATGGTCCCCTGCCAGTCGAGCGTGGTCATCCAGGACCTTTCGAGGACAGGCACGCTCCTGGAAGCTGAAGCAAACCTCGCACCTGGCGACGTCATCGAGGTTGAGCTTCCCGAGATGCCCGAGCCGACGGTAGCCAGGGTCGCGTGGCGGGAAGGGGCGCTGGTCGGCTGTGTGTTCAACAACCCGATCCCGAAGGCGGTCATCAGTGCCGCCTTGCTGCGCAGCGTGCCGCTAACTCACATCGAAGAGATCAAGGCAGTTTCCGCCAGTCCGGACCCGCGCGGAACGCTCAAAACCGCCGCGATTGGCGCGCTAATTCTCGCTGGCCTGGTCTACCTGCTTCTAACAGCCAGTATGGCCACGCTGGTCATGCTCGGGAGTTCGCTGGCCCTGCTTTTCGTGCTCCTCATCGCCTGCTGCAGCTGGGCACTGGACAACACACCAGCCGTCTGAGCCGATGCGATGACGCAATCGCCGACGTCCGGGAGCGCGCCTTCATTAGCGGTCGTGCGGCCACTGCCGGCCGGAGCCGCTGCGGGCTTAGTCGCTTACTTGCCGGGCGTGGCGGTCAGGTTGAGGCAGGCCCAGACGAAGCCGAGCACTGCGGCATAACCGATCAGGGCGTGTCCGGCGCCGCGCCAGCCATCGGGCAGCATGAGCGCGGACAGAAGCCACATGATCAACGCCAAGGTCGCGGGCGCGACCAGCGCAATGAGTAAGGCGGGACGCAGGTTGGACAGCCACGATACGACAGGCCAGCCGATGACAAGCGCGAACAGGAAAGTCGGAATGGCGAGCAGGATTCCAAGGCCGAGAAAGCCTTCGCCGACGCCTTGGCCGAAGCCGCTCGTCGCCTTTCCCTGAGCGGCGTACCAGCCCTGGATCAGTGCGGCATAGACGGCCAACGACAGCGCCCACGCGATTAGCAGCTTTGCAAAACCCACCAGCGACCTCCGGGCCACGCATTTACGCGAAAAGAATTGAAGGCGCGCTAACGCTCTCAGAGTTACGCCGGCGCCCTACTTATCTCGTCCTGGCCTCCTGGACCAAGCAGCTAGTGCGCAACACAAGCGCGGCTGGCGCGTAAGTCCATGATGGCGAAACGCGATGGCCTGTTCCCGACCTTTTTCCTGTCGGGTTTCGAATGCTCGACATTTCGCTGGGGCGAGGACAAGCGCCGCCGCGACCTCAATGCCGAGCTGCAGCATTACCAGCACGCCGACGAGGATTATGCGTTCCTGCGCCCCCTTGGCATCGCCGTCGCCCGCGAGGGCATCCCGTGGCCGCTGGTCGACAAGGGCGGCGGGGAATATGATTTCTCGGCGATCGATCCGTTTCTGGCCGCGCAGCGCCGCCACAACATCCTGCCGATCTGGGACCTGTGCCATTACGGCTATCCCGACGATCTCAATCCATATTCGGAGGAGTTCGTCACGCGCTTCGCGGCTTATGCCAGCGCGGCCGCGCGATATGTTTCAGAGCGCGCGCATCATGGGCCACTGTTCATCACGCCGATCAACGAGCCGACCTTCTGGGGCTATATGGGCGGCGAATGGGCGTGGTGCGCGCCGTTCGGCAAAAGCCGCGACGAGCGCCGCCGCTTCACGACAATGCTCGCGCGCGCCGACATCGCCGCGTGCAAGGCGATCCGGCAGATCTTGCCCGACGCGCGGTTCGTCCACATCGATCCGCTGATCTGGGTGGTTCCGCCGCGCGACCGTCCCGAATGGGCGGAAGCCGCGAACCGCGAAGCCTATGACGACGCCTATCTCGCCTGGGACATCATTTCCGGCCTCAAGCACCCCGAATATGGCGGCAGCGCGGAGCTGATCGATATCCTCGGCGTGAACAATTACAGCTTCGGGCAGATGGAATATGCCGGCGGCGGCAAGCCCAATGTTCCGCTCGAGCCTGGCGACGACCGCATCCGCCCGGTCGCCGACCTGGTGTGGGAGACGTGGGACAAATATCGCCGGCCGTGCCTGGTGGCGGAGACTTCCGGCCTTCACGGCGGCCGCCCAGACTGGCTCAACGACATGGTCAGCGAGTGCCTGGCGGCGGTCAACCGCGGCGTCGACCTGCACGGCATCTGCCTGTTCCCGGCGGTCGACATGACTGACTGGCACACCGGCGAGTGGCTGCACATGGGGATCGCCGATGTCGAGGAGCTGCCCGGCGGCACGCTGATGCGCAAGCCGTTCCTGCCTTACGTCCAGGCGCTGCATCGCTGGCAGCAGCGGCTCAACCGCGTCACCGAGCTCGACGAGGACCCATATGATAAGCCGGTCGACCTCGGGGACGTCGTCAAGGCGGCCAAAGAACTCACGCCCGCCGCCGACGCCGACTGGCATTGAGCGGACGATTTTGCGCTCGGTTTAGTGCGCGTGTTCGGGAGGCGCGAACAGGATCAGCTCGACCCGCTCCGAACCATCGACATAGGCATCGTGCCCGGCCGGAATTTCGAAGAAATCGCCCGCGGTGATGCGGGTTTCGGTGTCCGTGTCGACCATGCGCACGACGAGGTTGCCGGAGATGCAATAGCCGGTGTGGTCCATCGGGCAGGAGGCGGGCGATCCGAGCAGCGGCTTCTCGTCCTTTTCCCAGGTCCATCCGGGCTCGAACACCGCATGCATGCCGGTCGTACCGCCCTGCATCTTGAGGATGGAAATGCCGCCGGCTTCTTTCATGTCGAGCCGGTCGTCGGGGCTGTCGAAGCGGCGGGTTTGTATTGACGATTGCATGGGCATGCTCCTTTCGCGCGGCGAAATACCATAGTGCGCGGCAACGCACTATCGAGCGCCGCACCGGCTATGCGGCAACCCTTGACGCTCCCGGCGGTTAGCAATGCGACGCACAGCTTCGTGCGGTGGCTGGGAGACAGGATCTGTTCGACGATATCTGGTGGACGCTGCAGCGCGGCGAAGGACCGGTCGCGGCCGCGGCTATTCACGACGGGCATGGCCTGCGCCCCGAAGTCGCGGCGGCGATGGCGCTGTCCGAGGCCGACCGGCTGCGCGAGGAGGATCCGTTCACCGGTCAGGCGATCGCCGGCGTCCCCACGCACATCATTGCGCATAGGTCGCGGTTCGAGGCCGACCTCAACCGGGAAGCCGCGACCGCCGTTTACCGGACGCCCGAGCA
Source organism: uncultured Alphaproteobacteria bacterium (assembly GCA_963768995.1). Lineage (GTDB taxonomy): Bacteria > Pseudomonadota > Alphaproteobacteria > Sphingomonadales > Sphingomonadaceae > Sphingomicrobium. Next base: position 839,322 of record CAVYKA010000006.1, on the reverse strand, counting down.
ATCCTGGGGCCTCAAGGTGTGGAATGGAGAGATCGACAACGCGATCGCGGAACGTTCGCTCGATTATCACCGCCGCTTTTACGCTGCGGTCGCCGCGCTTCTAGACGATGTTGCCGGGGACCATCCGCAGTTCGTGCTGCTTGACGTCCACAGCTATAATCACCGCCGTGACGGTCTCGACGCTCCCCCCGCCGATCCCGAGAAGACGCCCGAAATCAACATCGGAACCTTCTCGATGCCGCGCGAGCAATGGGCGTGGCTGCTCGAGCCGCTGATGGACGCGATGCGCGCCTACGACTTTGGCGGGCGTCACCTCGACGTGCGCGAGAATATCGCGTTCCAGGGCAAGGGCGAGCTGACGCGCTTCGTTCACCAGCGCTACCCTGGCCAAGCGTGCGCGATCGCGATCGAGTTCAAGAAATTCTACATGGACGAATGGACGGGCGAGCCCGATCGCGATGGGCTGAGGCACATGCGCGGCTTCATCGATCATGTGACAATGGCCGCGCGCGAACTCATCGATGGCGGATAGACTGACGGAACCGGACGACGACAAAGTGCAAGCAGCAGGGCTAGCAAGCGCCTGGCCGTCGCGGCAGGCATTTGTCGGCGGCGGCAGGGCCCACGTCGACCGAGCGCTGCCATTCGTGATCCTCAACCAGCAGTCGGAGAAGTCGAAGCCTCGCCGCCCGAGTCACCGCGACAAGCTCAAGCTATGTGCTGTGGCGCGCGGACAGCGCCGCGGATGCGCTCGATGCGGTCGAGGCGATCGCGACGGCCGCTCACGCCGCTCACCAGCGGCTGTTGCTGGTGTCGCTTTACGATCTTCCCCGCGACCATTCGCTCGATCGCCAGCAACCCCGTCTGGAAGCCTTTACGGCGCGGCTCAGCGCATCCGACGACCTACCCGCGCAGGCCGCCGCGAAACGGCTGACGGAGGCGCTCGAGAAGATCGAGATTGACCTTCGCTCGTGCTGCGTCGAGCCGGTTGCCGACGCGTGGTTCGAGCCGGGTGTCGAGGCGCTCGTCGCGCGCCTCCCGTTCGTTTCGCATATCTCGCTCGGGCTTCCGCAAATTTATCGCGTGCCAGGCCAGGAAGCGGTCTATCCGCAGCTTTTGCACGAGCTGGAGATCGCGGTGTTCGATGCGCTGCTGCAGGCGGCGCACGCATTTCTGACCGAAATCTCCTCCGACGCACCTTTATCGCACCGTGCGCTCGGCCGCCGCAGCTTCATCGACGCCGCGCGCTCCGTCGATCGCAAATTGCTGCGGATATCCAATTCCTTCGATTTCCTGCTGAGCGTCTCGCCGATCAATTCCGAACAGGCGTTCGAGCAATTCAAGGCCGACAAGGCCGACAAGATTCCGCTGTTTCGTTACCGGCCGCTGACGGTCGATCCCGACCTTGCCAAGCGCGCGCTTTATGCAATCGACCTGCGCCGCGTCGAGGATCCGGTGCTCGAGCGGTTGTTCGCCGAAAAACGCCGCGAGCTCGATCAGCAGCTGACCATGCTGGAGTGCCGCAACACGCGCGATTTTCGCTACGTCTCGTTGACAGTCTACGACCCGGTCGAGCCGGCACTTCTGGACGGCGCGAACGACATTCTCGCAAACGTCCCGGCGGACCGTAATCGCGGTGATGCCATTGGCGCGGACACCGTGCGCAAGGCAGCGGAGGTCCTGATCGCCGCTTATTGCAAGGACGACCCGCATTTCTCCGGCCGAATCGTCGTCCGCAAGGACATACCCGCTGGCCTCATGGTGTCCGGCCGGACGCTGATGATCTCGCAATCAACCAAGATGCCGCGCGCCCGCCTCGATCCGCTGCTCCAGCATGAGGTCAGCGTCCATCTCCTCACTTGCGTCAACGGCGATGCCCAGGGGCTCAAGATCTTCCGCACCGGTCTGGCCGGATACGAAGGCATTCAGGAAGGCCTCGGCGTGTTTGCCGAATGCGCGGTCGGAGGCCTGACCCCGACGCGGTTGCGACTGCTCGCCGCCCGCGTGGTGGTGGTGCGACGCAATGGTCTTGGGCGCGAGCTTCATCGACGCGTTCCGTTTGCTGCGCACGCACGGGATCGGGACGCGCATGGCGTTCAACGTCACTGCGCGAGTCTATCGTTCGGGCGGGTTCAGCAAGGACGCGATCTATCTGCGCGGGTTCAAGCAAGTGCTCGACCTGTTGAAGGCGGGCAGCGACCTTAACCCATTCTGGTACGGCAAGATCGCGGCTCGGCATGTGCCAGTGGTCGAGGAGTTGGTCGCGCGCGGCTTGCTGCAGGCGCCGCGCTCGATTCCGGAATTTCTATCGCGGCCCGATGCTCAGGCCAGGATCAAACGCATGCGCGGCGATGTCGCGCTCTCCCAACTTATCTGAAGGTAGCTTTTAAACATGCTTATCGCCTTTTTCGTCAACGACATGGCCAAGGAATTTCCGAACTACACGACCACCGTCCTGGCTCATGAGGCGGTCCAGCGCGGGCACCGCGTTTGCTACATCACGCCGGGCGATTTCGTCATGTTGCCCGACGACAGCATGCAGATCCACGCACGCATGGCGCCCGAGAGAAAGACCAAGACCCACACCGAGTTTTTCAAGGGCATTCAGGCGGTCGGCGACAAGACCGAGGAAATCGCGATGGCCGACGTCGACGTGCTGTGGCTGCGCAGCGATCCGTCGCTCGACGCCCAGTCGGAGCCATGGGCGGCGGAAGCAGGCATCTTGTTCGGCCGCGAAGCGGTCAAGCGCGGCGTGCTGGTCCTCAACGATCCCAACAGCCTCAGTCTTGCGGTCAACAAGATGTACTTCCAGTCTTTCCCCGAAGCGGTCCGCGCGGCAACGCTGATCACCAAGCATGCGCCTGACGTGAAGGCGTTCGCCAAGAAACATGGCGGCGAGTGCATTCTCAAGCCGCTGCAGGGGTCGGGCGGCTCGGGCGTGTTCAAGCTCGACGCCGAGAATGCCTCAAACCTCAACCAGATGATCGAGGCGATCACCCGCGACGGTTATGTCATCGCACAGGCCTATGTGCCGGCCGCGGCCAAGGGCGACATCCGGCTGTTCCTGATGAATGGGCAGCCGCTGAGGATCGGCAAGAAATATGCGGCGCTGCGGCGGGTCAGCGCCAAGGACGACATCCGCAGCAACATTCACGCGGGCGGCAAGGCGGTTGCGGTCGAAATTGGCGAAACCGAGCTTCGCGTCGCCGAGCTGATCCGGCCCAAGCTGATTGCCGACGGCATGTTCCTGGTCGGCATCGATATCGTCGGGGACAAGATCCTCGAGGTCAATGTGTTCAGCCCTGGCAATCTGCAGAGCTGCAGCAAGATCGCCGGGGTGAACTTCGCAACCCCGATCATCGCGTCGATCGAGCGCAAGGTCGAAATTTCCAAAGAGTTCGCAAGCGCCTTCGACAATAAGGCGCTGGCGATGATGTGACCTGATCGCGGGCGTTACGTCGCCGGCAGCAGCTTCTTGTCGCCCGCCAGCCGCAGCAGGCCCGCCTGCAGTTTCTCGAATGCGCGGACTTCGATCTGTCGGATTCGTTCGCGGCTGACCCCGTAAACCTGGCTCAATTCCTCGAGCGTCTTGGGCTCGTCGGCGAGGCGGCGCTCGACGAGGATATTCTTCTCGCGCTCGTTGAGGCCCTCCAGCGCGTCCATCAGCAGGTCGTGGCGGACGCGACTTTCCTCGTTTTCCGCCATAATCTCGTCCTGAAGCGGGTCGGTGGCGACGAGGAAATCCTGCCACTGGCCTTCCCCGCCCTCATCGCCCTTCAACGGGGCATTGAGGCTGGTGTCGCCGCCATGGCCCATGCGGCGGTTCATCGAGATCACTTCTTCCTCGGTGACGCCGAGGTCGGTGGCGATCTTGGCGACGTCGGCGGGCTTCAGATCGCCCTCCTCGAACGCGTCGATCTGGTTCTTCATCCGGCGAAGGTTGAAGAACAATTTCTTCTGCGCCGCGGTGGTGCCCATTTTAACCAGGCTCCAGCTGCGCAGGATGAATTCCTGGATCGACGCGCGGATCCACCACATCGCGTAGGTCGCGAGGCGGAAGCCGCGGTCGGGCTCGAACTTCTTCACGCCCTGCATCAGCCCGATGTTGCCCTCGGAAATCAGCTCGCTGACGGGAAGGCCGTAGCCGCGGTAGCCCATGGCGATCTTGGCCACGAGGCGTAGGTGCGAATTGACCAGCTTGGCGGCCGCATCGGTGTCGCCATGCTCGCGCCAGCGCTTGGCCAGCATGAACTCCTCCTCGGGGGCGAGGATGGGGAATTTCTTGATCTCGCTGAGATAGCGGTTGAGCCCGGCCTCCCCACCGGACGCGGGGATCGAGACGAGCTTTTTCGACTGGGCCATAGTGTTCGTCACTTCTCCGTTTTGCCGGTTTTAGCGGTTACAATCCTATACACCAAGGGCAGTGAACAGTTCCTGCATGTCGTCGGGCATTGGGCTCGTCATGGCGATACGGACTTTGGTCACTGGATGGATGAATCCAAGCTCCGCCGCATGAAGCGCCTGGCGATGAAAACCCAGCTCGTTCAGAACCTTGCCATGCGTCTTTTGCGCGCCGCCGTAGACCTGGTCGCCGAGCAAGGGATGGCCGATCGACGCCATGTGGACCCGCACTTGATGGGTCCGGCCGGTCTCCAGCCGACATTCGACCAGCGCCGCGGCGTCGAGCACCGCTTGCCTGGTCCAATGGGTCACCGCGCGCTTGCCGCGTCCTTCCTCGACGATCGCGATCTTCTTGCGGTTGGCGGATGAACGCGCGAGCGGCGCGTCGACAGTCCCCTTGGGCACCAGCGGAACGCCGTCGACAATCGCGAGATATTTACGCGCCACCTTGTGCGCCGCGAACTGTCTGGCGAGCCCCTCGTGGGCGACGTCGGTCTTGGCGACCACCAACAGGCCCGATGTGTCCTTGTCGATGCGGTGGACGATGCCCGGGCGGGCGACGCCGCCGATGCCCGACAGGCTGCCGCCGCAATGGTGAATCAGCGCGTTGACCAATGTGCCGTCGAAATTACCCGCGGCGGGGTGGACGACGAGGCCGGCGGGCTTGTCCACGACCAAGAGATGCTCGTCCTCGAAGGCGATCGTCAGGGGAATGTCCTGCGCTTCGTTATGCGCGGGCGTCGGCTCCGGGACTGTCAGCCGCAGCGTCTCGTCGCCGCGCACTTTGACCGCCGGGTCGCGCAGGAGGCTGCCGCCAGCCGTGAGCGAACCGCCGCGGATCAGGGCCTTCAAACGTTCGCGCGACAAGGTCGGGACCGCCGCGGCGAGCGCGCGGTCGAGCCGCCAGCCGGCGTGGCCGTGCTCAAGCCGCACGTCGATTGTCTGAACACCCCCCATTCGGCGTGGATATGGGCCTGTTGCGGCAGTCTTCAATGGCCGCCCGCAAACCTTGCCTCAAATCAAACTCCGGCCCATTGTCGGGTGGATGAATGCGGTCGACCTCGCCAGCCTGCTCTGTTCGCGTTTGTGCCACGATTTGATGAGCCCGGTGGGGGCTCTCAACAACGGCATCGAGCTGCTAACCGACGAGGACGATCCCGAAATGCGCGAAAAGTGCCTCGAATTGCTCGAGGACAGTGCGCGCGCCTCGGCCAACAAGCTGAAATTCTTCCGCCTTGCGTTCGGCGCCGCCGGCGGTTTCGGCGAGAATGTTGACACGTTCGAGGCCAAGGCCGCACTGGAAGGCTTGTTCGGGGTCGAGCGGCGGATCGAGGTCGCCTGGGCAGTGGCCGACGACCGCTTGCCCAAGGGCGCGATCAAGCTGCTGCTCAACCTCGCTTTGCTCGCCGGGGATGCGCTGGTGCGCGGCGGCCGGCTCGATGTCGGCGCGGAGAGCCGCGACGAGGAGATCGAGCTGGTGATCCGCGCCGAAGGCCTGCGCATCCTCCTCGACCCGGCGCTGCGCGAGACGCTGGCGACCGGCAGCAGCGGCGGCACAGTCGAGCCGCGCGCCGCCGGCGCCTGGCTCTCGCATAGCCTTGCCGCCGACGCTGGAGGCACGATCCGCCTCAGCGACCCGTCGAGCGAGACATTGCTGATTGGCGCGACCGTTCCAAGACAGGAACCGGTTCAGGGATAACGCGGCGTTAACTCCTGGCGCGGCATAAGCGCACCCTCGAGACGCTTTGGGGGCGAGCCGCGCCGATGGATGATTTGATTACCGATTTCGTCGCCGAATGCCGCGAAATGCTCGAAGCTCTGGGCGGGGAAATCGTCGCCTGGGAGGCAGAGCCCGGCGACCGCGCGCGGCTCGACAACATTTTCCGCTTTGTCCACACGGTCAAAGGCAATTGCGGCTTTTTCGAATTCCCGCGGCTCGAGGCGCTTAGCCACGCCGCCGAGGACGTTCTGGCCGACGTCCGCGCCGGCCACCGCACGCCCGACGGAGCACTGGTCAGCGCAGTTCTCGCGATCATCGACCGGATCGGTGAGATGGTCGCTGCGATCGAAGCCGGCGAGGAGATGCCCGCAGGCGACGACAGCGCGTTGATCCAGGCGCTTGAGCCCGGCGCGGAAGGGGCGGCGACGCCGTTCACCGCGCCCACCGCCGAAACCGCCGGCAAAATCGCTGCCGCTCCGCGCACAATCCGCTTGTCGGTCGAATTGCTCGACCGGGTGATGAGCACCGTTTCCGACATGGTTCTCGCCCGCAACGAGCTCGCGCGCCGCTTGCGCGAGGCGACCGCCGAAGTCGCCGTCGACGGCGCGTTCGAGCGGCTGTCGTCGATCATCGCCGATATGCGCGACGCGATCACCCGCACGCGGATGCAGCGGATCGAGAATCTTTTTGTGGGCTTGCCGCGCATGGTTCGCGACCTGTCGGCCGAGCTCGGCAAGCAGGTTCTTGTCGATATCGAGGGCGGCGACGTCGAGCTCGACCGCGAGATGATCGAGATGATCCGCGATCCGCTGACCCACATCATCCGCAATTCGGTCGATCATGGCGTCGAGCTCCCGGCCGAGCGCCTCAAGGCCGGCAAGCGCGAGATCGGGCTGCTGAGCGTTTCGGCGCGGCAGTCGGGCAACCAGATTTTGATCGACATCCAGGACGACGGGCGGGGCATCGACGGCAGCAAGCTGGTCGAGAAGGCGCTCGCCGCCGGGACCATCGACAAGGAAGCGGCGGCCCAGCTTAGCCCGCGCGACCGACTTGCGCTGATTTTCGAGGCCGGGCTGTCGACGGCGCGCGAAGTCACCTCGATTTCAGGCCGCGGCGTCGGCATGGACGTGGTCCGCTCCAACATCGAGCGCATCGGCGGCATTGTCGAAGTCGACAGCAAACCGGGGGAGGGGACTCGCGTCACCCTGCGCGTGCCGCTGACGCTGACCATCATCCCGGCGCTCACGGTTTCTATCGGCGACCAGCATTTCGCCATACCGCGCTCGGCGATCGACGAGATCGTCCGCGCCAATGGCGAATTGGTCGTGCTCGAGCATGTCGGCGGCGCCGGCGTCGCGACCATTCGCGGCCGGCGCGTGCCCGAAGTCAGCCTCGCCAGCATCCTCGGGGTCGCAAGCGCGATCGCCGAGCAGGACCGCACACTGATCGTGCTCAGGCCCGCCGGCGGCGATGTCTATGCGCTCGCGGTCGACAAGATTCACGATCATGAGGAGCTGGTGGTCAAGCCGGCGGCTCCCGCAGTGATGGCCACCGGGCTTTACGCCGGGACCACGCTCGCCGACGACGGGAGCCCGATCTTGCTGTTCGACCCGGCCGGCCTTGCCGCCGTCGGAGGCGTCAAGCTCGAAGCCCAGGAGCGCGCCGCCCGCATTGCCGAAGGGAAGGGCTCCCAGGCGGTCAAGGCGACCGAGATATTGCTGTTCCGCGGCCTCGACGGCGGCCGCCGCGCGGTCCGCCTGGCGCTCGTCGACCGGATCGAGGAAGTGCCGGCAAGCGCGGTCAAGCCGGCCGCCGGCCAGCTCCGCGTCCAGGTCGGGGAAGCAATCCTTCCGCTTGCGGGCGTTCCCGACGAGTTCGCGGGCGACACCGTCCGCCTGTTCCGCCTCAACGATGGATCGCGTGAGATCGGCTATGCCTTTGCCGAGGTCATCGACTTCGCGTCGATCGACAATGACATCATCCGCGCCGAACGCCCCGGCGAGGTCGCCGGCGTGTCGCTGATCAGTGGCGAACCGGCCGAACTGCTCGACGCCCACTGGTTGTTCGCCAACCATGCCGGCGCCGCGCCGATGGCCGGCCCGCAGCTCGTCTGCCGCCTGCCCAGCGACGACCAGTGGATGCAGCACATGCTGCGCCCGATCGTCGAGGCGGCCGGTTACCGCGTGATCGGCGACGGCGACGAGGAAAGTGCCGACCTGGTCATTGCCGCACAGGGCAGCGAAACCGTGGACTCCACCGGGCAGACGATCTGGCTGCGCTCCGAGCCGGACGCCGCGGGCAAGAAGGATCAAAGCATCTACCGCTACGACCGCGCCGGGCTGCTGCTGGCATTGAAATCGGCTGGAGGGGCGAAATGAGCGCATTGTTGCTGGTCGTGACCATCGCCGGGGAGCGCGTCGCGTTCGCCGCCGAGGCGGTCGAGAGCGTGGTCGAGCTCGACACCTTGATCCCGGTGCCGCGCGCCGCGCCGCACATTGCCGGCCTGTCGGCGCTTCGCAGCCGGGTTCTGACCGTGGTCGATTGCCGCCGCTCGCTCGAGCTGGGCGAGGCCGAAAGCGCCGACGCTATCCTCGAGGCGGCGGTCGTCGAGCTCGACGGCCACCATTATGCGCTGATCGTCGATCTGGTCGAGGACGTGATCGAAGCTTTGTCCGAACCGGCGCCAGTGCGCGCCGCGATGGCCGGCGGGTGGGAACGAGTGTCGCTCGGCATGGTCGAAACCGAGACCGGGCCGCTGTTGCTGGTCGATGTCGCCGGGCTGGTTGCGGGCGCCGAGCGCACGGAAATCCGAGCCGTTGCTTAAGCTCTTCGTTACCCTTGCCGTTTAATGACCATGGCTGTCCATTCGGGAATGTGAAGCATGAAAAGTTGTTTGATCGTCGACGATAGCAAGGTCATCCGCAAAGTCGCGCGGCACATCCTGGAAACCCTCCAGTTCGAGGTCGAGGAAGCCGGCGACGGGCGCGAGGCCCTGACCGCGTGCGAAAACAAGATGCCCGACGTCGTTCTGCTCGACTGGAACATGCCCGTAATGAGCGGAATGGAATTTTTGAAGCTGCTCCGCCAACGCGGCCACGGCGACCAGCCCAAGGTCGTTTTCTGCACCACCGAAAACGACATGGCGCACATCCGCGCCGCGCTTGAGGCCGGTGCCGACGAATATGTGATGAAGCCGTTCGACCGCGAAACGCTGCACATCAAACTTCAGCTCGTCGGCGTCGCGTAAGGTCCGTGATGGAGCGCGCGCTCGCCACATCGCGGGAGCGCTACACTAGCCCGCCATTGGTCCGTCGCCGGATTCGCCTGATGCTCGTCGACGATTCGACGGTTGCCCGGGCGGTCCTCACGCGGATGATCGAAAACGATCCGGCGTTCGAGATTGCAGCCGTCGCGGGCACTGCCGAAGACGCCATCGATGCGCTTTCCGAATGCAGCGTGGACATCGTCGTCCTCGACCTCGAAATGCCCGGCGCTGGCGGCCTCAAGTCAATTCCCCGGATCATCGCCGCCAGCCGCGGCGCGCGAGTCATGATCGTCTCCTCGCTCGCCGAGGAAGGCGCCGAACAAACTCTTGCCGCGCTCGCTCTGGGTGCCGCCGATACCTTGCCTAAACCGGGCACGGGCCGATTCAACGGTCGCTTCTCCGAAATCTTGCTGAGCAAGTTGAAGGCGCTTGGCTATGCCGCCGCGCCGCCCTCGGCAGCGCTGCGCGCGCCAGCACCGGGCGGACCCGTAGAGCTTCGTCCGGCAGCGAGCGGCCCCCTCGAGCTGCTAGCGATCGGCGCGTCAACCGGCGGCATCCATGCGCTCGGCATCCTGTTCCAGGCGCTGCCGCGGCGGATCGGCGTGCCAATCCTGGTAACCCAGCATCTGCCGATACCGTTCATGCCGGTGTTCGCTCGCCAGCTTGGCGCGATCGCCCAGCGCGAGTGTGTCGTCGCCACGGAAGGCATGGAGCTTCGTCCCGACCTCATTCTGCTGGCGCCGGGCGACGCTCATCTCACGCTCGAGCCGGCGGCGCGCACCTGCATCGTGCGCCTGACGGACGGGCGCAGCTCGAGCGGCTGCATGCCCTCGGTCGACCCGATGTTCGCTTCGGCCTCTGCGATCTTTCATTCCGGCGCGCTCGGCGTCGTGCTCAGCGGCATGGGCCGCGACGGCCTCGAGGGCGCGGCGCGCATGGTCGCCGCGGGCGGCTCGGTGCTTGTCCAGGACGAGGCCAGTTCGGCGGTGTGGGGGATGCCGCGGGCAGTCATCGAAGTCCGGCCTCGCCTGCGGCATTTTTCCGCCCGACCAGATTGCGCGGCGCATCGTCGCCCGCGTCGAGGAGCAGCAGGCGTGCAAATAAGCGACAGCTCGAGCCGCATCCTCGCCGGCCTGCTCGAAGCGCGTACGGGCCAGCAACTGACGCTTGGGCGGCGTTGGCGGATCGAGACCGCGCTGAGCGCCCTGATGCGCGAACGCTCGATCGCCACGATCGATGAGCTGATCACTATCCTCGTCATGGGCCGGGAGCCGAGCTTGTCACAAATGGTCGTCGAAGCATTGCTCAACAACGAAACATATTTCTTTCGCGACCGCGCGCCGTTCGATCTGATCGAGCGCCATGCGCTGCCGGAGCTTGCCAAGCGCCGCGCCACGACGCGCCGGCTGCGCATATGGTCGGCGGGATGCTCGACCGGGCAGGAAACCTATTCGCTGGCGATGCTGTTCGCCGAAAACCCAGAGCAGTGGCGCGGCTGGACGATCGATATTCTCGGCACCGACGTTTCGACCATGTGCATCGACCGCGCGCGCGCCGGCACATACAGCCAGTTCGAGGTCCAGCGCGGCCTCGGCATCAACCAGATGATCAAATGGTTCGAGGAGGCGGGCGACGGCTGGCGCGCGGCCGAGGGGCTTCGGCGTCCGGTCCGCTTCCAGGTTCACAACCTCCTCGAGCCGCCGCCGCATCCGGGCGATTTCGACATCGTGCTGTGCCGCAACGTGCTGCTGTACCTCAGCCAGCCCAAGAAGGCGCTGGCGTTCGAACGGCTGGTCGCGGGCATGGCCGAGGACGGCTGGCTGATGCTTGGCGCGGGCGAGACGGTGATCGGGCAGACGACAAAGCTGGGCGCCGACATCAACGCGCGGGGCCTGTATCGCATCGTCGGCGACGGTGAGCGGATCGAGAAACGCCAAGGCGATCGAAGGGCTGCAAGCAGCCCCGCCTGACAGTGGGACTTGACCAGCGGGCAAAGCTCGTGCGCCATGCGCAATCATGATCGACTGCATCGACCGGCCTTCGCCCAACTTCGACGAGCGCAAGCTCCCGGTGTCGATGATCGTGCTCCATTATACCGGGATGCCCGACGCCGCCGGAGCGCTCGACCGGCTGACCTCGCCCGAAGCGCATGTCTCCTGTCATTATTTCATCGACGAGGATGGGACCACCTACCGGCTGGTCGATGAGGGAATGCGCGCGTGGCATGCTGGAAAGTCGCGCTGGCGCGGGATCAGCGACGTCAATTCGGCCAGTATCGGGATCGAGATCGTCAATCCGGGCCATGAGTTCGGCTACCGGCCTTTCCCCGACGAGCAGATCGCCGCGCTGATCCCGCTCGTCGCCGACATCAAGGAGCGGCATGGCATCGGCCGCGGCAATGTCGTCGGTCACTCGGATGTCGCCCCCGCGCGCAAGGAGGATCCCGGCGAGCTGTTCCCGTGGTGGGAGCTGGCCAAGCGGCGTCTCGCGCTGCCGAGCCCGTCGCGCGACCTGATCGACCCGTTCTGGACCGACGCCGGCTTCCTTCTGGCGCTTGAGCGGTTCGGTTATGACGTCAGCGAGCCGCAGAAAGCCGTCGTCGCCTTCCAGCGCCGCTTCCGCCCCGACATGGTCGACGGCATCATCGACGGCGAATGCCGCGCCAAGCTGCTCGCGCTATTGCTGCCGCGGCCGCAGTGATCGGGGCCGGGACTATGACACCGCTCGCAGCGCCAGGCTTCGCTGCAAATCCGCTGATCGCAGAGCTGCAATAGCGAGGCGATTTTTGCGGTTGAAAACTTCATCCCGAGCGGCAACGCTTCCTTGCATAGCGCCGGGGGGCAGAGGGGGGCATCGGATGATCGCATATATGCAAGGTGGCCGAACTCGTTCCTGGCTCGCCGCGATGATCGCGGGATTGGTTCTTGCCACACTTCCAGGCGCCGCCGGGATTGCCGCCGGTCCCGTCCCGACCCTTCCGGAAGAAGCGCGAAGGATCACCGGCGAGGCGAAGTATAGAAACGCGCGCTGGGGCCTTCATGTCGCGGACCAGAAGACCGGCGAAGTGTTGTTCGACTGGAATGGCGACCAGCGTTTTCTCGGCGCTTCGACCACCAAGCTATGGGCGGGCGCGGCGGCGCTCGAGGCCTACGGACCCGATTATCGCTTCGCCACGCCGATCTACCGTACCGCGGCGGTCGACGGTGCGGGCACGCTGAATGGCAATCTCGTCATGGTCGCCAGCGCCGATCCGACCATGGGCGGCCGCACGACGCCGCAAGGGACGATAGACTTCAGGCCGATCGACCATATCTACGCCGTCGCGCTGCCCCTCGCGATGCTCACGCCGGAAAACCCGCTCGCCGGGCTCGACGACATTGCCAGGCAGGTGGCGGCGTCGGGCATTCGCCGGGTCGCCGGCGACGTTATCATCGACGCCCGCCTGTTCCCGGCGATGGAAAAGGACGGCTACATCGTCTCGCCGGTCTGGATCAACGACAACCTCATCGACATGACGGTTACTCCGAGGGCCGCGGGATCGAAGGCGACCGTGGTTTCGCGCCCGGTAACCTCAGCCTTCACGGTCGAGTCCGACGTCGCCACCGTCGCCGCCGGCCAGCCGCTGACGGTGGCGGTTTCCTCGCCCAGGCCGGGTGTCATTTCGGTCACCGGCAACATCCCCTCCGGCCGTGAGCCGCTGATCCAGGCGCACCAGGTATCGGATCCGCCGGCCTTCGCCCGGACGCTGCTGATCGAGGCGCTCAAGCGGCACGGCGTCGCCGTCGACGCCAACCCGCTTGGCCCCAATCCCGACGCCGCACTTCCAACCAAGGGCAGCTATCGTGCGGACGCGGAGGTGGCGAAGCTGGTGTCGCCGCCATTCTCGGAGAACATCAAGCTCATCTTCAAGGTCAGCCACAACCAGCATGCCGACCTTTTACTCTTCCTGCTGGCGCTCAAGCGCGGCGAGACGAGTTTCGACGACGGGCTGACCGCGATTCGCGATTTCGTGAAGAGACGCGGCATCGACCCCGGGCTCGTCTCGCTCAGCGACGGGCGCGGCAACGAATATACCGACCTGTTCAGCCCGCGCACGGTCACCACCCTGCTCCGCAAGGAGGCAAGCAGCCGCGACTCCAAACCCTATCACCATGCACTTCCGATCCTGGGCGTCGATGGCTCGGAAAAGGACACGGTTCCGGCCACCAGTCGGATCGCGGGCAAGGCCTGGCTCAAGTCAGGGACCACCGTTGCGGGCGACGGCATGAACCAGCGGGCGCTAGTCATGACCCGCGGCCTCGCCGGCTACATGAAAGGCAAAAGCGGACGCGATCTGGTCGTCGCGATCTACGTCATGGACGTCCCGCTGGGCGAGGACATGGTGCCGCAACTGTTGAAGGTGATCGAGGACCAAGGCGTGATCCTCGAATATGTTTACGACCGCACTTAAGCCGGCCTGACGCGATCGGTTCTGCGACGTTTCACCGAGGTGGGCGTGGGGTTGGGGGGGCGTGACTCGAAACAGCGAGCGCTTTCCCCTATATCCCCGCTGTCAGAGGGCCGGGCGGCCGCGGCTTCCGCAAGGGAGGCGAGGAAAGTCCGGGCTCCATGGAACCACGGTGCCGGGTAACACCCGGCGGCTTCGGCTTCGGCAGGGGTCAGGGACAGTGCCACAGAAAGCATACCGCCCGTTCTCGGACGGGTAAGGTCGAAAGGGTGCGGCAAGAGCGCACCGCGTCTCCGGCAACGAAGGCGGCACGGTAAACCCCACCGGGTGCAAGATCGAATAGGGGCGGCACATGAGCCTGGTTCCGGCTCGTCGCCCGGGTTGATCGCTTGAGGGATGGAGCAATCCATCCCCTAGAGGAATGGCCGCACAGTCGCGCCTCAAGGCGTGATGGACAGAACCCGGCTTACAGGCCCTCTGACAAACTTCCCTGCGCGCCCTCGCAACTTGCGAGATGGGCGGCTAGTTGAGGCGGTTCATGGCCAGGTTCAGACGATCCGACGACTGGGGCTTTCCCCGCTGGCGCACCTATGGCGACAAGGGCAGCGCCGCGGCGAAAGTGCGACTGTGCGACCGCGTCGGCTGCAGCGAAACCGGCGATCGCCCGGCGCCCAAGGCACCCAATAGCCCCGAGCGCTGGTATTTCTGCGAAGCGCACGCGGCCGAATATAATAAGAATTGGGACTATTTCGCCGGATTGGACCCAGCCGAGGCGGCGCGCCGCGCGGCCGACGAGGAGCGCGACGCGGGCGGATTCAAGCAGTCGGCGCAATGGCAATGGGCGGGGCCGGGCGACGGCAGCCGCAGCCGCGACGAAATGCGCGCGCTGGACGCGCTCGAGGTCGATACCGACGCTGATTTCGCCGCGATCAAGGCGGCGCATCGGCGGCTCGTCAAGGAAACCCATCCCGACGCCAACCCGGGCGACGAGGCTGCCGCGTTACGCTTCAAGCAGGTCCAGGCGGCCTATGACGTGCTCAAGCAGGCCGAGGAGCGCAAGAAAGCGCTCGGCTAGGCTGGCCGGTCAGCGCCGGCGAAGCGTTTCGCTGTGTCCTTGACGAGGGCGATCATGTTGGGGACGCCTTGCGTCCGATTGGCGCTCAATTGCCGCGCCAGCTCGAACGGCGCGAGAGCGGCGGCGACATCCATTTCCGCGACCTCTTGAGCCGGCTTGTCCTGAACCGCGGCGAGCACCAGCGCGACGATGCCCTTGGTGATTGCGGCATTGCTGTCGGCGAGGAAGTGAAGGCGGGCGTCGGTCGTGCGGGTGGGATAAACCCAGACCGAGGCCGCGCAGCCCGGCACCTTGGTCGCGTCGGTCTTGAGCTCATCGGGCATCGGCTCGAGCGAGCGGCCGAGCTCGATCAGCAGGCGGTAGCGGTCCTCGCCCTCGAGCAATGCATAGTCGTCGTAGATATCGGACAGTGGCGGCAGGCTCATGGCCGGAGCGCCTAACATGCCCCGCCGCGCGCCTCTAGCGCGCAGCGCTTTAGCGGTCGCGAAGCGCCTCGATTTCCTTGGATAGGCTGTTTTCCTTCTCGACGGTGATCCGCTCGATCACCTTCAGGCGCTCCTTCAGCTGCGCGACTTCTTCCCTGAGCCGAAGCGTTTCAGCGCGTTCCTCGGGCGAGTCATTGGCGCGCTGGCCTTCGAGATAGCGGTAGCGCGCCTTCATCACGATCATGAACATGACCGCGGCGACGATCAGAACCGGGATCCAACCACCATTCATCTGGCCGACTCTTCCTTGGTAAGGCGAGGCGAACGAAGCGCCTCGATCTGCGCCGCCGTCTGGGCTCCGCCGTCCGTAACGATCTGCTCGAGGACCCGCACGCGCGCCTCTAGCTCGGCGTTGCTGGCCGCATATTGGGCGGCTTTCTCAGCGGCGAGAGAGGTTTCGGCGTCGAGCTGCTTTTCCTTGTATTTGAAGTAGCTGCGCGACCAGGTGATCAGAAGCAGGACCGGCAAGCCGATGACGATGAATGCGATGAATACATTAGTCGGGCCGTCCATCAGGCATGTCCTCCCTTCCCGAGCGTCAGGCTGTCGATCTCACGGGCCAATTTTGCCGGCTGGTCGGTAACGATCCTCTCGAGCGTCTCGAGCCGGTCCTTGATCGAACCGATCTCCGCACGCAGCTGGACGTTCTCGTTCGTAAGGAGCTTGATCCGCTCCTGCGACTCCCTGTCGGAGCTCGGATGCAGCGGGACGCCCCACGATGTTTCCAGCGGGTAACCGTTCTTGATCTTCAGCCAGGTCGTGAAAATCCACCCGCCGATGCTGGCGACGACGATCACGGCAACGATCGGCAGGATCGTTCCGATGAACTCGAAAATCTGGACTAGTTTGGGATCCATTCTGTGCTCCTGAAATTCAGCGCAGGGCGTCGATGTCGTCGGACAAGCGCTTGCTCGGATCGGTGGCAATCCGTTCAAGCACCTTGAGCCGCTCTTCGAGCTTCTCGACGGTCGCCTTGAGCTGGCCGTTTTCGGTCACCAGCGCTTTGGTCGTTTCGTCGCTTACAGCCTTGGTCGGGTGCACGGCGTTGCCCCAATCGTCGGTCAGGGGGTAGCCGTGGCGAGCGCGGATCGCCGTCGTGATGATCCAGGCAAGCATGCTCATCCCGACGATTGCCAGGACGAAAATGGGTCCTCCAAAATCCATGCGTCTATCCCCGTCTGTTATTTGGGCGGTTCGATCGCCAGCGCGTCGATTTCTCGCGCCAGGCTGCGATTTTCCGTTGTGACATAGCTTTCGATATCGGCAAGGCGCCGGTCAATGTCCTTGAAGCGGGAGCGGATATCGCGCGCGGTACGGGTCGGCGACGCGCGCACGCCCTGCCAGAACTGGCGTTCCTCGCGGTCGACGAAGTCGAGCTCGCGCGGCTTAGTCGGAGTGACGAAGCCGGCGATGAAATAGAAGGGCACCACGCCGCCGCCGCTCATGAACACCGCGGCGATCATGCACACGCGCACCAGATTGACGTCGAAACCGGTATAATCGGCGATGCCGGAGCAGACGCCCATGACCTTGCCGTGGCGTTTGTCGCGATAGAAGCGCGTCCGGCTCGCTGGCTGCTCGGTCAGATAGCGGTCGTCACGCTGTTCGTAGCGGTCGTCGCGCTGGTCGTAGCGATCGTCGCGCAGGTCATAGCGCTCCTCGCGCGGCCGATACAGGTCGCGCTCGCGGTCCTGTCGGCTGTCGCGCTGGCCATAGCGGTCGTCGGGATTTTTCGGGGCCACCTTCAGTCTCCGTCGGCGAGCAGGCGCGTGTTTTCGCGCCCGGGCACGCATTGCTGCCGCCAGCTGGGGTTTTCGGCCGTCATGATGCGCTCGATCGTGCACAGACGATCGTCGAGCCGGCGCGCGGCGTCGTGGAGCTCGTCGAGCAATTTCTCGTCGCCCGACGTCAGCACCGCGGCCTGCTTCCACTTGGTGATGTAATGAAACACCAGCCACGGCAGGCCGATGAACAGGATCCCGACGACAATCGCGGGAATGAGCACTTCTTCCATTATTCTACTTCCCCCTGGCCTTCATGGCGGCTTTCATGGCTTCGAGCTCGGCGTCGACCAATTCGGTCGCTTTCAGCTCGGCGATTTCTTCCTCGAGGCTTTTGGGCCCGGTCATTCCCAGCGCATCGGCGCGGCCTTCCGCGAAGTCAGCGCGGCGCTCAAGCACCTCGAAGCGGGAAAAAGCATCCTCGGTGCGGTTGCCGTTGAGCAATTCACGGGTGCGGCCACGGGTCACCGCGCTCTCGAACCGCGCCGCGATCGCATTCTGCCGGGCGCGCGCCTCGCGCAGCTTGCCCTGCAGTTTGGCGATGTCGCTTTCATAGGATTTGAGCGTGTCGTCGATTACCTTGATCTCATCGCGCAGGCCATCGCCCATGTCGGTTGCCTTCTGGCGTTCGATCAACGCGGCCTTGGCGAGATCCTCGCGGCCCTTCGACAATGCGAGCTCGGCCTTTTCGGTCCAGCTGGTCTGCAATTCGTCGAGGCGCGACAAGGCGCGACGCATTTCCTTGCCGTCGGCGATGCAGCGGGCGGCGGACGCGCGGACCTCGACCAGCGTCTCCT
Source organism: uncultured Alphaproteobacteria bacterium (assembly GCA_963768995.1). Classification (GTDB taxonomy): domain Bacteria; phylum Pseudomonadota; class Alphaproteobacteria; order Sphingomonadales; family Sphingomonadaceae; genus Sphingomicrobium. The sequence continues at coordinate 821,351 of CAVYKA010000006.1, read as the reverse complement.
CCATTTCGAGGATGACCATGCGAATCATCTTGGCCGGATCTTCCGACCGGTCGAGAAGCTCGGTTATGTTGGCCGCGAAAATATCGCGACTTCGCGAAAAGATACCCATTCAGCACTCCAGATATTCAAGACTTGGGCCCGTTACCTGCCTTTTACCATACAAGAGCCGTGCCACTTCTCAGGAAACGCCCAAAAGCCGATAAATCCTGCATTTTCCCTGTGCTTTCACAGCAAAAATCCTTGCCAAATGGTGGGATTTGCCACCAACAGTCGGCCATAATTTGAGCGGGAAATCATGGAGCGTTCGGACCAATTCATCGGCCAGAGTTTGGCGTTCCTCGATTCGGTCGAGCGCGCAAGCCGCGCCGCGCCGCTCAACCGTCCGGTGCTGGTGATCGGCGAGCGCGGCACCGGCAAGGAACTGATCGCCGAGCGGCTTCACCATCTGTCGTCGCGCTGGGCCGGGCCGCTGATCGTGATGAACTGCGCCGCGCTGCCCGAAAATCTGATCGAGGCCGAGCTGTTCGGCCATGAAGCCGGCAGCTTCACCGGCGCCGCCAAGACCCGCCACGGGCGCTTCGAGGAAGCCGACGGCGGCACCCTGTTCCTCGACGAGCTCGGCACCTTGTCGATGCCCGCGCAGGACCGGCTGCTGCGCGCCGTCGAATATGGCGAGATCACCCGCATCGGTGCGTCCAAGCCGATCAACGTCGACGTGCGGATCGTCGCCGCGACCAACGAAAACCTTCCAGATCAGGTCGAAAAGGGCCGCTTCCGCGCCGACTTGCTCGATCGCCTGTCGTTCGAGGTCATCACCCTGCCGCCGATGCGCGCGCGCGAAGGCGACGTGCCGCTGCTCGCCGAGCATTTCGGGCGGCGCATGGCGGCCGAGCTCGAATGGCCCAACTGGCCCGGCTTCTCGCACCGGGCGATGGCCGCGATCGAGGCGTACAGCTGGCCCGGCAACGTCCGCGAATTGCGCAACGTCAGCGAACGCGCGGTCTATCGCCACGAGGATCCCGAGCGGCCGATCGAGGACATATCCTTCGACCCGTTCCATTCGCCCTGGGCGCCCGGGGTGCGCGGCGAGGTCCAGCCGAGAGGGCCGGCGGCAAGCGCTGCAGCCAGCCAAGCCGGGCCTGCCGACCATCCGCCGGAGCAGGCGACGCCGCAACAGCCATCGCCTCAGCAGCCCGCGCCGCACGTCGAAGCGCCAGCGGACTTCCGGACGGCGGTCCAGGCTTATGAGCGCCGATTACTGGAGGACGCGCTTCAGCGCAGCCGCTTCAACCAGCGCGCGACAGCCGCCGCGCTGGGACTCAGCTACGACCAGCTGCGCCACGCCCTCAAGCGCCACAAGCTTCAGGACAGTGGTGGGTGAGCATCGACGGGCGCGTGCAGATTTGTCGATTCGGTGGTGAAACCGACGCGATAAAGGAGTAGACTGCGCAGGCTAAGGAAAAGGAGGCCGAGATGAGGTGCCTGACTTTTGCCGGCGGCATCGCTTTATTGGCCCTGCCGCTATCCGCCGCCCAGGGCGGCATCATCACCATCGGCGAGGGCTTTGCCCGTTCGTGCTACGAAGCGTCGGAAGCGCATATCGCCACTCCGGCCACGATCGAGGCGTGCAACCGCGCCTTTAGCGAGCAGGCGCTCGATCCGCACGATGAAGTCGCAACCCATGTGAACCGCGGGATCCTTTATTATCTGACGGACAATCTCAGGGCTGCGAACCGGGACTATGACGCCGCGTTGGCGCTTGACCCGAATCAGGCCGAAGCGTGGCTCAACAAAGGCATGGCCGCATTGAAGGCGCGCGACAGCGCAGGCGCGGTGCCGATGTTCGAAAAGGCGCTGGCGCTGAAGACCGTTCGGCCGGCGCTCGCTTATTACGGCCGCGCGATTGCCAATGAGGACAAAGGCAATCTGCGCCAGGCCTATGCCGACCTACATCGCGCCCGCGAACTGGAACCGCGCTGGACACTGCCGGACGAACAATTGAAGCGCTACGTCGTCCGCTGACAGTCAGGCCGTGACCGGCGCCCTAGTGGGCGTTGGTCATCGCTAGCAGCATCGGGATCGACAGCAGCGTATTGAGCCGCGAGGTGATCATCGCCGTGCGCGCCGACTTGGCCTTGGCCGCGTCGTCGGCCTCGACCAGGCCGAGCGCGCGCTTCTGGTTCGGCCAGATGATGAACCACACGTTGAAGGCCATGATCAGGCCAAGCCACATGCCGATGCCGATCAGTCGGTACGGCTCCTGCAGCGTCAGCCCCTCGACCAGTTCGCCATAGGACCATGCCAGCAGCGCGCCCGTCAGCACGGTCAGCGCGGCGCCCCAGCGAAAATAGAACAAGGCGCTGGGCGCGATATATTTGGAGACGCCGGGCTTCAGCTCGGCCGGCACGTGTCGGCATCGTCGGGATTTGGACGAAGTTGAAATAATAAAGCAGGCCGATCCACACCACGCCGAAAAACACGTGGAGCCACTGAAGCATACCATTGAGCATGCCGAGCGGCGGCGCATAGCCCGCGTCGGGAAGCAGTGCGATGACGATCGCGAGCACCAGCCCGCCGAGCAGCACCGACATGTATGTTCTCGAACATCTTGCCCATGATTTTCCCCTTCTGATTTCGCGCCCGGCACAATTGTAAGGCGCGAAATCGCCCGACCGCAAGCGCTGCGGGACAAAATGCGGACCCTCGCTTGCCGCGCTTCGTTGGATCATTATCCCCGAGGAGAAATGTGCAATGCCGTTCCAGCTGCCCGACCTGCCGTACGATCGCTCCGCGCTTGCCCCCGCACATGTCCGCCGAAACGCTCGAATTCCATCACGGCAAGCATCACCGCGCCTACGTCACCAAGACCAATGCGCTGCTGGAGGAGCAAGCGCGAGCTGTCCGGAGCGGCTCTCAGCGAAGTCGTGCGTAAGGCGAAGCAGGCGGGCGACAACAAGCTGTTCAACAACAGCGCGCAGCTGTGGAACCACAGCTTCTTCTGGCAATGCCTCACGCCTGCGGAAGGCCAGCGGCCGACGGGCAAGCTCGCCAAGCTGATCGAAGATGGCTTCGGCAGCGAGCAGGCGATGCTCGAGCAATTGCACGCCGAGGCTGTGGGCCATTTCTCCAATGGCTGGGCGTGGCTGCTACTCGATCGCGGCGCGCTGCGAATCGCCTCGCTGCACGATGCCGACACCCCGCTGGTCCACGACGGGATGGTGCCTTTGTTCACGCTCGATGTGTGGGAACATGCTTATTACATCGACTATCGCAACGAGCGGCCGAAGTTCGCCACCGCGGTGCTGTCGAACATCGTCAATTGGGAGTTTGTGGCGCAGAATCTCGACGGCGCAGGGCGCTGCCCGCGCCGATCAGGAGAACGCCCGAGCGCCGGAACTTACTGCTTGAGCCGGTAACCGGTCCGGAAAATCCACCAGATGCCGCCAAGGCAGGTAAGGAAGAAGGCGAAGGTCGCGGCGAGGCTGATTGCGACCGGCACGTCGGCGGTGCCGAAGAAGGTCCAGCGGAAGCCGTTGATCAGATAGACCACCGGGTTGAACAAGGTGATGGTGCGCCACGGCTCGGGGAGCATCTCGATCGAATAGAATGCGCCGCCGAGGAAGGTCAGCGGGGTGACGATGAGCAGCGGGATGACCTGCAACTGCTCGAAGCCCTTGGCCCAGATGCCGACGATGAAGCCGAACAGGCAGAAAGTCGCGGCGACGAGCAACAGGTAGAGGATCATCAGCAGCGGATGCTCGACGTGCACCGGCACGAACAGATTGGCGGTCGCGAGGATGACCAGCGCGACGATCATCGACTTGGTCGCCGCCGCGCCGACATAGCCGAGCACCGTCTCGAACGCCGACAGCGGCGCTGACAGTATCTCGTAGATGGTTCCGGTGAAGCGCGGCATGTGGATGCCGAAGCTGGCGTTGAAGATGCTTTCGGTGAACAGCGACAGCATCATCAGCCCGGGGACGATGAAGCTGCCATAGGGCACGCCGCCGATTTCGCTCATGCGGCTGCCGATCGCCGCGCCGAACACGATGAAATAGAGCGAGGTGGTGATCACCGGCACCGCCAGCCCGGTCCACAACGTCCGGCGGAAACGGTGCATCTCGAACTTGTAGATCGCCCACACGCCGCGCGCGTTGAACCCGGTCATGCCGCGACGCCTTGTTCGACGCGCTGCTGATGGACCAGGTCGACGAAAATGTCCTCGAGGCTCGACTGCCGTGTGTCGAGGTCGGTGAAGGCGATGCCGAGGTCGCGCATCGCGGTCAGCAGCGACGGGATGCCGGTGCGGTCGGCCCGGGCGTCGAAGCGGTAGGTGAGAGTGCGGCCCTCGTTGCTCAGCTCGAGCTGCCAATCGGCGAGCTCCGGCGGCACTGCGTCCAGCGGTTCGGACAATTGCAGATTGAGCTCCTTCTTGCCGAGCTTCTCCATCAGTACGTGCTTGTCCTCGACCAGGATCAGCTCGCCGCCGCGGATCACCCCGACTCGGTCGGCCATTTCCTCGGCTTCCTCGATATAATGGGTGGTGAGGATGATCGTCGTGCCGTTCTCGCGCAGCCGCCGGACCAATGCCCACATGTCGCGGCGAAGCTCGACGTCGACGCCGGCGGTGGGCTCGTCGAGGAACAGGATGTCGGGCTCGTGAGCGAGCGCCTTGGCGATCATCACCCGGCGCTTCATGCCGCCGGACAATTCCTTCATGATCGTCTTGCGCTTGTCCCACAGCGACAGGTCGCGGAGCAATTTCTCGATGTAGCCGACGTCGGGTGCCTTGCCGAACAGGCCGCGGCTGAAATTGACTGTCGAGATCACCGGTTCGAACGCGTCGGTGTGCAACTCCTGCGGCACCAGGCCGATGCGGCTGCGTGCGGCGCGATAATCGGCCCGCCAGTCGCGGCCGGCGACCCGCACTTCGCCGCCGCTCGGAGTGACGATCCCGCAGACGATGTTGATCAGCGTCGTCTTGCCCGCGCCATTGGGACCGAGCAAAGCGAATATCTCGCCGTTCCTGATGTCGAGGTCGACGCTTTTGAGCGCTTCGGTGCCGCTGTCGTAGGCCTTGCGCAGCCCGCGGATCGACAGGATCGGCTCGCCTTGCGCCGCGTCGGAATCGCTCATTCGACCGGTCCCGGCTCGGCCGGCACCGCATCCTCGCGCATCAGGCCGTGGCGCAGCAGCATCGGCACGTTGGCGGCGGCGAACAGGAAGGTGAGGGGGAGCGCGCCCCACAGCTTGAACCCGACCCAGAAGGCGGTCGAGCTGTTGCGCCACACGGCTTCGTTGAGCAGCGCCATGAAGACGAAGAATATCGCCCAGTTGCGTGTCAGCTTGAGCCAGCCGGCGGCGTCGAGGCCGGGATAGGTCGAGCCGAGCACGCTTTTGAGCAACGGGCGGCCAGTGGCGAGGCCGAAGCCGAGCACGCCCGCGACGAGGGCGTAATAGACCGTCGGCTTCATCTTGATGAAGGTCTCGTCGTGGAGCCAGATGGTCAGCCCGCCCAGCAGCACGACCATCATCGCCGGAAAACCACAGCAGGGGCGAAATGCGGCGGTAGCGGATCGCCGAGAACAGCATTGCCGCGACCATCGCGACGATGAACGCGCCGGTAGCGACGAAAGATCTTGGCCACCGGCTGGCACCGGCGCGAGGAAATTGGTCAGGAAAAACACCAGAAGCGGGCCGAGGTCGATGAGCAGTTTGGCGCCGCCCTGCGGTTCGTTCGGCGCGGCTTTGGGCGTGTCGGGAGCGCTGCTCATTCGGGCGGCAGCCCGGCGATGGCGCGGGCGACGGCGCGCGGGTCGAACGGGCGCAGATCCTCGGCCTTCTCGCCGACCCCGATGGCGTGGATCGGAAGCCCGAACTTTTCCGCCGCGGCAACCAGGATGCCGCCGCGCGCGGTGCCGTCGAGCTTGGTCATGATGAGGCCGGTCACGCCCGCGCTCTCGCGGAACACTTCGACCTGGGCAAGGGCATTCTGGCCGGTGGTGGCATCGAGCACGAGGAGGACGTCGTGCGGCGCTTCGGGATTGAGCCGACCGAGCACGCGGCGGATTTTGGTCAGCTCGTCCATCAGATGGGTCTTGTTCTGGAGCCGCCCGGCAGTGTCGACGATGAGCACGTCGATGCCCTGCGCGGTCGCCTGGCGCACGCCGTCGAACACGATCCCCGCCGCGTCGCCGCCCTCCTTGCCGATGATCACCGGCGCGCCGATGCGCTTGCCCCAGATTTCGCAGCTGCTCGATTGCGGCGGCTCGAAACGTGTCGCCGGCGGCGAACAGCACGCCATAATCCTGCTCCTTCAGCCATTGGCCGAGCTTGCCGATGGTGGTCGTCTTGCCCGACCCGTTGACGCCGATCACCAGAAGCACATGGGGACGCGGAAAACCCCATATTTCGAGCGGTTTGGCGACCGGCGCTAAGATCGCCTCGATCTCTTCGGCGAGGATGGAGCGAAGACCGCGCTCGTCCAATTGCTCAAACTTGCGCGCGGCGATCGCGTCACGGATGCGGCGCGACGCTTCGGGACCGAGGTCCGAGGCGATCAGCGCCTCCTCGATGTCGTCGAGCGTCGCGGTGTCGAGCGCGGCGCGGGTGGCGAGGCCGGTGAGATTGTCGGCGACGCGCTCGGCCGTCTTGGCAAAGCCGCCGCGCAGCCGGTCGAGCCAGCTCATGCCCAGCGCCCGGTCAGCCGTTCGCCCGAGCGGACGGTGATGCGCGCGAGCCCGCTCTCGCCGCGGCGAGAGCCGGGCAGCGCGATCGGCGCGAAATTGTCGCTGTGACCGACGCCTTCGCCTTCGATCAGCACTGATTGGACCGAGCCGATCAGGCTATCGAGCCAGCGAGAGCGCTGCTCGGCGGCGGCATCGCGTAATCGCGCGGCCCGGGCTTTGACGAGCTCGGCTGGAAGCTGGGGCATTCGGGCGGCCGGCGTGTTGTGGCGCGCCGAGAAGGGGAAGATGTGAGCGGCAACGATCTCGCAATCAGCAATCAGTTTCAGTGTGTTGAGCGCCATTCCTTCAGTTTCGGTGGGAAATCCGGCGATGAGGTCGGCACCGATACTTGCGTCCGGCCGTGCCCTCTTGATCCGCTCGACGGTCCGCAGCGCATCGGCGCGGCTGTGGCGGCGTTTCATGCGCTTGAGGATCATGTCGTCGCCGGCCTGGAGCGAGAGATGGAAATGCGGCATCAGCCGCGGCTCGCCCCCGATGAGCTCGAACAAGGCTTCATCCATTTCAACGCCGTCGAGCGACGACAGGCGCAGGCGCTGGAGCCGTGGCTCGTCGGCCAGCAGCTGCTCACACAAGTGACCGAGCCCGCCCTGGTAATCGGTGATGTCGACACCCGTGAGGACAATTTCCTTCGCGCCCCGGTCGATCTCCCGCGCAACCGCGTCGCGGATCGCTTCGAACGGCAGCGACACGCTCGCGCCGCGCGCCTGCCAGATCGCGCAGAAGGTGCAGCGATGGTCGCACCCGGTCTGCACCGCGACGAAGCTCTTGACCTTGTGCAGCATGCCGGCGGGGACGGGTGGCGGCATGACGTCACTCTGGCGCAAGCTGCTGAGCTTGGCCGAATTTCCGACAACACGCGCCACGCCGTCCATCTTTGCAAACGCCGCAGGCTCAAGCTCCGCTGCGCAGCCCGTCACCAATATCGGCGCCTCGGGTCGGCGGCGGTGCGCTCGGCGGATTGCCTGGCGGGTCTGGCGCACGGCTTCGTTGGTCACCGCGCAGCTGTTGACCACGATCCAATCCTCACCCTGCGGCGCAAGTGCGGCGATCGTCTCGCTCTCGGCGAAGTTGAGGCGGCAGCCGAGCGTGACCGTCTCGACGCTCATGCAAAGGCGCTCAAGTCGAAATCGCCTTCGAACACATGGGTTGCGGTTCCCCGCATCCGCACAGGTTCGCCGGGACTCCAGGCAATGGACAGCTTTCCGCCCGGCATCGTGACCTCGACGGGCGATGCAGCACGCTTAGATTTGATCCCCGCAACCGCCGTCGCGCACGCGCCGGTGCCGCACGCGAGGGTCAGCCCCGCGCCGCGCTCCCACGTCTTCAGGCGAATCCCGCCATCCGCGATCTGCGCGACATTGACGTTGATCCGCTCGGGGAAGGCTGCGTCCCCCTCGATGACCGGGCCAAGCTCCTCCACCGGAACCGAGTTCAGGTCGTCGACGAAAAACACCAGATGCGGGTTGCCGACGCTCAGCGCCATCGGATGCTCGAGTTGCCCCCACGCCAGCGGCAAAGCGGCGGTGTCCATCGCATAGGCCAGCGGCACCTCGTTCCAGCCGAAGCGCGGTTCGCCGATGCTGATTTCGACCTCACCGCCGTCGCCGGAGCCTTCGAGCAGGCCGCCGTCGGTCTCGATCGTCTTGGCGCCGGTCAGCGCGACGACGCAGCGGGCGGCATTGCCGCAGCTTTGGACTTCGCCGCCGTCGCTGTTCCAGATGCGCATCCGCAGTTCCGCCCGCTCGCTCGGCTCGAGCAAAATCAGCTGGTCGCAGCCGACCCCGGTGCGGCGGTCGGCGAGGGCGCGGGCGAGCGGCGGCGTGACGTCGAACCGCGTTTCGCGCGCGTCGACGATCACGAAATCATTGCCCAGACCATGCATCTTGTGGAAGTGCCGCCGCATTGGCCGCGACTTAAGCAGCGGCCGCGTCCAAGTCCACCGGAAGGCCGAGACCATGCAAAGAGCTGCCAACGACGTCATGCAATCGGTGCTGTTTTCGGCGTTCCTCGACGGGATTGCGGCATTGAAGAGCGCGTCGGGCAATTTGCCCAACCAATTGCTGCGCGATGTCCAGGCGATTCATCCCAACGTGACCTTCGCCGATCTGCCCAAGCCACTTCAGGACGCGATCGCGGCGAGCACCCGCGCGGCGTTCACCGCCTTGCTCAAGGAAGGCTATGCGGTCGGGCCGAAGCAGGCGATGCAGGCTTCCCGGCCATTGGACCGCGTCCCCGAGCGCCAGCGCCGCGACCCGAGCGACCGGCGCGGGCCTCCTCGCGGGCCTGGCGGCCCGCCGTCGCGGCGCGGTGGACGTCCGCCGAAGGGTGGAGGCGGCGGATCGGGCGGAGGCCCGAAGCGCTGAGGCCAAGCTCCGACGGTTGTTGCCTAAAGCGTTGATTTCGCCTAGGCGCACCAGCGTCGCAAGACAGATCATGACCGCGCGCCCAAGGGTGCACGCTGGCCGACGAGGTTTCGTCCGCCGGCGTGTCTTGCGTTCGGTCCGGCGGAGAAGTGCATGTTCGACACTCTGAGCGATCGGCTCGGCAGCGTATTCGACCGGCTTCGGGGGCGCGGCGCGCTTTCGGAAGCGGACGTGCGCGCGGCGATGCGCGAAGTGCGCGTTGCGTTGCTCGAGGCCGATGTCGCTCTCCCGGTGGCGCGCGATTTCGTCGACCGGGTGACCGAGCAAGCGGTCGGCGCGGAGGTCCTGCGCTCGGTCACGCCGGGCCAGATGGTCGTCAAGCTGGTCCACGATGCGCTGGTCGAGACGCTCGGCGCGGAGACGGCCGAGCTCAACGTCGCGGTTACTCCGCCGGTCGTGATCATGATGGTCGGGCTCCAGGGGTCGGGCAAAACCACCACCACCGCGAAGCTCGCCAAGCGACTGACCGAGAAAGACCGCAAGCGCGTGCTAATGGCCTCGCTCGACGTCGCACGTCCCGCCGCGCAGGAGCAGCTCGCGGTGCTCGGCCGCCAGGCGAGCGTCGACACGCTGCCGATCGTCGCTGGCCAGCAGCCGGTCGAGATTGCGCGGCGCGCGGTCCAGGCAGCGAAACTGCAGGCCTATGACGTCGTGCTGCTCGACACAGCCGGGCGCCTGCACGTCGACGATCAGTTGATGGGCGAGATGAAGGCCGTCGCGGCAGCTTCGTCACCGACCGAGACCTTGCTCGTGGTGGATGCGCTGACCGGCCAGGACGCCGTCAATGTCGCTAAGGGCTTTGCCGCCGAAGTCGATCTGACCGGCGTTGTCCTCACCCGCCTCGACGGCGATGCGCGCGGCGGCGCGGCGCTGTCGATGCGCGCGGTGACCGGCAAGCCGATCAAGTTCGCCGGTGTCGGCGAGGCTCTGGACGCGCTGGAGCCGTTCCACCCGCAGCGGCTTGCCGGGCGCATTCTTGGGATGGGCGACGTCGTCAGCCTGGTCGAGAAAGCGGCCGAGACGATCAAGGTCGAGGACGCCGAGAAGCTCGCGGCCAAGATGGCCAAGGGCAAGTTCGACCTCGACGATCTGTGGGCGCAATTGCAGCAGATGCAGCGCATGGGCGGACTGGGCGCGCTGGCCGGCATGATGCCCGGCCTCAAGGGCATGAAGGGCGCGATCGACGACGCCCAGGGCTCGAAGGCGCTGATCCACATGGAGGCGATGCTGTCATCGATGACCGCCAAGGAGCGCGCGAAGCCCGAGGTGATCAACGCCAAGCGCAAGATCCGCATCGCCAAGGGTAGCGGGACCACCGTCCAGGAAATCAACAAGCTGATGAAGATGCATCAGGAAATGGCCACCGCGATGAAGCGGCTCAAGAAGATGGGCGGCCTGGGCAAGCTCGCCGCGATGTTCGGCAAGGGCGGTCTCGAGGGCGCCCTCGGCGGCCTCGCGCCGCCCGGATCGCTTCCGCCCGGCTTCGGCGGCGGGGCAGGTGGCGGCCTTCCCGGTCTCGGCGGTCCTCCAGGAAATCTCCCACCCGGCTTCAACAAATTCTCAAAGAAATAAACGAACACACTGAAAGGAATAAAGAATGTCACTCGCAATACGTCTCGCCCGCGGCGGCTCCAAGAAGCGGCCTTATTACCGCGTCGTCGTTGCCGACAGCCGCAGCCCTCGCGACGGCCGCTTCATCGAGAAGCTGGGCACCTACAATCCCTTGCTCGCCAAGGATTCGCCCGACCGGGTCAAGCTCGACACCGACCGCATCACCCATTGGCTCGGCGTCGGCGCGCAGCCGTCGGACCGCGTGCTGCGCTTCCTCGACGCCGCCGGCATTCGCGAGCGTCCGGCGCGCAATAACCCCAAGAAGGGCGAGCCGGGCGAGAAGGCCAAGGAGCGTGTCGAATCCAACGCGGCCAAGGCCACTGCAGCCGCCGAGGCGGCGGAAGCTGCCGCCAATGCGCCAGCCGAGGAACCGGTGACCGAGGAAGCGCCTGCAGAAGCGCCGGCCGAGGAAGTGGTCGCCGAGGAGGCCGCCGCCGAAGCCCCCACCGCCGAAGAAGCTCCCGCGGAGGATGCGCCGGCAGAAGAAGCTCCGGCCGAGGACGCGCCGGGCGGCGAGGAAGCTCCTGCAGCCGTCGAAGAGCCGGTCGCCGAGGAGGAAGCTCCGGCTGCTGTCGAAGAGCCTGCTCCCGAGACCCAGCCCGAGCCGGCCGAAGGCGCCGACGAGGGTGCGACCGCTGAATCGCCGCAGGCCGCCGATGGCGCCGAGGCCACCGGCGAAAGCGCCGATGCTCCGGTCGAAGGCGCCGATGAAGCGACTGCCGAGGCCGCTGACGAAGCGAAGGCCGAATAGTCTTGCCGTCGCCGGCGGCCGAAAAGCGCATCGCGCTTGCCGCCGTCGCCGGCGCGCATGGCATCAAGGGCGAGGTGCGGCTCAAGCTGTTCGGCGACGGGATCGGCAGTCTGAGCGCGCTAAAGACAGTCGAAGTCGCGGGTAACCGTCTGCGCCTGCTCTCGGTGCGGGCGGCGGGGAAAGGCGCAGTCGCGCGGCTGGAGGGTGTTTGCGACCGCGGTGCGGCCGAAGCTCTGCGGGGAAGCCTTGTCGAAGTCGAACGAGACTCGCTGCCGCCTCTCGGCGAGGGCGAATATTATCACGCTGACCTGATCGGCCTGCCCTGTGTCGATGGCGAGGGCGCGCCGGTCGGCACCGTCGTGGCGGTCGAGAATTTCGGCGCCGGCGACCTGCTCGAAATCGAGCGTTTCGAAGGCAAGAAATCCTTGATCCCCTTCATGCCGGGCATCGCCGACCTCGCCGACGGCCGAATCACGCTGGACCCGGACTTCCTCGCCTAGCTGCCCTCGGCCGCGGGCTCGAGCTCCTCGATTTCGACCGCCGGGCGGAACATCGGCTCGGCCTTGGCCAAATCGTTGCGGATGGTGGTCGCGGCGACCCCGCCTTCGCCCATCGCGTGACTGATCTGGTCGAGCCCGTGGACCACGTCGCCCGCGGCATAAAGACCCTCGACGCTGGTGCGCTGATGGTCGTCGCACAGATAGCAGCCGTCCTCCGCCAATTTCGCGCCGACCGATTTCGCCGAGCTGCGTATGGGTGTCGGAGCCAAGCGCGGGATAGACGCTGTCGAACGTATAATGGCCCTCGGCAGTGTCGACGGTGATGCAATTGCTGGCGATCGCCACCGCATTGGCGGGGCCATCGACGCACGGGATATTGGCGCTTTTCAGCCGCTCGTGATCTTCGGCCTTGAGCTGCATCGCCTTGTCCGGCGCGATCAGCGTGACATCGGCGGTAAAGCTGCGGATGAACAATGCCTCGGCAACGCCGTGGCTGTCGCTGCCGATCACGCCGACTTTCTTGTCGGTGACTTCATAGCCGTCGCAAATCGGGCAGTAGCGGATCAGGCCCCGGGCAAGCGCGTCGTCGTGCAGTTCCTCGTCCATCGGCGGGCGGCGGTTGGTGACCCCGGTCGCCAGCAGCACCGTGGGCGCGGTCGCGCTGCCCGAGCCCCAGGCGGCGGTGAACTTCCCGCTTTCCTCGTCGCGCTCGAGGCGGGTGACCTGCTCGGTGACGATCTTCGCGCCATATTTGCACGCCTGGTCGCGCATCCGCTGGAGCAGCTCCTCGCCGCTGATGCCGTCGGGAAAGCCGGCATGATTATGAGTGCACGGAATCCACGACGCGCGGCTCTTGCCGCCGTCGACGACCAGGATGTCGAGGTGAAAGCGGGCAAGGTAGATGGCGGCAGTGAGCCCGGCCGGGCCACCGCCGATGATCAGGCAGTCGAGGGGTTTGTCCATCATGGCCCAATGGATTGCCGCACCTACGGGTTCCGCCTAGTCCATTCGCCATGAACTGGCTGGTTCTGATCCTTAGCTTTGCAATCGCGGTGCTGATCGGCTCGTTCCTCGCGTCGCGGTTCGAGCACAGCCGGCCCGATTGGACCCCTCGGCGGCGAAAGTGGATGGCGGCCCTGGCCCTGCCGGCCTTCATCGCGCTGGCCACCATTACCGGTATCGGCCTGACGATGATGATCATCACGCCGGCGCCGGGCGCGGGATACCGGGACCTGTACAGCGGTATTTACGCCATTGTCGGCGCGGTCTTTTTCGGCATCACCCTGATTGGCGGCCTGGTTGGCGCGGGGGCGGCTGTTCGAAAGGACAAGCCGTGACGTTCACCGCAACGGTCCTCACGCTTTACCCGGAGATGTTTCCCGGACCGCTCGGAGTGAGCATCGCCGGCCGCGCGCTGGAGCAGGGCGTCTGGTCGCTGGACAGCGCCAACATCCGCGACTTCGCCACGGACAAGCACCGCAGCGTCGACGACACGCCCGCCGGGGGCGGGGCGGGGATGGTGCTCAGGCCCGACGTGCTAGCCGCCGCGCTGGACAGCGTATCCGGATGGCCGCCCGATGCTTGCTCTCACCCCGCGCGGCGCGCCGCTGACGCAAGGCCGCGTGCGCGAACTCGCCGCCGGCCCCGGCGTGATCCTGCTGTGCGGCCGCTTCGAGGGCTTCGACGAGCGCATTTTCGAGGCTCGCGACCTCGAGCCGGTCAGCGTCGGCGATTATGTCCTCTCGGGCGGCGAGCTTGGCGCGATGGTCGTGCTCGACGCTTGCGTGCGGCTGCTTCCCGGGGTAATGGGCGCGGCCTCCAGCGGAGAGGAAGAGAGCTTCAACGAGGGGCTCATTGAATATCCGCATTATACCCGACCAGTCACATGGGAAGGGCGCACGATCCCCGAGGTGCTGCGGTCGGGGGATCATGCGAAGATCGCGGCGTGGCGACACGAACGCGCATCGGAGGACACACGGCTAAGGCGGCCCGACCTGATCCATCGCCACGGGGGCGGAGGACTGGCACCGCCCTCTGGCGCGCGGCACGACAAGACGAAGGCCATTAGAAATGAACCTGATTGAGACGCTCGAGCGCGAAGCCATTGACGCGCTGACCGAGCTCCGCGCCGTTCCCGAATTCCGCCCCGGCGATACGCTGCGGGTTGGCGTCAAGGTGGTCGAAGGCGAACGCTCTCGCGTGCAGAATTTCGAAGGCGTGTGCATCGCGCGCGCCAACAAGGGCGTCAATTCGAACTTTACGGTCCGCAAGATGAGCTTCGGCGAGGGCGTCGAGCGCGTCTTCCCGCTCTATTCGCCGATCATCGAGTCGATCAACGTCGTGCGCCGCGGCGCCGTCCGCCGCGCCAAGCTCTATTATCTGCGCGGACGCACCGGCAAGGCTGCGCGCATCGCCGAGCGGCGCGATCCGCGGCCTCCGAAGGGCGCCGCTCCAGAGGCTCCGGCTCCCAAGGGCAAGGCCGCAAAGCCTGCGCCCGAGAAGACCGAAGCCTAGCTCACAGATTTCGCACTGCGAACGCCAGCGTCTCGTCGCGCCCATATTGCGGGCGGGCGAAGCGCGGGCGCGCGGCGAGGAGCGGAGCAGCGGCGGCAGGTAGGCCGGGGCGCGATCCGACGATGGTCAGCTTGACCGGCTCGCGCTTGCCGATGACCAGCGTCAGCGTCGCGCCGTCGCAGGCGCGGCCGAAGCAATCGATCGCATAGGGTCCGGTTGCTGTCCGATCGATCGGACGGACGAAGCCCGGCGCGCCGGCTGAACGGATTTGCGCGTCCTTGGGGGCGATCAGCAACACCCGCTCCCAGCCTTCGCGCGACAGGCGCACGGTCACGCTGCGTTCGCGGCCGTGCGGCGTCGACGACAGGACCGTGATGCCAGGCGCCGGCTCCCGAAGCGGTGCACTGTCGGCGAGCCAGCGTTCGCGCGCGCCGATCGGCAGCTTGCCGCGTGACCATTTTCCCGCGGCGCGATATGCCTCGGGAAGCGGAGCGCCGTCATTGATCACCGACCACCACGCCTTGCCCGAACCGGGCTGCGTCACATGCTGGACCGCGAAACGTTGCTGGCGGTCGGCCGAGTAAGCCGGGGCAACCCCGACGGCGATCCATCCAGCCAGCGTCACTGCTGCGCCAACCATGGCGGCCGAGCGCGCGTCCATGCGCCCCGTCAGCGCGCGCGCCTCGATCAGCACCGGCAAGATGAGGAGCGTGCCCAGGGGTGCGAAAATCCACATCGGGCCGTTGTTGAGCAGCTCCTGCAAGAGCCCGAGCATCCCGCCCCAGGTAAGATAGAGGAACAGGATTGCGGCGAGCGCGCCGACCCATTCCGCTGGCTTCCACCAGCGGCCGGCGACCATTCCTGCAAGGACCAGCAGCGGCGGGATGATGAAGAAGACGATTCCGCCCGGCGCTGCAAGGCCGATCAGGGCACCAAGAACGGCAACGGTCGCCCAACAGCCGGCGCGTAACTGGCTACGGTCCGCGCGTCGGCCGAGCGTGGCCAGCAACAGCGAGCCCATCAGCATCGCGCCGGCATAGACCGCGAGCAGGGTCCATTCGGGCGACGCGCGCCAGAACATCCCTTGGCGAAACACCCCGACCAGCGCCATTGCCGCCCACGCCAGCGCGGCCGATCCGATCATAGTGCCCAGGGTGATGCCGACGCTTGCCAGCAGCCGGCCGCGGCGGATGGCGGTGATGCCAAGGCCGGCGATCGCCAGCGCCAGCAGCGCCACGCCAAGCATCAGCGGAAGGACCATCAGCCAACGCCCGGCGATGTCGGCGAAGATGCGCTCGCCTCCTTTGGCCGCGGGCCGGTTGTTGGCGAGCTGCCGAGTGAGGGCCAGCGTCTGGTCGCCCATATGCTGGAGCGTCGCCGGATCCAGCGCAGCGAGATCGTCGCCGGGCGAATGGTAGCGAGTCTCATTGCCGATCGGCGCCAGGTTGAGCGTCAGCCAGCCGCGCTCCTCGAAGCTGTTGACGTCGGTGTAATTGGGCATCAGCCGATAGACGTCGGTCGAAAGCGAATTGGCGACCGGCCGCTCGGACGAAGCGGCGAAGGCTGCGATCGCGGGGGCGTTGGGACGGCTGGTCTCGAACATGTTGGCGGGGCCAGTCACCCCGCGCGCCTCCAGATTGATCAGCGCATCGACATTGCGGCTCAAGGGATCGGCGAGAAACGCTCGCGCGCCGACCAGCCCCAGTTCCTCGCCCTCGTTGAACAGCAGCATGACCGGTCGCTGCAAGGGCTGGTCCTGGAGGATCGCGCCTACCTCGAGCAGCGTCGCGACGCCGACGCCGTCGTCGCCCGCGCCGGGGCCGGCTGGAGTGCTGTCGTAATGCGCGTTTAGCAGCACGGCCTTGCCCCCGGATGGCCCTAGCGTGACGATCACGTTGCGCACCCGCGCGCAGCTGACGCCGCGCTGCTTGAACAGCGAATTGCAGGCGAACTGGTCGCGGACGATGGGGTTCAGCCCGATCCCGCGCAGGCTCGCCACCAGCCGCTCGCGGACCGCGTCGTTGGCGAGAGTGTCGGTCGGGTGGGGCTGCTGATCGCCGAGCAGGACGGCTAGCCGCGCCTTGGCCCGCGCCGCGTCGAACCCGCTGGCACTTTCGCGCAGCGGCGGCGGAGCGCTCAGCCGCGGCGTCAGCGCGAGGGCGCCGAGCAAGGCGAGCATGACGATCGCCAGAAGCATTATCGGTCGACGCATGGCTCCCCCCTTGGCCCGCTTCAGGCACGAGGCCATATCGCTTTCGTTGTGGAGTTGCGATAGGCGCTCAGCAGGTCACAAATCAGGAGTGAGCATGGGTTATCGGGTCGCGGTTGTCGGGGCGACGGGCAATGTCGGGCGCGAGATGCTCAACATCATCGCCGAGCGGCAATTCCCCGCCGACGAGGTCGCCGCGGTCGCCTCGTCGCGCTCGACCGGCGATGTCGTCGATTTCGGCGAGAACGGCGAGACGCTGGTGGTCAAGAACCTCGAGCATTTCGATTTCGCCGGCTGGGACATGGCGCTGTTCGCCGCCGGCTCCGAAACCTCGAAGCTCCACGCGCCGCGCGCGGCCGCTGCGGGCTGCACGGTGATCGACAATTCATCGCTGTACCGGATGGACCCCGACGTCCCGCTGATCGTGCCCGAAGTGAACCCCGAGGCGATCGCCGGCTATCGCGCGCAAGAACATCATCGCCAACCCCAATTGCTCGACCGCCCAGCTGGTCGTCGCGCTGAAGCCGCTGCACGACGCGGCGCGGATCAAGCGCGTCGTCGTCGCGACCTACCAGTCGGTCTCCGGCGCCGGCAAATCGGGCATGGACGAACTGTTCGAGCAATCGCGCAACATCTTCGTCGGCGACGCCAATCAGCCGGCATTCTTCACCAAGCAGATCGCGTTCAACGTCATCCCGCACATCGACGCCTTCCTCGACGACGGCTCGACCAAGGAAGAATGGAAGATGGTCGTCGAGACCAAGAAGATCCTCGATCCGAAGATCAAGCTGACCGCGACCTGCGTCCGGGTGCCGGTGTTCGTCGGCCATTCGGAAGCCGTGAACATCGAGTTCGAGGACGAGATCAGCGCCGGCGATGCGCGCCGCATCCTGCGCGAGGCACCGGGCGTGATGGTCGTCGATAAGCGCGAGAACGGCGGATATATCACGCCGGTCGAGTGCGTCGGCGACTATGCCACGTTCGTCAGCCGCATCCGCGAGGATTCGACTGTCGAGAACGGCCTCTCGCTGTGGATCGTCAGTGACAATCTGCGCAAGGGCGCCGCGCTCAATGCGGTCCAGATCGCCGAGCTGCTCGGCCGCAAGCATCTCCAGAAAGCCGCCTGAAGGGAGCCAATTCCATGCGTCTCGTCATTGCCAGCATGATCGCCGCCGCCGCGCTCACCGCGTGCAAGCCGGCCACGACAGATCGTCCGCCGGTCACCCAGGCCGAGGCGACCCGCATCGCCGAACAGGTCGAGGCGAGCTTCACCTCGGGCGACGTCAACGCGATCATGCGCCATTACGCGGACAGCGCGGTGATGATCGACGCCGCGGCGCCGACCGCCAGCGCCGACCGCAAGGTCCAAACCGGCTGGGCGCGCAATTTCGTCAGCATGCAGCCGGCCGAGTTCACTGTGCCCGACCGCCGCATCCAGTTGCTCGGACCCGACGCGTTCATCAGCTCGGGCACCGAGACCTTCACCGTTGCGGCGGGAGCGGCGCGGCCGCGGGTCAGCGCGCGCTTCAGCGACGTGTTCCAGCGCCAGAAGGACGGCGCGTGGAAGATCGTCCACGAACATGTCTCGATGGTGCCGGCCGGCTGATCGGCCGCTACAAAGTCAGGGCATGTCGCTCCAGTAGCGCAGCAGATTCTGCTGGATGAGCTGCAAGCGGCCGAAGTTGACGACGTCCATCTTCAGCCCCTCGAGCGCCGCGACTTCATTGAGCTCGTAGAGCAAATTGCGCTTGAACGGGTCCTGGATGCGGCTCTGGATAAAGGTGATCGCGACCAGCCGCTCGCCCCGCGTCACTTCCGCCACCTGGTGGAAGCTGTCGGACGGATAGACGATCATCTCGCCGGGCTTCAGCTTGAACGCGCAATGAGGCGTCGCCGAGCCCGACCTGCAGCTCGCCGCCGTCATAGCTGTCCGGATCGCTGAGGAAGATCGTCGCCGAGAGGTCGCTGCGGATGGTCGCGCCGGGCAATTGGATGAATGCGGCGTCGGCATGCGCGCCATATTTCATGCCCGGCTTGTAGCGCGTGATCAGCGGCGGGGCCAAAGCCACCGGAAAGGCGAAATCGCGAAATTCGGGAGATCGCCCGAGCGCCTTGCGCATCACGTCCGAGCTTTGCTGGAACGCGCTCGGCTCGTGCATTTGCTCGTTCTGCTTGGCCTTGTTGTGCGGGTTGGAAATGCGCCCGTCGACGAACGGCGTCGCCGCGGCGATCTTGCGGCATTGCTCGACCTCGGCCTCGGTCAGGACGGGAATGATCCGGTACATCAACGCTCCTTTGCGCGGCTCAGCGCGCGCGCCAGCAGCGGCGACTTTTCCGCGCCCGCGCGCAGCATGGCAAGAGCATCGGCGATGTCGGGCGCGAAATGCGCCGATGCCTCGGCAATCAGGTCGCGGCGTAGCGCCGGGCTGTAATCATATTCGAGCGCCTTCGAATAGCGCTGCATCAGCGGGCCGGCGGCAACCGTCTGCAATCTCGCCGGCCGCAAAATCGAAATGATCCGCGACCCGCGTCAGCGCTGCCGCCATGTCGTCGAGCATCGCATCGAAATCCGCCCACTGCAGCATACGGTCGGTCATCGCTTCGGCGGCCGCCTCGAGCGCGGTCATTTCGCACGCCCAGGCGGCCGCCGCGAGGCCGGCGGCGTGGCTCGGCGCGGGCAGGGCGATTCGCTCCGCCGACCGTTCGGCGCGGCTTGCGGCGAGGTGGTGCAGCTCCTTGACGCTATTCTCGCCGGCAAGGATGCTCGCGATGTAATTTTCCGGCCGCGCGTAGAGGAACAAAGCGCGCTCGCCCGGCGGCACCAGCTGCGCCGCGATCTCGCTCGCGAAGCTGGTCGCCTTGACGCAGGCAATCTGGTCCTCGGCCGAACGTCCGCGACATCAGCGCGGCGACCGGCCCCAGATAGCCGCCGCGCACTCGCGCGCGGACACAAGCGCCAGGTCGCGCAGCAGCCGCGGCTCGCGCACGCCGAGCACTCCGGGCAGCTCGCCGAGAAGCCGCGACACCAGGGTCGACCCGACATGGCCGACGTGGAAAATCCACCGCGCGTCGGTGCGCGGCGTTCCCCGCCATCGCCGCCTCGACATCCGGCCACGGCACCAGCTGCGAATCGACCGGCGACTGCAGCAGCCGGTCGTCGAGGAAGCTCGCGGCGCGATAGGCGGCGGGGTCCATCGCCACCAGCCGCGCAATGCCCGCCGCCGGATCGAGCGCCTGCGCGAGCCAGGTGGCGTCGCGCGCAATCTCTTCCGGGCCGGGCAAGCTGGACATTGCGCCCTTTAGCCGGGCAAATTGTCCGGCTCCAAGGGAGGAGTGAATGTCTGAGCAAATGAGCGGCGGCTGCGCTTGCGGCAAGGTGCGTTTCACCGCGGCGGTCGAGCCCGACGAAGCCTATCTGTGCCACTGCCGCATGTGCCAGAAGGCGACCGGATCGGTGTCGATCGCGTTCATCCACGCCAAGCTCGACGCCATCCAGTGGGACGGCGAGCCCGACTGGTACGACAGCTCGCCCATCGCCGAGCGCCCGTTTTGCGCGACGTGCGGCACGTCGTTGGGCTTCAAGTTCAAGCAGGGCAGCGACAATATGGACCTGACCGTCGCCAGCTTCGACGACCCGGCGCCGTTCAAGCCCAAGCATCATTTCGGCGCCGAGAGCATTCACCGCGCCTGGCTCAACACCGAGGGCCTGCCCGAAATGCGCACCCAGGATTATCAGAAGCTGGTCGACAAATGGGTCGACGCGACCGGCAAGTTTCCGGGCTAGAGGGGGCGCTGATGGCCGAGCTCAAGACGCGCGCGACCGAGGTGTCGGTCGATACTTTCCTCGAGGGCGTCGCAAGCCCCGATCGCCGCGGCGATGGCCGAACCCTGTGCGCGCTGATGCAGCGCCTGACCGGGGAGCCGCCCAAAATGTGGGGGCCAAGCATCATCGGCTTTGGCACTTATCATTACCGCTATGACAGCGGGCGCGAGGGCACGATGTGCCGCATGGGTTTCTCGCCGCGCGCCAAGGAGCTCGTCGTCTATCTCAGCAGCATTGAGCGGCACCAGCCTTTGATCGACAGGCTGGGCAAGGTCCGAACCGCCAAATGCTGCCTGTACATCAAGCGGCTCGCCGACGTGGACGAAAGTGTGCTGGAACAAATACTTCGCGACGATCTTGAATATATGGACCAAGCCTATCCCCGGGCCGCAGCCTAGCGGGACGCAAGCTCCGCGGCCGCCGCGCGCGCTTCCTTGATCTCCGCCCGGTTGGCCTCGCCATTCTTCGTCAGCTGGACCAGCTCGGCATAATGCTGCCGCGCCTTGGCCGCGTCGCCTGAAAGCCTCGCAGCGCGCGCCGCGCCATAGATGCCGGCGAGCCGGCGAGGCGCCCGTTTCAGCGAGGCTTCGAATTCGCGCAGCGCATCGGCGGGGCGCTTGAGATCGAGCAATAATTCGCCGAGTTGCTCGCGTGCGGGCAGGATCGCGCCCGGCGTGACCGGATGTTTCTCCAGCGAATCGTCGAGGTCGGCGGCAGCGCGCATTATCGTCAGCGCCTCGTCGTTCTTGCCTTCGGCCCGGGCCAGCCAGGCGGCGCCGACCTGGCGCGCGATTCCAACCTGGGCCTTCCAGTCGTAGCTGCCGGCCGGGATCTGCAGCTTCTGCTCGATTTCGCCGAGCTTGGCGACTTCCGCCCTGGCGCCGGCAGCATCGCCGCTGCGCGCCGCGCCGATCGCGCGCGCGAAATGGATATGCGCCGTCGCCCATTGGAAGTTCTCGAGCGGGGCAAGCTGCAGGACATTCGCGGGAACTTCGAGCCGCGCCGCATCTCGCCATTTCCTTTGCTCGAGCGCGAGCCGCGCCGGGATCGCGGTTGCCGCATATGCGACCGAGAAGATCGGCTCGTCGACCTTTTGCATCGCGCTTAGCCGACTGAACACCTCGCGAGCTTTGCTGTCCTGGCCGATCTGCAAATAGGCATAGGCTAAGTAATCCATTGCGTGCAGCGCTTCGCGCGATCCGCCTGTGAACTGCTTTCGCAGCATCAGCTCGCGCGCTGCTTCTTCCGATTTCAAGTTGGAGGCGATCGATTCCTCCCACATGCCGAGCCGCGTGAAGATGTGCGATGGCATGTGCTGGGCGTGCGCGGAGTCGGGCGCGAGGCCGGCGTAGCGTTTGGCGGCGGGCACGGCGAGCTCGGCCAGCGCGGGATAGTCGAAGCTGTGAATTAGATAATGGGCGACGCCGGGATGATCCGGTTCGGCCTCCAGCACCTTGCCAAGGATCGTCGCCGCGTCCCTTTCGCGGGCGAAGGTCGGGTCCTTGTCGAACGTGCCCGCAGCAGTCTGCGACAGCGCGTAGAACACCGCTGCCTCGCGGTCGTCCGGGTAGCGCTCGTGAAGCGCCTTCATCGCCGCATTATAGGCCAGCGCCCGGCTCTTGTGGTCGAGCTTGTCGGAGTTGAGGTAAAAGAGCGCGACCGCTGTCACGAAGTCGCGCTCGCGCTGGTTGCTGGGAGGCGCGGCCAACGCCTTGGCGACAGCGGCGCGGCCGCGCTCGAGTTCGGCCGGGCTCGGCGGCGCCCACAGCGGATGGTACAGGCTCATTGCCACGCCCCAATAGGCCATCGCGCACGACGGGTCGGTAGTGGCAGCCTGGTTGAAGGTGGCTTCGGCCTGCTCATATTCGAATGAGTGGAGCCACGCGACGCCGCGCAGAAAAATCGGCTGGGCGGCGCGGCTGCAGCTGGTTGAAAAGGTGACGCTGCCGAGCTTTTCGGAATGGTCGTTGTGCTCGTGGGGAGCGGCCTGCGCGGCAAGCAGGGCTGACGCAAGAAGAAGTGGTGTCATCGGATACTACCTCCCGCCCCGACATATCACGGGCAGCACCGCATGTCGCGGCATCCGAGCGTCGGACTTCCGCATTGCAATGTCGACGGTCGCCTGACATCCCCCGAGCATGTCGGTCAAAGACACGCTCGCAACTCACCGCTGGACTGCCTCCGACGGAGTCGAACTGGCCTGGCAGGAATTGGGCGAAGGGCGACCGGCGATCCTGCTCCATGGGTTGTTTTCCGACGCCAACATGAACTGGATAAAGTTCGGTCATGCCGAGCGTATCGCGAGCGAGGGCTTTCGCGTGATCATGCCCGATCTTCGCGCCCACGGGGCGAGCGCCGCGCCGCACGGCGAAGACCATTATCCCAAGGGGATCCTCGCGCGAGACCTGCGCGAGCTGATTGGCCATCTCGCCCTGACCGATTTCGATCTCGGCGGCTTTTCGCTCGGCGCGCGGACCACGGTCGAGGGAGTGGGCGAGGGGCTGAAGCCGCGCCGCGCGTTCCTTGGCGGTGCGGGGTTGCGCGGACTGAAGAACTGGCAACGCCGCAAGGTCTTCTTCCTCGAAGCGATGGCGCGGTTCGACGAGGCCCAGCGCGGCGACGAATATTGGCTGACGATCCAGTTCATGAAGAGCCAGAAGATCGACCGGCGTCGCCGCCGGCCATTTGCTCGAAAGTTTCGAGGACACTTTCATGGATTGGCTCCAGGCCTTCACTATGCCGACCTTGGTGGTGTGCGGGAGCGAGGATAATGACAATGGCTCGGCCGAGGAGCTTGCCGCCGCGCTTCCCGATGCGATTTTCCGAGAGGTGCCGGGCACCCACATGAGCTCGGTCACCGAGGCGGCAATGGGCGATGAGATCGCGAAGTTTCTCGCGGCTTGACGCCCATCTTCTTGCGGCTTGACGCGCGCCGTGGAGCGTTCCACTCATTTTCTCACTCGGGAGAGTTTGAGAGGGAATTCATGACAATATTTGCTTCCGCGCGGCTGACCGCGTCCGTGTCGCTCGCCGCGCTTTCACTGTCCGCCTGCACGACCGCTGCTCCGCCCGCGCCGGCCCTTGCGGCATCGCAGGCGGCGCCGACGACGCCGGCTGCTGCGGACTCCGAAGCGGCGACTGTCGAAGGCGCCCGCGCGTTCATTGCGCGGGTTGAAAAGGACCTGCTCGATTATTCGGTCGAGGCGAGCCAGGTGAACTGGGTCAACGCGACCTACATCACCGAGGACACCGATGCCCTGGCCGCGAAGATCAACGCGGTCGGCACCGAAAAGAGCGTCAAATATGCGCTCGAGGCGGCCAAATATGCCGAGTCTTCCCGGGCTCGACTACGACACCAAGCGCAAGCTCGACATCTTGCGGACGGGCATCGTCCTGCCCGCGCCGACCACGCCCGGCGCCGCGACCGAACTGAACGAGATCGCGACCAAGCTCCAGTCGCAATATGGCAAGGGCAAGGGCACGCTCAACGGCAAGCCGATCAGCGGCAGCGAAATCGAAACCGAGATGGGCAATCTCAAACTTACGCCGGCCGAATATAAGGAAATGTGGACCAGCTGGCACGACAATGTCGGCGCGCCGATGAAGAGCGATTATCAGCGCATGGTCGGCATCGCCAACGCCGGCGCGAACGAGCTCGGCTTCAGCGACGTCGGCGCGATGTGGCGTTCGTCCTACGACATGCCGCCCGAGCAGTTCGCGCAGGAAACCGAGCGGCTGTGGCAGGAAGTGAAGCCGCTCTACATGGCGCTCCACACCTACGTTCGCACCAAGCTCAACGACAAATACGGCAATGCCATCCAGCCCGCCACCGGCCCGATTCGCGCCGATCTGCTCGGCAACATGTGGGCGCAGTCATGGAGCAACATCTACCCGCTCGTGGCTCCCAAGGGCGCCGGCGACGTCGGCTACGACCTGACCGCGCTGATCGAAAAGAAGAAGCTCAGCGAGAAGGACATGGTCAAGGTCGGCGAGGGCTTCTTCAGCTCGCTCGGCTTTGCGCCGCTTCCAGCGACGTTCTGGACCCGCTCGATGTTCCTGAAGCCAAAGGATCGCGAGGTCGTGTGCCACGCCTCCGCCTGGGACATCGACCAGAAGGACGATTTGCGCATCAAGATGTGCATCAACCGCGATGCCGAGGACTTCACGGTCATCCATCACGAGCTCGGCCATAATTACTACCAGCGGGCCTACAACAAACAGCCGTTCCTCTATCTCAACGGCGCCAACGACGGCTTCCATGAGGCGATCGGCGACGCCGTCGCTTTGTCGATCACGCCCGAATACCTGGTCCAGATCGGGCTGCTCGAACGAAGCAAGGTGCCGAGCGCGGACAAGGACATCGGCCTGCTGTTGCGCCAGGCGATGGACAAGGTTCCGGGCCTGCCGTGGACGGTGCTGGTCGATCGCTATCGCTGGGGCATTTTCGACGGGAAGATCGCGCCGGCGGAATATAACAGTGCGTGGACCAATATCCGCACCGAATATCAGGGCATCGTGCCGCCAGTCCCGCGGCCGGCCGACGGGTTCGACGCCGGCGCCAAATATCACGTACCGGCGAGCGTCCCCTACACGCGCTACTTCCTCGCGCGGATCCTCCAGTTCCAGTTCTACAAGGCGGCATGCGACGCGGCCGGCTGGAAGGGTCCGCTGCACCGCTGCAGCTTCTACGGCAACAAGGAAGTCGGGACGAAATTGAACGCGATGCTGGAAATGGGCGCGTCGAAGCCGTGGCCGGACGCGCTCGAAGCCTTCACCGGTTCGCGCCAGATGTCCGGAGCGGCGCTGGTCGAATATTTCGCGCCTTTGAAAGCGTGGCTGGACGAGCAGAACAAGGGCAAGACCGAGGGCTGGTAGGCGCAATGAAAAAGGGGCGCCCGGTGAAGGGCGCCCCTCGTTTCTGGTCAGGTGCAAACGCTTAGTAAGCGACCGAGCCGACCTTGCTCTGCTGGCTGGCGCTATTGCCGGCTGGCCGCTTGTTCTTGCGGCCGGTTTCCTTGAGCGTCAGCGCTTCCTCGGCGATGTCCGACTGGCTTTTCGAGCTTCCGCCGCGACCCGAACGAGCCATGAAGCTGTCCTGTCCGCTGGAGTCGCTGTTGTCGCCGCTGACTTCGCGCCATTCGCTGATCTGGTCGCGATAGGCCGGCGATCTGGTCGGTGATCTGGTTGCGCCGCGACCACAGGAAAACGCCGGCGGCGACTGCTCCGCCAACGGCGGCGGCGGCGGTGAACGGCCGCTCCCTGGCGGTGTCGACCCAGCCGCGGTCATACTGATTATGACCTTCGGGGTTGTTGTTCTGGCCCTTGCGGCCGCGATTTCCGCCACGATTGTTGTTGATCGCCATTGAAACGCTACTCCTCTTTGTTGTGCGTGTCTGTTCAACGCGCGGGAAGGCGCAGCGTTTCGGTGGCCAAGGCAGGAAGTTGCCGAGGAGCGGCAGACGTCAGGCGTTGGCCAGTTGGTCGAGCATCGTTTCGGCGCTCGAGGCGCGATATTCGCCCGGAGCCTCGACATTCAATTGCTCGACGACGCCGTCGTTGACGACCATCGAATAGCGCTGCGAGCGCTTGCCCATGCCGAACTTGGCGCCGTCCATTTCCAGCCCCACAGCCTCGGCGAAGTCGCCATTGCCGTCGGCAAGCATGGTGATGTCCTCAGATCCGTCGGCTTGTTCCATGCGGCCATGACGAACGGGTCGTTGACCGAAATGCAGGCGATCTCGTCGACGCCCTTGGCCTTCAGCTCGCCGGCCTTCTCGACATAGGACGGCAGATGGCGCGCCGAGCAGGTCGGCGTGAAAGCGCCCGGGGACGGCGAACAAGGCGACGCGCTTGCCGGCGAAAGAACTCGCCGCTGCTGGTCGGCTGCGGGCCGTCGGCCGTGGCGCGCGACAGTGGGACGTCGGGAAGCTTGTCGCCGATCTGGATGGTCATTCGTGGTTCTCCTGGCTGAGGGATGGGATGGACGCGCGAGATAGGCTCGGCGAGCGCCACCCTCAAGCCTTGCCGGCGAGTCGCGCGCGACGCCATTGCATCGCCATGGAAGATCAGCCGCCTTTCCTGTCCGGCAAGCTGCTGCTGGCGATGCCGGGAATGGCCGATCCGCGGTTCGAGCGCGCGGTGATCGCGTTGTGCGTCCACGACGAAAATGGCGCGATCGGCATCGGCATCGGCCACAAGCGCGCCGGGATCGGCTTCCGCGGCCTGCTGCGGCAGCTCGACATCGATCCCGGCGAAGCGCCCGACGCGCGGTCCATCACGGCGGACCGGTCGAGCCGGGGCGCGGCTTCATCCTCCATTCGGACCGATTGGGGCGGGCAGGACACGCTTCACGTCGCCGGCCCCAACGGGACATTGTTCGCGATGACCGGGACGATCGACATCCTGCGCGCGATTGCCGAGGGCCGCGGGCCCGACGCGGTGGATCGTCGCGCTGGGCTATGCCGGCTGGGGCGAAGGCCAGCTCGAGGAGGAAATGACCCGCCACGGCTGGTTCGCGGCGCGCCGGCGACAGCGCCGATCCTGTTCGACACTCCGGCCGACGAGCGCTGGGCCGCTGCGTTCAAGGCCGAAGGCATCGACCCGCGGTTGCTGGTCAGCGAGGCCGGCGTCGCCTGAGCGTGATTGTGGTCAGCGAGACGGCGCTCGCTGATCCTTCTGACGGTTAGCGAGACAGTGCTCGCCTGACTGTCATATAAAGAATCCTTTATATTTGCTTTTCGAGCCGATCGGCGGCTAGTGGCAGCGCCGACTTCGCGCCATCGGGGCGCCTTCAATTATCCGGAGAATCTGACGTGGCGACGCTGGCTGACACCGCGTTCCGACGACTTATGTCGTGCAGGACCTTGCCCTCGCCGCCTTCGGCCGCAAGGAAATCGAGATCGCCGAGACCGAAATGCCGGGCCTGATGGCGCTGCGCGAGGAATTCGGCGCGTCGAAGCCGCTCAAGGGCGCGCGGATCACCGGCTCGCTGCACATGACCATCCAGACCGCGGTGCTGATCGAGACGCTGATCGAGCTCGGCGCCGCAGGTCCGCTGGGCATCGTGCAACATCTTCTCGACCCAGGACCATGCCGCCGCGGCGATCGCCGGCGACGGGCATTCCGGTGTTCGCGATCAAGGGCGAGACGCTCGAGGAATATTGGGACTATGTCGCGCGCATCTTCGACTGGGGCCAGGACGAAACCTGCAATCTGATCCTCGACGACGGCGGCGACGCGACCATGTTCGCCTTGTGGGGCGCGCGGGTCGAGGCCGGCGAGGAGCTGTTCGAGCCGACCAACGAGGAAGAGGAAGTCTTCGCCGCGACGCTCAAGCGCTTCCTCGCCGAGCGTCCCGGGCTATCTCACCAAGACCGTCGCCAACATCAAGGGCGTCAGCGAAGAAACCACCACCGGCGTCCACCGCCTCTACGAGCTGGCCAAGAAGGGCAAGCTTCCGTTCCCGGCGATCAACGTCAACGACAGCGTGACCAAGTCGAAGTTCGACAATCTCTACGGCTGCCGCGAGAGCCTGGTCGACGCGATCCGCCGCGCCACCGACGTCATGCTCGCCGGCAAGGTCGCCTGCGTCGCCGGCTTCGGCGATGTCGGCAAGGGCAGCGCGCAGTCGCTGCGCAACGGCGGCGCGCGCGTGCTGGTGACCGAAGTCGATCCGATCTGCGCGCTTCAGGCGGCGATGGAAGGCTATGAAGTCGTGACGATGGAGGAAGCGGTCACCCGCGCCGACATCTTCGTCACCGCGACCGGCAACATGGACGTCATCACGCTCGATCACATGCGGGCGATGAAGAACATGGCGATCGTCTGCAACATCGGCCACTTCGACAGCGAGATCCAGATCGGCGCGCTGCAGCAACATGAAATGGACCGAGATCAAGCCGCAGGTCGACGAGGTCGAGTTCCCCGACGGCAAGAAGCTGATCGTCCTGACCAAGGGCCGCCTGGTCAATCTCGGCAATGCGCACCGGCCATCCCAGCTTCGTCATGTAGCTCGAGCTTCACCAACCAGGTGCTCGCCCAGATCGAGCTGTGGACCGGCGCCGACAAGTATAAGAACGACGTCTACGTCCTGCCCAAGCATCTCGACGAAAAGGTCGCTCGCGCTCCACCTCGACAAATTGGGCGTCAAGCTGACCAAGCTCAACGACAAGCAGGCGACCTACATCGGCGTTCCGCCCGAAGGCCCGTTCAAGCCCGACCACTACCGCTACTATAGCGCCGCTACAAGCTTCCTTTTGCGCCGCGCATCGCCCTATGAAGGGTGAATGGGGAGCGGCGGCGTAACGGGCATCATGTGGGCGGTTGTCGCGCTTGCGCTGCTGTGGATCGGCGTCGCCGCGCTGCTTTCGCTCGTCGCCGCGCGACAGCTGCGCGCGCTCGGCGAAGCCGCTGCTGCGGCCGATGCCAATGCAAGCCTGCTCGCCCGGGCGCCGGCGCGGCCGCTTGCTGGTCCGCGCCGACGAGACAGATCGAGATCGACGAACAGCTTGCAGCGCGAGCTCGGTCTCGAGCGGCAGCCGCGCAATCTCGCCGATCTTGCCGGGACATCGGGCGGGATCGTCGCCGAGGATCTCGCCGCGCTGACGCGCAGGATCGTCGCGAGCGCGCGGCAGTCCGCCGAGCCGCTTCGCCCGTACAGTGCGCGCCGACGGGTCGAGCCGCATTTTCGAAGTGCGCGGCGGCCCGCCCCGGCGCCCGAGCCGGCGGGGACACTGCTGTTGTGGTTCATCGACGCCAGCAGCCGCGAGGAAGAGCGGGCGCGGCTCGAGCTGCAAGGCTCCGCCAGACGCCGAGGACGCGCTCGACTCGCTGACCCAGCTGATCGAGTCCGCCCCGTTCCCGATGTGGTATCGAGGCCCGGACCTCGAGCCTCGGCCTGGTCAACAGCGCCTTCGTCGAGGCGGTCGAGGGGCGCGATGCAGCCGATGTCATCGCGCGCGGCTCCGAACTGGTCGATGCCGAAGGCGAGCAGGGCGGGATCGCACATGCCCGCCACGGCGCTCGAGACCGGCCGCGTCCAGTCGCGCATGCAGCCCGCGATCATCCGCGGCGAGCGCCGGATGCTGCGGATCGTCGACGTGCCGCTGTCGACCGGCGCGGTGGCCGGCTTCGCGATCGACGTTCAGGACCTCGAGGACGCGCGCACCGAGCTTGCCCGGCACATCGAGTCGCAGCGCGAGCTGGCCGACCGGATGACCGCCGGCACCGCGCAATTCGATGCCGACCGCTCGCTGAGCTTCTTCAACCAGCCGTTCGCGGTGATGGCCGCAGCTCGACCCCGAATGGCTTGTCCGAGCGCGCCCGAGTTCGACCGCGTGCTCGAGCGAATGCGCGACAATCACCGCCTGCCCGAAACGCGCGACTTCCCGGCCTGGAAGGATGAACGGCGCGGCTGGTTCATCAGTCCCGACGAAGTGATCGAGGAAGAATGGATGCTGGCCAACGGCGACCATGTGCGGGTCGTCGCCCAGCCGCTGCCCGACGGCGGCGTTGCGCCTGTTCCTCGAGGACCGCACCGAGCAGGTGCGGCTGGCTTCGGCGCGCGACACCTTGCTGCGGGTGCGCGCGGCGACCTTCGACAATCTGTTCGAGGCGATCAGCGTGTTCGCCAGCGACGGCCGGCTGTATCTGTGGAACCGCCGCTTCTGCGAGGATTGGGACGTTCGACGAGGAGTGGCTGACCAAGCATCCGCGGGTCGACGAACTGGTGCCGGCGATGGCGCGCAAGCTGGTCAACCCGACCGCCGCCGCGCAAATCCGCGAGATGGTCCGCCACACGACCAACGAGCGCCAGTCGCTCGAGCGGCCGCATCTCGCATGACCGACGGGCGCGATTTCGAATATCGCCGCGGTGCCGCTGCCCGACGGCAACGCGCTGCTTCACCATGGTCGACGTGACCGAATTCGACGCGCATCGAGGCGGCGCTTCGCGAGCGCGCCGACGGCGCTCGAGCAGGCCGACCGGGTCAAGACCGATTTCGTCGCCAACATGAGCTATGAACTGCGCACGCCGCTGACCTCGATCGGCGGCTTCGCCGAGCTGCTGGCCGGCGGCTATGCGGGCGAGCTGACGCCCAAGGGCGACCGATTATGTCGGCGCGATCCTGCGAGTCGGTCGAACGCCTGTCCAAGCTGATCAACGACGTGCTCGACCTGACCACGGCCGACAGCCGCGGCGTGACAGTCTGGAGCGCGAGCGGGTCGATGTCGCCGGCCTGTGCCGCGCGGCGGTCGAGGCCGCACAGGTCGCGCGCCGCGGAAAAAGCGCAAAAGCTCGAAGCGACGATCGACCCGTCCGCCGGGTTCGTCATCGGCGATGCGCGGCGGCTGCGCGAATCGATCGAGCATGTGCTCGGCAACGCGATCGCCTACACCGACCGCAAGGGCCGCATCACGCTCGAGCGCGAGCGGCGACGACGAGCAGGTCGTGCTGATCAGGTCAGCGACAATGGCTCCGGCATCGCCGCCGAGGATATTGCCGCAGGTGTTCAACCGCTTCGACCGGGTCGTTGAGGCCGGAGTGCGCGGCGAGGCGGCGCTCGGGCTCGGCCTGCCGCTGACCCGCCAGTTCATCGAGGCGCATGGCGGCACGGTCGAGCTCACGTCGGAGCAGGGCAAGGGGACGACCGTGACGCTGACCATTCCGCGCGGGGCCGCAGTGATCCTGGCGACGAAGCGGCGACCGCGCGCGCTCGGCGCGGCGCTTGCCGCACAGTCGCGCGCCGGGCGACGTGATCACGCTGTCCGGGCCGCTTGGGCGTCGGCAAGACGACGCTGGCGCGCGGGTTGCTCGCGGCGCTTGGCCACGAGGGCGAGGTGCCGAGCCCGAGCTTCGCCATCGTCCAGCCCTATGAGGAGCTCGATCCGCCGGTCTGGCATGTCGACCTCTATCGAATCGAGGACCCGCGCGAGCTCGACGAGCTCGGCCTCGATTCGCTCGGCCGACGCGCGTGCTGCTGGTCGAATGGCCCGAGCGGCGCCGGGCGCGGGCGGCATGGCCGCGAAGCGCTCGGCTTGTCGCTCGACTTCGCCGATGGCGGCGCACGGCGCTTGACAGCGCAAAGTGCCCCCGGCATGGGAGGGGCGATGGCCGCCCCGATGATTCCGCCCGCCGACGCCGACGGCGTTCCTCGCATCCTGCGGCTGGGCCGGCGCGCGCGATCGAGCCGCTTGCCGGCGACGCTTCCTTCCGCCGCTATTTCCGCGTGGTCGACGGAGAGCGCGCAGCGCGGTGCTGATGGACGCGCCGCCGCCGCACGAGGATCCGCGGCCGTTCATCGCGGTCGCCGAATGGCTGACCGACGTCGGGCTGAGCGCGCCGCGAGATCATTGCCCGCGACCTCGACAAGGGGCTGCTGCTGCTCGGCGATTTCGGCGATGCGCGGCTGCGCGAACTGGCTCGACGAGCAACCCGCATGCGCGAGCGCGAGCTGTACGAGCTCGCGACCGACGTGCTGATCCACCTTCATCGCCACCCGCCGATGGCCGGTCTGCCGCGCGCACGGCCTCGACCAGTGGCTCGAAGAATTGAAGCTGTTCCCCGACTGGTATTGCCCGGCAGTCGGGCTCGACGGTCGACGCAGACGGCTATCGCGGCGGCGTGGCGCGAAGTGCTCGAGCCGGTCGCCGGCGACGGGCTTGGCCCGGTAACGGTGCTGCGCGATTATCATGCCGAAAATGTCGATGCTGATCGAGCGAGCGCGACGGCGTCGAGCGCTTCGGCCTGCTCGATTTCCAGGACGCGCTGGCCGGGCATCCTGCCTACGACCTCGCCTCGGTCCTGGAGGATGCGCGGCGCGACGTGTCCGCAGGAAATCGAGCGGCGCGATGATCGACCGCTATGTCGCCGCGACCGGGCAACGCGCGCGGCGTTCGAGCGGGCCTATTGGGCGCTCGCGGCGCAGCGCAACACGCGCATCCTCGGCGTCTTCACCCGCCTGTGGAAGCGCGACGGCAAGCCGCATTACCGCCGCTTCCAGCCGCGCATGTGGGGCCTGCTCGAGCGCGATCTCGCCCAGCCCGGGCTGGAGCCGGTGCGCGACTGGTTCGACGCCAATGTCGCGCCGAGCAATCGCGCCGCGCGCCGTGGAGCGAGCGCGGCATGAGCGGCGCTCGCCAGGCTTTGCGCCTGCGCGCCGAAGTTCGCGGCGAGGTGCCGCGACACCGCGATGGTCATGGCCGCCGGCCTCGGCAAGCGGATGCGCCCGCTGACCGCGACCCGGCCCAAGCCGCTGATCGAGGTCGCGCGGCAAGGCGCTGCTCGACCATGTCCTCGACCGGCTTCGCAGCCGCCGGGGTGCAGCAAGGTCGTGGTCAACGTCCATTATCTCGCCGACTCGCTGGAAGCGCATCTGGCGCGCACGGCAGCACGGCCTTGAAGTCGTCATTTCCGACGAGCGCGACCTGCTGCTCGAAACCGGCGGCGGCCTGGTCCGCGCGCGAGCCGCTGATCGACTGCGATCCGTTCCTGTCGCTCAACAGCGACAATCTGTGGGTCGACGGTCCGGCCGACACGCTCAAGCTGCTCGCCTCGCACTGGGACGGCGAGCGGATGGACGCGCTGCTGCTGCTGGTCGCCGCAGTCGAGCGCGCGCAATCACGGCGGGCATGGGCGATTTCCACATGGACCGGGCAGGGCCGGCTGCGGCGGCGCGGCCGCAGCGCACGTCGCGCCGTTCGTCTTCACCGGCATCCAGATGCTCTCGAAGCGCCTGCTGCGCGACGCGCCGGACGGGCCGTTCTCGACCAATATGCTGTGGGACCGGGCGATCGACGAGGGCCGCTGCTTCGGCGCGGTCCACCAGGGCCTGTGGTTCGACGTCGGCAACCCCGCGGCGATCCAGCGCGACCGAGGCCGTGCTGGAGAATGTCTGACCGGGCCGGCGCGCCCGCGACGGGCCCGGCGGTCTTCACCATCCCGTCGCACCGGTCGTTCGCCGACGCGCTGGTCGCCGGGCTGATCGCGCGCTTCGGCGACGGCCCGACTGGATCTGGCGCGCGGGCGCATCCTGCTGCCCAACAATCGCGCGGTGCGCACCGTGACCGAGGCGTTCGTGCGCGCGAGCGGCGGCGGGCTGGTGCTGCCGCGGCTGATCGCCGATCGGCGATCCCGAGCTCGACGAGCGGATCGGCGGCGCGCTCGATCCGGCCGATGCGCCGAGCCGATCCCGCCGGCGGTCGATCCGCTCGCCGCGGTTGCTCGCGCTGGCCGGCCTGGTCGCGAGGACGGTCGGCGGCCGGCCGAGGCGCTGCGGCTTGCCGCCGATCTGGCGCGGACGCTCGATGCGCTGCGGATCGAGGAGGTCGAGCCGTCGCGGCTGGCCGAAGCGGCTGCGGATGCGCCGGAGCTCGCCGGCCACTGGCAGCTGTCGCTCGACCGCCTGCGCGCGATCGTCGAGCTGTGGCCCGAGCGTGCTCGCCGACAAGGGCGCGATCGACCTCGCCGAGCGCCGCAACCGCCTGATGCGCGCGATGGCCGAGCGCTGGCGCACCGCGCCGCCGGAGGGTTTCACCGTCGCGGCCGGCATCACCACCGCGGCGCCGGCGGTCGCCGGGCTGCTGCGCCGCGTCGCCGACATGCCCGAAGGGATGGTCGTGCTGCCCGGGCCTCAGCCTCGCCTCGGTGATGCCCGACGACGAATGGGACGCGCTTGGCCCCGACGACGATGGCCGGGCCGAGGAAAGCCATCCGCAATTCCATCTGAAGCTGCTGCTCGAACGGATGGGCGTCGCGCGCGGCGAAGTCCGCTTGTGGCGCGCGTCGGGGCGCTCGGCGGCGCGGGCCGTGCGCGGCAGGGCGGTCGCCAATGCGATGACCGCGGCCGACTTCAGCGACAAATGGAACGCGCTCAAGCCCGCCGAGCGGCGCCTGTCGGGCATCCGCGCCGCCGAACTGCCCGATGCCGCGGCCGAAGCGCAGGCGATTGCGCTGGCGCTGCGCGAGGCGATCGAGACTCCGGGCCGCACCGCCGCGCTGGTCACGCCCGACCGCATGCTTGCCTCGCGCGTGTCGGCCCTGCTCGAGCGCTGGGGCATCGCCGCCGACGACAGCGCCGGCACGCCGCTGTCGCAAACGCCGCCGGGCACACTTGCTGCTCGGCATCGCCGCGGCGGCCGCCGAGGATCTCGCGCCGGTTCCGCTGCTCGCTTTGCTCAAGCATCCCTTGGTCGGCGGCGAGGGGGACGAGCGGCGCGCTGTGGCTCGACGCGGTGCGCGCGCTCGACCTCGCGCTGCGCGGCCCGCGCCCGGGTGCCGGGCTGCAAGGCCTCGACGAGCATTTCGGCACAATCGCGAGCGTGGCAGCGGGTGCGGCCCGCTGGTCGCCGAGCTCGACGGACTGCTGGACGCGGCGCTGCCGCTCGACAGCTTTTGCCGAGCGCCTCGCCCGGTCGGCGGACCTGCTGTCGCGCGGCGCGGCGTGGCGCGGGCAGGACGGGCGCATGGCCGCCGAGCTGATCGCCGAACTGCAGGCGCTGCCCGAAGCCGCTGTCGCTGACCGTGTCGGCCGAGGACGCGGTGCCGCTGCTGCGCCAATTGCTCGACGAGCAGCGCGTGCGGCCGCCCTATGGCGGTCATCCGCGCATGTTCATCTGGGGCCTGCTCGAAGCGCGGCTGCAGCAGGCCGATCTGATGGTGCTCGGCGGGCTCAACGAAGGCGTCTGGCCGGCGCCTGCCGGCGCCGGACCCGTGGCTGGCGCCGAAGATTCGCGCCAATCTCGGCATGCCGGGCCTCGATTTCCGCACCGGCCTTGCCGCGCATGATTTCGCCAGCGCGCTCGGCGCGCCGCAAGTGCTGATCACCCGCGCGCGGCGCGACAACCGCTCGCCGACCGTGCCGTCGCGATTCTGGCTGCGGCTGCGCGCGATGACCGGCGGGCTGGCGCGCGACACACGGCTCGAGCGCATCGCCGCGGCGCTCGACGACCCGCGCGAGCTGACGCCCGCATCGCGACCGCAACCGTCGCCGCCGAAGGCGCTGCGTCCCAAAACGATTTCGGTCACCGCCGTCGACCGGCTCAAGGCCGACCCTTTCGCTTTCTACGCGCAGGCGATGCTCGGGCTGCGCAGCATCGATCCGGTCGACGCCGACCACAGCGCCGCGTGGAAAGGCACCGCGGTCCACGAGGTGCTCGAGGAGTGGCTGGCCGAGGACGATTGCGACCCGGCGACGCTGCTGCCGCGCGCCCGTGCGCTTGCTCGCCGGCGCGACCATCCACCCGATGCTGCGCGCCTTGTGGCAGCCGCGCCTGATGGAGGCGATCCGCTGGGTCGAGCAACAGGAGCGCGACAATCGCGACGACGGTCGGCGCCCGCTCAAGGCCGAGATCAAGGGCGAGGCGGCGATCGACGGCGTCACCGTCCACGGCAAGGCCGACCGGATCGACCGCTTCGACGAAGGGGGCGTCGGCGATCATCGACTACAAGACCGGCAAGGCGCCCGCGCAGAAGGCGGTCGACGCGGGCTTCGCGCTGCAGCTCGGCCTGCTTGGGCCTGATCGCTCGCGCCGGCGGCTTCGAGGGCGCTTCAGGTGAGCCCCTGGCGCACGAATATTGGTCGCTGACCAAGCATAAGGACGGCTTCGGCCAGCGCGTCTGCCCGGACAAGAAAATGGGCGCGGAGGATTTCCTCGCCCATGCCGAGGCGCATTTCATCGAGGCCGCGCGCAAATGGCTGACCGGCGAGGAGCCGTTCACCGCCAAGCTGCACCCGGCGTTCGCGCCTTATGGCGATTATCGATCAGCTGATGCGGCTCGAAGAATGGTACGGCCGCGAATGACGCGCTTATTTCTTCTTGTCGCCCGGCTTGACCTTGGACGCGTAGAGCAAGGCCGCGACGATCGCCGCCGAGCCGATGCCGACCGCAACGCCGGCCTTGACCAGCTTGGTGCGCCGCTGCTCGCCGGCTTCGTCGTCTGTCGTCTGTTCTGTCTTCGTCGCTCATGGCGCGCTTTCTATGGCCTCGGCGCGCGCTTGGGAAGGCGCTAGCTGATGCGCCCGCGGCTCAAGGCCTTTCCCGGAGCTCAAGGGCGACCAGGCGCTCGCGTCCGATCCCGAGGTCCACGCCGCGCTGTCGGCGTCGGCGGGGACGGGCAAGACGCAGGTGCTGACCGCGCGGGTGCTGCGCCTGCTGCTCGCCGGCGTGCGGCCCGAGCATCTGCTGTGCCTGACCTTCACCAAGGCCGGCGCGGCCGAGATGGCCAACCGCATCAACACGCGGCTCGCCAGCTGGGTGCGGATGCGCGACCAGGATCTTGCGCACCGACCTGTATCAATCTCGGCGAGGCCAACGACCCGCCGACCATGCAGCGCGCGCGCCGGCTGTTCGCCAAGGTGCTCGACGCGCCCGGCGGCCTGCGCATCCAGACCATCCACAGCTTCGCCCAGGCGCTGCTCGCGGCGTTTCCGGCCGAGGCGGGGATCACGCCGGGTTTCCAGCCGATCGAGGGGCGCGCCGAGCAGGAACTGGCGCGCACGACGCTCGCCAATCTGCTGGCGGAGGCCGAAAGCGGCGGCAATGAAGCGCTGATCGCCGACGTCCAGTGCCTCAGCCTGCGGCTCGGCGAGAAGGACGCGATCGCTTATCTGATGCAGTGCGCGCGGGCCGGCGATGCGCTGGCCGGGCTGGGCGCTCCGGACGAGATCGAGCCCAAGCTGCGCACAATGATGGGCCTGCCCGAAGGCGCGGTCGAAGATTATCTCGCGCAACATTGCGCTGACGACCGCTTCGATTGCGACCTTCTGCACGCGATTGCCGCGGCCAACCGCAAATGGGGCAGCGCGACCGGCAACAAGGTCGCCGACAGTGTCGAGCGCTGGCTGGCGCTCGATCCCGCGGCGCGCTCGACTGCCTTGCCTGACCTGGCTTTGCTCGTGTTCACCGGCGCCGGCGACCTGCGCAAGGTGCAGGTCGGCCAGCGCAAGGCCGATCCCGACTATGACGGCCATGCCGAGCGGCTCGCGGCGGCGGTCAGCGACCTGCTGCACATCCAGGCCGGCGCGCGGCTCGCTTGCGACATGGCGGCGGGGCTTGCGCGCCGGGCAGGCGTTCGCCGCTGCCTACACCCACGCCAAGCGCAGCGCCGGTGTCGCCGATTTCGACGACCTCATACGCTGGACCCGTGCCTTGCTCGAACAGCCCGGAATGGGCGAATGGGTGCGCTACAAGCTCGACCGCAAGACCGACCACATCCTCGTCGACGAATCGCAGGACACCAACCGCGACCAATGGGCGATCATCGAAGCGCTCGCCGCGGAATATTTCAGCGGTTCGAGCGAGGCCGAGGGGCGCACCCGCACCCTGTTCATGGTCGGCGACTTCAAGCAGGCGATCTTCGGCTTCCAGGGCACCGATCCCAATGAATTCCAGCGCGCCCGCGAATGGGTCCGCGACAATTCGGCTGCGCTGCGCGAGGCTGAAGATGCGGCGGATGACGGACAGGCCCTGGCGCTCGAGTTCCGCGACCTGTCGATCGACGCCAGCTTCCGCTCGGCACCGGCGATCCTCGACGCGGTCGACGCGGTGATCTGCGAGGTCGGCTACGAGGCGATGGGCCTGCCGCAACCGCCGAACCGCCACCTCGCGCACTTCGATCAGCGCCCCGGCCTGGTCGAACTGTGGGCGCCGTTCGACGTCGAGGATGAGGAAGGCGAGGGCGAGGAAGGCTGG
Source organism: uncultured Alphaproteobacteria bacterium (assembly GCA_963768995.1). Classification (GTDB taxonomy): domain Bacteria; phylum Pseudomonadota; class Alphaproteobacteria; order Sphingomonadales; family Sphingomonadaceae; genus Sphingomicrobium. The sequence continues at coordinate 783,083 of CAVYKA010000006.1, read as the reverse complement.
CTCGACGAGACCGACCGGGCTTACGCGACGCACCTTGCCGAGCAGGTCAAGGCGTGGCTCGACGAAGCGCCGGTGCTGGCCTCGACCAAGCGGCCGCTGTCGCCTGGCGACATATTGATCCTGGTGCGCAGCCGCGCCGAGCTCGCTTCGCTGATCGTCGCGCGGCTGTTCGCGGCCCAGGTGCCGGTCGCGGGGATCGACCGGCTTGCATCTTGTCGAAGCCGTTCGCGGTGCGCGACCTGCTCGCCGCGGTGGCCTTCGCTGTCCAGCCGCTCGACGACCTCAACCTCGCCAATCTGCTCGTCTCGCCGCTGATCGGCTGGAGCCAGGAGCAATTGTTCGAACGCTGCGCTTACGGGTCGCGACAAGAAACCGCTGTGGCGGGTGCTGCGCGAACGCGCGGCTGACGCGCCGCATTTGACCCAGGCCCACGACGAGCTCGGCAGCCTGCTGGCGATGGCCGACTACACGACGCCGGCGCGGTTCCTCGAAACGATCCTGTCCGGGCCGCTCGACGGCCGCCGCAAGCTCTATCGGCGGCTCGGCCTGGCGTCGCGCGACCCGATCGACGAATTGCTCGCCAGCGCGCTGGAGTTCGAGCGCAGCGAGACGCCGTCGCTCGACCGCTTCCTTGCCTGGTTCGGGCGCGGCGATGTCGAGGTCCAGCGCGATCCGTCCGCGCCCGCGCAGGCCGTGCGGGTGATGACCGTCCACGGCGCCAAGGGCCTGGAGGCGCCCTATGTGATCCTCGCCGACGCGACCGCCGACCCGGCAAAGATCGGCGGCGTCTCGCGCAGCATTTCGCTGCCGATGGACGGTGCCAGGGTGCCGGTGATCCGCCCGCGCAAGAACGAGCGTGTGTCGCCTTTCGCGGAAATCATGGCCGCCAAGGAGGAAAGCGACCTGCAGGAGCATTGGCGGCTGCTTTACGTCGGGCTGACCCGCGCGATCGAGCGGCTGGTGATTTCCGGCGTCCAGAAGGGCAAGGAGCTGGCGGAAAATTGCTGGCACAATCGCGTCGAGCGGGCGCTGGCGGGCTTGGGGGCGGAGCCTGAGGACGATCCGCTGTGGACCCATGCGCTGCGTTATCGTGGGTCGATCATCGCTCCCGCCCTCAAACCGCGCCCGCCGCGCACCGAGGTCGAACCCCCGCAAGTGCCGGAATGGGCACGGCGTCCGGCGCCGCCCGAGAGCCGTCCGCCACGGCCTCTGGCGCCGTCCGCTTTGGCCGAGGACCGCGAAGCTGCGCCCGCGCCGAGCCCCGAGCAGCGCGCCGCCGCCCGGCGAGGCACGCTGATCCACGCCTTGTTCGAGCGACTGCCCGGGGTCGCGCCAGAGCAGCGCACCAGCGCGGCGCTGCGCTGGCTCGAACATTCCGCCGATATCGCGGAGCGTGCGGACCGCGAGGCCATCGCCGACCAGGTGTGCGGCATCCTCTCGCATCCCGATTTTGCGGCCCTGTTCGGTCCCGGATCGCTCGGCGAAGCGCCGCTCGCGGCGACATTGCCCGACGGGCGGGTGATCGCCGGCACGGTCGATCGCCTGCTGGTCGAGCCAGGCAAGGTGTCGGTGATCGACTTCAAGACCGGGCGGGTGCCGGCCGACGCGGATTCAATCCCGACATCGCATCTCGCGCAGATGGACGCTTATGCGCAGGCGCTGAGGGTGATTTTCCCGGGCCGCGACGTCCGCTCGGCGCTGCTTTATACCGCCGGACCGGCGCTGTTCGACGTCGCGGGTTGAGCGCCGCCGTTCGAGTGCCCATATGGCCGGCAACCCCGCTAATCCGGCGTCGCCCAACCAGGAGATCATCCCCATGGCCACCAAGACGGTCACCGACCAGAGCTTTGCCGACGACGTGCTCGGTGCTGAAGGGCCGGTGCTGGTCGACTTTCTGGGCCGAATGGTGCGGCCCGTGCCGGATGATCGCCCCGGCGCTCGAGGAAATCTCCAACGAGCTCGGCGACCAAGGTCACGGTCGCCAAGCTCAACATCGACGAAAATCCCGATACGCCCGGCCGCTACGGCGTGCGCGGCATCCCGACCATGCTGCTGTTCAAGGGCGGCCAGCCGGTCGCGCAAAAGGTCGGCGCCGCGCCGCGCAGCCAGATCCAGCAGTGGCTTGAGGGCAATCTCTAGCTAGCTACCGGGCGGGTCGGTCCCGTCGAGGCCGCGCGTGTCGGGCCGGAACTTGTCGTGCCGCGGCAAGGGATCGCCAGGCTCGAACCACGTCGACCTTGCTCGCCCCAGAAGATGTGGAAGCCCGGCGCAATCGCGGCCGGGATCGTCGAGCGTCGCGACGCTGAAATCGACCGTTTCAGGCTGATGATCGACCTTCATCAGGAAGGGCGTCCCGCATTCGCCGCAAAACACGCGGTGGCCGAAGCTCGACGATTTGACCGTTCGCACCGCTTCGGCGCCTTCTGGTCCACGCGAGATCGCCTTCCGGGACGCTCGCGAAGACCATCGCCGGAGCGCCGCTGGTCAGCTGGCAGGTACGGCAATGACACCAGCCGCAATCGAATGGCGCGCTCTTGAAGCTCGTAACGGACCGCGCCGCACATGCATCCGCCGGTTAGTCCCATAATGCCTCCTTCAATTGACTAGGGAGAGGGCGCTCCTTACATCGCCGACGCAGATTTCCGCGAGCGCGGGCGATGCATTCCGCCAATTTCCTTCGCGCGGTTTTTAAGGGATTTCCATGTTCGCCGGAGTGGCAAAAAGTATCTTCGGATCGTCCAACGACCGCTATGTCCGCGGCCTCGGCAAATATGTCGACGCGGTCAACGCGCTTGAAGGCCAGATTTCGGCGCTTTCGGACGATGAGCTGCGCGGCGCAGACGGTGCTGTTTCCGCGAGCGGCTGGCCAATGGCGAAAAGCTCGACAACCTGCTTCCCGAGGCCTTCGCGACGGTGCGCGAAGCGGCCATCCGGACGCTCGGCCAGCGCCATTACGACGTCCAGCTGATCGGCGGCATCGCGCTTCACCGCGGCGAAATCGCCGAGATGAAGACCGGCGAGGGCAAGACGCTGGTGGCGACGCTCGCGGTCTATCTCAACGCGCTCGAGGGCAAGGGCGTCCACGTCGTCACCGTCAACGACTATCTCGCCCGCCGCGACGCCGACTGGATGGGCCAGATCTACCGCTTCCTCGGAATGAGCGTCGGGGTGATCGTCCCCAACCTCCAGGATCATGAGCGGCGCGAGGCCTATCAGGCGCGACATCACCTACGCGACCAACAACGAGCTCGGCTTCGATTACCTGCGCGACAATATGAAGTTCAGCCGCGACCAGATGGTCCAGCGGCCGTTCAATTTCGCCATCGTCGACGAAGTAGATTCGATTCTGATCGACGAAGCGCGGACCCCGCTGATCATCTCCGGCCCGACCGACGACAAGTCCGACCTCTACATGTCGGTCGACGAATTGGTGAAGACGTTCGTCGCGGAAGATTATGAGCTCGACGAGAAGCAGCGCAGCGTCGTCCTGACCGAGGATGGGACCGAAAAGGCCGAGCGCATGCTCGAGGAAGCCGGGCTGATCGAGGGCCGCAACCTCTACGACATCGCCAACACGCTGGTCGTCCACCACCTGAACCAGGCGCTCAAGGCGAACGTCATGTTCAAGAAGGACATCGACTATATCGTCAAGGACGGGAAGGTCGTCATCATCGACGAGTTCACCGGCCGGATGATGGACGGTCGGCGCTGGTCCGACGGGCTCCACCAGGCGGTCGAGGCCAAGGAAGGCGTCGACATCGAGCCCGAGAACCAGACGCTCGCGTCGATCACCTTCCAGAATTATTTCCGCATGTACCCCAAGCTGTCGGGCATGACCGGCACGGCGATGACCGAAGCGCCCGAATTCTTCGACATCTACAAGATGAACGTCGTCTCGATCCCGACCAACGTCCCGGTTCTTCGCCAGGACGACGACGACGTCTTCTACAAGACGATGACCGAGAAGTTCGCGGCCATCGCGGTCGAATTGAAGGCCAAGCAGGAGAATGGCCAGCCGGTGCTGGTCGGCACGGTGTCGATCGAAAAGTCCGAGATGCTGTCCGAATTCCTCGAAAAGGAAGGCGTCCGCCACTCGGTCCTCAACGCCCGCTTCCACGAGAGCGAAGCGCATATCGTCGCCCAGGCCGGCCGCGTCGGCGTGGTCACCATCGCCACCAACATGGCCGGCCGCGGCACCGACATTCAATTGGGCGGCAACCTCGATTTCCGCATCGAGGACGAGCTTGGCGACATGCCCGAAGGACCGGAGCGCGACGCGGCGATCGAGCGCATTCGCGAGGAGCTGGCGGTCGAGCGGCAGCGCGTGCTCGATGCCGGCGGCCTGTTCGTGCTCGGCACCGAGCGCCACGAAAGCCGGCGCATCGACAATCAGCTGCGCGGCCGCTCGGGCCGTCAGGGCGATCCGGGCCTGTCGCGCTTCTACCTCAGCCTCGACGACGATCTGCTGCGCATCTTCGGGCCGCAGACCATGTTCTCGCGGCTGATGAACAAGAATCTCGAGGACGGCGAAGCGATCGTCAGCCCGTGGATCTCGAAGGCCATCGAAACCGCGCAGAAGAAGGTCGAGGCGCGCAATTACGACGTCCGCAAGCAGGTCGTCGAATTCGACGACGTGATGAACGACCAGCGCAAGGTCATCTACGAACAGCGCGCCGACATCATGGATGCCGACGACGTGCGCGACATCATTGCCGACATGCGCGCCGAAACAGTGGCCGCGATCGTCGCGGTCAATTGCCCGCCCGGGACGTACCCCGAGCAATGGAACGTCGCCGGACTCAAGGAAAGCGTCGACGCGGTGTTCGCGCTTCAGCCGCCGATCGACGCGTGGATGGAGGAGGAAGCGGTCGAGCCCGAGATGATCGCCGAGCGGGTCCAGGACCTTGCCGACGAGGCGATGGCGGCGAAGCTCGAGGGCGTCGACGTCGAGCGCTGGAACGACGTCGAGAAGCAAATCCTGATCCAGACGCTCGATCAGCATTGGAAAGAGCATCTGCAGACGCTCGATGCGCTCCGCCAGGTGATCCATCTGCGCAGCTACGCGCAGAAAAAGCCGATCGACGAATATAAGCAGGAGGCGTTCGCCTTGTTCGAGCGGCTGCTGGTGGCGATCCGCGAGGACGTCACCCGGGTGCTGATGCGCGCGCAGATCCAGCTCGAGGACGCGCCGCCGCCGATGCTTCCCGATTTCATCACCCAGCATCTCGACCCGTTCTCGGGCGACGACGACAGCGAGGATATCGACGCGGGATCGCGCATGGGGGCGATGGCGCCCGATTTCCCGGCGCTCAACATTCCGCAGCCCGACATGCCGACCGGCGGTCGGCTAAATGAGCGCGAAGGCGGGGTGGTCGAGGCGCCGCTCAGCCGCAATGCGCCATGCCCGTGCGGTTCGGGCCGGAAATACAAGCATTGCCACGGGCAGGCGGGCTGAGGGCCCCGGCCGCTTCCGGGCCGGCCGCAACGGCGCCGGTGGACCGAAGCGAGCTGCGGCGCGCCTATCGTCCAGACGAAGAGGCGCTGGTCGAGGAGCGGCTTGACCAGGCTCGGCTCGATGCGGGGGCGCTGGGCGAAGCCACGGCCACCGCCCGCGCGCTGGTCAAGCAAGTCCGCGCGCACAAGCCGTCGGGCATCGACGCGTTCCTCCATGCCTACGACCTCGGCTCGGACGAAGGCATTGCGATGATGTGCCTCGCCGAGGCGCTGCTGCGCATTCCCGACGCCCATACGGCCGACGAGCTGATTGCCGACAAACTTGCCGGGCCTGACTGGTCGGAGAAACTGGGCGCGTCCGATTCCTCGTTCGTCAACGCGGCGACCTTCTCGCTGCTGCTGACCGGCAAGGTGCTCGAAGGCGCCAATGACCGCTCGGACAATTGGCGCGGCGCGCTCGGCCGCGCGGTCGGGCGCCTGGGCGAGCCGGTGGTGCGCACCGCCGTGCGCGAGGCGATGAAAATCCTCGGGCGCAATTTCGTGTTCGGGCGGACCATCGACGAGGCGCTGAAGCGCGCCGCGCCCGAACGTGCGCGCGGGCTCAGCCACAGCTTCGACATGCTCGGCGAGGCGGCGCAAACGTTCGAGGACGCGGAGCGCTACGCCGCCGCCTATCGCGGCGCGCTGGAACGCATCGCCGCCGAGGCCGAGGGTGGCTTTCGCAAGTCGCCGGGCATTTCGGTCAAGCTGACGGCGCTCCACCCGCGCTACGAATATACCCACGCCGCCGAAGCGATGGCGGCGATCCTGCCGGTCGTGCGCGAGCTCGCGCTCCAGGCGGCGAAGGCCGACGTCCATTTCACCATCGACGCCGAGGAAGCCGACCGGCTCGAGCTGCAGATGGACATGTTCGAGGCACTGCTAGCCGACGACACCCTGTTCGAAGGAGGATGGAGCGGGTTCGGGATCGCAATCCAGGCCTATCAGAAGCGCGCGGTTCCCCTGGTGCGACTGGGTCGCGCAAGCGGCGCGGGCGCACGGGCGCAAGCTGATGGTCCGTCTGGTCAAGGGCGCTTATTGGGACACCGAGGTCAAGGCCGCGCAGGTCGCGGGACTGCCCGATTATCCGGTGTTCACGCGCAAGGTCGCGACCGACGTGTCGTACCTCGCCTGCGCGAAGGCCACTGCTCGAAGCGAGCGACGTGCTTTTTCCCGCGTTCGCGACCCACAACGCCACCACCATCGGCCAGGTCAAGGCGATGGCCAAGGGCCGCCCGTTCGAATTCCAGCGCCTGCACGGCATGGGCGAGGCGCTTTACGAGGAGCTTGGGCGGCTCGAGGAAGCGATTGGCGACGCGCCGACCCCGGTGCGGATCTACGCGCCGGTCGGGAGCCACAAGGAACTGCTCGCATACCTCGTCCGGCGGCTGCTCGAGAACGGCGCCAATTCGAGCTTCGTCAACCGCATCGCCGACGAGCATGTCTCGGTCGAGGAGCTGGTCAAGGACCCGGTCGCAGAGCTCGCTGCGCTGGAGCCAAAGCGCAACCCGGCGATCGTTCTGCCGCGCGAGATCTTCGGGCCGCAACGGCGCAACAGCGCCGGAGTCGATTTGTCCGACCCCTTGGTGCGTGAGCCGCTGCTGGAGCGGCTGAAGGCGCTCGAGAGCCGCGCCTGGGCCGCGAAACCGGCGATCGGCAAAGGCGAGGGGCGTCCTGTCACATCACCGCACGACCAGCGAATCGTGGTCGGCACGGTGTTCGAGGCGACGGCTGCCGAGGTCGAACGCATGATCGAGGCGGGCCATGCCGTCCAGCAGGATTGGGACGCGCTCGGCGGCGAGGCGCGCGGCCCAGTTGCTCGACCGCGCCGCCGACCTTTACGAGGAGCATCGCGAGGAATTCTTTTCCCTGTGCATCCGCGAGGGCGGCAAGACGCTTGCCGGACGCGGTGCTCGAAGTGCGCGAGGCGGTCGATTTCCTGCGCTTCTACGCGGGCGAGGCGCGGCGCCAGTTCAGCGGGCCGATGCCGCTCCCGGGGCCGACCGGCGAGCAGAACGAGCTGCGGCTGCACGGGCGCGGCGTGTTCGCCTGCATCAGTCCATGGAATTTCCCGCTGGCGATCTTCACCGGCCTGGTCTCGGCGCCGCTCGCCGCGGGCAATGCGGTGATCGCCAAGCCGGCCGGGCAGACGCCGCTGATCGGCGCGCTGGCGATCGAGCTGATGCACCGGGCGGGCATCCCGAAGGACGTCGTCCAGCTCGCGCCCGGAAGTGGACGCGTTGTCGGCGGAACCCTGACCGCGCATCCGCTGCTCGCCGGCGTCGTCTTTACCGGGTCGACCGAGACCGCGCGGACGATCAATCGCACGCTGGCCGAGCGCGACGGGCCGATCATCCCGTTCATCGCCGAAACCGGCGGCCAGAATGCGATGATCGTCGACAGTTCGGCGCTGCCCGAGCAAGTCACCCGCGACGTGATTTCCTCGGCATTCCAGAGCAGCGGTCAACGATGCTCGGCCCTGCGCGTGCTGTTCCTCCAGGACGACGTCGCCGACGCGATGATCGCCATGATCTCGGGCGCGATGCAGGCGCTTTGAAAGTCGGCGACCCGCGCGACCTCGCGACCGACGTCGGGCCGGTGATCGACGAGGCCGCCAAGAAGCAGCTCGACGAGCATATTGAATGGCTCGACAAGAACGCGCGGAAAATCTGCCGGCTGGAACCTCCCGAGGCCGCGCACGGCGCGTTCGTTCCTCCCGCATTTTATGAAATTCAGTCGCTAAGCCAATTGAATTGCGAGAATTTCGGCCCGATCCTTCACGTCGTTCGCTTCCCCGGCGACAAGCTCGACGAGGTCGTCGAGGCGATCAACGCGACCGGCTATGGCCTGACTCTCGGCCTGCAGAGCCGGATCGACACCGTGCGTGACTTTGTCGAGGAGCATGCGCGCGTCGGCAATTTCTACGTCAACCGCAACCAGATCGGCGCGGTGGTCGAAAGCCAGCCGTTCGGCGGCGAAGGGCTGAGCGGCACCGGGCCCAAGGCCGGCGGCCCGCATTATGTCGCGCGTTTCGCGACCGAGCGCGTGACCTGCATCGACACCACCGCCGCGGGCGGAAACGCCTCGCTGATGGCCGCGCTCGAGGGCTAGGACAGATCGCGGGTCCACTTGTGACGGCGCACGCCGGGGATCCGCCGGTACCGTCTTCGCGATGGGCGCTGGCTGCGCTGTCGCTGGCGATGCTGATGGCCGCGCTCGGCACCAGTATCGCCAACATCGCCTTGCCGACGCTGGCCGCTGCGTTCGGCGCCGCCTTTCAGCAGGTTCAATGGGTCGTCCTCGCTTATCTCCTCGCGATCACGACGTTGATCGTCGGGGTTGGCCGGCTGGGCGATATTGTCGGTCCGCGGCGGCTGCTGCTCGCGGGCATCGCCTTTTTCACTATCGCCTCTCTGGCTTGCGCGGCCGCGACCTCCTTGCCGATGCTTATCGCGGCTCGCGCAGCGCAAGGGCTGGGCGCAGCGGTGCTGATGGCATCGAGCTTGTCGCTGGTCCGCGACGCCGTTCCGATCGAGCGCACGGGAAGCGCCATGGGACTGCTGGGGACGATGTCGGCAATCGGCACCGCGCTTGGCCCGTCGCTCGGCGGCCTGCTGATCTCCGGGCCTGGCTGGCGCGCGATCTTCCTCGTCAACCTGCCGCTGGGCGTCGTCGCGGGGTTTCTCGCCTTCCGCCACGTCCCGCGAGACCGCCCTGCAACCGCGAACCTGGGCTCGTTTGACTTGGCCGGGACATTGCTGCTTGCGCTCGCGCTGCTTGCTTATGCGTTGGCGATGACCGTTGGCCGGGGCAGTTTCGGGTATCACAACCTGATATTTCTCCTCGGCGCGGCGCTCGCGACCGCCCTGTTCGTCTTCAGCCAAAGGCGCGTTCGCGCGCCCTTGCTGCGCGTCGACATGTTCCGCGACTGGGGGCTGAGCGCCGCACTTGCGATGAGCGTCCTGCTGATGACGGTGATGATGGCGACGCTGATCGTCGGGCCGTTCTACCTGTCGCAAAGCCTCGGCCTTGGTCCGGCCGTGGTCGGTGTGGTGATGTCGGTGGGTCCGGTGGTCGCAGCGCTGACCGGGATCCCCGCCGGACGCCTGGTCGACCGCATCGGTGCCCGGCGGATGACGATCGCGGGTTTGATTGGCCCTGCGGCGGGATGCTTCCTGCTGGCGGTATTGCCCAGGGCGGCGGGAATATCCGGCTACGTCGGGCCGCTAATTCTGATCACCGCGGGCTACGCGATATTCCAGGCGGCCAACAACACCGCGGTGATGCGCGACGTCGACGCCGGTCAGCGCGGCCTCGTTTCGGGGCTGCTCAACCTGTCGCGCAACCTTGGACTGATCATCGGGGCGTCGTTCATGGGCGCAATATTCTTCCTTGCCGCGCGAGCGCCTGACATGGTTTCGGCGCCGGCCGATGCCGTTGCAAGCGGCATGCATGGCGCCTTTGCCGTGGGCGCGTTGCTCACGCTGATCGCTTTGTCGATCGCGATCATCGAGTCGAAGCGGCTAGAGCGGTAGACCCCAGGCCGTGGCGGGCGCGGCCTCGGCCCGCGGTGCGATGAACGACCGTGCGAAGAACTCGATCTGGCGGCGCAGGGGAACATCCTCGACATTCTTGGTCAGATATTTGAGCGTTTGGGGGAAGCTGTCGAATTCGCCGATGCTGTCGTCGCGGCGAAATGCCATGCTCCATTTATCGAACGACGGCTCCATGACCGTCCGCTTGAGCAATTGAGCCACCGCGCAGTGGCGCTGATCGGCGCGAATTTCCGCCCATAAAGCCTTCATCGGCAGGTTCGGTCCTTCGATCACCTGCATGTAGCGGTTGCCGCCGGCGACCAGCAGTCCACTGATCCCGTCGCGGGCGTTGCGGGTTCGCGCGACCGTCAGGATGTTGTGCAGCACGTCGGCGCTTTGCGGCACCGACGCCGTGCTGAAATAAGCGATCTGCAACATCGAATGGCTCTCCCTGCCGGCGACGAGGGAGGGATAGGCATGGGAGGGTTGAGCGCAGCTTGCGGCATTGTCCGTTACGGACCGGACCGCGGACGGTTGTCGCAGAGCAGGGCAATGGCTCCCCGGGCCTGATTCGAACAGGCGACCATTCGATTAACAGTCGAACGCTCTACCGCTGAGCTACCGGGGAACACCTCTGCCGAAGCGTGGCGGGCTAAATAGCGCAGAGGGTCTCAAAGGCAAGTGCGCAAGCGGTCCGCTAGTCGGATCGCGACCACGATTAGGTCGCGAACTGCTCCATCGCGATGCGCTCATCGAGCGCATGCTCGGGGTCGAACAGCAAGGTCAGCGAGTTTGTCCGGTCAAGGCTGATGTCGACCCGCGCGACATCGCGGACCTCGATCTGGTCGGCGACCGCCGATACCGGGCGGTTCTCGGCATCCAGAATGACGAGCGACACGGCGGTGTCGTCGGGCAGGATCGCGCCCGACCAGCGGCGTGGGCGGAACGGACTGATCGGCGTCAGCGCCAGCATTTTCGACTGAAGCGGCAGGATCGGCCCGCGGGCGGAGAGATTATAGGCGCTCGAGCCCGCCGGCGTGGCGACAAGCACTCCGTCGCACACCAGCTCGGGCATCGCGACGCGGCCGTTGACGCTGATTTCGATTTTCGCGGTCTGGCGGGTTTCGCGCAACAGGCTGACTTCGTTGATCGCGGCGTGGGTGACGGTCTCGCCGCCGACCGTAGTGGCGCGCATTTCGAGCGGCGCGACGTGGATCGCCTTGGCGCTGGCCAAACGCTCGCCGAGTGTGTCCAGGCGCCATTCGTTCATCAGGAACCCGACCGTGCCGCGGTTCATCCCGAACACCGGCACGGAACGGCCCGCCTCGAGCATCCCGTGCAGGGTGTGAAGCATGAACCCGTCGCCGCCCAATGCGACGAACGCGGTGGCCTTGTCCTCGTCGGCAAAATCATAGCGTTGGCGGAGCAGCGCGGCGGCGGCCTGCGACGCGTCGCGGCGGGAGCTGAGCAAGCCGATGCCGCGTTCACGCAAGTCGACTTGCCCGCCGGACGGGGCGGCGGGGGACGCGTCCCCGTTCCGCGGGGCGTTCACTGGCGGCTCCTCATGGGGACGAACATAAGGCGATTGCCCGCGCCCGTCACTGTCCCGTTTCGGGGCGAGCGCCGCTGCGTGCTTTCAGCAGCGCGGGGCCGGGCCTACCCACAATGGATGAAAATGTGGGACAGACTATTGCGTGGCGGCAAGTGCCGGCGCCGCGGCGGCGGGAGCGGCCGACGCGTTGCTTACGAGCGAAATCGCGCTCGAGCGGATCGCGGTTCATTATCAGCCGCTGATCGACCCGCGCAGCGGCCGCGTTTGCGGCGCGGAAGCGTTGGCGCGATCGGCGATTGAGCCGAATGCGGACGCGCTGTTCGCCCGCGCCGCCCGTGCCGGGCTCGCCGAGAGGCTGTCGCGGCTGGTGCAGCGCAAGGCGCTACGCGCCGCCGCAGCGTGGCAGGGGCCGCTGGAGGGACTCAGCGTGTCGCTCAACCTGCTTCCGGGGGAGATCGCGAGCGACGAGTTCGATGTGAGCTTCAGCGAAGCGATGGCGATGGCCGGCATCGACCCGGCGCGAGTGATCGTCGAAATCACCGAAAATGCGCTCCTGGTCGCCGACGCGGGTGTCGCCTCCCGGCTGTCGCGCCTGCGCAAGCAAGGCGTGCGCATTGCGATCGACGATTTCGGCACCGGCTATGCGAGCCTCGCCTATCTCACCTCGCTGCCGCTCGACCTGATCAAGATCGATCGCGGGCTGATCACCCAGATCGCCGGACGTAGCCGCGACCGGATCGTCGTCAAGGCGATGATCCGCCTCGCGCGTGAACTCGATCTCGGAGTGGTTGTCGAAGGGGTCGAAGACGAGGCGCAACTTGCGTTGCTCGCCGATTGGGGTTGTGACCTCTATCAGGGCTTTCTTGGCGCTGCGGCTCTGAGCGAGGAGGAACTCCTGCGCTTCGTCGCCGCCGGGCGGACAAGGCAAGCCGCCTAGGCCGCTTGTTTCTTGGCTGCTGCAACCGCGACGCGGGCCAAGTCCGCGCGAAAGCTGCAGCGCGCCGTTCAGCCGCGCTTCCGGGGTCGGCCAGCTGCGGCTGATTGCCAGCTTGCTGTCGGGCCTGAGCCGCGCCGCTCCGTTGAGCCGGTCGATGTAGCCGAGCAGCGCCGAGAGGTCGGGGAATCCGCTGCCGACGAACGTCACGACCGCGCCCTTCGGACCGAGGTCAAGCTTGGCGATCAGCGCCTCGCGGCAGTTCAGTTTGACCTCGACGATCTTGAGCAGGTTCGCGGTCTCTTCCGGAAGCGCTCCGAAACGGTCGATCATCTCGGCCGCGAAGGCGTCGATCGCGGGCCGGTCCTCGAGCTCGCCGAGACGGCGGTAGAGGCCCATGCGCAGGTCGAGGTCGGGCACATAATGTTCGGGGATCATGATCGGCGCATCGACGCTGATCTGCGGCGTGAACTCGTCGGCGCGCGGAACGCCGCCGGCCTTCACCTCCAAAATCGCCTCCTCGAGCATCGCCTGGTAAAGCTCGAACCCGACCTCCTTGATATGTCCCGACTGCTCGTCGCCGAGCAGATTGCCGGCGCCGCGGATGTCGAGGTCGTGGCTGGCGAGCTGGAAGCCCGCGCCGAGGCTGTCGAGCTCCGCGAGCACCTGCAGCCGCTTGGTCGCCGCCTCGGTGATCGTGCGGTCCTCGGGCATGGTGAGATAGGCGTAAGCGCGCGCCTTCGAGCGTCCGACGCGGCCGCGCAGCTGGTACAATTGCGACAGGCCGAAGCGGTCGGAGCGATAGACGATCAGCGTGTTGGCGCTGGGGATGTCGAGCCCGCTCTCGATGATCGTGGTCGACAGAAGCACGTCATATTTGCGGTCGTAGAAAGCGCTCATCCGCTTCTCGACCTCGGTCGCGCTCATCTGGCCGTGGGCGGTGACCGCCTTGACCTCGGGCACCTGCTCGGAGAGCCATTCCTCCATGCTTGCAAGATCGGACACGCGCGGCACGACGAAGAAGCTCTGCCCGCCGCGGTGATGTTCGCGCAGCAGCGCTTCGCGCAGCACGACCCCGTCCCACGGCGTCACGTAAGTGCGCACCGCCAGGCGATCGACCGGCGGCGTCTGGATGACGCTCAGCTCGCGAAGCCCGCTCATCGCCATCTGCAGCGTGCGCGGGATCGGCGTCGCGGTCAGCGTCAGCACATGGACGTCGGCCTTGAGCGCTTTCAGCCGTTCCTTGTGGGCGACGCCGAAATGCTGCTCCTCGTCGACGATCACCAGGCCGAGCCGCTTGAACTCGACCGACTTGGCGAGCAGCGCGTGAGTGCCGATGACGATATCGATGGTGCCGTCGGCGAGGCCTTCGCGTGGTCGCCTTGGCCTCGGCCGCCGGGACCAGCCGCGACAGCCGCCCGACCTTCAATGGAAAGCCGTGCAGCCGCTCGACGAAATTGCCGTAATGCTGCCGCGCCAGCAACGTCGTCGGGCACACCAGCGCGACCTGCCGGCCGGTCATCGCCATGACGAAGGCGGCGCGAAGCGCGACCTCGGTCTTGCCGAAACCGACGTCGCCGCACACCAGCCGGTCCATCGGCCTGCCGCTTTCGAGGTCGGCGAGAACGTCGGCGATCGCGCGGTCCTGGTCGTCGGTTTCCTCATAAGGAAAGCGGTCGACGAAGGCGGGGTAGGCGGCGTCGGCTTCGGCGACCACGCCGGGCCGCGTCGCGCGCATCGCCGCGACCTTGATCAGCTCACCCGCGATCGCGCGGATGCGCTCCTTCATCTTCGACTTGCGCCGCTGCCAGGCTTCGCCGCCGAGGCTGTCGAGCGTGACGTGGTCGCTCTCGCTGCCGTAGCGGGTCAGAAGCTCGATATTCTCGACCGGCACGTACAGCTTGTTGCCGCGCGCATATTCGAGCGCGACGCAGTCGTGCGGATTGCCGCCGACGGCGATCTGGGTCAGCCCGTCGTAGCGGCCGATGCCATGGTCGGCGTGTACGACGAGGTCGCCGGGCGTGAGCGTCGCCAGCTCCTCGAGGAACGCGGCGGCGGCCTTGCGCTTGCGCCGCCGCCGGACGAGCCGGTCGCCGAGCATGTCCTGCTCGGTGAGCACCGCGACGTCAGGCGTGGTGAAGCCATGGTCGAGCGGCAGCACGAGCATCGCCGGCTGGGTTTTGGAGGCAAGCGCGGCGTCCCAGCTGTCGACCAGCTTGTGCGACTTGAGGTCATGGTCCTCGAGCAAACCGCGCTAGCCGTTCGCGAGCGCCCTTGGTGTAGCTTGCCAGGACGACCTTGCGGCCCGTCCGGCGGAGCTTCGCTACATGGGCGACGACCGCTTCGTAGACATTGGCCTGCTGCGCGCGCTCGGGCGCGAAATCCCGCGCCGGCTCGACCGCGAAATCGATCGTCCGCTCGGACTCGGCCTCGCGGAATGATGAAGCGAGGTGGACCGGGCTGCTCGGCCACCGCCTCGTCCCATTCGTCCTTGGTCAGGTAAAGCGCCGTCGGGTCGAGCGGACGATAGCTGCCCGGCGCCGATTCCATCGTGCGGACGCGGTTCTGATGATAATCGGCGATCGCCTCGCGCCGCGCGGTCAGCGCCTGGTCGGCGGCCGCATCGCGAAAGATCAGGTCCTTTGTCGTCGAGATGGTCGAACAGGGTCGCGAGCTTGTCTTCGAGCAACGGCAGCCAATGCTCCATCCCGGCCATCCGCCGCCCGTCCGACACCGCCTGGTAAAGCGGGTCGCGTGTGGCGTTGGCGCCGAACGTCTCGCGGTAGCGCGAGCGGAAGCGCTTGATGCTTTCCTCGTCGAGCAACGCTTCGGACGCCGGCAACGAGAGTGAACGACCCGGCTTTGTCGGTCGAGCGCTGGTCGGCGGGGTCGAAGCGGCGCAGGCTTTCGATCTCGTCGCCGAAGAAATCGAGCCGCAATGCCTGCTCCGCGCCCGACGGGTAGAGGTCGAGCAGCGAGCCGCGCACCGCATATTCGCCGTGCTCGGCAACGACGTCGGTGCGCTGATAGCCGAGCGCGCTCAGCTGGCCGATCAGCGCCTCGCGGTCGAGCCGGTCGCCCTCGGCGATGCGGCGCGTGAGCTGGCGAACGCGAAACGGGGTCGAAGCAGACGCTGGTTGGCCGCGCTGGCGGTGGCGATCAGCAGCTGCGGTCCATCGGCCTTCACCTGCGAGCGCATTCAATGCCGCAAGCCGCTCGGCCATCACGCGCAGCGCCGGCGAGGCGCGGTCGTACGGCAGGCAGTCCCAGCCAGGCAGGGTCAGCACCGACACTTCGGGAGCGAACAGCGGCACGCTGTCGGCCAGCGCTCGCAGCGCCGCTTCGTCGGCCGCGATCAGCACCGCACGGCCGCCGTTGGCGAAGGCCGCGCGCGCAAGGTCCGCCGCGAGCCACGGCAGGAACCCCGCGGGCACGCCCGCCAGCGTCAGCGGCTGCTGCGCTTTGATGATTGTCTGAAGCTGGTTCACGAATGGCCCGAACGGCGAGATAGGGTCAGAGTTTCACTTGGCAACCTTGATATAGTCCAATCGCCGCAGCGCCTCGAGCATCGGCCCTGCGAACGGCGCCGGCGGCGCGCTCTTGCCGTGCGCCCAGGCCATGATGTCGACGTCCTGCTCGTCGAGCATTTGCGCGAACAACGCCCGCTCATCCGGACCCCAATCCCGATGGTGAGCATCGAAAAATCCGCCGATCAGCATGTCCGCCTCGCGCGTGCCGCGATGATGGGCGCGCCAGTGGAGGCGCTTTAGTTCGGGTTCTTCGCGCATGGGTCGGCATTAGGCCAGCTTGCCGGGCGATCCAATCCGGCGCCTGGCGCCGGGCCAGGCGAATTATTTGCCGATGGATTGAACCGATAGCGCCGGGCAGGCCACCTATGTTCGAAAGCGAGGGGAGGGCGATCATGTCAGAGCCAGTGCCGGCCAATGCATCCCGCTTGCTGGACGAATATCTGCTGGCATCGATCCGGGCGGGGGACTCCAAGGCGTTCGAACTGCTCGCGCGGCGGTGGCAGAAAAAGCTCCTCGCCCACGCCTGGCGCCTGCTCGGCGGCGACGCCGAAGGCGCTCGAGACGCAGTCCAGGAGGGCTGGGTCGAGATCGTCCGCGGGTTGTCGCGGCTGCGCGACGACCGGGCGTTCCCGGCCTGGGCGTTCCGGATCGTCTCGCGGCGCTGCGCGAGGCAGATCGGTGCGGCGGTCCGTGACCGGCAGCTGGCCGCGGATTCGGCGATCGTCGAGGACGATCAACCGGTGCCGCGAGACCGCCGGCGACGAGGAGCGCCTGCGCGCTGCTGTGCAGGCGCTGCCACCCGACCAGCGCGCCGCGATTGCGCTGTTCCACTTCGAAGACATGAGCATCGCCGAAGTGGCGGTCGCTCTCGACGTTCCGGCGGGCACGGTAAAGACCCGCCTGATGCATGCGCGGCGCAAATTGCGCGCCGCGCTCGAAGGAGACGAGTGATGCAGGATATCGATGAAAGGATCGACCGCGCTGTCGACGCCGAGGAGCGCGAATTGCTCCGCAGCCTCGACGAGCAGGGCTTCTTCACCCAGGCGCTGGGCGTGTTCGGTGGCCCGACGGGCTGGGTCAATGTCATGATGATGATTGCCCAGACCGTCTTGTTCGTCGCGGGCGTCTGGGCCGCGTGGCACTTCTTCCAGGCGGACGAGCCGGTGGCACAGCTGCGCTGGGGACTTCCCGCCGCGGTGCTGCTGATCCTCGCCACGATGATCAAGCTGGCGCTGGTTCCGCGCATGGAAAGCAATCGCCTGATGCGCGAATTGAAGCGGATCGAGCTGCAGCTCGCGGGACGGTAGGCGAGAGGGCGTTCGGGGGAGGATTGTTGGGCGACGATCCTCCCCTTACCAAGATGGGCCATGCGCCCCGAAATCCTCAATCCGTTGTTCGCCGAGGTCGAGGCGCTGAAGGGCGTCGGGCCGCAAGTCGGGAAATTGCTCGCGAAGCTCGGCCTGACCCGCGCCGTTGACCTGCTTTATCATCTGCCGACCGGGGCGATCGAGCGGGTGCGCGCGCCCGCGGCGAGCGCGGCGCTGCTCGGGCACAATGTCATTCTCCAGCTGACGCCGTTCGAGCTGCGCGAAACGCGCTCGGGCAGGGGGCCGCTGCGGGTGTTTGCCTCGGACAGCGCGGGCAACACGATCAGCCTGATCTACTTCAACAATCCCGGCTGGGCGAAGAAACAGTTGCCGATGGGCATGGCGAAAACCGTCGCCGGCAAGCTCGAACCCTATGGCGAGGAATGGCAGATCATCCATCCCGAGGTTCTGCCGGCGGGCGCCGAAGCCGAGCTGCCGCTGCGCGAGCCGGTCTATCCGCTGACCGAGGGCATCGCCAACAAGCGCATGCGCGAGCTTGTCGCCGTGGCGATCGAGCGCGCGCCCGAACTGCCGGAGTGGATCGAGCCGAGCCTTGCCGCGCGCGAGGGCTGGCGGGGGTGGCGCGCGGCGCTGGCCGAGGCGCATAGCGAGCCGGGCGTCGAGGATGCCCGCCGCCGCCTCGCCTATGACGAGATTTTCGCCAACCAGCTGGCGCTGATGCTGTTGCGGCAGTCGTCGCGCTCGAAGCGCACCGCGCCGCTGGCGGGCGACGGCAGCCTGAGCGCCAAACTCAGCGTTCCTTATGCTCTCACCGACGCGCAGCGCCGCGTGATCGAGGAGCTTCGCGGGGACATGGCGCAGAGCGTGCCGATGCTCCGCCTGCTTCAGGGCGACGTCGGATCGGGCAAGACCGTCGTCGCGGTGATGGCGATGCTGCTGGCGGTCGAAAGCGGGGCCCAGGCAGCATTGCTCGCGCCGACCGAAATCCTTGCCCGCCAGCATCACGCGACCTTGCTCGGCCTGCTCGACAGCATCGGCGTCCGCGTCGCCATCCTCACCGGCCGCGAGAAAGGGCGTGCGCGGGAGAGCGTGCTGATGGGCCTCGCCGACGGCTCGATCGACGTGCTCGTCGGGACCCACGCGATCTTCCAGGAGAAGGTCGCCTACAAGGCGCTCGGGCTCGCGGTGATCGACGAGCAGCATCGCTTCGGCGTGTCGCAGCGGCTGCTGCTGGCGTCGAAGGCCGAGCGGCCCGCCGCATCTGCTGGTGATGACCGCGACCCCGATCCCGCGCACGCTGACGCTGACCCAATATGGCGAGATGGACGTCAGCCGGATCGACGAGATGCCGCCGGGGCGGACGCCGGTCGAGACGCTGGTGATCAGCGAGGAGAAGCTCGCCGATGTGGTCGACGGCCTTGGCCGCCACATCGAGGCGGGCGGCCAGGCCTATTGGGTGTGCCCGCTGGTCGAGGAAAGCGAGAAGAGCGACGCCGCCGCCGCCGAGGAGCGCGCCCGGGTGCTCAAGCTGCGCTTCGGCGAGGACAAGGTGGGGCTGGTGCACGGGCGCATGAAAGGCCCGGACAAGGATGCCGTGATGGCGCGCTTTGCCGGCGGCGACCTCGCCGTCCTGGTGGCGACGACGGTGATCGAGGTCGGCGTTGATGTGCCCAATGCGACCCTGATGGTGGTCGAGGGCGCCGAGCGGTTCGGCCTGGCGCAGCTTCATCAATTGCGTGGGCGGGTTGGGCGCGGGGAGGCCTTGAGCCGCTGCCTGCTGATCCGCGGCGCGCAATTGAGCGAGACCGGCCGCGCGCGCCTGGCGCTGATGCGCGAGACCAACGACGGCTTCCGCATTGCCGAGGAGGATTTGCGCCTGCGCGGGCCCGGCGAAATCCTCGGCGTGCGGCAGTCCGGCGAAGTCGGCTTTCGCGTCGCCAGCGCCGAGGACGTCGAGCAGCTGGCCCAGGTCGCGCAAGACGACGCACAACTGCTTCTCGAGCGCGACGGCGGCCTCAAGGGCGAGCGCGGACAGGCGGCGCGGACGTGCCTTTACCTGTTCGAGAGGGACCAGGCGGTCGGCCTAATCCGCAGCGGCTAACCGACCAGCAACCCGTGCTTCTTCTTGCCCAGGCTGAGCTTGCCCGCGGTCGCCGGCTGCGCGGGGTCCGTGACGAGCGCGTCGTCGAGCCGAACCGCCCCTTCGGCGATCTTGCGCTTCGCCTCGCCGTTCGACGCGGTGAACCCGAGCCCGGTGAGCGCCTGGGCGACTGTCATTCCATCCCCGACGGAAAGCGTCGGGAGATCTTCGCCACTACCCCCAGCAAAAGTCGTCTTTGCGGTCTCCTCAGCTGCTCGGGCCGCGTCGCGTCCATGCAGCATCGCGGTCGCTTCGGTCGCGAGAACGACCTTGGCGTCGTTGATTTCGGCTCCCTCGAGCCGCTTCGAGCCGCGCGATTTCCGCCAATGGCAGGTCGGTGAACCGGCGCAGGAAACGTCCGACATCCGCGTCCGCGCTATTCCGCCAGAACTGCCAGTAATCATAGGCGCTGAGCATGTCCTCGTTGAGCCAGATCGCGCCGCGTTCGGTCTTGCCCATCTTGGCGCCGTCCGCAGTCGTCAGCAGCGGCGTCGTGACGCCGAACACTTCCGTCCCGTCGATGCGCCGCGTGAGCTCGATGCCGTTGACGATATTGCCCCATTGGTCCGACCCGCCGAGCTGCAGCCGGCAGCCGTGGCGGCGGGACAGTTCGAGGAAGTCGTAGGCCTGGAGGATCATGTAGTTGAACTCGAGGAACGACAGCGATTGCTCGCGGTCGAGCCGCAGCTTGACGCTGTCGAAGCTGAGCATCCGGTTGACCGAGAAATGCTGCCCGACATCGCGCAGGAAGGGAATGTACTCGAGCCGGTCGAGCCACTCGGCATTGTCGAGCATGATCGCGTCGGTCGGGCCGTCACCGAAGGTCAGGAAACGCGCGAACACCTGTTTGATCGACGCGATGTTGGCCGCGATCGTCTCGTCGGTCGCCAGCTTGCGCGCTTCGTCCTTGAAGCTCGGGTCGCCGACCTTGCCGGTGCCGCCGCCCATCAGCACGATCGGCTTGTGCCCGGCCTGCTGAAGCCGCCGCAGGAGCATGATCTGGACCAGGCTGCCGACGTGGAGCGACGGCGCGGTCGGGTCGAACCCGATGTAGCCGGTGACGATCTCCCTGTTCGCCAGCGCGTCGAGCGCCGCGGCGTCGGTCAGCTGGTGGATATAACCGCGCTCGTCGAGCGAGCGCAGCAGGGAGGAGTTGTAGGCTGTCATGGATCGGCGCTTACCCAACTCGTCACTGCGGCGAAAGGAGGTTAGGTTCCCGCGATGCACCTGATCCTGACCCCGCATCCCGACAGCGCGCCGACCAAGCCGCTCGAAGTCTGGGCGACCGTCGACCATGCCGCCGCCTTTGGCGCCACCGCGACCATCAACATCTGGTTCGGCGTCGGCGCCCCCGCAGGCCGCTTCGTCATTCCCGAGTTGACCGAGCCCTGGCGTGCCGACGAACTGTGGCAGACGACCTGTTTCGAGGCGTTCCTTCGACCGCGTTGGCGAGACCTCGTACCGCGAGTGGAATTTCGCGCCGTCGGGCAATTGGGCGGCCTATGATTTCACCGCGCCGCGCGAAGGCATGGACCGCGCCGAGGTCGGCGCGCCGCCCTACATCCGGATGGAGGACAATTTCACCTGGTGGACGGTCGGAGCGACGATCGCGGTCGAGGCGGACGTCGCAGTGGGAGCTTGGGCTGTCCGCGGTGCTCGAGGAGCAGGACGGGACCAAGTCCTATTGGGCGCTGGCGCATCGGCGACGGCCCGCCCGACTTCCACAACCCCGATTGCTTCATCGCCCGGCTTCCCTAATCAAGCGCGCATGACCTTGTTCGGAATCGACCGCCTGCTTGCCGACCCCGCGCTTCGCCGTCCGCTCGAGGGCCGGCGGGTCGCGATGCTCGCCCATCCTGCGTCGGTCACCGCGCGACCTGACCCACAGCCTCGACGCGCTGATCGCCGCCGGCATCAATGTCACCGCCGCGTTCGGCCCGCAGCACGGGATCAAGGGCGACAAGCAGGACAATATGGTCGAGACCGCGGACGAGACCGACCCGCGTTCACGGCATCCCGGTGTTCAGCCTCTACGGCGAGGTCCGCCGCCCGACCGGCCAGTCGATGGGCACTTTCGACACGATCCTGATCGACCTGCAGGACGTCGGCTGCCGCATCTACACCTTCATCACCACCCTGCTCTACCTCCTCGAGGCGGCGGCAGAGCATGGCAAGCCGGTGTGGGTGCTCGACCGGCCCAACCCCGCCGGCCGCCCGGTCGAAGGGCTGACCTTGCGGCCCGGCTGGGAAAGCTTCGTCGGCGCGGGGCCGATGCCGATGCGCCACGGGCTGACGCTCGGCGAGCTCGGCCGCTGGTTCATCGACCACTTCAAGCTCGACGTCGATTATCGGGTGATCGAGATGGAGGGCTGGGCGCCGGATGCCGCGCCCGGCTTCGGCTGGCCGGCCGACCGCATCTGGATCAATCCCAGCCCCAATGCCGCCAACCTCAACATGGCGCGCTGCTATGCCGGCACGGTGATGCTCGAAGGCGCGACGCTGAGCGAGGGCAGGGGCACGACCCGCCCGCTCGAACTGTTCGGCGCACCGGACATCGACGCGCGCGCGAAGTCATGGCCGAGATGGAGCGCCTGGCGCCGCACTGGCTCGCCGGCTGCACGCTTCGCGAAACTCATTTCGAACCGACCTTCCACAAGCATGTCGGGCAATTGTGCAACGGCGTCTTCATCCACGCCGAAGGACCGGCGTACGACCATGAAGCGTTCCGGCCGTGGCGGCTTCAGGCGCTGGCGTTCAAGGCGATCCGGCGGCTCCATCCGGACTATGAGCTGTGGCGCGATTTCCCGTACGAATATGCGTTCGGCAAGCTGCCGATCGACGTCATCAACGGCTCGCCGCTGCTTCGCGAATGGGTCGACGACGACGCGGCCGCGCCGGGCGACCTCGATGCGCTCGCCGTCGCCCGACGAAGGCGCCTGGACCGAGGAGCGCGCCGAATTCCTGCTCTACTGACGCCGGCCGCATAGTTAACGAAAGAGTAGGAGGTTCCAGCCTATCCATTCGCCACGAAAAGTGGGGAGCGGGAGCGGCATGGCGACGCAAGGCATTGAGGAAGTCACCGAAAACGCGATCCGCGCGGTCGCGCGCGACTGCGGTTCGTTGTCGATGGAATGCAGCGATGTCGCCGGCTATGTCGAAGGCGTCGCGACGCGCATCGGCGATCATCTCAAGATGCTCGACCAGCTCGAGGACGTCACCACGCGGCTGCTCGCCGACCAGTCGCGGGTTGCGGATTCCACCGACGAAGCGCGGCTTCTCGCCGAGCAGGCCAAGGCCAAGCTCGACGCCGGCCGCGCGGCGATCGAAGGCACGATCGACGGGTTCAAGGGGCTGACCGACCTGGTCGTCCAATTGGGCGAGCGAATGGCCGGTTTCGCCTCGGCGATGCACCAGGTTCAGTCGGTTTCTTCGACCATCGAGACGATTGCGCGCAAGACCAACATGCTGGCGCTGAACGCGACCATCGAGGCCGCGCGTGCCGGCGACGCCGGGCGCAGCTTCGCGGTGGTTGCCGCGGAAGTGAAAAAGCTTGCCCATGACACGCGCACGGCGACCAGCCAGATCGCCTCGACCATCGGCGAGCTGACCCGCGAGGCCGGCGCGGTGACCAACGAAATCAAGACCGGCGTCGAGCGCAGCCGCGCCGCCCAGTCGGGCTTCGGAACGATCAGCGACACGGTTCGCGAAGTCAGCGAGATCGTCGGCATGGTCGACCGCCAGACCGAGGGCATCGCCCATTCGACCGGAATGATCCAGACCAGCGTCGACCGCGTCAAGGCGGGCCTGACCGAATTTGCCGGCGACGCGCGCGCCAACGGCACCGAGCTGCTGACCGCGCAAAAGCGCCTCGCCCATCTCGAGATGCTGTCGAACACGATGCTCGACACGCTCGCCAATTCGGGCGCGGAGATCGACGACACGCCGCTGATCCTGAAGGGCCAGGAAACGGCGCGTCAGATCATGGCCGCGATCGAGCGCGCGATCGACGAAGGCGAAGTCACCATCGAGGACGTGTTCGACCGCGACTACAAGACCATCCCGGGCAGCAACCCGGTCCAGTACACCGTGCGTTTCAACGACTGCGCGGACAAGCATATCCGTCCGCTTCTCGATCGGACTGAAGGCTCGGACAGCCGCATCATCGGCTCGGCCATCGGCGACATGAACGGCTATCTGCCGACGCATCTTAGCAAGCGCAGCCACCCGCAAGGCCCGGACCCGGTGTGGAACGACGAGCATTGCCGCAACAAGCGCATCCTGATCGACGATACCACGCGCATGGCGCTGGCGAGCGACAAGGCGGCGACACTTGCGACCTATCGGATGGAGCTTGGCGACAAGTTCATCCCGGTGAAGAACGTCTTCGTCCCGCTCTATTTCAAGGGCCGCCGCTGGGGCAATTTCGAGCTTGCCTACCGCGACGACTGATTAGCCCCATCCTGGACATAAGTTGCACCGGCATAAACCTCGTCTTTACGCCCTTGGGTTACGGTCGCTGACTTAAACAGGTGGCTCAGCCGGAAGAACGGGCAATCGAAGGAAGTGCAATCGCGATGAACCAGCCCAACGGGGAGCAGCATCAGCCGGCCAGCACCGCGCAGGCGAAGTTCGCTCGCGTTGCCAGCGAAGGCTGCGCGCGGCATCCTCATTTGCTGTCGCTTATTGCCGCCAGCGGCCCGCATGCCGGGCGCGATCTCGCCGATGCGGTCCATTTGCTATGCGCGCTTCACGGTCATTATCCGGGACTTATCGGCCTTGCGCTCGAGCGCTGTCCAAACGGCGATGGCCGCGAGTGGCTCGCCACCGCGGCTGAAGCTTTCGAGGGCGAGCGGCTGTACCTTCTGCGCCTCGCTCCGGCAGTCGGGCCGATCCCGAGCACGCCCGGCGCCGCGCAAAGCGAATCTAGCCTGGTCGCCGCCCGCCATGCTCTGGAGACACTGGCGCAGTCGGAACGCACGGGCTGCGCGCTTGGCGCTGCGTCCGCGTTGATTGTCGACTGGTTGGGGATCCGGCCCGTGCTTGACCGCGCCGCGACGCGCGCCGGGCTCGAGCCGCCGGCCATTTCGCTGCCCGATGAGGAGACCGTTATCGCAACGATCGAGACGGCAGCGAAGAGCCCGACCGCAGCGCGGGCGCTGGCATTCGGAAGCGAGCAATTGCTGCTCCAGCACCGCGCGCTGATGGACTTGCTCGAAGCCCGCGCCGAAGCGCGGGGCGATTCTTAAGCCGCCAGCCTGACCTCGTCGGCGCTGTTGTCGGCGACTGGAGCATCGTGCGCCGCCGCCTCGGTCCGCTTCGCATTCGGGAACAGCAGCCGCGAGGCGACTACAATCACCCCGAGCGCGAGATAAGCGCCGATCGCGATCGTCGGGCTGTACAGAACCATCATCGAAAAGGGCACGCGCAGGTAAAGCGGGTTGAAGCCGAAGTCCTCGCCGACAGCTTCGCATACGCCAAGCAGCGTGTGGGTGCGGAGGGGAAGAGCAGTGGTATCTGTGGTCGAGGACATTAATGACTCCATCGGCAAGGTTGCGCTGCTGATTACAAAGCAAGAGCAGTGCCAAACTACGAAACCGTTCGTTTCCAGGGACTTGTCGTTGATGCGACGGCTAGACGTGGTGAAACGCACCAATTTCGAACCGCACATTTGGGAATCCGCGCGCCATGCTGCAAGTGCGAATTGTGCGGCGCAGCACTTGAATCTGGCGCCGCCATCCAAATCTGTTAGAGACGCGCCGGCAATTGGGCGCCGCATAGGAGCATTCGGCCGTGATGCGGATCATGATGAAGTCGAAAATCCATCGCGCGACGGTCACCCAGGCCGACCTCGATTATGTCGGGTCCGTGACCATCGACGCCGATTTGCTTGACGCCGCCGAGCTGATCGAGGGCGAGCAGGTGGCGATCGTCGACATCACCAACGGTGCTCGGCTCGAGACCTATGTCATCCCGGCTCCCCGCGGCAGCGGAGTAATCGGCATCAATGGCGCAGCGGCACATCTGGTCCGGCCGGGCGATATGGTCATCATCATGAATTATGCGCTGCTGGAGGACGCCGAAGCGCGCGCGCTGACGCCGCTAGTGGTCCATGTCGATGCCCGCAACAAGGTGGTGAAGATTGGCAACGACGCGGCCGAGCCGGTCCCGGGGAGCAGCCAGAAACGCGGCGACACGGTCGACGCCGCCTAGCCCCGGCGGGGAACGGGGCAGTTTCTGCGCAATCGCACTTACAATTCTTCGCGAAATGGCCCATATAGGCGCCGCTACTAGTCGCAAATTGACGGTCTTTGGCGCTTTGCGGCTCCTTATTCCTTCTATCCGCACTCCTAGCGCAACGGGATCCCAACGTTGGGGCTCCGCAATGAAAAGGAATGAGATATGCCAATCGGCACCGTAAAATTTTTCAACGACTCCAAGGGCTATGGCTTCATCCAGCCCGACGAGGGCGGCAATGACGCGTTCGTTCACATCACCGCTGTAGAGCGCGCCGGAATGCGCAGCCTGCGCGAGAACCAGCGCGTTTCGTACGAGCTGGAGGAAGACCGCCGCGGCAAGATGAGCGCAGTCAACCTGCAGTCCGCCGAGGAATCGGCCGGTGGCGGAAGCGCCCCTGCAGCCCAGTCCGACGACCAGTCCGAAGACGGGCAGGAGGGCTAAGCCCAATTCATGGGTAATAGCACTCTGGACTTCTATCTCGCCCGCGCCGCCCAGGCGCGGGACGAGGCGGACGCCGCAACGCTCGACCATGTGCGCGAGCGTTGCCGGCGATCCGAAGCCGCGTGGACCGAGCTGGCCGACAGGGCAGCCCGGACCGCGCGCATTCGTGAAACCATTTTAAATGAAAAAGCGGCGGAAGCGTCGCAAGCAGAATGATGATGAAACATAAATTTATGAACCCGTCGGACGCAATCGTCCGCAAGCTGCGTGACCGCGCGAACAGGCCTATGCCCGTCGCCGCCGCCCGCGGCCGAGACGCCGTGGCCTATGCCGCAGCGCTCGAAATCCTCGGCTAAGGCCGAACTCACCAAACTTAGTTCAGCGCCGCAAACGGCTTCACTGCGTCCTTCGGGTCGTGGTGTAGTCGACGCGGATCCTGACCCATTCACCGATCATCGGCTGCCCGTTTTTGCGCGGCGGCTTGACCCGGAATTGCCAAGCCGCCTGGCGCACGGCGCTCGCGAGGCTTGAGCCGCGCGGCGACTGGTCGAGTTCGACGCAATCCTCGACCCGGTTGCCGGGCACGGTTTTGCACGCGATCAGCCCGAAGCCATCCGGCGCCCCGGGCTTGAGATAGCCGCCCAATTCGGCGTCGGTCGGGCGGCGCGCCCATTCGGCGGCGTAGAGCGTCTCGCCGTGCGGCCCGCGCCCGACCACCGGCGAATCGTCCGCGCCGCTGCCGCCCGCGCCGGCCCGCCGCAGGGCCGGCCTTGGGCAGCTTGGCGATGTCGGCCGCGGCATAATCCTGCGGGGTCAGCTCGATCATCTGCAGCGACACCTTGGGCGGGATCGGCGACGTGATTGGCGGGATGACCGGCGGCTTGGGCGGCTGAGGACGAATGCGCTCGACCGGCCGAGCTGCCTTTTGCCTGGCAGTAGGCGCCGATTCCCGCTCGTTGGATTGGGGCAGGAGATCGACAACCAGGGCGGTCGACGAGTCTGGCGGGGCCGGGCGGAACGCGCCGATCCCGAGCAACGCAAGGAACAGCAGCAGATTGACGCCGAGCGCGAGCGCAAGCCCCGACGCGCGGCGGCCAAGCGGCGCGCGGTCAAGGGCGACAGAGCGAAACTGATAGGATTTCGAAGCCAAGCGACGGTGAATCTACGGTCAAGCGCGCGGCGCGGAAAGCGCCGATTAGCGTTCCGAGGCTGAACGGGGGCTTCACTGTCCGGGGCCCGGCGTCCGCCGGGCCCCTCAGTCAGTCAGAGCCGGGTGGTGTCGGTCCCGGCGCCGGTTCCGGTGCGCGTGCCGGTAGTCGTGGATCGGTCGGTATCGCGGCGATGGTCGTGATGGACGTGATCGTCGCGGCGCTTGAGCCCGAGTAGCCCGGCCAGGCCGAGCAGGCCGAGCAGGCCCCATTTGCCGCTGTCGTCATCGCCGTCGCGGTCGCGGCTGTCGCCATCGCGATCGCCCGCATTGCCGTCAGCGCCGGCAGCCTCCTGGCCGGCGACTTCCTCGCTCAGCGAGTTGGCCGCGCTCTGCAGCTCCTCGGCTTGCTCGGCGACCTCCTGGGCCTGATCGGCGACGTCGTTCTGCGCCAATGCCGTTGCCGGGATGGCGATCAACGAGGCGCCGGCGAGCAGCGCGAAAATGGTCCTGGGTGTCCGGGACATGTCTGTTTCTCCTCCTGTTGTTTCCCACGCGGACATGGGTCGGCGGGTTCAACGGAAAGGAGGGAGAGGCGTTCCGATTCAGCCGGTTAGCCGGCCAGGCTTTATAGTCCGGAGCGGTCGTCCGTCGTCGAGTAGGACTGTTCCTGGATGCTCGTGTCGATGCCGCCCAGCTTGTAGACCGGGCACCGCGCGAACAGGCCGGTCAGCACAAGGTAGGCGGCGATGAGTCCGGCGACGATCGCGGCCACATCGCCTGCCCTGAAATCGCCAATGGTGCCGACATAGATCAGCACCGCAAGCCCGAGCCCGACGATGATGCGAACAATCCGGTCTTCGCGTCCGACATTAGTGGTCATGGTGATGGAAACCCCTGTTGGTGACAGCCCTGAGTCGCGCTCTTAAGCGAAAATTTGTCCGAGGCGAAGCGGGGGAGCGGCGGAATGCCGAGCGGTCCCAATTATCCCATGCTCAATTGACCCGCTGGGCCACTCCGCGCCGGATCGCCTCGTCGACGAGCGCGCGGAACAGCGGCATCGCTTGTGCCGCGAGGCGGGCCTGCTCCTGGCCGAGCGCCGCCTGGCGGGCGCCGAGCGCGGCCTGCTGCTTGCCGAGCTCGGCCTGGCGGCGGCCAAGCGCGGCCTGCTGTTCGCCAAGCGCGCCAAGCTCGCGGACGCGGGCATCGGCCATCTGCGCTCCGAGGCGGCCCTGCTCGGCCCCCAATATGCCCTGGCGCCGGCCGAGCTCTCCCTGTTGCTCGCCGAGCTTGCCCTGGCGGCGGCCGACTTCCTGCTGCGGCGCCATGATCGCTTCGGCGCGGCGCAAGGTCGCCGGGTCGCGGATCACATAAGTGGCACCGTCCTGGCGGACGTAGAGCATCGGCGCGTTGCCCGAGCGCAGAGCCCGGGCGCGGCTCAAATCGTCCATGTTGCCGCTGCCCATGCTGCTGTTGCCGTTGCCGGCAAAGAGCACGTAGCTCATCCTGTCCGGGGCTTGGGCGCCGACCGACTGGGCCGGCGCGATCGCAATCAGCAAACCAATGATCCAACGCATGTTCACCTCCACGAATCTGGCGCGAATTCCGCTAGCTACAAATGTAGCGTCGGTCAATGTGGAAGCTTGCAAATTTCGTCGAGGGCGCGGCGCCGGCAGCATAGGAACTCGCCTATCGTAGTCTCGCGGACCTGGCCCGGGGGAAGGGGGAAGAAGGTAGGCAAATGCCTGCCGGCCCGGCGTGAAGGGGTGTTCCAGGCGGGGAGTCGCGTGCCGGCGTCGCCACGCTTTGCGTTGCCGGTCGGCGAGCCGGCGCGCCGCTTCGAACGCGCTCGGGACGAACGGACGCCGGCAAGTCGCCCAGCCGAGGAACGCCTGCGCTTCCAATGGGTTGGTTAATTGACGGCACCCCCCGTCACCCAATTTCGCAAACAGGAGAGTATAATGAGTGATCGCATTGCATCGGCAGTCTTCGATAGCCGCGACGAGGCCGAGCGGGCCCTTTCCGAGCTTCGCTCCGCCGGCATCGACATCAAGGCCATTTCGATCATCGGACGAAGCGAGCGCGGTGACGGATCGGGCATGACCGATAGTGACGACCGCGACGACGATGGCGTCGACGCCGGCGGCGCGGTCAAGGGCGCGATCGGCGGCGCGGTCGGCGGAACCTTGCTCGGCATTGCGGCGCTCGCCATCCCCGGCGTCGGCCCGCTCGCGGCCGCGGGAGCAATCGCCGGCGGCGCGGTCCCCGGAGCGGCCGGCCTCGGCGCGGCGATCGGCGCGACGGCGGGCGGAATTGCCGGCCTGCTGTCCGACGAAGGCGTCAGCGAAGAGGATTTCGAAATATTATGAAAGCCGGGTCGACGACGGCGCCTATTTCGTCGGCGTTCATGGCGACCGCGGCGCCGATGTCCGCCAGGCGCAGGAGATCCTGTTCCGCTGCGGCGGCCACAGCGCGAGCCGTTCGCGGTCGACGGCGTCGACTTTCTAGGCGCGGCCAGGATCGGCCCGAGCGGCCGTCAACTGGACTGGAACACGAGGCGGGGAGCGCATTGCTCCCCGCCTTTTTATTGGAAGGCCGCGCGCTTAAAGCCGCGATTGTCACGCGCTTTCGCGCATTTTTTGCGGCTTTAAGCGGCACTTGCTCAGAGCCCCCGGACGCGCGGCGGGGGTAAACGGCGCTTACGGGCGAGCATTTCGTCCAGTCCGCCACATATGCCGCCTGTTTTGCAGCTAAATCCGCTTGTTCGGCGGCTTTTTCGCGCTGTTTCTCGGCGAGGAACAAGCGGTAGCGGCGGCGCGAGGCGGCGCGCTCGCGGTTGTCCGAGACCGACCCATCGCGGCCCGAGAGCAAGGCGACCGCCAGCCGGTCGAGCCGGCGATGCTCGACCCGCACCAGGCGTCCTTTGCGATAGACCGGCACCCAGGCGCCGCTGAACGCGCGCTCGAACGCGTCGGCGCGGAGCCGATCGATCCCGCGCGCGATCGCCTGGTCCCAGGCCGCGGCGAACCCGTCGGCCCCCGCCGCTCCCAACAGGCGGTAAGCGCCGCGCGCGTTCATCCCCACCGCCTGCGCCGCCTGCGACACGCAGCCGCATTGCTCGAGCGCGCCGATGAACAGCGCCTGCGTCTCCGCGGTCCAGCCGCCGCGCCGGTTGCGCAGGCGCGGGACGGGGGTGAAGTCGAGCGGTTCGGTGGTGACGTCGACGAGGCCGGTCACGGCGTGGGGCGGGAAGACCGTGCCTTCGCCCTCCAAAGGGAGCCATTCGGGGAAGTCGGGGATCGGCGGAAGATCGTCGCTCATCGAGCAGGATAAGCCAGAAAAAGGGGAAATAGGACAGCATAAACCGCCGAGCGCAGCGCCAGCTGCGTCGAAGAGACGGTGCATGCCGGCCGACGGGTCGCGCTAGCGAACCCGATCGACGTCACGGGATTTACTCCCGTGAGGGCTCCCTGATCATAGTTTTGTCCCTGGAATTCCTGACGAGGCTACCGTGTGACCTTAACCTCGTGAAAGGGCCCGGCGCCGTGGATCACGAAGCGATCAAGCGGCTTCTTGTGCTCGGCTGCGAGCGCTCGCACTCGATTGTCCATCACATGGGAATATAGGAACCGCTCGGCTCCATATGCGCGAGCAGCATTCAATTCCCAAACGAGTTCAGAGGGTAGAACAAGTGTCCCGGTGTCCACTTTTTCGCCAGTAATGAGCAGTGTGAGCCTCGGCGAGAGAGGAAGGGTCACTTCCGCCTTGGGATTTAGAAACCCGCCGTCACCATAGATTCCGTGCCAATCGTCGGGGTGCGTGAATTTGAATACAGGGCTGTCGGAGGTGATGAAATAGTCGTCAAGGGCCTCAATCAAATACCACTCGCGGTTGAGAAAGATTTTTGTGAGGTTATCGGCAACCGCAAGTGAGGATAGGCCCTTTTTTTGGCTGATCTCCATGATGAAGCGGTCTTTGTCCTTCCAGCTCTCGAGCAGCTGCTCACGATCGACCTTGTTGCCAGTCTCTTTCTCATATCGGGCCATACCGGCTTCGAAGCGCTCGCGCGTCCCGAACTGAAGGTCCAAAAGGTGCTGCAGGAACTGTGCGTAGCCGCGGGCATTCGCGCGGATCAGCGCGGGTGAGCGAGCATAGAGGCTGGAAACGAACACCGAGAAGTCTGCCTTCGCTTGGCCACTCGGAATGTTGCCATTGAGCAACTCTTCATAGGGTCCGGCTGCATCGTTCTCGACACCCGAAGCCACACATCCAACACATCGTTGTAGCTGCCGTCTTCATGCTGGACCGAGTAGAAGTTGTTCTGGTTGCCCGTCTCTTCGACGCGCGAGGGCCGAATCGTGTCGCGCTCTTTATCGTAGGTCCAAATCATGTTCTTCGGTGCTTCTGAGAGGAAGCGTCGAAGATGCAGCCGTGGCACATAATGCTGATTTTTTGTCCGCTTAGCGGACGGCTTGGACTTGAACATATACATCGCAAACTAGCTGGGTCGCGCGCGTTCCGGTAGATTTTTGTCTCGTCAGCCATCTCAGCATAGATGCGCAGGCACCGTTTCGCGATAGTGATTGGCGATCACGATGTGCGGGTACGTTGAACTCTCGACTTTGCCGCAGTCGAGGAAGCACAAAAATAGTCTTTCAAATAAAGCGCGTGCTCTGAGAAGCTCGACATATATCGAATTAACGTCAGATATTAACCGACCATGGGTAATGTCATTCCGCCTATCGATCATGTGCTGAACGCCGGGGAGCAATGGAGCACCGGCTATTCCGAGCTGTCCTTGATAGCGACAGGCCATCCGCTTAATTCGCTCTTTGAGCGACATCCTGCCTCTACCTTTGACTTTTCGGTCGCTCAGTTTCGCTTCAGTTTCAAATGCGACGATCAGCCGCTCGAGTCCTTCGACGCAGCTGACAAGACCGCCCTCCAATGTATTTCTGTGGAACGATTTGCGTAGCCATAGGCAGCCGCATGCATCAGCTCAGTGTGTTGACGAAGTTTGAAGAGTGATGAGGCTGCCTTTCCGACGTAAGTATCAACGGGCGGATAGCGCACGAGATCAACTTGGTCAGCCAACTGGCGTGGCTCAATTTCCACGCTATGCCATTTCGACGTGCCTTGGCCATCACCGAGAACGTGCTCAAATAGAGGTGTCACTGCCTGTCGAAGTCCAAAAGTTAGCAGCGCTCGAAGGCAAAACCACAACTCGGCAGCACGAGCAGGGAATTCCTGTTTGAACTCAGTTTGATTGGCGGGGCGGATTTCAATCCCCGGAATTACTAAATGCTCCACTTCCCTGGAGATGCGAGAATCGTCACGCATCCAAGTTACTGAAATAAACCGAAACTTCAGTCCGCTTTTTCCCAAGCCCTTCCAAGTTCCATTCAATCGCGATCTCTCTCGAGAACGCCATGAGACAAACCAACTCCTAGGTCGCTGGAGAAACCAGTATTCAGCTAGCTCGTGTTCCACGCTCCCAAGAGGATGTTGCTCAACGGTTTCAAAAACAGTGATCTCAGCAACCGGCTGGATGCTGTCCACAGCGATTGACGCACCAGACATCATTCCCGTCCGACTGACCCAGCCGCTGCCGCTTTCATTGCCGAAGAGCTTCACATCGTTGCCAGGCCAATCCGGTTGCCGATGCACTTTCCATGTCACGGGGCCGTCGCCGTGTAGGCGCATCGCGGCCGTCATCTCAGCGCGGGAGCCGAGAATTTGCATTCTATTCCACCTAAGGAACGCTGGGTCCCGCTTGAACAGAACCGAGGCCGTAAGGCGAGCGCCATTCTCAGCGCTGATTTCGACTGTGGCCGGTTGTTCGAATGAAAAGCCGCGCATTGACCCCTTCTGCGAGATCGGGAGCTCAGCTTCAATCGTGAGTTCCGGAGTACCAGAAAAGGAGAAATCACATCACGGAGTGAATCCGTGACGTCAGTCGGGCTCGGCAACCGACCCGTCGGCCGGATCTCGCCGGCTCTTCGACGCTGCTCCGGCGGCGCTACGCGCCGGCGTCGCTGCGCTCGGCGGCTCGATTATTGATCCAAAAAGCTCCGCATCTTCCGACTACGGCTAGGATGCTTCAGCTTCCGCAGCGCCTTCGCCTCAATCTGCCGAATCCGCTCGCGCGTCACCGAGAACTGCTGCCCGACCTCTTCCAGCGTGTGATCGGTATTCATCCCAATCCCGAAGCGCATCCTCAGCACACGCTCTTCGCGCGGCGTCAGGCTGACGCCAGCACCCGCGTCACGGTTTCCTTGAGGTTGCTCTGGATCGCGGCATCCACCGGGATGACCGCATTCTTGTCCTCGATGAAGTCGCCCAGATGGCTGTCTTCCTCGTCGCCGATGGGGGTTTCGAGGCTGATCGGCTCCTTGGCGATCTTGAGGACCTTGCGGACCTTCTCCAAGGGCATCGAGAGGCGCTCGGCGAGCTCCTCCGGGGTGGCTTCGCGGCCGGTCTCGTGGAGGAACTGGCGGCCGGTGCGGACGAGCTTGTTGATCGTTTCGATCATGTGCACCGGGATGCGGATGGTGCGCGCCTGGTCGGCGATGCTGCGGGTGATCGCCTGGCGGATCCACCAGGTGGCGTAGGTGCTGAACTTGTAGCCGCGGCGGTATTCGAACTTATCGACCGCCTTCATCAGGCCGATATTGCCTTCCTGGATGAGGTCGAGGAACTGAAGGCCGCGGTTGGTGTATTTCTTGGCGATCGAGATGACGAGGCGGAGGTTGGCCTCGACCATTTCCTTCTTGGCGATGCGGGCTTCGCGCTCGCCCTTCTGGACCATGTTGACGATGCGGCGGAACTCGCTGAGCGAGGTGCCGGTGTTCTGCGCGATGTCGGCGATGTCGGAGCGGATGCGCTCGACGGTGTCGCGCTCGGTGGTCGCGAAGGCCGCCCATTTCTTGTCGAGGGTGGCGATGCTTTCGAGCCAGCCCTCGTCGAGCTCATGGCCCATGTAGCTTTCGAGGAAGGCGCGGCGGGGGACGCGGTGGCGCTCGGCGAGGCGCAGCATCTGGCCGCCAAGCCCGGTCAGGCGGCGGTTGTAGCTGTACAGCTGCTCGACCAGATATTCGATCTTGCTGCCGTGGAACTGGACGCTTTCGACCTCGGCGGTGAGCTGCTCGCGCAGCTTCTGGTACTTCTTTTCGTCGGAAGGCGGGAAGTCGCGCAGGGTTGAAAAGGCCTCCATGCGCGTCGCCTGGATCTTGCGAGAACTTCTTGTAGAGCGAGGTGATGGTGGCGAATTTCTCGAGCGCCTGCGGCTTGAGCGTCTCCTCCATCTGGGCGAGCGAGAGGGTGTTGTCCTCCTCTTCCTCCTCGACCTGCGGCTGGGCGCGGCGCTCGACCATGTCCTCGTCGCCGTCCTCATTGGGCGCTTCGGGCTCGTCGGCGGGCTCTTCGTCTTCCTTGATCGACGGGCCGGCGGTCTTTTCGCTGATCTCGCCTTCGCCGTCCTCGCCTTCCTCGCTGGCGTTGATCTGCTCGGCCGTGGGGCCCTTGGACAGCATCGCCTCGAGGTCGAGGATTTCGCGCAATTGCATGCGCTCCTCATTGAGGGCGTTGGACCAGTCGATGATCGCGTCGAAGGTGATCGGGCTTTCGCACAGGCCCCAGATCATGATGTCGCGGCCGGCCTCGATGCGCTTGGCGATGGCGATTTCGCCCTCGCGGGAGAGCAGCTCGACCGCGCCCATTTCGCGCAGGTACATGCGGACGGGATCGTCGGTGCGGTCGACCGCTTCCTTCTTGGTCGCCGCGGCCGGGCGGGGGCCGCCATCGTCGAGCGGGTCGACCTCGTCCTCGGCGGGGGACGCTTCTTCCTTGTCGTCCTCTTCCTCGTCGTCGTCGCCGCCTTCTTCATTCTCGACGACGTTGATGCCCATGTCGTTCAAGGCCGACATCACGTCCTCGATCTGCTCGGACGACATCTGGTCCTGGGGCAGCGCCTTGTTGAGCTCATCGTAAGTGACGATGCCGCGCTTCTTGGCGCGGGCGATCATCTTCTTGATCGACGCGTCGTTGAGGTCGAGCAGCGGGGCATCGCCCGCGTCGGCCGTGTCAGCCTCTTGAGGTTCGTTCTTCGCCATATGTGTCGCCGCTTAGTCGGTGCCGGCGAGTGACGCCAGCCTGTGCCTCAATCCCGCCTGGGCCGTTACCAGGCGCTGTTGTTCTTCAAGGGCTTCGTCGGTTAAATCCCGCTTCAGCCGTTCGGTTGCATTCACCAGCGCATTGTCCACCTCGCCCGCCGCGGCGATGATCTCGACCGCTGCGGCAAGGTCGCTGCGCGCCTTGGCCGGGTCGCTGTCGCGGCGGGTGAAGGAAAAGCCCATGGCGCCCGACAGCTTGCCGCCGCCGGGACCGTTGAGGTCCAAGATAGTCACGAGGCTGTCACGATCAAGCGCTGTCGCCTGAGAAAGCGGCGTTGACGAGCTCGTCGCGCAGGTGCGCGGTGCGGCGGTCGGCGATGGGCAAAGCGGCGAGCTGCTCGCAATGGGCCGGGAGCTCCTCGGGGAAATACGCGAAGCCGAGCAGGAGCGCGCGGGCGGTTGGCTGGTCGATACCGCCGGCGGCGATGGTGCGGGCGTCGTCGCCGACTGGAGGGGCAGGGGGGACGAAGCGGCCGCCCTTGAAGCTTCCGCGGCGGGCGGCGGGTGTGCGGGCGGGGCGCTGGAAGCCGATCTCGCGCTCGAAGCGATCGAGCCATTGGTCGCGGTAGAGGCGCGCGAGGGCCGGGTCGCCGATGGCGCGGCTGTGGTCGCATGAGGCGCTGGCGCAGGCCGGCGCGGGCTTCGGGGGTGGTCAGGGGCGCGCTTGCGAACTCGTGCCGCCACAGCCGCGCGTCGAGTGGCTCCGGAGATGGCAAGAAGCGCGTCCATCGCTTCGCGGCCGCCGGAATTCACAATATCATCGGGATCCTGGCCTGGCGGAAGCTCGACGAAGCGCAGGGTGCGCTCGGGGCCGATGTGGGGGAGGGCGCGCAGGGCCGCGCGGATCGCCGCCTTGCGTCCCGCGGCGTCGCCGTCGAAGCACAGGATCGGCGCCGGATCGAGCCGCCACAGCCGTTCCAGCTGTGCCTCGGTGAGCGCAGTCCCGTTGGGTGCGACCGCCTCGGCGATGCCGGCGCGGTCGAGCGCGATCACGTCCATATAGCCTTCGACCACGATCAGGCGTTTCGCGGTCCGGCTGGCGGGCGCGGCGAGGTCGAGATTGTAGAGCGTGCGGCCCTTGTCGAACAGGGGCGTGTCGGGGGAATTGAGATATTTCGGCTCGCCGTCGCCGAGGATGCGCCCACCGAAAGCGATCACGCGGCCGCGCGGGTCGCGGATCGGGATCATCAGCCGGCCGCGGAAGCGGTCGTAGCTGTCCTTGTCGCCTCGTCGGGGCGGATCAGCATGCCGGTCTCGATCAGCCTGTCCTCGCCGAGATGGGCGAGCGCGCGTCTTCGAGCGCGTTGCGGCTGTCGGGGCGCAAGGCCGATGCCGAAGCGCTCGACTGCGGCGGCGTCGATCCCGCGGCGCTTGAGATAATCGCGCGCTGCTCGCGCCGGCGATCCCATTGAGCTGCGCAGCGTACCAGGCGGCGACCTCGCCCATGACGTCGGTCAGCGAGGAAGCGCGCTCCGCTCGCTCGCGTGCGCGCGGGTCGGGGGCGGGGACTTCGAGCCCGGCCTTGGCCGCGAGCTCCTTGACCGCGTCCATGAACGGCATTCCGCGCTGGTCGGTGAGGAAGCGGATCGCATCGCCATGCGCGCCGCAGCCGAAGCAATGGTAGAAGCCCTTGTCGTCGTTGACCGTGAAGCTCGGGGTCTTCTCCTGGTGGAACGGGCAGCAGGCCTTGAACTCGCGGCCGGCGCGGATCAGCTTGACCGAAGGGGCGATGATCGCGCTGAGCGTGACGCGGGCGCGAAGCTCGTCGAGGAAGGCAGTCGAAAGGGTCACTCTACGATCCCGTCATCGCTCGCAGCGAGCGAGAATTGAAGAGTGGCACTCGGCTTACTGGCCCGCAAGCGCGTCTTTGACCAACCGCTTGCCCGGGCGGGTTCGATGCTGGTTCCCAGCCGCTCCTTCACCAGGGCCATCACCTTGCCCATGTCTTTCATCGAGCTCGCGCCGGTCTCCGCGACGATGGCGGCGATCGCGGCCGATGCCTCGTCGTCGCTCATCTGGGCGGGGAGGAAGCGTTCGATCACGGCGATTTCGGCTTCCTCGACCTCGGCGCGGTCGGCGCGGTCGTTGGCG
Source organism: uncultured Alphaproteobacteria bacterium (assembly GCA_963768995.1). Taxonomy (GTDB): domain Bacteria; phylum Pseudomonadota; class Alphaproteobacteria; order Sphingomonadales; family Sphingomonadaceae; genus Sphingomicrobium. Next base: position 745,484 of record CAVYKA010000006.1, on the reverse strand, counting down.
CGGTAGATCTGGGCCGATTCGCGGCGCTGCTTGATCATTTTCTGGAGGACTTCGGTGACCAGCGCGTCGTCGTCCGCCGGCGCCGCCACCGGTGCGCGCCTCGATGTCGCGGTTCTTGATCGCCGCCGACGCCAGGCGGAGCGTCTGGGTGACCGTCCTTGTCGCCGCTTTTCATCGCCGCGATCATCGCGGCCTTGATGTCGTCCCGGATCATCGTTTCGTCTCGCTGTGGAAACTTCACGCCCTAGCGGCGGGGCGCGGGGCTGGCCAGCCGTTGACCGCTGCCCGCAATGTGCCTAGCGGAAATGTCTTAGCGACATCGCAAACCTGCGCAGACGGAAAGGCTTTCCCAGCCAATGGCCGACGAACGACCCACGCCCGCAGCGCAGCCGTCCGGGCGCGACTGGCGGTGATGGTGTTCGCCGACGGACGCGTAGTGTGGGGCAGGGGTTTCGGCGCGGAGGGAGCAGGCGGTCGGCGAGCTGTGCTTCAACACCGCGATGACCGGTTACCAGGAAGTGATGACCGACCCGAGCTACGCGCGGCAGGTGATCGCCTTCACCTTCCCGCACATCGGCAATGTCGGCGCCAACGACGAGGATGTCGAAGCGGCCGAGGCGCATGCGCTGGGCGCGGTGGTGCGCGAGGCGGTGACGGGGCCGAGCAATTACCGCGCAAGGCAGGATTTCGCCGGATGGATGGCGAAATGGGGGCGGATCGGGATCGGCGGCGTCGATACGCGCGCGCTGACCCGGCTGGTGCGGAGCGAGGGGCCGCCGACGGTCGCGATCGCGCATCGCGCCGACGGCGAAGTTCGATGTGGAGGCGCTGCAGAAGCTCGCGGCGGACTGGCCGGGGCTCGAGGGCATGGACCTGGCCAAGGACGTCAGCCGGTTGCAGGTCGAGCGCTGGAGCGGCGAGGGGAAGTGGGTTTGGAGGGACGGCGAGGCGAGCCCACCCCCAACCCCTCCCGCAAGCGGGAGGGGCAGGAGCCGCGCAGCGGCGGAGGGGTGAGGCTCGCAACCCCACGTGGTCGCCATCGACTATGGCTCCAAGAGCAACATCTTCCGCTCGCTGGCCGAGGCCGGGGCGCGGGTGACGATCGTCCCGGCGCAGGCGAGTTTCGAGGACATCATGGCGCATGAGCCCGACGGCTTTTTCCTGTCGAACGGGCCGGGCGACCCGGCGGCGACGGGCGAATATGCGGTGCCGGTGATCCGCGCAGATGCTCGAGACCGGCAAGCCGTTGTTCGGCATCTGCCTCGGCCACCAATTGCTCGCGCTCGCGGTCGGCGGGCGGACGAGCAAGATGTTCCAGGGCCACCGCGGCGCCAACCATCCGGTCAAGCGGCTGGCGGACGGCAAGGTCGAGATCACCAGCATGAACCACGGCTTCGCGGTCGAGCGCGAGGGGCTGCCGGAGAGCGTGCGCGAAACCCATGTGTCGCTGTTCGACGGCAGCAATTGCGGGATCGAGCTGACCGACAAGCCGGTGTTCAGCGTCCAATATCACCCCGAGGCGAGCCCCGGGCCGATGGACAGTTTCTACCTGTTCGAGAAGTTCGTCGGAGCGATGCAATGCCAGTGACATTCTCAGACTTCGAGCGCGATTTCTGGTCGCTGCGTATCAGGAAACCGATATTCCAGGGCGATAATGATTTGTGCGGTGATCGTCTCGACCGCTATCCGCTTCGGTTCAGGCCAGGTTGGCTAAATCGGCTTCTCGATGATTGTTCGCGCAGAGGGCTCATTCGAGAAACGGCATTATCGCGATCGGAGCCGTTGAGGAACGCCTGATGCGAGAACTGAGCGGTGAAGAACGCGTGGCGATATTTCGGCTCGAGCCTTCGACACGGCATCGGATTGCTCCACTGAGGACCTGCGCGTCCGATGTTGCTGATTTAACCGGCAAAAGAGTACGTGCAGGCCCACCGGGCTCCTTGGAAAATCTCAAGGCTGTCGATCGGCGATATTTCTTGAGTTGATCGAGACGCTGAGCTGTTGCCAGCCTGGAGACCGCTTGTCCCGCTCGATCACAATTCAGGCTGCCTATAAGGTCGTCAACGAGGCGCTATCCGAGTTATTCGCAGACTCCGATCGTCGAATGATCTTGACGTACATCGGGGAACGGAACGCTTGCTCACCTCGCTGAGCGCTGCCCAGAAGTGATGGGCAGCAGCGAACTGAAGGTCATTCAAGTTAAGGTTGGCATTGATTCTCACGGTCGAAGACGTTGTTGCCTTGTTGTCGAAGGTCGGCAATAGCAGTCGGCGGCGCGCTGGTCATCGATACCATCAAATCCATCGTCAAACCGAAGGCGGGCATGGACCTGTGAGGTCGTCGCAGGCAGCCGCTATCGCTGCAGCACTCGCTTCGTCCGCCTGCGCGACGACGGCGCGGATGCACAGCACGGCGCAGCTCAACGACGTCGCCGTGCGCTGCGGGCTGGCACTGGGCGAGTTGATCCAGGACGAGGAGGAGAAGAAGCTTCTGCTCAGCATCCGACAGGCACCGACGCCCGAGCAGCGCGCCTGCGTGACCCAATGGGCGAAGCGCAATGGGTTGAAGCCGGTGTTCGTCGCGATGGACTTCGAGACCTGATGCCAAAACGCACCGACATATCCTCGATCCTGATCATCGGCGCCGGGCCGATCGTCATCGGGCAGGCGGCGGAGTTCGATTATTCGGGCAGCGCAGGCGGTCAAGGCGCTGAAGGCCGAGGGCTATCGCGTGATCGTGGTCAATTCCAACCCGGCGACGGTGATGACCGATCCCGAGCTGGCGGATGCGACCTATATCGAGCCGATCACGCCCGAGATCGTCGCGCGCATCTGCGAGAAGGAAAAGCCCGACGCGCTGCTGCCGACGATGGGCGGGCAGACCGCGCTCAACACCGCGCTGGCGCTCTACAAGGACGGGACGCTCGACCGTCTCGGCATCGAGCTGATCGGCGCCAATGCCGACGCGATCGAAATGGCCGAGGACCGGCTCAAATTCCGCGAGGCGATGGACCGGATCGGGCTCGAAAGCCCGATCTCGGGGATCGCGCACAGCCTGGAGGAGGCGAGCCGGGTACTCGACCGGGTTGGGCTGCCGGCGATCATCCGGCCGAGCTTCACGCTTGGCGGCACCGGCGGCGGCATCGCCTACAACCGCGACGAGTTCGTGCGCATTGTGTCCGGCGGGCTCGACGCCAGCCCGACCAGCGAAGTGCTGATCGAGCAATCGGTGCTCGGCTGGAAGGAATATGAGATGGAGGTGGTCCGCGACAAGGCGGACAATGCGATCATCATCTGCTCGATCGAGAATATCGACCCGATGGGCGTGCACACCGGCGACAGCATCACCGTCGCGCCGGCGCTGACGCTGACCGACAAGGAATATCAGAGAATGCGCTCGGCGAGCATCGCCGTGCTGCGCGAAATCGGTGTCGAAACAGGCGGTTCTAACGTCCAGTTCGCAGTCGATCCCAAGACCGGGCGGATGGTGGTGATCGAGATGAACCCGCGCGTGTCGCGGTCGTCGGCGCTGGCGTCGAAGGCCACCGGCTTCCCCATCGCCAAGGTCGCGGCGCGGCTGGCGGTCGGCTACACGCTGGACGAGATCGCCAACGACATCACCGGCGGCGCGACGCCTGCGAGCTTCGAGCCGACGATCGATTATGTGGTGACCAAGATCCCGGGTTCGCGTTCGAGAAGTTCCGCGGCGCCGATGCGGTTCTGACGACGTCGATGAAGTCGGTCGGCGAAGTGATGGCGATCGGGCGTTCGTTCGCCGAAAGCCTGCAAAAGGCGTTGCGCGGGCTGGAAGTCGGGCCTGACCGGGCTCGACCGGGTGCGCGAGCTGGAGCATGCCGACCCGTCCGAGATCGAGCGGCTGCTGGCGCGGCCGACGCCCGACCGGCTGCTGATCGCCGCCGAAGCGCTGCGCCAGGGCTTCAGCATCGAGCGGATCAACGCGATTGCCGGCTTCGACCCGTGGTTCCTCGAGCGGCTCGCCGAGATCGTCGCCGCGGAGGAGGAAGTGCGCGTCAGCGGGCTGCCGACCGAAGCCGGCGAGATGCGGCGCCTGAAGGCGATGGGCTTTGCCGACGCGCGGCTGGCCGAGCTGTCGCTGCGCTCGGCGCACGTCGACCGCGAGATGAGCGAAATGGTCGCGGCCGGCGGCGGCGGGGTCGTGCACAGCGCACTGCGCATGATGACAGGCGGCGTGACCGAGGCCGAGGTGCGCGCCCACCGGGTCAAACTGGGCGTGCGCCCGGTGTTCAAGCGGATCGACAGCTGCGCGGCCGAATTCGATGCCGCGACGCCCTATCTGTATTCGACCTATGAGGCGCCGTTGTTCGGCGAGGCCGAGGACGAGGCCGACGTCAGCGACCGGCGCAAGGTGATGATCCTCGGCGGCGGTCCGAACCGCATCGGGCAGGGCATCGAGTTCGATTATTGCTGCTGCCACGCCGCGTTCGCGCTGCGCGACGCGGGGCTCGAGACGATCATGGTCAATTGCAACCCGGAGACGGTGTCGACCGACCCGGACACGTCGGACCGGCTGTATTTCGAGCCGCTGACGGCCGAGGACGTGCTCGAGATCGCGCGGCGGGAGTCCGAAAGCGGCGAATTGCTCGGCGTGATCGTCCAGCTGGGCGGGCAGACGCCGCTCAAGCTGGCGGCGCAGCTGCAGGCGGCGGGGGTGCCGATCCTCGGCACCTCGCCCGACAATATCGACCTCGCCGAGGACCGCGAGCGTTTCGCCAAGCTGGTCGGCAAGCTCGGCTTGAAGCAGCCCGCCAACGGGATCGCGCGGAGCCGGGACGAAGCGCTCAACGTCGCCGAGCGCATCGGCTATCCGGTGCTGCTGCGGCCGTCCTACGTGCTTGGCGGGCGCGGCATGGAGGTGGTCGACGGGCCGGCGCAGCTCGATCACTATATCGCCACGGCGGTCGCCGTGTCGGGCAATTCGCCGGTGCTGATCGACCGCTATTTGCGAGACGCGATCGAAGTCGATGTCGACGCGATCTGCGACGGCGAGGATGTCGCGGTCGCGGGCGTCCTCCAGCATATCGAGGAAGCCGGGGTCCATTCGGGCGACAGCGCCTGCGCGATACCGCCGCACAGCCTCGCGCCTTCGGTCATCGCCGAGATCGAGCGGCAGACGAAGGCCCTTGGCCTTGCGCTCAAGGTCCGCGGCCTGATGAACATCCAGTTCGCGGTGAAGGGCGAGGAAGTCTATCTGATCGAGGTCAATCCGCGCGCCAGCCGCACGGTGCCGTTCGTCGCCAAGGCGACCGGCGTGCCCATCGCTAAGATTGCGGCGCGGGTGATGGCCGGCGAGAAACTGAGCGCGTTCGGACCGATCGGGCGCAAGCTCGACTATATCGCGGTAAAAGGGCCGGTGTTCCCGTTCGCTCGCTTCCCCGGGCGCGGACCCGGTGCTCGGGCCGGAAATGAAGAGCACCGGCGAAGTCATGGGCCTCGCCGCGACGTTCGACATTGCATTCGCCAAGGCGCTGCTGGGCGCCGGCATGGTGCTGCCACAGGGCGGGACGGCATTCGTGTCGGTCAAGGACAGCGACAAGGAGCATATCGTCCCGGCGATCGAGAAGCTGCTCGAGCTTGGTTTTTCGATCATCGCCACCGGGGGCACGGCGACTCATCTGCAGGAGCGGGGGCTGGCCGTGGCGTCGGTCAACAAAGTCGCTCAGGGGCGGCCGCACATCGTCGACCGCCTCAGCGACGGCGATGTCGCTTTGGTGTTCAACACCACCGAGGGGTGGCAGTCGCTGAAGGACAGCCATTCGATCCGCGCCACTGCGCTTGCCCGCAAGGTGCCTTACTTCACTACCGCGGCGGCAAGCCTGGCCGCGGCGCAGGCGATCGAGGCGGTGCGCGGCCACGCGCTTGAAGTCGCTTCATTACAATCCTATTATTCCGCCTGAAGAGATTCACCCCACCACCATCTGCCGGCCGGTCGGCGCGCTCAATCGGAGGTCGCGCTCCGGGCAGGTTTTTCTCGAAGGATATGAAAATGGCGAGTGCCGACAAGGTGCCGATGCTGGCTGAAGGCCACGCCAAGCTGGAAAGCGAATTGAAGAGGCTTCGCGCCGAGCGTCCCGAAGTGGTCGAGGCGATCGAGGTCGCGCGCGCGCACGGCGACCTCAGCGAGAATGCCGAATATCATGCGGCCAAGGAACGCCAGGGCCAGATCGAGGCGAACATCGCCGACATCGAGGACCAGCTGAGCCGCGCGCAGGTCATCGATCCGACCGAGCTTAACGGCGACAAGGTGCTGTTCGGGGCGACCGTCACGTTGAAGGACGAGGACGGCAAGACGATCAAATATCAGCTTGTCGGGCAGGTCGAGGCCGACGCCAAGGTCGGCCGCATCAGCTTCAATTCTCCGCTAGGGCGAGCGCTGATCGGTCGCCAGAAGGGCGAGGAAGTCGAGGTCTCGGCGCCGTCGGGCGACCGCTATTACGAGATCAAGAAGATCGAGTTCATTTGAGCCAAGGCCCCGTCTGATGCAGGCTGTGCCCAGCCCGATGGCCGGCGTGGCGCGCACCGCGACGGTGGTTATCACCGTGGCCACGATGCTCGCGTGGCTGATCGCATCGGTCATTGCGTCGCCTGACGCCGCCGCGCTGACGCTTGGTTTCATCCCCGCACGGATTGGCGGGCCGCCGGTGCCGTGGACGGCGCTGCCGGCGTGGCTGACGCCGCTGAGCGCGACGCTCGCTCACGGAAATCTGCTGCACCTCGGCTTCAACATGTTGATTTTCCTGTGGTGCGGTGCGGCGGTCGAGCGTGTGCTCGGCATGTCGAGCCTGATCGTCGCTGTACGTGGTCGGGGCCTATGCGGCGGCGGCGGCACAGTGGCTTGCCGATCCCAGTGGAATGGTGCCGATGATCGGCGCAAGCGGGGCGGTCAGCGCGGTGATCGGCGCTTATTCGCTCAGTTTCGGCCGGCCGCGCCAGTTCACCCGCTCGCAGAACGCGAACCGCTGGATCAACGCCCTGTGGCTGATGATCGCCTGGGTCGTCCTCCAGCTGATGATCGGCTGGCTCGCCGGCGGGCAGGGCTATCTGCTGGCGACGCCGGCGCACATCGGCGGGTTCGCTGCCGGGCTGCTGCTCCAGCGCCCGCTGCTGCTGTGGCGCTACCGCGGCGCCTGAATGTCGGCGTTCGACCTGGCGACCGCCGGCTCCGCATTCTCGCCATCGGGCTCGAGCAAGCGGTGGAGGTGGACGATGACATATTTCATCTCGGCATCGTCGACCGTCCGCTGGGCGCGCCCGCGCCACGCGTCCTCGGCCGCCGCGTAGCTGTCGAAGACGCCGACCAGGTCGATCGATTCAAGGTCGGCGAATTCGAGGCCGCGCGGATCCTTGACCCGGCCGCCGAACACCAGATGGAGCTTGCTCACGGGGCTTTAGCGGTCGCGCTTGTCGCGGGCGGCATCGAGCGCGGATTCGGCCGACGCTTTGGCCGCGTCGGTCACGCTGCGCAGGAGCGAGCGCACCGTCTCCTCACCCTTTTCGCGGTTGAGACCAAGCTCGTCGAGCCGCTGTGAGCCGGTGTCGCGCGCGGCTTGGACCGCTGCCTTGGCGCCTTCGCGCACGCGTTTGGCGGTCGGCTTGATCAGGCGCGTCTCGCTTTCGGTACGCGGAAGCAGTGCGGCGATCAGCGCGCCGGCCGCAATCCCGCCCGCGAGCGCAATCAGCGGCGCTTCGTTAAAGTTATCGGATGCGCGGTCGCGAGCGCTCGAATAGGCGTCGATGGCGCGCTGGCGAGGGCTTTCGCGGCGGTTGGTTTCGCGCTGGTTGCCGGTGGTGGTGCGATCTTCGATCATCGACTGGTCTCCATATCTGGTTCGGGGGTTGCTGTATCTTTGGCCGGGTGTTTCCCGGCGGATTTGCGGCGCTTGGCCGCTCTGGGTTTCTTTTTGTCCGATCCGAACATCCGCTTGGCGAGATTGCCGAGCGGCTCGCGGGCGAGGAACAATGTCAACGCTGCAACCGCGCCGCCTGCGGCCAGCGGCCGCGCGCGGACCGCGTCGACGGCATCCTCGGCAAGGTCCGCGCCCTTTCCCTTGGCGCCTTCCCACGCATCGCGCGCCAGTGTCTTCGGGCTGAGGCGATCCTGAAGGTCATGCGCGCTGGCCATCAGCCGGGCGCGGGCGCGCTCGACCTCGATGCGGGCGGCGTCTGTCTGGCGATCGGGGGTCACGGCATGTCCTTGAGGCGCCCAAGCGCAAACCAGGTCAATCCGCCGGCGATGGCAAGGAAGATCGCCATTCCGACAAGGCCCCCGAGCAATGGGCCGATCAACGTCGCAAGCGCCAGCACGACCCCGACGCCAAGCGCCGTTATCGAGGCAAGCGCGAACACGAACGCAGCGCCGAATAGCGCCGCCGGAAGCGCGAGAGCGCTTGCCTTCGCACGGGCGATTGCCTTCACCAGCTCGAATTCGGCGCGCGCATAGGCCTTGCCGTCGTCGATCAGCTGGTTGACCAGCTCACCGACTGGACGTTCGGTCGCGGCGCTGGCTGCTGTGTCCACGCCCGGGGGATCAACCGGTTTGAGCATTGGGTCAGGCGTTGTCGTCGTCTTCGCGGCTCGCGGGCAGGCCAGATTTGATCAGGCGGGCGAGCACAAAGCCGACCACCGCGGCGCCGGCGAGCGCAATGCCCGGGCTCTTGCGGACGAACTCGCGAGTGTCGTCGATCAGCTCGTCGGGATCCTTCGACGCAAGCGAATTGGCGGCATTCTCGATCGCCCCGGCGGCGCGGCGGGCATAATCGCCATAGTCGGCGCCAAGCCGTTCCTCGATCCCGTCGGCGGTGTCGCCGACCATGCGCGAGACGTTGGCAAGCGCTTCCGAACGCCCGTTCGAGGCCCTGCGTGACGAAGCCGCGAGCCTTTTCGCCGACCTGGCCGGAAAGCTTTTCGCCGCCGGTGCGCAGCCGGTCGCTGATGCCGGCGGCACCGCCAGCCAGGAAAGCGCGGTCCTGCGTCGCGGCGACGTCGGTATCGCGGATGGTAACCGTTGCGTCGCCGCCTTCGTCGGCAGCGGCGCGGTCGGTCGCAATGGTCCCGGTGTTCGATGCACCTTCAATCACGGCATCGGTGCCTTCGGGCAATTCTTGGTTCTGATTGGCATCGGCCATGGTCATTTCTCCTTGTGTCGCTCTCAACACTGAGGCGCGGGGCTTCGTTCCGGTCCACTGCGGCGAAAGTTGCACGCTCCGCCGCTGATCTTATACCGCCATTTGCGCCCGCCAATCTCATTACGCTTGCGAAAGAACAAACGCCATGACCGCGATCGCCGACGTCCATGCCCGCCAGATCCTCGACAGCCGCGGCAACCCGACGGTCGAGGTCGACGTGACGCTGGAAGACGGCAGCATGGGCCGCGCGGCGGTGCCGTCGGGCGCATCGACCGGCGCCCATGAGGCGGTCGAGCTGCGCGACGGCGACAAAAGCCGCTGGGGCGGCAAGGGCGTGGCCAAGGCCGTCGACGCGGTAAACGGCGAGATCGCCGAGGCGATCACCGGGATGGAAGCCGAGGAGCAGGCCGAAGTCGATGCCGCGCTGATCGACCTCGACGGAACCGACAACAAGGGCCGGCTCGGCGCCAACGCGATCCTTGGCGTCAGCCTGGCGACCGCCAAGGCCGCCGCCGATGCGCTCGGAATGCCGCTCTACCGCTATGTCGGCGGGGTCGACGCGCATCTGCTGCCGGTGCCGATGATGAACATCATCAACGGCGGGGCGCACGCCGACAATCCGCTCGATTTCCAGGAATTCATGGTCATGCCGGTCGGCGCAGCGAGCTTCTCCGAGGCGCTGCGCTGCGGCTCGGAGATTTTCCATGCGCTGAAGAGCGCGCTCCACCAGCAGGGCTGGTCGACCGGCGTCGGCGACGAAGGCGGGTTCGCGCCTGACATCGCGTCGAACCGGCAAGCGCTCGATTTCATCCTCCAGGCGATCGAGAGCGCCGGTTACAGCCCCGGCACGGACGTGCTGATTGCGCTCGATCCCGCGGCGACGGAATTCTTCAAGGACGGGTCCTACGTGCTCGGCGGCGAGGAGAAGACGCTGACGCCGGAGCAGATGGTCGATTATTTCGAAGCTTTGGTGACCGACTATCCGATCGCTTCGATCGAGGACGGGTTGGCCGAGGACGACATGGCGGGGTGGAAGCTGGCGACCGAGCGGCTCGGCAATCGCGTCCAGCTGGTCGGCGACGATCTGTTCGTGACCAGCGTCGCGCGGCTCGAGCAGGGCATAGCCGACGGCATTGCCAATTCGATCCTCATCAAGGTCAACCAGATCGGCACGCTGACCGAGACGATCGCGGCTGTCCGCCTGGCGCAGAGCTCGGGCTACACCGCGGTGATGTCGCACCGGTCGGGCGAGACCGAGGATTCGACCATCGCCGACCTCGCGGTCGCGCTCGACTGCGGACAGATCAAGACCGGCAGCCTGGCGCGGTCCGACCGGACGGCGAAGTACAACCAGCTGCTGCGCATCGAGGAGGAGCTGGGTGACAGCGCGCGCTATCCCGGGCGCGCGCGGCGGTCAAGGCCTATCGGCCGCGCTGATCCACAGCTTTATCCCCAACATGTCCACCAAAGCATTCTTTTTGCTTGCGTTCATCATGCCAAAGTGATTCTTTGCGGCGTCATGGGGGGACGTAATCGCAGTCTTGGGCTGATCCGGCGCGCGGCGATGCCCGCGCTGGCGCTGATCGTCGTCGGCACCTTTGCCGGCCACGCGGTCGCCGGCCCCAATGGAATCCTCGCCTGGGGCGGCTATCACCGCGCCCTGCAAGAGCGGAAGGCCGAGCTCGCCGCGATCGAGAAGGAGCGCGCCCAGCTGCGCCACCGCTCGGCGCTGCTCGACCCACGCAAGGCCGATCCGGACATGGCCGACGAGCTGGTGCGCAAGGACCTCGGGCTGGTCCGCCCCGACGAGGTCATCATCCCGCTCGAATAGGGCGTGGCGCGCTTTTTGTTCATTCTCGCGATCGGCATCCTTTTAGGTGCCGCCGCGCCGCCAAAAGCCTTGCCGCGCAAGCTGCCGCCCCTCGACCAATGTTCAAGCGATCCCGAACTAGTGAAGTTTCGCGCCGCGTTGGACGACGCGGCCAAGCGCGAAGACGGAAAGGCCCTGCTGGCGTTGTTTGCTCCGGACGCGAAGAGGCCGTTTGGCTACGGTCCGCCAGGTCCAGGCGAGCAAGCCGATCCCAGCGACATCATGCCCAAGGAGGACTGGATGCTCCTTGCAACGGTCCTGCGGGCAGGATGTGCGCGATCCGGCGCGGACCGAATCATTCCCTCGCTGCCGGTCCAGGTGGATCGATATTCCGACCAGCAGCTCAAGGACCGGGTACTGATCCTTGCCGGCGCGAAGCTCTACGGCGAGCCCTATGAGGAGAAGTCGGTAAGGGCGACACTCGCCTGGGACGTAGCCACCGCGGTCGGCACCGGCGGCGATTTCTGGACCGGCGTACGCCTCGCCGACGGCCGCACCGGATGGATTTCGGACGACGAGCTCTACTGGCTGAATTCCAATCACTGGATTCGCATCGGCAAGCGCCAGGGCAAGTGGATGATCGTTGAATTCTGGTAGGTCTGACCAGAAGCGAGGCGGCATTGCCCGCGCCATACGCCGATCCTATAGCAGCGCCCGCTTGCACTTGCCCGACCGAAAGGCTTTTCCTTGGCGCGATCCGCGAAATCCCGGCCAGCACAGGACACGACGATCGAGCGTCCGCCCCAGCCCGGGGAGTTCCGCGCGACGAAGGAGCAGCTGCTCGATATTCTACCGCGAGATGCTGCTCATTCGCCGCTTCGAGGAGCGCGCGGGCCAGTTGTACGGGCTCGGCCTGATCGGCGGCTTCTGCCACCTGTACATCGGCCAGGAAGCGGTCGCGGTCGGGCTCCAGTCGGCGATGACCGTGGGCAAGGACAGCGTCATCACCGGCTATCGCGACCATGGCCACATGCTCGCTTACGGCATCGATCCCAAATTGATCATGGCCGAGCTGACCGGGCGCGAGGCCGGCATTTCCAAGGGCAAGGGCGGATCGATGCACATGTTCAGCGTCGATCACGGCTTTTACGGCGGGCACGGCATCGTCGGGGCGCAGGTCAGCCTCGGCACCGGCCTCGCCTTCGAGCACAAATATCGCGGCGACGGCGGCGTCTGCCTGGCCTATTTCGGCGACGGCGCGGCCAACCAGGGCCAGGTCTACGAAAGCTTCAACATGGCGAAGCTGTGGAACCTGCCGGTCATCTACGCGATCGAGAACAACCAATATGCGATGGGCACGAGCGTCGCCCGGTCGGCCTCCGAGCCCGATTTCTACAAGCGCGGCGAAAGCTTTCGCATTCCCGGGCTCCAGGTCGACGGGATGGACGTGCTCGCGGTCCGCGGCGCGGCCGAAGTGGCGCTCGAATGGACGCGCGGCGGGAAGGGGCCGATCATCCTCGAGCTCAAGACCTATCGCTACCGCGGCCATTCGATGAGCGACCCGGCGAAATACCGTTCGCGCGACGAAGTGCAGGCTTACCGCGAGAGCAACGACCCGATCGAGCAACGCCGCTGAGGCACTCGAGAAGCTCGGGGTCGGCGAGGAAGAGCTGAAGGCAATCGACAAGGAAATCAAGAACATCGTGGTCGAAGCTGCCAAGTTTGCTGAAGACGCGCCCGAGCCCGAAGCGCGCGAATTGTACACCGACGTACTGGTCGGGAGCTACTGATGGGCATCGAGCTCAAAATGCCGGCCTTGTCCCCGACCATGGAGGAAGGGACGCTGGCCAAATGGCTGGTCAAGGAAGGCGACAAGGTCGCCAGCGGCGATATCCTCGCCGAGATCGAGACCGACAAGGCGACGATGGAATTCGAAGCGGTCGACGAAGGCACGATTTCGAAGATCCTGGTGCCCGAAGGCACGGACGGCGTGAAGGTCGGGCAGGCAATCGCGCTGATGAGCGGCGACGGCGAGGAAGCGGCTCCGGCGCCGGCTGACAGCGACAAGGCCTCGGCCGCCGAACCGGACGGGATCGAGGAGCCCGCCGACCAGCAGGACGAGGGCCTCAAGGACGGCGATGCCGACACCGGCGCGCGCGAGCTGGTCGCCGATGTCCGCGACACTCGAGAGGGGCCCGAAGTGCCCGAGGGAACGGCGCTGGCCAACATGACGCTGCGCGAGGCGCTGCGCGACGCGATGGCCGAGGAAATGCGCCGCGACGACCGGGTGTTCGTGCTCGGCGAGGAAGTCGCCGAATATCAGGGCGCCTACAAGGTCACCCAGGGCCTGCTCGAGGAGTTCGGGCCCAAGCGCGTGGTCGACACGCCGATCACCGAATATGGCTTTGCCGGCGTCGGCACCGGCGCGGCGATGGGCGGCCTGCGGCCGATCGTCGAGTTCATGACCTTCAACTTCGCGATGCAGGCGATCGACCACATCATCAATTCGGCGGCCAAGACCAATTACATGTCCGGCGGGCAGATGCGCTGCCCGATCGTGTTCCGCGGCCCCAATGGCGCCGCAGCGCGGGTCGGCGCGCAGCACAGCCAGAATTACGCGCCGTGGTACGCCAGCGTGCCCGGGCTGGTCGTGATCTGCGCCCTATAGCGCGGCCGACGCCAAGGGACTGCTCAAGGCCGCGATCCGCAGCGACGACCCGGTCGTCTTCCTCGAGAACGAATTGCTCTACGGCCAGAGCTTCGACGTCCCCGCAGCTCGACGATTATGTGCTGCCGATCGGCAAGGCGCGGATCGTCCGCCCGGGCAAGGACGTGACGCTGGTCAGCTATTCGATCGGCGTCGCGGTCGCGCTGGAGGCGGCGCAGGAGCTGGCCGGGCGAGGGGATCGAGGCCGAAGTCATCGACCTGCGCACGCTGCGCCCGCTCGACACGGCGACGGTGCTCGAAAGCCTCAAGCGGACCAACCGCATGGTGGTGGTCGAGGAAGGCTGGCCGATCTGCTCGATCGCCAGCGAGATCATCGCGATTGTGCATGACGGAAGGTTTCGACGACCTCGACGCGCCGGTGATGCGCGTGACCAACGCCGACGTGCCGCTGCCTTATGCCGCGAACCTCGAGAAACTGGCGCTGATCAAGGCCGCGGACGTGGTCGCGGCGGCAAAGGCCGTCTGCTATCGCTGAAGGCTTACGCGACCGGGATCTGATCCGGCTGTACTGGCCGGTCGAGCTTCGGCCCGCGTTCGATGCGCTGTTCGCCCTCGACGATGCGATGGCAGGCGTCGTAGCCGGTTCGACCCAGCCGGCTCTGGGGGCGATCAAGCTGGCCTGGTGGCGAGAGGCGCTCGAACGACTGGACGCTGCGCCGCCGCCGCCCGAGCCGCGATTGCAGGCTGTCGCGGCACATCTGCTGCCTTGCGGCATTTCAGGCTCGGCCTTGGCTGCGCTTGAGCCAGGGCTGGGCGACCCTGCTGGACGAACGGCCGGAACTGGGCGCTGATCGAGGCGCGCGGGGCCTTGCTGTTCAGGATCGGCGCGACACTGCTTGGCGCGGAGGATCGCCAAACTTGGCGACGCGGGCAGCTTGTACGCTTTAACCGATGTCGGACGACGGCTCGGCGACGATCGTTACCGGGCGGCCAGGGTGCGGACTTTCGCATCGGTTCAAACGGCCGCTTCGCCCGCTGACGGCCTTGGCTGCGCTCGCCGCGCGTGATCTTCGCGCGCGGAACAAGCGAGCCCGAAGCGACGCCGGGTCGCGCCTGGACCGTGCTTCGCCATCGGCTGACGGGACGGATTTAGCACCGCCGATTGACAGTTGAACCGCCGAGGCGCTCCATGGCGGGGCCGAATCTCCCTTATTTAGGGAGTGGCGAAGTGACTCGATTCCTGGCCGGGGCAGCGGCCAGCTTTCTCATGCTCACCGGCGCGTTCCTGCTGTGGCAGGGGCGGGCCGAGCAAGGTCCCGCGCTGCCGCCCGCGCCGCCGCCGCGAGCGCCGGCCATTCTCGCCGTCCAGCCGCAGCCCCTCGAAGCGCCCGAGGCGAGTCCCAAGAGCCGCGAGGAAAAGCGCTTTTCGCGCGCCGACAAGGACAAGAACGGGCGCATCGAGGCGGAGGAGATGCTGCAGCCGCGGCGCAAGGCGTTCGCCAAGCTCGACAAGAACGGCAATGGCTCGCTGTCGTTCGACGAATGGGGCGTGAAGACGATCGACAAGCTGCGCGGCGCCGACCGCGACCGCTCGGGCTGGCTCACTCCGGCCGAATATCGCACCACCGCGCCCAAGCCGCCGAAGAAGAAGGCGAGATGCGCCTGCTGAGGCTAGCTCGAGCAGCGTCCGGCCGCTTTTGAGCCACGCGGCGGAGAGCTTAGCTGCTCCGCGGGCACGGTCGGTGTAGGCCTTCTTGCGATCCGCCTTGCGCAGGCGCTCGGGTATGGCGGCATCAGGCCGAAATTGACGTTCATCGGCTGGAAGGTCTCGGCATCGGCGCCGCCGGTGATGTGGCCGAGAAGCGCGCCCAGGCGGTTTCGAGCGGGGGCGGGGACAGTTGCTCGCCGCGCAGCTCGGCGGCGGCGAAACGCGCGGCGAGGATGCCGATGCCGGCGCTTTCGACATAGCCTTCGCAGCCGGTGATCTGCCCGGCGAAGCGGATATTGGGCTTAGACTTCAAGCGAAGTTCGCCGTCCAACAGCTTGGGCGAATTGATGAAACTGTTGCGGTGGATGCCGCCAAGCCGCGCGAATTCGGCCTTCTCGAGGCCCGGGATCGTGCGGAAGATGCGGACCTGTTCGGCGTGCTTGAGCTTGGTCTGGAAGCCGACCATGTTCCACAACGTCCCCAGCTTATTGTCCTGGCGCAGCTGGACCACCGCATAGGGCCAGCGCCCATTCGGAAATTCGGCGGAAGAATCGCGCGGATTGTCGAGACCGACGCCTTTCATCGGGCCGTAGCGCAGCGTCTCGGCGCCGCGCTCGGCCATCACCTCGATCGGCATGCAGCCTTCGAAGTAGGGGGTGTCGCGTCTCCCAGTCCTTGAACTCGGTCTTCTCGCCGGCATTCAGCGCGGCGACGAAATCGTCATATTGCGCCTTGTCCATCGGGCAGTTGATGTAGTCCTTCCCGCCCTTGTCCCAGCGCGCCGCCATCCAGCAGATGTCCATGTCGATGCTGTCGCGGTGGACGATCGGGGCGATGGCGTCGAAAAAGGCGAGGGCGTCGCTGCCCGTTTCGGCGGCGATCGCGGCGGCGAGGCCGGAGCCGGTCAGCGGGCCGGTCGCGATGATCGTCGGATGGTCGGGCAAAGCTGTCGATGCGTTCGCGCACGACCGTGATGTTGGGATGTGCTTCGATCGCCGCTCGTGACCTCGGCGGCGAACGCCTCGCGATCGACTGCGAGCGCCGAGCCGGCGGGGACGCGGTGCTGGTCGGCGCAGCGCAGGATGAGCGAGCCCAGGTGCGCATTTCCTGGTGGAGCAGGCCGACCGCATTGCTGTCGGCGTCGTCGGTGCGGAAGCTGTTCGAGCAGACCATTTCGGCGAGCCGGTCGCTGTCGTGGGCCGGCGTGGTGTCGCCGCCGCCGCGCATCTCGCTGAGGCGCACGCGACAAGCCCGCTTCGGCGAGCTGCCAGGCGGCTTCGGACCCGGCGAGCCCGCCGCCGATGATGTGGATGTCGTAGGACATGGACCAGGCGTCTATCCGTTCGTCCTGAGCTTGTCGAAGGGCGCCCTTCGAGGCAGTTTATCCTGAGCGACGGCGCAGGCGGCGTCGATGGGTTCAGGACGAACGATGATGGAGACGTATGTCCCTCAAGATCTTCACCATCGGCTACGAAGCGACGACGATGGGCGAGTTCGTTGACGCCTTGACGTCAGCGGGCGTCAAGCGCGTGATCGACGTGCGCGCGCTGCCCTTGTCGCGGCGTCCCGGCTTTTCGAAGACGCCGCTGCAGGGCGCGCTGGCCGAGGCGGGGATCGATTATGTCCATTTGCGCGCGCTCGGGACGCCGGCCGCCGGGCGCGAGGCGGCGCGCAAGGGCCGCCACGCCGAGCTTGAGCGGATCTACGCCGGGCAGCTCGAGCTTCCGGAGGCGATCGCGCAGGGCGCGCAGATGCTCGATCTGGCGGCCGAAACGCCGAGCGCCTTGCTGTGCTTCGAGCGCGATCCGGCGGGTTGCCACCGGACGCTGCTGCTTGCGGCGGTCGCTCCGGACGCCGAGGTGGTCGACCTCTTCGCCTAGACGTCGGCGGGCTCGTCGGCAGCGGTCGCGCTGACGATCAGCGCCTCGATATCGGGGATCGGGCGGTCGCTCATTTCCTTGTTGATGGTCGCAGATGATGCGCCGCTCGACTTCCTTGTGGAGCGCCTTGCGCAGCACGCCGAGCGCCTTGGGCGGAGCGACGATCGCCAGCGCGTCGAAATCATTGGCCAGCGCGCGCTTCTTGAGCTCCTCGGCGGCCTCCTTGACCCACTCGTCTTCTTCCTGCTGGTGGTAGTCGGTCTCTTCCATCGTGTCGAGCGGCCGTCCCGAAGCGCGGCGACTGCGCTGCCCGGAGCGTCGGTCTTCATCTCGCTGTCCTTGGCGTCCTGCGCGCTCGTCATGCGCCTCGGTGCGCAGGTCGATCTGCGCTTCGTCGCCATGGTTGCGGAAGAACAGCATCTTGCGGCCGTCGACGACCAGTACCAAAGCCTGATTGGGAAGGGGCAAATCGGGTCTCCTTGCTTGACCTCAGTCAACGAGGGCCGGGGCGCGCCGCGTTCCCTCTACTCGGCCTGGTTTTCGATCCACTTCGGGGTCGGCCGGCTTGTCGAGCTCATTGTCGCCGATGGTCGGCGCCGTCGTCCGGGCGCGATCTCGTCCTCGCCCTCGAGTTCGACCTCCTCGTCGCTCTCCTCGATCTTGGCGACGCTGACGACATGCTCGTTCTCGGCGACGCGGAAGATGGTCACGCCCATCGTGTTGCGCCCGGCGATGCGGATATCGCCGACGGTGGTGCGGATGACCTTGGCCTGGTCGGTGACCAGCATCAGCTGCTCGCCCGGGCTGACCGGGAAGCTGGCGACGACGCAGCCGTTGCGCTCCGACGTGTCGATGTTGGTGATGCCCTGGCCGCCGCGGTTGGTGCGGCGATATTCATAGGCCGAGGTGCGCTTGCCGTAGCCGTTTTCGGTGACCGTCAGGATGAACTGCTCGCGCTCGAACAATTCGGTGATGCGGTCGGCGGGAATCGGGCATTCGCCTTCGCGCTCGCCCTTCCACGGGGCGAAGCGGAGATAGGCCTCGCGCTCTTCCTGGGTCGATGCCGACGCGGCGCAGGATCGACATCGAGATGACCTGGTCGTCGCCGAGCAGGCGGATGCCGCGCACGCCGGTCGAGGTGCGCGACTGGAATTCGCGGACGTCGGTCGACTTGAAGCGGATCGCCTTGCCCTTGCGCGTGGCGAGCAGGACGTCGTCGTCCTCGGTCAGCAATTCGACGCGCGATCAGCCGGTCGGTCGGGTCGCCGGCTTCCTCGTCTTCGCCTTCGCCGTCGCTGACGCCGAAGCGCATCGCGATCTTGCCGGCGGTGGGGACGTTGGTGAAGGCGCCCATCGAGTTGCGCCGGACGGTGCCGTTGGCGGTCGCGAACATGATGTGGAGGCCGTCCCATTCGGCCTCGTCCTCGGGCAAGGCGAGCACGGTCGAGATGGTTTCGCCCTCGGCCAGCGGCAGCAGGTTGAGCATCGGCCGGCCCTTGGCGGTCGGGCCGCCCTCGGGCAGGCGCCACACCTTCATCCGGTAGACCTTGCCCGCCGAGGAGAAGAACAGCACCGGATTGTGGGTCGAGGTGACGAACAGCTCGGTGATCGCGTCCTCGTCCTTGGTCGCCATGCCCGAGCGGCCCTTGCCGCCGCGCTTCTGCTCGCGGAACAGGCCGAGTGGCGTGCGCTTGATGTAGCCGGTCATGGTCACCGTCACGACCATGTCCTCGCGCTCGATCAGATCCTCGTCGTCGAGACCGTCGAAGGCGGCGGTGATCTCGCTCATCCGCGGTGTCGAGAATTCGGCGTCGACCTCGTCGAGCTCGGTCCGCATCACTTCCAGCAGGCGCGTCCGATTGCCAAGGATTTCAAGCAATTCGCCGATGCTTTTGGCAAGTCCTTCGAGCTCGCCGCCAATCTCGTCGCGGCCGAGCGCGGTGAGGCGATGAAGCCGCAGCTCGAGGATCGCCTTTACCTGGGCTTCGCTAAGCTTGTACTTTTCCTTCTTGGCCTGCGGTTCGACCGCCTCGACCAGCATGATGTACGGGCGAATCTTGTCGCCGGCCCACTCGCGCTCGAGCAGCTTTTCGCGCGCTTGCGCCGGGCTCGCCGAGCCGCGGATCAGCTTCACCACCTCGTCGAGGTTGGTCACCGCGACGACCAGCCCAAGCAGGATGTGGGCGCGCTCGCGGGCCTTCAGCAGCTCGAACTTCGCGCGGCGGGTGATGACCTCCTCGCGGAACTTGACGAAGCTCTCGATGATGTCGCGCAGGGTCAGCGTCTCGGGCCGCCCGCCGCGGATCGCGAGCATGTTCGCCGGGAACGAGGATTGCGCGGGCGTGTGGCGCCACAATTGGTTGAGCAGGACTTCGGGCGTGGCGTCGCGCTTCAGGTCGATGACGATGCGCACGCCTTCGCGGCTGGATTCGTCGCGGATGTCGCTGACGCCCTCGATGCGCCGCTCCTTGGCCGCTTCGGCGATCTTCTCGACCAGGCCGTTCTTGCCGACCTGATAGGGAATTGCGGTGAGGACGATCGAGCGGCGGTCGCCGCGGCCTTCCTCGACGTGGGCGCGGCTGCGCATCAGGATCGAGCCGCGGCCGGTGGTGTAGGCGGCGCGGATGCCGGCGGTGCCGAGGATCAACGGCGCCGTCGGGAAGTCGGGGCCCAGCACATGCTCCATCAGGCCTTCCGACGTGATCTCCGGGTCGTCGATGAATGCGCGGCAAGCGGCGATGCACTTCGCCGAGATTGTGCGGCGGGATGTTGGTCGCCATGCCGACCGCGATGCCGCCGGCGCCGTTGACGAGCAGATTGGGGAAGCGCGCGGGAAGAACCTGCGGCTCGCGCTCCGACGCGTCGTAATTGGGCGTGAAGTTGACCGTGTCTTTGTCGATGTCGCCAAGGAGGAAATTGGCGACCTTGGCGAGGCGCGCCTCGGTGTAGCGCATGGCCGCCGGCGGATCGGGATCCATCGATCCGAAATTGCCCTGGCCGTCGATCAGCGGGACGCGCATCGACCATGGCTGGGTCATGCGGGCGAGCGCGTCGTAGATCGCGCTGTCGCCGTGCGGGTGATATTTACCCATGACGTCGCCGACGATGCGGCTCGACTTGCGATACGGCCGCCCGGCGACATAGCCGGCTTCCTGGCAGGCGTAGAGAATGCGGCGATGGACCGGCTTCAAACCGTCGCGGACATCGGGCAGCGCGCGCGCCACGATCACGCTCATCGCGTAATCGAGGTAGCTGGTCTTCATCTCCTCGACGATCGAGATGGTCGCGATGTCGCGGTCGCCAGGCGGCGGCGGAATGTCGTCGTCGATACGGTCGTCGACCGGCGGTTCAGTGGCCAATATTTTTCCTGTCGCTTAGCTGCACGCGGTAAACTTGCGGCGCGCTTGCCGCCCCCGCAAACCTTCTAGTCGATGGCTTGAGCGAACGCCACCCCGCGCGAGCGCACGCGCGCGTAAGAGGCGGGCAATCGCGAAGGGCCTGCGGGCACTCGTTTTCGATAACGATTCCAACCGGTTCAATAGGCGTTCAGGCCGCGCGCGACAGGGGCTTGGACATCGCTATCGCACCGGTCTAAGCCTCGCCGCCGATTATCGCGCCGGCGCTGCTGGGACCGCAAAGGAGACGTACAGATGAAATTGATGACCACGACCGCGCTCGCGCTCGTCGCCGCGGCGCTCGCCACTCCTGCCGCCGCGCAGCAATATGGTGCGCAGCCGGCCGCTCAAGTGCCTGCTGGCCCAGCAGGGGCCGCCGCCCCCGCTGCGGCCGAGAAGAAGATCGTCCTTTCGAAACAGGCCGGCAAAGTCATCATCGACCTGCAAAAGTCGGTCCAGGCCAACGACGCCGCCAACATCCCGGCGAAACTGGCCGCGGCCAAGGCGGTCGCGACTTCGCCCGACGACAAGTTCGCGATCGGCCAGCTGCAGCGCCAGGCCGCCACTGCCGCCAACGATCTTGCCGGGATTGCCGAGGCGACCGACTATATCGCCGCGTCCGGCTATCTCAGCGGCGATGTCGTCGCCAGCCTCTATAATTCGGCCGGAATCAAGTATTTCAACGCCAAGGATTACGCCCGCTCATCTGCCATGTTCCAGAAAGCGATCGCGGCCGATCCGAACAGTTTCGAGGCGATGCGCTTGCTCGCCGAAGCGAAGAACTCAAGCGGGCAGAGCGCCGAAGCCGCGCCGCTGATGCTCAAGTCGCTGCAAATGGCGCGCGTGGCGGGCCAGAAACCCGCCGAGCAGGACTTCAAGCGAGCTGTGAGCCTTGCCTATAATGCGAAACTGCCGTCCGCCGTCGAGCTTGGCCGGATGTGGATCGCCGCTTATCCCAACGCCGAAAGCTGGCGCAACGCGATCGCCATCTACCGCAACATGATGCAGCCCAACGTCCAGGGTTCGCTCGACCTGCTGCGGCTGATGCGCGCGGCCGGCGCCATGAGCACCAGCGGCGATTACACGCTCTACGCCACCGCCGCGGCCGACCAGGGCAATTTCGCCGAAGCGAAGGCTGTGCTCGACGAGGGCCGCGCCAAGGGCGTAGCGTTGACCGACGCTGTCGCGCGCGACACGATCGCCGGCCTCAAGACGAAGCCCAGCGCGACCGCGGCCGACCTGAACGCGTCCGCAAAGACGGCACAGGGCGGCTCCTCGCTGATCAAGATTGCCGATCGTTTCTACGGCATCGGCGATTATGCACGCGCGGCCGAGCTGTACCGCGAGGCGATGGCCAAAGGCGGCGCGGACGCGGACCTCACCAACCTCCACCTCGGCATGGCGCTGGCCCGCTCGGGCGACAAGGCCGGTGCCGCGGCAGCTCTCAAGGCGGTCGGCGGCACACAGGCGGAGATTGCGAAATACTGGCTGATCTACGTCGGCGGCGCCTGAGCTCCGATTTCGCAGTCCACGGGGGCGCCGTCCGCCGGCGCCCTCGTCATTTACACAATGCTTGCCGCTGTCCCGTTTCGGGATAGTTAACCGCTAACGCCTAGCGGGCGGGGCAGTTCGCCCTAGGTCCCTCTTTTATGCGCGTGCATTAGCGGGATTTCCTGTGCGGTTCGACGATCGACTGCTGACAGTATTGAACTTGCCGCCAGGCGACCGCCACGACACCGCGGTGCGCTGGCGGCAGCTCGTCGACCTCGTCGCGCGCGCCGGTCCCAACAGCTCGAGCCCGGTGGTCGCCGCCGCGCTTGCTTCGATCCGCGCCGAGGCGGGCGAAGTCGACGACTCCCTTCGCGCGGCTGCGGCACGGGCAGTCGCCGCGCTACCGCTTGCCGCTTGGACTGCTTGAATATTTCGCCAGCGACAAGCTCTCGGTGTCGGCGCCAGTGCTCGCCGCCGCGACGCTCGACGCGGCGCAATGGCGCGCGCTTGCGGAGCTCGCGGACGATGAAGCGCGACGCTTCATCGAAACGCTCCATCCCGACCTCGCCGGCCAGCAACCCGGTTTCACCGAGTCACTGGTTGAGCCGGCCCCCGACGCGCGCCGCCGAAGCAGCCCCGAGCGCGGCCGGTCCGTCATTGGGCGAAGTTGTCGCGCGGATCGAGCGGCAGCGCGACGCAGCCGGGCGGCGTCGGGTTCCGCCCACGCCGGCGGAAGGGGCACATCCGCCCCGGGCGCAGAATCGGCGGCGCTGTTCCGCTGGGAATGCGGGCCGAGCGGCGAAATCCTGTGGGTCGAAGGCGCGCCGCGCGGCCCGCTGATCGGCCGCTCGATCGCGAAGGCGCGGCAAGCAGCGACGATGGCGTCGACGCCGAGGTGGCGCGCGCCTTCGCCATGCGCGCGCCGTTTCGCGACGCCGCGCTTCGCCTGCGCGGCGAGGGGCCAGTCGCCGGCGAGTGGAAGATCAGCGGTGTTCCCGCGTTCGAACCGCGCGACGGCCGATTTGCCGGCTATCGCGGAATCGCCTTGCGCGAAGCCGCGCCGGCGCCGCTCTCGGCATCGCCAAGCGAGTTCCTCGCCGACCCGGATTCGCTGCGCGAGCTGGTCCATGAAATCAAGACTCCGCTCAACGCGATCATCGGCTTCGCCGAGATCATCGACGGCCAGTTGCTCGGGCCGGCGGACCGCCGCTACCGCGAGCGCGCGGTCGACATCGTCGCCCAGGCGCAGCTTCTGCTGTCGGCGATCGACGACCTCGATTTTGCCGGCAAGGTCCATTCGGCCAAGAATGGCGGGCAGCGCGCGTCGATCTCGCCGAGCTGATCGATCATGGCGCCGCGTCGCTCACGCGCGCTCGCAGCCGATCACGGCGCCCGGCTCGAGATCGCGCGCGGCCGACCGCTGCCGTGCGTCGCGGCGGTCGAGCCCGAGCTTGCCGACCGCCTGGTCGCGCGGCTGGTCACCGCTCTTGCCGAACATGCGGCGGCGGGGGAGAGCTTGCGCCTGTCGGTCGACCGCAGCGGCGACGGTGCCGGGTCGCGATTGCCCGGCCGGCGGCGCTGCGCGGGGTCGCCGATGCGATATTGTTCGGGGCTCAACCGCCAGCGGAATCCGACGGCGTCCGCGCCGGGCGGCAAATCTTCGCGTTGCGGCTGATCCGCGGCCTGGCGCGGATTGCCGGCGGCGACCTGATCGCATCGCCGGCGGGGTTAGCGCTGGTATTTCCGGCCGCCTGACTTGGCGCTCGGCTTGGCCGAAGCCGCCGCTATCGCGGCAGGCGCTGGCGGGCCTGTAGCTCAACGGTAGAGCCGGCCGCTCATAACGGCTAGGTTGGAGGTTCGAATCCTTCCGGGCCCACCAGCATCGATCCGGAAGGGGAATCGACTTCCGGAAACGGCGTAAACGAATTAGTCGGGGAGTGGCGCAGCCTGGTAGCGCGTCTGCTTTGGGAGCAGAGGGTCGCAGGTTCGAATCCTGTCTCCCCGACCATCTTTCAAGATCGATAGCGGCGACAGCGCGCTAGTTGTCGCGTTGGTGTCGACGTCCGCGTCGACATCGACATCGACGTCGCCGACCGTGTTGCTGATCTTGTCGCCGGTTTCGCTGCGACGATCATTGCCGATGTCCGCGCCGATATTCTGCGCCGCGTTGCCGATGTCGGCCGCGGCATTTTCGGCGACATCGCCATTGTAGGTCACGCTGGTGGTGTCGTTGGCGTCGTCCTTGCTGACCTGGCAGGCGCCGAGCAGCAGCAGCGGGAGGGCAAGAGCGATGCGCATATCGGTTCTCCTCCGAGTTTGCGTGCAGACCTAACGCCGCGGACGCCGTTTCGGCTCCGCGACGTGGCCTAACCGGCCCCGCCAGGATTGCAAGCATCGCCGTCCACGCGGCGACATTCTGGCGCAGCTGCGGCGGGGTCGATCTTGTCGAGCGTGTCGTCGGGCGTGTGGTGAAGGTCGAAATAGCGCGTGCCGTCCTGGTTGAGCCCGACGCCGGGCAGGCCGTCGGCGAGCATCGGGCCGATGTCCGACCCGTCGGCCTCGTCGAGCGCGCCGGGGACGATGCCGAGCGGCGCGAGCGCGGCGCTGAAGCGCCTTGCGCTTCGCCTTGCGCGCGCGTCGCCGAGCTTGCTGTCGACCTTCCAGATGCGGTCGGCGCCAAAATCGCTTTCGGCGATCGCGTAATGCGGCTCGGCTTGCCGTGGCGCTGCGCGATAATCGAGCCCGCCGAACAGGCCGACTTCCTCGGCCCCGAACCAGACGATGCGGATGGTGCGCAGCGGGCCGCCCGGCGTCCATGATGCGCTTGGCGGCGGCGGCGGCGATCGCGCACGCCGGCGCCGTCATCGACCGCGCCGGTGCCGTGGTCCCAGCTGTCGAGGTGGCCGCTGACGAGGACCGGCGGCGAGCGGCGGGTCGCGGCCCGGGCACTTCGGCGATGACATTGCCCGACTGGCGCGTGGCCCATGTTGGCGCGGCGTCGAGCAGCAGGCGCATGCGCACCGGCAGCGCCGCGCTTGAGGATGCGCTCCATCTGGTCGGCGTCGGGATTGCTGAGCGCGCCGGCGGGGATCGGCGCGACGCCCGTCGGCGAAGCTCATGCACGCCGGTGTGCGGGTTGCGATGATAATCGGTGCCGATCGAGCGGATGACGATCGCCGATGGCGCCCTTGCGGCTGGCGATGCTCGGCCCCTCGCGGCGCGGGCGCGCCGAACTCGCCATAGCCCGATGCCGTCCTGGGTGCGCGGCATGGCATGGTCGATGAAGACGATCTTGCCGCGCACCGCGGCGTCGGGCGCGGCGCTCAGCGCGTCGACGCTGTCGAAGCCGATCACTTCGCCGCTCGATCCCGCCGCGGCGGGGTCGACGCCGCTATTGCCGAGCGCGGTGACGACCAGTGGCTGCGGGAAGGGCGCGAGTGATCCACGCGCTTTCGCTCGCCGCGCACCCAATACCGGCATCGTCGAACGTCTCGACGCGGACGTTGGCGAAGCCGAGCGCCTTCAGCTTGGCGCACCGCCCAGGCGCGGGCGCGGGCCTCGGCCGCGGTGCCGGCGAGGCGCGGGCCGACTTCGGTGGTCAGGCCCTCGATGATGTCCCAGGCGATGATCGTCGGTCAGCGCGGCATCGCGCAGCGCGGCGACCTGCGGATCGACGGGCGGGACGCTGGGCCGGGGCGGGCGGCGGCGGTGAGCGAGCAGCAGGCGCGGCGAGCGAGGGTGCGGATCATGGCGCGACGCCTAGGCAGCGTCGAGCCGCCCTGTCATCGGCCGTTCGTCGATCATCACAGCAGGCGCATCTGGTCGCCCTGCGGGCGGCTGGAACAGGTCGGTGCGAAGCGGGAATTTCGACGTGGCGCAGGCCGTATTTCTGCACCGCGAGGTCGAAGCGGGTGCGGAGCAGGTCGGCCCACGGGCCCTGGCCGCGCATCCGGCGAGAAGAAATTCGGGTCGTTGTCGCGCCCGCCGCGCATGCGAGTGGATCGTCGCCATGACCTTGGCCGCGCGGTCGGGGAAATGCGTGTCGAGCCAGGCGCGGAACAAGGGCGCGACCTCGTGCGGCAGGCGGACCGGGCAGATAGAAGCCGCCGCGCGCGCCGGCCTCCGCCGCGGCCTCGACGATATGCTTCGAGCTCATGATCGGTGATCTGCGGCACCACCGGCGCGATGGCGACATAGGCAGGGGACGCCGGCGTCGTTGAGCGCCTTGATCGCCGCCAGCCGCTTGCTTGCGGCTGCGGCGCGCGCGGCTCGAGCGTCCGCGCGATCTTCGGGTCGAGCGAGGTGATCGAGATCGCCACCGACGCCAGCCGCAGCTCGGCCGCCTGCTTGAGCAGGTCGAGGTCGCGCAGCACGCGGTCGGACTTGGTGGTGATGGTGAAGGGGTGGCGGGTCTCGAGCAGCAGCTCGATCAGCGAGCGGGTGATCCGCCAGCGCTCCTCGATCGGCTGATAGGGGTCGGTGTTGGTGCCCATCGCGATCGGCGCGCATTCATAGCCGGGGCGCGACGAGCGCGGCGTGGAGCAGTTGCGCGCGCGTCGGGCTTGACGAACAGCCGGATTTCGAAATCCACGCCCGGGCGACAGATCGTGAAAAGCGTGGGTCGGGCGCGCGAAGCAATAGATGCAGCCATGCTCGCAGCCGCGATAGGCATTGACCGAGCGGTCGAAGCCGATGTCGGGCGAGCTGTTGCGGGTCAGGATCGAGCGCGGATGCTCGATCGTCACCGTCGTCCGGCGCGGGGTCAGGCCGTCGAGCGCCTCGACCTGGTCGAGCCAGTCGCCCTCGACCACGCGCTCCTTGAGGTTGAAGCGCGTGGGGGTGGCGTTGCGGGTCGCCCCGCGGCCGTGGCTCGACTCGACCGGCATGGCGCGAGCATAAGCGCTCAGCGCGAACAAAACAAGAACGAAACCTAGTGGTTGAGGTTGCGTCATGCCGGTCGGAAAAGTCGGCCAGCGATGCTCGGCCATCGCGTTCAAGGTCGGCGTTCGGCTGGTGATTGAGCCCTTGGTAAACCCACATGTTGCGCAGCACCGCGGGGACGTAATAACGCGTTTCCCAATAAGGGATGCTCTTCCATCCACAGCAACGGATCGCCCTTGTCGTTGATGCCGCCCAGCGCGCCGACCGGCAGCGGGCCGGCATTGTAGGAGGCGATGACCCGCGGCAGCTGGCCGGCGGTCGCAGAGTGAGCGGCGCATCATCTCGATGAAGCCCTGGCCATATTCGAGGTTGTAGCTCGGGTCGGTCAGTACCGTTGCGCGAATAGGGCAGGCCGCGGCGCTGCGAGATCATCCTGGCGGTGCCGGGCGGACCTGCATCAGGCCGACCGCGCCGGCCGGGCTGACCGCCTGCGCGCGGAACGTCGATTCCTGGACGATGTGGCCAAAGGCCAGCGCCGGATCGACCCGCCAGCCGTTGAGCGGAGTCCAGCGCGGGTTGGGGTAGCGGTCGGCGGCGTCGGCACGGGCGCCGGGCTGGCCGATTGTGCGCCAGCCAGAACTGCGCCGCCGGGCAGGTCGAGCTTCTTGGCGACCTGGATCAGCGCGTGATGCTCGGTCGGCGCGCCGATCTTGGCCTGGTGGCGAAGCAGCTCCTCGGCCAGCGACGCCTCGCCGATCCGCGCCAGCTCCGTCGCGCGCTGGACATTGGGAAGATGCGCGACCGGCGGGTCGGAACCGATGAACGGATCGGCGGGAAGCTTGGTGTCCATGCCGAGCGTCTCGCGCGCGAGCAGCCCGTAGAAGCTTTCCGGCGGACGCTGCGCGGCGGCCCTCAGCAGCGGCTCGACCGAGCGCGGGCGGCGGCAGGCTTGCTCGGCGCGCGCGGCCCAATAATAGACCGCCGGCCGGAGCTCGCGCTGCGTCGGCGGTCGATGGCGACCTGCTGGAACGCGCGCGACGCGCGATTCGCAATCGCCGATACGCCATGACGCGAGCCCGGAGATCCAGGCGCCGCTGGCTCGGCCCATTCGCCGGTCGCGCCCTGGCGCCAGGTGTCGGCGACGCGGCGGGCGTCGAGGTCGCAGCCCGAGGATGTAATAAGCGAAGGCGACGCGCTGGCCGGCTTCGGCGCGCGCTTCGATCGACAGCTGCGGCGCGAAGGTCAGCAGCTGCGCCTCGGCGCCCGGCGCGTCATTGACCTTGACCAGCGGGTCGAGCGCCGTGCGCAGCTGGTCGGCGGCAGGCTCGCCCTGGACCGGGCGGGCGCGGTACCGACCGGGCGCCGAGCCGAGGCTGACGGTCCGCCGCGGCTGGTGATAGGACAGTGGCTCGATCGTCACGCGGGCATCGCGGCGCGCGACGCGCCATGCGCGCCAGCTGGCTCGCCTGCGGCAGCTCGGGCGCCTCGGCGACGAGGCTGCGCAGGAGCTCGAGGTCGACCGTCGGGCGAGCCCTTGGCGGTGTACAGCTCGGCCTTGGCGAGCGGAGTGAGGGCGCTGGCGGGAAGAGCGGCGATCCCGGCCCGGGCCGACGCCCAGTTGCCGGCGCGGATCGCGTCGAACACGCCGCGCCAGTCCTTCGGAATGGCGACGACCGCCGGGGGCGGCGGAGCGGGCGGCGGGGTCGTC
This sequence comes from uncultured Alphaproteobacteria bacterium, assembly GCA_963768995.1. Lineage (GTDB taxonomy): Bacteria > Pseudomonadota > Alphaproteobacteria > Sphingomonadales > Sphingomonadaceae > Sphingomicrobium. Next base: position 716,780 of record CAVYKA010000006.1, on the reverse strand, counting down.
GCAGACACCGGTGGGCGCGCCCTGCTAGCGGCGCCAGCGGGTCCGGCCCGGGTGATTGCGCGGCAAGCGGCGCCGCGGTGAGCAAAGTCGGTGGCCAGGAACAGCGTCGACTTCACGCGTCATCCTCCATCAACAGCAACAGATCTTGCCATGCCAGCGCCTTGTCCAACGGGCGGTGAATCAGATGGCGCGGGTGGAAGGTGGCGACGGTGCGCACGCCCTCGACCTTGTGGAGCGTGGCCGCGCGCGCGGAGTCAGAGTCTTGCCGAGCAGCGCCAGGCACGGCGCCGTCGCCGAGCAGCAGCAGGCGTTGCGGCCGGGCGAGACGGATGTGCTCGCGGGCGATCTCGGCGCAAGCCTCGAGCTCGGTCCCGCGCAGCTTGGCGCCGGGCGCGTGGAAGCAGGAGAGCGAGGCGCAATAGGCGTCGTCGCCCGAAATGCCGATCGCGGCGAGCATCGCGACCGCCAGCTGCCAGCATTCGCCGCCAAGGGCTGGCCGGCCGCGGCTTCGTCGGTGTCATCGTGGGCGTTGGGCATTTCGGCGAGCAGCATGACCGGCGCTTCGACATTGCCGTGCGGCAGGACCCGCCGCGGGCTGGCGCCGATGAGCGGCAGGGCGTCGCTATGCTCCAGCCACAAGCGGAATTGGTCGAGCGATTCGTGCGCGGGTCGCTGGCGCGGCGTCCGCTGGTTGAGGCGCGGGCGCGAGTCTGTGGCGGCGGCGCTGGCTGAGCCAGTCGCGCGGCGCTTCGGCGATGGCCGTGTCGACGCCCGCCTCGAGCCACCAGGCCAATGCGCTTTTCGCCTCCGCGGCTCGACGTCCGCGGCTTCCCCACCCATGGCCGCATCACTCACCGGCATTGACGGCGCGGTCAAGGAATTGGCAGGGCGAATGAGTCGAAATGTTCTGTCTGCACGACAAGAGGTGCGAATGAGCGAGCGCGAATCGATGCAGTATGACGTGGTGGTGGTCGGCGCCGGCCCCGCCGGGCTGACCGCCGCGATCCGTCTCAAGCAGCTCGCCGCCGAGCGCGAATCGCGAATCTAGCGTCTGCGTGCTCGAAAAAGGCAGCGAGGTCGGCGCGCATATCCTGTCCGGCGCGGTGATCGATCCGAAGGCGCTCGACGAGCTGATCCCCGACTGGAAGGACAAGGGCGCGCCGCTGACCGTCCCGGTGACCGAGAACCATCATTGGGTGCTGACGCCCAAGGGCAAGTGGCGGATGCCCGAATGGCTGATGCCGCCGTTCATGCGCAACAAGGGCACCTACACGCTCAGCCTGGGCAATCTCTGCCGCTGGCTCGCGGGGCAGGCGGAAGAGCTGGGGGTCGAGATTTTCCCGGGCTTCCCGGCCGCCGAAATCCTGTTCCACGAGGACGGATCGGTGAAGGGCGTCGCGACCGGCGACATGGGCATCGCGCGCGACGGCGAGCGCCGCGCCGACTACCAGCCGGGGATGGAGCTGCACGCCCGCTACACCTTCTTCGCCGAGGGCGCGCGCGGCCATCTGACCAAGCGGCTGACCGAAATCTTCGAGCTGCGCGACGAAAGCGGGCCGCAGGTTTTCGGACTTGGAGTCAAGGAGTTGTGGGACGTTCCTGCCGACAAGCATAAGCCGGGCCGGGTGATCCACACCCAGGGCTGGCCGCTGACCGACGCGTGGGGCGGGGGCTTCCTCTACCATCAGGAGAATGGCCAGGTCGCCTTGGGCTTCGTCGTCGCGCTCGATTATTCGAATCCCTATCTGTCGCCGTTCGAGGAATTCCAGCGCTGGAAGACCCATCCCGCGATCCGCGCCGAGATCGAGGGCGGGCGGCGCGTGTCCTACGGCGCGCGGGCGATCAACGAGGGCGGCTGGCAGGCGATCCCGAAGCTGGTGTTTCCGGGCGGCGCGCTGATCGGCTGCTCGGCGGGATTCGTCAACGTGCCGCGGATCAAGGGCACGCACACCGCGATGAAATCGGCGATGCTCGCCGCCGAAGCCGCGTTCGAGGCCGTCGCCGCCGACCGCTCGGGCGATATGCTCGATGCCTATCCAGCGGCGCTCCACTCGAGCTGGATCGTCAAGGAGCTCAAGCATGGTCCGCAACGCCCAGCCGGCGGTGGCGCACTGGGGCGGGATCTGGGGCACGCTCTACGCCGGGCTCGACATGTGGCTGAATTACCTCCGGCATCGGCGTGCCGTGGACGCTCAAGCACAAGGCCGACCATGAAAAGCTCGCTCCGACGCAAGAGCAGGCGCAGCCGATCGCTTATCCCAAGCCCGACGGCGTGCTGACCTTCGACCGCCTGTCGTCGGTGTTCATTTCCAACACCAATCATGAGGAAGACCAGCCGGTTCATCTGACGCTCAAGGACGCCGACATACCGACCGCGGTCAATCTGCCGCTCTATGCCGGGCCCGAGCAGCGTTATTGCCCGGCGGGAGTTTATGAATTTGTCGATGGCCAGGATGGCGAGAACGGCTTCAGATCAACGCGCAGAATTGCGTCCACTGCAAGACGTGCGACATCAAGGACCCGACCCAGAACATCAACTGGGTCACGCCCGAAGGCGGTGGAGGGCCCAATTATCCGAACATGTAGATTGCTGGCCGGCGCGGCGCTGCGCGGCGATCGCGTGCACCGCCACCCCGGCGGCGGCGCGGATTACCGGTCTCGATCCCGCCCGCGCCTATGTCGAGGCGCGCGCGGCGGCGATGAACGGCGACCATGCGCGCTCGGCCGAACTGCTGGCGACGATCGCGCGCGCTGCGCCGGCGGAGTCGGACATTGCCCGCAAGGCGCTTGGCGAAGCGATCGGCGCGGGCCGCATCGGACCTCGCGCTGCGGCTTGCCCGCGCGCACGCCGGCGAACGAAGCTCGCCAGCGACGCGCGGCTGCTGCTGGTCGCCGACGAGCTGCGCCGGCGAACGCACCGACCATGCGCTCGCCTGGCTCAAGGTCAGCGGCGACAATGGCGACCTGACCTTCCTGGCGCCGTTGGTGGAGGCCTGGGCCGCGGCCGACGGCGGCGACCTCCGGGCGCTCTGGCGATCCTCGAGCAAGTGCCGCAGAACAGCCTGCTCGGGCCGCTGCGCGCCGAGCAGCGGCCTACATCCTGCTCAAGTTCCGCCGAACGGCCGACGCCGAACCCTTTGCGCGGCGGGCGATCGGCACCGCCGGCGCGCGCGAAGGTCGGGTTCGGCTGGCGCTTGCCGACGGCTTCCTCGCCGCCGGCGACCGCGGGCGCGCGCTCGCCATGGTCGAAGGCCCAACGCCGCCGCAGCGAGTGTGCGCGCGAGCGAGTTGCCGCCGGCCGCGGCGGCCGGTCCGGTCGACACGCCGCCGAGGCTGTTCAGCGAGGTGCTGGCCGGCTTCGGCGGCGATCTTGCCCGGCTGCAGCGGGCGCGTGCCGGTCGGCCTGGTCCAGGTCGCGCGCTTTGCCAATCCCGACAATACCAGCGCGACGCTCCTGCTCGCGCTGATGCTCGATGCGCAAATCGGTCGGACGAGGCGCTGGCGCTCTTGCGCGCCGTCGCCCAAGGACGACCCGCTGATCGCCCAGGTGCGCGACACCCAGGTCCGGATCCTCAACGACGACAAGCGCTTGCCGAAGCCTATGCGGTGGCCGCGGCCGCAGCTGCGCGCCGAGCGCGGGCGCGGGCGATCATTCGCGGCTCGGCGACGTCTATGCGGCAATGAAGCGGCACGCCGAGGCGGCCGAAGCCTATGGCCGCGCCGTTGCCGACCGAGCGAGCGCTGGGCCCGAACAGCGAACTGTGGACCTTGCTCCTGCTCCATGCGAGCGCGCTCGAGGAAGCCGACCGCTGGCCCGAGGCCAAGCGCGCGCTCGAGGAGGCGCTGACGATCGCGCCCGACCAGCCGCTGCTGCTCAACTTCCTCGGCTATGCCAAGCTCGAGCGCGGCGAGGACATCGACGCGCGCCGAAGCGATGATCCGCAAGGCCAGCGAGCTTGCCCCGGACGATGCCTCGATCACCGATTCGCTCGGCTGGGCCCTGTATAAGCGCGGCAAGCTCGACGAGGCGATCGACGACGCTGCGGCGCGCGGCCGAGAAGGACCCCGCGCAGGCCGAGATCCACGAGCATCTCGGCGATGCGCTTGTACACAGTCGGGCGGCGGTTCGAGGCGCGCTTCGCCTGGCGCGCGGCGCTGCTCACCGCCGAGGAGGAGATCGCGGCGCGGGTCGACGCCAAGCTCGCCACGGGCTGACCGACGGCCAACGCGGCGCCTTGACCACGCCCCGGCATTGGCGCTCGCGACATCGCGGCGGCCAAGCTCAACCTGGCGCTCCACGTCCGCGGACGGAGCGACGACGGCCGCCACGCGATCGAAACCCTGTTCGCTTTCTGCATCGACGGCGACTGGCTCAGTGCCGAAGCCGGCCGACGCACTGACGCTGAGCGCCAGCGGGTCGTTCGTCGAGCGCGCTTCCGGCGGATGACGACAATCTGGTGCTGCGCGCGGCGCGGATGCTGGGCGAAGCGGCGGGAGTCGAAGCAGGGGCGGCGATCACGCTCGACAAAAGATTGCCGGTCGCGTCGGGGCTTGGCGGCGGGTCGGCCGATGCCGCGGCGGCGCTGCGGCTGCTGACGAGCTTGTGGGGACTCGACCCGGCGCATGCCGAGCGCGGTCGCGCCGAAGCTTGGCAGCGATGTGCCGGCCTGCCTGCTCGAGCTGGGCGGCGCGTGGTGACGGGGCGGGCGACGAACTCAGCTCCGGTGGCGCTGCCCGAGCTGGCGGGAACGCCGGTGCTGCTGGTCAACCCGCGCGTGGCATTGTCGACCGCCGACGTGTTCGCGCGCTGGGACGGCGAGGATCGCGGGCCGCTCGACGACTGGCGCGAAGGGCGCAACGACCTCGAAGCGCCGGCGATCGCGCTTGTGCCGCAGATCGAGGCGGTACTGGCCTGGCTCGGCACGCGGCCCGGCGCGACCTTCGTGCGCATGTCGGGCAGCGGGCGCGACCTGCTTCGCGTTGTTCGACGATGAAGCGCAGCGCGACCTCGCCGCCGACGCCGTCCCGCGCGAATGGTGGCATCTGGCGACCAGCTGCGCTAGAGGCGCGCCGCATGACCGCCCGTCCGATCCTCACCGCCGAAGCGATGCGCGCCGCCGAGCAGGCGGCGATCGACGCGGGCACCAGCGTCGAAACCCTGATGGAGCGTGCCGGGGCGGCGCTTGGCCGAGGCGACACTCGCGCTTCGCCGGGCCGATGCCGGCGCTGATCCTGTGCGGCCCGGGCAATAATGGCGGCGACGGCTATGTCGCGGCGCGGTTGCTGGCCGAGCAGGGCGTGACCGTGCGGGTGGCGGCGCTGGCCGAGCCTACGGCGGATGCGGCGAAATGGGCGCGAAGGCAGTGGACCGGGGACGTCGAGGTTCTTGACGCGACGACTACAGCGGCGCCGCTGCTGATCGATGCGTTGTTCGGAACCGGACTTAAACGCGGCTTGGAACATTCGGTATCGGAAGCTTTTTCTAGGCTGTGCGATGCAGCGAGTGTTGCGCATTGCCTGCGACCTGCCGAGCGGGGTCGACAGCGACAGCGGCGCGGTGCTTGGGCCTGTCCCGTGTTTCGACCTCACGGTCACTTTCGGCGCGCTCAAGCCGGCGCATCGGCTGTTGCCGGCGATCGCAGCAATGCGGCCGCGTGGTGCTCGGCGGACATCGGCATCGAAGCGGATAGCGACTGGCACGAGATTGGCCGCCCTCAGGCTGCCGCCGCTGTCGCCGGGCGGGCATAAGTATGACCGCGGGCTGGTCCATGCGCTTGCCGGCACGATGCCGGCGCGATTGCGCTTGCCGCAAGCGCTGCGGCCTATGCCGGCGCGGGCTACGTCCGGGTCAGCACGTCGCTGCCGATCGCCGGGCTGCCGCTGGCGGTGGTCCAGACCGAAAGCGCGCCGGTCAACGATCCGCGCATCGGCTGCCTGCTGGTCGGGCCAGGGCTGGGCGATCTTCCGCAAGTGCTGACGCTGGCGCTGACCAGCAAGGCGCCCAAGGTGCTCGACGCCGACGCGCTCGGCCATGTCGGCGACCCGGAGCGGCTGCGCGGGCAGGATGCGATCGTCACGCCGCATTCGGGCGAGTTCGACCGGCTGTTCGGGACCCGGGATGGCACAAGGCCGAACGGACGCTCGAGGCTGCCCGCCGCTCCGGCGCGGTTGTCGTGCTACAAGGGGCCGGACACGCTGGTCGCGGCGCCCGACGGTCGGCTTGGCTTCGCGCCGCCTGCTCCGGCGTGGCTGGCAAGCGCCGGGACCGGCGACGTGCTCGCCGGAATCATCGCCGCGATGCGCGCACGTGGGCTCGAGGCGTTCGAGGCTGCCTGCGCCGGCGTCTGGCTGCACGGACGGGCGGCCGAGATGGCCGGACCGGAAATGATCGCCGACGATCTGCTCGGAGCGCTTCGCCAGGCGATCGCGCTCGCCGATGGCTGAGGAAATCATCCGGATCGCTGGCCGCGGCGAGGGCGTGACCGCAAGCGGCCGCCACGTCGCATTCGCAGTTCCGGGCGATATTCTCGAGGATGACGGCGCGGTCATTCCCGGACCGCACCGCCAAGTGCCGCCATGCCGTCACTTTCCCGAATGCGGCGGCTGCCAGCTGCAGCATGCCGACGATGACGCGTATCGGGGTTATCTGACGGCGCGGATCGCGACGGCGCTGGCGCAGCATGGCCTGGAGACGCGAGATCCGTGCGCCGCACCTGTCGCCGCCGCGGACGCGCCGCCGCGCGAGCCTCAAGGCCGCCAAGGCCGGCGGGCAGGTGCTCGTCGGCTTCCACGCGGAGAAATCGCATCGCATCATCGACATGCGCGAATGCCATATCCTCCGCCCCGTGCTGTTTGCGCTGGTGGCGCCGCTGCGGACATTGCTCGCGCAGCTGCTGGAGGCAAAGCGCGGGGCCGAGGTCCAGCTGACGCTGATCGACCAGGGCGCCGACGTCCTGCTCAAGGGCGTCGATCCCCAGGGGCTGGAGGCGATCGAGGCGCTGACCGCCTTTGCATCGCGGAACGCGCTGGCCCGGCTGAGCATCGACCAGGGATTGGGACCGGAGGCGATGTATGAGCCGCGGCCGGTGACCGTGACACTGTCCGGGACCGCTGGTGCCGTTCCCGGTGGCGGGCTTCCTCCAGGCAACCGAAGACGGCGAGCAGGCGCTGGTTGCGGCGGTGACCGAAGTTTCAGAGGGGGCGGGGACAAGCGCCGACCTGTTTGCGGGCCTCGGCACCTTTGCGCTTGCGCTGCCGGGGCGAGTTTACGCGGCCGAAGCGTCCCGCGACGCGGTGCTGGCCCTCAAAAGCGCAGCCCCGACCGTGATGGCCGAACATCGCGACCTTTATCGCCGTCCGCTCGACGCTTCTGAACTCGGGCGGTTCGATGTCGTCGTCCTCGATCCGCCTCGTGCTGGGGCTACCGAGCAGATTGCGCTGCTGGCGGCGTCCACTGTGCGCGCGCATCGCTTATGTCAGCTGCAACCCGGGCAGCTTTGCGCGCGACGCCCGCACCCTCAGCGACGGCGGCTACCGGCTCGAGTGGATACAGCCAGTCGGCCAGTTCCGCTGGTCGACCCACGTCGAGCTGGCGGCCTGTTTCAGCCGCTAGATCAGTCCGCAATCGTGGGCGATGCGCATCGCCGCGTGGACGGTCAGGCCGACCAGGCAGAGCGAGGCCAGAGCGAACAGCGGGAAGCGATAGGCGACGACGTTGACGGTGCCTTGGACGATGCTGTGGAGGACCCGGAAGCCGACATAGCCCCACGCGAGCCAGTAATTGATGCCGCCGCCCATATCCATCAACGCGAGCGTCAGTGCGATCGCATAAAAGATGGTCGGTTGCTCCATCAGATGGTTGTAATTGTGGGATTTCCACTGGTCGCGCGGCTCGGCGCGGCCCTCGAGGTCGACTCCGCGCGAACCTGGCGGGATGTTCGACAATTTAACCCCGAGCTTGCGGAAAGCACGTCCGCGCGCGACCACCATCCACAGCATGACGATCAAGGTCCACGCGACCAGCGCGACGACCGGTGCGAGAATTGGACTATATTGCATGAGAAAACCCTCCCCCTGATGGCTCAGGAGGAGGGTGCTTCAGTTCCTTGGGTCTTGCAACCTTAGTCGAAGAGCGTTCTTGCTTAGTCGAAGAGCTTGGCGAAGCGCCGCTTCTCGCGGGTTTTCCAGGCGCCGCGGTGCCAGGCGTCGCTGGCCAGCAACGGCAGCACGCTGGTCGCTTCGGCGAACACCATCTGCTCCATCGCCGTCGACACCTTGCCCCAGCTGGCCGCCTCCTGGAGCGTCGACGAAGAGCAAGCGCCGTCGCGGACGTCGGCGACGGTGATCTGGACCGCATATTTGTGCACTTCGACGTCCTCGTGACCGAGGATTTCGGCGCAAACGACGGTGTCCTGCGTGAAATTCTTCGGCACGCCGCCGCCGATCATCAGCAAACCGGTGGTGCCGGCCTTGATCTTGATGTCGGTGAGCTCGCGGAAGTCGGCGATCGCGTCGAGCACCATGTAGTGGCCGCCGCGCTTCATCGCGTCGACCTGATGCTTGACGAGGCCGAAGCCGGCCGAGGATGTCGACGAAGGCCGGGCAGAAGATCGGCACGTCATGCTCGTAGGCGAGCTGGACCAGGCTGCCCTCCTTCTTGGCATTGCCCTCGCTCAGCCACTTGCCCATTTCGCGGATGAAGGCGCGGCTGCGAATAGGGACGCGGCTCAAGGCTGTCGGCGATCTTGCCGATGGTGAAGTCGCAATCCTGCAGCTGCTGCTCATCGATATAGGTGTCGTAGATGCGGTCGATGTAGAGCGAGCGCAGCGTATCATCGTCAGGGATTTCATTGGCTTGGAAGTGCTTGTGGCCAAGCGCTTCGAAGAAATCCATGTCGACGATCGTGGCCCCGGTGGCGACGATCGCGTCGACCATGTTGGAGCGCACGAGCTCGGCATAGAGGTCCATGCAGCCGCCCGCCGAGGTCGAGCCGGCGACGACCAGGATGATCGAGCAATTCGGGTCCTCGAGCATCTGGTTGTAGATGCCCGTGGCGCGCGCGAGGTCGCGGCTGGTGAAGCTCATCTTGCCCATCGCCTCGACGATCGGGCGAGCGTCGAAGCTGGTGATGTCGATATGCTCGACCGGGCTCGACAGCAGGTCGGCCTTGCGGCGATCGTTGATCTGGTCGGCGGATTGCACTTTGACGAGCGTGTCGGTGGTCATGGGTCGTCCTCGATTCCCCTCCCGCAAGCGGGAGGGGTTAGGGGTGGGAATGTCATCGGTTCGGAGGCGGGAACAGGCCCACCCCCAGCCCCTCCCGCGAGCGGGAGGGGAGCAAGCTTACAGCGTCACGACGTTGGAACGCCTCGGCGCTTCGACGGCTCCGTAGAGGCTCGCCATCGGCTCGTCCTCGACGATCTCGCTGTCGGCGAAGCCGAAGCCGTTGAACGCGGTGCGCATCGCCGAGCCGTAGGCGCCGAGCATCCCGATCTCGAGATAATCGCCGGCGCTCGACGTCGCCGGGAAGCTCGAACGGGCCGGCCATATGGTCGAGATCGTCGCAGGTCGGGCCGTAGAAGCTGAACGGCATCGACACGGACGTTCGAACCGCGTCTCGCGCAGCAGGCGCACGGGATAGCGCCAGCCGATGTGCGCGGCATCGAACAAGGCGCCGTAAGCGCCGTCGTTGATGTACAGCTCATCGCCGCGGCGCTTTTCGACCCGCACCACCAGCGACGCATATTCGGCGCACAAGGCGCGGCCGGGCTCACACCACAATTCGGCCGAGTAGCTGATCGGCAGCGCTTCGAAAGCGTTGTGGATGACCGTGAAATAGGCCTCGAGCGGAGGCGGCTCCATGCCCGGGTACCAGGACGGAAAGCCGCCGCCGACGTCGACGATGTCGACAGTGACCGCAGCCTCGACGATCGCGTCGCGGACCCGGCTCATGGCCTCGCTGTAGGCGGCCGGGGTCATCGCCTGGCTGCCGACGTGGAAGCAGATGCCGAGCGCGTCCGCGGCCTGGCGGGTGGCCATCAGCAGGGCTTTGACCTCGGCCGGATCGGCGCCGAACTTGGCCGCAAGGCTCAACTTGGCGTGCTCCGAGCTGACCCGGATGCGGACGAGCAGGTTGAGGTCGCTCGCCGCGACGCCGTCGGTCGCGGTCGCGCGGACGATCTTGTCGAGCTCGTCGAGCGAATCGAGGCTGAAAGTGCGCACGCCGTGGCTCGAAATAGGCTTCGGCGATCACTTCCTCGGCCTTGACCGGGTGCATGAAGCACAGCTCAGCCTGGGGCAGGGTTTCGCGCACCAGGCGCACTTCGCCGATCGAGGCGACGTCATAATGGGTGACGCCCTCGGCCCACAGCAGATGCAGAAGATCGGGCGAAGGATTTGCCTTGACCGCGTACAGCGAGCGTCCGGGAAAATTCTCCGTGAAGAAGCGCGCGGCGCGGCGCGCGGCATGCGGACGCAGCAGCGTGACCGGATGAACCGGGCGCGTTTTCACAATATCGACGCCCCCCCGGGCGCCGCTCTGGGGAATCGCTAGCCCCAGCGGGCGATGATGCTTGTGCAACTCAAGGGACCTCCAACAGTCAGTTCGAGACAAAGCTGCCTTGCGGTTGGAAGTCCCATGGGGCAGCGGAAGCGCGATATATGGTCGGGGTCCCCCCATGTAAAGGCGTAATGGCCCTTCATAAGTTGCATCCATTCCATTCGTCCTCGTCACACAACGTTTTGGCGGTTTTTTCTTTGAGTTTCAGGAGCTTGTGCATTGGTTGAAGTGACCGCAAACGACGTCGTCGAGGCAGCCCGTCGGATTGCCGGAAAGGTCGTCGAGACGCCGCTGATCGAAACCGAAGTCGGCGACTCGAGAATATGGCTCAAATGCGAGTGCCTGCAGACTGGCGGCGCGTTCAAGCTGCGCGGGGCGACCAACCGGCTGGCGATGCTGTCGGAGGAGGAAAGGGCGCGGGGCGTTGTCGCATTCTCGTCAGGCAATCATGCGCGCGGCGTGGCCATCGCCGCGCGGCGACTCGGAATGCGCGCAATCATCGTGATGCCGTCCAATGCCCCCCAGGTGAAAATCGACGGCACGCGCGGCGAGGGCGCGGAAATCATTTTCTTCGACCGCCGCAAGGACAGCCGCGAGGCGATCGCCGCGCAGATTTCGGCGGATTGCGGTGCGACGGTCGTGCCGAGCTTCGATGACCCTGCGATCGTTGCCGGACAGGGGACGGTGGGGCTTGAGATCGTCCGAGCAGATGGCTGCGGCAGGAGCGGGGGTTCCGCAGCGGATCGTGGTGCCCTGCGGCGGCGGCGGGCTGGCATCGGGAATTGCCCTTGCGGTACCGGAGGCCGAAATCGCCATTGTCGAGCCCGAAGGCTGGGACGACATGATGCGCTCGCTGGAGAGCGGCCAGATAGTCCCCGTGGAGCCTGACGCGCCGGACAGCTTCTGCGACGCGCTCCAGACGCCGTTGGTGTCCCCGATTACCTTTGGAATTTTGAATGCGCGCGGGGTGGAGGCAGTTTCCGTCAGTGACTCGGAAGTCGAAGCTGCGGTGCAGATTTGCGTGGGATCGGCATCGGCTGGTGCTCGAACCGGGCGGCGCGGTCGCGCTCGCCGCGCTATTGTGTGGCAAAATAGAGCCGCGGGAAGGGACGGTGGCGGTGCTGTCGGGAGGAAATGTCGATCCGGCGCTTCACGCGCGGATTGTCGGCGAGGCGAGCTAAGCGGCGCCGCGGGCGCGATATTCGCCGGGCTCGACCTGGACCGGGTGTGAGCGCTCGACAGTCCTAGTCAATTCCTCGAGCTCCGCACCGAGGGTGCGCAGTTCGGCGGCGAGAAAACGCCGCTCGGTCTCGGCAATCGCCTCGGAAGCCTCCATCAGCGTATCGAGCATCATCGCGATGCACGGCAGGATCGTTTCCTCGATCCGCTCGAACGCCTCATCCAGACGTGCCTGCTGTTCATTCACGGGCATGGCGCCATTATGGACCATGCCTGGTTAAATGTTGGTGAAACCTGGACTAATGGCGGGCCGATGAACGAAATCGCTTCCGCTGCGCTCGCTTTGGCGATGGTCGCCGCCCTCGTCCTGATCGGCGGCGGGATCAAGCTCGCGCTCGACCGTCAGTCGCGTGGCCGCGGCCTGCTGATGATCGCCGCGGCGCTGGTGCTGGTCATGAACGTGATGATCTGGACGGTATAGACGGCTTCACCGGGTCGGTCGCGAGGCGCATGTCGAGATAATCGTCGACCAGCTTCATCAGCTGATCCATCTCATTGGCGAAAAAGTGGTTGGCGCCGGGAATCTGCTCGTGGTCGATGGTGATGTGGCGCTGGGTGCGGAGCTTGTCGACCAGCTTCTGGACGGCGCTTGGGGTGACCACTTCATCGGCCTCGCCCTGGATGATGATGCCCGACGAGGGGCACGGCGCTAGGAAGCTGAAATCATACATGTTGGCCGGCGGTGCAATCGAGATGAATCCGCGGATTTCCGGACGGCGCATCAGCAATTGCATCCCGATCCAGGCGCCAAAGCTGACGCCCGCGACCCACGTCGTCTCGGCTTCGGGATGGATCGACTGGACCCAGTCGAGCGCGCTCGCCGCGTCGCTCAGCTCGCCGATGCCATTGTCGAACAGGCCCTGGCTCTTGCCGACCCCGCGAAAGTTGAAGCGAAGCGTCGCGAAGCCACGCCGCACAAACGTCTGGTAGAGCAATTGCACCAGCTTGTTGTTCATCGTTCCCCCGGCCTGGGGATGCGAATGAAGGATCAGCGCAACTGGAGCGCGGGGCCGCGTGCCGGGGTGGAATCGGCCTTCGAGCCGACCTTCCGGGCCTGGAAAAATGACTTCGGGCATGGATGTAAATGGCTCGCTTCACGACTGAAAGCCGCTGGACGCGCGTGCGCAGCGGGCAGGGCTTCTATATAGGGTCGCCCGATGATGTGGCAATCGGCAGGAATCCAGCGCTTTTGAGCCCCCGTGAGCGCCTTTACCTCGACCATGCGGCGACCACGCCAGTGCTGCCGGAAGCGCGTGAGGCGATGGCCGACGCGCTCGGTCGCTGGGCCAATCCGAGTTCGCCCCACGGCGACGGGCGCGCGGCGCGAGCGGCGCTCGAAGCGGCGAGGGGGGCCGTCGCCGACGCGCTTGGTTGGCGGCATGACGTCATTTTCACGTCCGGCGCGACCGAGGCGCTGCGGATTGCAAGCGCCGGGGCGGCGCCTGAGCGGAGAATCGTTGGCGCAACCGAACATGACGCGGTGGTTGCAGCGACGGGAGCGGATGCAGAGGCGCTTGCGGTCGACGGTGACGGGATCGTCGAGATAGCCGAGCTCGAGCGTTTGGTGGGCGGCGGGCCGGCCCTGGTCGCGGTCCAGCAGGTGAATAATGAAACCGGGGTCGTTCAGCCGCTCGGCGAGATTGCGGAGATCGTGCGCGGTGCGGGATCGATGTTGCTCGCTGACTGCGCACAAGGCGCGGGCAAGATCGCGCTGCCCGACGCGGACCTTATCGCCGTTTCGGGCCACAAGTTCGGCGGTCCGCCGGGGATCGGCGCGCTGCTGGTCAAGGATCTGGCGAAGCTCGCGGCGAGCGGCGGGCAGGAGCGCGGCTATCGGCGCGGGACGGAGAATCTTCCCGCGGCGGCAGGCATGGCGGCCGCGCTTGCCGGGCGCGGCTTTGCGGCGGCGATGCCGGGGCTTGCGCAGCTTCGAGCCCGGCTCGAACAGGCGATTGTCGACGACGGCGGTCTGGTCATCGCCGCGAACGCCCAGCGCATCGCGACCATCGGCGCTTATGCGATGCCGGGCGTGTCGAGCGCGAGCCAGCTGGTCCAGTTCGACCTTGCCGGGATCGCGGTCTCGGCGGGCAGCGCTTGCTCGTCCGGAAGCATGAAATCCTCGCGCATTCTCGCCGCGATGGGCATTGAGCCCGACCTCGCGGGGAGCGTCGTGCGCGTGAGCTTCGGGCCGTTCACCGCCGACGCCGATATCGACCGGTTTTTCGAGGAGTGGCGCCGAATGCGCCGGCGTGGCAAAGCCGAGGCGGCATGATCTATCTCGATTACCAGGCGACCACCCCGGTCGCGCCGGAAGTCGCCGAGGCGATGGCCCCGTGGATCGAGGAAAAATTCGCCAATCCCCATTCGCCTTCGCGCTGGGGCCGCGAGGCCGATGCCGCGATCGACGTCGCTCGCCGCCAGGTCGAACGCTCGCTCGAGCTTGAGGGCGGCGCCGTCGCTTTCACCGGCAGCGCGACGGAGGCGATCAACTGGGCGATCCGCGGAACGCTCGAAAATGCGCCGCCGGAGCGCAACCGCATCATCACGATTGCAACCGAACATGCGGCGGTGCTCGACACGTGCGAATGGCTCGCCTCGCGCGGTGTCGACGTAACCATCCTCCCGGTTGGGCCGGACGGCCTGCTCGACCTGTCGCTGCTCGATCGCGAAATCGACGAAAGGGTCGCGCTGGTCGCGGCGATGATGGTCAACAATGAGATCGGGGTCATCCAGCCGGTGTCGGAGATTTCGGCGATGGCCCGCTCGGTCGGGCGCGCTGATGCTGTGCGACGCGGTCCAGGCGCATGGCCGCATCAACCTGCCCGAAGGACCCGATCTGGTCGCCATCAGCGCGCACAAGCTTCACGGCCCCAAGGGGATTGGCGCCTTGTGGATGCGCAAGGGCGCCGAGCCGGCGCCACTGATCCACGGCGGCGGGCAAGAGCGCGGGCTTCGGTCGGGCACTTTGTCGCCGGCACTGTGCGTCGGTTACGGCGCCGCCGCGAAGCTTGCGGCCGAGCGGCAGACGCTCGATTTCGACCTCGTGCAGCAGTTGTCCCGCACCGCCATGGAAGCCCTTGGCGGCGACTGGGTGGTCAACGGCAGCCGCCATTGCCGCTATCCGCGGCAATCTCAACGTGCGCCGCGACGGCATCGATGGCGCGCGCTTGCTTGGCGATTTGCGCGACATCGCATTTTCATTGGGCTCGGCCTGCGCCAGCGGATCGGGCCGTCCGAGCCATGTGCTGAAGGCGCTTGGGCTGGATTATCGCCAGTCGCGCTCGTCGATACGTCTCGGTTTTGGCCGCTACACCGAGCCGGACGAATTGCGCGCCGCCTGCCAGCAGATCGCCCGCGCGGCGGATGCGCAGGAGCGCGCCGGAGCGTGACCATCCCGTGACCCTGGTGCGCTTCTTCCGCGCCGACGGAAGCCTCGACAAGGAAGTGGACGCGCGGCCGGGCGAACGGCTGCTCGATGTCGCGTGGCGCTCCGGCCAGCCGCTCGAAGGCGCGTGCGAGGGCGTGATGGCCTGTTCGACCTGCCACGTGCTGGTCGATGCCGAGGATTTCGACAAATTGCCGCCGGCGAGCGAGGAGGAGGAGGATCTCCTCGATCTCGCTGCGCATGCCGGGCGGACTTCGCGGCTCGCGTGCCAGATTTTGCTGACCGAGACGCTCGAGCGGCTCAGCGTGCGAATCCCGCCGGCTTCGACCAACTGGATGGGGCGCTAGGGCGAGCTTGCGTCCGCGCTGCACACCGACCATATGCCCGCTCGGAAGTCGGCGGACGGCGCTGTCGCCAACCTGGTCAGGTCCGGAAGGAAGCAGCCACAACGATTTCGTGCCGGGTCGTCGGCTTCCACCTTTCCCGTCGCCTGCTGCGATCGCGCTTTCGCGCAACCGGCAATTAGTCCTAAACCGGCCCCTATGAGCGACGACGAATCACCGGGCCTCGGCCTCGATCTGCCTTCCGAAACGGCGCCGGCCCAGCCTGCATCCGACTCCCCATCCGCCTACCGCGTCCTTGCTCGCAAATACCGCCCGCAGACTTTCGCCGAGCTGATCGGCCAGGATGCGATGGTGAAGACCTTGTCCAATGCCATTGCACGGGGCCGGATTGCACATGCGTTTCTGCTCACCGGGGTGCGGGGCGTTGGCAAGACATCGACCGCACGCCTGATCGCCAAGGCGCTCAATTGCGTCGGACCCGACGGCAATGGCGGGCCGACGATCACGCCTTGCAACCAGTGCGAGCCGTGCCGCGCAATTGCCGAGGGGCGGCACATCGACGTCATCGAGATGGACGCCGCGAGCCACACCGGCATCGACGACGTGCGCGAGATCATCGATGCTGTGCGCTACGCCACCACCAGCGCGCGCTTCAAAATCTACATCATCGACGAAGTGCACATGCTCTCTAAGCCGGCGTTCAATGGCTTGCTGAAGACGCTCGAAGAACCGCCCGAGCATGTGAAATTCTTCCTTGCGACGACCGAGGTCAACAAGGTGCCGGTGACGGTGCTGTCGCGCTGCCAGCGCTTCGACTTGCGCCGCATTCCGGCCGACAAGCTCGCCGCGCATTTCGCCGAAGTCGCCAAGGCCGAGGAGGTCGAGGTCGAGACCGAAGCGCTGGCGATGATCGCCACCGCCGCCGAAGGCTCGGCGCGCGACGGC
The DNA here is from genome assembly GCA_963768995.1 of uncultured Alphaproteobacteria bacterium. GTDB lineage: Bacteria > Pseudomonadota > Alphaproteobacteria > Sphingomonadales > Sphingomonadaceae > Sphingomicrobium. Next base: position 700,308 of record CAVYKA010000006.1, on the reverse strand, counting down.
CTGTCGATGCTCGACCAGGCGATCGCCCACGGGGCCGGGAAAGTGTCGGCCGCAGAAGTGCGCGACATGCTCGGCCTCGCCGACCGCGGGCGCATTCGCCGGCTGCTCGAACTCGGTGCTCGGCGGCGATGCCGAAGCTTCGCTCGCGCAGCTGGACGAAGCGCACGAGCTCGGCATCGATCCCACGCAGATTTTACGCGGCCTGATGGAAGTTCTCCACATGGCGACGAGGGCCAAGGCCGGAGGCAAGCCCGACACCCTCCGCTCGACCGAGGAGCAGGAAATGGCCGCCGAGCTGGCGCAGCGGCTGTCCTGGGGTCAGCTCCACCGGCTGTGGCAGATGCTGTTGAAGGGCTTGAAGGACGTCGAGATCGCGCCCGACCCGCGCGAAGCGGCGGACATGGCGCTGCTGCGCTTGATTCACTCGGCCGAACTGCCCGATCCCGCGGCGCTGCTGGCGACGCTCAGCGGCGAAGGGCAGGGCGCGGTCTCACGCGCAGCACCGGCGGCTCGTCCGTCGGGACCGAGCGGGGTGATGCCGGCCGACCTCGCCGCCGTGATCGCGCTGCTCGAAGACAGCGGCAAGCGCAGCCTGGCGCTCCAGCTTCATGACCAGGTCGGCCTGGTCCGCTATGCGCCGGGAGAGCTGGCGCTCAAGCCGTTGCGGCCGCTTGGCAGCGACTGGTCGCGCGAGCTGGCGATGGCGCTGAAGGCGCTGACCGGCGCGGCGTGGCGGGTAACCTTGTCGGATGAGCCGGGCGCGCCGTCGCTGCTCGAGCAGGAGAAAATCGCCGAGGAGCGCGTTCGCTCCGAAGTGCTTGCCGATCCGGCGGTGCGCGCGCTTACCGATGCGTTCCCGGATGCTGAACTTGAGTCCTTTTCCACGCGAGGCGGATGACATGCCCGAAATGCCCGATTTCGAAGAGATCATGAAAATGGCGCAAAATGCGCAGGTCGAGCTGCAAAAAGCGCAGGACGGCCTCGACAAGATCGAGGTGGAGGGAGCCGCGGGCGGCGGGCTGGTCAAGATCCGCGCCACCGCGAAGGGCCGAATCCTGTCGGTCGATCTGGACGAAAGCCTGCTCGCGCCGAGCGAGAAGACGATGGCCGAGGACTTGATCGCCGCGGCGCTCAACGATGCGCGCGCGAAAGCCGACACGGCCGCCGCGGCCGAAATGCAAAAGATGTCGGGCAGCCTGCCGCTGCCGCCGGGGTTCAAGCTGCCGTTCTAGGGTGGAAATGCGGCGCGCACACGCCTAACTGGCGCCCAACTCCCGCATTCAATCTTGAAGGACTCGCGACCCGATGGCCGCTCAATATTCCTATGTGATGAAGGGCATGACCAAGGCCTTTCCGGGCCAGAAGCCCATCCTCAACGACATCCACCTGCAATTCTATTCCGACGCCAAGATCGGCATCGTCGGGCCCAACGGGTCGGGCAAGTCGACGCTGATGAAGATCATGGGCGGGCGCGACAAGGAGTTCACCGGCGAGGCCTGGGCGGGCGAGGGGATCACCGTCGGCTATCTCGAGCAAGAGCCGCAGCTCGACCCTACCAAGACCGTCAAGGAAAACGTCATGCAGGGTGTCCGGCCGGTCGCGGACATGATGGACCGCTTCAACGCCATTTCAGCGATGATGGCCGACCCGCCCGAAGACGCCGACTTCGACGCGCTGATGGCCGAAATGGGCGAGCTTCAGGAGAAGATCGACGCGGTCGACGGCTGGACGCTCGACAACCAGCTCGAGATCGCGATGGACGCGCTGCGCTGTCCGCCGGGCGACGCCTCGGTCGAAAACCTCTCGGGCGGCGAGAAGCGACGCGTGGCGCTGACGCGGCTGCTGCTCGAGAAGCCCGACATTCTGCTCCTCGACGAGCCCACCAACCATCTCGACGCGGAAAGCGTCCAGTGGCTCGAAAAGCATCTCGTCGATTATCCCGGCAACGTCATCCTCGTCACCCATGACCGCTATTTCCTGGACAATGTGGTCAACTGGATCCTCGAGCTCGATCGCGCAAAATACTTCGTCTACGAAGGCAATTATTCGACCTACCTCGACAAGAAGGCGAAACGGCTCGAGCAGGAAGGGCGCGAGGACGAGGGCCGCCAGAAGGCGATCAAGGAAGAGCTCGAGTGGATCCGCCAGAGTCCCAAGGCGCGGCAGACCAAATCCAAGGCGCGCATCAAGGCCTTCGACCAATTGGTCGAGGCGGCCGAGAAGCGCACGCTGGGTAAGGCGCAGATCGTCATCCAGACGCCAACGCGCCTCGGCGGCAACGTCATCGAGGCCAAGGGGCTGACCAAAGCCTATGGCGACAAGCTTTTGTTCGAAGACTTGTCGTTCAACCTGCCCCCGGGCGGGATCGTCGGGGTCATCGGCCCCAACGGCGCGGGCAAGACGACGCTGTTCAAGCTGATCATCGGCAGCGAAACCCCCGACGAGGGCAAGATCGCGATCGGCGACACGGTTCGCCTCGGCTTCGTCGACCAGAGCCGCGACGCGCTCGATGCCAAGCATAATGTGTGGGAGGAGATATCCGGCGGGCATGAGCTGATGACCGTCGGCAAGCAGGAAATGCAGACCCGCGCCTATGTCGGGGCGTTCAACTTCAAGGGTTCCGACCAGCAGAAGAAGGTCGGCCAGCTGTCCGGCGGCGAGCGCAACCGCGTCCACCTCGCCAAGATGCTCAAGGAAGGCGGCAATGTCCTGCTGCTCGACGAGCCGACCAACGACCTCGACGTCGAGACCCTGCGCGCGCTCGAGGAAGCGCTGGAGAATTTCGCCGGCTGCGCGGTGGTCATCAGCCATGATCGCTTCTTCCTCGACCGCCTGGCGACGCACATTTTGGCGTTCGAGGGCGACAGCCGGGTCGAATGGTTCGAAGGCAATTTCCAGGCCTATGAAGCGGACAAGGTGCGCCGCCTCGGCGATGAAGCGACGCGGCCGCATCGCATGACCTACCGCAAGCTGACGCGGTAGGTTCCCCTGCGAAGGCAGAGGCCCAGACGCGCGCAAGCGCTCAGTGACGGCTTCGCCGGTCTAGGCTCCTGCCTTCGCAGGAGAACCATGAGTGACTAGGCTGCACTTATGAAATCCGGTTTCGTTTACATCATGGCGAGCGGGCGCAACGGCACGATCTACATTGGTGCGACGAGCGATCTGGTAAAGCGAGTGTGGGAGCACAGGAATGGAGTCGTTCCCGGCTTCACGCGCAATCATGGCTGCAAATTGCTGGTTTGGTACGAGGCGTGTGATGACCTTCAGGGAGCGCGTCTTCGTGAGTCGCAGATGAAGAAGTGGAAGCGGCTTTGGAAGCTCAGCTCAATCGAATTGACGAACCCCGAATGGCGCGACCTTTATCCTACGCTCGCGTGATACGTTTCGCCTCGTCTGGGCCCCTGCCGTCGCAGGGGGACAGGTAATGATCCGCCTGACCGGCCCGCTTTGGCTATGGAGCGGCGAGGGCGCCAGCTGGCATTTTTTCACCATTCCCGAGGATCAGGCCGACCCCATTCGCGCGCATCGCTTCGAAGGGCCGCGGCGCGGCTTTGGATCGGTTCGCGTCGAGGCTCGGATTGGCGAGATTGCGTGGCGGACGTCGCTCTTTCCGCAAAAGTCAGGGGGCTTCATCCTGCCGATCAAGGCGGAAATCCGCCGCCGCGCCGGAATCTCGGCCGGCGACGATGTCACCCTGACTCTCGATCTCCTTTAGCGCCTGCTAGACATCACCGCGGCGCTCGGCCGGCCGGCGCTGGCCATGTGCGATATCGTCTTCCTTGGTCACGCCTTCTAGCGCCTCCGGGTCTTTAACCCTCTCAAGCGCGGCCTGTGTGCCGACGTCCCGCTGCAGGTTGCCACCAGAGCGGCCTTGTTGAGCGGGAGTTTTCTCGCTGCTTTCGATCAGTTCGCTGTCGTCGTTGTCACGCGCGGTTTCGGTTCTTCTGTCGTCCATGGAGTTCCTCCTGGGCAGAGGAACGGGTGGAGGCCATCGCCGTTCCGGACGGGGATCGATGACCAGACCGAGCGGCCACCGAAAGCCAGCTCGTGCGCTACTTAGATGCTGTTAGCTGGCGCGCGTTTGCACGAGCTCGTCGGCGGTGCGGTCGAAGCCTTCGGCCATGTCGCCGAGGACCTTGCTGGTCCAGCGGTCGTAGGTGGATTTCCCCAGGCGGCGGCAGCGCTCGGCCTGGTCGCGGAGCGCGCTGGATTGCTCGCCGGTGACATCGATGAGGATGTTTACGGCGCCGGTCAGCGTGCCGACTTCGTCGAACAACGGCGTCGGATAGGGCTGGAAGGCGACCCGGCTGCCGTCCGGACGCCGCGCGATCGCAATCACATCGCGAATCGCGCGCTGCTCCTTAACCGCCGTGGCCATCGGGCATTCGTCATGCGGCAGCCGCTCGCCGGTGGTGGTGTAAAGCTCCCAGGTGACGCACCATTGGTCTTTCCCGAGCTGCGGCTCGCGGCCGGCGAATTCGACGCAGGCGCGGTTCCAGTAAGTGACGGCGCCCTGGGCATCGACGATGTAAAGCGGCACCGGCAGCTCATCCAGCACCGAGTGATATCCCGGCCCGTCCGCAAGAGCGTCGAGTGCAGTGTCGAGATGGCGTTGGATAGCCTGGCGCGCGAGCATGGGGGAGGATGGATCCTAATTTAGGTTAGTCCTCAACGGTACTTATGCGGCCCGGTTCCTCTTTGTCTTTGATCTTTTAGAAAATGTGACCCGCCTGTGTCGTCTAGACAACAGTTCGTTTCGCCTAGCGCAACCGTTTGACCAGCACGCGGCCGTCGGGACTGTCCTTGACCTCAAAATTGGGGACCGCGCGAATGAGATCCGAAAGGCGCGTGAAACCGTAGTTTCGCGCTGAGAAGCTCGACACCGCCTTTGCCCGCTGGCCGAGCTCGGAAAGCGTCGTGTAACCGTCCTCGTCGCGTTTCGAGGCCTTGAACGCCGAGCCAAGCACTTGCAGCAGCTCGACGTCGATCGGCCGCTGCCCGGCGCTCGGCGTCGGCTGCTCGAGCGTGGCTTCCTGGTCCAGCGCAAGCGCGGAGACGTCGAAAAAGCGCGTGCACGCCTGCTGGAAGCTATGCGGGGTCTTGGCGGTGCCGAAGCCATAGACCGGCAGGCCTTCCTCGCGGATGCGCTGGGCGAGGGGCAGAAAGTCGCTGTCCGACGACATGATCCCGAAGCCGTCGACATGCCCGCGGAACATCAGGTCCATGGTGTCGATCACCATCCGCATGTCGGTCACGCTCTTGCCCTTGACGACATCGAACTGCTGGACGGGCACGATCGAATGCTCGCCGGTGAGCTGGCCCCAGCCCTTGAGGCTGGCCTTGGCCCAATTGCCATAGGCGCGGCGGATATTGATGGTGCCGAGCTCGCCGAGCACGAGCAGGACCTCGTCGAGATGTTCCGGGCTGGCGTTGTCGGCATCGATCAACAGCGCGATATTGGCTTCCAGCTCGACGTGTCGATCCCGCATGCTCAACAATCCTTGTTCGCCTCCATCTAGCGCGATGTCGCCAAATGACCACAGCCTGGCGCGAACCGGCCGCGAAGCTGAACGGCAGATGATCGATGCGGGAACGAAACGCCGATTGAAGCACTGATAGGGTTCAGGGGTCTGATTGAAGGGACGATGAAATGAAGAAATTTGGTCTTGCCGCGGCAGTTGCCGCGAGTGTCGCAGTCACTGGCTGCGCAACTGCTCCGAACCAGTATGGCTATGACCCGTACTACCAGAACCGCGGCTATAACAACCAGGCCGGCAACGCTGCCGCCGGCGCTGCCGTCGGTGCCGTGGGCGGCGCAATCGCCGGCGCGGTCATTCCAGGCGTCAGCACGACGACCGGCGCGATTGCCGGCGCGGTGCTCGGCGGCGTGCTTGGCGCGACCATCAATGGCCGCCAATATTATCGCGATACACGCGGCTATTGCTATTACGTCGACCAGTACGGCCAGCCGCACTACGACTATAACACCCGCTGCTAATTGCGGCGCGGCCGAGGCTGCGTAGCAATTCTCAAAGAGTGCTCAGACGGGGCGGAACTCACCTTCCGCCTCGTCAAGCACGTACAAACGCCCTTCCTCGATTGAGAAATGCGCGCCGTGCAGGCGAAGGCTGCCGTCGCCCTCGCGCTTCGCGATCCACGGAAATGTGCGCAGATTGGCGAGCGACACTTTGACCGCCTCGCGTTCCATCGCCAGGAAAGCCTGGTCACCGAGATCAGGATGGTTCTCCCGAACTGAATCACGCGCCTGGCCCAGCATCCGTACCCAGTCGGCGATGAAATGGCCCTCGCCCGGGGTGGTATCGTCGAACTGGCCGGTCAGTGCCGCCGCGCAGCCGCCGCACAGGCCGTGGCCCATCACCAATATCTCGCCCACGCCAAGCTGCGTGACGGCGAATTCGAGCGCCGCCGACACGCCGTGAAAGCCGCGGCTGGTTTCGTAGGGCGGGGCGAGCGCCGCGACGTTTCGCACGACGAAGATTTCGCCCGGGGCGGACGTCGAAGATCTGCGCCGGGTCGACCCGGCTGTCGGAGCAGGCGATGACCATGACCTTGGGGCTCTGGCCTTCGGCGAGCTCGGTCCAGCGAGCGCGTTCATTGGCCCATTCGCTCGCGCGGAAGCGGCGGTAGCCCGTCGATCAGCTCGGTCAGATGCTCCATCGGCTCGCGCTAGCCCGCGTGGGGGAGGGGTGGCAAGCGGGGGTGGATTGAAGGCCGGCCAATCGCTATTTGCGCTGCAATGAACGCTCCCGCTCAGACCCCCAAGGCAACGCAAGCCCGACTGGATCCGGGTCAAGGCGCCGACCAGCCCAGGGCTATCATTCGACCCGGCGGCTGATGCGCGAGCTCAACCTCGCCACGGTGTGCGAGGAAGCGGCGTGCCCGAACATCGGCGAATGCTGGACCAAGAAGCACGCGACGGTGATGATCCTGGGCGACACCTGCACGCGCGCCTGCGCCTTCTGCAACGTCAAGACGGGCATGCCGCGCGCGGTCGATCCGCTCGAGCCGCAGCATACCGCCGATGCAGCCGCGGCGCTTGGCCTCGAGCATATCGTCGTCACCTCGGTCGACCGCGACGATCTGCCCGACGGCGGGGCGAGCCAGTTCGTCAAGGTGATCGAGGCGCTGCGGCGGACTACGCCCAACACCACGATCGAAATCCTGACCCCCGATTTCCGCAACAAGAGCGAAGCCGCGGTGACCAGGATCATCGAGGCGGGGCCCGACGTCTACAACCACAACCTCGAAACGGTGCCGCGGCTTTACCCGACCATTCGGCCCGGTGCGCGCTACTATGCCTCGCTGCGATTGCTTGAGAGCGTCAAGCGCCAAGCCCCGCATATCTTTACCAAATCGGGCGTCATGGTAGGCCTCGGCGAGCAGCGGCTCGAAGTTCACCAGGTGATGGACGACATGCGCTCCGCCGGCGTCGATTTCCTCACCATGGGGCAATATCTGCAGCCGACCCCGCGCCATGCGAAGGTCGAGGAGTTCGTCACTCCCGCAGGCGTTCGACGCCTATGCGGCGATCGCCCGCGCCAAGGGCTTCCTGCTGGTCGCGGCATCGCCGCTGACCCGGTCGAGCTATCACGCCGGCGACGATTTCGAGAAGATGCGCGCGGCGCGCTCGGCGCAGCTGGCCAAATCCGCACCTCCGGCAGGGACCAATGCCGCGGCATAGCGAGACCAAGCATCTGCCCTACACGCCGGAGCAATTGTTCGCACTGGTCGCCGACGTTGCCCGCTACGACGAATTCCTGCCCTGGGTGGTCGCGGTGCGGGTGCGATCGTCGAGCGAAACCGAAACGGTCGCCGACCTGATCGTCGGCTTCAACGCCTTCAAGGAGCGCTTCACCAGCCGGGTGATCAAGGACCGCCCGACACGCATCTGCGTCGATTATGTCGAGGGTCCGCTCAAATATCTGCATAATGAATGGCATTTCGACCGCGCTGACGACGGCGGCACCAATGTCCGTTTCTCGGTCGATTTCGCGTTCAAATCGCGGCTGTTCGAAAGCCTCGCCGGCGCGATGTTCGACCGCGCGCTGCGCCGGATGACCGGAGCGTTCGAACAGCGCGCCGCGGCGCTTTACGGCATCAGCAGCTCGAGCGCGCAAAGCGCCGCCTGAAGCCGCACGCCCGAACGCGTCGTTTCATCGAAATGCTTCTGGTCGGCGACGATCTTCGCCGGATCGGCATCGCGCTCGGCCCGGGCGAACACCACCGTGCCGACCGGCTTTGCCGGCGAGCCCCCGCCAGGACCGGCAATCCCGGTGATCGCCACCGCGACGTCCGCGTCGGAGGCGGCGAGCGCGCCGCGCGCCATCGCCCAGGCGGTCGCCACGCTGACCGCGCCGAAGGTGTCGACGACGTCCTCGCTGACCTTGAGCTGATGCACTTTGGCGGCGTTCGAATAGGTCACGTAGCCGACTTCGAACACGTCCGAGGATCCCGGGGATCTCGGTCAGCGCCGCACTGACCAGCCCGCCGGTGCAGCTTTCGGCGACCGCGATCCGTCGTCCGGCGGCGCGGTTGGCGACGACCACCTCGCTTGCCTTGTCGACCAGGGCTTGAGGCAGAAGCGTGTCGGTCACCAGTGAAATCCCATTCGAATGTTGGCCACCGCCTGGGCCGCAATGCCTTCGCCGCGCCCGGTGAAGCCGAGCCCCTCGGTGGTCGTCGCCTTGACGCTCACCTGCTCGGGCCGAATGCCCAGATATCTCGGCGATCCGCGCGCGCATCGCCGCGCGGTGCGGGCCGATCTTGGGCGCTTCGGCGATGAGAGTGCAATCGACAGCGTCGATCATTGCTCCGCCGGCGCGCACCAAGCGCTGCGGCGTGGGCGAGGAACAGGTCCGACGGACGCGCCTTTCCATTGCGGGTCGCGACGGCGGGAAATGCTCGCCGATGTCGCCAAGCCCCGCGGCGCCGAGCAAGGCGTCGGTGATCGCGTGGAGCACGACGTCGGCGTCGCTATGCCCGGCGAGGCCGCGCGGGTGGGGGACGGCAATCCCGCCGAGCATGACCGGGCCGTCGCCGCCGAAGGCGTGGACGTCGAAGCCCATGCCGGTGCGAGGGGTCAGGCGGCCCGCCAGCCAGTTGCTCGGCGCGAGCAAAGTCGGCGGCGTAGTAATCTTGTCGAGCGCGGGATCGCCGTGGACGGCTGCAACCGAGAGGCCCGGCGGCCCGCGCCACGCTCGTCTCGTCGGTCGGCGGCTCAGCCCCGTCCAGTCGGCATAAGCCTGCTTCAGCGCATGCGAGACGAAAGGCCTGCGGAGTCTGGACGCGGACGAGGCCGCTCCGGTCGACCGCCTCGTCGAGCGTCTCGGCGGCTCGGGCGAGCGTGTCGCCGACCGCGAGCACCGGCGCCGCGCCATCGAAGAATTCCAGAGGCGGCGAGCAGGCGATCGACCACCTGCCGGTGGGCAGAAGGGACGTGCGGCGTCGTGGACCAGCACGGCGTCGGTCTCGATCGCCGCGAGGCCGGCGCGGACCGAGTCCGCGCGCTCGGCCCCGCCGGCGATGAGTGGGCCGACATCGAGCGCCTGCAAGCGCCGCCGACGCAAGGGCATCCTGGCCTGCGCCAATCACGACGCGCACGGCCTTGATCGCGCGGATGCCCGAGCAATGCCTCGACCGCCCAGCGCAGCACCGGCTTGCCGCCGAGCAGGCGATATTGCTTGGGCAAATCGCCGCCGAGGCGGGTGCCGGTGCCGGCGGCGACGATGAGGGCGGTGGTGGTCATCGATGGCCGCGCGTCTAGGCCTGCTCGCCTTGTCCGCCAAGGCCTGTCGCTTGTCCGGTAACAGCGCCCTGTATGGCCTGCGGCCCATGAGCATTTTGAAGCCCATCCACGTCGGTCCGCTGCCGGATCGACGCGCCGGTCATCCTGGCGCCGATGACCGGCGTCACCGACCTGCCGTTCCGGCGGATGGTCAAGCGCTATGGCGCGGGGCTGACGGTGAGCGAGATGATCGCCAGCCAGGCGATGGTCCGCGAAACCCGCCAGTCGCTGCAAAAAGCGCTGTGGGACCCGGTCGAGGAGCCGGTGTCGCTCCAGCTCGCCGGCTGCGAGCCGCTGGTCATGGCCGAGGCGGCCAAGCTCAACGAGCAGCGCGGCGCCGCGATCATCGACATCAACATGGGCTGCCCGGTCAAGAAAGTGGTCAACGGCGACGCCGGCTCGGCGCTGATGCGCGACCTCCCGCTCGCCGGCCAGATCATTGATGCGACGGTCAAAGCGGTGAACGTGCCGGTGACGCTCAAGATGCGCATGGGCTGGGACCATGCAAGCCTCAACGCGCCCGAGCTCGCGCGCATCGCCGAGGATCTCGGGCGTCAAGATGATCACCGTCCACGGCCGCACCCGCTGCCAGATGTACAAGGGCACCGCCGACTGGGCGTTCGTCCGGCAGGTCAAGGACGCCGTCGCCATGCCGGTGATCGTCAACGGCGACATCTGCTCGCTCGACGACGCGCGCGAGGCGCTGCGCCAGTCGGGCGCCGACGGCGTGATGATCGGCCGCGGCGCTTACGGCCGGCCGTGGCTGCTCGGCCAGGTGATGGCCGAGCTTGGCGGGGAAGGGCGCGCGGCCCGAACCGAGCCTCGACGAGCAACTGGCGCGCTATGCTCGAGCAATATGACGACATGCTGTCGCTCTACGGCCGCGAAACCGGGGTCAAGCTCGCCCGCAAGCATATCGGCTGGTACACCAAGGGGCTGCCCGGGCTCGGCCGAGTTGCGCAACCAGGTCAATCGCAGGACGATCCGGCGACGGTCGTCGCCATGCTGCGATAATTCTACGCGCCATGGCTCGCGCGCTCGGCGGCTTGAGCCACACTAATCCCCACACAAGTGTGTTGTTAATGCAACGCCCGTGCTAGGGCCGCCGCGCGATGGATGCGCGCACCGCCGAATTGCCGGTTACATCACAGGTCGCAGAACTGGCTCCAGCGGGAGCGCGCGAGCGGCCGTTTCTACGACCGCCTGGCGATTCCGATCGGCTGTCTTCCTTGCCGGGATGCTCGGCCTGCAGCGTCTGGCTGATGCGCCAGGGCGCCGAGCCGGGCAGCCTGCTGTCGCCGCCGCTGATCGCCCTGCTGCTGGTCGCCAACCTCATCCCGGCGATCGCGCTGATGGTGCATTTACTCGCGGCGCGTGGCGATGCGCCGGGCGGAGCGCGGCGGGCTCGGCAGCGGCCGCCTGCACACCCGGCTGGTCGGCCTGTTCTCGGTGATCGCCGCGGTGCCGACCGTGCTGGTCGCGATCTTCGCCTCCCTGCTGTTCCAGAGCGGCCTCGAATTCTGGTTCTCCGACCGCGCCCGCGGAATGCTCGAAAATACCGTCGAGGTGGCGCGCGCGACCTACGACAGCGAGGTCAGCGCGCGTCGCTCGGCGAAACCGTGACCATGAGCGCCGACCTGGCCGGCTATCTGCGCGCAGCTGCCGATCGACGATCCGCGCTTCATCGATTTGTTCGGCCGCCAGGTGCTGATCCGCAACCTGTCCGAAGCGATCATCATCAACGTCGGCACCGACGGCATTCCGCGCAGCCTGGTGCTGATCAATCCCTACGACCGCCCGCTCGAGAAGATCATCACCGCCGAGCAAAGATCGCCGAACTCGAGGCAGCGCGAGAGCGTCGCGATCAATTCGGTCGACCGGATCGGCGCGCTGACACGCCTCGACTTACGGGCCCAACACCTATCTCTACGCGGCGCGGGTGTTCGAGCCGCAGTTCCGCGAGCAGATCGAGCGCGCCAACGAGGTGCTGCAGCGATTATCGCGTCTTGCTCGCCCGCTCGCGCGTCAACCAGTTGCGCTTCAACGCCGCCTTGCTCGCTGGTTGCGCTGGTCATCGTCGGCCTGGCGATCGTCACCGCGCTGAAGCTCGCCGACCGGATGGTGCGCCCGGTCGGGCAACTGGTCGACGCCGCGGGGCGGATCGAGGAGGGCGACTTGTCGGCCCGCGTGCCGGTGACCGAGACCGACGACGAAATCCAGATGCTGGCGAGCGCGTTCAACCGCATGACCGGGCGGCTGGAGGAGCAGACCGGCGCGCTGCGCTCGGCCAACACCCAGCTCGAAACGCGCCGCGCGTTCATCGAGGCGGTGCTGTCGAGCGTCACCGCCGGCGTCATCGCGCTCGACAGCGCCAATCGCGTACTGCTCATCAACCGCTCGGCCGAAACGCTCGTCCAGAAGAAGCAGGACGAAGTCGAAGGCGAGGGGCTTGCGGCGCTGTCGCCCGACCTCGACGAATTCATGCGCGGCGACGACAGCGAGGCCAATGTGCTGGTCGCGGCGGAGACCGGGCAGCGCACGCTGGCGGTCAAGCGCGTCCGCTATCCCGACGGCGTCGGTGCTGACCTTCGACGACATCACCGACCAGCTGACCGACCAGCGCCGCGCCGCCTGGTCCGACATCGCCCAGCGCATCGCCCACGAGATCAAGAACCCGCTGACCCCGATCCAGCTCGCCGCCGAGCGGCTCCAGCGGCGTTTCGCGCAAGAAGATCGCGTCGGATCCCGGAACGTTCGAGCGGCTGACCGGCACGATCGTCCGCCAGGTCGGCGACCTGCGCCGGATGGTCGACGAATTCTCCAATTTCGCGCGCATGCCCAAGCCGGTGTTCCGCGACGAGAATGTCCACGAGATCGCGCGCCAGGCGCTGTTCCTGCACGAAGTCGCGCATCCCGGGGTGAGCTTCGTCGCTCGATCCGCCCATGGCGAGCTGCGCATGATCTGCGACCGGCGCCAGCTCGGCCAGGCGCTTGACCAATGTCGTCAAGAATGGCGTCGAAGCCATTGAAGGCCGGCGCAATCGCGGCGAGCATAGTCTCGCCGGCGACCGCGTCGAGCTGCGCCTGCGCGAGGATCAGCGCCACCTCGTGATCGACGTCTTCGACACCGGGGTCGGCCTGCCGGAGGACCGCGAGCGGCTGACCGAGCCTTATATGACGACGCGCGTGCGCGGCACCGGCCTCGGCCTCGCGATCGTCAAGAAGATCGTCGAGGAGCATATGGGCGAAATCGCCTTCCTCGACCGCCCCGGCGGCGGAACGCACGTCCGCATCGCTTCGACGTCGACCGGCTCGACGCGCTTGGCGCCGAGAGTCGCCGGGATACCGCCGACAACGGCGACAACGACCCGAAAGAGGATGGAAATGGTGACTGATGGCGCTTGAAGTGCTGGTCGTCGACGACGAAGCCGACATCCGCGAACTGGTCAGCGGGGTGCTCGAGGACGAAGGCTATGCGGTGCGCACCGCCGCCGACAGCGACGCGACGCTCGACGCGATCGAGGAGCGGCGGCCGTCGATGGTGCTGCTCGACGTCTGGCTGCAGGGCTCGCGGCTCGACGGGCTGCAGCTGCTGCAGGAGATCAAGCGGCGCGATTCGACGCTGCCGGTGCTGATGATCTCGGGCCACGGCAATCTCGACACCGCGGTCGCCGCGGTCCGCGAAGGCGCGATCGACTTCATCGAGAAGCCGTTCGAGGCCGAGCGCCTGCTCTATCTGGTCAGCCGCGCGACCGAGACCGACCGGCTGCGCCGCGAAAATGACGATCTGCGCCAGCAGGTCGGGCAGGACGACCAGCTCCAGGGCAGTTCGGTGGCCATCAACACCGTGCGCGCGACGATCAAGCGCGTCGCGCCGACCGGAAGCCGGGTGCTGATCTCGGGCCCCGCCGGGGTCGGCAAGGAAATCGCCGCGCGGATGATCCACCAGTGGAGCCCGCGCGCGCCGGCGCCGTTCATCGTCCTGTCGGCGGCGATGATGAGCCCCGAGCGCGTCGAAGAGGAATTGTTCGGCACCGAAGGCGAGGACAGCATGCGCCCGGGCCTGCTCGAGCAGGCGCATGGCGGGACCCTGTTCCTCGACGAGATCGCCGACATGCCGCTGACCACGCAGGGCAAGATCCTGCGCGTGCTGACCGACCAGAGCTATCACCGCGTCGGCGGCCAGCGCCCGGTCAAGGTCGACGTGCGGGTGCTGTCGGCGACGTCGCGCAACCTGGCCGACGAGATCGCCGCGGGCCGCTTCCGCGAGGATCTCTTCTACCGCCTCAACGTCGTGCCGGTGCGCCTGCCGCCGCTGCGCGAACGGCGCGAGGACATTCCCGAGCTCGTCAGCCACTTCCTCGCCCGGTTCGCGGCCGAGCGGCGCATTCCGCAGCCCGCGGATGTCCGAGGAGGCGATGGCCGCGCTCCAGGCGCACGACTGGCCGGGCAATGTCCGCCAGCTGCGCAACATCATCGAGCGCACGATGATCCTCGCGCCGGGCGACCGCGTCGCGTGCATCGAGGTCGACCTGCTGCCGCCCGAAGTGCTCGACAAGCAGGGCGCCGGTCACCGGGTCGAGCACGACGATGGTGATCATGGGCTCGCCGCTGCGCGAGGCGCGCGAATCCTTCGAGCGCGAATATCTTCGAATCCAGATCCGGCGCTTTTCGGGCAACATCTCGCGCACCGCATCGTTCATCGGCATGGAGCGCTCGGCCCTGCACCGCAAACTCAAGGCGCTCGGCATCGGCGACAAGCGCGAGGGCGAGGAATAGGAGCAGGTTCGATCATGTCCGCGCGTTCGCTGAGCCTTCAGGATCATTTCCTCAACAGCCGTCCGCCGCGCCCATGCCCCGGTGACGATCTTCCTGATGAAGGGCGTCAAGCTGCAGGGCGTGGTCACCTGGTTCGATTCCTTCTCGCTGCTGCTGCGCCGCGACGGCGCCTCGCAGCTGGTCTACAAGCATGCGATCTCGACCATCATGCCGGCGCAGATGCCGGCCGGCTTCACCGCCGCCGCGACGATCACCGAGCATGGCGGCAAAGCCGTCGCTGCAGGACCTGTTTCCTCGCCGCCGCAGCAAGCGCGGCGAGAGCAGATGACCCTGTTCCTGGTCAATGGCGTGATGCTCCAGGGGCAAGTCGCGGGCTTCGACCAATTCTCGGTCCTGCTCGAGCGCGGCGGCCAGATCCAGCTGGTCTACAAGCATGCCATTTCGACGCTTCAGCCCGAGCATCCGCTCGATCTCGACGACGGACATGCCGGCGAGACGGCGGAGGAAGCGCCTTGAACGCTTTCGACGGCAATGGCGCGATGGAGGTCGCGCGCGGCGAAGCGCGTGATCGTGGTCCCGGAGCTGCCGCGCGACGGCGCGCGGCGCTCGGCCGAGGCGCGGATCGACGAAGCCGCGGGGCTTGCCGAAGCGATCGGCATCGAGGTCGTCGGCAGCCGCGCCTTTCGCGTCCGCACGGTCCGCGCCGGCGACCTTGCTCGGCAAGGGCCAGGTCGAGGAACTCGCCGAGATCGCGCGCGACGCGCGACGCAAAGCTGGTGATCGTCGACGCGGCGCTGACCCCGGTCCAGCAGAAGAACCTCGAAGAGGAGGCCGGCGCCAAGGTCATCGACCGCACCGGGCTGATCCTCGAGATCTTCGGCGAGCGCGCGGCGACCGCCGAAGGGCGGATGCAGGTCGAGCTGGCGCATCTCGACTATCAGGCGGGGCGGCTGGTGCGCAGCTGGACCCACCTCGAGCGCCAGCGCGGCGGCTTCGGCTTCCTCGGCGGTCCCGGCGAAACCCAGATCGAGGCCGACCGGCGCATGATCCGCGACCGCATGGCCAAGATCCGCAAGGAGCTCGACCAGGTCAAGCGCACCCGCGACCTTGCACCGCGACCGGCGCCAGCGCGCGCCGTGGCCGGTGATCGCGCTGGTCGGCTATACCAACGCCGGAAAGTCGACGCTGTTCAACCGCATGACCGGCGAGGACGTGTTCGCCGAGAATCTGCTGTTCGCGACGCTCGACCCGACCATGCGCGACATCCGCCTGCCGGGCTTCGACAAGGTGATCCTGTCCGACACCGTCGGGTTCGTGTCCGACCTGCCGACCGAGCTGATCGCGGCGTTCCGCGCGACGCTGGAAGAAGTCGCGTCGGCCGACCTGCTCGTCCATGTCCGCGACATGGCGCATCCCGACCGCGAGGCGCAGGCGCAGGACGTCGACGACGTGCTGGCCTCGCTCGGGCTGGCGGAGGAGGGGTCCCGCCGCGGATCGAGGCGTGGAACAAGATCGACCTGCTCGAGCCCGACGAGCGCGAGCGGCTGCTCAACGAAGCGGCGCGGCGCGACGATGTGGTGGCGATTTCGGCGCTGACCGGCGAGGGGCTCGACGCCCTTGGCGAGTGCATGGCGGACCGGCTGCGCAGCGGCGAGCTGGTCCACGAGATCAGCTGTTCCCGCTGGCGACGGCGGGCGGATCGCCTGGCTCCATTCGCGCGGCGAGGTGCTCGACCAACAGCATGACGACGAGGCAGTCCACCTGTCGGTGCGCCTGTCGCCCGACAATTGGGCGCGGTTTCAGTCGCTTCACGCCGGCCTGATCGGCTTTGGCGCGGCCCACAGCCGCTCTTTCTCGTCGAGCGTCAGCTCTGCAAAGCCGGGCGCGGTCTCGATCGCGCGGAAACGCCGCTCGAACTTGGCATTGGCCTCGCGCAAAGCGCGCTTCCGGCTCGATCTTGAGATGGCGTGCGAGGTTGACGACGGCGAACAGCAGGTCGCCGAGTTCCTCGAGCATCGCCGGCATGCCCGGTTTCCGCGTCGAGCTCGGCCAGTTCCTCGTCGATCTTGGCGCGCGGGCCGGTGACGTCGGGCCAGTCGAAGCCGGTGCGCGCGGCGCGGCGCTGCAGCTTGGCGGCGCGTTCGAGCGCCGGAAGCGCCAGCGCGACGCCGGCCAGAGCGCTGCTGATCGGGCGATGTTCTGGCGTTCGGCGGCCTTGATTTCCTCCCAGCCAGGGCTGTGCGCCGCGTCGCCGAAGATGTGCGGATGGCGGCGCTCGAGCTTGTCGCAGATGCGGCCGAGCACGTCGTCGAGCGTGAATTCGCCGGCTTCCTCGGCCATGATGCGAGTGGAACACGACCTGGAGCTGGAGATCGCCAAGCTCGTCGGCGAGGGCGTCCATGTCGTCGCGCGCGATCGCGTCGGCGACCTCATAGGCTTCCTCGATCGTGTAGGGCGCGATCGTCGCGAAGCTCTGCGCGCGATCCCATTCGCAGCCGGTCGCCGGGTCGCGCAGCCGGCGCATGATCGCGACGAGGCGCTCCAGGCGTCATTCGAGGGGCCCCCTCAGAGGGAAAACTGGCCGCTTCCCGTAAGTATGATAATATGCATTATGTAAAGTCATCGCTCGGATCAGGCGACCAGGATCAGCCAGCGGCCCTCGACCCCCCAGCGCGTCAGCGACGACAGGAAGTTCATCCCGAGCACGTTGAGATCGTCGCTGTTCGGCGACCTGCAGCCGAACATCGCGGCGCTCGATGCCACCGACCTCCAGCTTCGCGCGCCCGGCCGCTCGACACGCGGATGATGCCGTTGCCGGTGCGCACCATTTGATCGGCGCGCGGCGAAACCGCCACGCCCGTCGCGCCCGCGGTCGTGCGGTCGATCGTGGTCATCGTCGCGCCGCTGTCGACGAGGAACTTGACCGGCTGCGCCATTGACGCTGGCCTCGACCCAGAAATGGCCGTCGATGGCCATCGGGATGCGCGTTTCGCGGCCCTGCTCGACCGGCGTGCCGGTCGCCTCGGCCTTCGAGCCGCTGCGCGACCCAGCCGAAATTGTCGCGGAAGGTGAACAGGACGAAGCCGGCGCCGAAGATCGCGACCCAGGCCAGCGCCATGGTCAGCAGCTTCGCCACCGGCTCGCGCCGCGACATCAGCGCGCCGAGCACCAGCATCATCGCCATCAGGATGTAGACGCCGCCGAGCATCACGTCGTTGGTCATCACCCGCGCAACTCCAGCCCGTCATGCGCCGGCGCCGCCCAATCCGGCAGCTCCGCCACCAGCGTCCGATAATCGAGGCCGTTCCCCATGTGCGTCAGATAGAGTTGCCCGACGCGCATTTCGCGGGCCCAGCCGAGCACCGCGTCGAGATGCGCGTGGGTCGGGTGCGGCCGGCGCGTCAGGCAATCGGCAATCCACACGTCCGCGCCTTCGTACAGCGTCGCCATTTCCTCGGTCATGTCGCTGAAATCGATCGCATAAACGACCGAATAGATCATCCTCGTCGAAGCGCATGCCGAGCGATGTCGTGCCGCCGTGGGGCTGATCGACGAAGCGCACGCTGCTGTCCCCGAAGTGCAATTGATCGCCCAGCGCGCTGCGGCGTCGACGATCGGCCGGTAGAAGCTCGATTGCTCGAACGCATAAGCGAAGCGCTGGCGAAGCTCGTCGATGACTCGGCGCGCGCGTGGAGCGGCACCGGCCCGCCGATCGCCTGCGCGACCGGGCGCAGCTCGTCGATCCCGTGGCAATGGTCGCCGTGGTTGTGGGTGACGATCACGCCGCTGAGCTCGCCGACCTCGGCGGCAAGCAGCTGCGCGCGAAGGTCGGGCCCGCAGTCGACCAGCATCCGTTCGCCGTCGCTTTCGACCAGGATCGAGGAGCGCAGCCGGTGGTTGCGCGGCTCGGCGGGGTCGCACTGGCCCCAGTCATTGCCGATCCGCGGCACGCCGGTCGAAGTCCCGCAGCCGAGGATGCGGACTTTCACTTGCCCACCTTCACTGCAGCGCGCGGGTAAACAGACGGAAGAAATTGGCGGTCGTCGCCTCGGCGAGCGTTTCGAGCGGCTCTCCGCGCAGACTCGGCGACAAAGGCCGCGGTGTCGGCGACGAACGCCGGCTCGCACGTCTTGCCGCGGTTGGGGACGGGCGCGAGGAACGGGCGAATCCGTTTCGACCAGCATCTGGTCGGCCGGTAGCCATTTGGCGATTTCCTGCAGGTCCGCGGCATTCTTGAAGGTCACGATCCCCGACAGCGAGATGTAAAAACCGAGGTCGAGCCCCTTGCGCGCCAGGTCCGCCGATCCGGTGAAGCAGTGGAGCACGCCGGTGACGCCCCCCTGCCCGACGGCCGCTTCGCAGGATCTCGCCGGTGTCCTCCTCGGCGTCCCGGGTGTGGATCACCAGCGGCAGCCCGGTCTGGCGCGCCGCGTCGATATGCGCTTCGAAGCGCTCGCGCTGCGCCGCGCGGTCCGACTTGTCGTAATAATAATCGAGCCCGCACTCGCCGATCGCGATCACGCGCGGGTGCTGCGCGCCTTCGACCAGCGCCGCCGCGCCGAGGTCGGGATGAGCGTCGGCCTCGTGCGGGTGGACGCCGACGGTCGCCCACACGTCGTCGTGGCGCTCGGCGACGGCGATGACGTCGCCCCATTCGCGCTGGCGGGTCGAGATGTTGAGGAAGCCGGCCACGCCGCGCGCCCGCGCACTGTCGAGCACTTCCTCCTGGCGCTCGGCGAGACCTTCATAGACCGAGGTGGCAATGGCTATCGATCAGGGTCACGCAGCGGCCCCCTCGTCCGCCTCAAGCTCGAGGCGCGGGAAAAGCGCCGACCGGCTGGGCGATCGGCGCGCCCCCCTCCCCGGCGTCGATCATCGCGATGAGTCGCTCCGCCGAAGCGGGAATGACCGGCGCAATTGCCTCGGCCAGCATGCGCACCGCGGCAACCAACGTGCCGAGCACCGCGGCCATCCGCTCAGGATCGCGTCTTGCGCAGCGTCCATGGCGCCTGCGCGTCGACATAGGCGTTGCAGGCGAACACCGCCCCCATCCACGCCTCGATCCCGACCGAAAATGCGAAGCGGTCGAACGCTTGCGGCAAGTCCTGCTTCGCCGCCTGCTCGACCTGCGCAAGCAATGCGCGGTCGTCGTCATGCCTCACCCGGCGAGGAATGACGCCGTCCAAATTCTTGAAAACCATCGACAAGCTGCGCTGGGCGAGATTGCCGAAGCTGTTGGCGAGCTCGGCATTGGCGCGGGCGACGATCGCTTCGGCGCTGTAGCTGCCGTCCTGGCCGAACGGCACTTCGCGCAGCAGGAAATAGCGCAGCGCATCGACCCCGAAGCGCTCGGCAAGCACATTGGGGTCGATGACATTGCCGACGCTCTTGGACATCTTCTCGCCGCGGCGAGCAGGAAGCCGTGGCCATAGACCTGTTTGGGCAGCGCGATCCCCGCCGACATCAGGAACGCCGGCCAGTAGACCGCGTGGAAGCGGACCACGTCCTTGCCGATCAGGTGGACGTTGGCGGGCCAATAACGCTGCCAGTCTCGGTGTCGTCGGGATAGCCGAGCCCGGTGATGTAATTGGTCAGCGCGTCGAGCCACACGTACATCACGTGCTTGCTGTCGCCGCCGTCCCGGGCACCGGCACGCCCCAGTCGAAGCTGGTGCGCGAGATGCTGAGATCGTTGAGCCCGCCCTCGACGAAGCGCAGCACCTCGTTGCGGCGGCTGTCGGGCTGGATGAAGTCGGGTTGGGCGGCGTAAAGGTCGAGCAGCGGCTGCTGATAGGCCGACAGGCTTGAAGAACCAGCTTTCCTCGGCAGTCCATTCGACCGGCGTGCCCTGGGGCGAGAGCTTTTCGCCCGCGCCTGCCCTCGTCCATCGCTCAGCTCGCTGTCGTCGTAAAAGGCCTCGTCGCGGACCGAATACCAGCCCTCGTAGCGGTCGAGATAGAGGTCGCCGCGCGCTTCCATCGCCGCCCAGATCGCCTGGCTGGCGCGGTAATGGTCCGGCTCAGAGGTGCGGATGAAACGATCGTACGAAACATTCAAAGTGTCGCACATCGCTTGGAAAAGTTGCGACATTTCGTCCGCGAACTCGCGCGGCTCGACGTCCTCGGCTGCGCGCCGCCTGGGCCATTTTCAGGCCATGCTCGTCGGTTCCCGTCTGGAAGCGGACGTCGCGGCCCTGCGCCCGCTGGAAGCGCGCCATCGCGTCCGCGGCAATCGCTTCATAGGCGTGGCCGATATGCGGCGGCCCGTTGGGATAGCTGATCGCGGTGGTGATGTAATAAGGGTCGGCCATGGCGTCGCCCGGCCCTAGCGAGGCTGCGTCAGCGCTTCAAGGAAGTCGCGGCGGCGCGACATCGGCGAGGATGCCGCCAAGCTGGAACACCGTCGCCGCGGGGTCGAGCGACAGGCGCGGCGCGACGCCGGCAAGCTCGCGCGCCTTGGCATAAGCGTCGAGCGCTCGCTCCCGCCCTGCCCCTTCGAGGCGCCGCGCTTCGCGCGCGATCAGCGTCGGAGCGAGGTCGAGGAACGCGGCGTAGCGCTCGGCCGCGCCCTTCTTGCCAAGCTCGAGCGCGAGTTCCGACCGGCGGGCGTTGGTCGGCATCGCCGTCGCGCAGGATTGCCAGCGCCATGTCCTCGAGCTTGGCGAGACCGAGCGCAGCGAAGGCGAGCGCCCGCGCCGCCGACCCGCCCGCGAGCGCGATCACCCGCTTGCGCTCGATGGCCGAAAGCTCCGGCGCCTGCGCTTCGAGGACTGACGTCATGGCGTCATCGCCGAGCCCGGTGAAGTCGAGCCTTCGGCAGCGCGAGCGGATGGTCGGAAGCAGCCGCCCGGCGGCATTGGCTGACGAGGAAGAAGATGGTGTTCGCGGGCGGCTCCTCGAGCATCTTGAGAAGCGCGTTGGCGCCCGACGTCTCGAGCTCGTCGACAGTATCGATGACCACCACGCGCCACTGCGACATCGCCGGCGTCATGCCCATGAATTCGCCGAGCGCGCGGACCTGCTCGACGATGATATTGCTGCCTCAGCCCCTCGCCTTTCTCCTTGGGCAGGCGCTGGAGCCAGCGCATGTCGGGGTGGCTGCCGGCCTCGATCAGCCTGACCATCGGGTGATCGTCGGAGGTATCGATCCCGGGCAGGTCGCTTGGCGGCCCCGCGCCGTCGGCCAGCACGCGCCGCGCGGCGGCGTGGGCGAAGGTCGCCTTTCCGACCCCCTTGGGCCCCGCGAGCAGCCACGCGTGGTGAAGCTTGCGCGCTTTTCCAGGCCTCGGCGAACTGGGCGACCGCGCGGTCCTGGCCGAAGATCATGGAAGCAGGTCCGCGATGGCGTCGAGCAGGCGCTGGGTCACTTCCTCGCGGCTTCCCGAAGCGTCGATCAAGCGCACGCGCTCGCGGCTCATCGGCGGCGATGCTGCGGAATGCGTCCTCGACCTTGCGGTGATACTCGCCGGAGCGTCCGCCGATCGCGTCGCTGGCGCCATTGTCGCGGGCCGCCGCCCGGCTGGCGCCGTCGTCGAGCAGAAGCACGAGCGAGCGGTCGGGCAATGCGCTCGCCCGTGGCGAAGGCGTTGATTGCGCGCACCGCGTCGATGCCGAGGCCGCCGGCCCCGCCCTGATAGGCGAGCGAGCTGTCGACGAAGCGGTCGCACAGCACCCAGTGGCCGCTGGCCGAGCGCCGGCGCAATCAATTTCTCGACATGGTCGGCGCGCGCCGCGGCGAACAGCAACGCTTCGGCGCTCGCGCTCCAGTGGTTGGCGCCGCCGAGCAGCAACTCGCGAATCCGCTCGGCGCCTTCGCTCCCGCCCGGCTCGCGGGTGACGAGGACGTCGATGCCGCGCTTGCGCAGCGCCTCGGCGAGCGCGCGGACCTGGGTCGATTTGCCGACCCCCTCCCCGCCTTCGAGGGTGATGAATTGCGCCCGCTTCGGCTCACGCCATCCCGACAAGCTGCTTGAAGCCGAGCCAGATGCGCCCGAACAGACCGGCCTGGTCGACCGCCTCGCCGGCGACCAGCGGCACCACCTGCGGCGGCGTGTCGCCGGTGGTGATGACCAGCTCGGCGACTGACTGGCCCTTCTGGATCGGCGCGACGATCGGCCCCTGGTAGCGGATCTTCATCCGCGTCGCGCCGCTCGACAGGCCCGCGGGAATGGTCACCGCGAGATTGCGCGGCGCAACCAGCGGCACTTCGGCCTCGCTGCCCAGCTGGACCTGCGCGCTGCCGACCTTTTGCGCCGGCCTTGAACAACGGCTTGGCGGTCCAGGCGTTGAACCCCCATTCGATCAGCCGGATCGATTCCTTGACGCGCTCATTCCAGCTCGACGAGGCCGGCGACGACCTCGATCAGCCGCCGCCCGTTCTGCTCGGCCGAACCGGTGAAGCCATAGCCGGCCTCGCTCGGTATGGCCGGTCTTGAGCCCGTCGGCGCCCGGCGACCTTGCCGAGGATCGGGTTGCGGTTGCCCTGGGTGATCGCCTGGCCCGAGCCCAGCGTCTTGCCCCAGGTGAAGCTCGGCTGTCCGTAGAACTTCTTGTACAGCGTCGGGTGACGTTCGATCGTCGCCCGCGCCAGCGTCGCGAGATCGCGCGCGGTGACGTAGGTCACGCCTTCGTCGGGCCAGCCGTTGGAATTGCCGAAATGGCTGTTGGTCAGGCCGAGCCGCTTGGCCAGGTCGTTCATCTGCCCGGCGAAAGCCTGCTCGGTCCCGGCGATGCATTCGGCGAGCACGACCGAAGCGTCGTTGCCCGACAAGGTGACGATGCCGTGGAGCAGATTCTCGACGCTGACCTGCTCGTTGGCGCTCAGGAACATGGTCGATCCGGCCTGCGGACCATGCCATTTCCGCCATGTCTCGGGACGCACGGTGCACATCTTGTCGAGCGGCAGCTTGCCCTGGTCGATCAGCTCGAACGCCACTTCGGTGGTCATCATCTTGGCCATCGACGCCGGCGGCATGCGCGCATCCGGCATTCTTGGCGAACAATGTCGCGCCCGACGACAGGTCGATCAGATAGGCGTATTTGGCCGGCGTATCGAACGGCGGTGGAGCGGCGCGGCGCGGCGCCGGCGAACAGCATGGCAGCGGCAGTGGCAAGCAGGATCGGGCGAGACATGATCGGGCGATAACTCCGCTGGGAATGGGCTTCCCGCTAGTCCTATCGCCGAGCGATTGCATTCGCCAGCAGCCCGACCGCCATCGCGTAGAAATTCGAGCAATTATAATCGAGGATCGCGCGGTAATTGGTGGTCAGCAGATAGCCCTGGCGCATAAGCGCCCGGCGTTTCCATGAGCGTCGCCATTTCCGTGTCCGGGAGACTTCGGCCCGGTCGGGACCACGCCGAGGGAGCGCCACTCGGCGACCGTCAGCCAGCGGCTGTGCCGCCGATAGACCGCGGGACAGCGTTGCGGGACGAGCCGGGTCTGGATCGCGGCGCGATTGAGGGTCGGCGGAATGCGCACCGGCACGCCCCACGGCATGTCCGCGCTTCCACCCCGCGTCGCGAAGATAATTGGCGATCGAGGCGAAGCGCATCGTCCTCGTTGCGCCAGATATCGGCGTAGCCGTCGCCATCGCCATCGGCGCGCAGCCGAAGCGCCACCGACGGCATGAATTGCGGATAGCCCGTCGCGCCGGCGTAGCTGCCCTTGAGCTGATGCCGCCGACACGCCCTGATCGAGCAGCTTCAGGGCCGCGAGGAACTCGTCCTCGAAATAAGCCCGGCGGCGGCCCTCATAAGCCAAGGCTCGCAAGCGCATCGAGCAGGTCGAAATTGCCGGTCACCGTGCCGTAGCTGGTTTCCTTGCCGTAGATTGCCATGATCACCGCCGGATCGACGCCGTATTGCGCCTGGATGCGCGATAGATTGCCGCCAGTGCGACGAGTAGCGCGTCTGGCCGCGATTGATCAGCGAGCGTTGTGATGTGGCGGGTGATGTACGGCCCGAACGACGGCAAGCTGGTGCTGTAGCTCGGCAGGTTGGGCCGCTGCGCCCGGTCGAGCTCCATCGCCCGCTGACTGAGCCGCAGATATGGCACGACCGCCTGGATGGTCGCCTCGCGCACGCCGGCACGGCGCGCCTGGGCGGCGAGATAGGCTTTATACTGGTCGAACGGATTGGCGTAGCGCGGCGCCGCTGTCGAATATTGCGCGCGATGGACGGTCACGCCGGGCGTCGACTGGGCTGTGCGCAGCGCCGAGTCTGCAGGCGGCGTCGCCTGTCGCAATTGTGCGGAGGGCGTCGCCAGCGCCATCGCCGACGCTCCGACCAATCCGCCCACCAAACAACAGACGCATGGTTACGCTCCTCATCACAACCGAGGCTATGAGGAATAACCCGCCATGCGCCAGCTTGGTTCATCCGCGCTCCTTGCACAGCCTGCCCCAACGGCGATAGCAATGCCGCGATAAGGAGAGGTGGCCGAGTGGTTTAAGGCAGCGGTCTTGAAAACCGCCGTGGGTGCAAGCTCACCGTGGGTTCGAATCCCACCCTCTCCGCCACCGTTGAAACGGGCGGCTGAAAAAGCCGCTTGCGTCGCGCTACAAATGTAGCACAAACTACAAATGTAGCGCGAATTGGAGTCGCCATGCTGAGCAAATTACCGCCCCGCGAACGGCAGATCGTCGATATGCTTTACGAGCGCGGCGCGCTTGCGGTCGCCGAGATGTGCGAGGCCTTGCCCGACCAGCTGAGCGGCTCGGCGGTGCGCGCGATGCTCAAGCGGCTCGAGGACAAGGGCTATGTCCAGCGCGACCGATTCGGACCGCGGCTTCCTCTATCGCCCGGTCCTGTCGCGACACCGTCGCCAAGCAAATCGGCGCTGAGCGAAATCGTCCGCGTTTTCTTCAACGGCTCGCCGGCGAGCGCCGCAAGCGCCCTTGCTCGGCATGTCCAAGCAGCTCGGCGACGACGAGCTCGAGCGAGCTCGAGGCGATGATCGCCAAGGCGCGCGACGAAAAAGGCGGAAAATAATGTCCATCCTCATCGGCATTGCGCTCAAGTCGCTGGTCGTCGCCGGGACTCGCGCTCGGCCTGCTTGCGCTGATGAAGAAGCGCTCGGCGGCCGAGCGTTCGTGGGTCGCGCACATCGGGCTGCTCGCGCTGATCGTGCTCGCTGTCGCGCCAGTCGCGCTGCCGCGCTGGTCGGTCGAGACCCCGGCCATGCTCGCGCCGGCGCCGGACCGTCGCCGCAGGTTGCCGCGCCTGCCGAGATCGAGCTGCCGGTTCCGCCGGTAACCTCTGCCTCGGCCGCACGCGATGCCGCTAAGCCTGCTGCGGCGCCGCGGCGCCGGCTGTGTCGAGCATTTCCGCCGGCCACGATCGCGACCGCGGCTTATGCCGTCCCGGCCGCGCTTCTGCTGTTCGTCACCCTGATGGCCCTGTTCCGACTGGTCGCGCTGCGCGCCCGCGCCGAGGTGCTGGTCGACGGCCATTGGCTGAGCGCGCTCGCCCGCGCGCAGCGGCGGATGGGCTTCAAGCATGGCACCGCCCTGCTCACCAGCGACGATCTGTCGTCGCCGATCAGCTGGGGCCTGATGCGCCCGGTCATCCTGCTCAACCCGCGCGCGGTCGAGGCCGCCGGCGAGGCCGAAGCGATCATCGCCCATGAGCTCGCTCACGTCGCCCGGATGGACTGGATCAAATTGCTCCTGGCGCGGGTCGCGACGGCCCTGTTCTGGTTCAACCCACTGGTCTGGATGCTCGCCCGCGAAGCGCACCAGCTGCGCGAGGAAGCGGCCGACGATGCGGTGCTCGCCGCCGATATCCCGGACACCGATTACGCCCAGCTGCTGGTCGGCGTCGCGCGCCACGAATGCCCCGGCATGCTGCTCGGCGCGCATGGCGTGGCCCCGTCCAAGGGCTCGCTCGCACGCCGCGTCGCGCGGGTGCTCGACGGCCAATCCGTCCGCGGCCCGGTCGCGCGCTCCTTCGCTTGGGGTGTGCTCGCCGGGGCCGTGCTGGTTGCGGCGCCGCTGGCGGCGCTGACGCTCACCCCGAAAAAGCCGGCACCGCGCGACGGCATTGACCAGGCGTTGACGACGCTTGCCGCCGCTTCCCCGCGAACGGCATATTATCCGAACGCGGCGGATGCACCCGCGGACCTGCCCAACATCATCGCCGACGGCATATCTGCGGCGGTCGCGGCTGTTGCGCCGACTAACGCGCAGGAACAGCGCGAGGCGCGCATCGATGCGATCACCGATGCCGTTGCGGACGCATCCGACGCGCGCGTCGACGCGCTTGCCCACGCCGGCGAAGCCGTGAGGAAAGCGCGCGCCGCCGCCCGCGCGGTCGACGAGCGCCATATCGACCAGCTGATCGAGATGAAGGCCGTCGGCCTGTCCCCTGAATATGTCGCGGCGATGCGTGCCGCCGTGCCGCGGCTGCGCAACGCCGATCCCGCCGACCTGGTCGGCATGAAAGCCGTCGGAGTGACGCCGGAATATGCGCGCAGCCTCGCCGCGATCGGTTTTCGCGACCTTGACGACGGCAGCCTGACCGGAGCCCGCGCGGTCGGCGTAACGAGCGACTATGCGAGAGCTCTGGCCAGAGCCGGGCTTCGGCCCAACCTCGACGACTATATCCAGCTTCGGGCGGTCGGTGTCCCCGCGAGCTATGTCGAAAGCCTAAAACGAACGGGACATCTTCCGCGCACGGCCGACCGCTTGACGGAAATGTGGATTCACGGCGTCAAGCCCGGCGACATCAATGCGCCGCCGCCTCGCCCGTCGCGGCCACCGGGACCGCCGCCCGATTGGGATCCCACCGACGACGATCCGGACGGCTGACGCCCACCCCTTCGAACCACCGATACGCCTGAAACCCGAACTGCAGTGCCCGCGCCGCGGGCAACGGACGGACTTTGCCAAACATCTTCATCCGAGGAGAAGAACGATGCACCGCTGTTTTGCCATACTGTGCGCCTGTCTGCTTAGCCTGGTCAGCATTTCGTCCGCCGGCTTTTCCGCCACGGTCGACGATATCGCCTTCACTTTGTCGCCCTCAGGCAATGGGGAGTCCGCCGTTCACGGCGACTTTCGCCAGGAGCGAACCAGCCGCGGCCAGAACAATTGGACAACCAACTTTCACCCCCGGGAATTCGTGGGGCTCGACCTTGCCGGCTTTCGGGCGATGGGCGCCCGGCCGCTTCGATTTGCCGTGATCCGCGAGGCAGGCCGGCTCGATTGCGCCGGCCAGGGCGGAGGTTCGCGCGCTACCGGCGAATGCCGCTTCAGCGCCGACCCCGCTTTCGCCCAGACGCTCGCTCGGCTTGGCGTTGAACGCCCCGACACAGCCCAGTCGTTCGGGCTGATGGCGCTCAACGCCCGCCGCGCGACAATCGAGGCGATCGTCGCCGCGCGATACCCGGTGAAGTCGGTCGACCAGCTGCTCGGCCTGACCGCGCTTGGCGTCGATGCCCCGTATATCAACGCCATGGCCGCCGCGGGCTACCGCTTGCGATCGATTGACGACCTGATCCAGTTCAAGGCGCTGGGCATTACCCCCGAGTGGATCGCCAGCTTCGTGCGCGCCGGATATGCCAACATGCCGGCGGATCACCTGGTGCAGATGAAGGCGCTCGACATCACTCCGGCCTTCGTCGCGGGCTTCGAGCGAGCCGGTTATGGCCGGCTTCCGGTCGATTCCCTGGTGCAGCTCAAGGCGCTCGGGGTAACGCCGGAATGGGCGCGCGAGATGGAACGGCGCCATGGCCATCGGCCCACTGTCGACCAGCTCGTGCAAATGAAAGCGCTCGGCTTCGAACGTTAAGCCGTGACTGGCCAAACGGCGGTGTTATAGCTATGCGACACACCTGATGGCCGATCAGGGACAAAGCGCGGACCTGCTCTGGTCCAGCGAAGCGACGCTCGAGTTGCTCGGCACAGTGCGCCTGGGCAACGACGCCGGGGACGATCTGACGCCGCGGCCGCGCAAGACCCGGGCGCTGCTTGCGCTGCTTGCGCTGGCCAAGGGCCCGGTGCCGCGGAGCCGCCTAATCGACCTGCTTTGGGGTGACCGCGGCGAAGACCAGGGCAAGGCCAGCTTGCGCCAGGCGCTGTACGAACTGCGCGGCCTTACCGGCAGCGGCTATCTGACCGCCGACCGTGAAAGCATCGGCCTTGGGCCCAAAAAGCTCAGCACCGACCTTAACGGCATCCGGCGCCGCATCGCGGAGGGCGACGCTTCCGCTCTCGCTCAGTCGCTGGAAGCGATTTCGCCGCCGCTGCTGGGCGGACTCGACGACCTGACGCCCGAGCTCGACGACTGGCTGCGCGACGAGCGTGCGCGGATCGCCGCAAGTCTCGCCGGCGATGTCCTGGCGGTCGGCGAGTCGGCGCTGGCCGGAGGCGACGCTGCCATCGCCCGGCGCATTGCCGACCAGCTCGAAAAGCTCGACCCGCTCGACGAACGCGCCTCGCGCCTCGGCATCCGCGTCGACCTCGCCGCGGGCGACCGGGCCGCTGCCGCCCGTCGCCATGCCCGGCTTGCCGCGCGACTCAAGGATCAACTGGGGATTGAGCCCTCGCCGGAGACCGGTTTGCTCCTGGCGCCCGGTGACAGGAAAGCGAGCCCGCGCATTGCCGGCGGACCTGAGGCGCAACTGGCAACCGAGCCGCCGGCGCGCGCGCCTCGCCGACTGGTTGCGATCGCTGCTGCGCTTGTCCTTCTTTTCGCCGCGGCCGGGAGCCTGTTTCTGTGGCTCCGTCCGGCCGCCGCCGCGAGCCCGAGCGTCGCCGTGCTTCCGTTCGAGGATTTCGGACAGAAGAATTATTTCGCTTCGGGCGTGTCGGACGAAATCCTCAACGTCCTGTCCCAGCAGCGCGGCCTGAAAGTCCTCGGCCGGATGTCCGCGGCGCAACTCGCCGACCCCGCCACGTCGCTCGAGACCGCACGCAAGCTCGGCGTGGGCTATCTTCTCGACGGCAGCGTCAGGACGGCCGGAACGCGCGTGCTGGTCATCGCCCGCCTGACCCGCGTCGCCGATGGCGCGCAAATATGGTCGGAGCGATATGAGCGCCGCGCCGGCGACATCTTCTCCGTCCAGGGCGAAATTGCGGGAGCGGTTGCGGCGCGAATGGCGCGATCGCTGGTCGGCGCCCGGCGACAGGAGACCGCGCCCGAAGTTTACGACCGCTACCTCGCGGCGCGCCAGTTGCTTCGCGAGCGCCGCGAAATGCCGCTCAAGGAAGCCGACCGGCTGCTGAGGGAAGCGATTGCGCTCGACCCCAATTATGCGCCGGCCTTTGCCGAGCTGGCGCAGGTGACGATGCTGCTCGCCGACCATCCCACCTCCTACGGCACGATACCGGTCGAAACCGCGCGCGCCGAAGCCGGTCGTTTCGCGCGCCGGGCAATCCAGCTCGATCCCAACCTTGGGGATGCGCATGCTGCACTCGGGTTTCTGTCGCTCGATCTCGGCCCCGGTTCAGAACCCTATTTCCGCAAGGCAGTCGAACTGAACCCGCAGCGCCCTGAATTTCACCGCTGGCACGCGCAGACCCTGATCGCCCAGGACCGCATCGACGAGGGCATTGGGGCGTTCAAGCGCGCGGTCGAGATCGACCCATTGTGGGGCCTCAACTACGATCATCTGATCGGCGCGCTGTTCAATTCCGGCCGAAATGCCGAGGCCCGCGCCTACGCCCAACGCTTTCTGTCCCTTAGCGGCGACCAGCGCGCGCGCCTGCTCGTCATTCGCAGCGTCGCCAACATGGAAGACCGCAGCGCCGACGAGTTGAAAGTCATGCGATCGCTCTACCGCGCGCACCCGGACGACCGGCAAATGCGGTTCGGGCTGGCAAGCGTTCTTGGGCTGCTCGGCGAACGCGCCGAGGCGATCAGGGTCCACCCGGGCGACAAGCTTGGCGTTGCCGTGCTCAACAGCGACTGGGAAGCCGTCGTCGCGCAAGCGCGCGCGATGGGCGGTGGCTTTTGGGAGCAATGGGGCTTCTGGAACATGTCGAACCTCCTGATTGCGTCGGGGAATGGAGCGGTGCTGGTCGAGCTGTACGACCGCGACCGCCCGTTGATCGACGCCAAGCGGATCGATCGCGACAATGTCGATTCGCCCGAGCTGGTAATCGCGCTTCGCCAGGCCAATCGCGCGGCTGAGGCCGATGCTATGCTGGCGCGGTTCGAGGCGCGAAAGGGCCGCCTTCCAGATGGCAAAGGGTTGATCGCTCTGCGCAAAGCCGCGGCATCGGCGACCGTCGCTGCCCTTCGCGGCGACCGCAACGGGGCTATCGCCGGTATCGACGCTATTTCGCGTCAACGCCCGATGGCGCTTTCCTCCGTCCCGGCGATGTCGCTGCGCCATGACCCGGTGCTGGGCCGGCTGGCGGCCGATCCGCGCTTCGCCGCGATCGACGAGCGGGTGCGCAGCGCAGTCAATGTTCGCCGCGCCCAGGCAGGTCTGGCTCCGATCAGCCGAGCGGCATGGGTCAGCGACACCAAAACGCTTTTGACGAAGAATTGACGATTCTCCCACGCCCGCGCTGACGGGTGTCACGCACAAGGCTGCCAGTCATTCAGCCCCCGGAAAGTGCGTTTCATGGTTCAAATCAGCCCCATTCGTCGATTGGCAGAACAAGCGTGGCGCCACGCTTCCCCCGGCTCCACCCTGCGCATCGCAACAGGAGACCGAGCGATGGACAAATTCTTGCTGGTCGGCGCAGCGTCGCTTGCCCTGACCGCCCAGCCCGCCTTCGCCCAGTCGACGCCTGGCGAGACGCCCGTGGAAAGCGCTCCGGCAAGCAGCCGCTCGACCACCTACGACGCAAAATATTTTGCTCAATATGCGCCGCGAACCGCGCTCGACATCGTCCGCCGGATTCCCGGTTTCACCCTCGATCTCGGCAATACCGAACTGCGCGGGTTCAGCGGCGCCGCCGGCAATGTCGTGATCGACGGCCAGCGCCCCAGTTCCAAGTCCGAAACGCTCGAGCAATTGCTCAGCCGCATCCCCGCTAGTCGCGTATCGCGGGTGGATGTCGGCTCGGGCGACCTCTACGGCGCCGAATATTCGAGCAAGGCGCAGGTCGCCAACCTCGTCCTTTCGGCGGGCGGCGGAATTGCCGGCAACGTCAGCGCGACGGGAACGCGCTGGTGGTTCGGCAAAATCGTCCCGACCGGCAGCGGGTCGATCCAGATGACGCGTGGTCCGTCGACCTTCAGCCTGTCCGCCGACACCGCGCGTAACGACGCGTTCGAAAAGGGCTATGATCTCGTCACCGATGCGCAGACCGGCGTGCTGCTGGAAGATCGCCGCAAGTTCAACTTCATCTATCAGCGAGATCCCTATATTTCGGGCAGCTGGGCGATCGAACAGGGCGACGACCGCTCGATGCACCTCAACGCCCGCTTCTCCCCCAGCCGATTTCGCCTGCGCCAAGTCAATCACGTCACCCCCGCGGTGGGTCCGGAACGCGACGATGCGCTGCACCAGAAGTACAAGACCGACATTTTCGAAATCGGTGGCGACATCACCCGTCCACTCGCTGGTGGCGCGGTCAAATTCGTCGCCCTGGCCAACCGCCGCGACCGCACCACCTTCGACGATTATTTGTTCCGTGGACTGGGCGGCGAACCGATTCTGGGCGGGGTCGAGCAGAACACACAATCGAAGCTTGGCGAAACTATCGGCAAGGTCAGCTGGTCGAAGCGCGATCTGATGGGGTTCAGCTTCGAGACCGGCGGGGAAGTCGCCTACAACAAGCTCGATTATGCGCTCGATCTCGTCGAGCTCGGTGAAAACGGCGAGCGGTTCCCGATCGACCTGCCACTCGCGAACGCAACGGTCAGCGAGTTGCGCGGTGAAATCTATGTCAACGCCGGCCGCCAGCTAACCAAGGCGCTGCGGGTCGATGGCGCGCTCAATTACGAGGTATCGACGCTCAAGGTTCGCGGCGATGCCACTGCCAACCGCTCGTTGAAGTTCCTCAAACCCAGCCTGACCGTCGACTGGCAGCCCGGTGGCGGCTGGCACACTCAGCTGATCGTTCGGCGCACAGTCGCCCAGCTCGACTTTTACGATTTTGTCAGCGTCGCCACATTGTCGAACGACACGGTCAGCGGCGGGAACGCCAACCTCGTTCCGCAGCGCACTTGGGAAGGCCGTTTCGTCGTCGAACGGCCGATCCTTGGCGCTGGCAAGGCTCGTCTTGAACTCGGCTACGACCAGGTGAGCCTGCTCCAGGACCGCATCCTGCTATTCGACGCAAACGGCAAACCGTTCGATTCCCCAGGCAATCTCGGGACCGGGCGCCGCCATTTTGCCACGCTCAATCTCGACGCGCCGCTCGACCGGCTCTGGAAGGGCCTCCGCGCAAGTGCCCGGGGGACGATCCAGCGCACGCGGGTCAAGGATCCGACCACTGGCGAAATGCGCGACTGGAGCGATTTTTTCCCAAGCTGGCAGTGGAATGTCGATATCCGCCGCGATGCCGGCAAGTTCGCCTACGGTTTCTTCCTCGACGAGCGCGACACGTTCTTTCTGTTCCGCACCGACGAGATCGACAATTACCCGAATGAAAAGGTCTATGGCGGCGCGTTCGTCGAATATCGCCCGACGGACAAAAGCAGCGTCACTTTCAACGTCGAGAATTTCCTCGACGGTGGCGGGTTACGTCATCCGCGATCTTTACAACCCGAACCGCACCAGCCCCGAACCGGAGGAGCGCGACTTCCGTTTCCGCAATGGCCATGTCCGGCTCGGCCTGACCTACAAGTTGAGCTTTGGCGGCAAGAGCGGGGTGGCGAAATAAGGGCGGAGCGGCTAGGCCGCGCGCAACTATCCCCTTGCCGAGGACATTGCCGTGGGTGAGCCCAAAATCCTGCCGTTCGACTGGCAGGATCCGTTCGATCTCGATCATCAGCTGACCGACGAGGAGCGGCTCGTCCGCGACACCGCGGAAGGCTATGCGCAGGAAAAGCTCCTGCCGCGGGTGACCAGCGCCTATCTCGACGAGCGCTTCGACCGCGAGATCATGACCGAAATGGGCGCGCTCGGACTTGCTCGGCGCGACGATCGATCCCGAATATGGCGGCGCCGGGCTGGGCTATGTCAGCTACGGCCTGATCGGGCGCGCGGTCGAGCGGGTCGACAGCGGCTACCGCTCGGCGATGAGCGTCCAGAGCTCGCTCGTGATGCACCCGATCAACGCCTACGGCTCCGAGGAGCAGCGCAAGAAATATCTGCCGAAACTGGCGACCGGCGAATTGGTCGGCTGCTTCGGCCTGACCGAGCCCGACGCCGGCTCCGACCCCGGCGGAATGCGCACCCGCGCCAAGAAGGTCCAGGGCGGCTACCTCCTCAGCGGCACCAAGATGTGGATCACCAATTCGCCCATCGCCGACGTGTTCGTGGTGTGGGCGAAATCGGACGCGCATGACGGCAAGATCCGCGGCTTCGTGCTCGAAAAAGGGCATGGCCGGCCTGTCGGCGCCCAAGATCAAGGAGAAGCTGTCGCTGCGCGCCTCGATCACCGGCGAGATCGTGATGGACGACGTCGAGGTCGGCGAGGATGCGCTGCTGCCCAATGTCGAGGGCCTGAAGGGCCCGTTCGGCTGCCTCAACCGCGCCCGCTACGGCATCGGCTGGGGCTCGATGGGCGCGGCCGAGGCCTGCTACGCCGCCGCGCGCCAATATACGCTCGACCGCAAGCAGTTCGGCCGGCCCCTCGCCGCGACCCAGCTGGTCCAGCTCAAGCTCGCCAACATGGTCACCGAGATCACGCTTGGGCTGCAAGCCGCGCTGCGCGTCGGCCGGCGGATGGAGGACGGCGTCCTGGTTCCCGAGACGATCAGCCTGATCAAGCGCAACAATTGCGGCAAGGCGCTCGATATCGCGCGCCAGGCCCGCGACATGCACGGCGGCAACGGCATCAGCGCCGAATTCCACGTCATGCGCCACGCCCAGAACCTCGAAACGGTCAACACCTATGAAGGCACGCACGACGTCCATGCGCTGATCATGGGCCGCGCGATCACCGGGCTCGCCGCCTTCTAGCCCAGCGCGAATTTCCCGCTATGCTCGGCTCCAGGGCACAAGGGGGTCGTAATGAGCATCACGGGTTGGATCATCGTCGCGGTAGTCGTCTTGCTGCTGCTCTACGTCATCGGCATCTACAACCGGCTGGTGCGGCTTCGCGCGCTGGTCAGGGAAGGCGTTCAGCGGCATCACGGTGCAGCTCCGCCGCCGCGCCGACCTCATTCCCAACCTCGTCGAGGCAGTCAGGGGCTATGCCACGCACGAGGCGCGAAGTGCTCGAGCAGGTCACGGCGCGCCGCTCCGATGCGGTCAAGGCCGGCAGTGTCGAGGAGACCGCCGCCGGCCGATGCCCAGATGACCAGTCTGCTCGGGCGGCTGATGGTCGTCGCCGAAGCCTATCCCGACCTCAAGGCGAACGAGAATTTCCTCGACCTCCAGGGGCAGCTGGCGACGATCGAAACCGAGCTGCAGAGCTCGCGGCGATATTACAATGCCACCGTGCGCGATCTGAACACGACCGTGCAGAGCTTCCCGCCGGTCCTGATCGCCAGGCCGCTGGGGTTCACCGAGGAGCCGTTTTACGAAGACGAGGACCAGAGCATCCAGACCGCGCCCAAGGTGTCGTTCGCCCGTCCGGCGGCCTGACCATGGCGACTGTTCTGGCGCGTTTTCGTCGCCCTCGTCGCCGTCGCTGCGCGTCCTGCGGCAGCTCAGGCCGAGGAGCGCATCCTCCGCTTCGCCAGCGAAATCGCGCGTCCAGCCCGATGCATCGCTCGAGGTCACCGAGACGATCGACGCTCACGGCCGAGAATAGCCAGATCCAGCACGGCATCTACCGCGACTTTCCGACCCGCTATCGAACGGCCGAGCGGCGGCCCAGGTTCGCGTCGGCTTCACGTTCAAGGGCGCGACCCTCGACGGCGCTGCCGGTGCCGGCATCGACCTCGACCCGACGGCAATGGCATCGGATCAAGATCGGCGATGCCGGAGAAATCATGTCCCGATCGGCGAGCATCGCTATGTCATCCGCTATCGCACGACCCGCCAGATCGGCCGCTTCGAGGACTTCGACGAGCTTTACTGGAACGTCACCGGCAACGGCTGGGTTTTCCCGATCGATCTCGCCGAGGCGCGCATCCGCCTGCCCTCAGCCTGCCCAGCTGGCCGCGGACTCGGCTTACACCGGGCCCCTGGGATCGACCGCAGTCGAACGCCGAGATCATCGACCGAAGGCCGGGTGAAATCGCTTTCGGACCACGGCGCCGCTCGGGCCCTATGAAGGACTGACCGTCGCCGTCGCATTCCCCAAGGGCGTCGTCGGCGAGCCCGGCCCGGCGACCGCGCCGCCTGGTGGCTCGGCGACCATGGACCGCCTCTGGTTGGCGCCCTCGGCCTCGTCGGCCTTATCGCATTCTATTTCATCGCCTGGAAGCGCGCCGGGCGCGATCCCGCGCCCGGGCACCGTCGTGCCGCTGTTCACTCCGCCCGACGACCTTAGCCCCGCGGGCATGCGCTATGTGACCAAGATGGGCGCGGACAACCGCGCCTTTGCCGCCGCGCTGGTCGACATGGGCGTTCGCGGCCACGTCCGGCTGATCGAGGAAGAAGGCGGCTGGCTGTCAGGCGACAAGACCCGCGATCGAGCGCTTGGCTGGCGCGACGCCTCTCCCGCCCGAGGAGGAAGCCGCGCTGGCGGACCTCGTCGAGGTCGGCGAGCTCGATCGAAATGGAGCAGGAGAATCATGCCAAATTCTCGGCCGCGAAGAAAGGCTTGGACGAGATTCTGAAGGAGAAGTTTGAAGGCACGATGTTCAACCGCAACTGGGGTTGGGCGGCTGCCGGTATCTTGTTGTTCTTCGAGCGCGGTGTGGCTGAGCTCCGCGGCAGTGGTTGCGGCGACGCAGGGCGTGGGCATTTGGGCAGGTCCTGGCGACGCTCGGCGCGCTTCTCGTCGCGGCTGCTCATTGCGACGTGGCTTCACAGTTCGTCGGCGCGTCGGCAAGTGCCTGTTGGCCGGCATTGCCGTCATCGCGCGTGATCTTCGCCTTCACCGACCGGCTTCGGCCTGTTCTTCAAGGCGCTTGAAACCGGCTGGTTGCTTCCCGATGCTGCTGCCGGCCCTTGCCTTGCCGCTGGTCCTCTCCGCTTTCTGGTGGATATCGGCGCCGACCACGCGAGGGCCGCGCGGTGCTCGACCGGATTGCCGGCTTCAAGCAATATCTGTCGATCACCGAGCGCGAGCGGCTCGATCGCATGACCCCGCCCGAGGACACGCCCGAACTGTTCGAGAAATATCTGCCCTACGCGATCGCGCTTGGCGTCGAGAACCGCTGGGCCGAGCGCTTCGCCGGGGTGCTCGCCGCCGCGGCTGTGCAGGGGCAGCAGGGCTTCGCCTGGTATTCGGGATCGAACAGCCCGTGGGACAATCCCGGCGGCTTTGCCGACAGCGTCGGCGACAGCCTGTCGAGCACGATCAGCTCGGCCTCGCAGCGCGCCGGGATCGAGCAGCGGTTCGGGCGGTGGCGGGTCGTCCGGCGGCGGCGGCGGCGGCGGTGGCGGCGGCGGCTGGTAAGCTCAGCGCCCAGGCAGGGCGGCGCAGAACCAGCGTCGGATCGCCGTGGTAATCGGTCTCGTGGAGCACGCTCGAAACCAAGCTTTTCCGGCGAGTTTCATCGACGGAGCGTTCTCCGGCGCGATGATCGCCCAGATCGGTGTTGGCGCGAGATTGGCCTCGGCCCAGTCGAGCACCGCGCGGCAGCCTTCGGAGGCGAGGCCCTGCCCGTGTGTCTCGGCGGCGAAGATCCAGCCCATTTCGGGCTCGTCGCCAAACTCCGGGTCGAGCCCGCGCCACGCGGTGAACACGCCGAGACTGGCGATCAGTTGGCCATCCTGACTTGCGCTCGGCCGCCCAGGTGCCGAAGCCGTTGAACTGCCAGCCCCCGACGGCCGCGAGCAAGCGCCGCCAGCACTCCTCCATGCCCATCGGCTCGGGGCCGAAGTGGCGGTGAACGTCGGGGTGCTGGAGCAACGCGTGATAGGGCCGGAAATCGTCCTTGCGCCAGTGGTCGCAGGACCAGCCGCTCGGTCTCGATCCGCGGCGCTTCGCGGATCAAACGCTTACTTCTTGCCGAGGCTGCAGGCCGCCGAAGCGCTTGTTGAAGCGCGCGACCTGGCCGCCGGCGTCGAGCAGGCGCTGGTTGCCGCCGGTCCACGCCGGGTGGACCTTGGGATCGACGTCGAGGTGCAGCGTGTCGCCTTCCTTGCCCCAGGTCGAACGGGTCTGGAACTTGGTGCCATCGGTCATTTCGACCGTGATCATGTGATAATCCGGGTGGATTTCGCTTTTCATTGCAGATATTTCCTCGGGTTAGCCGCTGGTTTCCGACCAGCCGCCGAAGTTGTGCCGCGCCTTTACCGGCGGGCGGGCGAAGTTGCAACCGAAGCGCGCAGCTGCGGCACCGCGCGCTCGAGCAAGGCGAAGCCGCCGAACAGCAACGCTGAATAGAACAGGTCGCCGGCGAGCGTGTTCTGGAAGAAGGGAATTGCCGCGACATAGCAGGCCGCGAGGCCGGCCGCGGTGAGCGGATAGATGCCGCTGAACAGCCACATGCCGAAATTGGTCAGGACGAAGAAGGAAATCGCGCTGGCCAGCGCCGCAACTCCGACCGCCAGGATCGTGCGGCGCGATGCGACGGCCCAGCCGATCACGACCACCAACGCGACGCTAGAGTAGACGAACGCCATCCCCGGATAGAACAGGCCCGAGCGCCAGGTCGCTCAGCAGCAGCGCCCCGAGCGGCGCCGCAAGCGCGATTATGCCGCGGCGGCCGAGCATCGCGCCGCTGAACAGCGCCATCGCGCCGATCGGCGTGAAATTGGGCGGATGCGGCACCAGGCGCAGCGCCGCGGCGGCGACGATCGCGATCAGGATGACGAGGATGCGGGCGGCGTTGTTGCTCATGGGACGCTTCCATAATCGGCGCGGCTCGCCTTGGCAAAGCGCGCGGCGAGGCTTATTCCGGGCCGTGACCAGGGTGCCGCCCACGAGCGCATGCTCGACGGGGGCGGTTCAAAGGGAAGCCGGCGAAATTCCGGCGCTGTGCCCGCAACTGTGAAGGCCATTCTTCCGGCCAAAGTCAGGAACCTGCCCCGGTTCGTCGTCCGTTTCCCCGGCCGGGTCCAGCCGCGGGGCGTGGGTCGGGCGTGGCCAATCGGGGCTCGCGCATCCCTCCGTGACGACTGTTCGTCAGGAGGAGACCGCTCGTGCCCGTGCCAATCGTCGACACCGACCAGATCGTCATCACCGCATCGCGCGGTCCAGAAGCCGAAGCGGACAGCGCCCGCCAGCGTCACGATCATCGATACCGAGCGAATCGAGCGTCTCGGCGAGCCGCTCGTGCCTGCTCTGCTGCGTCTGACGCCGTCCGCCGCCGTCGCGATCAGCGGGCCGGCGGGGTCGCTGACCGAAGTCCGCATCCGCGGCGCCGAGTTCAATCACACCTGCTGTTCATCGACGGCATCCGTGCCAACGACCCGGCGGCCGGCAACATCCCGCGCTTCGAACTGCTCAACGCCGACATGGCCTCGCGGATCGAGGTCGTGCGCGGTCCCGCAATCGGCTCTGTGGGGCTCCGAAGCGATCGGCGGGGTGATCGCGATCAACGGCACCGCCGACGCGCCCGGCTATGTCGCGAGCGCCGAGAGCGGATCGTTCGGCTTCGCTCGCGCGTCGGCGTCCGCGGCGTTGACGTCGAGCGGCGCCAGCGCTCTCCGGCGCGATCGGCGGCCAGCGCGCGACCGGCATCGACAGCTTCAGCGGCGCCGGCGACAAGGACGGCTATCGCAACCTCTCGGCCCGGCTGCGCGGGCACCTTTGCGCTCGGCGACGCGCTAGAACTGGGCGCCGCCGGCTTCGCGCTTGCGGCGCGAACCGAGTTCGACGGCTACGACCTGATCACCTTTGATCATACCGACACGCTCGACACGAGCCGCAACCGGCTCGCCGCGGGGCGCATCTGGGCGACCATCGGCCGCTCCGCGTCCGCGTGGCGCGCGCGGATCAGCGGATCGTTGCTCGGCTCGTCCCAGCGCAACCGCCAGGGCCGGCGACCCGATCAATCGAACACGCGGCGGCCGGCGCACGCTCGACGCCCAGCTTGAGCACCGCTTGGCGACGGGCCCGATCGACCACCGCCTGATTGCCGGCGTCGAGGACGAGCGCGAGACGTTCCACGCGCGCGACGTGATCTATGGCGGCGCGACCGATCAGGACCGCAGCCGCGAGCACCAGTCGCTGACGGTCGAATGGCGCGCGGCTGCCAAATCGGTCACCGCCGACATCGCCGTTCGCCGCGACCGCTTCAGCCGGTTCAAGGACGCGACGTCGCTACGCGCGTCCGTGCTCGGCGAGCTCGGTGGCGGCTTTGCGCGTCGCGGGCGCCTACGCCGAAGGAATCGCGCAACCGACATTCTTCGACCTTTACGGATTCTTCCCCGGCAGTTTCGTTGGCAATCCGTCGCTTGAGCCGGAAAGCTCGCGCGGGTTCGAAGCCTCGTCTCTGAGTTGCGGCAGGCCCGTTTCAGCGCCGCCTTGACCGGCTATCGCCAGCGCCTGCGCGACGAAATCGTCGATGTGTTCGACCCCGCGACCTTCCTCCAGAGCACCGTCAACCGCAACGGGTCGAGCCGCCGCTCGGGGATCGAAGCCGAACTGGCGTGGGCGCCTTCCCCTGCCCTGCGGGTTTCGGCCAATTACGCCTATCCTCGACGCGACCCAGCCAGAAGACGCCGCGGGCGCGCAGTCGCGTGAACTGCGCCGGCCGAAGCACAGCGGATCGATCGCCGCCGACGGTCGGCTGGCGCCGCTGGAGCTATGGCGCGTCGCTGGCCCTGGTCGGGTCGCATCTCGACCGACGCGAAGTCGCGCCCTACAATCTCGTGCGGTTGAAGCCTTATGCGCTCGCCGGCGCCCGCGTGGCCTACGCGATCAAGTCACGACCTGGAGCTCTTCGTGCGCGCTTCGAACCTGTTCGACGAGCGCTACCGCGATGCGGCCGATTACCGGACCGAGGGTCGCGGACTATATGTCGGCGTGCGCCTCGGCGGCCGTCCCTAATCCTTCGGCGCGTCGGCGATCATCGCGGTGAAATTGGCTTCGGCGGCGAGCTTGCCGTCGATGCTCGCGCGTCCCGCGAACTTGCACACGCGTGCTGCGCTTCTGGACGAAGTCGACGTCGAGCTGCAGCAGCACGCCGGGCTCGACCGGCGTGCGGAACTTGGCCCCGTCGATGGCCATGAAATAGACCAGCTTGCCCGAGCCCGCGAGGCCAAGGCTTTCGACCGCGAGCACGCCCGCCGCCTGGGCCAGCGCCTCGACGATCAGCACGCCGGGCATGATCGGCCGCCCGGGGAAATGGCCCTGGAAGAACGGCTCGTTGATCGTCACCGCCTTGATCGCGCTGATCGTCTTGTCGATCTCGAGCGAGATCACCCGGTCGACCAGCAGCATCGGATAGCGATGCGGCAGCGCCGCCATCACCCGCCGGATGTCGAGCGGGCCGATGGCGGCGCTGGCCGGCTGATCGGTCATCCGCGAGCTTAGCGGCCTTGCGGCTGCGCGGCTTGCGGCGGCAGCGGTCGTCTGCAGCGACGGCAGCGGCTGCGTTGAGCGCCGCGACGACGTCGTCCGTGACATCGATCGACGCGGAAGTCGCGAGCGTCGAGCCGACTTCCATCAGCAGATTGGCGCCGCGGCGCTGCATCACCTGCTGGTAAATCGGACCGAGCTTGGCCTGGATCTGCTGCTGGATATAAGCCTGGTTGCGCTGGAGTTGCTGCTGCTGGCGCTGAAGCTCGGCCGCGCCCGACTGCTGCTTGGTCTGGAACGCCTTGATGCGCGCTTCGAGAGCGCGCATCGGGCGCTTTGCCGGCAAGGGCGTCGATCGCCGCCTGGATCGCTTGCTGCTCGGTCTTCAGCGGACCGGCG
This sequence comes from uncultured Alphaproteobacteria bacterium, assembly GCA_963768995.1. Taxonomy (GTDB): domain Bacteria; phylum Pseudomonadota; class Alphaproteobacteria; order Sphingomonadales; family Sphingomonadaceae; genus Sphingomicrobium. The sequence continues at coordinate 658,732 of CAVYKA010000006.1, read as the reverse complement.
AGCTGGGTCTCGCGCGTGCGTGAGCGCGGTGACCTGGCTCCGCAGCGCCGCCGAAGCGGTCTTGCAGGCCGTGCAGTCGCTGGTGACCTTGTCGAGGTCGACGACCGCCACGATCGCCGGCGGGACGGCCTGCGCGGTCGCGGCGGTCGGGGCCAGCACGGCGGCTGCGGCAAGCGCGGCGGAAATCAGAAATTTGCTCATTAGAATGACGTTCCTACGTTGAAGCTGAAGAGCTTGGTGTCGTCGCCTTCCTGCTTGAGGAGGGCCTTGGCGAGATCGAGCCTGAAGGGGCCGAACGGCGACACCCAGTTGACGCCGATGCCGATCGACAGGCGCGGCTTGGGCGAGTTGCCGAGAAAGACTTCCCTGAACCCCGGGATGCGCGAGAAACCGGTCGGTCCGGTGTCAGGCTCCGCAACTGGTGACCGTACTGCCGGGCAGAATCTGGAACGGACGGCCGCGTCGTCTTCGCCGGCGATCGGCACGCAGGTCGCAATGACGTTGGTGAGGATCGGCTTGGTTACGCTTCCACAGCGATCCGACGTCGATGAACGCCGACGGCCTCAGGCCGACGCTGCGAAGCGCGGCGCTGGTCGGGAACTCGACCTCGAGCCGGCCCATATAATAAGCGCGGCCGCCGAGCGCGTCGGTGACCGTCTCGCCGTCATCCGGTGATAGCACGCCGTCGATGTCATAAGGCAATCCGCTGAACCCTGCGGGCCAATGCCGCGAATGTCGAAGCCGCGCAGCTGCGGGCCGAAGAAGCGGTCGGTCAGCCGGATCGCGTCCTGCCCTTCGCGCCGTGGCTTTCTGCCCGGGCTGGATATAACCGCCTTCGCCGTGCAGCGACGCGATCCATCCGCCGCCGAGACTCTGGTATTTGGTCGCGTCGATCCGGCTGCGCAGATACTTCACGTCGCCGCCAAGGCCGGCGAAATCCTGCGAGACAATGGTCGCGCGGATGCCGCGCGTCGGGCGAATGCCGTCGGTGTTGTCGAAACCGTCGAATAGCCGAGCAGCGACGTGATCCGTCCGCCGATTTCGTCGCACAGATACCGGCCGGCCTTGAGCGGGTCGCACTCAGTTCGAGCGGGCCGTTGCCGTCCGGGTCGGTGAAGAAGGTGTTTCTGTTGAGCGAGACCTTGTCTCTCGACAGCGTGTAGCGGGCGCCGAAATTCATGAATTCGGTGATCGGGAAGCCGAGCCGCAGACCGCCGCCCGGTGCTGACCTGCGAATAGGTCGTCTGGCGCTCGTTGCCGACGAAATTGAAGCTGCTGTAATCGCGGCGGAACAGCTGGCCGCCGAGCAGGATCTGCTTGTCGAGGAAATAGGGGTCGGCGAAACCGGCTTCGATCGACTTGGAATAGCGCGACTAATTGACCGAGGCGTCGAGCGACTGGCCCATGCCGCGGAAATTGTTCTGCGCGATCGCCAGCTGGACGACGAACCGCTCGAGGCTCGAATAACCGCCCGACAGCGACAGCTGGCCGGTCGATTTCTCCTCGACATTGACGCCCAGCACGACGCGGTCGGGAGCCGACCCTTCGCGTCTGCTTGATCTCGAACTTCTCCTGGAAATAGCCGAGGCTCTGGATGCGGTCCTGGCTGCGCTTGAGCTTGGCAGCGTTGAACGCGTCGCCTTCGTTGATGCGGAACTCGCGGCGGATGACCTTGTCGCGGGTGATCGTGTTGCCGGTGATGTCGATCCGCTCGACGTAGACGCGCGGCGTGTCCTTGACCCGGAAGGTGATGTTCATCAGCCGCTTTTCGGCATCGCGCTCGTAGGTCGGGTCGATGTCGGCGAAGGCATAGCCGAGATTGCCGGCGACTTCGTTGAGCTCGGTGACCGAATCTTCGACCTGCTTCGCGTTGAACCAGTTGCCCGGCCTTACGTCGACCAGCTGCTTGACCTGCGTCGCCGGCAAGTCGCGCAGGGCGCTGTCGGCATCGACCGTGCCGAAGCGATAGCGCGGCCCTTCCTCGATCACATAGGTGATGACGAAATCGCGGCGATCCGGGGTCAGTTCGGCAAGCGCGGTGCTGACGCGGAAGTCGGCATAGCCCTGCGTCAGGTAGAAAGGCGCGAAGCTTCTGCTGGTCGGCGGCGAGGCGGTCGGGATCGTAGGTGTCGTTCGACTTCAGGAAGCCGAGCATGCCGCCGGCTTCCTTGGTGTACATTTCCTTGTGCAGGCGACCGTCGGAGAAATTATTGTTGCCGATCACGTTGATCGCCCGGACCTTGGCTAGGTCGCCCTCGTAAATCTCGAACACCACATCGACGCGGTTCTGGTCGAGCTGGACGATCTTGGGCTCGACCCGCGCCGCGAAACGGCCTTGACGGCGATACAGCTCGAGGATCCGCTCGACATCGGAGCGCGCGCCCGATCGGGTGAAGATCTGCCGCGGCGCGAGCTTGATCTCGGGCAGAATCTTGTCGTCCTTGATGCGCTTGTTGCCGTCGAGCACGATGCGGTTGATCACCGGATTTTCGCGCACGGAGATGACCAGGTCGCCGGTGTCGCCGCCAGATGATCGTCACGTCGGCGAACAACTGGGTCGCGTAAAGATCCTTCAGCGCCTGATCGAGCGAGGCCGCAGTGTAGGTCTGGCCCGGGAGCAGGTTGGCGTAGGCGCGGATGGTTTCCGGCTCGAGGCGCTGATTGCCGGTCACGGCGATGCTGCGGACGACGCGCTCGGTGGCGTGGAGCGCGGGCGCGCCGGCGCGGGAGACGGATCGCCAGGCGGCGGAGCCGGAGCGACGCCCTGCGCAAGGAGCGGCGCAGCGCTTCCGCCGAGGACGGTTCCGATCAGAAACAGCGCTCCTGCGCGCCGGAAACTCTTTGACTTTGAAATCACGCGTCCCCGCCTTTAAATTCATTGCGCCAGCGGAGGTTACCGCCACCGCGCCAATATCGTCCCGCCCTGCCCCAAGCCTCCTAGCCAATCAAGCGCTGAAGCCGATCCCACAGGCCAACCGACCCAAGATCGTTCACCGTCGTGAAGACCACCAGGGCAAGGATGAGAGCCAAACCGCCGCGAAACGCCCAATCGAGCGCACGTGCGCTGACCGGGCGTCGCCGAACTGCCTCCACGGCATAGAATAAAAGATGGCCGCCATCCAGCATCGGGACTGGCAAGAGGTTGATGAACCCGAGATTTATCGAGAACAAAGCAAGCAGCTGGATGAACTCGGGAAAGCCGACGCTGGCCTGCTGACCGGCGATCTGCGCGATCTTGATCGGACCGCCGAGATCCTCGACCGAACGGCGGCCCGTGATGATCTGCACGAGCCCGTCGATCATCGAGCGAGTCACTCGATAAGTGTAGGCCGTCGCGCTCGGGATAAGCTCGACCAACGACGGGCGGGAGTAGATCGCGCCCCTCCCCCATCACGCCCAGGCGGCCGACGACGAAAGTCTGACCGAAGCGGTCGCGCTGCTCCTCGGCCCGCAGCCGGACGGTAACGGCGCGACTCATCCGCCGCGCTCGATATCGAGCCGGACCTGTTCGTTGGGACGCAGGACGACGTCTGCAAAATATCCTCAAAGGTCGGCGTCGAGCGACCGGCGATGGCGACGATTCGGTCGCCGACCTGGAGCCCGGCCTGCTGCGCGACGCTGCCCGGCATGATGTTCGCGACCCGATTGGGCGTGCTCGGCATGCCGATGGCGACGAAGAACGCGGCGAAAATGAGCGATTGCGAGGAGGAAGTTCGCGGCCGGGCCAGCAAGGACGACGAGGAAGCGCTGCCACACCGGACGCACCTGGAAGATCTTGTCGCGCAGGTGCGGCGGAACGCGAGTCGAGGTCCGCCGGGTTGCTTGCCGGGCCCATGTCACCGACGAAGCGGACGTAGCCGCCAAGCGGCAGCCAGCCGATTTTCCACCGGGTTCCCCGGCGGTCAGTCCAGCCGGCAATCTCGCGACCGAAGCCGATCGAAAAGGCTTCGGCCGGAATGCCGAACATCCGCGCGACGAGATAATGGCCGAGCTCGTGGAAGAACACCAACGGCCCGAGCGCGCAGATGAACGCGACGAGGATCAGCCATAAGGGCGGTTGCGCAAGCATCAGCTAATATTCTCGGTCATTGTCGCTTCAACGCGTGAACGGGTCTCCCGGTCAATCGCGAGCACGTCGGCGATCGACGAGGGCGCAGCGAAACCGGCCGCACCGAGCGCGGCGTCAACCATAATCCGTGATGTCGGTGAACTGAATGGCTCCGGCAAGAAAGCGTTCGACCGCGACTTCATTGGCGGCATTGAGCACGATCGGCGCGGCGCCGCCGGCCTCGAGCGCGGCGCGGGCAAGCGCGAGCGCGGGAAAGCGGGCGAGGTCCGGCGCTTCGAAGTCGAGCCGCGCGATCGCCGCGAGATCGAGTCGCTCGGCCGGAGTCTCGATCCGCTCGGGCCAGGCAAGCGCATAAGCGATCGGGATGCGCATGTCGGGCGCGCCCAACTGGGCAAGCACCGAGCCGTCGATGAACTCGACCATCGAATGGATCACCGACTGCGGGTGGACGATGACGTCGAGCCGCTCGGACGGCAGCCCGAACAGATAATGGGCTTCGATCAGCTCGAGACCCTTGTTCATCAGCGTCGCCGAATCGACCGAGATTTTCGCGCCCATCGACCAATTGGGATGGGCGACTGCCTGCGCGGGCGTGACCTTGTCGAGCCTGTTCCGGCGAAGTGCGGAACGGACCACCGCTGGCGGTCAGGACCAGTCTTGCGACGTCTTCACGCCTGCTCCCTGCAAGACACTGGAAAATAGCATTATGCTCGCTGTCGATGGGCAGCAGCTCGGCCCCCGCCCGGGCCGCCGCGTCGGTCATCAATGCGCCCGCGGTGACCAGTGCTTCCTTGTTCGCCAGCGCCACCGTGCGCCCGGCCCCGATCGCCGCCATCACCGGCTCGAGCCCGGCGCAGCCGACGATCGCCGCGATTACCAGGTCGGCCTCGCAAGGTAGCTGCCTCGAGCAGAGCCGCGGGCGCCCGCCGCCGCGCGGCAATCGGTGCCCGCGAGGCGGTCTCGCAGTTCGTCGAGGCGCTCTTCGTCGGCAATCACGGCGAGCCGGGCGCCGGTGCGCCGGGCGATGTCGGCGAGAGCCTCGGCATTGGTCGCGGCGGTCACCGCGGTCACCTGGAAGCGCTCGGGCGAGCGCTCGACAAGATCGAGCGTCGACGCGTCCGATCGATCCCGGTCGCGCCAAGGATGACGATCTGTTTCATCACGTCAGCCCCGCGACTTGCGCGAGCGCGGTCAGCACCGCGACCGGAACGAGGCCGTCGAGCCGGTCGAACACGCCGCCGTGGCCGGGCAGCAGATTGCCCGAATCCTTGACGCCCGCGCGGCGCTTCATCCAGCTTTCGAACAGGTCGCCGCCCTGCGCCGCGAGCGCGAACAAGGGCGCGAGAAGCAGCAGCGGCTGGCCGAGCCCGGTCAACAGGGCCCAGGCGCCGCCGAACAGCGCCGCGGCGGCAATCCCGCCGTAAAGCCCCTCGACCGTCTTGTTCGGGCTGATCGACGGCGCGAGCTTGCGCCGGCCCATCGTGCGGCCGCGAAATAGGCGCCGATGTCGGTCGACCAGGTGACGATGAACACCCACAGCAGCAGCATCAGCCCGTGGTCGTCGCGCTCGCGCACCCACAGCAAGGCGAGCGCCGGGAGCAAGCGCGTAGAAGAAGCCGCCGACTTGCCAGCCGCGCGCCCCATCCGCGGACCAGCCGGCTCCATTCGTAGAACATCGCGGTGGCCGCGGCGGCGACCGCCAAGGCGAACACATTGCCGCCCTTCACCGCCGCAGCCAGCGCGAGGATGATCAGGACCAGGCCGGTCGCGCTGCGGACGAAAAGATCGTTCATCGGCCGCCGAACCGCCGCTGCCGCGCCGCGTAGAGCTCGAGCGCCGCCGGCGAACGCCTGCTCGTCGAAGTCGGGCCACAAAGTGTCGATGAACAACAGCTCCGCATAAGCCGCCTGCCACAGCAGGAAATTGGACAGCCGCACCTCCCCTGAGGTGCGGATCAGCAGGTCGAGCTCGGGCAGGTCGCTGGTCTGGAGCGCGGCGCCGAAGCGCTCCTCGTCGATCTCGGCTCGGGTCAAGCTCGCCCGCGGCCACCTTGCGCCGCCAGCGCCCGGGCGGCGGCGGCGATTTCGTCCGCGCGACCCGTAATTGAGCGCCACGACCAGCGTCAGCCGGGAGTTGCCCACGGTCGCCGCGACCGCCTTGTCGAGCCGATCGCGCAGTTCCGGCCCGAACGCCGACGGGTCGCCGATCAGCTTGAGCCGCACCTGTTCCTTCTGCAACGCGCCGAGCTCGCGCTCGAGATAGTAGCGCATCAGCCCGGTCAGGTCGGCGATTTCCTCGGCACTGCGGCGCCAATTCTCCGATGAAAAGGCATAAAGCGTGAGGACCTCGACCCCGTGGTCGGCCGCGGCCTGCATCGACCGGCGAACCGCCTCGGCGCCGGCGCGGTGGCCGGCAACGCGCGGCAGGCCGCGCTGGCTTGCCCAGCGGCCATTGCCGTCCATGATGATCGCGACGTGGCGCGGAACCTGGCCGCCCCCGCCTGCCGGTTCGGCAGCGCCGTCCTGCCTGCTCACCCCGCTGTGTGGGTGTGGGGCTCACTTGTTGAGGATTTCCTTTTCCTTGCCCTGGGCAAGCTCGTCGATCTCGCGGATCGTGTCGTCGGTCAGCTTCTGGACCTCGGTTTCGAGCCGCTTGCGCTCGTCTTCGCTGATCTCGTGCTTCTTCTCGTCCTGCTTGAGATGGTCCATGCCGTCGCGGCGCACGTTGCGCACCGCGATGCGCGCTTTTTCGGCATATTGGCCGACCAGCTTGGCCAGCTCCTTGCGCCGCTCCTCGGTCAGGTCGGGGATCGGCAGGCGGATCATCTGGCCGTCGGTAATCGGGTTGAGGCCCAAGCCCGGCCGACTGGATCGCTTTTTCGACCGGCGTGACGTTCGAGCGGTCCCACACCTGCACCGTCAGCAGCCGCGCTTCGGGCACGGACACCGTCGCCACCTGGTTGAGCGGCATTTGCGCGCCATAGACCTCGACCTTGATGTGATCGAGCAAAGCGGTCGAGGCGCGCCCGGTGCGCAGGCCGCCAAGGTCGTGCTTGAGCGAATTCGACCGCGCCGATGCATGCGGCGCTTGAGATCGGCGGTGCTGATTGTCGTGGTCATCGATACACTCCTCATTCCGAGACGATCGTCGCGATCCCCTTCGCCGGCGAGCACCTTGGCGAGGTTGCCCGGCTGGCGGATGTTGAACACGACGATCGGGATATTGTTGTCACGGCACAACGCGACCGCGGCGGCGTCCATGACCTTCAAATGGTCGCCGAGCAGCCGATCGTAGCTCAGCGTGTCGTAGCGCTTGGCGGACGAATCCGTCTTCGGGTCGGCGGTGTAGACGCCATCGACGCTGGTGCCCTTGAACAGGGCGTCGCAGCCCATTTCGGCGGCGCGCAGGGCGGCTGCGGTGTCGGTGGTGAAATAGGGATTGCCGGTGCCCGCGGCGAACAGGACGATACGGCCCTTTTCGAGATGCCGCAGCGCACGGCGCCGGATGTACGGCTCGCTGACCGAGGCCATCGGAATCGCCGACTGGACACGCGTGTCGACACCCAGCTTCTCCAGCGCATTCTGCAGCGCGAGCGCGTTCATCACGGTCGCCAGCATGCCCATGTAGTCGGCGGTCGCGCGGTCGAAGCCCTTGGCCGCCGCTGCCATGCCGCGAAAGATGTTGCCGCCGCCAACGACCAGGCACAGGCCCGGGCAGGCGGTCTTTGCCGCCGCAATCTCCGCGGCTAGCGCGGCGACCGCGTCGGGATCGATGCCGAACTGGCCCTGCCCCATCAGCGCTTCGCCCGACAGCTTGAGCAGGATCCGGTTGAAGCGCGGGCGGGTCATCGGCGAGCGGGCGTCCTGTTCTTGAAACAGCAAGGGCGGCCACGCTTTATGGCGCGGCCGCCCGGTTGCCAACTGCTAAGCGCGAAGGTTGCCGCTACGCGACGGGCTCAGCCTTGCTCGTTCCCGCGGCAGCCGCGACTTCAGCGGCGAAGTCGCTTTCCTTTTTCTCGATGCCCTCGCCGAGCTGGAAGCGCTTGAACGCCTTCAGGTGGACCGGCGCGCCGCATTCCTTGGCGGCGCCGCTGACGACGTCCGCGACCGGCGTCTTGTTGTCCATCACGAACAGCTGCGACAGCAGCGCGCTTTCCTTTTTGAACTTGGCGATCGCGCCTTCGACCATTTTCTCGACGATGTTGGCGGGCTTGCCGCTTTCCTTCGCCTTTTCGCTGGCGATGCCGCGCTCGCGCTCGATCAGCTCGGCGTCGAGCTCGTCGGCGTTGAGCGCCAGCGGATTGGCGGCCGCGATGTGCATCGCCAGCTGCTTGCCGAGCGTCTGCAGGGTCTCGGCCGGCGCGGAGCCTTCAAGCGCGACAAGCACGCCGATCTTGCCCATTCCGGGTGCGACCTGATTGTGGACGTAGGACACGACCGCGCCTTCGCTCACTTCGAGCACCGCCGTGCGCCGCAGCGACTGGTTCTCGCCGATCGTCGCGATGTTCTCGGTCAGCTTCTCCTCGACCGTCCCGCCGCTCGGGATAGGCCGCGCCCTTGAGCGCCTCGACATCGTTGCCGCTGGCCAGCGCAAGCTTGGCGACATCGCGCGACGAATTGCTGGAACTGCTCGTTCTTGGCGACGAAATCGGTCTCCGAATTGACTTCGACGACAGCGCCGCGAGTGCCCTCGACGGCGACCCCGACGAGGCCTTCGGCGGCCGTGCGGCCGGCCTTCTTGGCGGCGGCGGCGAGGCCTTTGGTGCGCAGCCAGTCGATCGCCGCTTCCATGTCGCCCTGGTTCTCGCCCAGCGCCTTCTTGCAATCCATCATGCCGGCGCCGGTGCGCTCACGCAGTTCCTTGACGCTTGCGGCCGTGATCTCAGCCATGTCTGTTTTTCCTCTTAGCTCCCCTCCCGCTCGCGGGAGGGGCTGGGGGTGGGAATGTGGGATGGAAGCCTGAATGAACAGGCCCACCCCTCGATCCCCTCCCGCAAGCGGGAGGGGAGGAACGGTTACGCTTCGAGCGCGGCCTCGACCGGCGGCTCTTCCATCGATCCGATGTCAACGCCGCTCGCCTGTGCGTTTCCGCTGCGGCCTTCGCCGACTGCCTGGGCCACGGCATCGCAATAAAGGCGGATCGCGCGGCTGGCGTCGTCATTGCCCGGGACCGGGAAGGCGATGCCGCTCGGGTCGCTGTTCGAATCGAGCACCGCGACGACGGGAATGCCGAGCACATTGGCCTCCTTGATCGCGAGCTCTTCCTTGTTGGTGTCGATGACGAACATGACGTCGGGAAGCCCGCCCATGTCGCGGATGCCGCCAAGGCTCTTCTCGAGCTTGTCGCGCTCGCGGGTCAGCTGGAGCACTTCCTTCTTGGTCAGGCCGGCGGTGTCGCCGCCAAGCTGCTCCTCGAGCGTCTTGAGCCGCTTGATCGAGTTGGAAATGGTCTTCCAGTTGGTCAGCATTCCGCCAAGCCAGCGATGGTTGACGAAATGCTGGCCGCTGGCGAGCGCCGCCTGCGAAATCGGGTCCTGCGCCTGGCGCTTGGTGCCGACGAACAGCACCTTGCCGCCGCGCGCGACGGTCGACTGGATGAACTCCAGCGCCCGCGCGAACAACGGCACCGACTGCGACAGGTCGATGATGTGGACGCCGTTGCGGTCGCCGAAGATGTACGATTTCATCTTCGGGTTCCAGCGGTGGGTCTGGTGGCCGAAATGCGCCCCGGCCTCGAGGAATTGCTGAATGGTGACGACGGTGGTCGCCATAAGATAGTCTCCTTCCGGTTTAACCTCGGCGCAGCCATGTCACCGGCCTTGTGGGCCGGCACCGGGATGTAAGCTCCGCCTGTGGGATGGCCGGGCCACTAGCCGAACAATGCGCCAGGTTCAAGGGTTTGGCGGAGTTGCGGACGTGACTTCGGACAGCTGCCTTGACATTATAGAACAAACAGGGAACATTACGCCTTCCACCGAGGCGCATGACCCAGCGGCGGAACAAAAGCAGTCCGGCAAGGGTTCAGGCTTCCAATAAGGATCAAATTGCGATGATGGCAGCTCTCGGCACTCTCACCTTTCTCGCTACTTTGTGGCTTTTGGTGGTTATCGGTGCCGCCATGCTTGAGGAAAGCGGCGCGAAGATCGCCGCTGCCCTCAAGGGCGCGTCATTCGCATCAGCACGGCCTCGGGCTGTCGCTGTTCGCGGCCGCGCCAGGACGCGCGCAGCGCGGCCTATGCGCGCCGCTCCCCGGATGCGCGCCGCCGCTTGATCCTGGCATACGTTACCAGCGCGAACGGCAGCGTCGCCAGATAGACGACCGAGATTGCGAGCAGCGTCAGCCACGGCTCGTTGAGGAGGGCCGCGCCAAGCAGCACTAGACCCGCAAGCGCCAGCAGCCGCCACCCACGGCGAATCCGGATCGACGACCAGGTGTAGGTCGGCACGCTGGAAATCATCAGCACCGCGATGAACAGGGTCCACGGCATCACCAGCATCCAGCTGCGGAAGCCGTCATTGCCGGTGATCAGCCACAAGTACATCGGGACGAACGCCAGCCCTGCCCCGACCGGCGCCGGAACCCCCGTGTTGTAACCGGCTTCCTTGTGCGGCTGGGGCCCGGCGTCGATCCGTGCATTGAACCGCGCCAGCCGCAGCGCGCAGCCGACCGCGAGCGCCAGCGCGACCGTCCAGCCGAAACTAGGCGCCGACTGCAGCGACCACAGGAACAGGATTAGCGCCGGCGCGGTGCCGAACGCGATATTGTCGCTCAGCGAATCCAGCTCGGCCCCGAACTTGCTGTTGGCGCGGAGCAGCCGCGCAACTCGCCCGTCCATCCCGTCGAGCACGCCGGCAAGGATGATGCAGCCGATCGACCGGCCCCATTGCTCATCGATGCCGAAGCGCACACCGGTCAGGCCGAAGCACAGCGCCAGGGCCGTAATTGCGTTGGGCGCTAGGGCGCGCAGCGGAATGCCGCCGACCGGCCGCCCGGTTTCGCTCACTGGCTGATGCCCGTCAGGCCCGCATCCGCGCCGACTTCACCCAAGATCGTCTCGCCCGCAATCGCGCGCTGCCCGAGCAGCACCTTGGGCGCGGTGCCCGCCGGCAGATAAACGTCGACCCGGCTGCCGAAGCGGATCAGACCCGACGCGCTGGCCGGCCTCGACCATGTCGCCCTGCCGTGCAAAAGCGAGGATCCGCCGCGCGACCAGCCCGGCGATCTGCGTCATTCCCACTTTCAGGCCGTCGGCGCGCTCAATCAGGAAATATTGCCGCTCATTGTCCTCGCTCGCCTTGTCGAGGTCGGCGTTGAGGAACTTGCCCGGCACATAGACGATCCGCGCAATCCGCCCGGAAATGGGCGCGCGATTGATGTGGACATCGAACACGCTCATGAAAATCGACACGCGAGTATATTCCCCGTCGGGCAGCGCATCGGCGCCCTTGAGCTGGGGCGGCGGCGGCACCTTGGAAATCAGCGTGATCAGCCCGTCAGCCGGCGCGACGATAAAATTGTCGCCTCGGGGCGTCGTGCGAATGGGATCGCGGAAGAACGCGGCGACCCAGATCGTCAGGCCGATCAGGATCCAGCCGAAGAACGGGCCGAGGAGCCAATAGGCAGTGAGCGCGATGAATCCCGCGCCGACGACGAACTTGCGTCCTTCGGGATGGACCGCGGGGAAACGCCATTTGACGTTCGTGGTCAGCGGACCGTCGGGTTGCTTCAATTGGGGCATCGCGGCTCTTTAATGCGCGGGGCCAATACGCACAACGCATTGCCTCTATCGGCTGCCCATCTTAAGGCCGCGCCAACCCCAAATCAGCAGGAACCCGCATGGCCAAGATCAAGGTGAAGAACCCGCTCGTCGAGCTCGACGGCGACGAGATGACGCGGATCATCTGGCAATGGATCCGCGAGCGGCTGATCCAACCCTATCTCGACGTCGAACTGCTCTATTACGACCTGTCGATCGAGAACCGCGACGCGACCGACGACAAGGTGACGGTCGATGCCGCCAATGCGATCAAGCAGCATGGCGTCGGCGTCAAATGCGCGACCATCACGCCCGACGAGGCGCGGGTCGAGGAATTCAAGCTCAAGAAAATGTGGAAATCGCCCAACGGCACGATCCGCAACATCCTCGGCGGCGTCGTCTTCCGCGAGCCGATCGTGATCTCGAACGTGCCGCGGTTGATCCCCGGCTGGACCGACCCGATCGTCGTCGGCCGCCACGCCTTTGCCGACCAGTATAAGGCGACCGACTTCCTCGTCCCAGGCAAGGGCAAACTGACGATGAAGTGGGTCGGCGAAGACGGCCAGGAGATCGAGCATGAAGTGTTCGACTATCCAAGCCCGGGCGTCGCCATGGGCATGTACAACCTTGACGCCTCGATCCGCGATTTCGCCCACGCCTGCCTGAACTTCGGGCTGACGCGCGGCTGGCCGGTGTATCTGAGCACCAAGAACACCATCCTCAAAGCCTATGACGGCCGCTTCAAGGATATCTTCCAGGAGATTTTCGAGAGCGATTACAAGGCGAAGTTCGACGAACTGGGGATTGAATATCAGCATCGTCTGATCGACGACATGGTCGCCTCCGCCTTGAAGTGGAGCGGCAAGTTCGTGTGGGCGTGCAAGAATTACGACGGCGACGTCCAGTCGGACCAGGTCGCCCAGGGCTTCGGTTCACTCGGGCTGATGACCTCGGTCCTGACCACGCCCGACGGCAAGACGGTCGAGGCGGAGGCGGCGCATGGCACCGTCACCCGGCATTACCGGATGCACCAGCAAGGCAAGGCGACCTCGACCAACCCGATCGCCTCGATTTTCGCGTGGACCGGCGGGCTCAAATATCGCGGCAAGTTCGACGACACGCCCGAAGTCGTCCGCTTTGCCGAGACGCTCGAGCGGGTGTGCGTCGAGACGGTCGAGAACGGCCAGATGACCAAGGACCTCGCGATCCTCGTCGGACCCGACCAGTCGTGGATGACGACCGAGCAATTCTTCGAGGCGATCCGCGCCAATCTGGAGACTGCTATGGCGTCCGGGCAGCCTCGGGAGAGCGAACCCGCTCGCGCCTGATGCCGAGCCCGACCATCCGCCCGGGAATCCGGCGCAGAAGCGGAAATCGGCCGAGCAAGCGGATCGGTAGCGGCGCCTGAGCGAGGGGCGGCCCTGGCTTGAGCAGGCGTCCGATAATCCGGTCTTGCACGAGCTTCTGGCCGGCCTGGACGACACGCGTCGGGAACAAGCGGCGATCCTGGACCTTGTGGAGCAGCGCGTCGACCGCCTCCCCGCTTGCCAGCGGCCCGGCAAGCGCGTTGGCGGCGGCGACCGCGTCCTGGATGGCGAGATTGATGCCGACACCGCCAATCGGCGACATGGCGTGAGCGGCGTCCCCGATCGCGAGCAGTCCCGGCTCGATGCCAGCTGGTCAGGCGATCGAGCGAGACGCTGAGCAAGTGGAAATCTTCCCACGCATCGATCTCGCCCAAGTCCAGATCGGGCGCGGCATCGGCGATCAGCGATCGCACATGCTCGAGCCCCCGCGCTTTCAGCGCATCGACGCCGCCCTTCGGGATGACCAGCGCGCATTGCCAATAATCGCCGCGGTCGATCAGCACCGCGAGCCGTCCGCGCTCGAAGCTTCCGCGTAGTGCGCCGCCGCCATTCTCGACCTTGCCGACGCGGAACCACAAAATATCCATCGGCGCGCCCAGCGTTTCCACCTGGAGCATCCCGGTGCGGCGAACGATCGACGAGCGGCCGTCGGCGGCGATCACCAGACGCGAACGGAATTCGCGCCCGTCGCCGAGCCGCACTCCGGCGATCCGGCCCGCATCTTCGGTGAACCCATCGACCGGAGCATTCATGGCAAGATCGAAGCCAGGATAGGCCTTCGCTTCCTGGCGCAGGAAATCGAGGAACTCCCATTGCGGCATGAAGGCGATGAACGGGGCCGGCGTATCGAGCCTGGACAGATCGCCGATGATCCAGTCGCGTCCGGCGAGGCGTATTTCGGCGCGGTCGACTTTGCTGTGCGGGCGCTTGAGAAAGCGCTCCAGTATTCCAAGCTGGTCGAGAATTTCCATGGTCGAGGGATGGACCGTGTCGCCGCGGAAATCGCGAAAGAAATCGGCGTGTTTCTCGAGCACCAGGACGCGGCATCCGGCGCGCGCGAACAGCAGGCCGGCCATCATCCCCGCTGGCCCTCCACCGACGATGATCGCGTCGTGATCGCTCGCCGGCGACCCGCCCCTTCTTCCTTGTGACGCCATGACGTCACGCTCGCATAGCGGCGCCCGTTTTGAAAGCGCCCGCCCTGTCCCCCGACGGGTGACAGACAGCGCATCTGCTGTCTAAAGACCGGACGTGACGCCGCAGGAATTCAGCACATCCGGGTTTAGCGACGCTTTGGTCATCCTCGGCGCCGCAGGCCTCGTCATCCCGGCCTTCGCGCGCTTTCGGATCAGCCCGATCATCGGCTTCATCCTGATCGGCGTGGCCGTCGGCCCTTCGGCGCTTGGCGCATTTTCGGATCGCTACGAGTGGCTCAATTACGTCACCATCTCGAACCCGGAGTCGATCGAGCCGTTCGCCGAGTTCGGAATCGTGCTGCTGTTGTTCTCGATCGGCCTCGAGCTGTCGTTCCGCCGGTTGTGGACGATGCGCCGGTTGGTGTTCGGGGTTGGCGCGGCGGAACTGCTCGCGTCCGCGGCGCTGATCGGCTTCGGGCTGTACTTAATGGGTCAGGGGGTAGCAGGCGCCATCGGCCTCGGGCTCGCACTGGCATTGTCGTCGACTGCACTTGTGATCCCGCTGGTCGGTACGCACAGTCCAGTCGGCCGGTCGGCGCTGGGCATGCTCCTATTCGAGGACGTCGCGCTGGTGCCGATCGTGTTCGCCCTCGGTGCGATGGCGCCCTTGGCCGGCAACGACGGTGTAGGCTCACTGGTCACGACGATGGCTCTCGGCGGCGTCGCCGCGGTGGGCATGCTCGTGCTTGGACGCTTGCTTCTACCGATCCTGTTCGCCCAGGCCGCGCGGACCAAAAGCCCGGAGCTGTTCCTCTCGGCCTGCTTGTTGGTGGTGATCATCGCCAGCCTGATCACCTCGGCAATCGGTTTCTCCCTCGTGCTCGGCGCCCTGATCGCCGGGATCGTGATCGCGGAGACAGAATATCGCGGCGAGGTCGAAGTGATGACGGCGCCGATCAGGGGGCTTGGCCTCGGCATTTTCCTGATCACGGTCGGAATGAGCGTCAACCTGCAACAGCTCTTCGTCAACTGGCAGGAGCTTCTCGCGGCCATCGTCGCGGTGTTGCTGGTCAAGTCGATCGTCACCGCGACCCTTCTGCGCCTCAATGGCGCGCCAATTGCCGTGGCTGCCGAAACCGGCGTGCTGATGGCCTCGCCGTCCGAAACGACGTTGATCGTTCTTGCGGCGGCCAGCGCGGCGCAGCTGATTGCGCCGCAGACCGCGGCTTTCTGGCAGATCGTCACCGCAATCGGCCTGACCGTCACGCCGCTGCTTGCCAGTCTCGGCCGGCTCGCCGGGCGTCAGGTGGCGGGCCAGGAATTCGCCGG
This sequence comes from uncultured Alphaproteobacteria bacterium, assembly GCA_963768995.1. GTDB lineage: Bacteria > Pseudomonadota > Alphaproteobacteria > Sphingomonadales > Sphingomonadaceae > Sphingomicrobium. The sequence goes on along the minus strand of CAVYKA010000006.1, from coordinate 643,075 downwards.
CAGAATGGCCGCCTCGCTCGAAACGGCCGAGCTGGGTCAGGTCATCGTCCTCGGCTTCGGCCGCGTCGGCTGCATGGTGGCCGACATGCTTGAGGCTCACGACAAGGACTATCTGGCCATCGATTCCGATATCGACGGCGTCGCTGCAGCGCGTGCAAGGGGCTACGACGTGTTGTTCGGCGACGTCTCCCATCCCGAGTTGCTCGACCGGCTGCGCGATCGCGAACCCAGCGCATTCATCCTGACCATGGACAATCCCGTGCTGGTCAACCGGCTGACGCGCCAGCTGCGGGCCATGTTCCCCGCCTTGCCGATCGTCGCCCGCGCGCGCGATGCGGAGCATGCCGCCAAGCTTTACCGAGCAGGCGCCACCGATGCTGTCCCGGAGACGCTCGAAGCCTCGCTGCAGCTGTCGGAGGCGGTGCTGGTCGATCTTGGCGTGCCCATGGGCCCGGTGATCGCGTCGATCCACGAGAAACGCGACGAACTGCGCGCCCAGATCAAGGCCGATGCGGAACTTGTGGTCGAGCCGAGGCTCGGCGGGCGGAGGCTAAGAGACCGGGCCCAGCAATCTAAGCCGTCACCTTCTCCAACGCGTCCCTGACCGCGGCGAGCGCCTCTTCGGCCTTTGCGCCATCCGGGCCGCCCCCCTGAGCCATGTCGGGACGCCCGCCGCCGCCCTGCCCTCCAAGCGCCGCGACCGCAGCCTTGACCAGGTCTACCGCGCTCAACTGAGCCGAAAGATCGTCAGTGACGCCGACAGCGACGCTTGCGCGCCCTTCATTGACCGCGACCAGGGCTGCGATGCCTGAGCCGACGCGCTGCTTCATCGTATCAACGGTCGATCGCAAGTCCTTGGGATCGAGACCATTCACGACCTGCCCGAGGAACGCATGGCCGCCCACCTGCTCCGGCCCGGCGGCATCCGCCCTGGCCGCCCCGCCGCCCATCGCCAGCGCCTTTTTGGCGTCGGCGAGCTCGCGCTCGAGCCGGCGGCGCTCCTCGACCAGCGCCGCGATCCGCGCCGGAACCTCGTCCGGCGAGCTTTTGAGCGTCGCCGCCGCCTCGCGCAGCTTGTGGTCGCGTGCATTGAGCCATTGCCGCGCGGCCTCGCCGGTCAGCGCCTCGATCCGCCGGACGCCCGAGGATACCGCGCTTTCGGCGATGATCTTGAGCAATTGGATGTCGCCAAGCGCGTTGACGTGGGTGCCGCCGCACAATTCGACCGAATAATCGCTGTCGTCGCCCTTGCCCATCGACAGGACGCGGACCTCGTCGCCGTATTTTTCGCCGAACAGCGCCATCGCGCCGGCGCCGATCGCGTCGTCGGGCGTCATCAGCCGGGTCACCACCGGCTGGTTGTGGCGGATGTGGCGGTTCACCTCGGCCTCGACCGCGGCGATGTCGTCGGCCGACAAGGCGCTGTTGTGCGAGAAATCGAAGCGCAGCCGGTCCTCGGCGACCAGACTGCCTTTCTGCGTGACATGGGTGCCGAGGCGGTGGCGCAGCGCGGCGTGGAGCAGATGCGTCGCGCTGTGGTTGGCGCGGACGCGGTCGCGGCGCGCGGTATCGACCGCCTGATGGACCGTGTCGCCGACCGCCAACGCGCCCTTGGCGATCCGCGTGCGCAGCGCGTGAAGCTTACCCAGCGGCTTTGACGTGTCCTCGACCAACGCCTTCGAAGCCTTTGGGGTTGCTCAAGCTTTCCGGCGTCACCGACCTGCCCGCCGCTTTCGCCGTAGAAAGGCGTCTGGTTGACGCAGCGACGTCGACCGTCATCGCCCTCTTCGGCGCGCTGCACCAGCGCGCCGTCGCTGACGATTGCCAGCACCACGCCCTCGCCTTCGTCGCCCGAATAGCCGGTGAATTCGGTCGCGCCATGTTCCTCGGCGAGGTCGAACCACAGATCGTCCGACGCGGTTTCGCCCGACCCCTTCCACGCCGCGCGGGCGGCGGCCTTCTGCCGCTCCATCGCCGCGTCGAAGCCGGCCCGGTCGACCTCGAGCCCGCGCGCGCGCAGCGCGTCTTCGGTCAGATCGTAGGGGAAGCCGAACGTGTCGTAGAGCTTGAACGCGGTCTCGCCGGGCAGAGTGCCGCCGGCCGCCATGGTCGCGGTTTCCTCGTCGAGCAGCTTGAGGCCGTTGGCGAGCGTCTGGCGGAAGCGGGTTTCCTCCTGCGCCAGGGTCGCTTCGAGCAACGGCTGGGCGCGGACCAGCTCGGGGTAGGCCGCGCCCATCTCCGCGACCAGCGCCGGGACCAGCCGATGCATCAGCGGGTCCTCGGCACCGAGCAGGTGGGCGTGACGCATCGCGCGGCGCATGATCCGCCGCAGCACGTAGCCGCGCCCTTCGTTGGCCGGCAGAACCCCGTCGGCGACGAGGAAGCCCGAAGCGCGCAGATGGTCGGCGATGACGCGGTGGCTGGCCTGGTTTTCGCCCTCGGCGCGGGTCTTGGTCAGCTCCTCGCTGGCGTGGATCAGCGCCTTGAATATGTCGGTGTCATAATTGTCGGTGACGCCCTGCATCACGGCAGCGACACGCTCGAGGCCCATGCCGGTGTCGATGGACGGCTTGGGCAGGTCGGCGACAATCTCGTCATTTTCCTGCAGGAACTGCATGAACACGAGGTTCCAGATCTCGACGAAGCGGTCGCCGTCCTCGTCGGGCGAGCCGGGCGGGCCGCCGGGGATGTGGTCGCCGTGGTCGTAGAAGATTTCCGAACACGGCCCGCTCGGCCCGTCGGCGCCCATCGCCCAGAAATTGTCCTTGGTGGCGATGCGGATGATGCGGCTTTCGGGCAGTCCGGTGATCGACTTCCACAGGTCGAACGCCTGGTCGTCATTATGATAGACGGTAGCCGTGAGCCGGTCCGGCGAGAGGCCCCATTCCTTCGTCAGCAGCGTCCAGGCGTGCGTGATCGCCTGGTCCTTGAAATAATCGCCGAACGAGAAATTGCCGAGCATCTCGAAGAAAGTGTGATGGCGCGCGGTGTAGCCGACATTGTCGAGGTCGTTGTGCTTGCCGCCGGCGCGGACGCATTTCTGGCTGCTGGCGGCGGTCTGATAAGGCCGCGTTTCCAGGCCGGTGAAGACGTTCTTGAACGGCACCATCCCCGCGTTGACGAACATCAACGTCGGGTCGTTGTGCGGAACCAGCGGCGCCGACGGCACGCGCGCGTGGCCCTGGCCCTCGAAATAATCGAGGAAGCTGCGGCGGATGTCGTTGGTCGAGGTCATGAAGGCGATGTAAATGCTGCGCTGCAGTGCGGCAAGGCGGGAGGCTTTGCTTGTCTTGGATAAGCCGGGGCGGCTAGTGGCGGCGATGGCCCGATCGCCGACCTCCCCGATCCCGCGCTACAAGCGCAAGCGTAAGGGCTCGGCCGTTGGGCGCTTTTTCGGCTGGGTCGCCAAGATCATCCTGGCGTTGCTGCTTCTCTCGATCCTGTGGGTGCTTCTCTATCGCTTCGTTCCCCCGCCGACGACCGCGACCATGCTTGGCGACGTCTTCGCCGGACGCGGAGCGAAGCGTGACTGGATGGCGCTGCGGGAGATCGACCGCGACATGGTCCGCGCCGCGATCGCCGCCGAGGACAGCAAATTCTGCAGCCACAACGGGTTCGATCTGGAAGCGATCGAAGACGCGATGAAGCGCAACGCCAGCGGGCGGGCGCATCCGCGGCGGCTCGACGATCAGCCAGCAGACCGCCAAGAACGCCTTCCTGTGGCAAGGCGGCGGCTATGTGCGCAAGGGCGCCGAGGCGTGGTTCACGTTCCTGATCGAGCAATTGTGGGGCAAGCCGCGGATCATGGAGGTCTATCTCAACCTCGCCGAGACCGGCATCGGCACCTACGGCGTCAATGCCGGGTCGCAGCGCTACTTCGGCCATGACGCGAGCGCGATGAGCGCAACCGAAGCGGCGCGGATCGCCGCGGTGCTGCCGCTGCCCAAGAAGCGCGGCGCGGTGGCGCCCAAGGGCTTCACCCGCCGCTATGGCAACACGCTCGACCGCGCGCATTGGCGTGGTCGGTCGCGACCGGCTTGACGCCTGCGTCTACGGCGGAGCGGCCGCGCCGGTGAACAAGTCGCCGCCGACGACCCGGCAAGCGCCGCGCCCGCTGCCCTGGCGAGGAGTATGAAACCGCGAGGCCGCTTCCTGCGCCCTCGCTAGAAGAAGCGGTCGAGACGCTCCCATCGGCGGACGAGCCGCTGAGCGGCCCGGAGGAAACGGTGCCGATCGAGGAATCCGCTCCGCCGCCCGAACAAGCCGAGCTGCCGCCGGAACCGGCTAACTCGCTCTAGCCTTTGCGAAACTGCTGGAACGTGCGGCCTGCTCCGACCGTTTGGCGGACATGTCATTCCAAGGAGAATAAGATGGCCACGCGTACTTCCAACCGATCGTCCAGCGGCACTCGCGGCAGCAGCGCACGACCGCCGCGGCAACCGCAGCAACGGCGGCAGCCGCAGCAGCCGAAGCACGACCTCCAACCGCAGCCAGGGTGGCCGCAGCAGCAGCGATCGCAGCGCCTTTTCCTTCGGCGACGGCGCCGGCCCGGTGCTTGGCGCCGCGCTCGCCGGCGTGGCCATCGGCATGGCGGCCAATTTCGGCCGCAAGGCGCTGATGCAGGGCATGGAAGCCATGGCCGGCGACTGGGACGAAATCCTCGCCACCGAGCATGAGCTGGCGCTGGCGCATCTTCGACAAGATGCTGGCGACCGACCAGACCCAGACCTTCAAGCGCAAGATGCTCCTGACCAAGCTCACCCATGCGCTCGACAAGCATGCGCACCAGGAGGAAATGGTCGTCTATCCGGCGCTGCGCGAAGCCAGCATCCAGGTCGAGGCCGACCAGCTCGAGGTCGAGCATGGCGAGGTCAAGACGTTCCTCTACGAACTCCACGAGATGGGCGCGGACTCGCCCAACTGGCTGGAAACGGTGCGCGAGTTCCGCACCGCCGTGTCGCGCCACGCGCATATGGAAGAGGAGCAGGTCTTCCCGAAATTCAAGCAGGATCTGACCGAGCAGCAGAACGGCCGGATCACCACGCTCGTCAACCGCGACGGCTTCTGGATGGCCTAGACCGAATCATCGCGAGGAGCGAAACCGCTTCGCTCCTCGCAAATGACGCCTAACCGACCAGCGCCAGCTTCGGCGGCTCCTGCGCTGCCAACTCGGCGCGAGCCTTCGCCGGCGATACGCGTCGATGCGCTCGGCCAGCTCGCCGTCGAGGCGGAAGTCGCGGCCGGCGATGACGGTCGCCTCGCCGCCAGCTTCGAGCCGCACCAGCAATCGCACGAGCCCGGTGCCGGCGCCGCGAGCGGACGTCAGCTCGGCGGCAATGCGCTCGACCAACGCGGCTTCGTCGACGCGGACGGTCAATTGCAGACGCGTCCGCCGCGCGAGTGCTTCGAGCGGCTCGAGCCTGCGTACGGTCACTCGCGGCAACTCGTCGCCGGCGCGGCGGTCGAGCTCGACCGTCAGCAGAGCGCAGGCGCCGGCCTTGGCCGCTGCCTCGAGCGCCGCGCACGCTTCGTCGTCGAACGCGCTGACGACGAACTGGCCGGAGCGGTCGCTCAATGTCGCCAGCATGTAGCGCCGCCCCCTGCGCCGACGTGCGCCAGCGAGCTTCCTCGACCAGCCCGGCCATGGTCGCGGCGGTGCGCTGGCCTTCCTCCATGCGGATCTCGGCAAGCTCGGCGAAGCTGCGCACCTTGTGCGCGTCGAGCACATGGCGATGGGCGTCGACCGGATGCGCCGAATAATAGAAGCCGAAGGCGTCGCGCTCCGCCGTCATTCGCTCGGCCAGCGTCCAGGAGGCGTCGCGCGGCAGCCGGATCGGCGGCTGCTCGCCCGCGTCCCCGCCGAACAGCCCCGCCTGGCCGCTGGTTCGCTGCTCGTGCGCGCTTGCGGCATGGGCGAGGATCGTCTCGGCGGCGGCGAATAGCCGCGCCCGATCATGCCCGAGGCTGTCGAACGCGCCGGCCGCGGCAAGGCTTTCGAGCTGGCGGCGATTGAGCATGCCCGGGTCGATGCGCGCCGCGAAATCCTCGAGGCTGCTGAACGGCGCCGCCGCGCTCGCGCTCCTCGACCAGCGCCTCCATCGCTTTCTCGCCGACGTTCTTGAGCGCGCCGAGCGCGTAGCGGACAGCGCCGTCTTCGACCGTGAACGCGGCGTCGCTGGCGTTGATATCGGGCGGCAGGCATTCGACCCCGCCGCGGCGCATGTCCTCGACGAACAGGCCGAGCTTGTCGGTCAGCGCCATGTCGAAGCTCATCGAGGCGGCGTAGAATTCAGGCCGGTGATGGGCCTTGAGCCAGGCGGTCTGGTAGGCGATCAGCGCGTAGCCCGCGGCGTGCGCTCTTGTTGAAGCCGTAGCCGGCGAACTTGTCGATCAAGTCGAACAGCTCGTTAGCCTTGGGGGCCTCGATCGCGTTCACGTTCGCGCAGCCCTCGACGAAGCGCGCGCGCTGGGCGTCCATCTCCGACTGGATCTTCTTGCCCATCGCCCGGCGCAGCAGGTCGGCGTCGCCGAGCGAGTAGCCGGCGAGCACCCGCGCCGCCTCCATCACCTGCTCCTGATAGACGAAGATGCCGTAGGTTTCGCCGAGCACGCCTTCGAGCAGCGGGTGCGGGTAAGCGAGCTCGGCGCGGCCGTTCTTGCGGTCGCCGAACAACGGAATGTTGTCCATCGGGCCCGGGCGATAGAGCGAAACCAGCGCGATGATGTCGCCGAAACCGGTCGGCCGGACGCCGGCAAGCGTCCGCCGCATGCCTTCGGATTCGAGCTGGAACACGCCGACGGTGTCGCCGCGCTGGAGCAGCTCATAAACCGCCGGATCGTCCCACGGCAGCGCGGTGTAATCGACCTCGACCCCTTGTTCGGCCAGCAGGCGCTGGCCTTCCTTCAGCACCGACAGTGTCTTGAGCCCGAGGAAGTCGAACTTCACCAGCCCCGCGGCCTCGACATATTTCATGTCGAACTGCGTCACCGGCATGTCCGAGCGCGGGTCGCGGTAGAGCGGCACCAGCTCGTCGAGCGGCCGATCGCCGATGACCACGCCGGCGGCGTGGGTCGAGGCGTGGCGCGGCAGGCCTTCGAGCTTCATCGCCAGGTCGATCAGCCGCTTGACGTCGGCGTCGCCGCGATATTCGGCGATCAGCTCGGGCACTCCGGGCAGCGCCCCGCCCTGCTTGTCACGCGCGCGGCCAAGGCAGCGCTCGAGCGTCCACGGGTCGGTCGGGTGATTGGGAATGAGCTTGGCGAGGCGGTCGACCTGGCCGTAGCTCATCTGCAGCACTCGCCCGGTGTCCTTGAGCACGGCGCGGGCCTTCAGGCGGCCGAAGGTGATGATCTGCGCCACGCGGTCGCGGCCGTATTTCGACTGGACGTAGGTGATCACCTTGTCGCGGTGGGTTTCGCAGAAATCGATGTCGAAATCGGGCATCGACACGCGCTCGGGGTTGAGGAAGCGTTCGAACAACAGCCCGAGCGGGATCGGGTCGAGGTCGGTGATGGTCAGCGCCCACGCGACCACCGAGCCGGCGCCGGAGCCGCGCCCGGGCCCGACCGGGATGTCGTTCGCCTTGGCCCATTTGATGAAGTCGGCGACGATCAGGAAATAGCCCGCGAAGCCCATCGAGGTGATCACCTCGAGCTCATAATCGAGGCGGTTCGCGATAGGCTTTCCGGATCATCGGCCGGAATGCGCGACAAGGCGCTCCGCCAAGTCCGGCGCGCGAATCGCGGCGCAGCTGCTCGTCCTCGTCGTCGCTCAGCCGCGGCAGGATCGGCTTGCGCTCGGGCGCCGCGACCGCGCAGCGCTGGGCGACGACGACGCTGTTGGCGAGCGCTTCGGGCAGGTCGGCGAACAAGGCGGCCATCGCCGCGCTGTCCTTGAGCCAGGTTTCGCTCGACGACGTGACCCGCGTCGGCTTCCTCGACATAGGCCGAATGGGCGATGCACAGCATGGCGTCGTGCGCGGCGTGGAAGCTCGGATCGGCGTAGGCGGCGGGGTTGGTCGCGACGAGCGGCAGGTCGCGCGCGTAGGCGAGGTCGATCAATGCGTTCTTCGGCGGCTTCCTCGAGTCGGATCGCCGCGGCGCGACACCTCGATATACAAACGGTCGCCGAACAATGCCTGGAGACGGTCGGCATAAAGCTCCGCGGCCGGCGCCCTGCCCTTCGGCCGAGCAGTCGGGTGAGCGCTCCGTCGGCGCCCGCGGTGAGTGCAATCAGTCCGTCGCTATGGGCTTGCAGCGCGTCGAACCCGACATGCGGCTCCTCGGTAATCGGGCGGTCGAGATGCGCTGCCGAGACGAGCTTGGTGAGATTGGCATAGCCCTCCTCGTCCTTGGCCAGCAGCGCCAGCCAGTCGCAACCTCCCCCGCCGATATCGGCGGGCCGCGCAACCGCGAGCATGGCGCCGATGATCGGCTGGACGCCTTTTTCGAAGCAGGCGGCGCTGAACGGCATTGCGCCGTAAAGGCCGTTGCGGTCGGTCAGCGCGACCGCCGGGAAGCCGAGCTCGGCCGCGCGCACGGCGATCGTCTTGGGCTCCATCGCCCCTTCGAGCATGGTGAAGGACGAAAGGACTCGAAGCGGGACGAAGGATGCGGTCACGGCCGGATTATGGGCGCCTCGTCCGCGCCGGAAAAGCGTGGCCGAACACTTATCCCCAGCTTAGCGCGGGCGCCACCGGCCAGCCATGATGTCCGAAATCTCGCGCATCCGGCCATTATAGCTGTCGGCGATGCAGGCGTCGGAAGCGCAGCGGTCGCGGTAGCTAAGAAATGTCGAGCGAGTGCGCTGCAGAAGCGCGCGCTGGGCCGGATCGGCCTGGCTCATCGCGCGGTTGAATTGCGACGCCATCTGGCGATCGAGCGACGCGAGCCCGGAATCAGCGCAGACCGCTCGTTCACCGCGGGTACGGGCATTGGCGCAATTGAAGCTCGGATTGGCTCGTGCAGTCTGCGGCGGCTGTGGCTGCGGCTCCGCCCGCGAAGGCGGCGGCGGCTGGTTGATGGGCCGCTCCGCCGGCGGCGAGGAGTCGGGCGGCACATTGCCCATCGGTTGGCCGAGGCTGTCGAAACCCGCATCCGGGGACGGCGCCGGGCGGGGCGCCGGCTGGCTGACTCGGGAAAGCGTCGCCAGCGGCGCGATGATCGCGTCGGCATTGCGCAGCAGGACGACATTGCCGCTGCCGTCGGCGGCCGGCTGGACCGAATAATCGATGCCGGCCATCAGCGTCCGCCGTCCGCCAACCACGACCACCCCCGGCGGCAGGTCGATCGACAGCGAGCCCGAGCATTGCACCGCGCGGGTTTCTTCGTCCTCATTTTCCATCACCGGATTTTCCATGCGCAGCACGGCATGGGCCGAAAGCTGGTCGTAGGCCGCGCTGTCGCTCCCGCGCAGCTGCGCCGCGCGGCGGAACAGCTCGCGCTTGATGAGATCGTACGTCGCCTTGGACGCGCAGGCCTTTTCGGCGCTGGTGACCGACTCGCCGTCGGCCGAAATCTGGCTGTCGCTCAACTTGTCCTGATCGGGATCGCGATTGGTCGCGAAATAAGCGAACATCAGAACGAGGAGCAAAAGCCCGCCGATCAGCGCAATCGTCGTCCAGTTCATCTGTTTCATGGGCGGCTTAACGTCCCGTGGCGGTCCCGGCTCCACTATTCCAATTTCCCATCGTGAAGCCGGACCACGCGGTCCATTTTGGCCGCCAGCCGCTCATTGTGGGTCGCGACCAAAGCCGCGCTGCCTTCGCCGCGGACGAGGCCGAGGAACTCGCGCAAACACCGTATCGGCGGTGGCTTCGTCGAGGTTGCCGGTGGGCTCGTCGGCAAGGACCAGCGGCGGCTTGTTGGCGAGAGCGCGCGCGACCGCGACGCGCTGCTGCTCGCCACCGGACAATTTCGCCGGCCGGTGCTCGAGCCGCTCGCCGAGGCCGAGCGTGGTAAGAAGGTCGGTCGCGCGCCTGACCGCCGCCTCGGGCGCATTGTCCCGCACCAGCTGCGGCAGGATAACATTCTCGCGGGCGCTGAACTCGGGCAGCAGATGGTGGAACTGATAGACGAAGCCCAGAAGCTCACGGCGCAGGCGCGTGCGGCCGTCATCGTCGAGCTCGGCGGCCTCCTCGCCCTTGAGGCGGATCGAGCCTTCGAACCCGCCTTCGAGCAATCCCGACCGCCTGGAGCAGGGTCGACTTGCCCGACCCTGAGGGGCCGAGCAGCGCAACGATTTCTCCGGGCGCGACGGTCAAGTCGACTCCACGCAGCACATGGATGGTGACGTCGCCCTGGACGAAGCTGCGCTTGAGGCCGCTGGTCTGGAGGACCGGGTCACTCATAGCGAAGCACCTGCACCGGGTCGGTGCCGGCGGCCTTGTACGCCGGATAAAGCGTCGCGAGGAACGACAGGATCAGCGCCGTGATGACGATCGCCGCGACTTCGAACCAGTCGGTTTTAGATGGCAGGTCGGTCAGCACGCGCACCGTCGGGTCCCACAGATTGGCGCCGGTCATCGCCTGGATCGCATTGACCACGCCCTGGCGGAAAAAGAGGAATATCGCGCCGAGGATGAGGCCGAGGACGATGCCCAACGAGCCGATGGTCACACCGACCGTGACGAACACTTTCATCATTCCGCCGCGGCTTGCCCCCATGGTGCGAAGGATCGCGATGTCGCGCGTCTTGGCACGGACCAGCATAATCAGCGACGACAGGATGTTGAACACGGCGACCAGGACGATCAGCGACAGCACCACGAACATCGCCACCCGCTCGATTTCGAGCGCCTGGAACAGCGCCGAGTTCATCTGCCGCCAGTCCACGATCAACCCCTTGCCGCGGACCACCGGCACCAGCGGCGCCAATATCTCCTCGATGCGGTCGGGGTCGGTAGTCTGTATCTCGATCATCCCGACATTGTCGCCGAGCAGGAGAAGGTCCTGCGCGTCCTCGATCGGCATAACGATGAAGGCCTTGTCGTAATCGTAGATACCGACCTCGAAGACAGCGCCCACGGTGTAGGAAACAATCCGCGGGACGGTCCCGACGACGGTCGAGCGGCCTTCCGGGCTGATCAGGCTGAACTGGCTTCCGGGATAAACGCCGAGCGCCTGGGCGAGGCGCGAGCCGATCGCCACCCGGCCGCTGCGCGCGGTGATGGATTTGAGATCGCCGGCGACGACATTGCCCGAAATCACCGGGTTCTCGCGGATGTCCCCGACGCGCATCCCGCGCACGAGTACGCCTTCCACCCGCCCGTTAGACGAGGCCATCAGCGGCTGCTCGACCAAGGGCAGCGCGGAAGTCACGCCAGGGCTTTTCTGCGCAGCCACGACGATGCGCTTCCAGTCGGGCAGCATGCCGCCCGAGCCCTGGATCACGGCGTGGCCGTTCAAGCCGACGATCTTGTCGAACAACTCGGCGCGGAAGCCGTTCATCACGCTCATCACGATGATCAGCGCGGCGACTCCGAGCGCGACCGCGAGCAGGCTGATCGAGGCGACAAGGAAGATGAACCCCTCGCCCTTGCCGGGAAGCAGATATCGGCGGGCCAGCATGCGCTCGGCGCGGTTGAGGATCATGCGGTCAGCCTCGCCAGCGCGCTTTCGAGGCTTAGCTCGTGCTTCTCGCCGGTGGCGCGATTCTTCAGCTCGGCGGTGCCCGCAGCGACGCCGCGCGGGCCGAGAATCAGCTGCCACGGCAGGCCGATCAAATCCATCGAGCCAAGCTTCACCCCGCCCCGCTCGTCGCGGTCGTCATACAGGGTTTCGATATCGGCGGCCTGGAGCTGCGCGTACGCCGCATCTCCTGCGGCGACCGTGGCCTCGTCATCGCCGCGCATGGTTACGAGGCCGACGCGCCATGGTGCGACCGCTTCGGGCCAGACGATGCCATTGTCGTCATGGCTCGCTTCGATGATCGCGCCGACCAGCCGCGACACGCCGACACCGTAGCTGCCCATGTGCGGAGTGACGAAATTGCCGTCCTTGCCCGAGACCTTGAGCCCCATCGCGTCCGAATATTTGGTGCCGAAATAGAAAATGTGTCCGACCTCGATGCCGCGCCCGGTGCGGCGGCGGTCTTCACCGATCTCGCCCCACCGCGCTTCGTCATGAGTCTCGTCGGTAGCGGCATAGGTCGAGCTCACTTGCTCGAAAAGCTGCTCGAGGCCGGCCTCATCACCATAGTCGAGTTGCGACTGGCTCCAGTCGAAGTCCTCGAACGCCGCGTCGTAAAACACTTGGCTTTCGCCGGTCGGGGCAAGGACGATGAACTCATGGCTGAGATCGCCGCCGATCGGACCCGAAGCGGCCTTCATCGGCACCGCCTGGATGCCGAGCCGCTGGAAGGTGCGCAGATAGGCCAGCATCTGGGTGTAATAGCTGTTGCGCGCGCCGGCCTCGTCGAGGTCGAACGAATAAGCATCCTTCATCAGGAATTCGCGGCCGCGCATCACGCCGAAACGCGGGCGCACCTCGTCGCGGAACTTCCACTGGATATGATAGAGGGTGCGCGGCAGGTCGCGGTAGGAATTGACGTCGTCGCGGAACAGCGCGGTGAGCATTTCCTCATTTGTCGGACCGTACAGCATCTCGCGCTTGTGGCGGTCGGTGATGCGAAGCATTTCTGGCCCATAGGCGTCGTAGCGGCCGCTCGTCCGCCACAGGTCGGCCGGCTGCAGCGTCGGCATCAGCATCTCGATCGCGCCGGCCCGGTCCTGCTCCTCGCGCACGATCTGCTCGATCTTCTGGAGCACGCGGAAGCCGAGCGGCAGCCAGGCGTAAATGCCGGCCGCCGTCTGGCGCACCAGTCCCGCGCGCAGCATCAGCTTGTGGCTGACGATCTGGGCGTCGGCGGGACTTTCCTTGAGGACTGGAAGAAATGCTCGGGACCAGCGCATTGCGCCGCGCTCTAGGTTGCGCGTTACGCGCTGGCAACCACAGCGCCACCTCCGCGCCTTGTGGCCGCGTCGCCACAGCCTGTGACAAAAACCACAGGATCCGGAAATCGCGAGTGACAGCAAGGTCGGTGCGGCATAACCCACCTTCACCGAACACGCCGGCCGATGGCCGCGGGTCGGGCTGCGACAGAACGGCTGGGGACGTTCCGGCGCGGCAAATCAAAAGGGGGCTGACGAGCAATCGTCACGCAGGACGCCCGGATCGCATACCGATCCGGGCGTTTTGCTTTTTCGGGGTTGATATCCACTCACACATGTTAATGTTTTGCGTCCCGGAAGATCTTAAATCGGCGCGGTGCCACTCTATTATTTTCAAGTCTTCAACGATGACATCACTCTCGACGACGAGGGTGCCGAACTAGCCGACGTTGAAGCCGCGCAAGCACATGCCGTCAAAGCCGCGCGGGCGCTCGCCGCGGAAACCGTCTTGCACGGCCACCTGACCGGCAGCCACCGGATTGACATTGTCGACGCGGATCGAAATCCGGTCGGGTCGGTCCGCTTCGACGAGGCCGTAGAAATCAAGCCCTGATACGACAAGCAGTTGCGTAAACGAGAACCGAGCCGATGAACGACAAGCAGAATCCCCTGGCGGTACTAAGCAAGAAATTGGGATTATTAGCCGAACTGGACGACCTCGATCGCCAAGCTATCAATGCCCTTCCCGCGACGATCCAGACAGTCAGGAACGGACATTATCTGGTCCGCCAGGGAGCCCAGCCGACCAACTGCTGCCTGTTGTTGTCCGGCTATGCCTGCCGCAACAAGGTGACGGCCGACGGCGGCCGGCAAATCGTTTCGTTCCACATCGCGGGTGACATTCTCGACCTGCAGCATCTCCATCTTTCGTTGGCGGACCATAATGTCCAGGCGATCAGCGAAGCCGAAGTGGCGTGGATCCCGAAGTCCAGGCTTCGGGCGATGGCCCGGCAGCGGCCTGCGCTGGCCGAGGCATTGTGGCGCGACACTCTCGTCGACGCATCGATTTTCCGCGAATGGGTACTGAACGTCGGGCGGCGCGACGCAAAGGCGAGAGTGGCGCATCTGCTGTGCGAATTCGCAGTGCGCTGCGAAGCCGTCGGGCTCGGCCAGGCGGAAAGCTTTGAGTGGCCTTTGACCCAGGAACAGATTGCCGACGCGACTGGTCTGACGACGGTCCACGTCAACCGCACGCTCAAGGCGCTCACCGTCGAAGGCTGCATCGAAAGCCAACGCGGCCGCTACCGCACCGGCGACTGGGCGGCACTCCGAGCCGCCGGCGGCTTCGACAAGATTTACCTGCACGCTGTCGCGGCTTGAAGGCTGCCTGGTAGCGGAGGAGGGACTTGAACCCCCGACACGCGGATTATGATTCCGCTGCTCTAACCAGCTGAGCTACTCCGCCCCAAGGGCCGTCGCGCGGCGCCAAAAACTAGGCACGGGCGGCGCGGGATATAAGTGCCGCTCCGGCACCGGTCAACGCGGCGCGCGACACGACCCTCGGTCAAGGCGAGGAACCGCGGGTGCCGCCCTCGTTTCAGGCTGCGAACGAGGAGTACAACATAGATGGACCCGCTGACGCCGCTCGACACCTTGTGCCGGATCATCTTTCGGGCCCGCGAATATGAAGCCCAGACCCCGACCGATTATGACGGCGGCGAGGCGGCCGACAATATCGACGACGAGGACGAAGGCGCACTCTCGGTGCTCGACGACACGGTCAACGACAGCGTCGAGGAGGAGCTCCAGGCGGTGTTCGAGGATCTCGGCGAAGACCAGCTTGCCGAAGTCGTGGCGTTCAGCTGGGTCGGCTCGGGCACCTATGAGGCCGCCGACTGGGACGAGGCGATGGAGGAAGCGACGGCCCTGGTCGCCGAGGGGACTCAGACGCGCGATCAACGAATTGCTCGAGCAGCCGATGCTCGCCTCGGTGCTCGAAACAGGACTGGCCGCGTTCGAGCTGAGCTGCGACGGGGTCGGCGACGTCAGCTAGGTCGCGCCGCGGAACGGATAAATCGCGAGCTCTCCCACGGACCGCCGAGATAGCGGTGCAGGCCAAGGCCGCGGATCGCCAGCGGCCGCGGCTCGAAATCGCGCTCGAGCTCGTCAGCAATGTTCGCGCGATCTTCGGCGCGACCTTGTTCTGGATCGTCACATGCGGCCGCCAGCCACCGCAGTCCTGCGCGCTGAGCAGCCCGTGGAAAGCACCGCCAGCTCGTCGCGGACGCGATCGAGATCGTCGGAAACAACCCGGTAGGCGACCCCTCCGCCGAGGTTCATCAGGCCGGCGACCAGTGCCGCGGCGGCGGCTCGTGCGGCGATCGTCGCGAGCAGCGTGCGCGCTTCGGCCTCGGCCGAAGGCGGCAGCGCATGGAACATGGTCAGATGCGCGGGCAGCTGATTGCGCTCGGGCGGGAAATGGCGGCGACGCTGGCCGTCGAGCCAGGCGAGGTCGGCAGCGCCCAGCTCGGCGGTGACGATCAGAGCGCTCAATGCTATCGCCCCGGCCAATCTGTCCTTGTCGAGCTCGGGCAAGCGCGTGAAACCGCGGGCGTCGAGCGCCAGCCGGACCTGCTCACCATCGAGCTCGGCAATGCTCCAGTCGACCCGCCGCAGACGCTCGCCGATGCCGGCCACGCCGCCTTCGGTCACGACCAGATAAGCGAGCTTGCCGCTGCGGTCATCCAACCATCGCGTCGACGAGGGTCCCAAGCGCTTCACCGCCCTGCCCGACGAGCTTGGCCCGGGTCAGCAAAGACGCCGGGAACAGCGTGTCGCCGGGCAAGCGCTCGCTGGTCGCCGCGGCGCGCTCGGCGCCATGCTCGACGCTCGCCTGGCGGCCGAGCCAGCGCCACACGCCGAACAGGTTGAATCCGGTCATCGCGATGTTGGTCCATACCAGGGCCGGCTGACCGGTCAGCAGGCCGACCGCGAGCCAGGCGATCGATCCGACGGTGAAGACGATGAAGCCGGTGCCGGTGATGCGCCACCCAAGGTTGGATGCGGTCATGCAGGCAGCGAGGATGGTCGCGACGGTCGCGACCCACGAGGCGATCTGGTCCATCCCGCGCCAATGCGGCGGAAGCGCGCAAGTTGCACGGCGGATATCGAAGCGGGCTAGATTTCCACCTGGCTTCCAAGCTCGACCACGCGGTTGGTCGGCAGCTTGAAGAATTCCATCGCGCTTTCCGCATTGCGCAACATCCAAGCGAACAATTTTTCGCGCCAGATCGCCATCCCCGGCTTGGCGCTCGCGTGGAGGGTCTGGCGGGCGAGGAAGAAGCTGGTCTCCATCATTTTGCATTGCGGCCCGCAACCCTTGAGCTCGGTCAGCGCCGTCGGGCACGTCGACCTCCTCCATGAACCCGTAGCGCAGCACGACGCGGAAGAAGCCCGAGCCATAGTCGCTGATTTCGAGCCGTTGCTTGCCGCGGATGAACGGCACATCCTCGATGCGCACGGTAAGCAGGATGATGCGCTCGTGAAGCACCTTGTTGTGCTTCAAATTGTGGAGCAGCGCGTGCGGTACCCCGCTCGCCGAGCTGGTCATGAACACCGCGGTGCCCGCCACCCGAACAGCGCTGGTCGCGGCCGATTTGATGAAGATTTCGATCGGCAGGCTGGCCTCGTTCATCCGGGCGATCATCAGCTGACGGCCCCGCGCCCAGGTGGTCAGCAGGGTGAAGGCGATGGCGCCGATCAGCAGCGGGAACCAACCGCCGTCGGGCACCTTGAGCAAATTGGCCGAGAAATAGAGCAGGTCGATGGAGAAGAAGACGGCGAGCAGGCCGTAGGACAAGCCACCGGTTCCAGTTCCACATCGTCAGCAGGACGACCGCGATCAGCACCGTGTCGATGAACATCGCGCCGGTGACCGCAATGCCGTAGGCCGCGGCGAGGTTCGACGACGAGCGGAATGTGAGGACCAGCAGGATGACCATCACCAGCAGCGCCCAATTGACCACCGGAATGTAGATCTGCCCGGCGGCGCGCTCGCTGGTGTGCGTGATGCGGAGGCGCGGAATGAAGCCGAGCTGGATCGCCTGCTGGGTGACCGAGAAAGCGCCGGAAATCACCGCCTGGCTGGCGATGATCGTGGCCAGGTCGCGAGCAGCACCAGCGGCAGCCGAAGCACGTCGGGCGCGAGGTAGAAGAAGGGGTTCTTGACCGTCTCGATCGCTTCGGCGGGGCTCTGCGCCATCAGCATCGCCGCCTGGCCCATATAGTTGAGCAGCAGCGCCGGCATGACGAAGTAGATCCAGGACACCGCGGATCGGGCGGCGGCCGAAATGCCCCATGTCGGCGTAAAGCGCCTCGGCTCCGGTTACCGCGAGCACCACCGAGCCCATGGCGACGAACGCGCGCACCGGTTCCTGGACGTAGAAGTTGACCGCATTGCGCGGGTTCAGGGTCGCCAGCACGACCGCCGGGTGATCGACGATGTGAGTCACCCCGAGCACCGCAAGGACGATGAAATAGAGTGACCATCACCGGCCCGAACATCGATCCGACCTTGGCCGTGCCGCGCGACTGGATGCGCGAACAGCCCGACCAGAATACCGATGGCGATCGGGATGACATAGGGCTGGAAGCTCGCCTCCACCGTCGGTCAGCCCCTCGACCGCTGACAGTACCGAGATCGCCGGCGTGATCATCGAATCGCCGTAGAACAAGGCGGTCGCGAACACGCCGAGCAGGACGATGCCGCCGGTCCAGCGCTTCTGCCCGCTGAGCGAGCGGTTGATCAGCGCCAGCAGGGCCAGGCTGCCGCCCTCGCCCTTGTTGTCGGCGCGCATGATGATCAGCAGATATTTGGTCGTGACGATGATCATCATCGACCAGAAGATCAGGCTCAGGACGCCGTAGATGTGCAGCCTGGTCGGGAGACGAGCGTGTGATGGCCGGCAAAGGTCTCGCGGAAGGCGTAGATCGGCGACGTGCCGATGTCGCCGTAAACGATGCCGATGGCGCCGAGGCGAAGCTTGTGCAGCGGCCCGTGAGCGTGGCCATGCCCGCCCTCGGGCGCTGCGTCGGGAGGAGCGTCGCCCTCGACGCCCCCGGTCGCGGTGATGTTCATGCCTTGAAGTTCTGCCTGGACCGTCCGCGCACGCGCATCATCGCCATCCCTGGGGCCGCCTGATCGGCGGCAGCGCGCCCACTAGCACCGGCGATATGCCGCCGCAATCTTGGGGGACAAGGCCGGATTGGCCGGTCTATAGGCCGCCCGCGAACATCACATATCGGAGCGGACGGTCGATGCGGGTCGGGGTACCAAAGGAAATCAAGAACCATGAATATCGGGTCGGACTGACCCCCGCCTCGATCGCCGAACTGGTCGCGGCGGGCCACGAGGCCTTCGTCGAGACCAATGCCGGCGGCGGCATCGATTGCCCCGACGCCGCGTATCAAGAAGGCCGGAGCGACCATCCTGCCCACCGCCGCCGAGGTGTTCGCGGCGAGCGACATGATCGTCAAGGTCAAGGAGCCGCAGGCGCAGGAAATCGCGCTGCTCGAGCCGCGGCACATCCTCTTCACCTATCTCCATCTCGCGCCCGACCAGCGCGCAGGCGGAAGGCCTGATGAAGTCCGGCGCGACCTGCATCGCCTATGAGACGGTGACCTCGCGCACCGGCGCCTTGCCGCTGCTCAAGCCGATGAGCGAAGTCGCCGGGCGCATGTCGATCCAGGTCGGCGCGCATTATCTGGAGAAGGAGCAAGGCGGCCGCGGCGTGCTGCTCGGCGGCGTCCCCGGTGTCGCCCCTGCCCGCGTCGCGATCCTCGGCGGCGGCGTCGCCGGCGTCAACGCGGCGCAGATGGCGGTCGGCATGCGCGCCGACGTCACCATCTACGACATCTCCAACGAGCGGCTGGCCGAGCTCGACATGTTCTTCGGCTCGCAGATCAAGACCGCTTATGCGTCGCGCAGCGCGATCGCCGACGCGGTCGAGAAGGCCGAGCTGGTGATCGGCGCGGTGCTCGTGCCCGGCGCCGCGGCGCCCAAGCTCGTCACCCGCGAAATGCTCAAGACGATGAAGCGCGGCAGCGTGCTCGTCGACATCGCGATCGACCAGGGCGGCTGCTTCGAGACCAGCCACGCGACGACCCACGACGACCCGGTCTACGAAGTCGACGGGATCATCCATTATTGCGTCGCCAACATGCCCGGCGCGGTCGCGCGGACCAGCGCCTTCGCGCTCAACAACGCGACTTTGCCGTTCGCGCTCA
Source organism: uncultured Alphaproteobacteria bacterium (assembly GCA_963768995.1). Lineage (GTDB taxonomy): Bacteria > Pseudomonadota > Alphaproteobacteria > Sphingomonadales > Sphingomonadaceae > Sphingomicrobium. The sequence continues at coordinate 623,900 of CAVYKA010000006.1, read as the reverse complement.
AGATCGCCAATCTCGGCGCCGAGGAGGCGATGAGGGCCGATCCCGCACCTCGCCGAAGGGCTCAACGTGTCGGGCGGCAAGATCCGCCACCAGGCCGTCGCCGAAGCGCTCGCCTGCCGTTCGAGGCCGCCGCCTAGGGCGCCCGAGGCCCCGGCTGACCTCGAGCGCCGCGATGCCCTGCTCGACCAACGGACGCCATTCCGCATCGGCCGGCGCGTCGAGCAGTAGTGTCCGCCACAGTCGCAACGCGCGCCCGCGCGGTCGCCCGAGCGCGCCAGTGCGAGGCCGTAGAAGAAGCGCGGTCCGGGGTAGCCCGGCGTGATTGCTCGCGGCGCGCTGGAAGGCGAGCTCGGCGGGCGGGGTCAGTCCGCCGGCATGGTCGACCAGGGCATTGCCGAGCCCGACCCACAATTGCGCGTCGCCGGGATAGCGGCGCGACCGCATTCTGCAGGATGTCGACGGCATCCGCGGAATTGCCGCGGCGCGCGAGCGCCTCCGACATCCGCAGCCAGGTTTCGGCCGAAGTGAAACTGCCGAAAAAGGCGTGGCGGGCGTTGGTCAGCGACACCGATCGCCTGTTGCGGCTCGGCCGCGGCGCCGGCGCTCCGCCGAGCGTCGGGCTCGCCCCTGCAACGCATAGCCCGAAGCGCCGAGCAGCAAGCGCAGCCGCCGCGGCCTTGAGCAATGGCCCGCGCAGATCGAGCAGCCGCAGCACGGCGAGCGATAGCGCGATGAGCAGGATCAGGAACAGCCAGCCCATCAGCGCGCGCCTCCGCCGATGCGCGCGCCAGGCGAGCAGCCCGCCGATCAGCAGCAGCGCAAGCGGCGCGAGCCACAAGGGCCAGGCGGCCGGCTCCGTAGTGCGGGCGATAGCTGACCCAGTTGCCATAGCGCTCGATCAGCCAGCTGCGGATTTCGCCCGGCCTTTCGCCGGCGGCGATGCGGCGCCGGACGAGGTCGCGCATGTCGCCGGCAAGCTCGGCGTCGCTGTCGGCGATCGACTGGCCCTGGCAGACCAGGCAGCGAAGCTCGGCCATCAGCGCCTGCGCGCGCGCTTCCTGGCGCGCGTCGGGCAGCTGCCGGTTGGCCCAATGCGCTGGAGGAAGGCTCGAATCGGCGGTGACCGGCGTCGCGACTGCAAGGACCAAAGCGCCCCGAAGAAGTGCGAAACGCCTCACTTCGCCGCCTCCAGCTTGGCGAGGATGCCGCGGCACGTCGCCGGCCTCGATCGGCCCGATATGCTGGTAGCGGATCACGCCGCGGCCATCGACGATGAAGCTTTCGGGCACGCCCGACGAGCCGAGCGCGATCTGCACCGCGCTTTGCGGGTCGCTGCCGATGCGCCGGTACGGATCGCCATGGTCAGCGAGGAAGCGCGGCGACGTCCTCGGGCCGGTCGCGAACTGCGATACCGTCGATCGCGACGCCCTTTCGCTGCGAGCTCCTTGAGCACGCGCACCTCGGTGATGCACGGCACGCACCAGCTGGCGAAGATGTTGAGCAGGCGCGGCCCGCCCCCGGCAAGGTCGCCGGACGCGAGGCCCGCCTTGGCCGGGATCGCCGGCGGCAGGGCGAACGTCGGGGACCGGCTGGCCCTCGAGCTTCGAGCGCACCGCATTGTCCGGCGGAGTCGCCAGCCGCCACGCCAGCGCGGCCATTACCAACGCCAGGACCACCAGCGGCGCAAAGCGAACGAGCCGGCTCATGCGTAACGCACCTCGCGGCGCCAATCGGTCTCGCGCCGGCGGCGTCGCAACCGCCATGCGCGCCCCAGCAACGACAAGGCGCCGCCGAGGGCGATCAACCCGCCGCCGGCCCAGATCAGCGTCACGAACGGCTTCCACCACAGGCGCAACTGCCAGCCGCCCCCCGGGTCCGGCTTGCCGAGCACTGTGTACAACTGCCCGTTCCAGAAGGTGTCGATCGCGGCTTCGTTGGTCTCGGTCGGCGGGCTGGAAAAATAGCGCGTCGCCGGCGTCAGGCTCAGCGCACCCGAGCCCCGCGTCGCCAGCAATTGGGCCTCAATCGCCGTCCAGTTCGGGCCAGCCGCGGGCGATACCCCCTGGAGCTGCACCAGCCACGGTCCGACCGACAACATGTCGCCCAACCTTGGCGACCGCCAGCTTTTCGCGCGAGAAGGCCGAGTTGGCGGCCATTCCGGCAAGCGCGACGGCAACTCCGAAATGCGCGACGACCATGCCCCAGGTTGCGAGCGGCGTGCGCAGCGGGTTGCGCCCGGTGAGCGGGACGATGCTCGCCGCCGCGAGAAAGGCGGCGACTGTCAGTCCGAGCCGCGGGAGGATGCCCATTCCCGGGGCCAGGATGAGTGTAATGACGAGCGCCGATGCGCCAAGCAGCGCCGGCAGCCGGAGACGGCTTAGAACTGGCCGCCGTTCACGCCGCCAGCTGAGCAACGGCCCGATGCCCACGAGCATCGCGAGGATCAGCGCCAGCGGTCCGGCGACCGCGTTGAAATAAGGCGCGCCGACCGACAATTTCTCGCCACTGACTGCCTCGGCCAACAACGGATAAAGCGTGCCGACGAAGACCACGCCGAAGATCACGCTGAGCAGCAAATTGTTGACCACCAGGCCGGTTTCGCGGCTGACCAGCTCGAACGGCGCGCCTTCCTTCAAAGTCGCGCCGCGGAGCGCGAACAGCAGGAACGATGCGCCGACGTATAGGCCGAGCAGGATCAGCAGATAGGTGCCGCGCTGCGGATCGATGGCGAACGAATGGACCGAGGTCAGGATACCCGAGCGCACTAGGAAAGTGCCGACCATCGACATCGAGAAAGCGACCACCGCGAGCATCATCGTCCACGCCTTCAACGCGCCCCGCGCCGCGAGCACGTTGATCGAGTGGAGCAGCGCGGTGGCGGCGAGCCACGGCATCAGCGAGGCGTTTTCGACCGGGTCCCAGAACCAGTAACCGCCCCAGCCGAGCTCATAATAAGCCCAGTAGCTTCCGGCGGTGATGCCGAGCGTGAGGAAAATCCACGCGGCCAGCACCCACGGCCGCATCGCGCGGGCAAGACGCGAATCGACTTCCCGCGTGAGCAAGGCGCCGACGGCGAGGCTGAACGCCACCGACAGGCCGACATAGCCGAGGTAAAGCGTCGGCGGGTGGAACGCCAAGCCCGGGTCCTGGAGCAGCGGGTTGAGCCCCCTGCCCTCAACCGGCGCCGGGCTCAGCCGCGCAAACGGGTTCGAAGCGAGCAGCAGGAAGGTATAAAAACCGAGCGCCAACGCCGCCTGGGCGCCGAGGCTGGCGATCAGCGTGCGCTCGCTAATCCGCTTGGACAGCAAGGCGAGGCACGCGCCCGAAGCCGACAGCACCGTCACCCACAAAAGCATCGAGCCCTCATGGTTTCCCCAGGTCCCGGCGATCTTGTAGACGAACGGCTTGGCGCTGTGACTGTTGTTGAACACCAAGCCGAGCGACAAATCGGTCCGCGCGAAAGCGAGAAGCAGCATCGCAAAAGCGATCGCGGTCAGTATGCCCTGGACGACCGCGATCCCACGCATCGCAGGCGCGACCGTGATTTCGCTGCGCAGCGCAAAGATCGTCAGAAGCGCCTGGAGGGCGGCAAGCCCGGCCGCCAGCCACAGCGCCGCAAGGCCCGCTTCGGCAATCATCTCTGCAACGTCTTGCCGGCCTCTTGCCCGGCAGCGACGTTGCCGAGTTCGGGCGGCATGTAGCGCTCGTCATGCTTGGCTAGGATGGTGTCGGCGATGAAAACGCCCTGCGCCATCCGGCCTTCGGCGACGGCGCCGCTGCCCTCGCGGAACAGGTCGGGGACAATGCCGCGATATTGCACCGGGGTGGCGGCCACGCCGTCGCTCAGGCGGAAGCGGATGCTCACACCGTCCGGCAAGCGCTGGAGCGAACCGCGTTCGACCATTCCGCCGAGCCGGATTGCCTGGCCGTCGGCGGCCTTCCCCGCGGCGATCTGGGCCGGCGCGTAGAAATAGGATGCGCGGTCCTTCAATCCCCACATCGCGAGCAGCACCGCCGCGAGCATCGCCGCGACGGCAGCCGCGACCAGGATCAGGCGCTGTGTCTTGGGCTTCATCGCGACGACAGCGCGTCGGCTGTCGCCGCTGATAGCTGATCGGCAGCCGCCTCGGCCGAGCGCATTTTCCGCCACGACCACAGCAGCAGACCCGCGGTGCCCAAGATCGCGACCGCATAAGCGGCGATGACGAACGGCCACGGGTTCATGCGCTCATCCGGCGCAACCGCGCCTCGGCTTTGGTGCGGGCAAGATCGGCGCGCATGGCCATCAGCATCGCCGCGCCGAACAGGCAGCTGAAGCCGACGAAAGTCAGCGGAAGCGGCCACAAGATTGCATTGTCGATGGTCGATTTGCCGAGGCCGATGCTTTGACCCTGGTGAAGCGTCCGCCACCACAAAACCGAATAATGGATGATCGGCAGGTTGATCGTCCCGACCAGGCCGAAGATCGCGGCGAGACGCCCGTCGCCGCCGCGCTCGCGCTCGGCCGCGGCCAGCGCGATGTAGCCGAGGTAGAGAAAGAACAGGATCAGCATCGACGTCAGCCGCCCGTCCCATTCCCACCATGTGCCCCAGGTCGGGCGGCCCCAGATCGAGCCCGTTGCAAGGCAGATCGCGGCGAACGTCGCGCCGGCAGGAGCGGCAGCGCGGCCGGCGACCGCGGCGAGCGGATGGCGCCAGACGATCTGGCTCAGCGACGCCGCTGCAATCGCGACCCACCCGCCCATCCCGAGCCAGGCCGAGGGCACGTGGATGTAAAGGATGCGCACGGTTTCGCCCTGCAGATAATCGGGCGGAGTCAGCATCAGGCCGGCAGCCATCCCGCCGAGGGCCAGCACCAGTCCAACCGCGAGCAGCCATGTTGTGGCCGGCCGGGCAAAGCGCAGGAAACGCGCCGGATTGGCGAGCGCGTGCATGGAGTGGCGCCTTATTCCCGTCCGATCAGCCGCTGCGCCATCGCGTCGGCGACGGCGGCGGGATCGCGCTTGCTCGCCTGGCTTTCGGCCCAGATTTCCTCGAGCCTGGCGGGAATGCCTTCGATCCGCTTGCGCACCAGCGCCGCGTCGCCGTCGCCGAGATATTCGGTGCAGACGTTGATGATGCCGCCGGCGTTGATCACATAATCCGGCGCATAGAGAATGCCGCGCGCGCTGAGGCGGGCGCCATCCTCGGGCGTCTCGAGCTGGTTGTTGGCGCCGCCGGCGACGATCGGTGTCCTCAGCTCCGCGATGCTCGCCTCGGTCAGGATCGCACCGAGCGCACAAGGGCTGAGCACATCGCATTCCATCGCGAGGATGCTGCCTGGATCGACGACCGTGCCGCTGAGGGTTTCGGCCAGCTCGTGCGCCTTTTCGTCATCGACGTCGGCGATCGAGATCCGCGCGCCTTCCGCCGCCGCGTGCATCGCGACGCCGGTGGCGACGCTGCCGGCACCCTGGATGGCGACGTGGAGGCCCGAAACGCTGTCCTTGCCGAGAGCGCGGCGGACCGCCGCCTTGATCCCGAGGAACACGCCGAGCGACGTATGCGGGCCGGGGTCGCCGCCGACATCGCCGCCCGAATTCGGCAGGCCGGCGACATATTTGGTCGTGCGCGCGACCTCGATCATGTCCGAGACGCTCATGCCGACGTCCTCGGCGGTCACGTAGCGCCCCTTCAATTTATCGACCGCTTCACCGAACGCGTGGAGCAGCTCGGGCGATTTATGGCCTTCCGCATTGGCCAGCAGCACCGACTTGCCCCCGCCCAGTGGCAGGCCCGCCATTGCATTCTTGTAGCTCATCCCGCGCGACAGCCGCAGCGCATCGGTCAGCGCATGCTCGTCCTCGGCATAATGCCAGAAGCGCGCGCCGCCGGCCGCCGGGCCGAGATGGGTCGAATGGACCGCAATGATTGCCTTCAGGCCGCTTTCGTCGTGATTGACGAAGTGGACGGCTTCATGATCGTCGAAATCGGGCAGGTCGCGGGGCTTCTTCATCGTTGTGGAAATTCCGAACTTGCGAATGTTGGGGCGATCGACGGGGCTTGAACCCGCGACCCTCGGTACCACAAACCGATGCTCTAACCAGCTGAGCTACGATCGCCATAGAAGTAGCCCTCGGGTGGAGTTTCCTCAGGCGCTGCCGCCACTTAGGATTGGCGGCTAGCGAACGCAAGCGAAGGGCATGGAAGTGAACCCGACAATCGAAAAGTTTGGCTATCCCGCGACATTATTGCGCGAGTTCGAACATTGGGTGGTGCTGCTGCGTCCGGCCCAGGTGACGCTGGGCGCGCTCGTGCTTGCAGCGAAGAGCGATGCAACCGCTTTTGCCGACCTTCCAGCTCCTGCCTTTGCTGAATTGCACATCGTCGTCGGAGCCATCGAGCGGGGACTGGCAGGCTTTCGGAAGTTCGAACGGATCAACTATCTGATGCTGATGATGGTCGACCGCCAGGTGCATTTTCATGTCCTCCCGCGCTATGCGGAGACGCAAAGCTGGGACGGCGTCGATTTCCCCGACAAAGGCTGGCCGGGACCTCCGCAGCTTGGCGACGCTCCGGCTTTGACCGACGCCCAAATCCGTCAGCTCACTTTGGAATTGGCGCAAAAGCTCAACTATTTGCCTGTCCCGTAACGACTTGCACAGGTCCACAAGGAAGCGCATTCTCCGAGCGGGAGATTCAAATTGGCAAGCCGGCGCTCCAAGGCCGAATCGCGCGGCGTTTCGCTGCGTGAGGCACTGCGCAAAGCCGGCCTGGCCGAGTATCTCGTCAACCTCCTCGACGAAATGCCGCACAAGGTCGTTTCGGCACATCCCCGCCGCACCTTCCGCGAGCCCGGCGGTGCGGGTGACGAGGTCATGTTCGTCCGCAGCGGCATATTATCCAAGTTCAAGACCGATACGTCGGGCCGCCGCCAGATCGTTGCGCTGCGATTTGAAGGCGAAGGCATCCTGCCGCGCAGCGGTCCGGCGGAATATGGCATACAGGCAATCGTCAGCAGTGAGGTGATGGTCGGGCGCGCCCAGGATTTTGACCCGATCGTCGACGCCTACCCCGATTTGCAGCGCTTCTTCCGTCGCCTGGTCGAGCGCAATGAAGCGATCGGTTATGAATGGCTGGTCAATTGCGGGCGCCGCGATTCAACCGGGCGGGTCGCGCATTTTTTGTGCGAAACCGCGGTTCGCATGCACGCGCAGAAAAACGCGCATTTGCTGAACCCGTTTACGCAGCAGCAAATCGCGGAAATCACGGGCCAGACGTCGGTCAACGTCAACCGCGTGCTTGCCGACCTGGAGCGCCGCGGGCTGATCCGACGGACCGGCCGCGAGATCGCATTCACGGACTGGAACGAAATGCGCCGCGTCGGCGGGTTTCAGCCTGACTATCTATTCTCAAGCCCGCGCCCCGGCGAGTGATCGACCGGGCCGCTCGGCCGCAACTTTGATTCGAAAAAATTGGCTGACGTTGGTCGCGGGCAATGGTGGGCGCGGCAAGGATTGAACTTGCGACCCCTGCGGTGTGAACACAGTGCTCTACCACTGAGCTACGCGCCCTGCCCCCGGAGGAAGCGCGGCATATAATGCCCCCGCTAGCGCTGTCCAGCGCTGCTCCTTTCAGAAGCTATTGAACGGCGTCCTTGAGCACTTTGCCGGGCCGGAATTTTGGCTGCGAAGTGGCCTTGATCTGCATCGGTTCGCCGGTCCGCGGGTTGCGCCCGATCGAGGCCTTGCGCTTGGTCACCGAGAAATTGCCGAACCCGACCAGCCGGACTTCGTCGCCGCGCTTGAGCGTCGAGGTGATGACCTCAAGCATCGTTTCGACCGCGCGGATCGCGTCGCTGCGGCTAAGTCCTGCGCGGTCCGCTACCTGGCCGATCAATTCCTGCTTGTTCATCGCCCCGAGACTCCACTGACGCGGCCGAGAATCGGGCCGTCGCCACTTATGCCCTTTAAGGCAAGGTTGTTTCCTCGTGTCAAAGACTAGTGGCGGATCGACGGCCCGTTATCGCCGCTTGCGGGCGCGCGAAGCGAGGCCTCGGCGGCATGCTCGTCAGCGTCGGTCCACTCGATCGCGATGACCGGCTGTGACAGGGCCCGCGCGAGCACTTCATCGACATGCGCCACGGGTACAATCTCGAGCGCATCCCTCACAGCTTGCGGAAGCTCGACGAGATCCTTTTCGTTCTCCGCGGGGATCAGGACAGTGGTGATTCCACCGCGCAATGCCGCGAGCAGTTTTTCCTTTAACCCGCCGATCGGCAGGACTCGTCCGCGCAGCGTCACTTCGCCGGTCATCGCGACATCGCGCCGCACCGGGATCGCGGTCAGCGTCGAAATCATCGCGGTGACCATTCCGATCCCCGCCGACGGACCGTCCTTGGGCACCGCGCCTTCGGGCAGATGGATGTGGATGTCCTTGCGCGCGAAAATGGAGGGCTTCACCCCGAACGCCGGGGCGCGCGCTTTCACAAAGCTCATCGCCGCTTGAATTGACTCCTGCATCACTTCGCCAAGCTTGCCGGTGGTCTTGATATTGCCCTTGCCGGGGACGGTCACGGCCTCGATCGTCAGCAATTCGCCGCCGACCTCGGTCCAGGCCAGGCCGGTAACGGCGCCAATCTGATCCTCTTCCTCGCTCATGCCGTAGCGGAAGCGGCGGACACCGAGATATTCGCTGAGATTGGCCTCGCTCACCACGACGCTTGGATATTTGCCTTCGAGAATGTGGCGCAAAGCCTTGCGCGCGATCTTGGCAAGCTCGCGCTCGAGCGTCCGCACGCCGGCCTCGCGGGTGTAATAGCGAAGGACCGCGCGCAGACTTTCGTCGCTGAACTCTAGCTCGCCCTCTTTCAGCCCATGCGCATCCATCTGCTTGGGAATCAGGTGGCGCCTGGCGATCTGGACCTTCTCATCCTCGGTATAGCCCTCGAGGCGGATGATCTCCATCCGGTCGAGCAGCGCCTGCGGCATGTCGAGCGAGTTGGCCGTGGTGACGAACATCACGTCCGACAAATCGTAGTCGAGCTCGAGATAATGGTCCTGGAAACGGCTGTTCTGCTCAGGATCGAGAACCTCCAGCAGCGCCGATGACGGGTCCCCGCGAAAATCCTGGCCGAGCTTGTCAATCTCGTCGAGCAGGAACAGCGGGTTCGATGTCCCCGCCTTCTTCAGATTGGAGATGATCTTGCCCGGCAAGCTGCCGATATAGGTCCGTCGGTGGCCGCGGATCTCCGCCTCGTCGCGCACGCCGCCGAGCGATTGCCGGGCGAACTCGCGGCCGGTTGCCCGGGCAATCGAGCGGCCGAGCGAGGTCTTGCCCACGCCCGGCGGTCCGACCAGGCACAGGATCGGACCCTTGAGCTTGTTCGTGCGGGTCTGCACGGCGAGATATTCGACAATCCGTTCCTTGACCTTTTCGAGGCCATAATGGTCCTCGTCGAGCACGCTCTGCGCCTCGACGATATTCTTCTTGAGCTTGGACTTCTTGCCCCACGGCAGGCCCAGAAGCACATCGAGATAATTACGCGCGACGGTTGCTTCGGCCGACATCGGCGCCATCGCCTTGAGCTTCTTCAATTCGGAATTGGCGCGGACGCGGGCATCCTTCGACAGACGGGTCTTGCGGATTTTCTCGGCCAGCTCCTGGAGCTCGTCGCCGCCTTCCTCGCCCTCATTGCCGAGCTCGCGCTGGATCGCCTTCAACTGCTCGTTGAGATAATATTCACGCTGGGTCTTCTCCATCTGGCGCTTGACCCGGCTGCGGATCTTCTTCTCGACCTGGAGCACGCCAAGCTCGCCCTCCATGAAGGCGAACACCATTTCCAGCCGGCGCGCCGGATTGAGCTCGCCAAGCAGCGCCTGCTTGTCGGCGACCTTGATCGACAGGCTTGATGCGACCGCATCGGCAAGGATCGAGGGATCGGCGATTTCGGCGAGCTGGATTCCGGTCTCCGCCGGCAGCCGCTTGTTGAGCTTCGCGTAATTTTCGAACTGATCGATCACCGAGCGCATCAGCGCCTGGGCTTCGGGTCCGTCAGCTTCTTCCTCGTCGACTTCCTCGACGTCTGCGACCGTGAAACCATCGCTCACGCGCATGTCGATCAGCCGCGCACGCCTGACACCCTCGACCAGCACCCGCACGGTGCCGTCCGGCAGCTTGAGCAGCTGCATGGCCGTGGCAATCACGCCGAGATCGTACAGGGAATCCCGATCGGGATCGTCCTCGCCCGGATCGAGCTGGGCGACGAGGAACAGCTCCTTGTCAGCGACCATGGCCGATTCGAGCGCGGCCACGGATTTCTCGCGGCCGACGAACAAAGGCACGATGCGATGAGGGAAAACGACGATGTCGCGGAGCGGCAAAACTGGAAGCGTACGGGTCATGGAAGGCTATATGGGCGGCCTCCCCGCACCGCGCAACAAAGCCCCGGAACATTCGGCGGGCGCAACTCGCTTTATCGACCCAAGAGGAGATTCACCGATGGCCGACGACCGCGAGAAAATCAGCACCGGACCCAACGAAGAAGCGGTCAACGAGACGATTGCCGGCACAGGGCCCGGAATTCCGGACGACGCGCTGGCACCTGGAGAAGACATCCCGCGACCGCCTAGCGACGAGGAAGTGGCGAGAATGGCCGAAAAGCTCGGCGCACCCGGCGCAGAGGAGAATTCGCTGCCGCTGGACGGTGAATAAGTCACAAACCGCCGTGGGGATTCTGTAATCGTTCAGATTACATCCCTATGTAGGCAGCTGTGAACATTCGTCATTCCCTTCTCGCGCTGAGCGCGCTTGCGATCCCCGCCGCCGGCCTCGCGCAATATGCGCCGTGGCCCGCCCCGCCCGTGGCAATGCCGCCGCCGCCACCGCGCGCGCCGGTGCTCGAGCCGTGGATGGCGCGTCCGGCGCCGCAATCGGCCCAGCCGTGGCAGCCGCAGGCGCCCGCTGCCAACGGCGGGACCGCTCTCGAGCCCATCGATCTGCCGCCGGCGATCGAGCAGGGCGTCGACATGATCTACATCGACCAAGAACTGGTTCCCACCGCCGCGCGAGAGACCAAGGGCCTGCTCCACGACATCAGCTTTTCCGACTGGAGCGGCGCCCCGGTCGACATGTTCCTTCCGGTCAATCCGATTTACACCGACCTCCGCCGTGGGCTGGTCCGCTACCAACAGCGTTGGGGCAACTTGCCGCGCGTTGGAATCCCCGGCGGCGCGACGCTTAAGCCCGCTTCGACGGGCGAGCGTGTTAGCTTGCTGCGGCAACGCCTCGGTCTAACGCCCTCAGATACTTACGACGCGGCTGTCACAAGTGCTGTGAAGGAATTCCAGGCCGTTCACGGACTCAAGGCCGACGGTATCGCGGGCGCTGGGACGATCGAAGCGCTCAATCGCGGCCCCGAGCATTTTGCGCAGTTGATTATCATCAACATGGAGCGCGCCAAACGCCTTCCCGCCCCCCAGGAACAGCGCAAATATGCGCTTGTGGATTCCGGCAATGCACGGCTGTCGATGTGGGAAAACGGCCGCATGGTCGACAGCATGAAGATCGTCGTCGGCAAGGCGGAGACGGCCACGCCGATGATGGCCGCCTATATCAAATATGCGAGCGTGAATCCTTATTGGAACGTCCCGCCCGAGTTGACCAAAGGCCTCATTGCGCCGCGTGTCGCGGCCCAGGGCACGAGCTATCTGACCGATCGGGAATATCAGGTGCTGTCGGACTACACGCCGGAGGCCCGGGCCATCGACCCCAATACGATCGACTGGAATGCGGTCGTCAGCGGCACTCAGGAAGTGCGCTTGCGACGGCTTCCCAGCCCGGCCAATTCGATGGGCATGATGAAGTTCATGCTGCCTAATTACTTCGGCATCTATCTCCATGATTTGCCGGAGAAACAGCATTTCACCAATAACAATCTGTGGATTAGCAACGGCTGCGTGCGCGTCGAGGATTACAAGCGGTTCGCGAGCTGGCTGTTCAACGGCTATGTCCCGCGCGGCGACAACCCCAAGGTCGAAACTGACGTCAACCTGCCGGCCCCCGTCCCCGTCTACATGACCTATCTCACCGTTCAGGCGACCGCGACGGGCGTGCAATTCCTCCCGGACCATTACGGCCGCGACGCGCATTTGCTCGAACGGTTCGGCCCGCAGCTAATGGCCGCGGTTCGAAGCTAATCTAGGGGCGGGTAATTATTCCCGCGGGCGCTCAGGCAGCGTCGCCGCCGGCTTCCTTGTCCTTGGCGGAATAGACCCGAACGGGCTCCTTGCGGCCTTCGACCACGTCCTTGTCGACATGGACCTCGTCGACCCCGTCCATCCCGGGCAGGTCGAACATCGTATCGAGCAAGATCCCCTCGAGGATCGAGCGCAGCCCGCGAGCGCCAGTCTTGCGCTCGATCGCCTTCTTGGCGACCGCATTCAAGGCCTCGTCGGTGAACTCCAGCTCGACCTCTTCCATGTCGAACAGCTTGGCATATTGCTTGACCAGGGCGTTCTTCGGCTCGACCAGGATCTTGACCAAGGCAGCCTCGTCAAGATCGAGCAAGGTCGCGATGACCGGCAGGCGACCGATGAACTCCGGGATCAGCCCGAACTTGAGCAGATCTTCTGGTTCGCAATGCTTGAGGGTCTCGCCGGTCTTGCGCTCGTCCGGCGCTGCGACATGGGCGCCAAATCCGATCGACTTGCCCTGCAGCCGGTCGGCGATGATCTTTTCGAGGCCGGCGAACGCGCCGCCGCAGATGAACAATATGTTGGTCGTGTCGACCTGCAGGAATTCCTGCTGCGGATGCTTGCGGCCACCCTGCGGCGGAACGCTCGCCGTGGTGCCTTCCATCAGCTTCAATAGCGCCTGCTGGACGCCCTCGCCCGACACGTCGCGGGTGATCGAGGGATTGTCGGACTTTCGGCTGATCTTGTCGATTTCGTCGATGTAGACGATCCCGCGCTGCGCCTTTTCGACGTTGTAGTCGGAAGCCTGGAGCAGCTTCAGAATGATATTCTCGACATCCTCGCCGACATAGCCGGCCTCCGTCAGCGTGGTCGCGTCGGCCATGGTGAACGGCACGTCGAGGATTCGGGCCAGCGTTTGCGCGAGCAAGGTCTTGCCGCAACCGGTCGGGCCGATCAGCAGGATGTTCGACTTGGCGAGCTCGACCTCATTGCCGGCCTTGGAGCCGTGAGCGAGCCGCTTGTAATGGTTGTGCACGGCGACCGACAGGACGCGCTTGGCGCGGTCTTGGCCGATCACATAATCGTCGAGCACCTTGCAGATCTCGGCGGGCGAAGGGACGCCGTCGCGCGTCTTGACCAGCGCGGACTTGCTCTCCTCGCGGATGATGTCGTTGCACAGCTCGACGCACTCGTCGCAGATGAACACGGTCGGGCCGGCGATGAGTTTCCTCACCTCATGCTGCGACTTGCCGCAGAACGAGCAGTATAGGGTGCTCTTGCTGTCGCCGCCTGAAAGCTTGGTCATTCCATTCCTTTGCGGCACCGCGCCGTCGTTTCCTGGGCCATGCTAGCCCGCTTTATGGCACAATCAACTCTGCAAGAGCGTTAACGCCGCCGCCAGGGCCCATGTTGCCTTTGTTCTCAACAATATGGATTGGCCCGCAAAGGGGCGCAAGGGCGCGCTAGCCGGCGAGCGCGTCGAGCGCCTCGCGCATCGCCGCCTGAAAGTCCGAGCGAGCATAAATGTCGTTGTGGCCCGCGCGGGCGATCGTTCGCTCGAAAGCGAGGTTCTTGACCCGCCGCCGCAGCGCCTTGGTCCGCGCCGGGGGTATGAGGTCGTCGCGCTCGCCAGAGACCAGCGCGACTGGCACCGAACTGCGCTCGAGCGGCGTGGCGGCATCGATCTCGTGATTGAAGAAGCGGCCGATCGGGAGCCAGGGGTACATTCCCTGCGCCACTGCTTTGAGAGAATCGAACGGAGTTACGAGGATCACGCCGTCCAGCGGCCGAGCGACCGCAAGATTTGCGGCAATACCGCTGCCGATGCTCAGGCCGACCGCCACAATCCGCTTCGGCTTCAGCTTTTTTGAGACATAGTCATAAACCAGAGGAGCATCGGCAAGCAGCGCCTCAGCCGATGGCGACCCGGTAGAGGGTGCGTAGCCGCGATAGTGGAAGGCGACCACATCATGACGCGGGTAGACTTCATGCAGATATTCGGCCGCGTCCTGAGCGTTCCACGCGTTCCCCGCAAAGCAAAGGATCAGCGTCCTGCCGCCCCGTCGAGGGGTGCTTGCCGGGATATGAACCCCGGAAAGCGTCTCGCGGCCAACCTTCAACGACAGCTTCTCCGCCCCGTTGGGCAGTGGTCCGGCGCGCGACACTGCATGGGTAGGAAAAATCAGATCGGACTGAAAATCGAACATCAGGACCAATGCGGCCGCGACCGCTCCAGTAAGAAGAAGGAGTTGAAGGCTAAGCCGCGAAGGCCGCGTCGATCGCCGGCGTGACACGGTCGATCGTGTAGGGCTTTTCGATCACCGGCGCATTGTCGAACTCGGGAGGCGGCGGATCGACATGGCCGCCGGTGGCGATCACGAACGGGACCTTCATCTCGCGCAGCCGCGTGGCAACCGGCCACACATTCTCACCCTTGAGGTTGACGTCCAGTATCGCGACATCGAACCCGCCCGCCTCGACGGCGTCGAGGGCGCTTTCAACCGTGTCGCAGCTGCCGCGGATGTTGTGCCCGAGCGAATCGAGAAAATCCTCGAGCATCATCGCGATCAGCGGCTCGTCTTCTACGATCAGTATCGAACGCGGCACGGTCATCGTCGCGGCGCATAATGTGCGGCCTGCAAAGAACAAAGCCTTATTTCGTCCCCATCGCGCGGCGGGTCGCTTCGGCAAGCTCAGTGACCGAGAACGGCTTCGCGAGAAAATTGACGTTCTCGATGTCGATCGACTTCCTCAGCTGCTCCTCGGCATAGCCGGACATGAACAGAATCTTGAGGTCCGGCCAGGTCTTGCGCGCCTCGGCGACCATCGTCGGCCCGTCCATGCCGGGCATCACCACGTCGCTAATCAGCAGGTCGAACTTCTCGTTTTCACTGAGCAGTTCCAGCGCCTGCTCGCCATTATCGGCGGTGACGACTGAGTAGCCATGGCGGGTCAGCGCGCGCTCGGCGACGCCGCGGACCATCGGCTCATCCTCGACCAGCAGGACGGTGCCGCTGCCCCACAATTCCTCCTGCTTGGGCTTGCTGACCTTGCGCGCGCGCGCGGCCGTCGCCGCCGCTTCCTCGCGGTAGACCGGAAGGTAGATGACGAAGCGCGCGCCCTCGCCGACCTTGGAATCGGCGAAGATGAAGCCGCCGGATTGCTTGACGATGCCATAGACGGTCGACAGCCCGAGGCCGGTGCCCTTGCCCACTTCCTTGGTCGTGAAAAACGGCTCGAAGATCTTGCCGAGCACGCGCGCGGGGATGCCGCAGCCGGTGTCGCTCACCGACAACGCGCTATAATCGGCAATCGGCAGGATGTCGGAGCCGAGCTCCGCGACCTGGTCTGCGCGAACCGCATAGGTCTGGATGGTGAGCGCCCCGCCGCCGGTCGCGGCCATCGCGTCGCGGGCGTTGACGGCGAGATTGACGATGACCTGCTCGAGCTGGCCGGGATCGGCGCGAACCGGCCCGAGGCGGCGGCCGTGCTTGACGATCAGCTCAACCGTCTCGCCGAGCAGCCGCTTGAGCAGATGCGAGACCTCGGACACCACGTCGGGCAGTTGGAGCACTTGCGGGCGAAGCGTCTGCTGCCGCGAGAATGCGAGTAGCTGGCGGGTCAGGCCGGCCGCCCGGTTGGAGTTCGACTTGATCTGCTGGATGTCGCCGTAATCGCTGTCGCCGGGCGTGTGACGCATGAGCATCAGGTCGCAGTGGCCGATGATCGCGGTCAGGATATTGTTGAAATCATGCGCGACGCCGCCGGCGAGCTGGCCGACCACCTGCATCTTGGTCGCCTGCGCAACCTGCCGCTTCAATTTTGCCTCTTCGCTATTGTCCTTAAGCAGCAGCAGGACCGCGGCTTCGCCAAGGCCGCGCAGGCCGGCGATGGTCAGGGCGACGGGCTCCCCGTCCTGGCCGCTGAGGCGCACCGCGAGGTCGCCCGACATCGCCGGTCCCCGCGCATTGCGCCGCACCGCGTCGGCGACCGCGGCCTTGTCCTCCTTGACGACAAGATCGCCGGGATAGGCAGGGCTCGCATCGCGCTTGAGGCCGGCCGCCTGCCGAAAGGCCTTGCTCATGGTCAAAAAGCGGCCGTCCCGGTCGACCAGCGCAAGGCCGATCGGCAAGAGGTCGAGAAGCACCTGGAGATTGGTTTCCTGCGACGCCCCGCCGTAGCCACGCTGGTCGAACAGAAGATAGGTCCCCGCCCTGCCCTCCCCAGTCGAATCCACCGGTATGTGCGCGGCGCGCAGGGGTTGGCCCTGGTCGTCGTCAGCGACGAGGCGCATTTCGCCGCTTTCGCCGACGGCCACGAGTTCGTCGAACAAGCGACTGCCGAGGCCGCTCGCGCCGCCCGTGGCCCGCTCGCGGAACGCGCTGTTGGCGCCGCACACGGCGCCGCCGGCGTCGACTACCGCGGCGAGGACGCCCGCGGCGGCAAGGCGATCGCCGATCTCCCCCTGGATATTCCTGGCCAGGCTGGCCAGCGGGTCGCCGGCGGGCGGGCGCAGGAAACGCCACAGCAGCAAGTCTCCCGCCGCGCCGACGCGCTCGACCTCCAGCGGCAGCGAGCCCTGGTCGGTGGTGACCCCGGCGACGCAGCCGGCGCCGTCGCGGCTGGCCATGGTTCGGACCAGCTCGAGGTCGCTCAGGGCCTGTTCGTCAACGCCGAGCTGGAGCGGCGGACGAGCGCCGAAGCGTTCGCGATATGTCGGATTGGCGATCAGCAAAGCACCGTTGAAGTCGGTCAGTGCGCAAGGCTCGCTGCTCAGACCCAATGACGCGCCGACAAGCCCGTAGTCGGGCGCCAGCGTGAGTTGAGCGACAGCAGGAGTGCCTGCCCGTCGCGGCAAGGCAAGATACGCTGCCGCGGCCACGCCTACCGCTAGAGAGATCGCCCCCGCGACCGGCTGCTCGACAAGCCACAGCACCAAACCAATGCTCGATCCCGCCGCAAGTGCGACCAACGCGCCGAGCCAGCGGCTCAAACGGTCGAGCGCATCGCGCGCGACCGGGGGGCGCTGTTGGTACAGCATCTAGCTTGAAGCGAAGCTTTTGGCGCTGGCCGTCATCGAGCGATCATAGCACGGGTCGAAGGTCCGCACGATGCACGAGCGCCGGTAGCTTCATCGGCTGTTCTGGCGCAGCAGCCGCTGCTGGTCGCGCTTCCAGTCGCGTTCCTTGATCGTGTCGCGCTTGTCGTGGACCTTTTTCCCGCGGGCCAGCGCGATTTCGATCTTGGCCCGGCCGCTGGCGTTGAAATAGATCGACAGCGGGACGAGCGTCAGCCCCTGACGGTTGATGGCGCCGTGGAGTTTCGCGATCTCGCGCGCCTTGAGCAGCAATTTGCGCGGCCGCCGCGGTTCGTGGTTGAGGCGGTTGCCGTGGCTGTACTCGGGGATGTGGCTGTTGATCAGCCACACTTCCTCGCCTTCGATGGTGGCATAGCTTTCGGCGATCGACCCTTCACCCTGGCGAAGCGCCTTCACTTCGGTGCCGGCAAGCTGGATTCCGGCCTCGAAGCGGTCCTCGACGAAATAGTCAAACCGCGCGCGCCGGTTTTCGGCGACGATTTTGGCCTTGTCGAAGGGGGCAGGAAGCGGTTTGGCCATTCGGTCTCAGGCGAGACCCGCATGGGCAAGCGCGGCGTCGACCGCCTGGCGGGACGCGTCGGACGGCTCGGTCATCGGCGCGCGAGATCGCCGGGGAAGTCGGGGCGAACGCGCGACAGCGCATATTTGGTCGGACCAGGCGAAGCGTCGGTGAACAGCGCCGCGTGGAGCGGATAGAGCCGGTCCTGGAGGGCCAGCGCTTCGTCCCAGCGGCCCTCGCGAATGGCTTCCTGAAAATCGGCGCACAGCCGCGGCGCGACGTTGGCGGTGACGCTGACGCAGCCCAGCCCGCCCATCGCGCTGAAGCCCAGCGCCATGTCGTCATTGCCGCTGAGCTGGATGAAGCGCTCGCCGCAGGCCAGCCGCTGCGCCGAAACGCGCGCTAGGTTGCCGGTGGCGTCCTTGACCCCGATCACGTTGGGCAGCCGCGAGAGGCGGGCCATGGTCTCGACCGAGATGTCGGTGATGGTCCGTGCCGGGACGTTGTAGAGGATGATCGGCAGATCGAGGTCGGCGACCGCCGCGAGATGCGCGTAAATGCCGTCCTGGTTGGGTCGGTTGTAATAAGGCGGCACGTGAAGCGCCGCGTCGGCGCCGGCGGCCTTCGCGTTGTTGGTCAGCTCGATCGCGTGCGCCGTGTTGTTCGACCCGCAACCGGCCAGCACCGGCACTCGCCCGCGCGCGGTCTTGACCGTCAGCTCGATCAGCCGGCGGTGCTCGTCGGTCGTCAAAGTTGCCGCTTCGCCGGTCGTCCCGCATGGCACCAGCGCGCTCGACCCCTCGTCGATTTGCCACTCGACCAGCTCGGCAAATGTGTCCTCAGCGACACGCCCGGCGGAAAAGGGCGTAACCAGGGCCGGGATGGACCCGAAAAACATGAACTGACCTCCGTCTTCGGGGTTAGGGAAAGCGGGCCGACGTTCGTCCAGCGCGTTCGTTCAGGGCCTGATAAGGAGCGAAAGCCGACAATGTCCAGCATGTGGCGTATCGCAATTCTCAGCCTGGTCGTTGCCGCGGCCGCAACCTCGAGCTCGGCCCAATATGCCCCGCCACTGCGCGTACCCGCGCCCCAGCAGTCGGTCAGCATCGGCTACGCGCTCAACGACTGGCGGACTTTGCGCCAAAGCAGCGGCTACCGCTTCAGCGACTATGCCCGCTTCCTGATCCCCAACACTGGCTGGCCGGACCATGCCAAGCTGCGCCGCTGGGCCGAAAAAGCGATGCAGCCTGGCGAAGCGCCTGTGACCGTGATCGCGTTCTTCGCTAGCGAAAAGCCGATCAGCGGAAACGGTTTCGCGCGCTATGCCGATGCGCTGGCAAGCTCCGGTCGGGCCGCGGAAGCCCTCGAGGCGGCGCGCAACGCCTGGGCGTCCGACGACCTCCCGCCGGGCGACGAGCAGTCGATCTGGGCGCGCTACGGCAGGAGTTTCACCACCGCCGACCACGATCGCCGCGTCGATGCGCTGCTGTTCGGCAAGAAGGCCGATGATGCTGCGCGGTTCATCACGCTGGCCAGCCCCCAGCGCCAGGCCGCGTTCGGCGCGCGCATTGCGATGCAGCGGGGCGCCGCCGACGCTGAAAGCCGCTATGGCGGAGTGATTGGAACGGTCACTCAGGACGCCGGGCTGTGGATGGACCGCGCGCGCTACCTCCGCGCCAATAATATGGGAAGCAGTGCCCGCCAGTTGGCGGCGCGCCCGCATTCCTTCGTCTATCGCCCGCCAGATCCCGAGCGCTTCATGGAGATGCAGCTGTTGCTCGCGCGTGAGGCGTCCGACGCCCGCGAATGGAGCACGGCGTATAATATCGCCCGGCAGCTCGACGATGTGCTGCCCCCCGGCGTTAGCGTTCCCGACTCCACGCTGGGCATCCGGGACGATTACACCAGCCTTGCCTGGCTTGCCGGGACGGTCGCGATGGACCGGCTTAACCAGCCGACCAACGCACTCGCGATGTTCAGCCGCTATGGCCGCGCGGGCCGCTCGCTGCAGGTGCAAAGCAAGGGCAATTACTGGGCCGGCCGCGCCGCGCTGGCGGCGGGCCAGGCACAGACGGCCAGCAGCTATTTCCAAAGCGCCGCGGCCAACCCCGAGATGTTCTACGGCCAGCTCGCGCTCGAACGCCTTGGCCGCACGGTCCCGGCGCCGCCGCAGGCGATGCCGCATTTAGTCAGCGCCCAGCAGCGCGCGGGATTCAACAGCCGCGGGCTGGTTCAGGCGACCCGCCTGCTCGGCCAGCAAAACCGCCCGACCGAGCAAGCGCTGTTCATCAGGGCGCTCTCGGAATCGTTCACCAACGACAGCGACCGCACTCTGGCGATCGAGCTTGGCGACCAGCTGCGGCGCCCGGACCTCGCGGTGTGGACGTCGCGCTCGGCGCGGATCAAGGGCTCCGCATTCTACGTGCGCCAGGCTTATCCGATGCTTCCGGCTTCGCTTTCGAGCCGGCTGTGGCCGCTCGCCCACGGCATTGCGCGTCAGGAGAGCTCGTTCGATCCCTATGCGATCAGCCATGCCGGCGCGCGCGGGATGATGCAGCTGATGCCTGGCACCGCGCGCGAGCAGGCGGGAAAGATGGGCCTCGGCTATGACGGTCAGCGGCTGCTCAGCGATCCCCGTTACAACGTCTCGCTCGGCGCCGCCTATCTCCAGCGGATGCTCAACATCTGGGACGGCAACGTGCCCCTTGCGGCCGCGAGCTACAACGCCGGCTCGGGCAATGCGGGGAAGTGGATCCGCTATTATGGCGACCCGCGAGGAAACGTGGATGTGCTGAAGTGGATCGAGGCAATCCCGTTCAGCGAGACCAAAGGCTATGTCCAGCGCGTGGTCGAGAATGTGGTCGTCTATGACGCAATCAACGCGCGCGGCCAGCAAAGCGCGTTCCACGTCTCCAAATATCTCGGAAAATCGCGGCCGGGCTGAGCGCGGCGCGCAGCCTTCGCGACTAGGCGACGCTCTCGATCGGCTTGGCGGGCATTGCTTCCGCCCAGGCATCGGCGATCGCCGCCAGAGCGCCAGCAGCCAACTCTTCGTCCTCATCGCCGTCGATCATCCGCCACGGCGACCAGCGAGTATCGGTGTGGCGCTTGAGGTCGCCAAAGGCGGCGAGGAAATTCGGGTCGTCAGCGCGGACGTGATCGGCGCCACTTTGAGCCAGGCTTGCCCAGGGATTCGCCGAGCGTTGCTGTAGCCGCCGCTGCTGGACAGCCGGGCTGACGTTGAAAAACAGCTTCACCAGCAACGTCCCATAGTCGCGCTGCTGGGCTTCGAATTCGTTGATTTCGTCGAACGCGCGCGTTGCCGCGACGGCGTCGACCCGGCCGTGGACCCGCTCGTCGAGCACGCGGCGGTACCAGCTGCGATAGAAGATGGTCGTGTGTCCGGCCGCGGGGAGCGCGCGCCAGAAACGCGCCAGCCAGTGGCCGTCGGCAGCTTCGCGCCGCTCGCGCTCGATGCTGTGGACCGAATAATGGCAAGGATCGAAGGCGGCAGCGAGCTGCTTCAGGGCCTGCTTTTTGCCCGATCCCTCGAGCCCTTCGAAAATGACGATCGCGCGGCGGCGATGCGCGATCTGCGGCAGCTGCAGCTGCTCCAGCCGCTCGCGCAACATTGCCAAGTCCCGATCACGGTCCGCGCTCATTTTCCGGCCCCCACGGGCACTGCGTAACCGGCGCGCTTAACCCCGGCAATGCGGCGCCGGGCGATTGTCCCATCGCGGCGCATATGGGCCACAGGGTCAGCTTTCGGCGATGACCTTGATGCTCAGCTCCTTGAGCTGCTTGTCGGTCACGGGCGCGGGGGCGTTCATCATCAAATCTTCCGCCTTCTGGTTCATCGGGAACACGATGACTTCGCGGATGTTGGGCTCGTCGGCGATCAGCATCACGATGCGGTCGATGCCCGGTGCCGAGCCGCCGTGCGGCGGAGCTCCGTATTTGAACGCGTTGATCATGCCCGAGAAATTGGTGTCGACTTCCTCGCGGCTGTAGCCGGCGATCTCGAACGCCTTGTACATGATGTCGGGGCGGTGGTTGCGGATGGCGCCGCTCGACAGCTCAACCCCGTTGCAGACGATGTCATATTGCCACGCGAGGATTTCGAGCGGGTCCTTGGTTTGCAGTGCCTCCATCTCGCCCTGGGGCATCGAGAAGGGGTTGTGGCTGAAGTCGATCTTCTTCTGGTCGTCATTATATTCGAACATCGGGAAATCGACGATCCAGCAGAAGCGGAACGCGCCCTGCTCGATGAGCTCGAGCTGTTCAGCGACGCGAGTCCGCGCGAGGCCGGCGAGCCGGGCCGCTTCCTCTTCCTTGCCGGCGGCGAAGAAGATGCCGTCGTCGGGGCCGAGGCCCATCGTCTCGGCAATGGCGTTCATGCCCGCCTCGCCATGGTTCTTGGCAATGGGGCCGCCCCATTCGCCGCCCTTGCGGGTCGCATAGCCAAGGCCGGCGAAGCCCTCACCGCGCGCCCATTCGTTCATCTCGTCGAAGAACTTGCGGCTTTTCTCGGCGGTGGCGGGGGCGCTAACCGCGCGCACCACCATGCCCTTGTCGACCAGCCCGGCGAACAGGCCGAAGCCCGAGCCGCGGAAATGCTCGCCGACGTCGTGGATCAGCAGAGGGTTGCGCAAATCAGGCTTGTCGCTGCCATATTTCAGCAGCGCTTCCTTGTACGGGATGCGCGGATAGTCGCCGGCCGGGGTGACGCTGCGCCCTTCGGCGAATTCTTCGAACACGCCCGACAGCACCGGCTCGATTGCAGCGAACACATCGTCCTGGGTGACGAAGCTCATTTCGAAGTCGAGCTGGTAGAATTCACCCGGTGAGCGGTCGGCGCGGGCATCCTCGTCGCGGAAACAGGGGGCGATCTGGAAATAGCGGTCGAAGCCCGCGACCATCAGCAATTGCTTGAACATCTGCGGCGCCTGCGGGAGCGCATAGAATTTGCCCGGGTGGACCCGGCTCGGCACGAGATAATCGCGCGCGCCCTCAGGGCTCGAAGCGGTCAGGATCGGCGTCTGGAACTCGGTAAAGCCCTGCTCGATCATGCGCCGGCGAATGGAGGCGATGACCTTCGAACGAAGCATGATGTTCGCATGGATGCGCTCGCGGCGGAGGTCGAGATAGCGGTATTTGAGACGGATTTCCTCGGGATACTCGGCCTCGCCGGCGACCGGCATGGGCAGCTCGGCGGCTTCGGACTGCACTTCGACCGACTGGACGATGACTTCGATGTCGCCGGTGGCGAGTTTCGGATTGATCGCCCCGCCCTCGCGCCCGACGACTTCGCCTTCGACCGTCACCACTGACTCGACCCGCAGCGAGTTGAGCAGCTTCAGCGCGTCGGATCCGGCGCGTGCGACGAGCTGGGTAAGCCCGTGGTGATCGCGCAAATCCACGAACAGCACCCCGCCATGATCGCGCTTGCGGTGGATCCAGCCCGACAGGCGCACTGTCGCTCCGACGTCCGAGGCGCGTAGCGCGGCGCAATTATGAGTGCGGTAGGCGTGCATGGTCGCTTGAGCTTCCGGGTATCTGAGGGAGCGGGGAAATCGCGCGAGCGCTTCGCCATTCACCTAGCGCTTTGTCAACCCGCGAGGCCGGGGCTATGGCGCATCCAAATCATGCATATTCATCCGTTGATTACCCGGTCGGACGAGCTTGCGGCACTGGTCGCGCGCCTATCCACTCACCCGTTTGTCGCCGTGGACACCGAGTTCATGCGCGAAAATACCTATTGGCCCGACCTTTGCCTGATCCAGGTCGCGAGCCCGGTCGAGGCGGCGGCGATCGATCCAAAGGCGGATATCGACCTCAAGCCGCTGCTCGACCTGATGGTGGTCAACGACGAGGTGCTCAAGGTCTTTCACGCCGGCGGGCAGGATCTCGAGATCATCCACAATCTCACCGGCAAGACCCCCTATCCGCTGTTCGACACGCAGGTAGCCGCAATGGCCCTCGGGCACGGCGAGCAGATCGGCTATTCGAACCTCATTGAAAGCCTGCTCGGCCACAGCCTCGACAAGGGCGCGCGGTTCACCGACTGGGGCCGGCGCCCGCTCGACAAGCGCCAGATCGATTATGCGATCGCCGACGTCACCCACCTCGCCGCGATATTCCCGCGGATGGTCGAGAAATTGAAAAAGACCGGGCGTGGCGACTGGCTCGACGAGGAGATGGAGCGGCTCGCCGACGCGACGACCTTCGCCTTTGCGCCCGAGGATGCGTGGAAACGGCTCAAGCTGCCGAGCCGCAATGCGGCGGTGCTTGGGCGGTTGAAAGCGCTTGCAGCGTGGCGGGAGACCGAGGCGCGGTCGAAAAACCTGCCGCGCGGCCGCATCCTCAAGGACGATACGCTGGCCGAGCTGGTCGCCCATCCGCCCAAGACACAGGACGACCTCGGGCGAGTGCGCGGGCTGTCGGCGGGCTGGCGCAACAATGACATCGGGGCGCGGCTGATTGCCGCCATCGCCTCCGCCAAGCCGCTCGAGCCGGACGAAATGCCCGACCGCGAGGCGCGCCGGCCGAGCCTCACCAAAGACGGCGCTCTGGTCAGCGACCTGCTCAAACTGTTGCTCAAGATCCGGTCGAAGGAAACGGGTGTTGCCTCCAAGCTGATTGCGCGCACCGACGACCTCGAGGCGCTTGCCTCGGGCGTGCGCAAGAACCTCAAGATCCTGTCCGGGTGGCGCTTTGAGCAATTCGGCCGCGACGCGCTCGACCTGGTCGAGGGGAGGCTCGGATTTGCGATCGAGAACGGCCGGCTTAAAATGAGCCGTATCGTCAGCGAGGAGACCCAGGATGCGTAACTACGCCTGTCTTGCCCCTGCATTGGCCGTCGCCGCATGCGCCGCCGCGCCCGCCGCGTCGGATGCCCCGCCCCCCGCCAGTGCGGCACCCGTTTCCGGCGGCGAGTGCAATGCCGCCGGGAGCGAAAGGTTCGTCGGGCAGCGGCGTTCGCCCGAAACGGGCGATGCAATCGTCGCCGCGACGGGCTCGTCGCAACTTCGCTGGGTCACGCCCGGCATGATGGTCACCATGGAGTTCCTGCCCACCCGCGTCACCGTGCATGTCGGCGAAGACGGCCGGATCACCCGCATCGTGTGCGGCTAGGCCGCTTCGCCGCCGATCATCCGCGCTTCGGCCAGCGCCCGGCGCACCGTCGGTAAGGACAGCCGCGCGCGCTCCGACAGCACCAGCCGGTCGACCACTTCGACGGCGCGCTCGGCGGTCCAGTAATCGCGTTGCAGCCGATCGGCCATGAAACGCAGCGCATCGGCCGGAATATGTAGCCCGCGATCGGCGAAATATGTCTGGATCAGCGCGCTGAACAGCGCGTCGTCGGGCAGACCTATCGAAATGACCGGCGTGACCGCCAGCCTGGTCCGCAAGTCGGGCAGCGTGACCGACCACATTGGCGGCGCCTGGTCGGCGATAATGACCAGCGGTCGCCCGCTGTCCTGGGCGTCATTCCAGGCGTGGAACAGGGCCTCCTCCTCGTCCACCCGCCTCTCCGCGTCATCAAACAGGCGGCCGCCGACGCGCTCGACGAAACTGCGCGCGAGCAGGGTTCGGCCAGATCGCGGCGGGCCGGTGAGGATCGTCGCCTTGACCGGCCACAGGCTCCAGCGATGGAAATGGTCGAACGCAGCGCGGTTGGCGTCGGACAGGATCAGTCGCGAATCGCCAGCGGTTTGCGGCCAGTCGAGCGGAAGCGCGATCTGGTCGGGCTTCATTGCTGGGAGCCGGGCGGCTGAGCCGGCGGTTGCGCTGGCGTTTGCGGGCCCGGCTGCGCCGGTTGCGGCTGGGGTTGCGGCTGGGGTTGCGGCGGGGGCGACGGCGGCGGGGGTGGATTGTCAGACCGCATTCTGACCACAGTTCCCGCCACTTCGACAGCCCAGCCGCGCCCGCTCAAAGCCGCTCCAAGGGCGCTTATGCTCCCGCGGTAGGAGACCAGCACATAGCTCGTCCCCCCGGGATTGATCTGCTGCGGGGTGGCCGACACCAGCCCGCCCAGCGTGCGCAGATGGGCCATCGCGAAATTATAGGTTCGAACGTCGCGTCCCGTAATCTGGACCTGGTAAAAATTGGCCGGCGCCTCGGTCTGGACCGGCGCTTCGTCCGGCTCGACCAGCTCTTCGGGCAGCGGCGGTGGCGGGGGCAGGTCAAGCGACGGGTCGCGCACCAGCGCTCCGGCGGCGAGGGCCTGCGTGAACAGCTGATCCATCCGACGCACGCCTTCGGCCATCATCCGGTTGACCCCCTCGGGGCCCGTCGCGGTGAGCGTAAAGCCGCCGACCACTTCGCCATCGGGGCCGTGGCGGCCGATAAAGCGGCCCCGCGCCGGGCCGCCGGGGTAAAGCCGCTGCAACTGGACTTCGGCGACAAGAATGTCCGCCGCGCCGTAAAGGTCGACCAGATTGCGCCACCATCCGCGCCCCGGACGGCGCACCTGCGCGGCGTTGACCAGCATCGGATCGACCCCCAGGCCGCTGACGCGAACATAATCGATCGGGCTTTGGGAGGTGCGGAACTGGGCCCACGCGCGCTGCCACGCGTTGCGGAGCTCGACGCTGGTCGCGGTGCCGCCGGTGACGGTCACCGGGATCAGCAGCATCGGCGCTGAACGCCGTATCTCGCCGCCCTCGACTCCGAGATATTGAGCGGCGCGGGCGCGGTCGAAAAGGATTCCGAGCTGGGCGATATACCGCGTCGGGCCGACTTGCTCGCGCTCGACATTGATCGAGCTGACGATCTGGTCGAGCGCGGAATCGGGCAGGTTCGGCGCCTCGCTGATCGGCGCCTTGTGCATCTTTGCCCATAGCGCGCGGAAGCCCTCGCGCTGCGCAATTCGCCAGCCCGCATAGCGCGCGCTCATCGCGTCCTTGCCCGCGACATCGACACGAATGCCGGTGATCTCGAGCGTGCCCGAGCTGTCGATCGGGAGAATTCCGCGCTCGGCGGTCTCGAGCTGCGCGTAAACGACCGCGCCGAGGCCACTCAGCCCGATCAGCAGCAGTGCGATGAGGAAGGGCCGGCGAAGCATCGCGCCGCTTTTGGCGATAACGGCGTGGAAATCCAAGCGGGATGTGGCTAGCAGCCGCGGTCAATGAGCGAGAAGCCCCTGACCTACGCCGAAGCGGGCGTGTCGATCGACGCCGGCAATGCCCTGGTCAAGACGATTGGCCCGCTCGCCCGATCGACCTCGCGCCCCGGAGCCGATGTCGCTCTGGGCGGCTTCGGCGGGCTGTTCGATTTGAAAGCCGCGGGCTTTAACGATCCGCTGCTGGTCGCGGCGAACGACGGGGTCGGGACCAAGCTCAAGCTGGCGATCGAGACCGGTCGCCACGAGGGGGTCGGCATCGATCTGGTCGCAATGTGCGCCAACGATCTCATCGTCCAGGGTGCCGAGCCTCTGTTCTTCCTCGATTATTACGCGACGGGAAAGCTCGATCAGGCGGTCGCCGCGGCGGTCATCGCGTCGATTGCCGAGGGCTGCCACCAGGCTGGCTGCGCGCTGATCGGCGGGGAAACGGCGGAAATGCCTGGCATGTACGCCGACGCCGATTACGACCTCGCCGGATTTTGCGTCGGAGCAGTCGAGCGCGACAATCTGCTTACCGGAGCGGAGATTGCGCCGGGCGACGTCATCCTCGGGCTCGCCAGCTCGGGCATCCACAGCAACGGCTTCTCGCTGGTGCGGCGGATCGTCGAACAAGCAGGATGGGACCTTGCCGCGCCCTACCCGGCTTTTGGCGGAGCAGCGCTCGGCGAGATGCTGCTGGTGCCGACGCGCATCTATGTGCGGGCGCTGCTTCCGTTGCTGCAGGAGCGGCGGATCAACGGTCTTGCACACATTACCGGCGGAGGGATTATCGAGAATATTCCGCGCGTTCTGCCCGAAGGCTGCCACGCCGTCGTCGATACCGCCGAGTGGGAGTTGCCCGCGATTTTCGCGGAATTGCAATCGGCCGGGCCGGTCGCTGCGGGTGAAATGGCGCGGACGTTCAATTGCGGTGTCGGCATGGCGGTAGTCGTCGCTTCCGACCAGGTGGACACGGTGACGAGCGCGCTAGAAGCCTCCGGCGAGACCGTATTTGCGATCGGGCGCATCGAGACGGGCGATCGCGGTTGCACGATCTCCGGGCGCGCAGGAACCTGGGGATCGGACGAGGATTGGTCCGCGACCCACAATGCGTGATCCGCGCCGCGTCGCGATCCTCATTTCGGGGCGCGGCAGCAACATGCGCGCGCTGGTCGAAGGAGCGAAAGCCTATGAAATTGTGCTGGTGGCCTCGAACAAGCCCCAGGCGGATGGCCTCGACTGGGCGCGGACGCGAGGATTGCCGACCTGGACGTGGGACAGCCACGGCGCCGACAAGGCCCAGTTCGACCGCGTGATGAGCCGCACGCTGAAGGACCATGACGTGGGCACCATCGCGCTCGCGGGTTTCATGCGCATCCTCTCCCCCGCTTTCGTCGCCGAGTGGAGCGGACGCATCGTCAACATCCATCCCTCGCTCCTGCCCAAATATCGCGGGCTCGATACCCATCGGCGCGCGATCGACGCCGGCGATGCGGTTGCCGGCTGCTCGGTCCATCTGGTCACTGACGAGCTCGATGCCGGCGATGTCCTCGGGCAAGCCGAGGTCGCAATTCTGGCTGACGACGATGCGCAGTCGCTTGAAACCCGCGTGCTCGAGGCCGAGCACAAGCTATACCCGCAAGTCCTCAACCGGTTCGTGGTCCAATGACCGACTGCCTTGCCCAAATTCGCGCGCTGGCACTCGAGCTGCCCGAGACCGAGGAACGATTGTCGCACGGCCAGCCGACCTTCTTCGTCGCCGGCAAGCAATTCGCGCAGTTTCGCTCCAATCATCATGGCGACGGCCTGACCGGCGTCTGCGTCCGCACCAGCGGCACCGACGAGCAGCAAATGCTCATCGAGGCCGATCCCGGGACTTATTCGCGCCCCGCCTATCTGGGCCCCGCCGGCTGGGTTTCGGTCAACCTTGCGGGCGAGAATGTCGACTGGGCGCTGGTTGGTGACCGAATCGCGGCGAGCTGGGAGCTTGCGGCGCCGCGCCGTTTGCTCGAGGCTGGCGGACGATGAGCGATCCGACACCCCCACGCCGCCGCGGCGTCGGCTTCGGCGAGATTGTCGGCGTATTCGCGCTGATCATCTCCGGCCTCGGCGTGTGGATCGCCTGGCAGACCGCCAACAAGGACGGCCCGACGCGCGTGGTGGAGCAGCGCGAGGCCATTCCTTTGACGCTGCGCGCGCGGGCCGAGGACGAGGGACGAAAACTGATTATCGAGCCGGTCGAGCCGGGCCACGCTCTCCAGTCGCTGCAGCTTACCTTGCCCAAAGCGAAGGCGATCTCGGTCGGAAGCGATGGCGAAATCTCCGCCCGCGACATCGAAGACGCGCTCGAACCGGCCGGCGGCGAGCGCAAGGGCAGCCAGACCACCTCCGTGAAGATCGATGCCCGCTATGTCGAAGCCGGCGCCGACAAGAGCCGCAGCTCGACCTACCAGCTGCGCTACCATTGGGAGGGCGGCGGCCTGTTCGGCGGGCGTTCGCTGCGCCTTGACGGCCTAAGCCGCGGCTAACAGCTGACCCCGCGACACTGGACAGCGCCGCGCGGATGTGCGGCACTGCGCGGATGAGCCCGCTCAACCAGATTGCAATGGCCCTGCTGGTGGCCTGCGAACTCGTTGTTCTGGCGCGGGCCATCCTGCGGCCTCAGCGCGAGCCGGCTTCGCGGCTGGCATGGGTGATCGTGATCATCGCCGCGCCCATCCTCGGCATGGTCGCCTATCTGTTCTTCGGTGAGCCGTGGGTCGGAATCGCGCGGCGCGACCGTTGCCGGACAGTCGATTGCGGGCTGCCGCGCCCGCCTGCCGACGAAGCCATTGCCGACAGACTTGCGCGCAGTTTCCACGCCGCTCCATTCGCGCTCGGCCGCTCGGTCAATTTGCTCGGTCCAACTTCGGGCAATGACGCGCGCCTCGCCGCCGACAGCAATGCGGCGATCGACGAGATGGTCGCCGACATCGACGGCGCTACGCAGTCCGTTCATCTCTGCGCCTACATCTGGCTGGCGGACACCAATGGCTGCAAGATCAAGGACGCATTGATCCGCGCGGCCGCGCGCGGCGTGGCGGTGCGCGCGCTCGCCGACGCGCTGGGATCGCGCAAGTTCATCCGCTCCAAACATTGGCGCGAGCTTGGCGAAAGCGCGGCAACCGTGCGCGCCGCTTTGCCGATCGGCAATCCGCTGTGGACGCTCATCCGCGGGCGCCTCGACCTGCGCAACCATCGCAAGCTGTTGGTCGTCGACAATGGCGTCGCGTGGTGCGGCAGCCAGAATGTCGCCGACCCGGAATTCCGCATCAAGCCGCATTATGCGCCGTGGGTGGATATCATGGCGCGCTGGGAAGGGCCGGTCGCGCGCCATTGCCAGTTCCTGTTCGTGTCCGACTGGATGGGCGCCGGCGGCGACGATTTGAGCGATTTGCTGCTCGCGCCGGTTGCGCCGGGCAAAGGCTCAATCGCCGCCCAGGTTATCGGCACCGGCCCGACCGCGCGCCCCGACGCCATGCCCGCCTGTTTCGCCGAATTAATCCACAGTGCGCGCCGCGAATTGATCGTCACCACGCCTTATTTCGTGCCCGACGAGCAGGTGCTGTTCGCGCTCACGTCGGCGGCGCTGCGCGGGGTGCGGACGGTGCTTGCGCTGCCCAAGAAGAACGACAGCAGAATCGTCGCCGCGACCAGCAAGAGTTATTATGCCGAGCTGCTTGCCGCCGGGGTCGAGCTGATGGAATACCGCCGCGGGCTGCTGCATGCGAAGACGATGGTGGTCGATGGCGTGGTCGGGCTGATCGGCTCGGCCAATCTCGACCGGCGCAGCTTCGAGCTCAACTTCGAGAACAATATTTTATTCGCCGACGAGCGTTTCGCCGCCATGGTACGGGCGCGGCAGGAGGCGTTCCTCGGCGATTGCGACCGCGTTAGCGCCGAGGATGTCGCGCGTTTCGGTATCGGCCGGCGGCTCTGGCAAAACAGCCTGGCGATGCTCAGCCCGATCTTGTGAGCAATTTGGAGGGGGAATCAGATGGGCAAAATGCGTTGGTCGCTGCCGGTTGCCTGCGCGGCGCTGGGGGCATGCAACATGGTCATTTCAGAAAACCCGATGTTTGCCGCCGGCGATGCCGCAAGCGTCATTCCCCGAGACGGAATCTGGCTTGCGGAGGACGAAGAATGCAACTTCGACCCCGCTCCCGCGGAAACCAGCTGGCCCCGGTGCGCGGTGTGGGTGGTCGTTCGAAACTCGGCGCGCGAGCTTCAGCTCAGCGACGGCAAGGGCCAGTCCGAGCGGATTGATTCGTTATTCGCTGCCGGCGAACCGGTGATCATCGAGGCGCGCTGGACCGACAGTGCGAGCGAGACGCGCAGAGTGACTTACGGATATTTCGCGGTGCAGCCGCAGCAGGCCCAAAGCGACGGACGCTTCGTCCGCGCCTCACTATGGCCCGTCGAGTGCGGAATTCAGGCAAACAAAGAGGCGGAAATCCGCCCGTTCCCGGGAATATCGCCCGAGTGCCGCCCGGGGTCCAAGGACGCCATCAGGGCAGCCGCTGTCTCCAGCCGCCGCGGCGAACAGGTCAAAAGCTGGCGTTGGTTGCGAGAAGAAGGCGCTTTACCTCAGCCGACGATCTCTTCGGGCTTGAAGAAATAATCGATTTCGATCTCGGCGTTCTCCTCCGAATCCGAGCCGTGGACCGAATTGGCCTCGATCAATTCGGCGAACGCCTTGCGGATCGTGCCGTCAGCCGCGTCCGCCGGATTGGTCGCGCCCATGACGTCGCGGTTGCGCTTCACCGCATCCTCGCCCTCGAGCACCTGAACGACCACCGGGCCGGAGGTCATGAAGCTGCACAGGTCGCCGAAGAACGGCCGCTCCCTGTGGACCGCGTAGAAGCCTTCGGCCTGGTCGCGGGCCATGCGGATGCGCTTCGATGCGACGACGCGAAGGCCGGCATCCTCGAGCATCTTGGTCACCGCACCGGTGAGGTTGCGGCGGGTAGCGTCGGGCTTGATGATCGAGAATGTGCGGGAAGCCGCCACGGCGAAACTCCGTTAAAAAAGGTTGGACTGGGATTGGGGATTGGGCGGCTCTCTAGGTCGATAGAGTGGCGCGATCAAGCAGCCCGCAGCCTCAAGCTTTCTTGATCCACTTGCCTTCCTCCCGCGCCCAATAGCGCCGCTCGACCCCTTCCCGCCCGGACAGCAGCTTCCACGACAGGCGCGCGCCCTGCAGCGCAGCCTCGTCGAACAGAAAGAAGCTGCGGTCGAACGACAGCGCGGCTTCGCGCCACTCGCCGTCGGCGATGAGCAGGTTGCGCGCGAGATTGGGCGCGTCGGGGCTGGTCGAGAGCAGGATCGGCTGGCGCGCGTCATCGGCGCCGCCGGCGATCGCATGGGGCAGGAAGCTTGTCGCGCCCTGATCCCACAATATGCGGTCGAGGCGCGCCAGGAACGGCTCGTCCTCGGCGACGATCAGCAGCCGCTCGTTCTCGGCCAGGATCTTTTTCGCGATGCCCGCGATCACCTGCTCGGGCGGGGTTCCGGCAAGCTGATAGAAATCGACCAGCAAAGCCCGCTAGGCCTCGAGAACCTCGGCGACATATTGGTCGAGCAGGCGCACGCCAAAACCGGTCGCGCCCTTGTCGGCGGTCGCGCTCGGCTTGTCCGACCAGGCCATGCCGGCCATGTCGACATGGGCCCATTTGACGCCTTCATCGACGAACCGCTGGATGAATTGAGCGGCGGTAATGGCGCCGCCTTCGCGCGGACCGACATTCTTCATATCGGCGATGGGCGAATCGATCAGACGGTCGAACCGCTCGGCCAGGGGCATCCTCCACAATTTGTCGCCCGACGCCTCGCCGGCCTTGACCAGGCCCAGGGCAAGCTCGTCCTCATTGGAGAAGACACCGGCCCATTCGTGGCCAAGGCTGACGAGAATTGCGCCAGTCAGTGTCGCCAGGTCTATAATCGTGCCCGGATTGAAGGTTTTCTGGACGTATGTCAGGGCGTCGGCGAGCACGAGCCGGCCTTCGGCATCGGTATTGATCACTTCGACCGTCTGGCCGGACATGGTCGTGACCACGTCGCCGGGGCGCTGGGCGTTGCCGCCAGGCATGTTCTCGACCAGTCCGCAGATGCCCACAACATTGGCCTTGGCCTTGCGCAGGGCGAGGGTCTTCATCGCGCCAAGCACCGCCGCGGCGCCGCCCATGTCCCATTTCATCGCTTCCATGTTCGCTGCCGGCTTGATCGAGATGCCGCCAGTGTCGAACGTCACGCCCTTGCCGACAAAGGCCGTGGGCTGGGCGTCTCCGCCGCCGTTCCATCTCAGCACCAGCATCCGCGCTTCGCGGACCGAGCCCTGCGCGACGCCGAGCAACGCGCCCATGCCCATCTGCTCCATCGTCGCCGCGTCGAGCACTTGCACCTCGACGCCCGAACCCTCGAGCGACGCGCGCGCGCGCTCGACGAAGCTTTCCGGATAGACGATGTTGGCAGGCTCGGTGACCAGCTCTCGAGCCAGGCTCACGCCCTCGTAAACCGGTGCCCAACGCTCGGCGAAGCGCTTGTCCGCGCCAGCGCCGCCGCCGACCACGATGATTTCCTTCAATGTCGGCTTTTGCTTGTCCTTCAATTTGGTCCGGTAGCGGTCATGACGCCACGCGCGGAGCATTGCGCCGAGCCCGACCCGAGCAGCTGCGTCGGCGTCGAAATCGAGGCCGTTCAAATCGATGACCACCTTGCTCTCGCCCGAGGTGAGCAGCCGCCCGACAAGCGTTCCACCGAGCTTCTCGGCTGCTTCCGCCGGCTTCACGCCGCTGCCTATACCGACCACGACAAGGCGGCGGACAGTACCCTCATCGTCGAAGAAATGCTCGGCGGCGCTCGCCGCCTCGCCTTCGAACCTCTGCCGGTCGAGTGCGGCGCCGGCCGCCGCGCCCGCCGCTCCCACTTGCCCGAGCGCCGAGCGGTCCTTGCCGGCAATCGGCAGCGCGAGGGCGTAATCGCCCACGGGACGGCTTTCGGCGAAACGAATTTGCATGTCTGCTGGTCCTCGGGAGCGACGGAGTTTCGGCGATCCTTTAGGGCGCGAAGGCCAGCTTGGTAAAGGCTCGGGGCTTCGCGATTGTCCCCTTGTGCGCGAGGTGCGATAGGCTGGCGCGAGAACAATAAACTCGAGTGGCGGGACGAGCGGCGTTGGGAATCAAACTGGCTTGGTGGACGGCTTTACCCGTGCTTGCTGCCGCCGCAGCCGGCCCCGCCGTCGCGCAGCCAGCGCCCGATGAGCAGTCGGAGCCGGCCGAAGTCGCCTTCAGCGCCGACCAGGTGATCTACGACGACCAGGCCGACACAGTCACGGCCACGGGCGCGGTGAGGATGTCGCGAGAGGGCAATTATCTCGCCGCCGACAACGTGATCTGGGATCGCCGCACCGGCGAGGTGCGCGCTTCGGGCAATGTCGTGCTTGTTACGCCGGAAGGCGACAAGGCGGTCGGCGACAATGTGCTTCTGACCGACAGCCTGCGTGATGGCACGGTCGATAATCTGACGCTCGTGCTCGACAGCGGCGCCCGGCTGGCGGCTTCACGCGGCACCCGCAACGGCAATGTGACCACGCTCGAGAACGCCATCTATTCCCCCTGCCCGGTGACCAGCGAACGGGGCTGCCCTAAGCGCCCGAGCTGGGCAATCACCGCCGCCCGCGTCGTCAGCGACCCCGCGAGCAAGCGCGTGCGTTTCGAAGGCGGGCGGTTCCAGCTGTTCGGCATTACCCTGCCCCTGCTCCCGGTGTTCAGCGTCAGCACCGTGAGCGGCGGGTCGACCGGCTGGCTGGTGCCCGATCTGAGCGTATCGACCCGCAAGGGGTTCGAGATCGCCGCCCCTTACCATTGGCAGATCGCGCCCAACCGAGACCTGACGCTGACCCCGCACCT
This sequence comes from uncultured Alphaproteobacteria bacterium, assembly GCA_963768995.1. GTDB lineage: Bacteria > Pseudomonadota > Alphaproteobacteria > Sphingomonadales > Sphingomonadaceae > Sphingomicrobium. The sequence continues at coordinate 589,078 of CAVYKA010000006.1, read as the reverse complement.
ATACACCGGCGTGCTGCCCGCGCTCGAAGGCAAATATCGCGAGCTCAACTCGCTTGGCGCCTATCAGATCGGCGGGTTTGTCACTTACGGCGAGATCGAGCGGGTCAATGCCGACGCCGCGACCAGCAACACCAGACACGGCTTGCGCGGCTATTTCGAAGCCAATGGCAAATTCCAGCTAGACCCTATCTGGAGCATCACCAGTTCGCTTCGGGCGGCGAGCGACAAGACCGTCACCAGCCGCTACGACATCACCCGCGACGATCGCTTGCGCAATTTCGTCAACGCCGAGCGGATCACACCGAACAGTTATGTCAGCATTGCCGGCTGGGCTTTTCAGGGGCTGCGCGTCGACGATGTGCAAAAACGAATCCCGATCGCGCTTCCGGCGATCGACGCGCGTTTTCGTCTGGACGAACTGGCCGGGGGTCGGGTCGAGCTCGAAGCCAACAGCCTGGGCATCATTCGCCTCACCGGCCAGGATACGCAGCGCGCCTTTGCAAGCGCCCGCTGGGATATGCGCCGGCTGACGCCTTTCGGGCAGGAATTGACGCTGACCGCGTACGGCCGCGGCGACGTTTACCACACCAGTGACAGCGCCAGCACTGTCGTGCCGATCTATCGCGGCACGGACGGCTGGCATTCGCGGGCGATTGGCGCTCTTGCCGCCGACCTCCAATGGCCGTTCATCGGCGCCGCTCTGGGCGGAATTCAGCGGCTGGTGCCGCGGATCCAGCTGGTGCTGACGCCGCCAACCCCCAACCTCGATATTCCTAACGAGGATGCGCGCTCGATCGACCTCGAGGACAGCAATTTGTTCGCGCTCAACCGCTTCCCCGGTTACGACCGCTGGGAAGACGCCTCGCGAGTGACTTACGGCGTCGACTGGACGCTCGACCGGGCGAATCTGTCGATCACCGCCAACATCGGCCAGAGCTACCGCATCGCCCGCCGCACAATTTTCCCCGAGGGGACCGGTTTGACCGGGCGGATGTCCGACATCGTCGGCCGGACCCGCGTCCGATACGGCCGGTTTATCGACCTTACCCACCGCTACCGCGTCGACAAGGGCGATTTCGCCGTTCGCCGAAACGAGGTCGATCTGACGCTCGGCAGCGAACAGACCTACATTCAGCTGGGCTATCTGCGCCTCAACCGCGACATCGATCCGACTATCGAGGACCTTCGCGACAAGGAGGAGTTGCGCGTCGCCGGCCGGATCCTGTTCAACCGCTATTGGTCGGTGTTCGGGGCGACGGTGCTCGACCTCACGGACAAGAGCGAAGACCCGCTGTCGATTGCCGATGGGTTTGCCCCGGTGCGGCACCGCCTCGGAATTGCATATGAAGACGAATGCCTGGAGCTTGGCCTGACCTGGCGCCGCGACTATGAGCGCATCGGAGAGTTCAGCAAAGGTAGCACCTTCAGCCTTCGCTTCGCTTTGAAAGGGCTCGGCCGCTAAGGCTGCGTTCAGCGGGCCGGACACAAATGCGCACCCGGTAATCGGGTGGGGATCAAGGGAAAATCAATCGTGGCAGTTGCTTCTCAATCGAATGTCTCACGCCTCCGCGCCGCTGGCGTGCTGCTTGCAATGCTGGCCGGGACGGCGGCCTACGCGCAGCAGGCCGAAGCTCCCGTCAACAGCAGTCAATCCCTGCGGCTGCCTGAAAACCCCCAACTATTCGGTCCCGCGATCCCTTCGGTCATTAAGGCCACGGCGATCGTCAATGGCGACGTGATCACGCAGAGCGACATCGACCAGCGCCTCGCGCTTCTGGCGATTGCCAACGACGGTGAGATTCCCGCCGACGAACTCGAGCGTCTGCGCCAGCAAGTCTTGCGCAATTTGATCGACGAAACTCTCCAGATCCAGGCAGCCACGACCGAGAAGATTGAAATCCGCGAATCCGACATCGACAAAACCATCGTTCGCGTTGCCGCGAACGTGAAGCAAACGCCCGACCAGCTGGGCGCCTATCTCGCTGCGAACGGTTCATCGATGAATTCGCTTCGACGCCAAATCCGCGGCGAGCTTGCGTGGCAGCGGCTGCAGCGCGCCAAGATCGAAAGCGGAGTCAGCGTCGGCGAGGATGAGGTCAAGGCGGTCCTCGACAAGATGACCGCGTCCAAGGGCACCGAGGAGTATCGCGTCGGCGAAATTTTCCTTTCGGCGACTCCCAGCAGCGAGGCGCAGATCGTCGCCAACGCCAACAAGATTCTGGAGCAGCTCAAGGCTGGCCAGTCATTCCAGGCCTATGCGCGCCAATATTCTGAAGCTTCGACCGCGGCGGTCGGAGGCGACCTCGGCTGGGTCCGGCCCGAGCAATTGCCGCAACCTATCGCCGCCGCCCTTCGCCAGATGTCGACGGGCGCGGTCAGCAACCCAATCCCGGTGCCGGGCGGAGTCTCGATCATTGCCGTCCAGGACACGCGCAAGATCCTGACCGCCGACCCGCGAGATGCGGTGCTCAGCCTCAAGCAGGTCTCGATCGGCTTTCCGCAAGGCATTTCGCGGGCCCAGGCCGAGCCCATGGTCGCGCGCTTCGCCGAAGCCGCGCGCAACGTCGGCGGCTGCGGGGGAGCCGAGCGAATCGCGTCAGAATTCCGCGGCGAAGTCGTCACCAGCGACCAGGTCAAGCTGCGCGACCTTCCGCCCGCCCTGCAGCAGCTGATGATACCAATGCAGGTCGGCCAGGCGACGCAGCCGTTCGGATCGCTCGAGGAAGGCGTGCGCGTCCTCGTGATTTGCGGCCGCGATGAAGTCAGCCCGTCCGAGCCGAGCTTCGACCAGGTATTCAATCAATTGAGCGAGGAGCGGATCAACGTTCGCTCGCGGCGCTACCTGCGCGACCTTCGCCGCGATGCGGTGATCGAGTTCCGCTAGGGGGCCAAGTCCGGTAAGGCGCGCCGGGTGACGCTTTCTCGCCCGATCTCGCCGCTTGCCGTCTCGCTAGGCGATCCCGCCGGCATAGGTCCGGAAGTGGTCGCCAAATGCTGGGACAACCGCCGCCAGCTCGGCCTGCCGGCATTCGTCGCGATCGGCGACCCCTGCGCAATCGGCGCCGTCTGGGACGGCCCGGTCGAGTTGGTCGACGATCCGCGCCAGGCCGACGCCGCGTTCGATCAGGCGCTTCCGATGATCCAACTGGTGGCGGCGCAAGCCGATGTCCCCGGCCACCCAAGTCTCGCCGGCGCTCATTGCTCGCTCGATTCGCTAGAGCTTGCGGTCGGGCTGGCGCGCTCGGGCTCGGCATCGGCGGTGGTCACGGGGCCGGTCGCCAAACAGCAACTGTACGAGATCGGCTTCCAGCATCCGGGTCAGACCGAGTTCGTCGCCGAACGCTGCGGCGTCGCGAGCGGCAACGTCGCGATGATGCTCGCCGGGCCGAGCTTGCGCACGGTGCCGGTGACGACGCACGTCGCCTTGGCCGACGTTCCGGCAAGGCTCACGACCGCGCTGATCGAATCTCGCGGGAGGGCGGCTCTGCGCGGTCTCCAGCGGCTATTTGGAATCGCCGAGCCGCGCCTTGCGGTGAGCGGTCTCAATCCTCATTCCGGCGAAGGCGGACAGCTTGGCCGTGAGGAAATCGAAATGATCGCGCCGGCCATCGCCGCGCTCGCCGCGGAGGGCTGGCGGGTAACCGGCCCCCATCCCGCCGACACGATGTTCCACACCCGCGCCCGGGCCAATTACGACGCAGCGCTGTGCATGTACCACGACCAGGCGCTGATCCCGATCAAGGCGCTTCACTTCGAGGATGCAGTCAACGTGACGCTGGGACTCCCGATCGTGCGCACGGCGCCCGACCATGGCACCGCATTCGACATCGCCGGCCAGGACGTCGCCGATGCCCGCCCGATGGCCGCGGCGATGCGCATGGCGGCGCAATGCGCGGCCCTGCGCGCCGAAACGCATTGAGCGAGGGACCCGAGCCACTGCGCGCGGTGATCGCGCGGCACGGACTCAGCGCAAGCAAGGCGCTTGGCCAGAATTTCATCCTCGACCGCAATTTGCTGGCGCGGATTGCCGCGGTGCCAGGACCATTGGACGGTGAACGAGTGTATGAGGTCGGTCCGGGCCCAGGCGGGCTTACCCATGCGCTGCTCGATGCGGGCGCAAATGTCGTCGCGGTCGAGCGCGACCGGCGCTGCATTCCGGCCCTCGCCGAGCTTCAATCGCAGTTTGCCGGGCGGTTGCAGGTCATTGAAGCCGACGCGCTGACGATCGATGAAGCCGCGATTGCCGGACATGCCGCCCATGTCGTCGCCAATCTGCCATACAATGTCGGGACGGCTTTGCTTCTCAAATGGCTCGGTGGCCCGTGGCCGCCATGGTGGCGCTCGCTGACCTTGATGTTCCAAAGGGAAGTCGCCGAGCGGATCGTCGCCGCCCCCGGCAGCAGCGCTTATGGCCGCCTGTCGGTTGCCGCCCAGTGGCGCGCCAGGCCGCGCATCGCGATGAGCGTCAGCCGCTCCTCGTTCGTGCCGCCGCCCAAGGTGACGTCGGCGGTGGTGCATATCGTGCCTGCAGAAGCGCCGGACGGAGTCGATGCGGCGGTGATGGCAAAGGTCACCGAGGCGGCGTTCGGCCAGCGCCGCAAGATGCTCCGCTCGAGCCTCAAGAGCTTGCCCGGTGCAAGCGAGGCCGCCGAAAGTCTCGGTATCGACCTCCAGCGGCGCGCGGAAACGCTGAGTGTCGCCGAGTTCGTCGCCCTCGGAAGAGCGCTAAGCTAGTTGGATTTCGGGCTCGCCGGCGGTTTTGCCGAGGCTACCGCAGGCCCGCGGCTGATCGCGGCCGACAGCGCCGTCAGTTGCGCACAGCCCTTGGGGCAGATCGCCTGCAGCCGGGCATAATTGGCCCGCGCCCTGGCGAGCGCGCCGAGACCAACCATCGCTTCGCCCTGGACGGCGATCGCGTCGGGATCGTTGGGCTCCATCGCCAGCGCCTTGTTGGTCAGGCGAATGGCCTTGCCGAACAGCTTCTGCCGTTCCGCGACCCGCGCCAGATCGACGTAGGCGGCGCGATTGCGCGGATCGACCGCAAGCGCGGTTTCGAACATGTCTTGTGCCGGATCGAGCTTGCCCGCAGCAAGCAACGCCTGGCCCTGCCGCTGCAACTGCACCGAGCGCGGCGTAATCTGATTATCGGGGCGCTGGCCGACGACGGGGGCCGACAGCGCGAAAGTGGCAAGGCCGATCAGGGCAAAACGAGACAGGGACCGCATCAATATCTCCACTTCACTTGCCCGATACCTAGCACGGGCGCGCCACCCGCGCGATGAAAAAGCCGTCCGTTGCGTCATGTCCCGGGGTAAGCAATTTGCCTGCTCCGTCCGGACGCCCGCCGGCAATGGGCGATTCCTCCCTAATCCACGATGAATGGCGGTCAAGGAATCCCTCGATCTGCCCTGCCCCTTCGCGGGACAGGATCGAGCAGACCGCATAGACCAGGCTTCCGCCGGGGCGCACCAGCGCGGTCGCCATGTCGAGCAGATGAGCCTGGAGCGCAATCACCCGCTCGAGCCGTTGTGGCGTCAACCGCCAACGACCTTCGGGGCTGCGACGCCAGGTGCCGCTGCCCGAGCACGGCGCATCGACCAGCACGAGATCGGCGCCGTCCTTCCAATCGGCCAGCTCGACCAGTTCGTTCGGCGGCGAGAGCAGGCGTGTTTCGATCGTCGCGCCAGCGCGTCCGGCGCGCTGCGGAAGCTTGCCCAGCCGCGCCCGGTTGCTGTCGGTCGCGAGGATCTTGGCGCCCGGCGCGGCGGCGGCAAGCGCCAGCGACTTGCCCCCGGCTCCGGCGCACAGATCGAGAATCCGCTGGCCTTCGCCCGGCGCGCAGGCCAGCGCGATCAGCTGGCTGCCCTCATCCTGGACCTCGATCAGCCCGGTGCCATAAGCTGGATGCTGATCGACGCGGCTGTCAGCGGGCATACGGATTCCCCACGGGCTCAGCGGGGTCGGCTCGCCATCGGGAAACTGGGCGAGAACCTCATGTCGCGCCGCCCGCGCAACATTGACCCGAAGATCGAGAGGCGCTCGCTCCAGCAGCGATGGCCATTCGGCGGGAGTGACCAGTGGCGAAAGCTCATGCTCGATCCACTGCGGGAGCAGTCCGCCCGGCGCGGCGAATTCGCGTCCACCGCGCCGCGGCGGCCCCCGCGCCTCGCCGAATAAAGGGGCTAACTCCGGGTCGTCCTCTGCAAGGCCGAGCACTGCGGCGCGGCCGCTTGCCGGTCGCTCGCCCGAGCGGCGGATTGCGCGGAACACCAGCTCGCGGACCGCGCGCCGATCGCCCGACCCGGCATAGCGGCGCGTCTTGAAATAGCGCGTGACGATGGCATCGGCCGGTGCGCCGTCAGCCTCGGACGCGGCGACGATTTCGTCGAGGATTTCGACCGCCGCCTGCAGCCGCGCGGCCGGAGTCATCGGCTAGCGCGTCGGATAGTTCGGCGCTTCGCGCGTGATCGTCACGTCGTGAACGTGGCTTTCGCTGAGGCCCGCATTGGTAATGCGGATGAAACGCGCGCGCTGCTGCAGCTCGGCGATGGTCTGCGAGCCGGTATAGCCCATCGCTGCTTTCACGCCGCCGACCAGCTGATGAATGATGTCGCGCGCCGGGCCCTTGAACGGCACCTGCCCCTCAATGCCCTCGGGCACTAATTTCAAATGATCCTTGATGTCCTGCTGGAAGTAACGGTCGGCAGAACCGCGCGCCATTGCCCCGACGCTTCCCATTCCGCGATAGCTTTTATAGCTACGCCCTTGATACAAAAAGATTTCGCCAGGGGCTTCGGTGGTTCCTGCGAGCAGCGAGCCGACCATCACGCTGGATGCCCCGGCGGCCAGCGCCTTGGCGATGTCGCCCGAGGTACGGATGCCGCCGTCGGCGATCACGGGCACGTCGCCGGCCGCCCCAGCCGCTTCCATCACCGCGGTCAGCTGCGGTACGCCGACACCGGCGACGATCCGCGTGGTGCAAATCGAGCCCGGACCGATGCCGACCTTGATCGCGTCCGCCCCCGCCCCCGCGAGCGCCTTGGCAGCCTCCGCGGTGGCGACATTGCCGGCGATGACCTGGACCGCGTTCGACAGTTTCTTCACTCGCTCCACCGCCAGCGCGACATCGATGTTATGGCCGTGCGCGGTGTCGATGACGATGCAGTCGCAACCGGCGTCGATCAGCGCCTCGGAGCGCTCGAACCCGCTGTCGCCTACGGTGGTCGCCGCAGCGACGCGCAGGCGCCCTTCGGCGTCCTTGGTCGCAAGCGGCGCGGCGACGGACTTCTCGATGTCCTTGACGGTGATCAGCCCGACGCAATGATCGCCCTCGTCGACCACGATCAGTTTCTCGATCCGCCGCTGGTGGAGGATCTTGCGCGCTTCGGCCTCGGTCGTGCCGATGGGGACGGTCGCGAGATTGTCGCGTGTCATCAGCTCGCTGACCTTCTGCTTCGGACTTTCGGCGAAGCGCACGTCACGGTTGGTGAGGATGCCGACGAGCTTGCCCGATGTTTCGACGATCGGAATGCCGCTGATGCGGTGCGTCTGCATCAGGTCGAGCGCATCGGCCAGCGTCTGGTCGGGCGTCATGGTGATCGGATTGACTACCATCCCGCTTTCGAAGCGCTTGACCTGGCGCACCGCGGTCGCCTGCGCCTCGACGCTGAGATTGCGGTGGAGAACGCCGATGCCGCCTTGCTGGGCAAGCGCGATCGCCATGTCGGCCTCGGTCACCGTGTCCATCGCCGACGACAGGATCGGGATGTTGAGCGGGATCGCGCGGGTCAGGATGGTGCGGGTGTCGGCCTGGCTCGGCAGGACCTTGGATTCGCGCGGCTGGAGCAGGACGTCGTCAAACGTCAGCCCCAATGGGATATCGCGGGACATGTCGGTGGGGTGTCGGGCCATATCGGCCCATGGCAGGGTCGGCGCGATTCGCCAAGGCCTTCGTCCTCCTGCCCGCTGGCGTTTGGCGGCTCCTCTGCTAAGTTTCGCCGTGCAAAACAGGGGAGCGCGGGGATGCGTTTAATGACTTTGCTGGCTGCGGTTGCCGCGGCCGGACTTGCTGCACCGATTGCGGCTCAAAGCTTGAAGTCCAACGAGGTCCTGAGCTCGGTTGTCGTCCGGCCTCTCGCGACCCCGCATCCGGTGACTGGGGCCGACGGCCGAGTGCACCTCGCCTATGAGTTGCTCCTGTCCAATTCGAGCAAGATGTTCCTGACCATCGACCGCGTTGAAGCCGTCGATCCCTCAGGCAAGCTATTGTCGGCGCTCGAGGGCGATGCGCTCGGCAAGATGACCATGCTCTACGCCGGCGAGCGCACGACGCTGCCCCCCGGCGGGACCGGCGTTGTTTTCATGGACGTCAGCTTCGCCGCCAGCGAGCAACTCCCGCCATCGGTGGGAACGAGGATCACGGCCACGCGCCAGGGCGTCGGCGCCGACGGCAAGCCAGCGCCCTTGCCCCCTGGCCTTCCCGTGCCGGCGACCTTCACCTTCAGCGGCCAGCAAACGGCATTGGGCGCCGCGGCCCGGGTCATCCAGCCGCCGTTGCGCGGGGACAATTGGCTGGCCACCAACGGTTGCTGCAATCGTCTCACCCCGCACCGTGGAGCAATCATCACGGTCAACGGCGTGATCCAGGCGCCGGAGCGTTTCGCGATCGACTGGGAACAGGCCGACAGCCAGAACCGGATGGTCTCCGGCGACCCCAAGAAGCTCAAGAACTGGCGATATTATGGCGCGCCGATCTATTCAGTGGCGGACGGGACGGTGGTCAACCTGTGGGACGAATCCGATGAGCAGATCCCCGGCCCGAACCCGACCGGAGTGACGACCGAGAGTATCGGCGGCAACATGCTGGTGGTCGACATCGGCGGCGGCGCATACGCTTTCTACGCCCACCTTCAGCGCGGAAGCCTCAAGGCCAAGCTCGGCGACAAGGTGACGGCGGGCCAAGTCCTCGGCCTCCTCGGCAACACCGGCAATTCGACCGCGCCGCACCTGCATTTCCACTTGATGGACTCACCCTCGCCGCTCAACGCCAACGGCCTTCCCTACGTTTTCACGCGCTTCACCAGCAGCGGCGTCATCCACGCCGGCGATGAGGACGGAATGGAGGAAGGAAAACCGGGGAGGATCGAGAAACGCCTGACGGGCGAGCACATCAACCGGCTGCCGCTCGACAACCAGATCGTCAGCTTCAAATAGCGGCCCGCGCTCCTTCAGCGGGCGAGCGCGAGCCAGGGCTGCAGAACGACGATGATCAGCACGTGGCAGAAGATCACCGGCTTGAGGCTGTCGCGGCCGACCTTGACCGCCCAGGCATAAAAGCCGCCGAGCATGAACGTGCCGACCAGCGGCGCCAGCGCGGCCCAGGCGCCCTCGCCCATATATCCGGCGTGGATCGCCGCGAACAACGCGCCGGAGAGCAGAATCTGCGCGATCGTCGGGATGCCGGCCCGCGCGAGGCGGTAGAGGACGTAGCCGCGGAACAGGATTTCCTGGCTCCAGCCATCGGCCGCCGGAACGACTGAGAGGATCAGGTTCAGCCCGGACAGCTCCCACACCCGCTCGGGCTGGGGCACGAACAGCAGCAGCGCGGTGCCGATGTGGATCGCCGTGGCAATGCCCGCGATGATCCACGCTTCTCGCGTCGAGCGCGCGAATGTGGCGACAATCGCTTTCTTCAGGTCGGTAAGGCCGATGAGATAGGCGCCGATCAGGACGAGAAGGACCTGAATGACGGCCCCTATCAGGAAGCCGCTGCCGGTAGACTGCGCGTCCGCCGGCCAGCTCGCAGGAAAAAGCTGCGAGACATCCAGCGCGCCGACCGCAGAGGTGCTGATCGCGATGTAGGCCACCGCGACCGCGACGACTTCCGCGACCGCCCGAAGCGGCTGTTGTCCGGTGGGTGCGCGCATCGGCGTTTGTCTCATGCCGTGCCGATGCCGACAAGGAAGGCCCGAATTATTTGCTCAGCGCGAAATCGACGCGGACCTGCACTTCGGTCGAATTGACGCCCGGATTGAATGGAGCCGCGCTGCGCGGGGGCGGCGGCGGAGCCATGGATTGCGCGCTCACGTCCATCGTCATGGTCCGCGTGTAAGGCGGCGCCGAATGTTCGCCGCCATCGTAGATCGCGAGCACGCGGGAGACTTCGAGCCCGGCCGCCTCGGCGTAGGTGTCGGCCCTGGCGCGAGCCGCGCGATAAGCGGCTGCATAGGCCGATTTGTTCGCTGTTTCGCGATCGGATACGCGCAGGTCCGGACCCGATATGACGTTGGCACCGACTTCGGTGACAACCGTCACCGCTTCCCCGACCCGGGCCATGTCGCGAAGCCGGACTTCGAGCATATTATCGGCGCGGAATTGGCCGCGGTCGCGGCCATATTCGATCCGCTGAAGCGAAAGATTGCGCGTCTGGAGGTCGTCCGGACGCACGCCTAGCCGAGCGAGCGCAGCCGTCACCTTGTCCATCTTCTCGCGGTTGAGCCGGCTCGCTTCGCCGGCGCTTCCAGCAATCGCCTGAACGCCGAGCTGGAGCCGGGCCTCGTCGGGGCGGCTGTCCGCGCGCCCGGTGGCGCTGACGGTGAGCAAGGTCTCGTTGGATTTTACGCCGCGCGGATCGGGCGCGGCGCGCTCGCACGCGGCAAGGCTGAAAAGGGCGGCCGCGGCCAGGATTTTACGCATTACAAAAGCTCCTTCCAGAGCGCTCATGATATAAGGTTACATCGCCGGGTCAATGCGGAGTCAGCGCGGTCCGCCGGCTATCGGTTGGGTGCGAACCGAGGCGACGATCGATCGTATCGGTTCGGCGACCGCGGGATATTCGGCCGCAAGCTTTTTGGGATCGCCGATTTCGACATCTTCGGCCGGCAGCACGCCGGGCCATTCGGTGCTGCCGCCGAGAAAATATTCACCGCCGCCGAGCAGCCGCGCGGTGTGGAATGTATTTCCGGGAATGAGCAGCTGCACGCGCTGGCCGTCGCGGATGTCGGGGCCGACAATCACCCGTTCGGCCGGGCCGCCGCTGTGGAGCAGGAAGAGCTCGAGCGGGTCTCCGAGATAATAATGATAAAGCTGGTCATTCCTGATGCGGTGCGGCCGCACCGGGGCGTGCGGAGTGACGAGGAAATAGAGCGCCGAACCGAGCGCCCTGCCGTCGGCGAACGGAGCCGGCAAGCCGCCCGGCGCGATCGGCAGATCGCTCGTGAAGGTCCCGCGCACGAAGCCGCAGGTAGCGTTGGCCTGAAGGCCGAGAAGCGCAATCAGCTCATCGGCTGTCGGGCGCGGCGCGGCGGCGGTCGGACCCATGGCTCGAGGTTCCTTTTGCAGTGAGCGGGATAGCAGATTTACGCTGAAGCGTCTCGCTGCGCACCGCGAAACGTGCGCCACAGTCCAAGCACGAACAGCAAGGCGGCGGTCGCAATCGAAACCATAGTCAAAACCGCCCTCGCCACCGGCAGCGGCTCCGGCCACAACAGGACGCAGGTCGACACTGCCCACAGTCCGGCCAGGACCGGCAGCCACATCCCATAACCCCGCACCCTGAACGGGTGGACGAAATGGATGGGCGCGAAGGTCATGGCGATAAACAGCGCCACGATCACCGCCCCGACTGCAGGATCGGGCTGAAGCACGAAAAGGTAGAACGCGACCAGATTCCACAGTGCCGGGAAGCCGCGGAAATACCCGTCCTCGGTCTTCATGTCGGTCCGCGCGAACAAATAGAGCGAGGACAGCTGGATGCCAGCCGCAAGCCAGGGGGCGAGGTTCTCAGGGATCAGTCCCGCGCGCCACATGAACAGCGTAGGTACGAACACGAAAGTGAGGTAATCGATCACCAGGTCGAGCGTGTCGCCATCGACCCGCGGCGCCCGTTCCTTGACCTTCGCCCAGCGGGCCAGCGAACCGTCGACGCCATCGACGATAAGCGCGATCAGCAGCCACATCAGCGCCAGCACCCACTCGCCGTCCTCGACCGCCAGAAGCGCTAGCAGCGCAAGGATCGCCCCGCTGGCGGTGAACAGATGCACGAGCCAGGCCGCCAACGTTTGACCGGCATTCGCACTGTGCGTGGAAACGGGTTTCACCTTGCCCATAGTGCCGCAACGGTCCTCGAAGCGGGGGTGTTCCGGTCGCAATCGCGGGTAGTGGCCGCCGCGCAGGCGCTGGGTTATGGCGGCGCGGTGAAGAAACCAACCACCCGCGCGCTGCTCAAGCCCGGCCGCAATTGCTGGCGTATCGAGGAAGCCCCGCGGGCGGCGCTGATCATCGACGCGGCAGAGTATTTTCACCACGTCCGCAAGGCGATGCTCAAGGCCGAAAAGCAGATCCTACTGATCGGTTGGGATTTCGACACGCGTATCACCCTTGACCAAGCGGACGACGAGGCCCCGGCCTCGCTCGGCTCGTTCGTTTCCTGGCTTGCGCGGCACAGACCCGAAATCTCCATCCATATCTTACGCTGGGACTGGGGCGCGCCGAAACTGCTGGCTCGGGGGAGCACGATCTTCCGCCTGTTCAATTGGCTGCGCACCAAGCAAATCAAGTTCAAGCTCGACGGTGCTCATCCGGCCGGCGCGAGCCACCATCAGAAGATCGTCGTGATCGACGACAACCTCGCCTTTTGCGGCGGCATCGACATGACCGCGACGCGGTGGGACACGCGCGAGCATCGCGACAACGACAAAAGGCGCAAGCGGCCGACCACGGGGCGTCGCTACTGCCCGTGGCACGATGCGACGATGGCGGTCGATGGCGCCGCCGCGCGGGCATTGGGCGACCTTGCCCGCGAGCGTTGGAAGACCGCCGGCGGCGACCGCATCGACCCTCCGGAGGCGACCAGCGATCCCTGGCCCAAGGAGCTCAAGCCTCATTTCCGCAAGACCGAGGTCGCGCTGGCCCGGACCAGGGGCAAGTATAAGCGCGTCTCCGAAGTGCGCGAGATCGAGGCGCTGTTTGTCGACATGGTCAAGCGCGCGCAGCGCTTCATGTATGTCGAGAATCAATTCTTCGCCTCACGCGTGGTCGCGCAAGCCATCGCCAAGCGACTGCGCGAGGCGGACGGGCCGGAATTCGTGGTCATCAATCCCAAGGTCGTCGAAGGCTGGATCGAGGAAGAAGCGATGACGCCGGCGCGCTCCGTTCTGCTGACGGAGCTCGAAAAGGCCGACAAGCACAAGCGGCTGCGCGTCTATACGCCGGTGACCAAGGCCGGATGCGATATCTACGTCCATTCCAAGATCAGCATCGTCGACGATCGGATGCTGCGCGTCGGCTCGGCCAACCTCAACAACCGCTCGATGGGTCTCGACAGCGAATGCGACCTGCTGATCGACGCCGATCGCCCCGCCAACAACGGCGCATCGAAGGCAATCGGAAATTTGCTGGCCGACCTTTTGGGCGAGCATCTCGGGGTGAAGCCAAAGGTGGTCGAGCGCGAGTTGCAACGCTGCGGGTCACTCATCGGGACGATCGAGGCGCTGCGCGGAAGCGGCCGCACGCTGAGGCCGCTGGAGGTCAAGCAGCCCAATGCGGTCGAGGCCGCTTTGGCCGAGAACGAGGCGCTCGATCCCGACGGAGCCGACAAATATCTCGACGCGGCGGCAAGGCCTGGATTGCTTAGCCGATTGCGCGGCCTGGTTCGGTAGTCAGCGACCGCTGGTCAGCGGCAGCTATCGCGCTCCGGACAATTGCGGCTCGAGGTGAAGGTAACGCTGATTGAAGTCGCCGGCCTCGCGCATTGCGCGCCAGTCGGGAAAGCTCACGAGGCGCTTATTGCGGGTGATCAGGCCGTCCTTTTCCAGCGCCTTGAGGGTCCGATTGACGTGCACTGGGGTCAGCCCGAGCGCATCGGCGAGCTGCTCCTGCGTCATCGGCAGCTCGTAGCCATATTCGTTGGCCAGCCCTTCCGCTTCCAACCGCACGGCGAACTCGCACAGCACGTGCGCCATGCGGGTCCGCGCTTCGCGGCGGCCGACGTTGAGCACCCATTCGCGGAAGATCGACGCCTCGACCAAAATCTTGACCAGGATCGCGTGACCGATGCCCGCACTTGATCGCGCCAGCTTCTGGATCTCCGCGCGGTCGACAAAAGCGACTTCGGCCCGGGTCAGCATCTGCACGCTGTGATCGGACACGTCGAGAAACAGGTTCTGGAAATCGAGCGCGTCGCCTGGAATGTGCAGGGCAATGATCTGCCGCGCGCCCTCACCGGTAAGTTTCTGGCGGTAAGCGAAGCCCGAAACGAGAACGCCGCAAGTGGTCGGAGCGTCCGCCTCCCTCACGGTGTAAGTCGATGGCTCCAGCGTGCGCAACGTATAGGACATGCCGAGAATCGCCTTGCGGTCCTCGGGCGAAAGCGGCGACCGCAACTCGAGGTTGCGGACCATCAATTCCAGCGGATGTCGAGAAGCGGTCATTTCGTGATCCCGTCATATTGGGGCGGGAGCACTGTTTACTCTCAGCCGCCGGAGCCCTGTTAGCGTTCCGGCGATAAGCTTTGATAACATATGAAGGGGGGGCATCCCATCATTTGGTATAATATCCAAACGAAACATAGATTTGGTTGGGCCATCCGTGCTAGAGCAATGCATCGCCGAGCTGGCTTTGGGCCTCGGCGGCTGAGAGACCATTAGCGCTCCCGCCCCAGCCGCGAGGAGGCAGTCGGTGCCGCGCTATTTCTTCCATGTTTACGACGACATCATCGCCCATGACGACGAGGGCCTCGAGCTTCCCAACGAAGCGGCCGCACGGTTGCAGGCGCTGGCCGGCGCACGCGAGATGATGGCCGAACAGGTCAAGCACGGTTACCTCGTGCGAGGCCACTGGATCGACATCGTCGACGACAACGGCGTCGTGCTGTTCTCGCAGACCTTCGGCGACGCTTTCGAGCTCAAGTAGCGCGCCATTGAGCAGTCGTTGCGCTTCCTGAGAGGCAGTCCGTCAGCGCCCTGCCCGCTCCAGCAACCTCTGAGCCGCCGCGACGTGCATTCGCTCGATCATCGCATCGTCGAACCGCTCGGCGCCGCCGTCATAGGCTTCGACCAGGCGTCTCGCGCGGTCGATCTCGGCGGCGCTCGGCGCGAACGCGCTATGGCACGGCGCGATCTGGTCGGGGTGGATCAGGCTTTTGCCGTCGAAGCCGAGGTTCCGGCCCTCCTGTGCTTCGGCGAGCAGCCCCTCTGCATCGCCGAGACCGTTGTAGACGCCGTCAAATGCCGCGACTCCGGCTGCCCGGGCGGCGAGGATGATCAGTTGGAGCGCGGTCGCGATGGGCGCTCGACCGCCGCTCGGCGGCAGACGAAGGTCGGCGCGAAGATCGTTGGTGCCGGCGATCAGGCCGGCCGTTTCCGGTGCGATGGCGGCCGCCGCCTGGACGCCCGCGGCCGTCTCGATCATCGCCAGCACCGGCTTGCCCGTGGTCGCGGCGTCGTCGCGAACCAGATGCGCGGAATAGCACCGCGGGATGACGACGAAATCCGCGCTCGACTGCGCGGCCGCATCGAGGTCCAGCGAGTGCCATTCGCTGCCGACGCCATTGATCCGGATCGCGACCGGCACCGGCCAGCCTTGCGCGACAGCCTCCACGGCCGCCTCGCGCGCGGCGGCCTTGTCCGCCGGTTTCACCGCATCTTCGAGGTCGAGAATCACCATGTCCGCGCCGGCCTGGCGGGCCTTGGCGATGGCGCGAGGGTTCGATGCCGGCAGGAACAACAGCGAACGCACGCCAAACAAGTCGGCCCCTTTGTCGTTTTTTGCTTCCGCTACCGCCATGGCCGTCGCATCATGGACCGAAACAGCCACATCGGGGAAGACACATGCTGACGACGTTCATGACCGCAATCGCCATCCTCGCCGTGCTGTTCGTGATGATGGGCATCAAGATCGTCCATCAGGGCTATCGCTACACCGTCGAGCATTTCGGCCGCTTCGTCCGCGTCGCCGAGCCCGGGTTCAATTTCCTGTTCCCGTTTTTCTATCGGGTAGGCCGCAAGATCAACATGATGGAGCAGGTGCTTGATATCCCGGGACAGGAGATCATCACCAAGGACAATGCGATGGTCGCGGTCGACGGGGTAGTCTTCTTCCAGGTGCTCGACGCGGCCAAGGCGGCCTATGAAGTCAGCGACCTCTACCCCTCGATCCTCGCGCTTTCGACCACCAACCTGCGCACCGTGATGGGTTCGATGGACCTCGACGAGACGCTGTCCAAGCGGGATGAAATCAATGCCCGCCTCCTCGCCGTAGTCGATCACGCGACCGAATCGTGGGGCGTGAAAATCACCCGCGTCGAATTGAAGGACATCCGCCCGCCCGCCGACATCGTCAACGCGATGACCCGCCAGATGAAGGCCGAGCGCGAAAAGCGCGCCGCAATCCTCGAATCTGAAGGGATGCGCGCATCCGAAATCCTGCGCGCCGAAGGCGAGAAGCAAGCCAAGATCCTCCAGGCCGAGGGGTGGAAGGAAGCATCGTTCCGCGAAGCTGAAGCGCGCGAGCGCGCCGCCCAGGCGGAGGCGGTAGCGACGAAGACGGTCAGCGACGCGATCGAGGCCGGCAATGGCCAGGCGATCAATTACTTCATCGCGCAAAAATACGTCGAGGCGATCGGCATGTTCGCGACGTCGCCCAATGCCAAGACCATCCTGTTCCCGGTCGAGGCGACCCAGCTGATGGGCACGCTCGGCGGCATCGGCGAGCTTGCCCGCGGGATGTTCGGCGAGAACGCGCCCGGCGCTGACGCCCCCGCCGCTTTGTCCAAGCCAAGGAAGAGCGCCTCCGGCGTTCCGGAAACGCGATGATCGAGGGGATTGAGCCAAGCTGGCTGTGGCTGATCGGCGGCGTGATCCTGCTCGGCGCGGAGATTATCGCGCCCGGCTTCTTCCTGATGTTCATCGGCGCCGCGGCTATAGCCACGGGATTGCTCGCGCTGGCCTTGCCGATCGGCATCGCGGTCCAGCTGGCGCTGTTCGCGGTCCTGACGTTCGCGATCGTCCGCGTCGGTGGCCGTCGCGCTTACGCGAGCCGCTACGACTATAGCGCCGACGCGCTTCTCAACGATCGCGCAGGGCGATTGATCGGTCGTGTTGTCGAGGTTGTCGAACCAATTGACTCGAAGGGCGGGAGAGTCCGCGTCGGAGACAGCGAATGGTCGGCGCGCGGCAAGCCCGCCGCAGCCGGCGAGCGGGTGCGAATTGTCGACGTCGAAGGCAATTGCCTCAAGGTCGAGCCCGAGCATAATCTTCCAGCGTAACCGGAGTATTCCTTTGACCGATCCCCAATTGACTCGCCGCCAGACGCTGGCCGCGCTTGGCGCGAGCGCCGCGATGACACTCGTCGCCGGTTGCGCACGGAGTAGCGCCACCGCTCCGGTGCTGGCTGCTCCGGCACCGGTCGCGCCGGTTCCGGCCGCGTCGGCCGATGCTCAGGCCAGCGCGCTGCTGGACTCGATTGCTGAGAATCTGCTTCGCCTGTCGCCCGAATCGGCGACCTCGCTGGGCATCGACAAGGGCGAGCGCGCCGAACTGCGAAGTCGGCTCAGCGACCGATCGGCGGCCGGGCAGCAGCGCATCGCCGCGACGCTCGCGGCCGACCTTGCGCGGGTCAATCAGCTCGACACCGGCACGCTGTCGTTTCCGGTGCGGACGAGCGTCGAAGTCGTCAAAAGCGCTTACGGGACGGCGCTCGCGGGCTTTGCCCTGCCCTATGGTGATGTCGCCGTCGGCGGCTGGCGCAACACGCCCTATGTCGTGATCCAGAATGTCGGCGCCTATCTCGACGTCCCGCGCTTCCTCGACACCGACCACACCGTCGAAACCGCGGCCGATGCCGACGCTTATCTCTCCCGCCTCGCATCCTATCCCGCGCAGCTCGACGGCGAGCTCGAGCGGATGCGCGCGGCGCGGGCCAAAGGCCTCGTCCCGCCCAATTTCCTCATCGACAAGGCCGTGCCCCAGCTGACGCTCGCAGCGAAGAATGCGCGTGAAGGCGGCAATTTGGTCGAATCGCTTGTGAGCCGCGCCAAGGCCAAGGGCATCCCCGGCGACTGGGAAGCGCGCGCTCGCGCCATCGCCACGCAGCAGGTGGCGCCGGCGCTCGAACGGCAGATTGCCGAACTCCGGGCAGAGCGCGCGGTCGCGACCGACGCGCCGGGCATGTGGGCGCGGCCGGGCGGAGACGAATATTACCGCTGGGCGCTGAGAGCCTCGACCACGACCGAGCTGACGCCCGACGAGATCCACCAGATCGGCCTTCAGGAATTGCGCGAGCTGCAGGGACGAATGGACCCGATCCTCAGGGGCCTCGGTTACACCAACGGGTCGGTCGGCGAGCGGATGCAGGCGCTCGGGCGCGACCCCAAATACAAATTCGCGCCCGGCGATCCCGGCCGCGCCGAGATCATGGCCTTCATCCAGGAGCGGCTGCGGATCATCCGCACCAAGCTGCCGCAGATGTTCAATACGCTGGTCAAGGGCAACCTCGAGGTCCGGCGCCTGCCGCCGGAGGAGGAGCCCGGCGCACCCGGCGCTTACGGCGGGGCGGGCTCGATCGACGGCACCATCCCGGGCAAGTTCTGGATTAACCTGCGCACCACCGAACTTCATACAAAATTCGACCTGCCCGACCTCACCCACCATGAGGCGATTCCCGGGCACGTTTGGCAGGGCGAATATGCCAACAAGTTGCCGCTCATCCGCACGATGCTGTCGTTCGGCGCTTATTCCGAAGGTTGGGCGCTCTACGCGCAGCAGCTCGCCGATGAGTTCGGGGTTTATGACGATTTCCCCGCCGGCCGCCTCGGCTATCTCCAGGGCATCGCCTTCCGCGCCTGCCGGCTGGTCGTCGACACTGGGCTCCACGCCAAGCGCTGGAGCCGCGAGCAGGCGGTTCGCTTCTTCGTCGAGGAGAACGGTTCCAAGGCCGAGGAAGTGCGCAGCGAAGTCGACCGTTACTGCAGCTGGCCGGGCCAGGCGTGCGGCTACAAGATCGGGCACACCGCGATCAACCGCCAGCGCGACCGCGCGCGCCAGGAATTGGGCGCGAAATACGACATCAAGGCGTTCAACGATGCGGTGCTGATGGGCGGCAACGTGCCGATGGACGTGCTGGCGAAGAATGTCGGCGACTATATCGCCCGGACGGCGGCCGCGTAGGCAATGCTTTTATCGCCCGGCCGCCTCCTCCTGCGCTGACCACCTGGCGCCGATCCTCTCGAGCGGCCGTTTGACCTCGACCTCGCGGCAGCCGGGCAGCTGCTTTGCGATGTGCTCGGCGAGCGCTTCGCCCCAGGCGAGCTCGTCGGAAAGATGTGTGTGGTCCAGCGCCATCAGCACCTCGGCGAGCAGAGCGTGAAGATGCCGCGCGTCCTCGCCCTGCGCGAACCACGCCCAAACCTCATAGCTATGGCCGTGGAGCACACCTTCGGGGCTGCGGTGTGACGCCGAAAAAACCCCGCCAACGCCGGTCAGCCTCATGCGATTCCCCAGAATTTATGCGCCTGGATGTTCAACCGCCATCTGGCGTCGCGCTTCACATAATCGACCGCCGCCTGGACATTCTCGGCCCAATTGGGACCGTCCATCGGTGAGAGCCAGTGATGTCGCGCCTCGACCATACCTAGCGCGGCATCGGGGGTAATCCGCCCTTGGGGAAATACGAGCTTCAGCTCATCGGCTTTGGTCACGACGATTTCGGTATCGGCTTTGGGACTGACGCAGGTCCACTGGACGGCTGGAATCGGCCTGGTGCCGTTGGTTTCGATGGCCACTTCATATCCCAGCCCGAGGTGAAGCTCGTCGACTAGCTGCTGGTCGAGCTGAAGCGCAGGCTCTCCGCCGGTAAACACGACCAACCGGGGGGCCTCGAACGCGCGGATTGCGTCGATCAATTCGGGTCGCGAAAAACGCCGGCCCTTCGTGAAATCCGTGTCGCAGAACTGACAGATGGCGGAGGCGCGGTCCGCCTCGCGCCCGCTCCACAGGTTGCAGCCTGTAAAGCGCACGAACACCGCCGCGCGGCCCATGTTGGCGCCTTCGCCCTGTAGGGTGTGGAAAATATCATTGACCGTATAGGTCATCGGCAAGGGCTTTTTGAGAGCGGACGTTTTGAATACGCTGCCGCCGGTATCGCAGCTTGCCTCCCCCGCCAACCCATTGGCAGGCTGCAGGCCGCGCCCCTGATGAAGCTGATTCGCGCAAAACCGCTTTAGCTGCTAAAAGCGGTGCAAGTGGGGGCACCACCGATGAATACCAAAACTACTCACAACCGCAGGCATCTGGTTGCAGGCGCCGCCGCAATTGCGGTTGCAGTCGGCGCTTATGGATTGGCGCGCGTTTACCCGCCGCTGGGCCCGAGCGCGGGCAGCATCACGCCGGCGCAGCGCTACGTCGACATGCTGACTAACGGGCAGATCCCCGAGGAGGGGCGTTATGTCCTGGTCGATGCGGCTTCGGCGCGCCTGTTCATGATCGAGGACGGCCACGTCCGCGATTCGATGCGGGTCATCGTCGGCAAGCCCGCGGCAGCGACCCCGGCGCTGCAAAGCGTGCTCAATTATGCAACGCTCAATCCCTATTGGAATGTGCCACTCGATCTCGCTCAGACGCTGATTGCGCCGCGCGTGCTCAAGGACGGTCACGACTTATCTGACCGAGCGCGGCTATGAAGTGATCGAGCGCTTCGGCCTGGATGCCAAGGTGCTGCCGCCCGAAAGCGTCGATTGGGCAGGCGGTCGCCGATGGCACGGCCAAGGTCCATGTGCGCCAGCGGCCCGGACCGGCCAATTCGATGGGCCAGATGAAGTTCAGCCTGGAGGACGCCAACGGCATCTACCTCCACGACACGCCGAACAAGGATCTGTTCGCCAAGGATCGAGCGCAACCTCAGCAACGGCTGCGTCCGCCTCGAGGACGCACCAAGGTTCGCGCGCTGGCTGTTGGGCACCGACCCGCCGCTCGCTTCCAGTCCCCCCAACCGTCATGTCCGGATTCCGGCTGCCGTGCCGATCGCCATCACCTATCTCGATTCCCGCGCCCAGATGCAGTTCGCGGGGCTGCAATAAACTGAGTTACGGGAGCGCGGCGAGGTCGGGCGGCACAAAGCCGCGCCGCGCCTCGACACTCATCAGGCGCTCCTTGGACCAATAGCGCAGCGGCCAGTCGCGGCGGCCCATCGGCGACAACAAAAGCTCATTGACCAGCTCGTGCAGGGGCTCCGTGCGATCGGCTTCGGACAGGAACAACCGAATGCCGTGGAGATAAGCGCGGGTGATCGTGTCGTGATAGCCTTCGCTGTCGCTGTTCACGCCGCCGACGCTTTCGTTGAACCCGCGGATCAAGCCCGGCAGTTCCTTGTCGAGGTCGACATCGGGGCGCTTGAGCAGCAGATAAACGGTCGCGCCTAGATGCGCTTCGTGGGTCCATTCTTCGCGGGCAAGCGAGCGTGCGATCAGGCCTTCGCCGAGATGCGCGATCTCCGCGTCGGAGATGAACAGGCGCGGGTGTAAGTCGGTCATCGATCGGGTCCTTGGGCGGGCCCGATTGTAACCGGGCCTTAAGCGGCAGTGGTTTGGGTGGCGTGCGCTTGCGGTTGACTTTGCGCTTGCGCTTGGGTCGGCCCCGATTGCCGGACGCCCTCATCGACGTGCTCCGCGAACTCCGCGAAATTGGCGACGAACAGGTCGACGAGTTTCGCCGCCGTGCGGTCATATTCGTCCTTGTCCGCCCAGGTGCCGCGCGGATCGAGAATGACGCTGTCCACGCCCGGCACTTCAATCGGCACGTCGAACCCGAAGTTGGGATCCTTGCGGAATTGCGCATTCTTGAGCGAGCCGTCGAGCGCCGCGTTGAGCAAGGCGCGCGTGGCCTTGATCGGCATGCGCTTGCCGGTGCCATATTTGCCGCCGGTCCAGCCGGTGTTGACCAGCCAGCAATCGACACCGCCGCTGGCGATCCGCGACTTCAGCAAATTGCCATAGACTGACGGATGGCGCGGCATGAACGGGGCGCCGAAACAGGTCGAGAAGGTCGCTTCGGGCTCGGTCACGCCAATCTCGGTGCCGGCGACTTTTGCAGTGTAGCCGGACAGGAAATGATACATCGCCTGGTCGGGGGTCAGCCGCGCGATCGGCGGCAGAACGCCGAACGCGTCGGCGGTGAGCATGATCACGTTTTTCGGCACCGGCCCCATGTTCTCGTCCGAAGAATTGGGGATGAAGTCGATCGGGTAAACGCCGCGGCTGTTCTCTGCCAGTGTCGCATCGTCGAGGTCGAGCGTGCGCGTCTCCTCGTCCATCACGACATTCTCTAGCACCGTGCCGAACCGCTTCGTCGTCGCATATATCTCCGGCTCGCTTTCGGCCGACAGGCGGATCATCTTGGCGTAGCAACCGCCCTCGAAATTGAACACCGCGGTGTCCGACCAGCCATGTTCGTCATCGCCGATGAGCGTGCGCGCGGGGTCGGCGGACAAGGTCGTCTTGCCGGTGCCGCTGAGGCCGAAGAAAATCGCGGTGTCGCCTTTGGGGCCGATGTTGGCGGAACAGTGCATCGGCATGATCTGCTGCTCGGGCAGGAGGAAGTTCAAAAGCCCGAACACCGACTTCTTCATCTCGCCGCCATATTCGGTACCGCCGATGAGGATCATCTTCTCGGTCAGATTGACCGCGATGACCGTCTCGCTGCGGCAGCCATGACGCGCGGGATCGGCCCGAAAGCTGGGCAAATCGATGATCGTGAACTCAGGCTCGAAACCTTCGAGCTCCGCTTCCTCCGGGCGAACCAGCATCGTGCGGATAAACAGGCTGTGCCAGGCATATTCGGTAATCACCCGGACGCGAACGCGGTGCTCGGGCTGCGATCCGCCGAACAAATCCTGGACGAACAGCGTCTTCTTCTCCGCCAGCGCGGACAGGAAATCGGCTTTGAGATTGGCGAACGCGCCCGGGTCCATCGGCTTGTTCGACTTGCCCCACCACACCGTGTCCTCGGTGGTGGCGTCGCGCACCGTGAACTTGTCCTGTGCGCTGCGCCCCGTGTGCTTGCCGGTCTTGACCACCAGCGGACCGTCCTTGGCCAGCAGCCCCTCGCCCCGGCGCACCGCATGCTCGACCAGCGGCGCCGTCGTCAGGTTCCAGAATAGCTCCGCATCGGTATCGATATTCTGCGTATCGAGGCCGTTGCGCGGGACGCGGTTGGTCACTTGGGAGCTGTCCTTTCGGTCATGGTAAAAACGGCGGCCGGCGACCTCGCCTGCCGCCGCATACGTATGCAAGCGCCTATGGCGGAAAAAGGGATTGCGGTCAAAAAGGCCCACGGTCGTCGCCTTGTCTCGTCCCCCCACGCTGGCTAAGCCGCGCCGGACCGGGCGTCACAGACAGGATGCGAGCGAATGAGCCAGGTGATCGCGCTGGTCGACGATGACCGCAACATCCTGACGTCGGTGTCGATCGCGCTGCAGCAGGAAGGCTTCGTCACGCGGGTCTATTCCGACGCCGCGGTGGCTTTGAAAGCCATCACCGACAATTCCCCCGACCTTGGCGTATTCGACATCAAGATGCCCGGCATGGACGGGATGGAACTGCTGCGCCGGCTTCGCGAGTTCAGCGCCATGCCGGTGATTTTTCTTACATCCAGGGACGATGAGCTCGACGAGGCGCTCGGCCTGGCGATGGGCGCCGACGATTATATCGCCAAGCCCTTTTCGCAGCGGCTGCTGATCGCCCGCATCCGCGCGATCCTGCGCCGGCAGGAGCTCGCCCGCGGCGAAGCGCTTGGCGGCGAGAGCGAAGCCGAGCCGCCGTTGATCGAGCGCGGGCGGCTGGTGATGGACCCGGCGCGGCACAAGGTGCGCTGGAATGGCGAGGACGTCAGCCTGACGGTGACAGAGTTCATGATCCTCGAAGCGTTGGCGCAGCGGCCGGGAGTCGTGAAAAGCCGCAATCAATTGCTCGATATTGCCTATAATGACGATGTTTATGTCGACGACCGCACCATCGATAGCCACATCAAGCGAATCCGGCGCAAGTTCCGCGCCGCGGACGCCGGCTTCGATTCAATCGAGACACTCTATGGCGTCGGATACCGATTCGACGAACAATGAGGAATCCGACCTGGCGCTGAGCTGGTCGGGGCGGTGGTCGCTGAGCCACCGCATCCTCGCGGTCAATCTGTTCACCGTCATCCTGATTGCGCTGAGCACGCTTTACCTCGACGTCTTTCGCAACCGGCTGAGCAAGGAACGCACGCGCCAGACGCGGATCGAGGCCGTCACCACGGCCCAGGCGCTGGCCCATGTCACGCCGGCGAACTGGCCATCGCTGCTGGGCGCAATCTCGCGAACCTCCGGCAATCGATTGCGCCTTTACGGCGAAGACGGACGGTTGATGATCGACAGCTGGGCGACCAGCGGGCCAACTTACACGCTGCGCGATCCGGCGACGCAGAAATGGACCAAGGATATCGCTCGCGCGCTCGACCGCGGATTCAATGCGCTGGTCGGGGCGAAGCAGCTGGACGATTTCACCGAGCCTAGAATTGACCGGCTCCAGTCCTGGCCGGAAGCGCGACAGGCGTTGCTCAGCCGCAAGCCGGAGACCGTGGTTCGCAACGCGCCGGACCTGACACCGGTGATTTCCGCAGCGGTGCCACTCGACCAGGGCGTCCTGCTCGCAACGGAGAACGACCGTGCGTTCACGCGCACCGTGCGCAGCCAGCGCGGGCTCATTGCCGGCGTCATGGTCGCGCTTCTGATCCTTTCGCTGCTGCTGTCTTCGTTCCTCGCGCGGACGATCGTCCGCCCGCTTCGGCGTCTGGCGATCGCCGCGCACCGCGTCCGGCTCGGGCGCTCGCGCGAGGTGCGCGTCCCGCGCCTGCCCTCTCGCAGCGACGAGATCGGGCTGCTTGCACGCGCAGTGTCCGACATGAGCCAGTCGCTGCGAGTGCGGATCGACAATATCGAGGCCTTCGCCGCCGACGTGACCCACGAACTCAAGAACCCGCTCGCTTCGCTGCGCTCCGCGCTCGACGGAGTGGACCGGGTCGACGATCCCGCGCTTCGTGAGCGGTTGATTGCCGTCGCGCGCGACGATGTCGGCCGCCTCGACCGACTGATCAACGACATCAGTGAAGCCGCCCGGACCGATGCCGAGCTTGCCCGCGCCGAGTTTGAGCGCGTCGATTTCGGGCCGCTGATCGAGCAGCTGGTAGCGAGCTGGGAGAGCCGCCGCGAAATCGGCGACGCACGCATCGCCTTTGCGCGTCCGCGCAAGGCGAGCGCGGTGGTGATGGGCAATCCCGACCGGTTGGCCCGGGCGATCAACAATATCATCGACAATGCCATCAGCTTTTCGCCGCCCGACGGGCTCGTCGAAATCGCCGCCATCCGTGTCGGCGACGAAGTCCGCATCCGCATCGACGATGAAGGCCCGGGCGTGCCGGCAGGCAGCGCGCGAAGCGATCTTCAACCGATTCCACTCGGTTCGTCCCGAAGGCAGTGAGTTCGGGCGACATTCGGGACTTGGCCTTGCGATCGCGCGGGCGATTGTCGAAGGGCATGGCGGAGAGATCGACGTGCAGGACCGCGACGACGCGCCGTCGGGCGCTCGCTTCACGATCAAGCTGCCCGCAGGGGACCGCGAATGAAGCCGAACGGCCCGACCGCCGAACCGCGCATTTCGGCGGAGACGGTTCATGCCAGCACGGTTTCGATCGAGGGCCGCGCAGTGCTGATCACCGGGCCGTCCGGATCCGGCAAATCGGACCTGGCGCTGCGCCTGATCGACCGCGGCTTCACCCTTGTCAGCGACGACCAGACAGTGGTCAACCGCGATGGCGAGCGGCTGATCGCGTCGGCGCCCTCGAACATCGCCGGCAAGCTCGAAATTCGCGGCATCGGCATCGTCGAGATGGAAGCGCGCAGCGATATTCCGGTGGCGCTGATCGTCGAGCTCACCAGCGACATCGAGCGCCTTCCCGACGATGCCCGCGAGCGCCCCCTGCTGGGTGTGTCGCTGCCGCTCATCAGTATCGATGCAATGACCGCATCGGCGCCGTCGAAGGTTGCGCTCGCGCTCGACCGGATGGGACTTCGCGTCTGATGACCCAGCGGCGCTTACCGCGTTTCCTGCTCGTCACCGGCATGTCCGGCGCGGGCAAATCGAGCGTTCTCGACGCGCTTGAGGACATGGGCTGGGATACTGCCGACAATATGCCGGCCGACCTGCTGCGAGAGTTTGTCCACGGCGGCGGCCAGTGCCGCACCGCGCCGGTCGCGGTCGGAATGGACGCGCGCAGCCGGGGGTTCGACGCCGAGCGCCTGCCCGAGATCATCCGCTCGATGGACGGCGTGGAGGGTGAAATACTCTATCTCGACAGCTCGGGCGCGGAGCTCAGGCGCCGCTACGACGTCACCCGCCGCCGCCACCCGCTCGCGCCGGACCGACCCGCCGAAGACGGGATTGCGCGCGAGCGGCGGTTGACCAGCCCGCTACGCAATGCCGCCGACAGCGTGCTCGACACTACCGACCTCAGCCCCGCCGAGCTGCGCGACGAGCTTCGCCGCCGCTATGGCGACGACAGCGACAGCCCAGTGCTGACGATCTCGTCATTCTCGTTCGCGCGCGGCATTTCGCGCACCGCCGACCTGGTGTTCGATTTGCGCTTTCTGCCCAACCCGCATTGGGTCGACGAACTGCGCCCGTTGACCGGGGCGGACGAGCCGGTTCAAGCCTATCTTCGCGCGCGACCCGCAGTGGGACGCAGCGCTGGAACGCATCGAAGCGCTTCTCATCGACTGGATTCCCCGCTACTGGGCCGCGGGCAAATCGTACGTGACCATCGCTTTTGGATGCACCGGCGGGCGGCACCGTTCCGTCGCTGCAGCGATCGAAATGGGCGGGCGGTTGCGCGCGCTGGAGCTAAGTCCCAACGTCCGTCACCGCGACCTCGGCACAGCGCCGAGCGACACTATCGAAGGGCGATCAGCCCACTTTGGCGAAGGGCAACCCGGGCGGACCGGCGAAAACGAAGGCGAAGGCGAGTTGGCGCAATGATCGGACTGGTGCTGGTGACCCACGGCCGCTTGGCCGCCGAATTCGTGACCGCGATGGAACATGTGGTCGGGCCGCAGGAGGCGATCGCGTCCATCTGCATCGGCCCTGACGACGACATGGAAGGCCGTCGCAGCGACATCGCTGCGGCGATCAGCGACGTCGACCAGGGCCAGGGCGTGATCATCCTCACCGATCTGTTCGGCGGCACCCCGTCGAACCTGGCGATCAGCTTGATGAAGAGCGAGAATATCGAAGTCATCGCAGGGGTGAACCTGCCGATGCTCATCAGGCTCGAGGGCGCGCGAAAGGTCATGCCGGTCAGTGCCGCGGTGGCCGCAGCGCGGGAGGCCGGCCGCAAATATATCTCGGTCGCGTCGGAAATTCTCGGGGAAGCAGCGGCTTGACCGCTTGCAGCCGCGAAGTGCGGATCGCCAACCAGCGCGGCCTCCATGCGCGGGCAAGCGCCAAGTTCGTCAATCTCGCCAGCGCGCTCGACAGCAAGATCGAGGTCGAGAAAGATGGCCACCGAGTCTGCGGCACCTCGATCATGGGCCTGATGATGCTTGGCGCGGCGAAGGGCGACACCGTCACCATCCACGTCGACGGCTCGGGCGCCGAGGACGCGCTCGAACAGCTCGTGCAACTGGTCGAAACGCGCTTCGGCGAAGAATAAGCGATGCCGCGGCAGGTCACGGCCTTCTCCAACGCCACGGTCAAGCGCCTGCGCTCGCTGCGCGACAAAAAGGCGCGGCGCGAGGAAGGACTGTTCCTCGCCGAAGGCCTGCGCATCCTCGCCGAGGCGCGCGACAGCGGGCACCTGCCGGAAATCATCGCTTTCTCTGCCGAAGGCGCGAAGCACAAGCTGGCGGCCGAGATCATCGCCGCAACCGAAGCGGCCGGCGGCGAAGCAATCGAAACCAGCGCCGACATCCTTTCCAAGATGAGCGGCAAGGATAATCCGCAGATGCTGCTGGGCGCTTACCGGCAGCGGGGCACCGCGCTCGAAGCGATCGACCGCTCCGCCTCGGAGCTGTGGATCGTCGCCCAGGCGCTGCGCGACCCGGGCAATATCGGGACCATATTGCGGACCGGCGACGCGGCCGGCGCTGGCGGCCTGATCCTGATCGACGATTGCGCCGACCCTTTTTCGGTCGAAGCGGTGCGCGCGTCGATGGGTGCCGTCTTCACGCAGGCGATTGCCGCCACGCGCTGGCCCGAGTTCGTCGCCTGGCTGCGCAGCGGCTCCGGCCAGCTGGTTGGCACGAGCCTCAATGCAACCGGCGACTATCTCGATGCGACCTACGACCGCCCCTGTTTCCTGCTGATCGGCAATGAGCAGCAGGGCCTTCCCGCCGATTACGAGGCCGAATGCGACCTGCTCGTCAAAATCCCGATGGCCGGGCGAGCCGACAGCCTCAACGCGGCAGTGGCTGCCGCGGTGATGACGTTCCAGGTTCGCGCCAGCTGGCGTTAACGGAACCGCGCGCGAACGGCGCGGTTGTCAGGGCATGAAGAAATTACTCGCGCGCTCGTTGCCCTTGGCACTGGTTCTGCTCGCCGCCGGCTGCATGACACCGCCGCCGCCGCCAGCCGCTCCTTATCGCGCGCTTGGCACCGAGCCGTTCTGGAATGTGCTGATCGACGAACACCACGTGACTTTCATCGAGCCCGACCAGGCACAGCCGATGCGCGACCCGCGGCCGCAGCCGATCGTGACCGCGGCCGGCCGGACCTACCAGACCCCCCGAATGACCGTGACTATCGCCCGCGGCACATGCAGCGATGGAATGAGCGACCGGGTTTACCCCGACATGGTCCGGGTGACCGTGGGCGGGCGCCAACTGAGTGGCTGCGGCGGTCTTTAGGTTCGCCATCGGCCTGGCGATCGCCGCGACCGCCTGCACCAGCGTGCCGGTCGGCGGACGCGGCTTCGAGGGGACCCGCTGGCACGTCACCGCGGTCAACGGACGGCCCACGCCGGCCACCGGCGACTATCGCATTGAATTCAGCAAAGGCGAGATTGGCGGGCGCTTCGGCTGCAACAGTTTTGGCGGCCGCGTCGCCGTGCGGGGTGAAGTGATGACCGCCGGGCCGATCATGGCGACGCAAATGGGCTGCTCGGAGCCCGCAGCCTATTTCGAAAGCGCCGGCATCGCCATATTGCAGCAGCCGATGCGCTGGCAGTGGACGGCGGGGCTGAGGATGACGCTGAGCAATTCAGCCGGCACGATCGCGCTCGAGCGTTTGCCCTAGCACTTCGACGCTCGTCGCTGGCGGCGCACAAAATCTATCAAAGGCCGCGAATCAATGGTAATGTCGCTGTGCGGAGGGCATGGGCGGCACGCGATGTTTTCGCGGACTTCGATGCCGGTAACCGCTTTGACGGGAGACTATGATGGCTGTGGCTGGTTTCAGGAAAATACTCGCCGGATGCGTGCTGGCGAGCGTGTCATGCGCGGGGTTTGCGGCCGATGTTTACCCCTTCGAGGGATCGCTCTGGCGAGTGACCGAGATCAACGGCGAAGCCACGCCGCACAGTAAATATGCGATCAACTTCGGCGGCAACCAGGTTACCGGCCGGCTCGGCTGCAACGACTTCGGCGGCAAACTCGCCGTCAAGGAGGGCAAGCTCAACATCAGCGCACTTCGCGCGACGTCGCGGACTTGCGGAGACGACGCCGCGATGTTCGAGGGCTCCGGCCTGGCTGTGCTCAGCCAGCCTTTGAGCATGGAATGGGCAAGCCGCGACCGGTTGGTGATCGCCAGCGTCAACGGCAACATGACGCTCGAACGCCTGCCGTAAATCATTCCGCGGCGACTCGACTGCATGCCGTCGCGATCTGCGGCGCTTATATCCTACTACCCGCCGAATGTTCTCAATGTTCGCGGTGACGGGCAGTTTCGAACAACCAAACATCTGCTTTTCAAGAAGCCGCTTACCGCCAGAGCAAGCGAAACCCTATTTTACAAGCTCATCAGTCATTCCGCCGCGGCGATCTGCGGGGGATCGTCATTTGATGGGGTGGAAAGCTTGGTCAGCGGGCGCGGGCTCGCCTCGATCATCGGCGGCGCCGGCACTTCCTTCGAACTGCCCGCCCCCAGCCCTTCGAACTTCCGGGCCTGGCTTAGCACCTGGCTTTCAAAACTGCCGACCATCTGGTTGTAGGCCATGTTGGCGGTCTGGAGGTTCTTGCCCATGCGCACGATGTGCTCGGCCATGGTCGCCAGGCGCGAGTGCAATTCCTTCGCCAGCCGCGCAATTTCCTCCGCAGCGGCATTGCGGCCATGCTGCTCCCAATAATGCGCGGCGGTGCGCGCGATCACCACCAGGTTGGTCGGCGTCGCCAGCAGAACTTTGCGGTCCATCGCCCATTCCCACAAGCCCGGATCGAGCTCGAGCGCGGCGTTGAGAAAGTGTTCGCCGGGCACGAACATCACGACATATTCGACGCTCTCGTCGAATTGCGCCCAATAGGCTTTGGACCCGAGCTGCTGGGCATGGGTGCGGATCGACGCGACGTGCGCGCGGAAACAGGCGGCGCGCTTGTCGTCATCGACCTCGTCGCAGGCATCCAGATAGGCATTGAGTGAGCATTTGGCGTCGATGATCAGCTGCCGCCCGCCGGGCAGCCGCACGACGACGTCGGGGCGCAGCTTGCCTTCGTCGCCGTCGACCGACACTTCGGTGCGGAAATCCGCATAGGAGCTGAGGCCCGCCTGCTCGAGCACGTTCTTAAGGCTCTGCTCGCCCCACCGCCCGCGCGCTTTGGGAGAGGAGCGCAGCGCATTGACGAGGTTGCGCGTTTCATCGCGCACCTGACCCTGGCCGGTGCGCACCAGCTCGACCGCTTCGCGCAGGCCGGCGTAGTGATCGACGCGTTCCTTTTCGACCCTCCGAAGACCCTCCTCATAGCGCTTGAGCGTTGCCTCGACTGGCTGGAGCAGCGACTGGAGCTTGGTCGATTGTTCCTTGTCGGCCTTGGCCATGCGGTCGTCGGCCTTGGCGAGGAAATCCTTGTGGGCCTTGTCGAGCAGCTGGTCGCCGATCTCGCGAAACTGGACCACCAATTGGTCGCGCGACTTCTGCAAATCGGCCATGCGAGCATCGAAATTGCGGACGTCGGCCTCGAGCGACGCCTTGCCGCGCATCGCCTCGTCGCGCTCGGCGGTGACGGCGTCGAGCAATTTCTGCAATTGCCCTGCCCGCTCGCTGCCATCGGCGGCGCCGCGCGATGCCGCGAACCAGCCAAGCGCGAGCCCGACAATCAGCGCGGCAAGCGCGAGAACAACGGGAATCACGGGCTCCATCGGGCGTCTCCGAACGGGAACAGAGCGCGAACTTTACGCCGAGCCCCGCCTAGCCACAAGCAACAACTTGTGCCCCTGAGCAGTTAGGATCCCGGACTGGACCCCGGCCTTGGCACGGGTACAAGGGCGCGCCGCGCAAGGAGAAATGAATGTCCATTCGAAAGATGATTGCCCTGCATCCCGACGTCCAGGGTCACGTCAACCAGCCGCTTGGCGACGCCGTCCATCACGCGATGTATTGCGCCAAGATGTGCCGCAGCTGCGCCGACGCCTGCGCCGCCGAGGAAATGGACATGGCGCAGTGCATTCGCCTGTGCCTCGATTGCGCCGATCTGTGCGATGCCGCTGCTAACCTCGGGATTCGCCGGACCGGCTCGAACGAGCAGTTGCTGCGCGAGACCTTGGAGCTGTGCGCGCGGATGTGCGACGCCTGCGCCGCCGAATGTGACAAGCACGACCATGAGCATTGCAAGCTGTGCGCGATCATGTGCCGCGAATGCGCGGACGATTGCCGCAACGCGGCGCTGAGCCTGGCCGCTTAGTCGGGAGCGCTAGGCGGCCTTCAACTCCTTGCGCTGCTTGGCGAGCTTACGCAGGATCATGTCGCGCTTGAGCCGCGACAGATGGTCGATGAACAAGATGCCTTCGAGATGGTCCATCTCATGCTGGAGGCAGACCGCGAGCAGCCCTTCGATCCGTTCGTCGTGCGCCTTGCCGTCGAGGTCGAGCCATTTGGCCCTGATGCTCACCGGCCGGTCGACGTCGGCATATTGGTCGGGCACCGACAGGCATCCCTCGGTGTAGGGCTGCTCTTCGTCGGCCTGCTCGACGATTTCGGGATTTATGAACACGCGCGGGTCGCGGACCGGCGGCGCGCCTTCCTCGTCGCTGGCGGGCTCCTGCAGGTCGATCACCAGGATCCGCTGCGGAATGCCGACCTGGATCGCGGCGAGCCCGATCCCGGGCGCCGCGTACATCGTATCGAACATGTCTTCGACCAGCGCACGCACCTCCGCATCGACCTTCGCGACGGGCTTGGAGATCTCGCGCAGACGCGGATCGGGGACTTCGACGATGGGGCGAATGGCCATGGGCGTAATTTAGTCTTTCAGAGCAGCGGGTTCAAGCGATCGGGCGGCGCAAAGAAAGCGCGTCCTCAGGAAATCGGCCGCCGTGCACGAAGAGCTTGGGCGAGCGTCCCTTCGTCGAGATAGTCGAGTTCACCGCCGACCGGAAGACCGTGCGCCAACTGGCTGAGGCGAATGGGGAATTCGCTGAGCCGTTCGGCAAGATAATGCGCGGTGGTCTGCCCCTCCAAGGTAGCGTTCATGGCCAGGACGACCTCGTCGATGCCGCCCGCCGATACCCGGCGCAGGAGCTGGTCGACGGTCAAATCCTCGGGCCGCACGCCTTCGAGCGCGGACAAGCGCCCGCCGAGCACATGGTAGCGCCCGGGAAACAGCCGCGAGCGGTCGAGCGCCCACAGGTCCGCGACCTCCTCGACCACGCACAGCATCTTGTCGTCGCGGCGCGGGTCGCGGCAGATGGTGCATGGGTCGCTGGTGTCGACATTGCCGCAGGTCGAGCAGCTCGTCAGACGGTCGGCGACATCTCGCAAGCGCGGCGAGCAACGGCTCGAGCGCGGTCTGGCGCCGTTTCATCAGGTGCAGCACCGCCCGGCGCGCCGAGCGCGGGCCAAGGCCCGGCAAGCGCGCCAGGGCCTGTGACAGAGCCTCGATCTCCTGCGATGCCATGTCCGCTCCTTGACCGCGCTTGGCGAGCCTCGCAAGTGCGGCCCATGCGGATCGTCTTCATGGGATCGCCGGCCTTCGCGGTGCCGAGCCTCGACGCACTGGTCGGCGCGGGCCATGACGTCATCGCCGCTTACTGCCAGCCGCCGCGTCCCGCCGGCCGTGGCAAGAGCGAGCGCAAGACCGCGGTTCACGCAGCGCGCCGAGGCACTCGGCATGGAAGTGCGCACCCCGCGAACTCTGCGCGATGCCGACGAGCAGGGCCGGTTCGCGGCGCTGGATGCCGACCTCGCGGTGGTCGCGGCTTATGGCCTGATCCTGCCGCCGCCGATCCTCGCCGCGCCCAAGCTAGGGTGCATCAACGTCCATGCCTCGCTGCTGCCGCGGTGGCGCGGGGCGGCGCCGATCCAGCGCGCGATCCTCGCCGGGGACGAAGTGAGCGGCGTCACCATCATGCAGATGGACAAGGGACTCGATACCGGCCCGATGCTGCTCCAGCGCGAGTTGTCGCTAATCGGCAAGAACGCCGGCCAAGTAACGGAAGAAATGGCGAAAGTCGGGGCAGAATCCCTGATCGAATGGCTAATGCATCCGCAGCCTGGCCAGGCGCAGCCGGGCGATGGCGTCGACCTACGCAGCCAAAGTTTCGAAGGAGGAAACGCGGATCGACTGGTCGCGGCCCGCAGAGCAGATCGAGCGGCAGGTGCGCGCCTTCGCGCCCGCCCCCGGCGCCTGGTTCGAGGCCAATGGCGAGCGGGTGAAGCTGCTTGAGGCGGAGCTTGCCGATTTGCGCGGAGCAGCCGGCGAGGTGCTCGACGACCGCCTGACCATCGCCTGCGGGACCGACAGCATCCGACCACTTCTCGTCCAGCGCGCCGGCCGCGGCGCGATGCGCCCGGGCGAACTGCTGCGCGGCTTCCCAATCCCCGCGGGCACGATCCTCCAGTGACCCGCTGGCGGCTGACCCTCGAATATGACGGCGGGCCGTTCTTCGGCTGGCAGCGCCAGGAACAGGGGCCGAGCGTCCAGCAGACGCTCGAGGAGGCGATCGGGCGCATGACGGGAGAGCGTGCGGTCGTCCACGGCGCCGGCCGCACCGATGCCGGAGTCCACGCGCTGGCGATGGAGGCGCATGTCGATATCGCCAAGGCGCTCACCCCACACCGCCTGCGCGAAGGGATCAACGCCTTGGTCCGCCCCCAGCCGGTGTCGGTGCTTGGCGTCCAGCCGGTGGACGACGACTGGCATGCGCGCTTCTCCTGCACCGGGCGCCGCTACCGCTACCGGATCCTCGCGCGCCGCGCCCCCCCGGCGGTGGACAAGGGCCGCGTTTGGCATATCCCTGGCGCGCTCGACCTCGATGCGATGCGCGACGGCGCGGCGTTTCTGGTGGGACGTCATGACTTCACTACGTTCCGCTCGGTCCACTGTCAGTCGGAAAGCCCCGTCAAGACGCTCGACCGCCTGGAGGTCGGCCGCGCCGGCGAGGAAATCCATATCGAAGCCGATGCGCGCAGTTTCCTCCACCATCAGGTGCGCTCGATGGTCGGGTGCCTGGCCATGGTCGGGCGCGGTCAGTGGAAGCCGGAGGACATCCGCCGCGCGCTCGAGGCCCGGGATCGCGCCGCGCTCGGCCTCAACGCCCCGCCGCAGGGGCTTTATTTCGTGGCGGCACTTTATCCGTAGCGCCGACTACTCGGCGGCGATCGCCTCATATTCCTGGGCGGCGAGGAACTTCTCGGCGTCAAGCGCGGCCATGCAGCCGGTGCCGGCGGCGGTGACCGCCTGGCGGTAGATTTTGTCCATCACGTCGCCGCACGCGAACACGCCGGGGATGGCCGTCCGGGTCGAATTGGGCTCGACCGTCAGATAGCCGTCGGCGTCGAGCTCGAGCTGGCCGGCGAACAGTTCGGTCGCCGGCGCATGGCCGATCGCGACGAACGCGCCCTCGACCTCGATCCGGCTGAGTTCGCCGGTGCGGCGATTGCGCAGATCGAGCCCGACGAGCGCCTCGGGGTCGCCGCCGCCGACGAACTCCACCACTTCGCTGTCCCAGATCACCTTGATCTTGTCGTTGGCGAACAGCCGGTCCTGGAGGATCTTCTCGGCGCGGAGCGAATCGCGGCGGTGGATCAGGGTGACGTCGTGGCTGTGGTTGGTCAGGTACAGTGCTTCCTCGACCGCGGTATTGCCGCCGCCGATCACCGCGACCTTCTTGCCGCGATAGAAGAAGCCGTCGCAGGTCGCGCAGGCCGACGCGCCCCTGCCCTTCATATGCTCTTCCGACGGCAGGCCGAGCCATTTGGCCTGGGCGCCGGTGGCGATGACCAAAGTGTCGCACGAATAGATCGTGCCGCTGTCGCCGGTGAGGCGGAAGGGCCGGCTCTTGAGGTCAACCGCGGCGACATGATCCCACACCACCTTGGTCCCGACATGCTCGGCCTGGGCCTGCATCTCCTCCATCAGCCACGGGCCCTGGATGACGTCGCGGAAGCCGGGGTAATTCTCGACGTCGGTCGTCGTGGTCAGCTGGCCGCCGGGCTGGATGCCCTGGATGATGATCGGCGAAAGGCCGGCGCGCGCGGCGTAGATTGCGGCGGTGTAGCCGGCCGGTCCCGAGCCGAGGACGATCAGGCGGCTGGAGATGCTGTTGCTCATCGCAATTATCTAAGGTGCCGTCTGCACGAGGGCAACGCTCACACCAGCCGCGACTGGTCGAGCGCGGCGGCGATGAAGCCGGCGAACAACGGGTGGGGCTCGAATGGGCGGCTTTTGAGCTCGGGGTGGAACTGGACGCCGATGAACCAGGGGTGGTCGGGCCGCTCGACGATTTCGGGCAATTGGCCGTCGGGCGACATGCCTGAGAACAGCAGTCCGGTCTTCTCGAGCGCGCCGCGGTAATTGTTATTGACCTCGTAGCGGTGGCGGTGGCGCTCGCTGATTTCATCGCTGCCGTAGATCGAGCGCGCGACGCTGTTGCCGGCGAGCTTCGCGGGGTAGGCGCCGAGCCGCATGGTCCCGCCCATATTGCCGTCGGCGGCGCGCTTCTGAAGCCCTTCCTTGCTCATCCATTCGGTGATCATGCCGACCACCGGTTCGGACGTTTCGCCGAATTCCGTGCTCGACGCGGCGTCGATTCCGGCGAGGCTGCGCGCACCCTCGATGCACGCCATCTGCATACCGAGACAGATGCCGAAGAACGGAATGTCGCGTTCGCGCGCGAACTTGACCGAGGCGATCTTGCCCTCGCTGCCGCGCTCGCCGAAGCCCCCGGGAACGAGGATGCCGTGGAGCGGCTCCAGTTCGGCGATAACGTCTGCTTCCGCGCTTTCGAACAATTCGGCGTCGAGCCAGCGGATGTTGACCTTAGCGCGGTTGGCAATGCCGCCATGGACCAGCGCCTCGCGCAAGCTTTTGTAGGCGTCGGGCAGGCCGACATATTTGCCGACCACGCCGATCGTCACCTCGCCCTCATAATGGTCGATGCGGTCCATGATGTCGGTCCAACGCGAGAGATCGGGTCGCGGGGCGTCCTCGATCCGGAAGGCCTTCAACACCTCGTCATCAAGTCCGGCATGATGATATTGCAGCGGCACGTCGTAGATGTTGCGCGCATCGAGTGCCGGGATCACCGCCTCCTTGGCGACATTGCAGAACAAGGCTATTTTCGCGCGCTCGCTGTCGGGCAGCTCCTTTTCGCTGCGGCACAACAGCACTTCCGGCTGGACGCCCAGGCTCGAAAGCTCGCGCACCGAATGCTGGGTCGGCTTGGTCTTCAATTCGCCCGCTGCGGCGATCCAGGGCACCAGCGTGGTGTGAACGCTGACCGTCTGGTCGCGGCCGAGGTCGTTGCGCAGCTGGCGGATGGTCTCGATGAACGGCAGGCTCTCGATGTCGCCGACCGTCCCGCCGATCTCGCAAATGACGAAATCGACGTCGCCGATGTCGTTGAGCGCGAATTCCTTCAGCGCATTGGTGACGTGGGGGATGACCTGGACGGTCGCGCCGAGATAATCGCCGCGCCGCTCCTTGGCGATGATGTCGCTATAGATGCGCCCGGTGGTGATATTGTCCGACTGTTTCGAGGAAACGCCGGTGAAGCGCTCATAATGGCCGAGGTCGAGGTCGGTTTCGGCGCCGTCGTCGGTGACGTAGACTTCGCCATGCTGGTACGGGCTCATCGTTCCCGGATCGACGTTGAGATAGGGATCGAACTTGCGGATCCGCACCGAATAGCCGCGCGCCTGAAGCAGCGCGCCGAGCGATGCGGACAGCAAACCCTTCCCAAGCGATGAGACCACGCCGCCGGTGACAAATATGAACCGCGCCATGGGAGTTGAGGCTTAGGGATGTTGGGCCGGTTAGGGCAAGCGCAGCCTTAAAAATAATTGTGGGCGGCCGACGGTTGCAGGAGCGCGCGCCTATTATTGCGCGAGCGGGATCTCGGGCGCTTGCTGGTTCTGCTGGGGAGCGGTCGCGGGCGGAGTTGCCGTTCCCGGCGCTGGCGCAGCTCCGGGCTGGCCCGGCGCCGGCTGGCTGCGCTCGATGGGAACGACCTTGCCGGCAAGCGACGTATCGATTTTCGGAGTCTCGCGAGTCGCGCCCGCAATCCCGGCCATGGCGATCGACAGGCTGATGAAAACTCCGCCCAGGATCGAAGTCGAGCGGGTCAGGAAATCAGACGCGCCGCGCGCGGTCATGAACCCGGACGAGCTTCCGCCGACGCCCAGCCCGCCGCCCTCGGAGCGCTGCATGAGGATCACGCCCACCAGCGAAATGGCGACGATCGATTGGACGATCAGGAGAAAGGCGAACATCGCGGGCTAGCTTTCAAAATGAATGGCGAACCGGCGATCTAGGAGATCGGGCCGCTTGCTTCAACCGCGCTTCACTCCGAGCTGGCGGATGCTGCCGCAACGATAGGGATGAAGTCCGCGGCTTTGAGACTCGCGCCGCCGACCAACGCTCCGCCGACATCGGGCAGCGCGAAAATCTCCGCGGCGTTCGATCCCTTGACCGAGCCGCCGTACAATATCCGCATTTCCGCCGCCGCATTTCCGCAGCTTCCAGTGAGGAAACGGCGAATCGCGCCGTGCATTTCGCCAATTTCCGCCACCGTCGGCACCTTGCCGGTGCCGATGGCCCAGATCGGCTCGTAAGCGATCGCGAGTCCCCTGCCCCCGCAGCGCGGAAACGAACCCTCAAGCTGAGCAATCACGGTCTCGACGGCCTGACCGCTTTCGCGAACGGCAAGGCTTTCGCCGACGCACAGGATCACGTCGAGGCCTGCTGCTAGCGCGGCGGCCGCTTTGGCATTGACCTCCGAATCGCTCTCTCCCTGCGCCTCGCGCCTTTCGGAATGGCCGACGATGGTCAGCGTCGCGCCGGTGTCGCGAAGCATTTGCGCCGAGGTGCATCCGGTGTGCGCGCCCGACTGGGCGTGGTGAACGTCCTGGGCGCCAATGGCGAAATTGGGCACGGCACGCGTAGCGCGCTCGATCAGGGTGGCAGGAACGCACAAGGCGACGTCGACATTGGCGAACTGGCGCGACTGGTCGGCGATCGCCGATATTTCAGCGAGGTCCTGCGCCAGGCCATGCATTTTCCAGTTTCCGGCAACGAGCTTGCGCGCGGCCATCCCTTACTCCTGCTGGCATTGTACGGTCGCGCGGGCCTAGCGGCGCCGCTTGATGCGCGCCAGCCCGCCCCCTAAAGCGGCCGCTTCCCCGCCTCATAGCCATCGGCCGCAAATGCTCAGCTTTTTCCGCAATATCTCCAAATCGAAAATCGGCACCGCTGTCCTTGTGCTCATCCTGGTCGCAATCCTCGCCGGCTTCGCGATTGGCGATATCCAGAATTTCGGCACCGGCAACGTCGGGTTCGGATCTTCGAACTCGACCCTCGCCAAAGTCGGCGACCAGGAAATCACCGACCGCGAGATGAGCGATTCGATGCAGCGCCGCCTGCAGGAAGTGCGCGCGCAACGCCCGGACGCCGATTATTCGTCCATCGCCGGCGACTTCGACACCATATTGTCCGCGCTTATCGACCAGCGCACGATGATCGCCTTTGCCAACAAATATGGTTTCAACCTGTCGAAGCGCCTAGTCGACGCGGAGATCGCGCAAATCCCGCAGACCAAGGGATTGAACGGCCAGTTCAGCGACCAGGCCTATCAGGGGTTCCTCGCCCAGCAACGCCTGACCGACGCGCAGGTGCGCCAGATCATCACCGGCGGATTGCTCCAGCGGATGCTGCTGACCCCGGTTGCGACCAATGCCCGGATATCGGTCGGGATGGCGCTTCCCTACGCCTCGATGCTGCTCGAGTTCGCGTGAGGGAGAAGCGGCCGCGATTCCGCTTGGGGCGTTCCGCGCCGGATTGAAGCCGACCGACGCCGACCTGCAGAAATTCTATGTCGCCAATCGCGCCCGCTACATGATTCCGGAGCAGCGTTCGCTGCGGATCGCGCGGATTGGCCCCGATGTGCCGGGGGTTGCGACGACGGAGCAGGAAATTGCCGCTTATTACAACGCCAATCTGGAAACCTATGGGGCGAAGCAAACCCGCAGTGTGACCCAGGCGGTTGTTCCAGACCAGGCAACTGCGGCAGGCATTGCCGCGCGGGCCAAGGCCGGCGCGTCGATGAGCGCAGCCGCAGCGCCCGCGGGCGCCAATGCCGCGGTGACCTCGGTTCCCGACCAGACCCGCGCGGCCTATGCCGGCGCGGCTGGCGAGAAAATTGCCGCGGCGGTTTTTGCTGCGCCGGCAGGCGCGGTAGTAGGGCCGCTCCAGTCAGATTTCGGCTGGGTCGTGGTCAAAGTCGATTCGGTCAAGTCGCAGGGCGGGAAATCGCTTGCCCAGGCGCGCGAGGAAATCGCCAGCAAATTGTTGGTCGAAAAACGCAAGGGGGCGCTCGAGGAGCTGGTCGACCGGGTCCAGACCGCGATCGACGACGGAAGCAATTTCGCCGAGGCCGCTGCGGCCGCCAAGCTGAACGTCACGACCACGCCGCTGATCGCCGCCAACGGCCAGTCGCGCACCGATCGCTCATTCCGCGTTCCGCCTGACCTCGCGGCCGCGGTCAAGGCCGGCTTTGAGTTCGCACCCAACGACCCGCCCGACATCGTTACCCTGGCGAATAACGCCGGTTATGCGATGGTTGCGCCCGTCGAGGTGGTTCCCGCTGCGCCCCCCCCGATGGCGACTATCCGCGACCGCCTGACCGCCGACTGGATCGACGATCAATCGGCACGGCGCGCCAGCGCCGCCGCCAATACGATTGCGGCCAAAGCCAATCGCGGCGTCCCGCTCGCCCAGGCAGTGCGCGAGGCCGGAGTCGCCCTGCCGCCGGTGCGACCGCTGGCAGCGCGGCGGCTTCAGATCGCCACTGCGCAAGGCGCGGTGCCGCCGCCGCTGCAGATGCTGTTCACGCTCGCCGAGGGCAAAAGCCGGATGGTGGCCGATCCGCAGGGCCGCGGACTGTTCGTAGTCAAGGTGACCAAGATCGTGCCCGGTAATGCGATGCTCCAGCCGAGCCTGATCACTCAGATGCAAACCGAGCTGCAGCAGGCCCTGTCGGAGGATTATGCGCGCCAGTTCCTCGCCGCGATGCGGGCGGAGATGAAAGCCACGACCAATGCGTCTGCGGTCCAGGCGTTGAAGGCGCGGCTGGCCAGCGGCGCGAACTAAGGGGCACGCAATTGACGCGGGCTTGACCTGCTCCGCCGTGTTGCCTACACGTTCCCCGTTCGTTCTAACGGGAGACGGCCAGTGCTAACCGCCAAGCAGCGCGAGCTACTGTTGTTCATCGATAGCCGCCTCCATGACAGCGGCGTCAGCCCGAGCTTCGATGAAATGCGCGAGGCGCTGTCGCTCAAGTCCAAGTCGGGCGTTCACCGGTTGATCTCGGCGCTCGAGGAACGCGGTTTCATTCGCCGCCTGCCGAACCGCGCGCGGGCGCTGGAAGTTCTGAAATTGCCCGAATTCCGGCCCGCTGCGCATTCGGCGACGGTGGTTCCCATTCGCGCGCCGGCGGCGCCCGCCAGAGCCGCGAACGACACGGTCGACTTGCCGCTCCATGGCCGCATTGCCGCCGGCACTCCGATCGAAGCGCTCCAGGGAACCGAGACGTTTTCGGTTCCTGCCGCGCTGCTTGGTCCGGGAGAGCATTATGCGCTCGAGGTGTCGGGCGATTCGATGGTCGAGGAAGGCATTCTCGATGGCGATTTCGCCCTGATCCGCAAGGTCGACACCGCGCGCGACGGGGAGATCGTCGTGGCTTTGGTCGACAATGAGGAAGCGACGCTCAAGACCTACCGCCGCGAGGGCTCGATGGTCCGCCTCGATCCCGCCAACCGCAGCTATGAGCCGCAGCGCTACGAGGAAGACCGCGTGCAGATCCAGGGCCGCCTTGCCGGCCTGATCCGGCGGTATTGAGCCAATGACCGACAGGCGGATCGATTATGTCGAGCTTCCCAGCGCGACCGCGCATGAGCTGACCCGCGCCTTTTACGCCAAGGCCTTCGGGTGGGAGTTCAGCGACTACGGCCCGACCTATTCGGCGACCAGCAACGGCACCACCGACGTCGGCCTCCAGGGCGATCCCGCCGATGCGTTGTCGGCGCCGCTGCCGGTGGTTCGCGTGACCGACCTGGAAGCCGCGTTCGACGCCGTGACCAAGGCGGGCGGCGTGATCGCCAAGCCGATTTTCAGCTTTCCGGGGGGGCGGCGCTTCCAGTTCATCGATCCTTCGGGAAATGAGCTGGCCGTGTGGAGCGAGACCTAGCCGCACGCGGTCGGTATTGCGGGACGACTGCCGCCCACGGATGCTCGCCGACGCGCTCGGCGACCGTCTGAATCCGGGGAGTGCCATCCAAGAACAGCGCCACGCCGCCGGTCCGCTCGAGCGTATTGCGGTCAAGCTTGAGCCATCGCGGTGTGCAGGCACGGGGGAGCCAGCGCTCCGACACGGCGACATCCGCATCGGCACAGGCGGCGACCAGGCGCGCCCAGTCGATCCGCTGCGATGACTTGGTTGCGAGCAGGCGCCACTGACGGCCATCCTTGTCACCGAAATTTGCCACGCAACTATCGCTCGAGCAGGCGCTGAAACCCGCGCCGCCGAGCACATAAGGCTC
Source organism: uncultured Alphaproteobacteria bacterium (assembly GCA_963768995.1). GTDB lineage: Bacteria > Pseudomonadota > Alphaproteobacteria > Sphingomonadales > Sphingomonadaceae > Sphingomicrobium. Next base: position 546,821 of record CAVYKA010000006.1, on the reverse strand, counting down.
CCCATCGAACCCCGCTGCCTCGCCGAGGAGGCTGCGCATATAGTCGCCGGCGCGTTCGCGCAGCATGTGCGGCACGCCGTCGCGGATCACGGCGACGTGGCGGCCGTCGCCGGTCACCAGCAGGTCGGGGGTCGGCGCGCTAGCCGCCCCGACCGCGCCGATAAGCGCGGGCAGAAGGCCGAGCAGGCGCACGCGGCCTTGCCACAGGCACAGCCACAGCCCGCCGACTACCATCATTGCGAAAGCCCACCCGGGCATCGACGGCAGCATCGCCACCGCGCCTTTGGCGGAGGCCACCGCATGGGCGAGCCCAAGCAACGCGTCGATCGACCAGCCGCACAGCAGCCACAGCGGTTTGCCCAGCGCCGCGGCGTCGAGCAGCAGCGCGCCTGCCTCGAGCGGCATGGTCACAAAAGTGGTCAGCGGTATGGCGATGATGTTGGCCGCGACCCCATAAAGGCCCGCCCGATGAAAATGATAAAGCGCCAGTGGCACCAGCGCGAGCTCGACCACCAAGCCCGTCGCGACCATGGCCACCAGCCAGCGCCCTGAGCGGGCAAAAACCCCTTCCTCACGGCGCTCGAACATTCCCCGCGCCCATTGCGACGAGTGGAGCGTGACAATCGACGTGACCGCCGCGAAGCTCATCTGGAAACTCGCGCCGGCGACGGCTTCGGGGCGGAACAGCAGCACCACCAGCGCGCCGACCGCGATCAGGCGGATGCTGATCGCCTCGCGGCCGAGCGCGATCCCGCCGAGCACGAGCAAAGCGGCGATGCAGCTGCGCACGGTCGGCACCTGGGCCCCGGTGAGCAGCGTGTAGCCGACCCCGGTGCCCGCGGCCGCCGCAGCCGCGACCAGCACCAGGTTGAAGCGCAGTGCCAACCGCTCACTGAGCGCGAGCAATTTAAGCGTCAGCAGCATCGTCGCCGCGACGACCGCGGCGATATGCAGCCCGCTGACCGAGAGCAAATGCGTCAGTCCGCTGCGCCGCATCGCCTCGGCATCGGCCTTGGTCACCGAATTCTGGTCGCCCGTGGCCAGGGCGATCGCAATCCCCGCCGACCGCTCCGGCAGTCTCTGCGAAATATGCACGCGCAAACTGTCCCGCGCGCGCTCCATGCCCTGGGCCTGGGCGGGCTTGACGACGGTAATCGGCCCGAGCGCCTTGCCAACGCCGCCAATGCCCTTGAACCAGGCGTCGCGCGCAAAATCATAGGTCCCGGGCAAGGCCATGGGCGGGGGCGGCGCAAGACGTCCGCGAGCACGAATCAAGGCTCCGGGCGCGAGGCCTGCCGGGGCATCCTTGCTGTCGATCGACAAGCGCACGCGCGGCGGCAGCTCGGCCGATGCTGGCGCGAGAGTCGTTTGGGGCGCCAGCGTCAGCCGCTTGGTCGCTTTGGCCGCGAGATGGTCGATCCGCTCGATGCGCGCGGTGAACTCCGTGACCAGCGGACGCTCGAGCCGCGGTGAGCGAACCCGTTCGCTCCGGCTCCACACCAGCGCGCAGCCGATCAGCGCGGCGAGCGCGAACCAGCCGAGCGCGCGCCCGGCCCGGCCTGCGCCAAGCACGAAACCAGCCAGCGCAAATGCTGCCGCGATGCACAGGAACGCCGCCCAGTCGCGCGGCCCGTCGAGCGCGAACCAGGCCGCGATGCCGAGCCCGAGCCCGACCGAAATCCATGGCGGAAGCTGCGCGCGCTCCGCCTCGAGGAGCCTCTCGACCCCTTCGAATGCGGCGCGAAACTGCGCTCCCCAATAGCCCCGAGCTCGCTGTGGAAGAGGCGCACCCGCTATGTTAGGGGCGCTCATCCATTGCATTACCGCATCGAACAGAGAGCAAAGCGCGCGACAGCGCAAGCGGAGTTAGATTGAACAGCGCAAGCCAGTCCCCAGCCCAGGTCGTCACTCGCTTCGCGCCCTCCCCGACCGGTTTTCTCCACATCGGCGGCGCCCGCACGGCCTTGTTCAACTGGCTGTTCGCGCGCCATCACGGAGGCAAATTCCTTCTCCGGATCGAGGATACCGACCGCGCGCGCTCGACCGACGAAGCAATCGCCGCGATCCTCGACGGAATGCGTTGGCTCGGGCTCGATTGGGACGGGCACGAATATTATCAGTCCCAATTCTGGGCACGCCACGCCGAGGTCGCCCATGAGTTGCTCGATCGCGGCCACGCCTACCGCTGCTGGATGAGCCAGGACGAGCTTGCCGCGCAGCGTGCCGCGGCGCAGGCCGAGCGGCGCCCGTTTCGCATCGACAGCCCGTGGCGCGACAGTTCCTCCGCCGGCGAAGGGGCGGCCGTCGTCCGCCTCAAATCACCGCGCGACGGGGAAACGGTGATTGACGACCGAGTCCAGGGCAAGGTCACGGTGCAAAACGCCGAGCTCGACGATTTCATCCTGCTGCGCTCGGACGGGACACCGACCTACATGCTCGCGGTGGTGGTCGATGACCATGACATGGGGGTCACCCACGTCATCCGCGGCGACGATCATCTCAACAACGCCTTCCGCCAGCTGGCGATCATTCGCGCAATGGAGTGGCCCGAGCCGACCTACGCGCATGTCCCGCTGATCCACGGGCCCGACGGGGCGAAACTGTCCAAGCGCCACGGGGCGCTCGGGGTCGACGCCTATCGCGACGAGCTCGGGATGCTTCCCGAGGCGGTCGCTAATTATCTTCTTAGGCTTGGCTGGGGTCACGGCGATGACGAAATCATCAGCCGCGACCAGGCGATCGAGTGGTTCGACCTCGACCATGTCGGCAAGTCGCCGTCGCGGTTCGATGTCAAGAAGCTCGAAAATCTCAACGGCCATTATATTCGCGAGGCCGATGACGCGCGGCTGGCCGGCCTGGTCGCGCCCAAGCTCGGGCTCGACTCTTCGGGCCTCGCCTTGCTCCAGCGAGCCATGCCGGAGCTCAAGGCCCGTGCGCACAACCTCAATCAACTCGCTGAAAGCGCGGGGTTTCTGTTCGCTTCTCGTCCGCTGGAGCCCGATTCCGGAGCCCTAGCCCTCCTAACCCCCGAGGCGAAGGGGTTGCTAGCCAACGTCCATGTCGCGATGGCCGGGCTTGCCGAGTGGGATGCGGCCTCGTTAGAGGCGTGTGTCCGGGACGTTGCCGAGCAGGCCGGGGTCAAGCTTGGAAAGCTTGCCCAGCCGCTCCGCGCCGCGCTTACGGGCCGAGCCACGTCGCCGGGCATATTCGACGTTCTCGTGCTACTCGGCCGGGACGAAAGCCTGGGCCGGATCGCCGACCAGATGGAGCCGAGTTGAATGAGCGATAAAAAGGTCTCGATGCGCACGCCTGGCGGCGACTTCGACTTTCCCCTGCTGGAGGGTTCGATCGGTCCCGCGGTGGTCGATATCCGCAAGCTTTACGCCGAGACCGGCATGTTCACCTACGATCCGGGCTTCACTTCGACCGGAAGCTGCGAAAGCGCGATCACCTACATCGACGGCGAAAAAGGCATTTTGCTCCATCGCGGCTATCCGATCGACCAGCTCGCCGAGCATTCGACCTTCATGGAGGTCGCCTATCTGCTGCTCCACGGGGAACTGCCGGTCAAGGACGAGCTCGAGACCTTCACCTACACCATCTCGCGCCACACCATGCTGCATGAGCAACTGTCGACCTTTTACCGCGGATTCCGCCGCGACGCCCATCCGATGGCGATCATGTGCGGCGTGGTCGGCGCGCTGTCGGCTTTCTACCATGACAGCACCGACATCACCGATCCCGAGCAGCGCATGATCGCCTCGCCACCGGCTGATCGCCAAGATGCCGACGATCGCCGCCATGGCCTATAAATATTCGGTCGGGCAGCCGTTTCTCTACCCCGACAACAGCCTCAGCTACACCGGCAATTTCCTGCGCATGACGTTCGGCGTCCCGGCCGAGCCCTATGAGGTCAATCCGGTGGTCGAGCGCGCGATGCGGCGCATCTTCATCCTCCACGCCGACCATGAGCAGAACGCCTCGACTTCGACCGTCCGGCTCGCGGGATCGTCGGGCGCCAACCCGTTCGCATGCATCGCCGCTGGCATTGCATGCCTGTGGGGCCCGGCGCACGGCGGGGCCAACGAGGCGGCGCTGAACATGCTGCGGGAGATCGGCACGACCGACCGGATCCCGCAATATATCGCGCGCGCCAAGGACAAGAACGACCCGTTCCGCCTGATGGGCTTCGGCCACCGGGTGTACAAGAATTTCGACCCGCGGGCGAAGGTCATGAAGGCGACGGCGGACGAGGTGCTGAAGGAGCTCAACATCTCCGACCCGGTTCTCGATGTCGCGAAGGAGCTAGAGCGGATCGCGCTCAGCGATGATTATTTCATCGAGAAGAAGCTTTACCCCAACGTCGATTTTTACTCGGGCGTTATCTTGAACGCGATCGGCTTCCCGACCGACATGTTCACTGCGCTGTTCGCGCTTGCGCGCACCGTTGGGTGGGTCGCGCAGTGGAATGAGATGATCGCCGACCCGGAGCAGAAGATCGGCCGCCCGCGCCAGCTATATCTGGGCTCGCCGCAGCGCGATTACGTTCCGGTCGGCCAACGCTAGGGGCCAATCAGCTCGGCAGCGTCAGAGTGAAGCGCGCGCCGGCGCCCGGCACGCTGTCGACCGTCACGTCACCGCCCATCGAACGAGCCAGGCGCCGCGATATGGCGAGCCCGAGGCCCGTGCCCTCGCCGCCGCTGCCCGCACGCTCGAACCGCTCGAAGATCCGCTGCTGGTCGGCGGGCGAGATGCCCGGGCCTTCGTCGCTGACGATCGCCGACGCGGTCCCGCCGGTCCCCGCGAACCGGATTTCGACCGTCCCCTTATCCGGCGAATGGCGAACCGCGTTGCCGATCAGATTGACCAGGATCTGGATGACGGCGCGCTCCTGCCCACTCGCATAAAGCGATTTCGCAGCCTCGAGCTTGATCACGATGCCGCGTTCTTCGGCACTGGAATCGAGCATCACGACCGCCTCGGCCGCAAGGGCGGGGAGATCGAGCCGTTGCGCACCTGGCGCAGGTTCCTCGCTCATCGCCCCGACGACCGATAGAAGATGACGCGCCGCCGCGGCAATATCGGTTCCATAGCCGGCATAATCGCTGCGCAGGGGCCCGTCGGCGCGCTCAACGATCCGTTCGGCGGTCTCGATAATGCGGTCGAGCGGAGAGCGCAGCACATCCTCGAGCACCTGGTCGAAGGCGACCGTGGAGCCGGGACCGGGTGAAGCGCCCTGCTCGGCATCGGTCGCCGCGGTGCCGCGAAAGCCGGCAAATCCGCCGTCGGCGGCGCTGACGACCTCGCCGGCGAGCGTCATGCCGCGCGTTTCATCGCGGCGGCTGCGCGCGCGCTGACCGGTAAATGCACGGCGCGCTGCCACCGCGCTGAGCAATGGCATTTCGCCGGCTTCATCCTCGTCGAGGCGGAGCAGGCGCGTAATGGGCTGGCCGGCGGCTTCCTCCGCTGGGATGCCGAGATATTCGGCAAGCTCCTCGGAAATAGTGATCAGGCGAAGCTCCTCGTCGGTCGCCCAGCCTTTGCGCGCCGAAGGAGTTTCGGCTTCGGCCGATCCGCCGAGCAACGACGCAAGCCTGGGCCCCGCCGCTGGACGCCGGGCCCAGCCTTCCAAAGTGAGGGCGATTTCATCGCCTTCCGGGACCGCGCTGACCCACAGTTCAACGTCGTCCGTGGCGCCTGCGGCGATGGCCGAGCGAGTAACGGCGGTCCCGAGCTTGCGCGCGAGCTCGGCGATGGCGGCCACCTGCGGCAGAGCAAGCGACTGGCCGATCGTCGAGCCTGCCTCGTTCTGCAGCGCCGCCAGCTCGGGGTCGGCGGAAATCAGCCGCCCGACCCGGTCGAGCCGGCCAAGCACCTTGCGAGGTTCGGATGGCGCGCTAGCCACGAGATTTGTCCAGGGCTTCGACCGCAGCGCGATAGGCTTGCGGGGCGGCCAGCCAGGCGCGCGCGTCGGCGACTTCGGCCTCGCTCATCCGGTCGAACAGCGCAATCGCGCGCGCCGCATCGTCAATGCCGAGCAAATCGCCGATCGCGGCGAGGATTCCTGCGGCATTTTTGCGCGGCAGGCCGGCCATTCGCAGCAGAGCCATTACCCGCCGGACATCCCCGGACAAAAGCTCATCGATCGCGGTCGTGCCGCGGAGATTGGCGCGCTTGGCCACGGCCTGGGCGACGAACGCCAGTTCGCCCTCGTGCGCCGCGGCCAGGATCAAGGGCTCGAGCGACTGGCCGGAGTCGAGGGCGGCGATCAGCGCAGCCGTCGCGGCCTCGACGCTTCGCGCCGGCTCATGAGCGGCAAGCACCAACTCGCCTGCCTCAAACAGCGCCGAATCGGCGGCGCCCGCGCCGTGCACTGCTTCGAGCGCGCTTCGCAGCCCGGCGCAGATTACATCGACGATTTTATCGGCAAGCTCGGGCGCAAGATCGTCGAACAACAGCAGGCACTGGCCGAAGCGGTCGCGGCGCCTGCCGCGCGCGAGGATCAGCGCCATCGCGGCCGCGGACACCGCACCATCCTCATTGCTGACGAGGCCCTGGATCATGCGCGCGTCGCGTCGCCCGCTGCGCGCTCGCCCGGAGGCGCCGATCCGCTCCTCGTCGGCGCGGCGGACAAGCAGCGCCATCAGCGCAGGATCGTCGAGCAACCCGCTTCGGCCCAAGGTCTCCACCAGCGCCAGATTGCTCTCGTCGTTGGCCGGCGCCCAGCCCGCGGGCAAAGCGGCGCGAACGGCGTCGGCGACCTCGCCCACGAGGCAATGAAGCATCGCGGACATCAGCGCCCGTTCCTGCTCCGACAGACGATGCGCGGGATCCAAAAAGAAGTCGGCGCGGACCGTGGCGAGACGGCCGCCGCCCGCGGCTTGCGCGGGCACGGTCCTATCCGCCGTCGGCGCGGCAATCGGCCATTCTTCAGGCATCATCGGCGTCGGCTTATCCGGCCTGGGTTAACTTCGGGTCAACTCCGCCCCGGAATGGCGCGCGTGCTGGATGACGAAAAATGAAGCAGCGGCATAAACCATCATGACGACAAGATATGTTGCCCAGGCGCCGGCAATGGCGAACGGGATCGCCGAAAAAATGGCGTTGCGCCGCGAAAACAGCCAGATTTCAGCCTCGGCGGTGATTGCCGGCCGCTCAATCCGCGCGGCTTCGGCAAACGCCAGCGCGGCCGCGGCGGAAACCGATGCGCCCCATCCCGAGCCGTTGCGCGTCTCCCACAGACCGAGTGCCAGCATCGCCAGTCCGGCGGCCGGCCACAAAGCGCGCCTGGTCCACATCCTCGCCGCGAGCGGACGGATGCGGATTGCAGCGATTCGCGCCGCGATCAGGTCGAGCGGCGTCGACAAGACGAGCATCGCGACCGCCGCGCCGTGCCAGCCGCGCAGGAAGGCCACTGCCGCCAGCAACGTCAATGCGAGTGCGCCCCACACCAGCCATGCCGGGCGGATCGCCGTCTCCATCAGGCGCTCGGTCGCGAAATCCTCGACCGGGGCAAGCAGATAACGGCTGGCCCAGTCGAGCCGGCGGGTGCGCGATCCGCTGATCAGCGCGCGCTGGAAATCGTCGAGCTGTTCCGGGCGCTCGACCAGCAACGGCTCGGCGGTATCGAGGCCGACAGGCAGGCGCTCCGCGCCTTCCTGAATCGTGCGGCGGAGAACGGTCGACTGGAGATCCCAGTCGCCAAGCATGGCAGCGGTCGAGCCGAGCAGATGCTGGTCGATGATCGCAACGCCGGCCCAACGCGCCTGCGCGTCGATCCGTTCGAAACCCTCATGCGCCTCGTCGTCGGGAACAGTGACCACCGCGGGCTCGCCATGTTCGCACAGCGCGGCGACCAGGTCGGCGGTCGGTGCGATGCCGTCCCCGATGAGGAGGATTGGAACTCCTGCCTCGAAACGGCTGACCGCGTCCTGGACGTCACTGACGGCGATTACGCCGAGACCGTCGAGACGAAGGCGCTCCAGAGCATCCTGAAGCGCCTGTGGCACGCGCTCAACGACGATCACGATCGGCGCGGCGCCGGCTGCGCTGGCGCACCGCACCTGATATTCGAGCAAGGTCCGGCCGGCGAGCGGAAACAGCGCGCGAAGCCCGCCCGAATCCACCTCCTGATAGGCGCCGATAAGCGCGCCGACGGCCATTCACCCTCCGCATTCGAGGCCTTGATTTCGGCCCCTCTCTAATCGCTTTCTTGGCCGGTCAAAGATGCTAAACTGCTTTTTGCCATGAACCCGCATCCGCACCCGGCCGCGCAGCGCGCCCAGCCAGATCCCGGCCCTGACGACAGGCCCGAGATTCATTCAACCGACGTTGAGGAGCTGGTCCTCGACCATCCGGTAGGCGAGTTCGACCAGTCTACCTGGGAGCACCAGGTCGGCGAGGCGCGCGGCGTTGGTGGACGCCAGATGCTCGGCGGCGCGCTCGGCTTCCTCGCCATTGCATGGCTCGCTTATGTCGCGTGGATTTCCGGCCGCGCGCTCGGCGCCACGCCCTTGTCCTCGCCCGAGCTTGCGCAGTGGATCGCGGCCGCCGCGGGTCCGATTGGCCTGCTGGGTCTCGCATGGCTGATGTTCGGCCGCACACGGCGCAAGGAATCGGAGCGCTTCACCCGCTCGGTGATCGCGATGCGCAGCGAAGTGCAATCGCTCGAGGCGCTGCTGGAAGTGCTGTCGCAGCGCATCGGCGACAGCCGCGACGAGCTGACCAATGTGTCGCAAAGCCTGATGACGCTCGGCGACGAAGCGACTCGGCGGATGAACGGCGTCAGCCGCGAATTCAACGCCTCGAGCGAGCAGCTGACACGCACCGGCGAAGCGCTCGACCGGGCTGCGGAAGCTGCGCGCAACGACATTGCCGTGCTGCTCGCCGATTTGCCGCAGGCCGAGCAAAGCACGCGCGCGCTTGCCGGGCAGTTGCAGGCGATCAGCACCGAATCCTCGTCACGCACCGCGGCCCTGACCGAGCAGGTCGGAACCCTCGCGGAGCGCACCCAAAGCGCAGACGAGGCAATGGCAGGCGTGGTCCAGCGGCTGACCGAACGCCTCGCGGAAATCGAGCAGGCCAGCACCCGCGCAGTCGAGAGCGTCAGTGCCGCTGACGCCGGCTTCTCGGGCTCGCTCGACCTGCTGCTCGACCGCGCCTCGCAGACGCTTGGCGAAATTCGCTCGGGCATCGACGCGCAAGGTGCGGCGGTCGCCGCTCTGGTCGCCCAGGCTTCGGCCGGCATCGGCAAGGCCGGCGCCGACGCCGCGGAATCGCTGGCATCGAATCTGGACCATGCAAATCAGGCCCTCGAAGGCCTGTCGGGGCGGGTCTCCGAGCAGGACCGCGCGTCGCAGGCGATGATCGCCGAGATCGACCGCGGCCTGGCGATGATCGACCAGCGCTTCGCCGAGCTTGCCGCGCATGGCGACACGCGTGCCAATCGCTTCATTGAATCACTTGGCCGCGCGCGCAGCGAGCTCGACTCGATTGCCGCTCAGGCAGGAACGCAGGACAGCGCCATCGGCGCGCTCGCCGAACGGACAGCCGCGCTGCGCGAGAGCATGGACCGGCTCGCCGACGACGTCCGCGAGGGTGTCGGCATCGCGATTGGCGAGGCGCAAGGCGGCGCCGACCGGCTGGCCGAGGCGGCAACCGCGATGAGGCCGGAGATCGACTGGATGCGCGATGCGGCGATCGAGGCGAGCACACGCCTTGCATCGTCGGGCGCGGACATCGACGCCCAGCAGGACCGGCTGACGGCGCTGCTCGGAAGCATCGACGATGGTGTTGGCGATGCCCAGGCCAAGCTTGCCGCGCTTCAGGCGTCGATCGGAGACGCGCAGGCGCAGGCGGAGGACATGCGCGCCGAAACCGCGCCGGCGATGGTCGCGGCCTTGCTCCAGGTCAAGGAAGCCGCCGCCCATGCCGCCGAACGCGCCCGGGCGGCTATCGAGGACATCATTCCAGCGAGCGCCGAGAAGCTTTCCAAGGAAACCAGCGATGCGCTCGAACGGGTGATCCGCGAAAGCATCGAAGACCGGCTGCGCGACGTCGAGACTATCGCCGCGCGCGCGGTCGATGCCGCGCAAAGCGCGTCCGATCGCCTGACCCAGCAAATGATCAACATCGGCCAGAGCGCGGCGGCGCTCGAGCAGCACATCGAGCATACCAGCGGCGAGCAGCGCGAGAAGGACAGCGAGGCGTTCGCGCGCCGCGTCGCGCTGCTGATCAATTCGATGCATTCGGCCTCGATCGACGTCGGCAAGATCCTCAGCGACGAAATCGACGACAAGGCATGGGACAATTACTTGAAAGGCGACCGCGCGGTCTTCACGCGCCGCGCCGTGCGCCTGCTCGGCGGCAGCGAAACGCGCGCCCTGCGCGACAATTTCGACAGCGACCCCGAGTTCCATCGCTCGGTAAACCGCTACGTTCATGATTTCGAGGCGATGCTGCGCCGGGTCCTGGCCGAGCGCGACGGCGGAATGATCGCGGTGACCTTGCTGTCCTCGGACATGGGCAAGCTCTACGCCGCACTCGCCCAGGCGATCGACCGCCGCCGCTAAGCTGCCGCCTAGTGGTAGAAGTCGAGGTCGTCCGGCGTGATCCAGCCGTACGTCCAATTGGCATAATATATCGCGAACAGCACCGCGCCGAGCAGCGCCGCCTTGAGCAGATGCCGTTTTAAATCAAATGTATGAGGCGCGCTTTCGGCCTGGCCGGGGACACGCGGGGTGCCGGCCTCCTCGTCGGTCCTGACCCCGAACGGCAGGAGCAGGAATACGCTCGCCGCGAAGAACAGGAAATAGATCGCGCTAATCGAAATGGGCTGCATCGGCGCCTAACGTGTAGCCTCGACGACCATCACCTCGACCAGCGGCTTCTTGCCGGTCCACAAGGTCGCGCAGCGCCGCACCGCCAGCCGCACGGCTTCGCGCATCTTGTCGCTGTCGCCGGGGGAAAAAGCGCGTTCGGCGGCGTCCGTCGCGTCGGCGATGAAGTCTTCGCGGTCTTCCTCCACGGGCACGCCCAACGGCCGGATAACCGGCCGCCCGGCGAGCTTCCCATCGCGCCCGACGGCAAGGGCGACGCTTATCGACCCGTTGACCGACATCTTGCGCCGGTCGTTGATCGTGCCGCCATTGGCCGCGAGGATCACGTCGCCATCGAGCACCAGCTGGCCGACGCGAACCTCGTCGATCTTCTCGGGCCCGTCCGGGGCAAGCCGGATGACGTCGCCGTTCTTCTGTACGATCGCCTGCGGAACGCCGTTGGCGATCGCGAACCGCGCATGTTCGGCAAGATGCCGCGCCTCGCCGTGGACGGGGACCACAATCTGCGGCCGGACCCATCGGTACATCTGCTGCAGCTCGGGGCGGCCGGGATGGCCGGAAACGTGGACATGGGCCTGCTTCTCGGTGACGATCTTCACGCCCAGGTCGGACAGCTGGTTCATGATCCGCGCGATCGAAACTTCATTGCCCGGAATGATCCGTGTCGAGAAAATCACTGTGTCGTCGGCGCCAAGCTTGAGCTCATGGCTGCCGCTGGCGATCCGGCCGAGCGCCGCCCGCGGCTCGCCCTGCCCGCCGGTCGCGACGATGAGCAGCTCGCGGCGCGGCAGCCGCATCGCTTCATCGAACGGGACCGTTGGCGGGAAGTCGCGCAGATACCCCGTCGCTTGCGCAACCTTGAGGATGCGATCGAGCGAGCGGCCGGCGACGCATACTCGTCGCCCGGTTTCCTCCGCGACGCGGCCAATCGTCTGCAGCCTCGCGGCATTGGAAGCGAAAGTCGTGACCACCACTCGCCCGGCCGCCTTTTCCGCCTGCTCGCGAAGCCCGGCGTGGACGCTTTCCTCCGAACCCGATTCCTGCTCCTGGAAGACATTGGTGGAATCGCACACCAGCGCGAGCACGCCCGAATCCCCAACCCGTGTCAGCGCCTCGGTGCTCGGCGCCTCGCCAAGCACCGGCGTCTCGTCGATCTTCCAGTCGCCGGTATGGAACACGCGCCCGAACGGGCTTTCAATGACCAGCCCATTGCCCTCGGGAATCGAGTGCGAAAGCGCGACGAACGTGACCTTGAACGGTCCCAGATCGACGCTTCCGCCGCGCTCGACGATGTTGAGCTTGACCCGGCCCGTCAGGCCTTCTTCCTCGAGCTTGCCGGCGATCAGCCCGGCGGTGAACGGCGTCGCGAACAAGGGCACGCGCAGTTCCTCGGACAGATAGGGAAGCGCGCCGATATGGTCCTCATGGCCGTGGGTCAGGATGATCCCCGCGAGCCGCTCTTGCTGCTGCTCGATGAACTCGAGCTCCGGAAGAATGAGGTCGATGCCCGGGAAATCCGGGCCGGCGAAGGTCAGGCCGAGGTCGGCCATGATCCATTGGCCGCGGCAGCCGTAGAGATTGACGTTCATGCCGATCTCGCCCGACCCGCCGAGCGCGCAGAACAAGAGCTCCTCGCCGGGGATCATCGGCGCATCATCCGCGCACTTGCTCGTGGAGCAGGCTGAGGCCCTGGATGGTGAGATCGGGCTCGATCACGTCGAACGCGTCGCTGTGGCGGTCGAACAGGGTCGCCAGGCCGCCGGTCGCGACGACGGTGACGGGGCGGCCGATTTCGCGCTTGAGGCGCTCGAGCAGCCCCTCGATCATCGCGACATAGCCCCAGTAGATTCCGATCAGCATCTGGCTTTCGGTGGTCCGGCCGATGACATCCGTGCTGTCGGGCGCCTCGATCGCGATGCGCGGCAGCCTCGCCGCCGCATTAACCAGCGCGTCGAGCGACAGGTTGATGCCCGGCGCGATGATCCCGCCTTTGTAGGCACCCGAGCCGTCGACCACGTCAAACGTCGTCGCGGTGCCGAAATCGACGACGATCAGCTCGCCCTTGTGCTTGGCGTGAGCGCCGATGGCGTTGAGCGCGCGGTCGGCGCCGACATTATGCGGCTCGTCCACGTCCAGCTTGATCGGCCACGCCGCCCTGCCCTGCCCCGCGATCAACGGCTCAACCTTGAAATATTTCGCTGCAAGCACCTCAAGATTGTGTAGCGCGCGGGGGACCACCGATCCGATAATTACCGCGTCGACGTCCGCGCGGGTGAACCCTTCGAGCTCGAGCAACTGGTGGAGCCAGACCGCATATTGGTCGGCGGTCCGGCGCGGGTCGGTCGCGATCCGCCAGCGCGCACGCACTTCGCCGCGCTCGACCAGGGCAAAAACGAGATTGGTATTCCCGGCATCGATCGCGAGCAGCATGGCCGCGCTCCTACCGGTCGCCGCCCCTGTTCACAACTCGGCGTCCCTTCACAGCTCGACATCCCCCGCGCGGATCACGGCGAGCGTGCCATCGTCGCGGCGCAGGCGGAGCGCGCCGTCGGGCTCGAGACCGTCGAAGCGGCCCGCGATCGTCTCGCCGGGAGCGGCGTGGACGGTGAGGTTCGATCCGATTGGATGCGCCCGCGCAAGCCAGGCCTGGGTCAGCAACAGCGGCTCGCTGTCTCGCCACAGCTGAAGCAGGCGAGCAAAGGCGCCGGCGAGCAAGGGGGCGAACGCTGCGGGCGTCAGGGCGCCTGTGATATGCGCTGTCTCGCGATCGGCGAGCGCGGGCGCGGTCGCCAGGTTTACGCCGAAACCCACGGCCACGCGGTCGCCGCCGCGCTCGAGCAGAATTCCGGCGGCCTTGCGCCCCAGCAGCATCAGGTCGTTGGGCCATTTGAGCATGATCGCCTGCCCTGGCGCGGCGACGTCCACCGCTTCGGCGAGCGCCAGGCTGGCGACGAGCGAGAGCGTCGGCGCGACGGGATCGCCGGGACGCAACAGAACCAATGTGCTGCCGAAGAAATTGCCCTTGGCTGAGACCCACGGGCGACCCTGCCGACCGCGGCCCGCGTCCTGAGCAGCAGCAATCAACCAATCGCCTTCTGCGGCGTCCGGATCGGAAAGAATGTCGGAGTTGGTCGAGCCGGTGCGCTCGACCATGCGGATGCGGGTCAGAACAAGGATCCCGCCGCGCGGTCGGTGATGTCGCGCAATGGGCCAATTATGAGGTAGCCGAGCGGCGAGACGAACAAAGCCGCAAGCAGGATCAGGGCGCCCTGCACGGGTTGGCGAAGACGCGCATAAGGCGCACCGGGCTCATCGAAATACATCACCTTGACGATCTTGAGGTAATAATAAGCTCCGACCACCGTTCCGACGATGCCGGCGACGGCGAGCGCCAGATAGCCCGCGCCGACCGCGGCGTTGAACACCAGCAGCTTGGGCCAGAAGCCGAATAGCGGCGGAATCCCCGCCAGGCTGAACATGAACATCGCGATCGCCGCCGCGAAAGCCGGCCGGGTTTGCGACAGGCCCGAAAGGCTGGCGATATCCTCCACCGGGCGTCCCTCTGCGTCGCGCATCCACAGCACGCACAGGAAGGCACCGAGGGTCATCACGACATAGACCGCCATATAGAACAGAACCGACGAGGCCCCTGCCACTGTTCCTGCGGCAAGGCCGATCAGCGCAAAGCCGACATTGTTGATCGAGGAGTATGCGAGCAGCCGTTTGATATTGGTCTGGCCGAAAGCGGCGACCGCTCCCAAGAAGATCGAGGCGAGCGCGGCGAAGATCATGATCTGCCGCCAGGCGTCGGTCGCCGGCCCGAGTGCGTCGACGCAGACGCGGGTCGCGAGCAGCATCGCCGCGACCTTGGGCGCGGAAGCGAAGAAGGCGGTGACAGGCGTCGGCGCACCTTCGTAGACGTCCGGCGTCCACATGTGGAACGGCACGACGCTCGCCTTGAACGCGATCCCGGCGAGCACGAACACCAGGCCAAAGAGCAGGCCCAGCGACGGCGCTTCGCGTGCGAAAGAGGCGGCGATCCCGTTGAACTGCATGGTCCCGGTAAAGCCGTAGAGCAGCGAGATGCCGTAGAGCAGGATGCCGCTGGCAAGCGCGCCGAGGACGAAATATTTGAGGCCCGCCTCGGCCGAGCGTTCGTCGCTACGGCGGTAGGAGGCGAGGACATAGGCCGCGAGGCTCTGCAGCTCGAGGCCGACGTAGAGGGTGATCAGGCTGGTCGCCGAGACCATCACGCTCATGCCGACCGCGCTGAACAGGATTAGCACCGCATATTCCGCGGAATGCTCGACATCGCGCTCGAACCAGCCATGCGCGGCGATGATCGCGACGGCCGCGGCCGGGAAAATCAGTGCCTTGCCGAACGCGCCGAACAGATCGGCGCTCAGCAACCCATAATAAATCGGTCCGGCGTGCGAGGGCGCGCCCACCAGAGCGACGGTCGCCGCGAGCAGCAAGCCCACCGAAAGCCAGTGAACCAGCGCGCCGCTGCGCCGACCCGCAATGGCCGCGACCATCATCAGCACGGTCGCGCCGATGACCAGGATGATTTCGGGCAGCAGTGGCGCGAAAGCGTCCATCAGTGCGATCCCTCATGCTCGGCCGCGTCCTCAGTCGCGCCTCGGCCGATCGTAAGATGCGAATCGCCCGCCGGCGCCGCGCGCTCGATCCGTGTCATCAGCCGCCCGACGTCGCCCCGCATCGGCCGCATGAAGCTTTCGGGATAGATGCCCATCCACAGGACGATGGCCGCGATCGGCGCAAGCAGCCACCATTCACGCATGCTCAGATCGGGCATCGCCGCCGCATCGGCGTTGCGCTGCGTCCCGAAGCAGATCCGCCAGTAGAGCCACAGCATGTAGGCCGCACCGAGGATTATGCCGGTGGTCGCGACGATCGCCGCCCAGGTCGAGGCGCGATAAGTGCCGACCAGCGCGAGGAACTCGCCGACGAAGCCGCTCGTACCCGGCAAGCCGACCGCGGCCATGGTGAACAGCATGAACAGTAGCGCATACCCTGGCATGGTGTCGGCAAGGCCGCCGTAGCGATCGATATCGCGGGTGTGCAGCCGGTCGTAGACGACGCCGACGATAAGGAAGAGCGCTCCCGACACGAGCCCGTGGCTGAGCATCACGATCATCGCGCCCTCGATGCCCTGGCGGTTCATCGCGAACAGCCCGAAGGTCACGAACGCCATGTGCGCCACGGAAGAATAAGCGATCAGTTTCTTCATATCGCGCTGCACCAGCGCGACGAGCGAGGTGTAGATGATCGCGATCCCGCTCAGCGCGAACATCAGCGGCACGAATTGCGCCGATCCTTCGGGGAACATTGGCAGAGAGAAACGGATGAAACCGTAGCCGCCGAGCTTCAGCAGCACGCCAGCGAGAATGACCGAGCCCGCGGTCGGCGCCTGGACGTGCGCGTCGGGCAACCACGTGTGCACCGGCCACATCGGCAACTTGACCGCGAAGCTGGCGAAGAAGGCCAGCCACAGCCAGGTCTGCGCTTGAGGCGTGAAATCATAGGCCATCAGCGCCGGGATCGACGTCGTGCCCGCCGTCATCGACATGTACAGCATGGCGATCAGCATCAGCACCGAGCCGAGCAGGGTGTAGAGGAAGAATTTGTAGCTCGCCTTGACCCGCTCGACGCCGCCCCAGATGCCGATGATCAAATACATCGGAATAAGACCGCCTTCGAAGAAGATGTAGAACAGGAACAGGTCCTGTGCCGCGAACACGCCGATGATCAGCGCCTCGGTGAGCAGGAACGCCGCCATATATTCGGGCACGCGCCGTTCGATCGCCCGCCAGCTCGCGCCGATGCAGATCGGCATCAGGAACACGCTGAGCATGATCAGCATGAGGGCGATACCGTCGATGCCGAGCGCGTAATCGATTCCGCCGCCGAGCGTGATCCGCTCGACGAACTGCCATTGCGGACCGCCCGGATCGTAGAGCACCCACAGGTCGATCCCGATCTCGAAACAGGCGAGGGTCGTCAGCAGCGCGATCCAGCGCGCTGCCCTGGCGCTCACGAACAGGCACAGCAGCGCGGCCGCAAGCGGCAGCCAGATGAGCATGCTCAGCAGGGGCAATTGACCCAAATCGGCGATCATTGCGCCCACCAGATCGCCCAGCTTGCGGCGCCGATCAGGCCAAGCAGCATGACCAGCGCATAGGACGACAGATGCCCCGACTGGAGCCGCGCGGTCATGCGGTTACCGAATGCGACGGCGACCGCCGAGCCGTGCGGACCAAAGCGATCGATCGTCTGCTCATCGCCGCGGCGCCAGAACAGCCGCCCGAGCCACAGCGACGGCCGGACGAAGATCAGGTCGTAAAGCTCGTCGAAATACCATTTGTTGAGCAGGAAGCGGTGGATCGCGGGGAATTGGGCGACGAAGCTGGCGGCGGCTTGGGGCCGGCGCATGTAGTTGTTCCACGCGATCGCGAGACCGACGAGCATCACGAACGTCGGGGTCAGCTTGACCCACAATGGAACCTCATGCGCGGCATGGGCGAGGTGGGTGCTGAACGCGATGCTGTTGCGCCAGAATTCGGGCGCATGATCGCCGCCGACAAAAATGTCATGGAACAGCTGCCCGGCGAGCAGGGAACCCAGCGCGAGCAGCCCCAACGGCACGAGCATGGTCAGCGGGCTCTCGTGCGGGTGGTAGCCGGCGGTTCCCGCAGGCGGCGTGGCGGTGGAATGGCTGCTGTCCCCATGCTCGGCCGCCGGCGCATCGTGGTGATCGCCGTGTACCGCATGCTGGATATGTTCGGACGCGGACCAGCGCGGTTGGCCGAAGAAGGTCAGGAAAATCAGCCGCCAGCTGTAGAAGCTGGTCAGCAGCGCGGCGAACGCGCCGATCCAGAAGGCCATCGTCCCGGGCACGCTGCCGGCCGCCCAGGCGCTCTCGAGGATCGCGTCCTTCGACCAGAATCCCGCAAATCCGATCCCCGCGACCCCGACCCCGGTGATCGCCAGCGTGCCGACGACCATGATCCAGAAGGTGATCGGGATCGAGCTTCGCAAGGCCCCGTAGAAGCGCATGTCCTGCTCATGGTGCATCGCGTGGATGACCGAGCCGGCGCCGAGGAACAGCAGCGCCTTGAAGAAAGCGTGGGTGAACAAATGGAACATCGCCGCGCCGTACGCGCCGACGCCGGCGGCGAAGAACATGAAACCCAATTGGCTACAGGTCGAATAAGCGATCACCCGCTTGATGTCGTTTTGCGTCGTCGCGACCGTGGCGGCGAATATCGCGGTCGCCGCGCCGACCCAGGTGACGACGTTAAGCGCGGCCTCGGACGTCTCGAACATCGGCGACAGGCGGCAGACCATGAACACGCCGGCGGTGACCATCGTCGCGGCGTGGATCAGGGCGCTGACCGGCGTCGGACCTTCCATCGCGTCGGGCAGCCAGGTGTGCAGGCCGAGTTGCGCCGATTTGCCCATCGCGCCGACGAACAGCAGCAGGCACAGCAGGGTCATCGTATCGACCCGCATTCCGGCAAAGCCGATGGTCGATCCGGCCATGCCGGGAGCGGCGGCGAGGATCTCCGGGATCGAAACCGTGCCGAACACCAGGAAGGTGCCAAAGATACCGAGCGAGAAGCCGAAATCACCGACGCGGTTGACGACGAACGCTTTCAGCGCGGCGGCATTGGCCGACGGCTTATGATACCAGAAGCCGATCAGCAGATAGGAAGCGAGGCCGACGCCCTCCCAGCCGAAGAACATCTGGACGAGGTTGTCGGCGGTAACCAGCATCAGCATCGCGAAGGTGAACAGCGACAGGTAGGAGAAGAACCGCGACTGCCCGGGATCCTCCTCCATATAGCCCCAGCTATAGAGGTGGACGAGGCTGGAGACGGTGGTGACGACGACCAGCATGACCGCCGTCAGCGCGTCGACGCGAAGCGCCCAGTCGACTTTCAGCGTTCCGGACTCGATCCAGTCGAGCAATGGGACGACCAGAGTCTGGGCGTCGCCGGCCGCGAACTGGAAGAAGATCGGCCAGCTCAGCAGCGCCCCGATCAGCAGCGCGCCGGTGGTCACCGCCTTGGCCGCGGTCTTGCCGATCCACGGCCCGCCGAGGCCGGCGATCAGCGCCGCCACCAGCGGCAGGAATACGATCAGCTCGATCCACACGGCGGGCGTCATCAGCCGTGCATCCGGCTGGCGTCATCGACCGCGATCGATCCGCGCCGACGAAAGAATATGACCAGGATCGCAAGTCCGATCGCAGCTTCGGCGGCGGCGACCGTGAGCACGAACATCGCCATCACCTGTCCGGTGAGGTCGCCGAGGTAGGCCGAAAAGGCGACCAGATTGATGTTCACCGCGAGCAGGATCAGCTCGATCGCCATCAGCATCAGGATGACGTTGCGGCGGTTGAGGAAAATGCCGAGCACGCCGATCGTGAACAGGATCGCGGCGACGGTAAGGTAATGAGCCAACCCGATCACAGGTCCATCCCCTTGCCGATACCCGGCTGCATGTTCTTGACCGCGTCCTGCGGCCGGCGCGCGATCTGCCGCGACACATTCTGGGGCCGGGTGCCGGAGCGCTTGCGGTGGGTGAGCACGATGGCGCCGATCATCGCCACCAGCAGGATCAGCCCGGCAAGCTCGAACGGCAGCAGATAGCGGCTGTAGAGCAATTGCCCGAGGGCGACGATGTTGGGTTGGCTCGCCGCGGGGATCGCGCTGCCGCTCATCGCCGGGCCCGCCTTCCACGCGCTGACCGCGATCACGATCTCCGCCAGAAGCACGAGCGCGAGGATGATTCCGAACGGCAGGTTGCGGGTGAAGCCCGAGCGCAGCGACGCAAAGTCGACGTCAAGCATCATCACCACGAACAGGAACAGCACGGCGACCGCGCCGACGTAGACGATCACCACCAGCATCGCGATGAACTCGGCGCCGAGCAGCAGCATCAGGCCCGCCGCGTTGAAGAAGGCGAGGATCAGCCACAGCACGCTGTGCACCGGATTGCGCGCGAAAATCACCGCCACCGCAGAAGCAATGACGAGCGTCGCGAACAGGTAAAAGGCGATGATTGCGATCAAGTGCGGGACCTAGGTTGCGGGGCGCTTATCGGTAGGGTGCATCGGCGGCAAGGTTGGCGGCGATCGCCTGTTCCCACTTGTCACCGTTGGCGAGCAATTTGGCCTTGTCGTAGAGCAATTCCTCGCGCGTTTCGGTCGCGAACTCGAGGTTCGGTCCTTCGACGATGGCATCCACCGGGCAGGCTTCGGCGCACAGCCCGCAATAGATGCATTTGACCATGTCGATGTCGTAGCGCGTGGTGCGGCGGCTGCCGTCCTCGCGCGGCTCGGCCTCGATCGTGATCGCCAGCGCCGGGCAGATTGCCTCGCATAGTTTGCACGCGATGCAGCGCTCCTCGCCATTGGGATAGCGGCGCAGCGCATGCTCGCCGCGAAAGCGCGGGCTCTGCGGCGTCTTCTCGTACGGATAGTTGATCGTCGCCTTGGGCTTGAAGAAATATTTGAGGGTCAGCGCGTGGGCGCGCAGAAACTCCCACAAGGTGAAGGCCTTGATCCAGCGCCCGATCATGCCGCGCCTCCATAGCGAGTGAGCATCAGCCAGCCCGAAATGAGGAACACGAACAGCAGCGACAGCGGCAGGAAAATCTTCCACCCGAGCCGCATCAGCTGATCGTAGCGATAGCGCGGCACGGTCGCCTTGACCCAGCTGAAGATGAAGAAGAACAGAGCCATCTTGGCGAACAGCCAGAGGATTCCGGGCACGTCGAACCACGGGATCAGATCGACGTTGAGCGGCGGCAGCCACCCGCCCCAGAACAGCAGTGCATTGAGCGCGCACATCAGGATCACATTGGCATATTCGCCGAGCCAGAACAGCGCGAAGCTCATCGATGAATATTCGGTCTGGTGGCCGGCGACGAGCTCGCTTTCCGCTTCGACCAGGTCGAACGGGGTGCGGAAGGTCTCGGCCATCGAGCTGATCAGGAACACCACCGCCATCGGGAACAGCAAAGGATTGAATCCATAGCCGTTGAGCAGGCCGAAGATGTGCCCGGTCTGGCCGAGCACGATCTGCGACACGTTGAAGCTGTTGGCGTAAAGCACGACGCAGATGAGGACGAAGCCGATCGAGACTTCGTAGCTGACCATCTGTGCCGCCGCGCGCAGGGCCGAGAAGAACGGATATTTGGAGTTGGACGCCCAGCCGGCGACGATCACGCCGTACACGCCGAGCGAGCTCGCCGCGAGGATGTAGAGCAGCCCGACATTGATGTCGGCGAGGACCACGCCGGCATCGAACGGGACCACCGCCCAGACGATCAGTGCAACCGTGAACGTCAGCACCGGCGCAATCAGGAACAGGCCCTTGTTGGCGCCGGTCGGGATGATGGTCTCCTTGAGGAATACCTTCAGCCCGTCGGCGAAGCTTTGCAGCAATCCGCACGGGCCAACGACATTGGGTCCGCGGCGAAGCGCGATCGCCGCCCAGATCTTGCGGTCGGCGTAGATGATCATCGCCACCGCGAGCATCAGCGGCAAGGCGATGGCGAGGATCAGCAGCGACGTGGCCGCAAACCAGCCCCACCCCTCGCCCATCCAGGTCGATTGGAACCAGGCGGTCATTCGGCTGCCTCGAGAAATTCGCGACCATAGACCAGCTCTTCCGAGCAGCGCTGCATCGTCGGGCTCGCGCGGCAGATGGCGTTGGTCAGATAGAAGTCCGCGATCGGGTAACGGATTTCGCCCGCCGCCTTGGCCGGCAGCTTGGGCGGCGACCAGGGCATCGCGATAAGCCCTTCGCGCCCGAGTTCGGGGTGTTCCGCGATCATCGCGGCGCGCAGCTGATCGAAACTGTCGAACGGCAGTTTGGCGCCTGCAAGCTCGCTCACCGCGCGCAAAATCGACCAGTCCTCGCGCGCTTCGCCAGGCGGGAAGACGGCGCGCTCGGCACGCTGCACGCGGCCCTCGGTGTTGACGTAGGTGCCGTGTTTTTCGGCATAGGACGCGGCCGGAAGCACCAGATCCGCCTGCCGTGCGCCGGCGTCGCCATGGTGCCCGATGTAGACTTTGAACGCGCCTGGGAAGCGATCCGCGGCAACTTCGTCGGCACCGAGCAGCAACAGCAGTTCGGGCGCCGCCGCCTCCACATCCGCGATCCCACCCGGCTGGGCGAAGCCGAGCACCAGCCCGGCCATTCGCGAAGCGGCTGTGTGGAGGACGTTGAAGCCGTTCCATTCCCCTTTGATCAGCCCGAGCGGCTTGACCACGGCGAGCGCCGCGCCAAGCGCGCCGGCCGCCAGGGCCCCGGGTCCCACGACGACCGCCGGGCGATCGGCGGCTTTGAACGCATCGGTCACTTGGCCCGGCAAATCGCCGAGCAGCTTGAGATCATTGCCGAGCCACTCGACCCTCATTCCAAGGTCGACTTCGGGCCCGATCGCGAAGACCCTACCGCCCTTGCGCGCGACCTTGCGCACCCGGCTTGCGATCAGCGGCGCTTCGCGGCGGATGTCGGATCCGACGAGCAGCACGGCATTCGCGGCTTCGATCCCGGCGATGGTCGAATTGAACGCCACCGCGCCAAGGCTGGTCACATCATAATCGAGCCCCGTCTGCCGCCCTTCGATTAGCGACGACCCCTGCCCGCGCAGCAGCGCTTTCGCCGCATACATCGTCTCCGCGTCGAGCAGATCACCGGCAATCGCCGCGACCTTCGGCCCGGCCTTCTTAAGGCGCTTGGCGAACAGCTGCAGCGCGTCGCTCCAGCTGGCCTCGCGCAAGGCGCCCTTTTCGCGCACCCACGGGCGGTCGAGCCGCCCGCGAACCAGCGCATCGATATGATGGCGCGTCTTGTCGCTGATCCACTCCTCGTTGACCTCTTCGTTGATCCGCGGGAGCACACGCATCACCTGGCGCTGGCGGACGTCGAGGCGGATGTTGGAGCCGACTGCGTCCATCACGTCGATCGACGGCACGCGCCGAAGCTCCCACGGGCGAAGCTCGAACAATTGCGGCTTTTGGAGAAGAGCGCCGACCGGGCACACGTCCGCGAGGTTGCCCGAGAGCTCGCTAGCGACCGCATGTTCGAGGTAGGACGTCACCTGGCTGTCCTCGCCGCGGTAGAGCATGCCCAATTCGGGCACGCCGGCGACTTCCTCGGAAAAGCGGATGCAGCGCGTGCACTGGATGCACCGCGTCATCGAAGTCTTGATCACCGGACCCATATATTTGTCGTCGATCGCGCGCTTATTCTCCTCGTAGCGCGAGAACGGGCGGCCATAGGCCATGGCCTGGTCCTGGAGGTCGCATTCGCCGCCCTGGTCGCAGATCGGGCAGTCGAGCGGGTGATTGATGAGCAAAAACTCCATCACCCCTTCGCGCGCCTTCTTGACCATCGCGGTGTCGGTGCGGATCGCCTGGCCGTCCGCGGCGGGCAGCGCGCAGCTCGCCTGCGGCTTGGGCGGTCCTGGCGCGACCTCGACCAGGCACATCCGGCAGTTGCCGGCGATCGACAGCCGCTCGTGGTAGCAGAAGCGCGGGATTTCCTTGCCCGCGAGCTCGCACGCCTGGAGCACGGTTGCGCCCTGCGGAACCTCGATCTCGACGCCGTCGACGGTGACCTTAGGCATCGCCATCACCGTCCTTGCGCTCGGTCGTGCGTTCGATGGTCGTGACTCGCGGCCCGCCGCCGCGCACCGCCAGCATGGCGACGATGACGACGATCACGACGATGGCGATTATCAGCTCGGTCGTCATTCCGCCGCCTCCAGCATCGCCTTGCCCGTGCGCTCTGCGATGCGCCGCTCGAGCTCGGGGCGGTAGTGCTTGATCAGGCCCTGGATCGGCCAGGCGGCGGCGTCGCCCAGCGCGCAGATGGTATGGCCCTCGACCTGCTTGGTCACGTCGAGCAATTTGTCGATGTCGGTCACATCCGCGTCGCCGCCGCGCAGCCGCTCCATCATCCGCCACATCCAGCCGGTGCCTTCGCGGCACGGCGTGCACTGGCCGCAGCTCTCATGCTTGTAGAAATAGCTGATGCGGCTGATCGCGCGGACGACGTCGGTCGATTTGTCCATCACGATCACCGCCGCGGTGCCGAGCCCGGAGCCGAGCGCCTTGAGGCCGTCGAAATCCATTGGCGCATCCATGATCTCATGCGCCGGAACCAGCGGCACCGACGACCCACCGGGGATCACGCACAGCAGATTGTCCCAACCGCCGCGGATGCCGCCGGCATGCAGGTCGATCAGCTCGCGGAAGGGGATCGACATCGACTCCTCGACCACGCAGGGCCGCTCGACGTGGCCGCTGATCTGGAACAGCTTGGTGCCTTCGTTCTTGGGATTGCCGAACCCCGCGAACCACTGCGGCCCGCGCCGCAGGATGGTCGGCACGACGGCGATGCTCTCGACATTGTTGACCGTGGTCGGGCAGCCATAAAGGCCGGCGCCGGCAGGGAACGGCGGCTTCAGCCGCGGCCAGCCCTTGTTGCCCTCAAGGCTTTCGAGCATCGCGGTTTCTTCGCCGCAAATGTAAGCCCCGGCGCCGCGGTGGACGAACAGGTCGAAATCATAGCCCGAGCCGGCTGCATTCTTGCCCAGCAGACCGGCCGCATAGGCTTCGGCGACCGCGCGCTCGAGAACGCCGGGTTTCCTCGATGAACTCGCCGCGGATGTAGATGTACCCGGCCCGCGCTCGCATCGCGAAGCCCGCGATGAGCGAGCCTTCGATCAACTTGTGCGGGTCGTGGCGGATGATCTCGCGGTCCTTGCACGACCCCGGCTCGCTCTCGTCGGCGTTGACGACCAGGAAATTGGGTTTTCCGGGCGTTGGCTCCTTGGGCATGAAGCCCCATTTCATGCCGGTCGGGAAGCCCGCGCCGCCGCGTCCGCGAAGGCCGGATTCCTTGACCCGGTCGATGATCGCATCCTGACCCACGGCCATCAGCGACTTGGTGTCGTCCCAGTCCCCGCGCTGCTTTGCGGCCTTCAAATCGGGCGACTGGAAGCCGTAGAGGTTGGTGAAGATGCGGTCCTTGTCGTGGAGCGGCGTGGTCGTGCCCATCAGCCCAGCACCCCCGCGAAATAGAGCGCGGCGACGATGATCAGCGCGATGATGCCGAACTTGATCACGCCGGTGATCAAGCGGAACGCGAGGAACGCGAGCACGACCGCGACGATGATGGCGACGATGCTCATTTGAGGCGCTTCTGGTTGAGGAAGTTGCGGACAAGCAGAACCCCACCCGCGACGAGCGCGAGAATGAGCGCGACCTTCACCAGCTTGAATGCCAACCCGATAACCAGGACCGCGACGATCGCGAGGATGACATAGCCGATCATGCCTTGGCTCCTTCCGCGGCATCCCACAAAGCGCGGTAATCGTAATTGCGCTCGGCCATCTTCTTCAGCGTCGTCGGGCCGCCCTCGGGGCAGCTCGTTTGGCGCGGGATCTGCGGGCCAGGCTTCGGCGTCTCGCCGCGGGCCAGCGCGTCGAGCACCGCGCCCATCCGCGCTTCGTCGAGATCCTCGAAATTGTCGTCGTTGATCTGGACCATCGGCGCATTGGCGCAGGCGCCGAGGCATTCGACCTCGGTCAGCGTGAACAGCCCGTCGGCGGTCGTATGGCCCTTCTTCAGGCCCGCGCTTGAAGCACGCCTGGAGCACGTCGTCGGACCCGCGCAGCATGCACGGCGTCGTCCCGCACACCTGGACGTGGAAACGGCCCACCGGCACCAGGTTGAACATGGTGTAGAAAGTCGCGACCTCGAGCACGCGGACGTACGGCATGTCGAGCTCGCGGGCGACGAACTCCATGACCGGGATCGGCAGCCAGCCCTGCGTCTGGGTCTCCGCGCCGACCTGGCGCTGGGCGAGGTCGAGCAACGGGATCACCGCCGACTTCTGGCGACCTTCAGGATAGCGCGCGATGTACATCGCCGCCGACTTCGCGTTGGCCGCGGTCCAGGCAAAGCCCGACCAGCGCTCGCGAAGCTCCGGATTGTCGAGAATGCCCGCTTGCCCGACCATCAGCGATCCACCTCCCCGAACACGACGTCGATGGCGGAAAGCACCGCGGTGACGTCGGCGAGCATGTGGCCTTTCATCATGAAATCCATCGCCTGGAGGTGGCTGAATCCCGTGGGTCGGATCTTGCAGCGGTACGGCCGATTGGTGCCGTCGGAGACGAGATAGACGCCGAATTCGCCCTTGGGGCTTTCGGTCGCGACATACACATCGCCGGCCGGCACGTGATAGCCCTCGGTGTAGAGCTTGAAGTGGTGGATCAGCGCTTCCATCGAGGTCTTCATCGTGCCGCGGCTCGGCGGGAAGACCTTGTTGTCGGCGCCAATTGGGCCCGGCGGCATTTCCTTGAGGCACTGGCGCGCGATCCGCCACGACTGGCGGACTTCCTCGACGCGGACCATGAAGCGGTCGTAGCAATCGCCGTTGGTGCCGACGGGCACGTCGAACTCCATCCGGTCGTAGACTTCGTAAGGCTGGCTGCGGCGGATATCCCACGGAATGCCGCTGGCGCGGATCATCGGGCCCGAGAAGCCCCACGCGATCGCATCGTCCTTGGACACCTTGCCGATGTCGACATTGCGCTGCTTGAAGATGCGGTTGTCGGCGACCAGGCTGATCGCATCCTCGAACAATTCCATACGGTTGTCGAGGAAGTCTCCGATCTTGTCGAGGACCGCAGGCGGGATGTCCTGGTGGACCCCGCCGACGCGGAAATAATTCGCGTGCATCCGCGCGCCCGAGACATGCTCGTAGAGCTGCATCAGGTCTTCCCGGATTTCGAACAGCCACAGGTTCGGCGTCATGGCGCCAACGTCCATGATGTGCGCGCCAAGGTTGAGCATGTGGTTCTTGATGCGCGTCAGCTCGGCCATCATCGTGCGGATGTACTGGGCGCGGATCGGCACCTCGAGGCCGAGCAGCTTCTCGATCGCCAGCACGTAAGTGTGCTCCATGCACATCGGCGAGCAGTAATCGAGCCGGTCGAAGTATGGCAGCGCCTGGGCGTAGGTCTTGTACTCGATCAATTTCTCGGTGCCGCGGTGGAGCAGCCCGACATGCGGGTCGACGCGCTCGACGATCTCGCCGTCGAGCTCGAGGATCAGCCGCAACACCCCGTGCGCGGCCGGGTGCTGGGGCCCGAAATTGATCGTGTAATTGCTGATCTTGTCGTCGCCGGCGGTGCGCGCCTCAGGAAGTTGCGCGCCCTCCCCGACAGCACCGACATTGACCTCGACCGTCCGCAGCTCGCTCATACCGCGCCTCCCGGACGCCGGCGGCCGCGCGAATTTGGCTTGGGATCGGGCGTCACGCCCGGCTTGCGGACCTGGTGGACTGCCTTCGCCTTCGACGATTTGCGCGCCTCGCGCTTGGCCGCGGCGTCGGCCGGGGCGCCGCCACCGGTCTCGGCCGGAGTGTCGGTCGTCTTGGGCGTATTCGCGGGCGTCTCCACGTTGGACGGAGCCGGGCCGCTGCCTGGCGGGACCTGCGACGGCGCGCCAGGCCCCTCGCCACTCGCTTTTTCATCGCCCGGGAGGTGGTATTCGGGGCCTTCCCACGGCATCAGGAAGTCGAAACTGCGGAAATCCTGGGGCAGCGACACCGGTTCGTAGACGACGCGCTTCTCGGCCTCCGAATAGCGCATTTCGACATGGCCCGTGAGCGGGAAGTCCTTGCGCTGCGGATGACCTTCGAAGCCGTAATCGGTGAGAATGCGGCGCAGGTCGGCATTGCCGGCGAAGCCGACGCCATACATGTCGAACACTTCGCGCTCGAGCCAGCCGGCGACCGGCCAGAGCGAGGTCACGCTCGGCAGCGGGGTCACTTCGTCCGTTGTGACGTGGACGCGCACGCGGTGGTTGCGGGTCAGAGAGAGCAGGCAATAGACGACTTCGAACCGCTCCGGGCGCTCGGGGTAATCGACGCCGGCGATTTCCATCAGCTGCTGATATTCATGCTCGTCGCGAAGACTGCGCAAAGTCTCGACCAGCGCGTCGCGCTCGACGTCGAACGCCGTTTCCAGCCCTTCGCGCGGACGCACATTGGCGAGACCCGCGAGGGTCGCGGGGGCTTCGTTGTAGCGAGGCGCGGACGTCGCCATCAGCGTTCAATCGTGCCTTCGCGGCGGATTTTGCGCTGCAGCTGGAGGATCCCGTAAAGCAGCGCCTCGGCGGTCGGCGGGCAGCCCGGCACGTAGATGTCGACCGGGACGATGCGGTCGCAGCCGCGGACCACCGAATAGCTGTAATGATAATAGCCGCCGCCGTTGGCGCAGCTGCCCATCGAGATCACGTAGCGCGGCTCGCTCATCTGGTCGTAGACCCGGCGCAGCGCCGGCGCCATCTTGTTACACAGCGTTCCAGCGACGATCATCACGTCCGACTGGCGCGGGCTCGCACGCGGCGCAACGCCAAATCTTTCAAGGTCGTAGCGCGGCATGTTCACATGGATCATCTCGACCGCGCAGCAGGCCAGCCCGAAGGTCATCCACCACAGGCTCCCGGTCCGCGCCCAGGTGAAGAGATCCTCGGCCGACGTGACCATGAAGCCTTTTTCGTTGAGCGATTGCTGAAGCTCGAGGAGCTGCGCCTGGTCGACTCCGCCCGGCACCAGCCCGGCAATCCGCGCAAGCTCTTCCTCGGTCGGCATCGGGTCGTGCCGGGGGTCGAGCGTCACTCCCATTCGAGCGCGCCCTTCTTCCACGCATAAGCAAGGCCAAGGCCAAGCTCGGCGAGGAATATCATCATGGCGGTCCAACCCGTCCACTGCGTGAAGTCGAGGCTGACCGCCCAGGGGAACAGGAACGCCACTTCGAGGTCGAACACGATGAACAGGATCGCGACCAGGTAGAAGCGGACGTCGAACTCCGCGCGGGCGTCCTCGAACGCGGGGAAGCCGCACTCATATTCGCTGAGCTTGGCCGCGTCCGGCCGATGCGCGCCGGTGAAGCGCGAAACCAGCATCGGCAGCACGACAAAGCCCACGGACAGGCCGAGGGCGATGAACAGGAACAGAAGGATCGGCAGGTAGCCGATGGCAACGCTGGCCAAGGGAAACTCCAGGGCACGAACTGAGGGCTCGAAACGTGGCCGCGCTTTAGGGCAGCGACCTGCGCCCCGCAACACCACAGCCTAACGAATCGCGCCCGCCACCAGCTTCTGCAACTTATTGTGGATGGCCGACGAGCCGGCGACATATTCGCGCCGCTGGAACGACTGGTCGGAGCCGCGGTAATCGGTGACGAAACCGCCCGCTTCCTTGACCAGCAGGACACCGGCGGCGGTGTCCCACAGGTCGAGATCGTCCTCCCAGAAGCCGTCCAGGCGGCCGGCCGCGACCCAGGCGAGGTCGAGCGAGGCCGAGCCGAAGCGGCGCACGCCCGAGACTTCGGGGCCGACCGCCGCGTAGATTTTCGACCAGCGCTCGCTATCGCCCCGGCCAAGATGGGGAATGCCGGTGCCGATCAGCGCGTCGGACAGCTCGCGCCGCGCCGCCACGCGGAGGCGGGCGTCCTGGAGCCACGCGCCGCGACCCTTCTCCGCCCAGAAGCTCTCGTCGGTCAGCGGCTGGTAGACCAGGCCCTGGGTGATTTCCTTGCGCCCGCCCGGAAGCGTTTCCTCGACCGCGATCGAAATCGCGAAATGCGGCACCGAGTGGAGGAAGTTGGTCGTCCCATCCAGCGGATCGACGATCCACCGCGGCTTGTCGGGATTGCCGGCGATCTCGCCCGCTTCCTCGACCAGCAGGCCCCAGTCGGGCCGCGCATTGCGCAGCTCGTCGATCAGCGTCTCCTCGGCGCGCTTGTCGGCCATCGACACGAAGTCGGCCGGGCCCTTGCGGCTGACCTGGAGATGCTCGACTTCGCCGAAGTCGCGGCGCAGGCGCGGCGCCGCCTTGCGCGCGGCCCGCTGCATGACGGTGATCAGGCCGGAGTGGGAAACCATCCCTAGTCCGCGCGGCGGACGTAGGTTTGCTCGTAGACGTCAACGACGATCTTGGTCCCCGCGCCGATGTGCGGCGGGACCATCACGCGGACGCCATTGTCGAGGATCGCCGGCTTGTAGGACGAGGAAGCGGTCTGGCCCTTCACAACGGCGTCGGCCTCGACGATCATCGCCTCGATGGTGTCGGGCAGCTGCACCGAGATCGGCCGCTCGTCATAGAGTTCCATGACCACGTCCATGCCGTCCTGCAGGAACGCCGCGGCGTCGCCGAGCAGGTCCCTCGGCAGGCTGATCTGCTCATAGGTTTCCTTGTCCATGAAGGTCAGCATGTCGGCCTCGGCGAACAGGAACTGGAAGTCCTTGGTGTCGAGCCGCACGCGCTCGACCGTTTCGGCCGAGCGGAAACGAATATTGTTCTTGCGGCCGTCGATGAGGTTCTTGAGCTCGACCTGCATGTAGGCGCCGCCCTTGCCCGGCTGGGTGTGCTGGATTTTCACCGCCCGCCAGATGCCGCTTTCATATTCAATGATGTTGCCGGGACGAATGTCCACGCCGCTGATCTTCATGGATTGCCTGTCGGAAAGATTGAAAGAGCCGCCGGGCGTCTAGCCGGTGGCCTTGCTACCGGCAAGCAGCGGGTACGGGTTGACCGGCGCTCCCTGGTGCCATTTCCAGCCGCGCTCCATTCGGTTGACCGCGAAATGGAGGTGCGGGCCTGCCGGGTTGGCATTGCCGGTATGGCCGACGCGGCCGATGTGCTGGCCCCGCCTCACCCGCTGCCCTTCCGCCAGGCCGGGCGCATAGCCCTGGAGATGCGCGTAATAATAGCTCCAGCGCTCGTCGGGCGAGCGGACGTAAATGCTGATCCCGCCACCGCCTTTGGAAAAGAACAGTTTCTCAATCACGCCATCGGCCGCGGCAATAACGGGCGCGCCTTCCGGCGCCATGATGTCGATCGCATCGTGCACTCGTGACCCGCCGGCCCGCGCCTGGGTGAAGGTGTCGGTGAGCTGGCTCGCTTTCACGCCAATAACCGGGATGGCCAGCCCAGCCGGACCGACCTCGACCCCTTCGGCAATCGCCACCGGCGACGAGTCCGGCTGCCGGATTACGGTGCGGTCGGATGAAGAACTGACCACCGAGCCGTAGAACCATATCCAGAACATGCTGGTGAGGACCGCGGTGAGGACCGCAGTGACGACAACTCTGATCATTCTTCCCCCTTGCCCATGCTTCCGCCTCGTCAGGCCTGGAAGATAGCAGTGAATCCCGGTTTGAGCATCCGTGACAGCCGCACCACATCCCAATTGGTCATGCGAATGCAGCCACTCGATTCGGCACGCCCGATGGTCTGCGGCTCATTGGTGCCGTGAATACCGTAATGCTCCTTGGTCAGGTCGAGCCAAGCGACCCCGACCGGCCCGTTCGGGCCTGGCGGAAGTGTCAGTTCTTTGTCGCTCTTGCGGCGTTGTTCAGCAATTCGGGCTGATACTTGAACGGCGGCAGGAAGGCGTATGTGGTGGCTTTCCAGCGCCCGATGGGAAGCGGATATTCGGCCGAGCCCATCGTTACCGGAAAGGCGGCGATCAGCTGCCGAGCGCCGGCCTGGCGCGATTGCGCGGCCCCTTCCGACTGCGCACCGCGCGTTCCGGCATTAGTCTTTGCGCCGTCCTTAGGCGCTGGCCCCGCAGTGCCTTCCGGCACCGGGCCGCGATAGACCTTGAGCACGCCCTCGCTTTTGTCGACCACGACATAATCGCCCTGCGGCTGCTGGGCCTCGACGTTGAGCAGGCGCATGATCGACGCCCCCTGGTCGCTGGCGCCGGCATATTCGGTCGACGTCGCAACGACGTTGGGCAGACGAAGTGTATGGCCGACGCCGATCAACTTGTCGGGTCCATTCAGCGCGACGATGGTGTCGGGCGTCGTGTGATAGCGCTCGGCGACCTTCTCCAGCATGTTGCGGTAGCCGAGGAACTCGAGCTCTGCCTGCGCCTCCGGCTTGTCCGGGAACGGGTAGACGTAATTGCTTTTCACATCGTCGGGCCCGAGCTTGACCATCACGGTCGAGGGACGATTGGCCTCGAGCAGCGCGCGGCGGGTGGGAGTGTCGAGCTTGCCGGTGCGCTCCAGCCCGCGCGCTTCCTGGAAGCTGCGCAACGCGAGCTTGAAGGATTCGCCTTCCTTCCCGTCGATCACCCCGGGCGAAA
Organism: uncultured Alphaproteobacteria bacterium; assembly: GCA_963768995.1. Lineage (GTDB taxonomy): Bacteria > Pseudomonadota > Alphaproteobacteria > Sphingomonadales > Sphingomonadaceae > Sphingomicrobium. The sequence goes on along the minus strand of CAVYKA010000006.1, from coordinate 514,770 downwards.
AGCCGTGCGCGGACATCAGCACCTGGGCGTGGAACAGCTCGCCGTCGATTGGCGATCCGGGTTTTCCCGGCTCGACCCAAGCGGCCTCGCCCGGCTGGGTAGCGTTGCCGGCGGCGGTGTTAACCGAGCTGGCGTTTTCGGCGCCGGGTGCAGGCTGCCGGGCGGGAGCAGACTGCTGGGCGGTGGCGGCGACGGCGGCGAGCCCAAGGACGGAAACAACGGCGATTGGCGGCAAGATGCGCAACTTTGCTCTCCTGAAGCGAATGAAGGTTCGCATATGCAACGATGGACGCGGCAACTGTTTCCAATTGCGCTGGCGGCGCCGGAGCACCTGGACCGCCATGATTTATCTTGCCGAACCCCAGTCAGGGGGAGGAACGGCCTTCCCGCTACTTGACTTGATGGTCGAGCCAAAACTGGGGCGGATCCTCGTGTGGAATAATATGGCGCTGGACGGCAGCCCGAACGGATGGACGCTGCACGAAGGCTGCGAAGTGGCCGCCGGAACCAAATATATCGTCACCAGATGGTACCGCGAGCGGCCGTTCGTCTAGTCGGCTGTCAGCCGAGGCGAGCCGGCAGGCGCGACGCCATGGCGAAGCTTCAAGGGTCCCGGTCCACCTACACCGCTCAATTTCTTGCGAACTTCCGCGCCCCTGCTATTCAGCGCCGAATTCGAGCGTCCGCCGCTGAAAGGGCGTGATTTTTCCATGAAAGAGGGGCGTGTGTCAGCGCAGGACCAAGCTGGCTTGCTGCGATCGGTCGCTCGACTCCATGGTTTCATGTCCGCCGAGCGCCGGCGCCAGTTCAGCGTGGTCATCGTGCTGATGATGCTGGGCGCGTTTGCCGAGCTGGCGACGATTGGCGCCGTTCTGCCGTTTCTTACCCTTCTTGCCGATCCGGAAAGTAGCGCGCGGCTGCCTTTCATCGGCGATTTGATGGCAGCGGTGGGCGCCGAGACGCGTTCGGAGCAGCTGATCGCAGTCACTGGTTTGTTCGTAGGCGATTGCGATCGTCGCTGGCCTCCTCCGCCTGCAGCTCGCCTGGTCGAGCCAGAGCTTCGTATTCAAACTTGGTCACGAGCTTGGCGTCGATATTCAGCGGCGCATCCTGCTCCAGCCCTATTCATTCCACATCGGGAGCAACAGCAGCACGCTGATCGCGTCGCTGGAGACAGGTTCAGGTTGCGCTGTTCAACGTGCTTCTGCCGCTGATGCAGGCGGGCACTGCGATCGTCCTGTCCGCCTTCCTCGTGGCAGCTCTCATCTACGTCGATCCATTCACGGCAATCGTCGCTGCCAGTGCTTTTTCGTCGATCTACATTGTCATCTCAGTCCTCACCCGCGCCCGCCTCGATTAGAAATGCGTCGGTCATCGGCGTTGCCTTCGAGCGAACGCGTGCAGATCATCCAGGAAAGCCTGGGCGGAATCCGCGACGTGATCATCGACGGCACCCAGGCGACTTTTGTCGAGGAATTCCGCCGGGTCGACCAGCGACTCAACGTCGCGCGTTCGAACACGGCCTTCATCGGCGCGCTCCGCGCTTCGTCATCGAAGCGTTCGGAATGGTACTAATCGCCTTGCTTGCCAATCTCCTCGCCAATCGCGCCGGCGGGATCATGGCGGCGCTGCCGGTGCTGGGCGCACTCGCTCTGGGCGCGCAACGGCTGCTCCCGCTGGTTCAGCAGGTCTATAATGGGTGGAGCCTCGCGTCCGGAAGCAACAACGTCCTCACGCAGGTTCTCGAGCTGCTCTCGCTGCCGACACATGATGAACAGGCCAGCCCGATTGAGATCGAGCCCCTGCCCGTTCACCGACCGGATCTCGGTCGAGCAGGTCAATTTCACTTATTCGGGAAGGCACGCACCGGCGATTCAGGATCTGTCGCTGACCATTCCGCGCGGCGTGACGATCGGGCTCATCGGTCGCACTGGCAGCGGCAAGAGCACTCTTGCGGATCTGCTGATGGGCCTGCTTGAGCCGACCAGCTGGGAAGATAACCGTGGACGGCATAGTCGATCGACCGCAAGACGCGGCAAGGCTGGTGGCGAAGCGTGGCCCACGTCCCGCAGGCAATTTTTCTGTCGGACCAGAGCATCGCGCGAAACATCGCGTTCGGTATTCCCGCCCCGGACATCGACATGACCCGGCTGGTCGAAGCGGCGACCAAGGCGCAAATGAACGAATTCATCCAGTCGTTGCCGGACGGCTACGATACAGAAGTCGGCGAGCGCGGAGTGCGCCTGTCGGGAGGCCAGAGGCAGCGGCTCGGGCTCGCGCGCGCGATCTACAAGCAGGCGCCGGTGCTGGTGCTAGACGAGGCGACGAGCGCGCTGGACGATGCGACCGAAGCGGCGGTGATGGATGCCGTCACCGCGCTTGGCCGCGAAGGGCGGACGATCATCATCGTCGCGCACCGGATGACGACGGTCGCGCGTTGCGACCTGGTTGCAAAGCTCGATAACGGCCGGCTCGTGGCTCTTGGGAGCTATGCCGAAGTGGTTGGAAAAGTGCGCCCCCCGGGGCGACCCTATGACGAAGGACCCCGCCTAGCATGTCTGCGTTCAAATCGATCCTCGTCACCGGAGGTACCGGGTCCTTCGGGCGGGCGTTCGTAACCACGCTGCTCGAGCGCTTCCCCGAGCTCGAGCGGATCGTCATCTATTCGCGCGACGAGCTCAAGCAATATGACATGGCCCGCGCGCTCGGGGAGCATGAGGCACTGCGCTACTTCATCGGCGACATCCGGGATCAGCCGCGGCTGCGACGCGCGCTCGAAGGCGTCGACGTCGTGGTTCATGCCGCAGCGCTCAAACAGGTCCCGGCCGCGGAGTATAATCCGTTCGAGTGCATCAAGACCAATGTCCTTGGTGCTCAAAACCTCATCGAAGCCGTGCTCGACAGCGACGTTCGCGCGGTGATCGCGCTTTCCACCGACAAGGCGGCCGCGCCCATCAACCTCTACGGCGCGAGTAAATTATGCTCGGACAAGCTGATCACCGCCGCCAACAACATCCGCGGTCACCGCGATCTCAAATTCGCGGTCGTGCGCTACGGCAATGTGATGGGCAGCCGCGGCTCGGTGATTCCCTTCTTCCTCGACGCGGCGTCGTCGGGAGTGCTGCCGATCACTCACCCGGAGATGACCCGGTTTAACATCACCCTCCAGGAGGGCGTCGACATGGTGCTGTGGAGCATCGACGCGGCGCTCGGCGGCGAGATTTTCGTGCCCAAGATCCCCAGCTACCGCATCCTCGACCTGGCCGAGGCGATCGCGCCCGAATGCGAACGGCGGATCGTCGGCATTCGCCCGGGCGAAAAAGTCCATGAGGAGATGATCACCGCGAGCGACAGCTACATGACTGTCGACCTCGGCGAATATTACGCCATCCTGCCAAGTGCCGGCGACCATTCGATCGATTCCTATCTCGGCGAGCGCGGCGGCAGTCCGGTCGAACCGGGCTTTGCCTACAACAGCGGGACCAACAGCGAATTCCTCAGCGTCGAGCAACTGCGCGACCTGATCCGGCCCCTCCGGACGTCCAAATGATCCCCTACGGCCGCCAGTCGATCGACGCGGCCGACCTGACGGCGGTCGCCGAAGTTCTCCAGTCCGACTTCCTCACCCAGGGACCGGCAGTCCCGAAGTTCGAGCAAGCCATCGCCGACATGTGCAGAGTTGCTCATGGCGTGGCAGCGGCCAACGCGACGGCCAGCCTGCACCTCGCCTGCATGGCGCTCGACCTCGGCCCCGGCGACCTGCTGTGGACCAGCCCGATCACCTTCGTCGCAAGCGCCAATTGCGCGCGCTACTGCGGCGCCGAAGTCGATTTCGTCGATATCGACCCGCAAACCTACAATATGTCGGTCGAGCAGCTGGCCGCGAAACTCGAGGCCGCCGAGCAGGTCGGGCGGCTGCCCAAGATCGTCGTGCCCGTCCATCTCGCCGGCCAGCCGTGCGACATGCGCGCCATCGCCGAGCTCGCCGCCAGATACGGCTTCAAGGTCATTGAGGATGCTTCGCACGCGGTCGGTGCCAGCTATGATGGCGCGCCCGTCGGCGACTGCCGTTTCAGCGACATCAGCATCTTCAGCTTCCACCCGGTCAAGATCATCACTTCGGGCGAAGGCGGAATCGGCGCTGACCAACGATAGCGAGCTGGCGCGGAGGATGGCGACCTTGCGCACCCACGGCATCACGCGCGATCCCGTCCAGTTCGAGCAAGCGCCGGCCGGCGGCTTTCATTACGAGCAGCAGGACCTGGGCTATAATTACCGGATGACGGACATCCAGGCCGCCCTCGGCCGCAGCCAGGCGCAGCGTCTTGGCGTATTTCTCGACCGTCGCCGAGAGCTTGCCGCGCGCTACGAACGGGCGTTTGCCGGCCTGCCGCTGACGCAGCCGTGGCAGAGCCCCGACAGTCAATCGAGCTGGCATCTGTACATCGTTCGCGTGCCTGCAGTTGACCGCGGGCAGCATCTACGATGAGCTGCGTGAGCGCGGCATTGGCGTCAATCTCCACTATATCCCGGTTTACCGACAGCCATATTATGCGCGCATGGGCTTCGAGCCCGGACAATTCCCGGAAGCCGAGGCATATTATGCCGAAGCGATCACACTGCCGCTGTTTCCGGCAATGACCGACGGGGAGCAGGACCATGTCATCGCCGCCGTAACGGAATTGACCGCATGAAGGTCGCCTTCCGCGTCGATTCCAGCGCGCGCATAGGCGGCGGCCATGTGATGCGCTGCCTGACGCTCGCGGACGAGATCAAGAGGCGCGGCGGCGAAAACACTGTTCATCGTCGCGGCCATGCCCCTTCCCTCGCCGAGCGGTTGCGAGCGCGAGGTCATTCACTGCACCTGATCGCGCCGCCGCGAAGGCGCTCGCCTTCGCGCGGGCGACGATTGGGATCGCGAGATTCACTTTCGCTCGACGGCAGTCCGAAAGCGGACGCCCAACGACGGGCGCCGTCATCGGAGCAAGGCGCGGACTGGTTGATCGTCGATCACTATCTCCTGTACGCGGAATGGCACCGCGAAGTGCGTCCGGTGACGGAACGCCTGATGATCATCGACGACCTTGCCAACCGGAGCCTGGATTGCGACCTGCTGCTCGATCAGACGCCGGGCCGGACAGCGAATGACTATGCGGCGATGGCGCCGCCGCGAGCCGCATTGCTTCTCGGCGCCAGCTACGCGCTGCTTAGGCCTGAGTTCGCGCTTGAGCGGTCCGGCGGCGCTGGCCCGACGCCGCGATGCGGTCCGGTCCGGCGCATCCTCCTGTCGCTTGGAACAACCGACATCGACGGCGTCACCGCAACGGTGCTCGACGCAATCCTGCCCGTGGCCATCGACCAGGCGATCGATGTGGTGCTTGGTCCCGACGCGGAGAGCCTGGCGCGCGTGCGGGCTCGCTCGCAGAGGCAAATCCGCGCATCACGGTTCACCTCGATGCCGCAGAATATGGCCGAACTAATGCGCGATGCCGACCTTGCCATTGGCGCGGCCGGCACGACCAGCTGGGAGCGATGCTGCCTTGGCCTGCCTTCGCTCATCTTCATTCTTGCCGCCAACCAGGAAATCGATTGGCCGAGTCGTTGGCGGCAGAAGGCGCGAACCTGCTGGTTGACATGCCCAGCCTGCCCGCGGCGCTTGCGGGAGATCCTCGACGATGAGACCCGGCGTGACACCATGGGCGCGGCAAGCGCTTCCATCGTCGATGGTCTCGGCGCGGGTCGCGTCGCCAATGAGATCACCGCCGCCAAGCGGGAGCGGGCGGCATGACCGCTGCCTGGTGGAGCAAGCCCCGTCCGGTCTCAGTCTGCGTCGATACCGAGGGCTGGTTCGACCCTTTCGCCGAGGACCTGGTCGATCGCGTCAATCGCGGCGGCGATAACGGAGTGTTTGTCCGCGATGCGGCTGCCGTTCAGTCCGGCGGCGTGGCTTTTTATCTGAGCTGCCTCAAATTGACGCCGGCCGACATTCTCGCCCGAAACGCCCACAACATCGTGGTCCACGCCAGCGCACTTCCGCTTGGCCGCGGCTTCTCGCCAATGGTTTGGCAGGTTCTGGAAGGCCGGAATGTCATTCCAGTGACAATGATCCTCGCGATCGATGAAGCCGACAGCGGGGATATCCTGATGGAAGATGCGATCGAGCTGCGCGGACACGAGCTCAACGATGCACTGCGCGACCTGCTCGGCCGCAAAATCGTCGAGATGTGCATTCGCTACCTCGATTTACGAGCGCCTCCCGAAGGCCGGAAGCAAAGCGGAGTCCCAAGCTGGTATCCGCGCCGCCGGCCCTCGGATAGCAAGCTCGACCCGAATCGCAGCATCGCCGAACAGTTCGACTTGCTGCGGGTAGTCGATAATGATCGATTTCCCGCCTACTTCGATCACCGTGGACATCGCTACATTTTGAAGATCGAACGTTTAGGCGACGCGGAGTGACCAAGGACGCAATGGCAAGCACAGTGCACATCGCCGGGCGCCCGATCGGCGCCGGATCACGCGCCCTTCGTGATCTGCGAGCTGTCGGGCAATCACAATGGCAGCCTCGACCGCGCGCTGGAGCTGCTCGACGCCGCCGCCGCGACCGGCGCCGACGCGATCAAGATCCAGACCTACACGCCCGACACCATCACCATCGATCACGACGGCCCGGAGTTCAGGATCGAGGGCGGGCTGTGGGACGGGCAGCGGCTCTACGACCTCTACGGCGAGGCCCAGACGCCGTTCGAATGGCACGCGCCGCTGTTCGCGCGCGCGCGCGAGCTTGGCGTCACCCTATTCTCCTCCCCCTTCGACCTGACGCGCCGTGGACCTGCTCGACGAGCCTCGACGCCCCGGCCTACAAGATCGCCTCGTTCGAGATCGTCGACCTGCCGCTGATCGCCCACGTCGCGAGCAAGGGGAAACCGATGATCATCTCGACCGGCATGGCCAATCTGGACGAGATCGGCGAAGCGGTCGAGACCGCGCGGGCCAATGGCTGCGACGACCTGGTCCTGCTCCACTGCGTCAGCTCCTACCCGGCGCCCGACGAGCAATCCAACCTGCGCACCATCCCAGACCTCGGCAAGCGCTTCGGACTGCTCACCGGCCTGTCCGACCACACCCACGCCAGCGCGGTGGCGGTCGCCTCGATCGCGCTGGGCGCCTGCGTCATCGAAAAACACTTCACGCTTGCGCCGCAGCGACGGCGGGCCCGACGCCGCCTTCAGCCTGGAGCCCGCCGAGTTCACCGCCCTGGTGACCGACTGCAAGCGGGCCTGGCGAGCGCTCGGGCGAGGTCGATTACGACCTTCAGGGCTGCGAACGGCGGGTCGGTGATGTTCCGCCGTTCGCTCTATGTGGTCGAGGACATCGCCGCCGGCGAGGAGCTGACCAGGCGCGACATGTGCGCTCGATCCGGCCCGGCTACGGCCTGGCGCCCAAGCGGCTGCCGGAGGTCCTCGGCGCCCGCGCAGCTCGCGACCTCTGCCGCGTGGGACAGCCGCTAACCGACGATTGCTTCACAAGGCTAATGGCCGCAGTCGCGATCATCCCGGCGCGCGGCGGCAGCAAGCGCATTCCGCGCAAGAACATCCGGCCGTTCCTGGGCCGGCCGATCATCACCTACAGCATCGCCGCAGCGCTCGAATCCGGCATTTTCGAAGAAATCATGGTCTCGACCAACGACGACGAAATCGCCGAAATCGCGCGCGGTCTCGGCGCCAGCGTTCCATTCCTGCGCTCGGCCGCGACGTCTGATGACCATTCAACGACCGCCGAGGTCATCAACGAGGTCCTCCTGGCTTACAGCGAGCAAGGTCGCCACTTCGACCACGGCTGCTGCATCTACCCGACCGCCCCCTTCGTTTCCGCCCAGCGCCTCACCACTGCTTACACTCGCCTGTGCGAAACCGGCGCGGCGTGCCTGATCCCGGTCACGCGCTTCGGCTTCCCAATCTGGCGCGCCTTTCGAAAGGACGGCGATCGCATCGAGTTCATCTGGCCTGACAATGCGCTACGGCGCTCGCAGGACCTTGAGCCTTCGTTCCACGACGCGGGCCAGTTTTACTTCTTTGCGGTTCCGGCATTTCTCGCCGACCCCAGCCTGGTCGGGCCCGACACCATCGGCATCGAAGTCCCGGAGACCGAAGTCCAGGATATAGACAATGAAAGCGACTGGCGGCTGGCCGAGCTCAAATATCGCGCGCTCTATGAGGATATCGACCAGTGACGTTGCGCGCCGCGGTAATCGGTTGCGGGCGTATCGGATCGCGCTTTGCTGACGATCCGGGTCTCGCCGGCGATGTCTACAGCCATGCCCAGGCCTATCGCCTTTGCCCGGCAACCGAGCTCGTCGCTTTATGCGACGCGGACCGGGCAACGCTAGAGGAATGCGGCCAGAGGTGGGGCGTCACGGAACTCTTCACGGACGCGGGCGCAATGCTCGCCGCGACCGCTCCCGACCTCGTCAGCATCTGCACCCCCGACGCGACCCACTTCGAACTGGCCCGCCTTGCGATCGCCAGCCGAGGCATTCGCGGGCTGCTATGCGAAAAGCCACTCGCTCTCACCGTAGACGAGGGCGAGCAGTTGATCGCGCTCGCCGCGGAGCGCGGCGTGTCGCTCGCCGTGGCCTTCGTCCGCCGCTACGCCAGCAACATGCAGGCGCTTGCCCGGATGCTGCGCGCCGGCGATTTGGGCGCCGTCAAAGCAGTCGGTGGCTGGTATGGCAAGGGCACCGCCCACAACGGCAGCCACTGGTTCGACCTGCTCGCCATGCTTGTCGGGCAAGTCGCGTGGGTCGAAGCCGCCAACCGCCTTGGCGAAGGTGGCGACGATCCCACGCTGGATGTCTCACTCGGCCTGTCCGGCAGCCAGGTCGTGGCCACGCTGCGGGGCACCGATTGCTCGCTCTATTCGGTGTTCGAGATGGACCTGCTGTGCGAGCGCGGCCGGGTCATCATCCGCGATGGTGGTCACTCGATCGAGCTATACTCGGCCGCGTCAAGCCAGCGATATGCAGGCTATACCGAGCTTGCCCGGGTTGACACCGAATTGGGCGACCAGCGCAATATGATGCTCCGAGCGGTCGAGGACCTCGCGGCGGCAGTGATTGAGCAGCGCCAGCCCTTGTCCTCGGGCACCATCGGCCTCGCCGCATTGCTCATCGCGGAGGCGGCTTGTAAGGCCACGGCAACCGGCGGACGGGTCGAAATTCCCAAGTTCGCTCAGACAGATGGCGATGGGAGTCAAACACCGACGTGAACCGGCTCGCAATCGACGGCGGAACTCCCGTCCGCACGCGCCCCTTCCCCGAATACCACACCATCGGCGCCGAGGAGAAAGCGGCAGTCGCGGCAGTCTTGGATAGCGGAATCCTGTCGGCATTTCTCGGCACCTGGTCTCCCGAATTCCTCGGCGGGCCGCGAGTCCGCGCGCTTGAGGACGCCTGGTCCAGCTATTTCGGAGCAGCCCATGCGGTAAGCATGAACAGCGCGACATCCGGTCTGTACGCAGCGCTGGGCGCAGCCGGCGTTGGCCCCAGCGATGAGGTGATCGCCTCGCCATACACGATGAGCGCATCGGCGGTCGGGCCGCTGATTTACAATGCGATCCCGGTATTCGCCGACATCGATCCCGACACTTTCTGCCTGACCGCCGATACGATCCGCGCCGCTCTGAGTGAACGGACCAAGGCGATCGTTGTCGTCGACCTGTTCGGGCATCCCGCACCGATGGACGACATCATGGCGTTGGCCGCCGAGCGGGGCCTGACCGTGATCGAGGACGCGGCACAGGCGCCCGGGGCAAAGCTCGGCGGCCGCTACTCCGGCACTCTTGGCCATATGGGCGTGTTCAGCCTTAACTATCACAAGCATATCCACTCGGGCGAAGGCGCGGTGGTCGTCACCGACGATGCGCGGCTGGCCGAGCGGCTCCAGCTCATCCGCAACCACGGCGAGGTCGTCCTCCAGCAAAAGGGCGGCGATGCCGATCTCAACAATATGCTCGGCTTCAACTACCGCATGACCGAGATCGAGGCTGCGATCGCGGCCGAGCAATTGAAGAAGCTCAAGCAATTGCTTGCGGACCGGATTGCGCGCGTCGAACAGCTTACGGCACTGCTCGCGGGCATTAACGGGATCACGCCGCCAACCCTGCCCAAGGACGGAGTCCACGCCTTTTACATCTATGCCATTCGCTACGATGAGAAGGTCGTCGGGGTGCCACGTGCCCGCTTTGCCGAAGCCCTTCGGGCGGAAGGCGTGCCGGTTGGCGAAGGCTATGTCGCGCCGATTTACCTCCAGCCGATTTACCAGCAGCGCAAGCTGTTCGGCGGAACTTCGTCGCCATGGGACCAACATGGTCGCGAGGTCAGCTATGCCCGCGGACTCTGTCCCGTCACCGAGCGGATGCACGAGGCCGAGTTGCTGACCCTAGGCAATATCCACGCGCAAACCAGCTCCGCGGACATAGAGGACATCGGCCAGGCCTTTGCCAAGGTAGTCGACGGTCTCCGCACGGGGAAGTGGTGATTCCGCCGCTGGATGTCTCGGGCGACAAGGTCGCGCTAAGGCTATTCACGGCGGATGACATCCGCGACGATTATGTCGGATGGCTCAACGATCCCATCGTGACTCGCTTCAGCAACCAACGCTTTGCAACCCACGACCGCGCCAGCTGCGAAGCCTATCTGCGCTCGTTCGAAGGGAGCCCGAACCTGTTTCTTGCGGTTCTAGCCGGTTCCGGCGGACCAATCATCGGGACCATGACCGCCTATCGCGCACCGCAGCACGGGACCGCCGACCTCGGCATCCTGATTGGGGAGCGCAGTTGCTGGGGCCAGGGATACGCCGGCGAAGGGTGGGCGCTGCTGTCCCAATGGCTGATCGACGAGGCCGATGTCCGCAAGTTGACTGCGGGTACCCTGGCGGTGAACGCGCCCATGATCCGCCTGGCGGAACGTTCAGGAATGACGCTCGAAGGTCGGCGCGAGCGACAGGAAGTATTCGAGGGCGCTGAAGTGGATATCTTGTATTTTGCCCGCTTCGCCAATCGCTGAGCTGGCTCGGCCGGTGGCGATCGTGTGCCACGACGCAGGGGCCGCCAACCACATTCTCGCCTGGCTCGGCGACACCCCTCCGGCCGATGTTCGAGCGGTAATGGAAGGGCCTGCCCGCGAGCTATGGCGGCAGAAGTTTGGCAGCCTCGCACCCATCCTCACTTTAGAAGCAGCGCTTTCTGGCGCAGCGACCGTGCTCAGCGGCACCGGTTGGGCAAGCGACCTCGAGCATCGCGCGCGAAAGAACGCGGCGGGCTATCGCTCGATAGCGGTGCTCGACCATTGGACCCATTATCGCGCGCGTTTTGAACGAGATGGCGAACTTGTCCTCCCCGACGAATATTGGGTCACCGACGAGGACGCGCTTGCGCTCGCCAATGCGACTTTTCCGGATGGAAATGTGCGACTTCAGCCCAACGCCTATCTGGACGAACAAAGGTCCCGGATCGGGCCCTGCCCGAGCGACGAACGGCTGTTATATTTGCTTGAGCCGGCACGCGATGATTGGGGGCGAGGCGATCCGGGAGAATTTCAGGCATTAGACTATTTCATCGAGCATCGCGTGGTCGCCGGTATAGGTCATGAGGTGCCGGTCGTGCTCCGTCCCCATCCATCCGATGACCCCGGCAAATATGATTCCTGGATTGCAGCGCAGCGCGCCTTGGGCAACGATGTCACGCTCGATGACCGGCCAAGCCTCGACCAGGCTATCAGCGCCGCGACGATCGTCGCCGGCTGCCAGTCCTATGCGATGGTCGTCGCCAAGGCCGCCGGTCGCAGGGTGGTTTCGACGCTACCGCCCTGGGCCCCGCCAGGGGCGCTTCCCCTGAAGGGCATTGTGGCGCTTCGCGACCTGCCGACCCCATGAACATTGCGACTGTCCGATCCATCAGCACCGGACGGGCACGCTAGCGCAGGCACTATTCGCGCTACCTCCGCCGGATATGCGCTTGAATTTGTTGTCTAATGTTCTTGGGGCCGATCAGCATTCAAGGCCCAAAAGGGTTGTAGCTCGACGGCAAATGCGTCAATGGCTCCCGCCACTGTGCGGCTCATCCCGCACCGCCGATCCCGCTCGGCGGTCTGGCAACGTTCAAGTGTAAAAGGTTCGAATGGCAATGACGCAGGACTTAGAGCGATACGGGCAGCCGATGCTGGAAGGCATGCGCTACTGCACGCGTTGCTGCATGCCGCAATCGAACGAGGGAATGCAGTTCGATGAAATGGGCATTTGCCGCGCTTGCCAGTCGCAAGAGCAGAAGATTCATATCGACTGGGTTGCCAGAGAGCGCGAGCTGCGGGCCCTGCTCGATCACCACCGTTCGCTCGGCAATGACTACGACTGCATCGTCCCGATCAGCGGCGGCAAGGACAGCACCTTTCAGCTACATGTGCTGACCAAAATTTATGGAATGAAGGTCCTCGCTGTGACCTTCAGCCACAATTGGTTCACCGAGACCGGTCGCTACAATCTCCAAAACTCGATCGACAAGTTCGGCGTTGACCACATCATGTTTACGCCAAGCCGATCGGTAATCCAGAAATTAGCGCGGAAGTCGTTGTTTCAGATCGGCGACTCCTGCTGGCATTGCCATTCCGGCGTTGGCGCGTTCCCGCTTCAGGTGGCGGTCAAATATCAAATCCCGCTGCTGATTTGGGGCGAGTCCATTGCCGATTTCTCCGGCCGCGCAACCCATCGCGATCCGGTCATGAAATTCGATCGCGACTATTTTACTCGGGTGTCGGCTAAGGTTTATCCAGAGGCGATGATTGGCGATGGCATCGAGGAGCGTGACCTTGCAGCCTTCAGATTGCCATCGGCCGAGCAGATGGAAGAGCTCGGAGTAATTGGCATTCACCTGGGCGATTACATGTTTTGGGATGACGAGCGTCAGATGGAGTTTGTGCGCGACGTCTACGACTGGCGTGAGGACAAGGTCGAGGGAACCTACAAGCGCTATAAGAGTGTCGAGTGCCGGATGGCCGGCGTTCATGATTACACGAAATTCCTTGAAACGCGGCTTCGGACGCGGCACGGATCATGCTAGCGCCGACGTGCGCGCGGGACTGCTGACCCGCGAAGAAGGTTTCGAGCTTGCTCGCAAGCACGATACCGAGCGGCCGGCAGCGCTCGACTATTATTTGCAGATCACCGGTTTCACCGAAAAGGAGTTCGAGGAGATTTTGGCGGAGCACCGGCGCAAGCTAGGCGTCCCCGCCTTGTCGGATGCGGCGATGCAGGAATTGCTCGAACAGCACCAGCCCGATCGCCGCCAGCGCCGCGTGGACCGCATCGAAGTCCAGCCGGGGCCGAGAGCCAAGGGTACCGAGCATTGTCGCGGATGAGCTGGCGCAGCGCAGGCTGCTCGGAAAATTGCAAATGGCCAGTTAAGCGCGCGCGAATTGGTCACTGCTTGCCTGGGCCAGATCGACAGATGGAAAACCAGATCACGCCTGGTCCACATCGACCCTCAAAGCGCTGTAGCACAGGCGGACGTGACCGATCGGGCGGTCCGCGAGCAACGCGATCCGGCCCCTGGGCGGAGTGCCGTGGGAACGACATCTTCAATTCATGGACATGCGACCGAGATGGGAAGCCCCGATCTGGAGCGGCTTTACGCCCGGCAACGACGCCAGGGTGGTCCATTATCTGCGGACGGCCGGTGCCGTCATTGCGGGCAAGACGGTCACTGCTGAATTCGCGGTCCACGCTCCGGGACCGACGGAGAATCCGCATCGCCGCAACTTCATCCCCGGAACCTCCTCAAGTGGCTCGGCTGCGGCGGTTGCGGCTTACATGGTGCCGATCGCCTTGGGCACACAAACCGCGGGTTCGATCATCCGGCCGGCCAGCTATTGCGGGGTTTACGGCTTTGAGCCGTCCTTCGGGCTGGTTCCCCGAACCGGGATGTTGAAGACCACAGACACTTTGGATACGGTCGGCTGGTTCGCGCGCAACGTCGATGACTTGCGGCTGATGTTCGAGACGGTTCGCGTCAAAGGGGCGGATTATCCGATCGCCGAAGCGGCGTTGAACGACGATGTTAGACAGACTTTGCGGAACGGTCGCCGGTGCCGCATCGCGCTGATCCGCGGCCCCAAGTGGGGTGATGCGCAAGACTATGTGAAAACGACGGTGGAAGACTTCGCCGCGCGCCTCACCCGAACCGGCGATTTCGACATTGAGGAGGTCGCAGCGCCGGCGGTGCTGGCAGAGGCGCATGAGGTGCATGCCGCGATCTACGACCGGGCCCTGGCTTATTATTTCAAGGAAGAATTCCAGCAGAAAACTTTGGTGAGCTCCCAGATTTACGACATCGTCACACGCGGTAATTCGACCACACTTGACACTTATACCGAGGCTCTCGCTCGCCAAAGGCAGTTGGCCGGGGCGATGGAAACGCTTTTCCGTGAATATGATGTAGTGCTCGACATGGCGACTGCCGGGTCGGCCCTCGAGGGGCTGGAATTGGTCGATGCCCCGGATCATGCTCTAATCTGGACATTGGGCGGTCTGCCGGCCGTCAGTATTCCCGCCGGACGCAGCCCTGACGGTCTGCCTGTCGGGATTCAGCTGGTGGCCCGGCGGTACAACGACCGCTTGCTCTTCAATATACTCCAATCCATGGCAGCGATGGACCTCATTCCCCGTCGCACCACCCCCGAGCCGCCCGCGGCAAAGAACCCATCACCAGCCTACGCAATCGCCTAGTCTGCGCCGAATCGAGGAAAGGTCACGGGTGGCAATTCGAAAGAGAATGACATCGGCGACGGATTCGCAACGGCGAGCCCCAAATCGAATTCTGATCGCCTCATCTAATCCATGGTCGTTTTCCCTCGCGGTCGAACGCAAGTTGGCCCGCGACCATCAGAATGACAAGGTGGACGTTCTTGACCTGTGGTCGATCTGCGCCCGGCATTCCCCGCATTGGACAAAGACAGACCGGCTAATAGAAGTTCTCAACCGCAAGATTGCCCGGTTCATCAAGACGTTCGTGAACGGAATGGACATTACCTCGTCCCTTTCAGCCACGCTAAAAGACGTCCCGCGCCCGCCCACTGATGTGACCGAGATTCGCCAATATCGGGTCGGCAATGCTCGCGTTGGCCTCGGCGTCCTGAGCTCGGTTTTCGAACTGACCACCGTACTGAATGCGCGTCAGGCAGAAGAATATGGGCCGAGCTTCGCCGAGGCTTGGCGCTCTGCCCACCTGTCGCAGCAGATCGGCCACGCCGTGGCAAAGCTCGGCTATGATCGTGTCTACATTTTTGGCGGCAGGCACTGCTATTCGCGCCCGTTCTGCGACGAGCTCCAAGCAGCTGGCGTGGAGGTGATGCGCCACGAACAAGGCGGCACGGGAACAACCTACGTCGTCTCTCCTCTGTCACCATATAGCCCAGCAATCTCGCCAAGATTATGACTTCATTGCCATGCGACGAAGTCGCCGGTTCCGAATTCTTTGAAAAGAGGTTCAGTCGCGCGGCAGGCAATGCGGCCGTATTTTTCATCGGTGCTCAGCATGTCGGGCAGATACCAGATGCTTTACGAGGGCGACCGATCGTCACTTTCTTCACTACTTCAACGGACGAATTTTTCGCTATTTCGGATGAGCCTCAGTCAGGGCCGTTCCCTAGTCAGGGCGAGGCCGCCGTAACGATGGCCAAGATGTGCTGCGATCTGGGCAAAAGTTTTGCAGTTCGGTTGCATCCGCATCTTAATTTCAAACATATATCCTGGCGAGACGAGTGGGACTTTCCATTGCTCGCCTCGCTTGGAGCAGTTGTCATCCAGCCTGACGATAAAACAGATACTTACGCGCTCGCCCGGGCATCGGAAGTCGGTCATCAGTTTCGGATCAACGGTAGGTCTGGAATGTACATATCTGGGCATTCCCAACGCAGTAATCGGGGATACTGTTAGTGGCCACCTAGGCGCGGCAACGACTCTTGAAAGCGAGGCCGAAATCATTCGCTTTATTGAAGCGCCATCGCTGCCTGACGAATCACGTCGTGCGGCTTTGTGTTTTGGCTCTTTTTTCGAGAAAGGCGCGATACCGGTCCCCGGCCTCGATCCTGGATCTCACCCTAATCTGGCGCGCATTGACGATCGCATTGTAGATCCCGTTCGATTCGCGGTGCAGAATCTCAGACTTTGGATGTGGGGCCTCGTCGGCCGAGCGCCAAGAAACCACTCCGGTATTGTTAGCGGCCAAGTAGCATTGCCAAGCGGCGCTAGATATCGACAAAGGTGCGATGAAATCAACCACCTAAGGTAATCAAGCGATTTATGAGTTCGGGATGAATAATGACGACGACCATCGAATATTATCTGCTGGAAGGGGCGGAGGCATGGAAGCAAATTTATTGCTATCCGACCAGTTTCGAACGCACTTTTCAGAAGCCATCGCAGCGGCGCGTTGAAACTGCTCAACGTCGCCCAAACGGTTGCAACGACCCAAAGTCGATCCCGTTATCCCTTCGCCCCCAGCAGACGAGTGCAGTTTTTTCCCCGAACAGCGTGATATCTTGGCTCAGCGCGGCACGCGAGCCCAGACATTGAGTGAGGCCACTCAGCATCTCGATTGCAGCTATACTGGAATATTCAGCACGCCAGGCGCGGCAAGGAGAAGACTATGACAGGTTGGAAAGGCAGAGCATTCACCGCCATCCCGCCAGCGTTTGCCGATGCTGATGCGGGATCCGCCAGAACTTTTCCTCGCGAAAAACTCCGTTCTTCAAACAACTGGTTGGCTGCGCAGCCGCCGAGAGAAACTCCCCGTTAACGCGGTCGGAGAGCCGATCCCGGTGGATCGCTTACCCCGCAATTAGGTTTCTGGAGCCGCGCATACGGAAATCATTCAAGGTTTTCGAATTCGGCTCGGGGTTTTCAACCCTTTGGTGGGCCAAGCGAGTTTCGAGCATCACGGCCGTCGAGCATGATGAGGAATGGGTCGATCGTGTTTCTCCAAGCCTTCCCGCAAATGCCACGCTCCTGTCTGCGCAAGGTGATGCTTACGTGCAAAGCGTTACGGGCGAGCAATATGACGTCATCGTCAACGACGGAAATCGCCGTCCCGATTGCGGGAAAAGCGGCATTTCAGCCCTCACCCCGGGCGGCGTTGTCATATGGGACGACACTGACGAAAAAAGCGACCGAGAAGGGCACGACCTTATGGAAGAGGCGGGATTCAAACGGCTCGACTTCTGGGGCTTCGCTCCCTTGATGGTGCGAGAGCGTTGCACCACAGTCTTTTATCGCGCGGACAATTGCCTGGGTATCTGATCGCAAGGGCTGGATTGTTTGGGCGGCCTATCCCCAGTCACCGCTTCGTCGCCCCGACCCGCGCCATGTAGCAGTCAAACTCAAGCAGTTTGTCGAGACCGGGGCTGACCGAGAACAAGTTCAAAAGCTCGAAACCGGCTTCTTGATAGCGGACGATCATCTCCATCCATGACGGAACGCCGTCGTAAATATGGACGACAGAAATTTCACTCTGCAGCCCGACGATCAGATCCAGTGTGTCGCCAACTCCCGAGAAGACCTCCCAGTCATAGCCTTGCGTATCCATCTTCAGGAACGGGCGGCTGAAGCCCAGTTCAGACGCAAGAGGTGGAAGCAATTCCGAAAGAGGGGCGACTTCAACCGCTTTTTGCCCAACGACAGTATTGAAATTCGCAACAATATCCGCTTTTTTGCTACTTGGGGATCGAAAGGAATTGAATTCCGAGCGCTTCATGATGTTCAGTTGCAGCTCGCCCCGCTGCGCGCCTAGCGCGAGGTTGAAAGCTTTCCACAGGGGGTCGCGATCACTACTACGCTTCAGGCGCTGGAAGACCTCGGGATCGGGCTCGAACGACAGGATCAGGCCCTTGTAGCCGAGCGCGCGGAGCTGAAGGGCAAATTGCCCAGCGTTCGCCCCCACATCCACAACACAGTCCGCGCGGAGCAGATCCAGCACTTTTGACAGGTAGGCGAGCTGATACCAGTGGGGGTTCAGACGCTTGAAAATGGCCGGCAAAGCGAGGCGCTTGAGCTGTTCACGGATGGACATAGAGAATCCTTGCCTATTCGTTCGCGATCTACAAGAGGCGGTTGCCCATGGGGGCGCTGAAGCCTCCCAGCCCTGTGCAAGCGTCAACCGAGGCCGACAATGTTCGATATTGTGACTGCCCTGTACAACAAGGCTCCGTTCATCACGCGCACGATCGAAAGCGTCATTGCGCAGGATTTCACCGATTGGCACCTGTTCGTGGTCGACGATGGTTCCACCGACGACGGCCCCGACCGCGTCGCGAAGTTCTCGGACAGCCGCATCACTCTGATTCGGCAGAAAAATGCGGGAGTCGGCCCGGCGCGGAACACGGGCATAGCCGCGGGTTCGTCTCCGTGGGTCGCATTCCTCGACGCCGACGATATCTGGATGCCCGATCATTTGTCCGAGCTCGACAAGGTTCGCAAAGCCTATCCTGACGCGGCTTTGATAGGAACGGCGATCAAGCGCTTCAGGGCGCGAGCCGCCGCCTTCGTTCCCGCAAAGGCCATGTGCGCGTGTCGCGCTATTTCTATGAAATGACGCGAGGCCGCCCGCCATTATACACCAGCAGCGCGGCGATCAGCCGCAAGACGTTCGCCAAATTCGGAGTATTCGAACCTCTCAATGGCAATGAAGATGTCGAACTTTGGGCAAGGCTGGCGGCCCAGGGTTATGTCGCCGCTTCAACCAAACCGACCGTGTTCTACCGTCTGGATACAGGGGGAATTACCGACCAGTCGAACCTCCAGAATTTGCAAATAGGCCCTATGCGGCGAGAGGATATGTCGTCCACGATACCAACACTGGATGCGTTGGCACCGACAATCAAAGATCGACGACTGAAGCGAGATATTTTGGAATACATGGACATTCGAATTGGGATTCAACTGGTGCAGGCTGTCCGGTACGGACATCGCGACTATGCCCGGCATTGCAAAAGTCTGTACATCAGACAACCGCGCGGCAAAGCGCTATACGCCAGCCGTCTCGCCGACTTTCCGCCATTCCTAAGCCGCATGGTAATCGCCAGCTTCGTTGGCGCCAAACGAACGATCGGACCGCTTATGCGGCGCCTAGGGAGTTCAGTCGGCCAATAGCAGTGGCTTCAGCTCTTCAAGCCGTTCCTCCCGGCAGGCGACCAGGTTCGATGGGCCATAGGTAGTGCGTGTGGCGCGGTTGAATTGGTCGAGCTCGTCAAGCGACCTGATCCGGGACGGCGGGCCTTTGGGCGGCACGCCGATGATAGCAAGGCCCCGATCGAGGACATAAACGCTGTTGGGGAAGCCACTGCGAGGCCAGTCCTCGTAGATGAGCAGTGCGCCCTCTTCGATAAGCCTTGGCGCGCCGTCGAACGCAGCGACCTCCGACCCCTCGATGTCCAGCTTGACTACAACCATGCGGCCCAGCACTCAACGTTGGCTGGAACGAGCGCATCGAGGGTCGTGGTGGTCACGGCAATGCCGCTTTGCCCGATTGCCGCAGACGCGTGATCCTCAACTCCACCGAGATAGACGGTCAGGCCCGTCTCGGCGGCTATCGCGGCATGAACGACCTCGCAGTCGATCGCATTTTCGCGAACGTTCTCCTGTCAGGAGCGGCATCAATGCCGGGATTGGCCTCGATCGCAATAAAGCGGTCGAATCCATATTCAGCAGCGGACAGTTGCACGGTCCAGTAACCGATGTTCGCTCCACCATCGACAAGAAGCTTGCCGGGAATCTTTCCCAGCCTGCGAAAGATTGCCTCGACGTCTGGCTCGTAGACTTGGCGTCCCCATAGATAGGGCGCCCAGTAAGGATCGACGGTGGGGAAGCTGATCCGACCCCCATTAGGCAACGAGACCCGCGAAACGGCTCCGCGCCCGATCCCGGCGGAAGCGAGCAGCTTGATCAGCGTCGCGCCGCCCGCGAAGGCCCAATGCCTGCGTTGCGCGGATTGACCCGGCCGCCAGGGCTTCTGCAATCCTCATCTCCGTTGTGGTCTCCGGTACGGGCTGCTGCTGCTAGCGATTGGCTTGAAATGTCGAGCTTCGCGTCGCTGTACCGCGTCACTGAAACAAGTAGCTCCGGTAAGGCACCCACGCCCAGGCGTTGGCGGCAAAATTGAGCCAGACGAACAGGACAAGTGCCGAATATGCGATAATCAGCGTCCGCCACGTGAGGCTCGAGATAGCGCCTGAAGTCGTTGGATCAGCAAGCCGCACGAACACGAACAATTGCAGCGGGATCAGATACATCGACAGCCGATCGACGATGACGCTCGACTGGATAAGCATCAGCGCGGCTGCCGCGGCAATCGCGAGGAGCGCGAAAGTGCGCCACACATTCCGTTCTTCCGCAGAGCGAAACAAGCGGTTGCCCGACAACAGCAGGAGTACAGCCGGAAGAAAGTTCATCGCCACGCGCACCAGGGCGCCCTGGGCGTCGAGTTCCGCCTGAATATAACCAGCGCCGTAACGCTCCAAAGCCGCCCTGATCAAAGCATAATAAGCAACCGGGATGGCAAGGCTTGCCAAAGCGACCCTGGACAGCACGGTCTTGGCGCTTCCGATCAGCATGACCGGGATGAAAATCAGCACCGTCCGGTGGAACAGCGCGCCGACCAGCACAATGCAATGAACCGGCGGAGCGACTTTTTTTCGATCAGCTCGACCAATGCCATCATCAGGAAACCGAGAGCCGCGGCCTGCCGAGTGAAGCCCATCCCGACGACGATGATGAGAAACGGGGTGGCGATCGCCAGGGCCAGCGCCGGGTTTCCCAATGTCTGGCTGAGACGGATCAGGCCGATGGTGAAAGGTATCGCGCACAGCAGGTTGACCAGCCACATTCCGGCGCCGACCCGAGCGGAGATCCAGTTAATCAGCGTGTAAGCGAGTTCCTGCCGCGAAACCGAGACTGCTTGGCCCCAGTCGAGATTCTGGATTTCCGAATAAGCCAACGCATAATTGGCCCAGTCACCGCCAACCCGATACCTGAGCCCGATGAGCAGAATCAGGAACAGGCCGGTAAACAGGGGCATCAATGAACGCCGCTGAGCCTGGCCGTGGTACTGGTCGAACTGCGGATATGGGGCTACGCCGCGCTGAGCCAGCTGCGGATTTGGGACTGCGTCGCGCTGGTTTCGCCAAAGGAAGGCGGCGGCCGCGAAAACGGCAAAGATGAGCCAGTACACTAACATTCGATTTGCTTGGCGAGAAAGCCCCGGCGCTGCAATCCATGACAGCTGATTACGATCCGTCCCGGCCGCACATTGCCTTGGTCGCCACCGATCTGTCGACCGGGGGCGGAGTGAATCGCGTCATCCGCGACCTGGCGGTAATGTTCGGCGAGCGCCTGGACTGCCGCGTCACCGTCTTGAGCGGACGCAGCGACCGGCCACCGACCTACTCGTTGCCGGCCTGCGTCGAGCGTATCGACCAGCGGTCGCCACGCCTCTGGCCATATCTCAAGGCGCTGTGGTCGCTTCGCCGGTCGCGCCCCGATGTCGTGATCGGCTCCTGGACACAGGACAATATTTTTCTCGGCGCAATATTTGCCGGAAGTCGCACTCGCGTCATCCTCGTCGAACATGCGTCATTCCATTTTCACGGCCGGCTGATCCGGTGGCTTCGGCGGCTGACCTATCCGCTTGCCGACGCCGTCGTCACGCTCAATCCCACGGAGCTCGCGCATTACCGGCGATATCTCGCGAAGGTTCATTTGATTCCGAACGCGGTTTGCTCCGCGGCTGCGCCAGCGGGCGTTGAGCGTGGTCGCCATGTCCTGGCGGTTGGGCATCTTACCCCGCTCAAGAACTTCCAGGATGCGATCGAAGCGGTGGCGGCCGCGGGGATCGAACAGGACGGCTGGTCTCTGACCATCGTCGGCGACGGACCCGACGCAGGCCTCCTCAGAGACTCCATTGCTCGCTTCGGGCTGAAACAAGTGCAGCTGCAACCGCCGGGGATCGAGCTCGGAGACTATTATGCCCGTTCGTCGCTGACCCTGGTTACGGCAAAGTTGGAAGTATTCTCGCTCGTGCTGGCCGAAGCGATGGCAGCGGGCGTTGTGCCGATTGCCTACGCCACCGACGGTCCAAGATTCCTCCTCGAGGACTTTCCCGAACTGCTGGTCGATATCGGTGATGTTGCGAGGCTCGCCGAGCGATTGCGCGACTTGGCCGCAGCCGGCGATCTCGAACCTCTGCGCGAACGCCTCGCCCAGTCGATCCGGCAGCGATTCGCGCCCGAGGTGATCGACGCGCAATGGCGTACCTTGATCGAACAACTGGGCTGCCGCGCTCAGCTCGAACGTCCCGCAACGGCCCGCCAGATCCGGACATAATCGGCGCGCATAGCGTCGGCGGTGAAGTTGGTCGCGATCCGCTCGCGGGCACTGGCGCCGCGCTTGCGCCACTGCTCGGGCCTCTCGCTCCATTCGCCATGAGCCCGGACGATTGCATCCGCCAGCAGGTCCGCGCGCCGCGGGGGCACAACCCATCCGGTCTCCCCGACCATCACCGCCGAATCGCCGACATCGGTGACGGCGTTGGGTTTGCCCGCAAGCATGGTCTCCGCGACGACGTTCGGAAATGCTTCGCCGCCAGAGCTTGCGAGGACATGGAGGTCGAGCGCCTGGACGAGGCTGGCAAGGTCTCGGCGCGGACCGAGCAGCCGGACGAATTGCTCGCAACCCGCCGCGCGGATTGCGTTCGCCAGCGCCTCATTGCCTGCGTCCAGACCCGCGCCGATCAGCAGGCATATGAATTGCGCACCTTGCTGGTTTGCCCGCTGCGCCGACTTCTAGCAGGTTCGGGATGTCCTTTTGCGAGTGCCAGCGCGCGACCGACCCGATGACGAATTGGTCGGGAGTAGATCCGAGCGCATCGCGCGCTTGCGATCGCGCCGCCTCATCCGGAAAGAAAGCGGTCGGCTCGTAACCGTTGCGGACGACCGTTGCAGGGCGCCCGGCTATAGCCCAGCCGCTTGTGCAGCTCTGCCGAGCCGGACGAACAATTAATGACCTGGTCGGTCAGCCACGGCGCACCCAAGCCACCGGCATAGGCACATAGCCACGATGGCCGACCGAGATGCTCGAGGGTCGAGCCATGGATTCCCCAGACGACCGGGATGCCGGCGGTTCGGCCCAAACACGCCCGCCATGACGTTCGACAGATACATCCAAGACTGGATAACGTCCGGCCGCAGGCGCCGGACCAGTCTTGCGAAACCGGGAATGCCGCGAATGAACGAGCCGGCGGACACCATACCGAGATGATGAACCGTGACTCCATTTCCTTCGATCTGGTCGCTGTACCAACCGCGATCGCCCAGGCAGATGACCTCGTGGCGCACATCGCGGTCGTTCGCCTTCGCCAGTCTGAACAACAGGGTTTCGGCGCCGCCGAGTTGGAGCGTGCCGATGACGTGAAGCACATGGAGGCGCGTGTCGGTGCTCTTCATGTCCCGGCGCGAATGTCTTCGAGCGCGTCGAGGTAGGCGCGAACCACGACCGCCTCACCGAACTCGCGTTCGACCTTCGCGCGCGCATTGGCGCCAAGCCTCGCGATCTCCTCCGGCGGCGCGACCGCGATGCGCTCCATTGCGGCTGCAAGCGATACGGCGTCGCGCGGCGCGCACAATGCCCCGGTGACGCCTTCCTCGACCAGCTCGCGGCTGCCGGGGACGTCCGCGCCGACCAGCGGCTTGCCCATCGCCGCTCCCTCCAGCAGCGCGCGAGACATGCCTTCGCGATAGGACGGCAAAACGACCGCGGTGGCCGCCCGGATCAGGGGGCGGACATCCTGGCGCTCTCCGAGATGCTCGACCACGCCCTCGTCGATCCACGACTGAAGCTCGGCCTGGCCGACCGAACTCGGATTACCCGGATCGGGATTGCCGAGCAGCTCGAAGCGGGTTGCGGGCAGCTTCTTCTTCAGGATGCGCGCCGCGTCGAGGAATTCGCGCACGCCCTTGTGCCGGATCAGCCTTCCGATGAACAAGAATGTCCGCAGGCCGGTGGATGCGCTGGCAGCCGGCGGATCGGGCTTGAAGTGCTTCAGGTCGACGCCGGATCCGGGGATGACCCGGCCCTGCCGTTTGCTGACAATACCGTGCCCGACCATGAAATCCATGTCGGTGCGGTTATGGAAGAACACCGTGTGCGACCGGCGGAACGCGAGCCGGTAGAGGCTTTCGGAAACCGCCCACACGATGCCCCCCGACAGGAACGGAGTGGCGAGGCCGGTCACATTATTGATTGCCGGAACGCCCGCGAGCCTCGCCGCAATGGCGCCATAGACGTTGGGCTTGATGGTGAAACCGCAATAAGCGGCCGGTCGCAGAGCGCGCAATTCACGCATGTAACGGACCAGGAGCCGAGCGTCGGTCAGAGGGTTCATGCCCGATCGGGTGATCGGCAGACCGCGGACTTCGACGCCGCGCTGGCGCAATTCATCGGCCGACCGGTCGAGCGCGGCGAGGACCGTGACACGGTAGCCCGCCTCGACCAGGCCCGTCAGCAGGGCGCCGCGGAAGTGCGCGATATTCCAGCAATTGTTGGCCGACAGGACGACCAGCGGCCGACGATCAAGCTTGGACGGGGGAGGCATCACCCACTTCGAAACGGCCGCCCGGCCGCTTTGTCAATTCCTCGCAGTGGATTTGGCCGGAGCGTCCGCTAAGGGGGTGCGCTTCGAACAAGCCTGCCGGAGCAAGCGATTTTTCCCATGAGAGTGGTCCTTTTGACCCAGGACGAGCCGCTGTTCCTCGCGGGCAGCATCGATTACCTGCTTGCGCGAACGCCGGCCGACGTCACGGTAGCGGGCTGCGTCGTGTTCGAGCCTTCGCCGCTCGGCAAGAAAGCTGGGCTTCGCCGGCCGCGCGAAGGAACTGCTGCAGGTGTTCGGCCCCGCATATTTCGCGCGCTACGCATCGCGCTTTGCCCTGGCACGGCTGCAACCATGGCGCCGCCTGAAGGCGATTCTCAAGCGGCACGGCGTCCCGCGCTCGACATCGAAGGCAACATCAACTCACCCGAAGCGCTCAAGGCCATCAGGGCGCTGAAGCCCGACTTGCTCGTCTCCGTGGCCGGCAACCAGCTATTTCGCCGCCCCCTGCTAGATCTGGCGCCGCTCGGCTGCCTCAACGTTCATACGTCCCTGCTCCCGCGCTACCGCGGGCTGATGCCGACCTTCTGGGTGCTGAAAAATGGTGAGAAGGAAACGGGCGTATCGGTGTTTCTTGTCGATGAAGGCATCGATTCGGGCCCGATTGTCGTTCAACGGCGCGTAGCGATCGGAACCGAGAGCCTCGAGGAGTTGATTCGCATCACCAAGAAAGTCGGCATGGACGCGGTGTGGGAAGCGGTGATGAAGGTCGGTTCGGGAAACTACCGGCCGATCCCCAATCCGGCCGAGGACAAAAGCTATTTCAGCTTCCCGACCGCGGCGGACGTTCGCGCCTTTCGCGCCGCCGGCAAGCGGCTCTACTGATGAACATCCTCAGCTTCGACATCGAGGAATGGTTTCACCTGCTCGATCATGAGGAAGTGCGCACCGAGCGTTCGTGGGAAGGGATGGAGCGCAAGCTTCCCCGCATGCTCGGGCGAATTCTTCGCCTGCTCGAGGAGCAGGACGCCGAAGCGACCTTTTTCTGCCTCGGCTGGGTCGCCCGCGAATATCCCGAGCTGATCCGCGAAATCGATGCCGCCGGGCATGAGGTCGGGTCACATTCCGACGTCCACACCCTGATCTTCGAGCAGTCCCCGGACGCGTTTCGCGATGAGCTGAGGCGCAGCAAGGACAGCCTCGAACAAATCCTCGGCAAACCCGTTCGGGCGTTTCGCGCGCCTGGCTTTTCACTCATTCCAAGCTGTGCATGGGCCTTCGATATCCTGGTCGAAGAGGGATTCGAGATCGATTGCTCGATCTTTCCGGCGTGGCATTCGCACGGCGGCTTTCCGCGCTTTGGATCGGACCGCCCGCTGTGGATTGAGACCGGCGCCGGGAGGCTCAAGGAATTCCCGATGAACACGGCGCGGATCGCCGGCCAGCGCCTCGTCTTCTCCGGGGGAGGCTATTTCCGCCTGCTGCCGCTGCCGGTTCTTCAACGGCTGTGGCGCCGGAGCAATTATACCATGACCTACTTTCACCCGCGCGACTTCGAACCGGACCAGCCGGTCCTTGCGGGGTTAAGTCCGTTGCGCCGGTTCAAAAGCTATTACGGTCTTCGGGGCTCGGAAGCGAAATTGCGCGCAATTCTCGGCGAGTTCAAATTCGACAGCGTCCGCTCGGCCGACCGGCAGATCGACTGGTTGCAAGCTCCAGTCGTCCAATTTGACTGATCACAGCGTCGATCTTGGACCGAGGACTTCTATCAAGGAGTGCCTTGATTCCTTGCTGATAGTCACAGATACTAAATAAATCAGGCCGGTGCGGCGCAATGTTATTCGCGCGTAGTGGCTATCAAACGCCGGGGCCGGAAAATGAATGGCAGGACTATCGCGCGCACGGGGCGTCGTCTTATTTCACCGTACTCGTGGTCGATCAGGAAGCGCAGATTGTTTCTGCTAACATCGCCAATTTCCATCCCCCTTTGGCTGATGGCCTTGGTGGCACTAGCCATCATGGCGTGCGTGCAAAAATTGGCGGAACCGTTGGCGGCGTTCTGGAGCGCTCCTCCGCATCGCAAGGATAGCTACAATGGCTACGGCTACTCGGGCAAGCCGTCGACCAGATACAATATCGTGCCCTTAGAAACCAAAAAGCAAAAAGAAGCGGCATAACGTAGGCGACGCACTTAGGTTCGCCGAAGGGTGCCCATACACAATAGTCGCCAGTGTTTCCGGCCGATTTTGTGAATTGGCTAACGCCCATGCAGGCCTTCGCGGGTAGGTAGGCGAGCATTGCCAGTCTAGCCAAGCTGAGCTGCTGATTTTTTCTTAGTCCGTCTTGCGCCCTTTATTGCTGCATCAGCTTATTCCTATGCGGCGACCTGCGAGCGAACTCCTGGGCCAGCTCACGCATGTCGACTGCGTGTCGAACCTCGAACGCCCCCTCCCCGATTTGATGCTGCTCTCGATGATGGAACACACAGAGGCTGATCACCCAGCAATCCGACGGTTTAAGTGCAGTCCCGCCGTCAGTTGAGCTGCGCACATGGGCGCACTCAATAGGAATGACGGCCGCAGCCTGGCACGGAGCAGCAATGGCGCCTGACCCACGCGCGATGCGCCGGGCAACTCCGTTGGGGCGTTTGCGCTCGGGTTTTGCCTGTCGCCGAGGAAACGTCAGCTCAGGCATGCTCCATAGCCTGCTTCGGAACGTTTCGAATCTTTCGAACTAGGCTGACGTCGCCTGCGCGACGCGCGTTTAGCCCTGAGGCGCCACCGCGCGCTGCCTGAGCTCCTCGCCCCGTCGAGCGAAAGACTGTCCCAAGCGAGCGTAAAGCTCGGGCTGCTCCCGGCTCAAGCCAATGAGCAACGAGCCGATACCGCTCCTGAACGACGGCCATGGCTCGATCGCTTTCGCAGGCTGCAGATTATGTCGCTGATATCATCAGTCCAATGCTTCCACCCTTGAACGGGCTCAGGTTCGTGGAGCTTCCGTTTAACCTTCTTGATGCTGTGGTCCGGCATCATCGGCGCCGCAAACCGGAATGCAGAACGTCTGTATCATCGCACTCTTGTAAGCAGCGGACATCGCTTTGGCGGTTGCTTTGTCGCTCGCATCCAGTGCTTCGCCGTAAGCCTCGACCACGTGGCTAGTGCCGTCGTCCACGCTGGTGAGCGTAAATCCTACCCGCAGGCAGACATGCAGATACGGCCCTTCCCGTTCAAACAGCCGATCCGCTCGAAGCGCTCAAACGCCTGCGGAAGGACGCACAGCCGGTGTTTTGCGAGAAGTGGCGCAAGCTTACCCAGGACGTCGTCGATTGAGCGGTATTTATAATCGTCCGCTGCGTTCACATGATCCTTTGCGATTCCGATCGTCGCTAGGTCGGCGGCGACTGCGTGGATGGCGGCGTACACCGAAGGGGCACTCACTGAACGATCTCCCGGATGGTGATCGCCCCTGACTTGCTCCGCTTTGCCTCGACCCCATGACCGAAGGCGCGGGCGACATCATCTTCGATAAGACTTTTGAGAAGGCCGGCGGCTGCCGCATGTTTCTTGGCGCCGTCGCGATGATCCAGCCAGTCTACGGCTGCGAAGGCCCAGGCGTTGTGCCCCTCAAAGCATACTTCGCGGACTCCCACTGGCTTGGGCGCTGCCGGTATGTCAGCCGGAACAGGCTCTCTGCCCGTCAGTACGCAATCCCAGAAAGCCGCCTCAGCTTCAAACAGCTCTTGCTGGTACAGCCAGTCCGCCGCGATCTCGAACATCTCATACTTGTGATTGCCGAAGATCACGGAGAGCACTGCCCGGTCACGTCCAGTGACCGCCATATTGTGCTGGAGCTGAGGCATATATCGCTCGAGCACGTCCTCAGGCTTCGCGAATGCGCTGGTGTGTTTAGCCTCGAAAATGGCCCGTTCGGAGTCAATCAGGCCATCAACCGTGCACCGACGCCAGGCATAGCGCGAGCATGATGAAGCTTTTTCCGGCATCACTAACGACCTTGTCAAAAAGTCTTTCGTACCACTGTCGATTGAACGGCTCGGTCCAACACCCAAGCATGACTGGTATTAGCCCCGAGAGATCCTCCGCCTGCTTTCTCGCCGCGTTTTACGTGCCAAAGTATCGATGATTCGATCAGCGTCCCCCGAAAGAGGATGTTTGCGTCGCTTCCACCTATTCCCTTGATGCGAGCGCCAGCTCCTCGGGCGTAAGCCCGAGACAATGGATGAGCGGCCATTTTGGTTTTGCCACGCTCCTTTTACGCCTGGCGCCTCACTTCCTGCGCAGATCAGCGATCAGGGGGCTTGCCGCAGCCTTCGGATTCCAGCCCAATGCCGGGGTTTTGCAAAGTTATTCCTAAGTTATCCACCAACATATCTCCTGCACGACTAGCAAAATACGCGAGTCACGTACTTGTTCGCTCGTTCAGAAGAAGTACTCAAGTCCAAAGAGCACTTGACTACACTAGTTAACAACAGCAACTACTACTACAGGCCGCTCAGTTTTTTCGTTTATTTGCGGCGATCTCAGCATGACCCCGGCTGACGGTTGCGGATCGTGCTTTCTCTTTGCCGATAGTACTCACGGTCTACGTCCGTGACGCACTCGCGCCAATCCCAACCATCAGGGACCATCCTCTCCGTACGCTTTAGACAGCGGCGTAACTTAGCGATTTCGTTCTTCTCGGAACCATCGTCAGGAGAGGTACGAACACGCCAGGGTGCGTCCTCGATAAAATCATTGAGCCATCTTAGATGCCCTTTAAGCTCGTCCCAGTCCGCCTTCTCGTATGCGTTCTGAGGGCCGCCCACAGACGCTTCAAAGGTCTCGCCCGGAATGAAGTAGAAGTGGGCCGGATGGGGCAGCTGGCGTGGCTCCGGCGATCCGCGCTTCCGCGCGGCTTCAAAGATTGGAGCCCAGTGCTCTTTGTATGTGGCCATGAATTGTGGCCGATGGATTTCGATTTTCGAAGTCTAACTGTCCCCATGATTTGGCGCATCGAGACCAGTTTCTTGCTGACCGGAAATTCACCTCTCGCGGCGTCGACGATTGTCCTGTCAATACACACTTGCAGGGAGCCGACTTTTGTCCGGCGTGCCCTTGGTCACGACTGTGAGGAGTTTTTCGAAAGACTTGCAGAGGACTTCGTCAAGAGGATTGAGCCCGCTGGCAGGAGCTGGACTCTGTTCTTCGAGCCCTTGGGTCGTCCTTAAGGATTTCCCGACTGGCCTTTTACAAACCGATGTTTCTTTGGCGGCTTTCCATAGCCGACCTCATGGTCTGAACGCCTCTCTGCGTTATCGACGGCACCGAGGCCCTTCGCATCGTTTCGAGTGGTCGTTCAGGGTTCTCTAGCTGATTGAAGCGCGCCTGCGCCAGCCTCGACTTCTGAAGACGCGACCACTCTCAGCGTGAACAGGATCGATGCCGAGGGTCGCGCGCAGCGCGGCGGAGGGCAACGTCAACATAGTTCGGATCAAGCTCGCAGCCGAATGCCTTACGGCCCACACGAGCGGCTGCAACAATCGTGCTCCCAGAACCGACGAATGGGTCGAGAATGACGCTCCCGCGACGAGAACAGTCCAACATCGCATCCGCGATCATCGCGGTGGGTTTGACCGTCGGATGCATGGCAAGTTTTTCGTGCGCGCTCGGCCTGGAAGCCATTCATGCCGGCGTAATTCCAAACGTTCGTGCGGTAACGGCCATTTTGTCCGAGCTCGACGTTGTTGATATGCCGAGCCAGTCCCATTCTTGAAAACGGCGACCAGCTCATGCTGCGACCGGTAGAGTGAGCCCATCCCGCCGTTCGCTTTCGCCCACACGCAAATGTTCTTGAGCTCAGAATACGCGATCTGGCCGGCGCGGAGCAGCTCAAGCAAGTGCCGCCAATCCATGCAGACGAAGTGGATGGAGCCATCGGTGCTCCAAGCGGCCATGTGGCGGAAGACAGTGCTGAGGAAGCGAGTGAACTCCGGCTTGCTCATTTCGCCCGCGGCCATCGCAAATTCTTCGTGACGCGCACGCCCCAAACCCGACACGTGCCCGGTAATCGGAACGTTGTACGGAGGATCCGTGAAGATCATCTCCGCCTGCTCGCTGCCCATGAGCTTCTCGTATGAGGAGGCATCGAGGGCGTTGCCGCAGAGCAGGCGATGCGGGCCGATGAGCCAAAGGTCGCCAGGCACGGTGACGGGCGGGCCGGAGCGAAATTCCGCAATGTCGGGGTCGGCATTCGCCTCGCTCTCTTCGGTCAGAATGACATCGATTTCGGGCGCGCTGAAGCCGATATCCGTCAGCTCAAATTCGATGTCCTCCTCCACGAGAAACTGAAACTCGATTGCGAGAATTTCGCGATCCCAGCCGGCGAGTTCCGCCAGACGGTTATCAGCAATGACATATGCTCGTTTCTGCGCTTCGCTAAGATGATCGAGCTGGACCGTAGGCAGCGTTTTCAGGCCCAAGATTTTTGCCGCGGCGACGCGCCCGTGCCCAGCGATGATCATGCCTTCAGCATCAACCAAAATCGGATTGTTAAATCCGAATTTCTGGATCGACTTAGCAATCTGCTCGACCTGTGCGTCGCTGTGGGTACGCGCGTTGGCAGGATTTTCCCTCAGCTCATTTGTCGGTTTGATAACGACGTTCAAATTGGACATGACTGTTCACTCCTATCTTGGAGTAAAGCACATCAGGGCCGCCGAAGGTTACCGTCATCAGGCCGAAAGTTACCGCCGTCATTCATGCGCAGCGTTGATCCTTTTTCACCTGGCATCGGCGCTGGGTGCAAGGCAGTCCTCCTGCCGCCCCCATCTTCTTTTCGCTTCTCCCCTGTCAGGGCCAATAGGACTAATTCCGAACGGTCTCGCGGACGTTGAGCGTCGACGTTTTTGACTGATCGGAGAATCTTTTGGGGTCTGGGCCTCTTTATGACATTGTTCGTATTGTTCGTACTCCTCCTGCGCGCAACTGTGACGCGCGAGACCCAGTGGCCCGTGAATGGCCCTTTCTAATCAGCCGCCGCATTCTAGCCGTTGCGGAAATGGACAATCGTCGGCTTAAGTCGGGGATTGCCTGAGGTTAGCGCTAGCCGCGATGAAGGCGCCTAAGGACAGATGAGGCGACCAGCCAGCTATAGGACGATCGGAAGTATGAGGTCTTCTACCCGGGATCGCCTAGCGACCGACTTGGCTAACCTAGTCGCCACGTTGCGCGACATTCAGTCGGGCAGAATCAAACTACCGCCCCATGAGCTAAAGCGGCTCGCGGAAAACGTTAATCAACGCATCTCAGAGATAAAATCAAAGCTTGATAGGGGAGCGCTTGAGAGCTCGACCACCGGCTGAGCATTCGAAAATCGCAGATGCGCGCAAATGCGCATTTTTCCCAGCCAATTAACTGCTGGCTGTGATCCAATTCGCTGTTTGAGTGCATTCATTTCCCTGTTGTGGGATCGAGACGGATATGCGTGAAAAACAGACAAACGCGGGCTTTTTGGGCACATTGAACGCGACGGGCCCCTTCAAAAAAGCCAAAATTTCCCTGTAAATTGCGAATTACAGGGAAAAGACGGGCGGCGCTTCGAGTCCCCGTGGTTGAGCGCACGTGACCTCGGTTTCAAACCTTTGGATCGGCCACCCACTGATCGCGCCAGTCACTCGCCCGGGCGGTCCTGGGGCTGACGTCGGTCATCCATCTCTCGACCATCTTGCGCTCCGGCGCGGTCAGCGGACGGCAGGCGATGCTCGGCCGCTTGAACACCGTGGCCTCGCGCGGCCGCGGCTGAGGCACGTGCCGCAAGATGCTTTCGCTTTTGAGCGGCCGGCCGAATTTCACCCCGGCGAACCGTCCCTCGACCCACACCACCGTGCTTTTGACGCTGAGTTCATTGCGCTCGAACTTGGCAACGGCACCTTCCGCCGGAAGTTCTTCGGCTTCGACCAGGACGCCGTCTTCCGAAAGATTGCGCAGCTTCACGTCGTAAAGGCGCCCCTCGACGGCAAGCTTGGCCGTGAGCAGCACCGGCGCGCGCGACGATCGGCGGTTTTGGGGCGCAACACTATGGTCCATCCGGCCGGATTAGCCGGATCAGGGTAAAGTTTCGCTTAAGAGGCACGTTCAAGTCGAAGCATCAGATTATTGGCCGGCATCGCCCGCCGCTCGGCGAGCGAAAAGCCGGCGGCGGCGGCTTGGGCGAATGTTTCGACCGTGCGCAAGCCCCAGTCGGGGTTGCGGCGGCGCAAATCGGCATCGAACGCGAGATTGCTCGGCGCCGGTTCGACGCCCTCCTCCAGCCACGGCCCATAGAGTATCAACGACGCGCGCGGCGCCAGCACCCGCGCCGCACCGGAAATCAGGCCGAGCGCCGCGGACCATGGGCTGATGTGCACCATGTTGAGACTGATAACGGCGTCCGCGCGGTCCATTGGCCACTCTGGCGCTGCGGCATCCAGCACAAGGGGGGTGCGCAGATTTGGAAGGTCCGCCTCGCTACGCCACGCGGCGATCGACGCCAGCGCGTCGCGATCAACATCACTCGGCTGCCACTCGAGCGCGGGAAATTCGCGCGCGAAGTGCACCGCGTGCTCGCCGCTGCCGCTGGCGATCTCGAGCACAACGCCGACCGCCGGAAGCCATTCGCGGAGCACCGCGGCGATCGGCTCGCGATTGCGCAGCGCCGCCGGCGCCGAGCGGCGAGCGCCCGCCGCAACGCCCTCGTAGAAGCGGCGTTCGCTCACTCGGCTGCCTGGGCCGGCTCCGCTTCGCGATAAGTCAGAACCGGTTTGCGCGCGGCAAGCGTCTCGTCGAGCCGCCGGCGCGGCGCGTACAGCGGCGCCGCCTTGAGGCTCTGGTCACCCGCCTTGGCGCGCTCCGCAATCGAACGCATCGCCATAATGAACTGGTCGAGCGCCGCTTTGCTCTCGGTCTCGGTCGGCTCGACCAGCATCGCGCCGTGGACCACGAGCGGGAAATACATGGTCATCGGGTGATAGCCCTCGTCGATCAGCGCCTTGGCAAGGTCGATCGTGCTGAGGCCGCCGCCAAAGCCGCGGTCGGAGAAGATCGCCTCGTGCATGCACGGGCCGCTCTTGGCGAAAGGCGCGTCGAGCACGTCCTCAAGGCTGCGCAGGATGTAATTCGCGTTGAGCACGGCGTCCTCGGCCACCTGAGCGAGGCCATCGGCGCCGTGGCTCAATATGTACGCGAGCGCGCGCGTGAACATGCCCATCTGGCCGTGGAACGCGGTCATCCTCCCGAAACCGAGCGGATGTTCCTCGGCGGCGCCTTCCTCCTCGACCATCTTGAAGCTGCCGTCGGGGTAGCGCGCCGAATATGGCAGCGGGCCGAACGGCGACGAGCGCTTCGGACACCACCACCGGCCCCGACCCGGGACCGCCGCCGCCGTGGGGCGTGGAGAAGGTCTTGTGGAGATTGATGTGCATCGCATCGATGCCGAGGTCGCCGGGACGGACCTTGCCGACGATCGCGTTGAAATTGGCACCGTCGCAGTAAACAAAGCCGCCCGCGGCGTGGACCGCGTCGCTGATCGCCTTCATGTCGGGTTCGAACAGGCCGCAGGTGTTGGGATTGGTGATCATGACGGCGGCGACGTCCGGCCCCAGCCGCGACTTTAGCGCGTCGAGATCGACCCGCCCATCGGCGTTGGCCGGGATGTTCTCCACGCGGTAGCCGGCAAAGGCGGCGGTGGCCGGATTGGTGCCGTGTGCGCTCTCGGGGACAAGGACGACTTCGCGCTTGTCGCCGCGCGCTTCCAATGCCGCCCTAATGCACAAAAGGCCGCACAATTCGCCGTGCGCGCCGGCCTTGGGACTCATCGCCACGCCGTGCATGCCGGTCAGGTCGAGCAGCCAGAAGGCAAGCTGATTGATTACCTCGAGAGCGCCCTGAACGGTTTCCTGGGGCTGCAGCGGGTGGACATCGGCGAAGCCCGGCATCCGCGCGACTTTCTCGTTCAAGCGCGGATTATGCTTCATGGTGCAGCTGCCGAGCGGAAACAGGCCAAGGTCGATCGCATAATTCTGGCGGCTGAGGCGGGTGTAATGGCGCACTGCCTCGGGTTCGCTGAGACCGGCGAGCCCGATCGGGCGGTTGCGGGCGAGACCGCCGAGCCGGTCGTTTGTGGGAGGGGTGAGATCGGCGAAATCGACACCGGTCTGCTCGGTCGAGCCGATTTCGAACAGTAGCGGCTCCTCGAGCATCAGCGCGCGATTGCCGGTGACGGTCTGCGCTTGTGCTTCCGCTTCCGCAGGGGTCGACGGGCGCCAGCCGGATGGGTTGACGGTCATGACAGCACCTCCCTCAGCGCGGCATCGAAG
The DNA here is from genome assembly GCA_963768995.1 of uncultured Alphaproteobacteria bacterium. GTDB lineage: Bacteria > Pseudomonadota > Alphaproteobacteria > Sphingomonadales > Sphingomonadaceae > Sphingomicrobium. The sequence goes on along the minus strand of CAVYKA010000006.1, from coordinate 479,738 downwards.
GCGCCGATATCCTCGTCGGTGACGGTTTCCGTGACCGCGACGACGAGCCCGTTGGCGAGGGCATCGATGCCTGGGTAGAGCCGGCCCAGCGAAACTCCGCCGAGCACGCCCTTTTCGACCAGCGCGTGGACAGCTGGGCGAGCTTCGATCGGGAGCCTCAGCGTGAACTCGTTGAAGAAGCTGTCGTTGACCAGCTTGACGCCGGGAAGCGCGGCCAGCCGCTCTGCCGCTTTGCACGCGCGCGCATGATTCACACTCGCCAGCTGGCGCAGGCCCTTCTCGCCGAGAAGGCTCATATGGATTGAGAAAGCGAGAGCACAAAGGCCTGAATTGGTGCAGATATTGCTGGTCGCTTTCTCGCGCCGGATATGCTGCTCGCGGGTCGACAGCGTCAGCACGAAACCGCGCTTGCCCTCCGCGTCCACGGTCTGGCCTGCTAGCCGCCCGGGCATCTGGCGCACGTGCTTTTCGCGGCAAGCGAACAGGCCCACATAGGGCCCGCCGAACTGCAGCCCGACACCGATCGCCTGGCCTTCGCCGACGACGATGTCCGCGCCCATCTCGCCCGGCGACTTGATCAGCCCCAGAGCGACCGGCTCGGTGACCACGGCGATCAACAGGGCACCGGCGGCATGCGCCGCCTCGGCGATCGGCGTCAGATCGGTAATCCGCCCGAGGATGTCGGGATATTGGACCACCACCGCACTGGTCTCGCTATCAATGCCAGCAATCAGGCGCTCGGCGTCAGTCTGTGCGCTCAGATCGGGCAGCCCCGTGTCCAGCGCATCGCCGGTGAACTTGGCCATGGTCGTGGCGACGGCGACATAATGCGGATGGACGCCCGATGAGATGATCGCCTTATTCCGCCGGGTGATGCGGTGGGCCATCAGGATCGCTTCCCACATCGCGGTCGAGCCGTCGTACATTGAGGCATTGGCGACTTCGCAGCCGTAGAGCCGCGCGACCTGGGTCTGGAACTCGAACAGCATCTGCAGCGTGCCCTGGGCGATCTCGGGCTGATAGGGCGTGTAGCTGGTGAGGTACTCGCCCCGCTGGATCAGATGGTCGACGCTCGCGGGAATGTGATGGCGATAAGCACCGCAGCCGAGGAAGAAGGGAACGTCGCCCGCGACCATGTTCTTGCGCGACAACGCCGCCATGTGACGCTCGACCGCAAGCTCGGACTGATGGTTGGGGAGGCCGTGGATCGGGCCGGTGAGCCGCGCTTCCTGGGGAACGTCTCGGAACAGTTCATCGATCGATCCGGCGCCGACCACACGCAGCATTTCGCTGCGGTCGGCATCGGAGAGGGGCAAATAACGCATCAGTTCGGCTTTCTCATGATGAAGCGGAGGCGGACGTAATCGGCGATATCGGTGCCGATGCGGTCGGCGACAGCGGCGCCTATTTCAGCGCGTTCGGGGTCGGGGACTTCGGCGCGGTCGAGCCAGCCCTTGCGAAAGGTCGTGACCCATTCCGACAGGCCATGCTCGATCGGCGTCGGGCGCTCGATCAGGCGCGCGTCGATCTCCTTGAAACCGACCGCTTCGTAGACGGCGGCGAACTCTTCGGGCGTCGCATACCAATTGCCCGCGTCGCGCGGGGGCGCGTAGCCGCGGATGATCAGCTCCTCGTCGAGCGCCTCGCACAGCGCGTCGAGATTGCCGGCTCCGCCCATTTCACCAGCGAACCGCCCGCCGGGCTTCAATGCGAACCAGATCGCGCGCGCGGCGCGCTCCTTGTCGAGAATCCAGTGGAGGGTCGCGTTTGAGAAGACCGCGTCGAAGGCTTCGCCGAACTTCAATTGCGCGGCGTCCATCAACCGCGCGTCGAGGCCCCTCGCCCGCGCTGCGCCGATCATCGAGATGTCATTGTCGATGCCCACGACGGTCGCGCCGCGCTCCGCAATCTTTTCCGTGAGCGTGCCGTCGCCGCAGCCGACATCGAGGATATGCTCGCCGGGCTGCGGGTCGAGCAGGTCGAGCGCGGCCTGGCCGAGTTCGGCAACGAACCCGCCGACGCGCGCATAATCGCCCGCGTCCCAGCTGCTGGTCGAGGACGGAGTTGCGGTCAAAGCGTCTTGAGCCATTCGCGATAGGCGGTTTCGTCCATTAGCCCCTCAAGCTCGCCCGGGTTTTCGAGTTTTAGCTTGAAGAACCAACCCTTGCCCTCGGCGTCCTGATTGATCAGCGCCGGCTCGTCGGCGACTGCGGCATTGCCCTCGATCACCTCGCCCGACACCGGGGCATAGACGTCCGACGCGGCCTTCACCGATTCGACGACGCCTGCCTCCTGGCCCTTGCTCAGCCGGGTGCCGGCTTGCGGCACTTCGGCGAAGACGATGTCGCCGAGCGCGTTTTGGGCATGGTCGGAGATCCCGACCGTGGCAGTATCGCCCTCGACACGGATCCATTCGTGCTCGCGGGTGAAATAAAGGCTCATCAGGCGGCTCCCTGCTTGCGGTGGTAATTGTGGGGGACGAACGGCATCGGCGTGACTTGCGCCGCAAATATCTTCCCGCGCTGCTCAAGCTTGAGCGCAGTGCCGTCGGCGGCGAGGTGGCAGGCGACATAGCCCATGGCGATCGGCCGTTGGAGCGACGGGGAGTAGCCGCCGCTGGTCACTTTGCCGACCTCATTGCCCTCATCGTCGAGGATCAGCGCGCCCTCGCGGACCGGCTGGCGGCCATCGACCGCGAGGCCGACGCGCTTTTGCGGCGGGCCCTTCTCGATCTCGGCGAGGATGCGCATCGCGCCGGCAAAGCCGCCCTCCGCGCGGCGGCGCTTGTTGATGGCGAAGGTCAGCCCGGCCATCACCGGCGTCGTCTTGCGGTCGAGATCGTGGCCGTAGAGCGGCAGGCCCGCCTCGAGCCGGAGCGAATCGCGCGCTCCGAGCCCGATCGGCTTGACAGCGTCGTGGGCGGTGATGGCGTCGGCCAACGCCGCGACCGCCGTTGCGGGCACGGAGATCTCGAACCCGTCTTCCCCGGTGTAGCCGGAACGGCTGATCCACAGATTATGACCGTGCCAGTTGAACGGCCCGGCTTGCATGAAGGTCATCGCCGCGACGCCCGGCACGATGCCCTCGAGAACGTCGGCAGCGCGCGGCCCCTGAAGCGCGAGCAACGCCTGCTCTTTCATATAATCGACCACGATGCCGGCAGGGAGGCGACGCTCAAATTCCTGGATGTCGCCATATTTGGTCGCGCCATTGACCACGACGTAGAAATCGTCGCCGCGGCGAGTGGCCATGAGATCGTCGATGATCCCGCCGTCCTCGTCGAGCAACAATGAGTATTTGGGTTTCATGTCGGCGAGGGCCCGAAGGTCCCCGGGCAACAGTTGCTCGAGCGCGGCATCGACATCGCGGCCGTGAACCAGCAACTGGCCCATGTGACTGACGTCGAACAAGCCGGCGTTCTCCCTCGTCCACAAATGCTCGGCCATGATCCCTTCGTACTGAACGGGCATTTCGTAGCCCGCGAACGGCACCATCCGGCCGCCTTTGGCGCGGTGCCAGCTATCGAGCGGGAGTTTGTCGAGCGGCTCAGGCGCGGTCCCATCGCCGCCATCCGGATCGCCGCGCATCGGTTCGCCGCGCGCTTCGCGCTCGTTGGTCGGGCCGGAGTGGACTTCCTTGCTCATCACGCGCTCCCGAAAAACGTCAAGCGACAGGCGCCGCCCAAGCGGTAACGCCCGTCGCCCCCGTCTGTCGCTTGCGCCTGAGAGCTTTGCCCCTTCGGCGGCCCGCCGCCGACCCAGCCGGCGCGAGCGCTTTCCAGACTGTCATGGCGCCGCGCGGTCCGGGGGCCTGAGAGATTCCGGGGGCGGTTGCTCCTTCGGCGTCGCCGATGCCTTGAAAGGCGCCGGCAAACTCTCCCGCGCGTGCCTCCGGTTGCCGCATGGCCGCCGGTGACGATGGCCAGCCTTGGCGTTGCCCGGTCCGTGAGTTCAACGAACGCTTCCTCAACTCGCCTTTGCGGTTACCGCCGACGCCTGTTTTAGCGCGTTACGTTGTAGCGCAGCTGGTCCTCGCGCAGCTGGAAGCCGACGAGATGCTCGAACGTCGCGTTGGCGACCGCCTGGCGGACGGCGGGGTCGGACAGCGGGTCGAGCGCCGCCTCGCTCTCGCCCGCTTTGCGCCGGCGGGTGAGAATCTCGCGGATATTGGCCGGCAATGTCGCAGCCGACCGGTTTACCCGGACCCCCGCCTGGATTCGCGTCCAGCCATGGACGCTCCCGGGCGCGAAATTGATCACCGCCTGGCCGACGCGTTTTGCAGCGACCACGGTCCCGCCCTGGAGTAAAACGTCGAAATAGGGCAGCACGACCTGCCGAGCCGGACCCGGGTCTCGACGCAGGGCGACAATTGAGAAGGTCGCGGTCGACACCACGTCGTTGCCCGCTTCCTGGCACGTAGCGCGAACGTCAGTGATCGTCGCGGTGACGTCGATGGCGCGCGAATCCGTGCTTCCCGCCGGGTTGAACAAGGTGATGTCCCCCGTTCCGCCTGGAACACCGGCAATCGGGCACGGGCTGCGCACGGCGAAAACGCCGCCGCCATTCTCAGCGGTGATGTCGCCGGGGGTTCGGCATCCGCCGAGCACGGAGACAGCAAGCAAAGCGGCGATGCGAAATTTCACTGGCGAATAGTCCTTACCGTCAAAGGGGATTGGCTAGGGGCGTCATAGGAAGCCCCTTCTAAGCCTGCAAGCGATGCCTTACATGGCCGTGACCGTGCCAGACCTGCAATCTCCCGAGGCCCAGCGGCCGCCCTTGCGCGTATTGATCGCCGCGCCGCGCGGCTTCTGCGCCGGCGTCGACCGCGCCATCCAGATCGTCGAGCTCGCGCTCGAGCGCTACGGCGCGCCCGTCTATGTCCGCCACGAAATCGTCCACAACGGCTTCGTCGTCGACCGCTTGAAGCAGCTTGGCGCGATTTTCGTCGATGAGCTCGACGAGGTCCCCGACGACCGCCCGGTAGTGTTTTCCGCCCACGGCGTTCCAAAATCGGTGCCCGCGGCGGCGGCCGAGCGCTCGCTGACCTTCGTCGACGCGACCTGCCCTCTGGTGTCGAAGGTTCATCGGCAGGCCGAGCGGCTGATTGCCGAGGGGCGGCATATCTTGTTCATCGGCCATGCCGGGCATCCCGAGGTCATCGGCACATTCGGCCAGGTCCCCGAGGGCAAGATGACGTTGGTCGAGCGGCTCGAGGACGTCGCACTGATCGAGGTCGCCGAACCGGACAATCTGGCCTTCCTCACCCAGACCACCCTGTCCGTCGATGACACGCACGAAATCGTCGCCGCGCTTCAGGAACGTTTCCCGGCTATCCGCGCGCCGCGCAGCGAAGACATTTGCTACGCGACATCCAATCGCCAGGCGGCGGTCAAGCAGCTCGCCGCGGAATGCGAGCGCATGCTCGTCATCGGCGCGCCCAACAGCAGCAATTCCCTCCGCCTCGCCGAGGTCGCCCAGCGGATGAACGTGCCCGCACGGCTGATCGAGCGCGCTACCGACATTGACTGGGCATGGCTCGGCCAGCCGCAAACCGTCGGCCTGACCGCCGGGGCGTCAGCGCCTGAAACCCTTGTCCGGGAAGTCGTCGCCGCGCTTCGCGAGCGCTTCGACGTGACCGAGGAGGAGGCCGCGCACGTGCCTGAGCGCATGGTCTTCAAGCTGCCGCGGGAACTCACCGCCTGACCGACGAACTGCCCATTGTGGAGATGTTCACCGACGGGTCGTGCCGCGGCAATCCCGGTCCTGGGGGATGGGCGGTGCTGCTTCGGATGGGCGGCAAGGAGCGTGAGGTGACTGGGGGCGAGCCGTTGACGACCAACAACAGGATGGAGCTGATCGCGGCGATCCGCGGGCTCGAGGCATTGAAGCGGCCGTGCCGGGTCGAGCTCCACACCGACAGCAATTATGTCCGTGATGGGATCACGCGATGGGTGCTCAAGTGGCAGAAGAACGGCTGGCGCACGTCGGACCGCAAGCCGGTCAAGAATGCCGATCTGTGGCAGGCGCTGATTGAAGCCTCTTCGCGCCACCGGATCGCCTGGCACTGGGTCAAGGGCCACAGCGGCCATACCGAAAACGACCGCGTCGACTTCCTCGCTTGCGCGGAGGCGGACAAACAGCGCGCGTAAAAAAGCCGGTCAGCTGAATCGCTTGGGCGAAAAGGTCGCGGGGTCGATGTGCGCGACCGTGTCGGCCAGCCTCTCTTCCAGCAGCAAGGCGGCCGCCATTTTCGCCGCTGCGGGGGCCGTCTGGATGCCGAAGCCACCCTGGCCGGCGCACCAGAAGAAGCCCGGCACTGCCCCATCGAAGCCGTAGACCGGCAGCCGGTCGGGGGCGAAGCTCCTGAGGCCTGCCCAGCTGCGCTCGACCCGCTCGACCGGCCAGTCGACGACCTGCTCGAAGCGGTCGATCGCCGTCGCGATGTCGATTTCCTCGGGCGCGGCGTCGCACGGGTCGGTCGCGATTTCATCGTGCGGGCTGAGCCACAGGCTGCTCTCGCCCTCGCCCTTGAAATAGAAGGTGCCGGCCGCGTCGTCGACCAGGGGCAATTGCCGGAGGCCGGTTCGTCCGACGCGAAGCTGAACCATCGTCCGCCGCTTGGGCGCGATGCCCAGCGGCGCGGCACCGCACGCCGCCGCGACCTCGTCCGCCCAGGCGCCGGCCGCATTCACGACGAGTGACGAGCTGATCGAGCTGCCGTCCTCGAGCGTCAGGGTCCATCCCGATGCGCCCGGCCCAGCGCGAACCAGCCGGGCGCGTGTGACGATGGTCCCGCCCCTTTGCCGGAACGTCCGCAGGAAGTGCTGATGCAAAGCCGCGACGTCGATATCGGCGCAGCCGGGCTCGAGCAGGGCGCGGCTCCAGCGCGGGCGGATGCCCGGCACCATCTGCTCGAGCTCGCCGCGTGTGAGGCGGCGGGCCGAGACGCCTGCTGAAACCTCGGGCCATTCACCGTCGGAGATGTGAACGGCGCCGCGCTGAGCGAGGAAACCGCCGTCCGCGAGCGCGGCGCGCGAGGCAGCGGTAAGCTCGGCGACCTTGGGGCCGCCATAGCTTTCGAGCCAGAAGGCCGCCGAGCGCCCGGTGGAATGGACGCCGCAATGGACCTCGCCCTCAATGATCAGCGTCCGGCGCGCGCCCGCGACCTCGGCGCCGAGGCTGGCACCGGCGATCCCGCCCCCTATGATCACGATGTCGAAATCAGCCATTGCCGGCCACGGTTACGAATTTGAAAGCCGCGCCGTCTAGTGGTGCGGTCATGATCAACGGCCCGTTTACCGAAATCCTGCTGATTGTGCTCGGCGCGCTGCTGGTGGTCGCGGCGGTGATCGACGTGCGCACGTTCACCATTTCCAACCGCCTGAACGCGTCCGTAGCGCTGCTCGCGCCGCTTTACTGGTTGTCCATCGCCTTGCCGCTGTGGCCCGACGTGGCGATCCAGCTGGCGCTTGGGCTGGGCGTGTTCATTTTGCTCGCCGCAGCCTTCTGGGCCGGGATGATGGGCGGCGGTGACGTCAAGCTCGCCGCGGCGCTGGCGCTGTGGTTTTCGCCGGTTACGACGCTGAAATTCCTCGTCTTGATGTCGCTCGCGGGTGGCGTCCTGACGCTGGTGATTGTCGTGCTTCACCGCGCCCGGCGGAGAGAAGGAAGACCCGAAATTCCGTACGGAGTTGCGATCGCATTCGGCGGTCTCGCGATTCTCACCCAACGGTTTCTTAACCAATTTGCCTGATGTGTAGCTCCGTTCAAGGGGAGGCGATCGCGCCATGGATGTGAAGAAGGTAGCTCTACTTATCGGAGCGCTGGTCATAGCGGTGGTCACCGCCGTGATGGCCAAGAACATGTTTGCAGGCGCCGGTGCACAGCAGGCTGCTGCGGCACCCGCGGTCCCGCTTGGGCCGAAAGTGCTGGTCGCCAAGAAGGCGCTTCCGGTCGGCACGATCATCGATGCCGATAGCTTCGCCTATCAGCCCTGGCCCAAAGAGCTTATGCAGAGCGCTTATTATGTCGATGGCGCGGCCGGAGGCGACCCCAAGTCGCTGATGGGCACCGTCGTTCGCTACCCGATCACCGCCGGTCAGCCGGTCACGCGCGGCTCGCTCGTCGGACCGCAAGACCGCGGCTTCCTCGCCGCGGCGCTCGGGCCTGGCATGCGCGCCGTAACCGTCCCGGTGAACACCTCGACCGGCGTTGCCGGCTTCGTCTTCCCGGGCGACCATGTCGACCTGGTGCTGACGCAGACCGTCGAAGGCGGCGGCGAAGGCGCCCCGCTCAAGGTCTCCGAGACAATCGTTCGCAACCTGCGCGTGCTCGCCACCGATCAGCGGGTCAGTGAAAAGGGCGACGACGGCAAGCTCGAGATCAAGACTTTCACCAACGTTACTCTGGAAGCGACGCCGCGGATCGCCGAGAAGGTCGCGGTCGCTCAGTCCATGGGCATCCTGTCTTTGTCGCTGCGCTCGCTTGCCGACAGCACCGCCGATCTTGAGCGCGCGGTTGCCTCGGGCGACGTCAAGGTTCCGGCCGGCGCTGATCCCGCACAGGAGCGCCAGATGCTGCTCGCGATCGCCAACCGGCCGAACGACAGCAACCCGACCTATACCACGGGCGGTGACGTGTCGCGCTTCCAGCGCCGCACGGTGCCAGCAGCCCCCCGCGACAAGTCCGAGCAGCTCGCCAACGCGATGAGCGGGTTCGGCCGAGGCCTGGCGTCCGCGCTCGGCCAGAATGGAAAGCCCGTGGTCACCGGCCCGGTCGTCCGCGTGTCGCGCGGCAATGAAGTCACCGTCGTTCCGGTGGGAGGACGCTAAAATGAGTATCAGTGGGAAAATCATGCGCGAGGGTCGCCTCGGAACAGCCCTTGCGGCCCTGGCGATTGCCCTTGGCAGCGTCACCCTCACCGCCGCGGCTCCAGCTCAGGCGCAGGGCGAAGCCGCCCGGCCATCCGAAACGCTCAACCTGAGCGCCGGCACGGGGACCCTGGTTCGCCTGTCCGAGCCGATGAGCGACGTGTTCGTCGCCAAGGACACGGTTGCCGATGTCCAGGTGCGGTCCTCGACCCAGCTTTACATCTTCGGCAAGGCGATGGGTGAAACGACCGTCTATGCGACGACCAGATCGGGCCGAGTGGTCTACGCTGCCAACGTCCGCGTCGCCAACAATGTCGGATCGCTCAACGAGATGCTGCAGATGGCGATGCCGGAAGCGCGCATCCAGGCGACGCCGATGAATAATCTGGTCCTTCTGACCGGCGCCGTCGCGTCGCCCGATGATGTCGAGGTCGCTCAGCGGCTGGTTGAAAGCTACGTCGGCACCGGCATTGCAATCGTCAACCGGCTGCGCACTGCAACGCCGCTTCAGGTGATGCTCAAGGTCCGCATTGCCGAGATGAGCAGAACCGCCCTCAAACAGGTCGGAGTGAACCTCCTCAATCGCGATGTCAGCAGGGGCGGCGCGATCTTTGGTATCGGCCAGGGCAACCCCGGTACGATCAAGCCGGTCGTCAACCCGAACGATCCCAGCGGCCTGCCGGTCGGCAGCACTGCGGTGACGTTCAACAATATCATTGGCGGCACGACGCTCGGCATATTCGGGCGGATCCTCGGGACGGACCTGCTTGGCACGCTCGACCTGCTTCAGAAGGACGGCGTGGTCACTCTTCTCGCCGAGCCGAACCTGACGGCGCTGTCGGGAGAAACCGCAAGCTTCCTCGCCGGCGGCGAATTTCCGATCCCGGTGTCCCAGTCGCTCGGCGCGATCACCATCGAATATAAGCAGTATGGCGTGGGTCTCGCGTTTACGCCGATCGTGCTCAGCGACGGTCGCATCTCGATGCGCGTTCGCCCGGAAGTCAGCGAGCTGTCCAACGAGGGTTCGGTCACACTCAACAATTTCACGGTGCCGGCGCTGACCACGAGGCGCGCCGAAACGACGGTTGAGCTGGGTTCGGGTCAAAGCTTCATGATCGCCGGGCTGCTGCGCAACAGTAACACCAACGACGTCAGCAAGGCGCCCTTCCTGGGCGACCTGCCGGTGCTCGGTGCATTGTTCCGCTCGACATCGTTCCGGCGCAACGAAACCGAGCTGGTAATCATCGTCACGCCATATCTGGTGCAGCCAGTCTCGGGCCAGCTTGCGACCCCGGTCGATGGTTATCGCACGCCCAGCGACCAGCAGGGTTACCTGATGGGTCAAACCTATTCGGGGACCAGTGCAGTGCCCACGCCCAACGCCGCTCAATATCCAGGTGCTGCCGGTGCTGGCGCCACCGCACCTGCTCCGGGGACGAGCGCGGCGCCGGGGTTCAAGCTGTGAACCGCCCGCTTTCGAGGAAGGATGCAATGATGCGTTCGAAGATCTTGGTCATTGCCGCCGGCGCCATGCTCGCTGGGTGCAGTACAGTCAACGCGAGGCCCGAGGCAGGACTTGCGTCGGTCAATGTGCCGGTCGTCAATCGCGCGAGCTACACCTATGACGCGGTCGCCCCTGGCGGCGTCCTCGCTGCGGGCGAGGCCGAGCGCCTCGATGCCTGGTTTCGCGCTCTCGACATGCGTTATGGCGATACCGTCTACGTCGACGGCGGCGCCCTGGTCGCCCGCGAACAGGTCGCCCAGGTTGCCGGCCGCTATGGCCTTTTGGTCAATCAGGGATCGCCTGCCACGGCTGGCGCCCTTGGGCCGAATTCGGTCCGGGTGGTCGTTTCGCGGACCGAAGCCCGGGTTCCTAATTGTCCGAACTGGAGCCGCACGGCCCCGGCGAATTTCGACAATCTCACCGGCTCCAATTTTGGTTGCGGCGTGAACTCCAACCTAGCCGCGATGACCGCCGACCCCAACGATCTGGTCCACGGCCGCGCCGCCGGTTCCGCCAGCGACGGTGCGACAGCAGCCAAAGCCATCAAAATGTATCGCGACTGGCCGCTGACCGGCGTTCTGCCGGGCCAGGAGCTGCGCCCGCTAACCGACGTGAATACCAAGAAGGATGACGAGTGATGAATGCTCCTTTTCCACGCGCGGGACTGCGCGATCCGTTCACCGCTTTCGTCTGTGACGACGCCACCGCCGACATGCTTCGGCCGGTCGCGGTCGAGCTCGGATGGAGCCCGGAAAAGGTCAACAAGGGCGGACTGCGAAACGCAGTCCAGTCGCTGTCGATCTCGGCCAGCCCGAACATCCTGTTCGTCGATCTGAGCGAATCTGCGGACCCGCTCACCGACATCAACGGCCTCGCGGAAGTTTGCGAGCCGGGGACGATCGTGATCGCAGCAGGCACGGTCAACGACGTGCGCCTCTACCGCGACCTCGTCGCGAGCGGGATTCACGACTATCTCCTCAAGCCATTCACCGTCGACCAGCTGCGCGACAGCTTCGGCCATGCCCAGATGATCCTTTCGGGCCCGCGCGGCGAAGCGCAAGCCGACAAACCGCACGTGATGGCGGCCGTCGTCGGGGTCCGCGGCGGCGTCGGCGGATCGACCATCGCCACCTCACTGGCGTGGCTGATGGGCGAGAAAGCGCAACGCGCCACGGCCCTGCTCGATCTCGACATCCATTTCGGCACCGGCGCGCTGGCGCTCGACCTCGAGCCCGGCCGCGGCCTGACCGACGCGATCGAGAATCCAAGCCGCATCGACGGCCTGTTCATCGAGCGCGCGATGGTTCGCGCGAACGAGCGGCTGAGCGTGCTTTCGGCCGAAGCGCCGATCCATCAGCCGCTGGTCACCGACGGCACCGCTTTCTTCCAGCTCCAGGAGGAAATGCGTAACGCATTCGAAGCGACTGTGCTCGACTGCCCGCGGCACATGCTGATTCAGTATCCGCATCTGGTCCACGACGCGCATGTCGCAGTGGTCGTCGCCGAGCTCACGCTCGCGGCAACCCGCGACACCATCCGCATTCTCGCCTGGCTGAAATCCAACGCGCCCCAGACCAAGGTCATCGTGGTTGCCAACGGTGTCCCGCCGAGCGGGGCGCTGGAAATCAGCCGCAAGGACTTCGAGCAGTCGATCGAACGTCCGGTCGACCTGGTCTTCCCATATGATGCGAAGCTTGCGGCCCAGGCGGCCAAGCTGGGCAAGCCGATGTCGGAAGTTGCCAGCGGCAAGATGGCCGCGCCGTTCCACACGCTGGCGACGATGGTGCTGAGCCAGGCAAGCGAGGAAGGCGTCGCCGCCGACAGCAAGGTCCCCGGCGCCAAGACGCTGGTCGACAATCTGAAGGCGATGCTGGCCAAGCCCAAGATGAAGGCGGCCGCGTAACACATAGGGGCTGCGGCTCGGGCGATGCGCCCGGCCGCGGCGAGAATTGAGAGGCGAAGCGCACATCATGCTCATCATGATCATCATCCTGATCGGCGTCCTTGCGACGCTCGGCATGGCGTATTTCGCGTTTAGCGGGCCCTCCGCGTCGAAGGCCGTCAAGCGCCGGATCGAGATGATCAAGGAGCGCAACGGGGACGTCATCGCCGGCCACGCGCAGGCCCAGATCCGCAAGCTGTTCGCGCAGCGCGCAAGCAAGGTCGAAGGCTTTGCCTCGAGCCTGATCCCCAAGCCCGCGCTTTTGCGCAAGCGGCTGGAAATGACCGGCAAGGACATCCCGCTCGCCAAATATGCGATGATCTGCCTTGGCCTCGCCACCCTCGTAATCGTCGCCATGGCGCTGCGCGGAGCGCCGATCCTGCTGGCTCTGTCCTTCGGGCTTTTCGTCGGCGTTGGATTGCCGCATTTCATTGTCGGCAAGATGGCGACGCGACGCGTCACCAAGTTCACGACCAACTTCCCTGACGCGATCGACCTGATGGTCCGCGGGCTGCGCTCGGGCCTCCCGATCACCGAGACATTGGGGATCGTGGCGACGGAACTGCCGGGCCCGGTCGGAGTCGAGTTCCGCATGGTCAGCGACAAAATGAAGATCGGCCGCACGATGGAAGCCGCGTTGCAGGAAACCGCCGACCGGCTCGGAACCGCCGAATTCCAATTCTTCGTCATCACTCTGGCGATCCAGCGCGAGACCGGCGGCAACCTCGCCGAGACTTTGTCGAACCTTTCCGACGTGCTGCGCAAGCGCGCGCAGATGAAGCTGAAGATCCGCGCGATGAGCTCGGAATCCAAAGCCTCCGCCTACATCGTCGGCTCGCTCCCGTTCGTGGTGTTCACGCTCGTGTGGTTCATCAACCCGAGTTACATGGGTGGCTTCTTCACCGATCAGCGGCTCATCGTGGCCGGCATCGGCGGCATCGTATGGATGTCGATCGGCGCCTTCATCATGATGAAAATGGTCAATTTCGAGATCTGACGGGGCACGAGGAACATGCAGCAAGTGCCTTCAGGCCCTACCCTTCTCGGGTTCGACGTCATCCTGGTTGCGACCATGCTCAGCGCGGTCGCGACTCTCGCCGTGCTCTACGCCATTTATACCGCGACCACCGTGCGCGACCCGATGGTAAGGCGCGTCAAGGCGCTCAACGAGCGGCGCGAGCAGCTCAAGGCCGGCATCGTCGCCTCGACCAACAAGCGCAAGAAGCTGTCTGACCGCAATCAGGCGGCCGACACCGTCCGCTCGATCCTGTCGCAGTTCAAGATGCTCCAGGACGACCAGGTCAAGAAGACTCAGGTCAAGCTGATGCAGGCGGGCATCCGCACCAAGGATCTCGCCTTTTTCATCATCGCCCTGCGGTTCCTGCTCCCGGTGGTCCTCGGGGTTGCCGCCGCGGTACTGATCTACGGCATCGACTATTTCCCGGCATGGGGCTGGTTCAAGCGCTACGCGTTCGTCGCCGTCGCCCTGGTGGGAAGCTACAAGGCGCCCGACATCTGGCTCAAGAACAAGGTCGGCAAGCGCAGCGCCGCGATCCGCAAGGGCCTGCCCGACGCGCTCGACCTGCTGGTCATCTGCGCCGAGGCCGGGCTCACCGTCGATGCCGCCTTCTCGCGCGTGTCGAAGGAGCTCGGAAAGGCCTATCCCGAGCTGGGCGACGAGTTCGGATTGACGGCGATCGAGCTCGGCTTCCTCAGCGAGCGCCGCCAGGCGTTCGAGAACCTCGCCCAGCGCGTTGATCTCGAGGCTGTGCGCGGGGTCGTCACGACCATGATCCAGACCGAGAAATACGGCACCCCGCTGGCCTCCGCGCTACGCGTCCTGTCGGCCGAGTTCCGTCACGCGCGGATGATGCGCGCCGAGGAAAAGGCCGCGCGCCTGCCGGCCATCATGACCGTGCCACTCATCATGTTCATCCTGCCGACACTGTTCGTAGTGATTCTCGGCCCGGCCGCCTGCTCGATCAACGACAGCTTCCTCAACGGCTGACGGTTATGCATGCGGCGCCTCCCCCAAGCGGGTTCGCGCTTTGACTACTGCGCATCCCCCGAGGGAGTGCGCCGTGGAACGCAGCACGTCCTCCAAGCGTAGTCTCCGCAACCGCAATTGGTTGGGGAAGCGCAATGAACATCACGTCCGATCCGAACCTGTGGGCGATATGCGCCCTCACCTTCCTGCTCGGCCTGCTCATTGGCATATTCATGACCGCCGGGGGGCGGCGCAAATGGAAAACGCGCTATCATGACGAGGTCAGCCGCCGGGAGACGCTCGAGCGCACGCACAAGGAACATCAGGCCGAATGGGCCGCCCGCGAGAAAGAGCGCGAAGCGCACTGGGCCACGCGCGAAAAAGAATTGCAGCTACGCGATCAGGACAGCGTGCGCGCTGCCCCCGTCGCCAGAGGCCGGCGCGGCGCGGCGGTCGATCCGGTGGTTGACCGCGACACCGACCGCGACGGCGTCCGCGACGATCTCGACCGCCGCCCGACCGACGGCCGCAAGGCTTAACTAGCCCTCGATCCTCGAGAAATCCGCGACGGCGTTGACCGCGTCGCGGAATTGCCCCAGCAGGTTGAGCCGGCGCTCGCGCACGGCGGGTTCGGAATCGTTGACGGTGACCTTGTCGAAGAAAGTGTCGATCGGCGCGCGCAGCGTTGCCAGCGCGGCCATCGCGGCGGTGAAGTCCTCGCGCTCGATCGCCGCCGAAGCACGAAATTCCGCGGCGTCGAGCGCATCGATCAGCGCCTGCTCCTCGGGCAGCGTGCCCGCGCCCGAATGGCCCGACGCCATTTCCGCAATCGCATCGGCCAGTCCCGGTTCCTCGACCAGCACCAGCGGGTCTTCTTCTCCGGTTTGCGGAATCCCCTGCTCTTCGGCCGACGACATGACCTGGGGCCCAACCCAATCCTCCTTCTTGAGGATATTCGCGGCGCGCTTGTAGGCGGTCAGCAGGTCCCTGCCCTCGTCGGTTTCGACGAACGCCTGAAGCGCCTTCACCCGGGCCAGCAACCGCACCAAATCGTCTTCTCCGCCAAGCGCAAACACCGCATCGATCAAATCGTGCCGAACCCCCGCCTCGCGCTGTTGGACCTTCAGGCGATCAGCGAAGAAGGCAAGCAGTTCGCCTATGTCGAGGCTGCCGACCTGGCCCTGCTTGTCATATTTAAGTTCGCCCTCGGCCTTTTCGAGAACCGGCCGCAAGGGCAGCCGAAGCCCGTTGTCCGTAATGATCTTGATCGTGTGCAGGGCGGCGCGCCGAAGCGCGAAAGGATCCTTTGATCCAGTGGGCTTCTGATTGCGGGCGAAGAAAGCAACCAGAGTATCAATCCGGTCGGCAAGTCCGACAATCTGCCCCATTGGGCTCTTCGGATCGTCGCGATATTGCGAGCCGATCGCTTCCGCCTGGTCCTTGCTCAGGTCGCGCGCCAGGTAGCCTCCCACAACGCCCTGCAGTTCCGGAAACTCACCCACTGTTCCAGTGACCAGGTCAGCCTTTGCCAACAGTGCAGCTTGGAAGGCCATTTGCGCGTCGGCCTCTGGGAAATAACTCTTAGCTATGTGGGCTGCTAGGTCAGCAATGCGCCCAGCCTTTTCGCGGTAGGTCCCCAAGCCCTCGAAAAATATACTGCGCTCGAGCTCGGGAAGCCTTTCTTCCAGCGGGACCTTCAGATCCTGCTCCCAGAAGAAGCGCGCGTCGCTCAGGCGCGCGGCAAGAACGCGCCGGTTGCCTTCTATCACTCCGGCTCCGCCGTCGGTCGCGTCGATGTTGGCGACGCACACGAACGCCGGAGCGAGCGCGCCGTCCGCGCCGGTGCAAGCGAAATACTTCTGGTTTGTGCGCATGGTCAGCACGATCACTTCGCGCGGCACGTCGAGGAAATCGGCGTCAAAGCGCCCGAGCAGCGGCACCGGCCATTCGGTCAGCCCGGCATTCTCGACCACCAGCCCCTCATCATCGACCAGCGTGAAACCGGCCTCGGCCGCGGCGGCCGCGGCGCCCTCGCGGATGATTGCCTCGCGCTCGTCCTGGTCGACGATCACATGGCAGGCGCGCATTTTCTCGACATAATCGTCCGCTCCTCCGAGCGTGATCGGTCCGGGATGATGGAAGCGGTGACCGAGCGTGGTGGCGCTGCTGGTCACTCCGTGCGCGCTGACCGGCACTATCTCTTCGCCGAGGATGGCGACGATGCCGTGGAGAGGCCTGACCCAGCGCAGGTCGCCTTCGCCCCAGCGCATCGACTTGGGCCAGGCGAAGTCGGCGATGGTCCTGTGGACGATGTCCGCGACGACCTCGGCGGCGGCGCGGCCGGGGCGCTCGATCACCGCGAACAGCACGCCGTCGCGCTCCTCGAGCTGCTCACGCGAAAGCCCCGTCTTGCGCAGAAATCCCTCCAGCGCCTGCGGCGGCGCCGAGCTTCGCGGGCCCTTGAGTTCCTCGCGAGCAGCGGCGGTCCTTTCGCCTACTTCGCGGGCGATCAGCACCAGCCGTCGAGGCGTCGAAAATGTCTGGATCGCGCCGGTCTCGAGCCCCGCCTCCGCGGCGCCTTCGGCGAACATCCGCGCCAGCGCATTGCGCGCACTAGCCTGCATCCGCGCCGGAATTTCCTCCGACAGGAGTTCGAGGAGGAAGTCGCTCACGCCGCCTGCCCCTTACGCTCGAGCCACGCCGCGCACGCAGCCTTGGCGAGGTCGCGGACGCGGCCGATATAGGCCTGGCGCTCTGCGACGCTGATCACGCCGCGCGCCTGAAGCGTGTTGAAGATGTGGCTCGCCTTGATCGCCTGCTCATAGGCGGGGATGGCAAGCCCGGCGGCGAGGCACTTTTCGCATTCAGCCGCCGCCTTGCGGAACAGGTCAAACAGCGCCTCGGTGTCCGCAACCTCGAAATGATAGGCCGACATCTGCTTTTCATTCTCGAGGAACACGTCGCCATAGGTCACCCCAGCGTCGTTGAACGCGAGGTCGAAGACGTTGTCCTTGCCCTGGATGTACATCGCCAGCCGCTCGAGCCCGTAGGTCAGCTCGCCGGTAACCGGCCGGCATTCGAAGCCGCCGACCTGCTGGAAGTAAGTGAACTGGGTAACTTCCATACCGTCGCACCAGACTTCCCAGCCGAGGCCCCAGGCGCCAAGCGTCGGGCTCTCCCAATCGTCCTCGACGAAGCGGATGTCGTGCTTGAGGGGATCGATCCCAATCGCCGAAAGGCTGCCGAGATAGAGCTCCTGGAGGTTTTCCGGGCTCGGTTTCAGCACCACCTGATACTGATAGTAAGCACCGAGCCGGTTGGGGTTCTCGCCATAACGGCCGTCGGTCGGGCGGCGGCATGGCTGGACATAGGCCGCGCGCCACGGCTCCGGGCCCAGCGCGCGCAGCACCGTCGCCGGGTGGAACGTTCCGGCGCCCATTTCCAGGTCGTATGGCTGGATCAGCACGCAGCCTTGCTCGCTCCAATAGCGATGAAGGGTGAGGATCAGGTCCTGGAAGCTCAGGCTCAAGCGGAAACGCCCCGTTGCGAGTGAAGGATCGGCACGCGGGCTTAAGCGGATGGACCGATAAGGGGCAAGTGGAGGTTCAGCTTGGCGAAGCTAGCCCGGCGTCCCACATAGGGCGCGAGAGGTGTCGAAGAATATGCGTAAATCCCTGATTGGCCGCTGGATCGCAGCCCTTGGCCTGGCCTTTGCGGCCCTGACGCCTGCCGCGGCGCGAGCACCCACTCCCGCCTTGTGGGCAGTGTCCGACCCCGACACCACCATTTATCTGTTCGGGACGATCCATCTGCTGCCGGAGAAGTTCGACTGGCGCACCGCACGCTTCGATCAGGCGATCGCCGGCTCGCAGCAGCTGGTGGTCGAGACGATCGTCGACGAAAAGGATCCCGGCAAGCTGATGGCCGCGCTTTCCAGCCTCGCTTTTGGACCTGGTCAGCCGCCGCTCAGCGAGCGCGTGCCAGCGTCCAAGCGCCCCTTGCTCGACGCCGCCATCGCCAAGAGCGGCGTGCCCCGCGCGGCGCTCGACCGGATGGAAACCTGGGCCGCCGCGTTCCTGCTGCTCGGCAATCAATATAAGGACCATGGGCCTGAAATCGGGCGAGGGCGTCGAAACGGTGCTTCGCAAGCGCTTCCTCAGTGACGGCAAGAAGATTGACGAGCTCGAGTCCAACGTCGAGCAACTCGCCTTTTTCGACAAGCTCAGCGAGAAAGCGCAGCGCGACCTGCTTGAAGGCGCGATCGAGAAGCCCAAGGACATGAACAAGCAGTTTGGCGCGATGCTCGCCGCCTGGGCGCGCGGCGACGTCAATGAGATCGGGCGCAGCTTCAACCGTGACCTCGCTGCCTCGCCCGAACTCAAGGACGCGCTGATCAAACGCCGCAACCTGAACTGGAGCCAGTGGATCGAGCGGCGCATGGCGCAGCCCGGAACGGTGCTGGTCGCGGTCGGCGCGGGCCATCTCGCGGGCAACGATTCCCTCGTCGAGCTGCTCCGTCGCGAAGGCCTCAAGGTCCGCCGGATCCAGTGATCGGGGCTCCTAGGCCCCTAAGCCGCGCAACCTGTGGATAAATATTCACTGCGCGCAGCTTTTCTCTAGACATTTGTTAACCTCTCGGTGACCATAATCGCTGGGTGTCGGGCTGGGGGGTCTGATGCGCGAAGTGCATGAAATGGCGGGACTTCCCGCCACGGATGAGTTCGCCCGAATGCGTATCAGCGGGCTTTCCGAAAGCCATGGCGCATAGCTTCCTGGCACCGGCCAAGGCTGGAGGTGCCGATGGTAAACCTGTTTGTCGCTGCCGCGCTCGCCGCCGCTTCGCCAACCGCTGCGCCAGCCTCCGCCGCTCCTGATTCAGAGACTTCTGCGGCCAGGGCCACCCCGGCGATGTTCGTCATTCGCGACGCCGACACGACCATCTATCTCTTCGGTACTTTTCATGCGCTGGATGGTCGGTCCGAATGGTTCGCGCATGCCGTCGGCGAGGCGTTCGACCGGTCCAACGAACTGGTCCTCGAAACGCTCGTCCCCAAAGCAGTACCCAGCGCCGCTCCTCCCCCGCCGCCCAAGCCGGCATTCGGCGACTGGTCGGTCGCTCCCTCGGCCTCCTTCCTCGCAACGACGCGCATGGCGATCCGCGCCGGGCGCGCGCGCGGCATGCAGGTCGACAATGGCGCCGACATGGTTCTGCGCCGGGCTGCGGAAGCCGCGGGCAAGCCGGTTGGGGGCCTCGAGACGATCGAATCCCAATTGAACATGTTCACCCATTTGCCCGCAGAGCAGCCCGAAATCGCCGCTCCGCGCGCCGGCGAGCCGATCGCAACAGCCGCAGCGACGATGGAAAATCTGTCCGACGCGATGGCGGAGATGCAAGCCGCCTGGAAACGCGGCGACCAAAGCGTGTTCGTGCGCATGCTCGGTGAACTGCGCCATAGCTCGCCCGAAACGTACCGCACCCTGTTTGCAGCACGCAACGCGCGCTGGGCCGATTGGGTCAGTGCGCGCATGCAGACGCCGGGCACGGTGTTCGTCGCGGTTGGCGCCGGCCATCTGGCTGGAAGCGACAGCCTGCTGGTGCGGCTCGCCGAGCAAGGGATCGAGTCCGCGCGCGTCGACTAGTGCGCTAAGTCCCAGCCCAGGCGGCCAACCTTGCCTTTGAGCGCGCGCTCGACTAGTGCGCCCATCCCCGGCCGTGGTCATCCCTGGAGGCGTGGCGGGGCAATTTAGCATGTCGGAGAACATAAAATGAGCGAACAGCTGACGCTGACCGCCGAAGCGCGCGACCGGGCTGGCAAGGGAGCCTCCCGGGCATTGCGCCGCGAAGGCCGTGTACCCGCCGTCGTTTACGGCCAGAAGCAAGATCCCCTGTCGATCCACATCGACGAGAAAGCACTGATGAAGATCCTGTCGACCGGGCACTTCATGAACTCGGTGATCATGGTCGAGGTCGACGGCACGCCCAATCGGACGTTGCCCAAGGCGGTCGATTTCCACCCGGTCAACAGCCGGCCGGTGCACGTCGATTTCCTGCGCATTTCCGAGCACACCAAGGTCACCGTCGCGGTGCCGGTGCGGTTCGACAATGAGGACGATTCGCCTGGCCTCAAGCGTGGCGGCGTTCTCAACGTCGTGCAGCACGAGCTCGAGCTCCACTGCGACGCGGCGAGCATTCCGGAAGAGATCCACATCGACCTCAGCGGGCTCGAGATCGGCGATTCGATCCACATCAGCAATGTCACTTTGCCTGACGGCGTGACTCCGGTGATCGACGACCGCGACTTCACCGTCGCGACCATCGTTGCTCCGTCGGTGATGAAGGACGAGGCCGACGATGCCGCCGCCGCTGCTGCTGCCGAAGGCGAAGAGGGCGAAGGCGAAGAGGGCGCCGAGGGCGAGGAAGGCGAAACCGCCGAAAGCGACGACAAGAGCGCCGAATAGCCTCCTTCGGTCGCAAAAGAGACCGCTCACCCTCGCGGGCGGGCGGTTTCTTTTTGCCCGCGCCACAGGCTAGGGGACGCGAATGCAAATCTGGGTCGGCCTTGGAAATCCCGGGGCGCAATATGCGCTTCACCGGCACAATGTCGGCTTCATGGCCGCGGACATCATCGCGGAAACGCAACGCTTCTCGCCGTGGACCAAGAAATTCCGCAGCCTGGTCGCCGAAGGCCGCATCGGCCGCAGCCGCGTCCTGCTGGTCAAGCCGCAAACTTTCATGAACGACAGCGGCGACGCAGTTCAGCAGGCGCTTCGCTTCTACAAGCTCGAACCCGAGGCCCTGACCGTGTTCCACGATGAGCTCGACCTCACGCCGTTCAAGGTCAAAGTGAAGCTTGGCGGCGGCACCGCGGGCCACAATGGACTGCGGTCGATCGACGCATCGCTCGGCCCGGACTTCAGGCGCGTGCGCATCGGCATCGGCCATCCCGGCCACAAGGACCGCGTCACGGGCTATGTGCTCAGCAACTACGCGAAGAGCGAGCTCGAGCCACTCAGCGACCTGCTTGCGGCCCTGTCGAGCGAAGCCGAATGGCTCGCTGACCGCGACGACGCGCGTTTCATGAGCGAAGTCGCGATGAGGATGCACCAGGAATGACGCGCAGCCTGTTTGCAACCCAGCTGTTCGACGCCGAGATCGCCGATGCGGATTTGCTCGGCGAGCTCGGTCATTCGATCCGCACGCTTGCCAAAGACGATAATGCCGGCCGCCGCTGGGCGCGTGATCATGCCTATCCGGGCTACACCAGCTATGCCTCGCTGAACGATCTGACGACGCGCGACCCCATCTTCGCAGATCTTGCCAGGCTACTGTCCAGAAACGCCGTGGCTTTCGCGCGGGAGCTTGGCTGGGACATTCGGCCGAAGCTCGACAGCCTGTGGGTAAATCTGTTGAAGGGCGGTGGACAGCATAGTGGACACATTCACCCGCACAGCGTGCTTTCGGGCACTTTTTACGTCGAAGTTCCGCCGGGGTCGGGCGCAATCCGCTTCGAGGATCCCCGCCTCGGCCTGATGATGGCGGCACCGCGCCGCCGCGACGACGCCCCCGACCAGCTGCGCCCGTTCGTAACCGTGCCCCCCCGGCCCGGCCTGCTGCTGATGTGGGAAAGCTGGCTGCGGCACGAAGTGCTCGCCGGCTCCGGCAAGGGCGAGCGCCTCAGCGTGTCATTCAACTTCGCCTGATCAGTTGGCGTTGGGATATTCCCAGCGCCACGGCAAACCGGTGTCGCCAAGGATCGCGTCGACCAGTTTGGGGAATGCCTTCTCCGCCCGCACGTCGTTCGAAAGGATTACCACGCAGCGCCTGTCGCGCTCGACGCAGGCCCACATGTTGGCGGTGCTGTCGTTATGCCCGCCCTTGAAGAAGCCTGGACCTTGTGGTCCGTTGAATGTGACGACTCCAAGCCCGGCCGCCAGTTCCTTGTGCCGCTCGGCCGCAGGCGCATCGGGAGCCATCACTGGAAATTGTGACCGTGAGTTGATCGCCAGCTGGCCTCTAAGCATCTCCGTGCGGGACGCGGGCTTGAGCCCCTCCCCGCGCATGAAGCCAGCCGCAAATTTGGCAAAGTCGGCGATGCTGGTGTCCATCGATCCCGCCGCGCGCACCTTGCTGCGCTCGTCATGGGGTTCGACGCTGCCATCGGCCTTCCACCCATCGGCAAGGTTCGCCGCGAAGTCCGGACGCCACATCATGCTCGTGTTGGGCATGCCGAAGCGGTCGAACACGCGGCGCTGCATTTCGTCCCCGAGCTTCAGGCCGAGTCCCCGCTCGAGCACAAACTGCAGCAGGATGATCCCTTCGCCCGAATAGGAATAGCGAGTGCCGGGATCGAAATTGATGCGCAGCTTCTGATCCGCTTCGTCCCAGGCGAAGTTGCGAAACCCGGCGCTGTGCAGGAGCAGGATCCGCGGCGTGATCTTTCGCCACCGGGGGTCGTCGGCGAGGTCTCCCCAATTGCCGTAAGCGTCCAGATTTCCGTATTCCGGCAGAGGCTTGGGCAGATAATCGGCAATCGACCGGTCAAGATCAATTCGACCCTCCTCGGCCAGCTGCATCACGGTGTAGGCAAAGACCGCCTTGGTCAGCGACGCGCCGTACATGACGGTGTCGACGGTCAGCGGCTCGCCTTTCGCGTTGCGCGCGCCGAACGCCTGGACGGACGAAATCCGCCCGTTATCGATCACCGCGACGGCCAAGCCTTTCGCGCCCGTGCTCGCCATCGCGTCGCGCGCGAGAGACTGCTACTCGCTCAGTCTCCGGCACTTTCGCCGCCGGTTGAGCGGCAGCGACGAGAGCGAGCCCCAAGGCCATGAGCCACATTCTCCAATCCCTCCCCCCGCGCTGCTAGCATTTGTCAGCACGGATGCTTATCGCGCGTCAACGATTCCCCCATCTCAGGACATTTCATGGGCTTCCGCTGCGGCATTGTCGGCCTGCCGAACGTCGGCAAATCAACGCTTTTCAACGCCTTGACGCAAACTGCCGCGGCACAGGCAGCCAATTATCCATTTTGCACGATCGAGCCGAATATCGGCCGCGTCGCGGTTCCCGACGAGCGGCTCGACCGGATCCGCGGCATAGCCAAATCGGCGCAGGAAATCGGCACCCAGATCGACTTCGTCGACATCGCCGGGCTGGTCCGCGGCGCCGCGCAGGGCGAAGGGCTCGGCAACCAGTTCCTCGCCAACATCCGCGAAGTCGACGCAATCGTTCACGTGCTGCGCTGCTTCGAGGGCGGCGACGTCACCCATGTCGAGGGCCGGGTCGATCCCATCGCCGACGCCGAGACGGTCGAGACCGAGCTCATGCTCGCCGACCTCGACAGCCTCGAGCGGCGCGTGCCAAATTTGATCAAGAAAGCGCAGCAGGGCGACAAGGAGGCCAAGATCGAGGCCTCTGTGCTTGGCCAGGCCCTCGAATTGCTGCGGGCGTCGAAACCTGCGCGGCTGACCAAGCCCAAGGATGCCGAAGAAGAAAAAGCGCTCGCCCGCGCCCAGCTGCTGACCGCCAAGCCGGTGCTTTACGTATGCAACGTCGACGAAGGCGATGCCGCCGAAGGCAATGCGCTGTCGGCCCGCGTGTTCGAGCGCGCCGCAGCGGAAGGCGCGAAGGCCGTGGTCGTATCAGCCGCAATCGAGGCCGAGATCGCAACCTTGGAACCGGAAGATCGCGAGGCATTTCTTGCCGAGCTGGGGCTTGGCGAGACCGGCCTCACCCGCGTAATCCGCGCCGGCTACGAACTACTGGGCTTGATCACGTTCTTCACTGCGGGCCCCAAGGAATCGCGCGCCTGGACCGTCCGTCGCGGCGCGCGCGCGCCCGAGGCAGCAGGCGAAATCCACACCGACTTCGAGCGCGGATTCATTCGCGCCGAGACGATCGCGTTCGACGACTTCGTCGCGTGCGGCGGCGAAGCCGGCGCGCGGGACGCCGGCAAGCTGCGCTCGGAAGGCAAGGATTATGTCGTGCAGGACGGCGACGTCCTGCTGTTCCGCTTCAACGTCTAGGATCGGGCATCCGCTACTTCGGCCCGCGGCCGCCTTCGGCCCGGCCAGCGCCCGGTCAGATCGACCATTACCAGCACCCAGGCGGCGCCGAACGCCCAGCCGCCGATCACGTCGCTCGGCCAGTGAACGCCGAGCATGGGCCTACTAATCCCGACTGCAAAGCTGACGAATAACGCGGCGACCACTGCCGCCGGGCGCCATTTGCGCTCCGGCAACAGCAGTGCGATCGTCAGCCACAGGATCATGGAATTCGCCGCGTGCGCGCTCGGGAACGACAAACTGTACACAGGCACGAGATGGTCGGTCATTTCCGGCCGGCTGCGATAGACGCCGAGCTTCATCGCCTCGACCAAAGCGCGCCCGACCAGCGTGATTCCAAGCAGCAGCAGGGCCGCGCGCCGATGCCCCGTGGCCAACAGCCACGCGGCCGCGACCAGGCTCACCCCGACCACCGCCTGCCAATTTCCGACGAGGGTGAAGTAGCGCAGGAAGTTACGCAGACCGGGGGCGCCGGACGTGTAAAGCGCATCGAGCAGCGCGCGGTCCGGCGCGGTCGTCCCGCTCACCATCATGACCAGCCACAGCGCCGCCAGCGCCGTAATCCCTATCGCAAGTCGAACGCCGCGTTTCATGCGCAGCCGACGCGCAAGACGGCACTTTGCTCCGTCGTGGCTCTAGAATTTCATTCCGGCGCGAACGCCAATCGTGCGCGGCCGCCCGGGGACGATCAACGTCCGGAAACAGCTTCCGCAGTTGACGCCGCGTGACAGCTCATCCCGATTATCGAAAATGTTTGTGACAAACGCCTCGACGTTCCACCTCGGCCAGCTGAGGCCGGTGAAGGCATCGACCACGGTCGAAGCGCGAACGCGTCCCAGATACTCGTTGGGGTCGACGAGCTGGAACGTGCCGGCCTGCGCCAACGCCGACCGCAGCGTAGCTCGCGCCGAGCCCTTGTAGGCGATGCCGCCCTGGACATGCGCCCTGACGTCGGCCCACGCCGGCCAGCTGTAGCGCGCGGTCGTCGATGCCTTGAACTTCGGCGTGACCGGTAGCCGGCTGCCGCTCGGGACGGCGACGAAATTCGGCGCCGTGCAATTCTCATCCTCGGTGACGAAGCCGCAAACGTCGCCCTTGGTCTTGGCGTCGGTATAGGCCATCGCCGCATTCAGGGTCAGGCCGCCGCGGACGTAATTCACGTCCGTCTCAAGCCCGTTGATCCGGGCGTCCCGGCCATTGTGGATCTCGGTAAAGCTGTTCTCGCCGAGAAAGCTGAACTGAAATTTCTTCCACAGCTGGTGATAGATCGCACCGTTCCAGCGCACCGGCCCGAGCGTCGTTTTCCAGCCAATCTCGTAATTGTAGAGGAAATCCGCGTCATAGGGCGGAATCTCGCCGCGGCGGTTGATTCCGCCAGGCCGGAAGCCCTTTGAGGCCGTCGCGTAGAACATCAGATTGTCTTGAGGTTTCCACTGCGCGTTGAGCCGATAGACGAAGCCGGTGTCCTTGATCCGCTTCGGTTTCACTCTGCCGTCCTCGAACACGCCGAGGTTGGTGCACGGACTTCCGCCGACTTCGGTCGGCGCGAAGCCGATCGCAGTGATATCCAGCCCGGCAAGATAGGCTTCGCGCAAGGTCATGCCATTGTTGAGGAAGCAACCCGCGACGCCGGTTCTCGAGCTGAGCGCGACGTTGAATGGCTGCTCGGTAAAGTTTTCGCCAGGATTCCGGCCGAAGCCGAAGAATCCGATCAGGCTGTTGTCGAACTTGTACCCGCGTCCGCCTGCGGTCAGCGTGATCTGCGGCGTGACGTCGAAGCTTGCTTCGCCGAATATGGCGTAATCCTTGTCGACCCGCTCCTGTTGCGTCAGCCACAAAGTACCGGGGAACCCGTTGACGGACATCGCGTCTTGAAGCCCGTCAACCTTGTAATCCTGGTGGATCAGGTTCGACTGGCGCTGATAGAACAGGCCCGCAATGACGCGGAACCGGTTTTCCGCCGGCGATGCGATGCGAATTTCCTGGCTATGTTTCCTGAAGTGGTCCGAAGCGATGATATATTGCTGGGGATTGATCGTGCGATTGCCGGCGGAATCTAGATAATAGAAAATGGCCAGGCCGCGGCCGTACAGCCCGTCATAATAATCGGCGTACAGGAAGTCGTATGCGTCCGCGTAATCGGCATAGTCGCTGACCTGATAGGTCGGCCGATCCATATAGGCCCCGGCGTAGGTGAGGTCGAAATTGCCGATCTTGCCCTGGACCGTCAGCGCCGCCTGCCAGAAACGGTCCCTTCGCTTGTCGCCGCGGAAGCGGTCGATGTTATATTCGCCAAGCTCGGGATCGAAGAAGAAGACGCCTTCGGACTTTAGCTTCTGGAACATGAAAGTCGGCGTCGCGGTCCAATTGTCGTTGAGGTCGACCTTGAGCGCCGCGCGCCCGCCGTAAACGTCCTGTTTGTTGAAATTCTTCTTTACCTGGTCCTCGTTGTTGACGGTGACGTCGGCGACGTTCTCGTCGAAAATATAGTAGGAGCGGGTGCCGAAGATATTGTCGATGTAGCCCGCGTCATGCTGGTGAAAAGCGACCGCGCGAAAGGCGATGCGCTCGGTCACCGGCAAGTTGATCATGCCTTCAAGCTTGCCGCCGACGCCGCCATGCGAGACCTTGTTAAGCTCGCCGTCGATGCGGCCGGACGTAACCCCGAGCTCAGGCTTGTTGGTGATGATGCGAATGGTCCCGGCTTCGCTCGACGCCCCGTAGAGAGTGCCTTGCGGGCCGGCGAGGCTTTCGATGCGCGCGATGTCGTAGATGTGGACGTCGAGCGTGCCGCCGATTGTCGTGACCGGCTGCTCGTCGAGATAGGTGCCGACCGACGGCAGCGATCCCGAGTGATTGCCGTCGCCGCCGGTCGCGACCCCGCGCATGTAGACCACGGTGACGCCCGGCTGGGCGCTCTGGAAGCTGACCGACGGGAGCTGCCGCGTATATTGCTCGAAGTTCGAGATATTGAGCTGGTCGAGCCGTCGCGTGCCGATGGCGACGACGCTGATCGGCACGTTCTGGAGATTTTCCTCGCGCTTCTGCGCGGTGATAACGATCTCGGTTTCGTCCGGCACGACGCCGTCCTGGGCCTGCTGGACCGCTGGCGGAGGCGCGGTCACGTCGGTGGCGTTGGTGGCCGGCGCGGGCGACTGCGTGGTCGGCGTTTCCGGTGTCGCATCAACCGGATCGGGTGTCTGGGCAAAAGCCGGCGAGGCCAGTGCGGTCGAAGCGAGAAGTCCCAGCGTCAGCGCGCGGAACGAGCGATCGTTCATGCCAGAACCCCCCAATGGATTTGCAGGCGCATTGCGACAGAGCGGCTGACGAATGTCAACGCCTAGTCAGTCGCAGATTACGATTGTTGCGGAACCGTTGCGTTCAGGACGCGGGAAGGTCCGGATAGGTCGCGGCGAACGGTCCAAGCGCGGCCTTGAGCGGATCGAGAAATGGCTCGTACGGGCGCCATTCCTCGGTCGCCTCGCGGTAGATCGGCCGGCGCACCTGCTCCGAGCTCGCGGTGCGCACGGCGCGGTCGGTTTTGTAGAATTCGAGACACGCCGGTTCGAAGTCCAGCCCGCAATACTCAAGCAAGGCGCGGACTTGGGCCTCGGTATCCTCGACCATCCGTTCGTAGATGACGCGGTGCACGCGCCCGGGAAGCACAGCGTCGATGTGCGCCATCAACCGCACATAGTCAGCGTAATAGCGGCCGACATGTTCAAGGTCGTAGGTGAATGCCTGACCTCGCGCGAAATGCTGGCGGAAGTTCGAAAAGCAGCACGCGAGCGGATGCCTGCGCGCGTCGATGATCTTGGCGTTGGGCAGGATCAGTTGAATGAATGGGACGTAGAGCCAGTTGTTCGGCAACTTGTCGATGAACAACGGCCGGTCAGTCCGCCGCTGGACCGCCGTACGCTTCAGATATTCGGCACCCAGGTCACGCCGCTGATCCTCGGACAAATCGAGGATGGCCGCCGGATAGCGGCCGACCCTGGATGCAAGCGCCGGAATATCGGACAGCTCCGAGGTTCCCTCGACCTGGCTGTGGCTGCTCAATATCTGTTCGACGAGCGTCGATCCCGCGCGCGGCATGCCGACGATGAAGATCGGATCCGCCGCGTCGCAACCGCCCTGGCGCTCGGCGAAGGCGCTTGGCGTGAATAGCTCGATACAGCGGTCGACGCTGTGGCTGAACTTGCCCGGCTGGTAGGGCTGCTGCTTGAGCCGGATCGCATTCCCGGACGCATAATGGCGGAACGCCTCCTGCGGGTTGCCGGCATCGTGCATCGCTTTACCCATCGCGAACTCCAGGTGCAGCCGGTCGTCCTCTTCCAGATCGGATCGCTTCAACGCGGCGTCCATTGCCGCAACATCATCGTCGCTGAACTTCACGGTCTTGAGATTGGCAAGGCTCCACCAGGCCTCGCCGAGGGTGGGCTTCAACGCGATTGCCTTGCGATAGGCGGCAAGGCCGTCCGCGTGGCGTCCGACCGTTTTGAGCAGGTGGCCGTAACTCAGCAGAATGCGGGGCTGGTGCGTCGATTTCTCGAGGACCTTTTCATAAAGGTCGATCGCCTGTTCGAAGTCGCCGAGCCGGCCGAGCGTGGCCGCCTTGAGGTTCCAATGACCAAGGTCTTCCGGCTCGAGCGCGAACACGTCGTCCAGCAACTCCATCGCTTCCGCCGGGCGCCCCATGCGACCAAGCACAAGCGCAAGGTTGGCCTTGGCCGCAGCCCACTCGGGCGCGAGCTCGACTGCCCGGCGAAGCAGATTTTCAGCATCGCGCCACCGGCCCAGCCGAGCCGCGAGCTCGGCGAGCATGCGGATTGCCGCCGCGTCGAACGGATCCTCGTTGAGATGGGGTTTGAGCAGGCGCTCGGCGACGTCGAGGCGGTTGTCGTTCAGCGCTATCGCCGCCTCGATCAGGCGGGGATGCCATCGGCCGTACTGGATTGCCTCGCTCGCCACCCCGCGAGCCTAGCGCGTCGGCCCTGCTCGCGCCAAGCCGCCTCGGCGGTTATAGGCCGCGCGATGCATTATTTCGAAGATCTGCAGATCGGCGCTGAGACCTATTTCGGCAGCTACGATGTCACCCGCGAGGAAGTGCTCGAGTTCGCCAGGAAATACGACCCGCAGCCGTTCCATCTCTCGG
Source organism: uncultured Alphaproteobacteria bacterium (assembly GCA_963768995.1). GTDB lineage: Bacteria > Pseudomonadota > Alphaproteobacteria > Sphingomonadales > Sphingomonadaceae > Sphingomicrobium. The sequence continues at coordinate 450,216 of CAVYKA010000006.1, read as the reverse complement.
ACGAGGCAGCGGCCAGGACTCATTTCGGACGCTTGTCCGCGAGCGGCTGGCACACCTGCGCGATGACCATGGGCGTCATCGCCCGCCACGTCGTCGACGGCGAACAGGCGGGGCTCGGGTCACCGGGGATCGACGAATTGCGCTGGCGCAAGCCCGTCTACCCCGGCGACACGATCCACGTGCATGGCAAGATCATCGACAAGACGGCTTCCCGCAGCAAGCCGGACATGGGCTCATTCCGCACCAAGACTATCGTCACCAACCAGGATGGCGAGCAGGTGATGACCTACGAGTTGATCGTCCTCATTCGCCGCCGCCCGGCCGAGCAGCAGACCTAGTTCGGCCGCCGGCGAGTCCTGCGATCGTCGTCGTCATCGCTCGTCCGCACCTTCACTCGCTCGGTGCGCGTCGTCGCGCGCTCGGTGCGGGTCGCGGCACGCTCGGTGCGCCGCTCGGCGCGGCGTTGCTCGGCGGCTGCGCGCTGCTGCGCGAGACGGTCCCGCGACCTGATCGTGGTCGTCCGCGTTGGGCGCTCGAAGGCAGTCCAGTTGGGCGACGAGACCACTTTGACGCCCTGGCTCGCGGCGCGCTTCTGGCGATCGGTCCAGTAACGGCGCTGGCTGTCGCTCCAGACGACGCGCTGGCGAGAGCTGTTGTACACATAATAGCCGGTGCCGGGATAATAATAGCCGTCGTACCAGCCATAATATGGCGATCCGTAGCCATAGCCGTTGCTGGACCCGTAACCGTAGGGGCTGCCGTAGCCGTAGCCGTAACCGCCGTAATAGCCGCTGTTATAGCCATAGCCGCCGTAGCCGTAGGGGCTGCCGTAGCCATAGCTTGAATATGGGTCGCCGTAGCCGAGGCCGATGCCGCCATAGGCGCAGCCGCCAAGCGCGATTGCACTCGCCGCGATGAGGGAAATGAAAGGAATACGCATGGGTTTTTTGTCCTGCCGAAAATACAAGTCGGTCAGGTCAGGAACGCGCATAGCCTGTTACCGTTCCTGCAGCGAGGCCAAAATCGTTCCAACGCAGGCGCTTAACCGGCGATGCCGGCTTTCGACTTGGCGCTGCGGCTCTTGGCCTGGTTCTTGGCCTCAAGCGCGCCCGTAACCCGCACTTGGCGCTTGGCCGTCGCCCACAGCTGGCGATAGGCAAGATAGCCGAGCACGGTCGCGAACAACAGGAAGATCACCACTGCGAAGCCGGCGGCATGACGCCGGGCAAGGTTGGGCTCGGCCGCCCATACCAGGAATGCCGACACGTCCTTGGCCATCTGGTCGACGGTTGCCGGAGTGCCGTCGGCGTAGCTGACCTGGCCGTTGGTCGTCAGCGGCGGCGGCATGGCGATGTTCAAATTGGCGAAATAGGGATTGTAATGAAGCCCGGGGCCCGGACGTGAGGCGGGGAATTCCTTGAGCAGCTTGGCCGGCGGCCGCTGGTAGCCGGTGAGCAATGAATAAGTGTAGGCCGCACCGCCTTCGCGCGCCTTGGCGATCAGCGACAAGTCGGGCGGATAAGCATTATTGTTTGCAGCGCGAGCCGCAATCTCGTTGGGGAATGGGTCCGGGAAGGTATCGGACGGGATAGCCTTGCGGCCGGCCGCTTCGCCGGTGTCCGGGTTGACCGACGGCACCTGGATTTTCCAGTCGGCCGCGATCTTCTTGATCTCGGGCTCATTGTAGCCAAGGTCCGCGAGGTTGCGGAACGCGACCAGGTTGAGGCCGTGGCACGCGGCGCAGACCTCGGCATAAACCTGGAAACCGCGCTGCAGCTGTCGCTCGTCGAACTTGCCCAGCATCCCGTCGCTGGCCAGCGCGAGCGGTTTGGGTTCCTTGTGGAACTCATGCTCGGCGGACGGCTCCTCGGGAGTTGACATATAATCGCTGACGTTGACGAAGAAGGAGATCAGCAGGACCCCGACGAAGCCGAGCCCGACGATAAAACCGACTAAGCGAACCATGGTTTTGCCGTCCCCTTAATTCGCTGTCGCGGCGCGCGAGCCGCGGGACGGACCAGCTGGACCGCTGCCGACGGGTGCGCTTTCCGCCGCCTCGCCATGGAGCACCGACTGGCTGATCGAAACGGGCAGCGGCAGCGTCCGTTCGAACGACGACACCAGCGGCAGAATGACGAGAAAATGGAGGAAGTAATAAGCGGTCGCGATCTGGCTGACCGCCACCACCACTGGCGTCGGGGTTGCGCCGCCGGCCCATCCAAGGATCAAAACATCGAGCATCAGCAGCCAGAAGAAACGCTTGAACATCGGGCGGTAGCTGCCCGAGCGCACCGGTGACTTGTCGATCCACGGCAGGAAGAACAGCAGCAGGATCGACGCGAACATCGCCAGCACGCCCCACAGCTTGGCATCGAGGATGAAGTCGACCGTGAACGATTTGAGGATCGCGTAGAATGGCAGGAAATACCATTCGGGCACGATGTGCGCCGGCGTCGCGAGCGGATTGGCCGGGATGTAATTGTCGGGATGGCCAAGCATGTTCGGGGCAAAATAGGTGACGAGCGCGAACAGGATCAGGAAGGCGCCGGCGAACCAGCCGTCCTTGGCGGTGTAGAACGGGTGGAACGGCAGCGTGTCGCGCTCTTCCTTGACGTCGACCCCGGTCGGGTTGCTCGAGCCCGGAATGTGCAGCGCCCAGATGTGCAGGATGACCACCGCGGCAATCACGAACGGCAGCAGATAATGGAGCGAGAAGAAGCGGGTCAGCGTCGCTTGGTCGGGCACGTAGCCGCCGAGCAGCCAGATGCGGATCGGATCGCCGACGAACGGAAACGCGGAGAAGAAGCCGGTGATGACCTGGGCGCCCCAATAGCTCATCTGCCCCCAAGGGAGCACATAGCCCATGAACGCGGTGGCCATCATCAGCAGGTAGATAACGAGGCCGAGCATCCACACCAGCTCGCGCGGCGCCTTGTACGATCCGTAGTAGAGCCCGCGGAAAATATGGATGTAGGTGACGATGAAGAAGAAGCTCGCGCCGTTCATGTGGACGTAACGGATCAGCCACCCCGCGTTGACGTTGCGCATGATGTGCTCGACCGAGTTGAACGCTCCTTCGGCCGATGAATAATAATGCATCGCCAGGACGATCCCGGTGATGATCTGGATCATCAGGAAAACCCCGGCGAGGACGCCGAAATTCCAGAAATAGTTGAGGTTTCGAGGGACGGGATAGCCGCCGCCGATCGCGCCATAGACGAGGCGCGGCAACGGCAGCCGCTCGTCGAACCAGCGCCCGAGGCTGGTCTTGGGTTCGTAGGGCCTGGCCCAGGAAAAGCTCATTTGTCTTTGCCCCTAGCCGATCTGAACGGTGGTCGGCGACGTGAACTCATATTCCGGCACCAGGAGGTTGGTCGGCGCCGGCCCGGTTCGGATTCGCGCGGCCGTGTCATAAGCGCTGCCATGGCACGGGCAGAAATAGCCGCCATAGGGGCCCTTGTTCTCGCCCTCGCCGATGCCCAGCGGGACGCAACCCAGATGCGTGCAAACCCCGAGTGTAATCAGCCAGTTGGCCTTGCCCGGCTTGGTCCGCTGCGCAAGCGTCTGCGGGTCGCGCAAGTCCGCCATCGGCACCGCATTGGCCTCGGCAATCTCCTTGGGCGTCAGGTTGCGCACGAACACCGGCTGCTTGCGCCAGCTGACCTTGATCCCCTGCCCCGGAACGACCTTCGAAATATCGACCTCGGTGGTCGACATCGCAAGGACGTCGGCCGAGGGCGACATCTGGACGATCAGCGGCGCGAGCGCGGCGACGCCGCCGACCCCTACGAAGCTGACCGCGGCAACGTTGAGGAAGTCGCGCCGGCGAACGCCGTCAGCGCCTTGCTGATCGGCCGCCATGGCGCTTGCGCGGGATGCTTCAGCGGACTGTGCCTTACTGGCCATGCTCACCCTTTGAACGCTTGGACTGCGGTGCCGAGAGGCACGTCAGCGACGTCGACCCGGGCGCGCGCCCGGAGCGATTGGCGGGCCTGATAGCGAGGGGCTGCGCGGCTGCCAAGGGCCTCCGAGCGGCAGCCGCCGGTCAAATGACCGGAACCGGCTCTTCGTCCTGCTGCAGCGGCGCGCGGCGCCCGATTAGCGCGGCGCGAAGCATTACCGCCGCGGCGTAGAGCACGACCACGATCACTAGCCAGCGTAGCAGGTCGAGCGGCATCGACTTGACGAGGAAGGCCGCGACGAGGACCGCGGGAATACCGCCGATGGCGATGCCCAGCGCGACCTTGAGATTGATCTTGCCGATTATCACGTGGCGGATGCTGGCGGCCGCTCCGGTCAGGCCGGCGCCGCCGGCCATGATCGGGAAGGCGAGCCTCGGGTCCATGCCCATCAGGCTAAACATGACCAGCGACGGGGCATAATTGCCGATTCCGAAATTGAGCAGGACGCCGAACATGAAGTTCGCCGCGATGGCGATGATCATGAGGACGAGCGGAAGCGACCCGGCGGTCCCCCCGCCCGGCATCAGGTGAAGGTTGGTCATCGTATAGAGGACGGCGGCGATGAGCAGCGCGATTGCCACCACCAGTTGAACCACCCAGACCCGGGCTCGACTGACCAGCGGCGCACCGAGCAGGCCGCCCATCAGCAGCGCGAGCGAGCAACCGACGAGGAGCACCGGGTCGACCCCGACGCCGAGCAGCACGAGGAAGATTATGCCCTGCGCGAGTGCTGGCGGCGTGTGCCCAACCAGCATCGTCGCCGGGATCACGCGGTCGGCGACTAGGTTGCGGAATTTGAACCACGCCATCGTTGGCGCGAACGAACCAATGCCAAGCGTATCGAAGAAATCCGTGACGGCGCCGATCGCTATAGCCTCGAGATTTGGCGCGGCCCGGCGTCGGATAGCGTCGCGAACCAGAATGAACAGGAAAAGCGCCGCGACCAGTCCGAGCGGCACCAACAAGGCGATCAGCATGGCAATTTCCCCCCGAACAGGACCCTAGCGGGGCCGAGCGACGGGGCAAGCGGCAGGCGCGCGAATGCGGTGAAATATTCGCCGGGCCCCTGACTCTTGGCCGCGCGTCGGGAATCTTCCGCACCCAAGCCCGAATCACCGCCTGGCCTTTCCGCGAAGCGGGGAGCGCCTGGGTATTTCAGGCGAAGCACGGAAATTCGCCCCGCCCGAGCGGGGAGCGTTAAGGGACGGGTAATCATCATGGCGAGCGACGCAGGCAAGATTCTTTCGCGGCTGAAGGACGAGGAAATCGAGTGGGTCGACCTGCGCTTCACCGATCCCAAGGGCAAATGGCAGCATCTGACGATGGCCAGCCGCGTCATCGACGACGACATGCTGACGGATGGCTTCATGTTCGACGGCAGCTCGATCGCCGGCTGGAAGGCGATCAACGAGAGCGACATGATCCTGAAGCCGGACCTTCAGGCGGCCTATGTCGATCCCTTTTCCGCGACGCCGATGCTGATCCTGTTCTGCAACGTCGTCGAGCCTTCGACCGGTGAGCTTTACGGCCGCGACCCGCGCTCCACCGCCACGCGCGCCGAGGCTTATGTGAAGGCGACCGGGATCGGCGATGACGTCTATGTTGGCCCCGAAGCCGAATTCTTCATGTTCGACGACGTCCGCTTCGAGGACGGCTATTCGGCAAGCGGATACCGGATCGACGATATCGAGCTGCCGACCAACACCGGCCGCGATTATGACGGCGGCAACATGGCCCATCGTCCCCGCGCGAAGGGCGGTTACTTCCCCGTCGCGCCGGTCGACAGCGCGATGGACATACGCGGCGAGATGGTTGCGACGATGATCGAAATGGGCTTGCCGATGGACAAGCACCACCACGAGGTCGCCGCCGCCCAGCATGAGCTCGGCCTGACCTACGGCGGGCTGGTCGAGACTGCCGACCGGATGCAGATTTACAAATATGTCGTCCACATGGTCGCCCAGGCTTACGGCAAGACCGCGACCTTCATGCCCAAGCCGATCGCCCAGGATAACGGCAGCGGCATGCATACCCACATGTCGATCTGGAAGGGCAGCAAGCCGCTGTTCGCCGGCAACGGTTATGCAGGCCTGAGCGAAATGGCGCTTTATTTCATCGGCGGCGTGATCAAGCACGCCCGCGCGCTGAACGCCTTCACCAACCCGACCACCAACAGCTACAAACGCCTTGTGCCGGGCTTCGAGGCGCCGGTGCTGCTGGCTTATTCTTCGCGCAACCGGTCGGCCTCGTGCCGTATTCCCTATGGCGCTGGCGAGAAGGCCAAGCGCGTCGAGTTCCGCTTCCCGGACGCGCTTGCCAACCCCTATCTCGCTTATTCGGCTCTGCTGATGGCCGGCCTCGACGGCATCCAGAACCGCATCCATCCCGGCGACCCGATGGACAAGAATCTCTACGATCTGCCGCCGCAGGAGCTGGTCAACGTGCCGACGGTGTGCGGAAGCCTGCGCGAGGCGCTGGTGTCGCTGCAGAACGACCGCGCCTTCCTGACCCGCGGTGACGTCTTCAGCGACGACCAGATCGACAGCTACATCGAGCTCAAATGGGAAGAAGTGATGCGCTGGGAAACCACGCCGTCCCCGGTCGAGTTCGACATGTATTATTCAGGCTAGCGCGCACGATCATTCCTCGGCGATGAGGCTGTTGGTCCGCGTCTCGCGCATCCGGATGTAGGCGATGAGCGAGAGCGCCGCGAGGCCGGAGATATAGAAATAGAACCAGCGCTCGTGGCCGATGCCTTTGAGGTAGAGCGCGACATATTCGGCGGTGCCGCCGAAGATCGCGTTGGCGATTGCAAAGGGTAATGCGACGCCCAGCGCGCGGATGTCGGCGGGAAACATCTCGGCCTTGATGATCGCGTTAATGGACGTGTAGCCGGTGACGATCACCAGGCTCAGCATCACCAGTGCGAACGCTGCCGGAACGCTTTCGATCGTCTCGAGGGTGACGAAAATCGGATAGGTGAAGAGCGCGGCGGAGGTGCCGAAGAAGATCATTAGCGGGCGCCTCCCGATGCGGTCGGACAAGCGTCCCGCGAGGGGCTGGATGAGCAGCATGCACGCTAGCGCGACGGTCATGATGCGCGACGCTGTGGCGCGGTCGAAGCTGCCGGTATTGGCTAGGAATTTCTGGAGGTAGATGGTGTAGGCGTAGAACGCCGCGGTCCCTCCGGCGGTAAGCGCGATCACGAGGAACGCCTCGCGCGGATGGTCGCGGAACAGGTTGCCAACGCTCGACTTGCGCCGCGTCGGAGCAGCCGCGACATTCTCGAAGCTCAGCGTCTCGTCGAGCTTGCGGCGGATGATGAACACCACCACCGCGAGAGCCGCCCCGGCGTAAAAGCCGATCCGCCAGCCCCAGTCCTGCATCGCCTGGTCGCCCAGCGCGAGCTGCAGCACGACGAGCAGCGCAAGCGCGCACAGCTGGCCGCCGATGATTGTCACATATTGGAAGCTTGACCAGAAACCGCGCCGGTCGCGGTCCGCGATCTCGCTTAAATAGGTCGCGCTGGAGCCATATTCGCCGCCCAGACTAAGCCCCTGGATCAGCCGCGCGACGAGCAGAATCGCGGGCGAGAACAGACCGATCTGGGCATAGGTCGGAGCGACCGCGATCAGCAGCGAGCCGACGCACATCAGCGAGACCGACAGGCTCAAGCCCGCCTTGCGGCCCTTGTGGTCGGCGTAGATCCCCATTGCCCAGGCGCCGATCGGGCGCATCGCGAAACCGACCGCGAACACCGCGGCGGTCTGGAGCAGCTGCGCGGTCTGGTCGCCCTTGGGGAAAAAGGCGTGCGCGAAATAGAGAGCGAACGCCGAATAGACGTACCAGTCGAACCATTCGACCAGATTGCCGGCCGATCCGCCGAGGATGTTGCGCAGGCGGCTCCGGCGCGGCGCGGCGGCAATACTGGCCATGGCTCAGGCCGTCTTGGCGGCGCGAACTTCGGCTTCGCTGTCCTCGAACGTGCGGACCACGCTTTGCGGCGGCGGCCCACCGGCGAGGCTGGTGAGAATTGCGGCAAGCCCGCCCAGAAGGAAACCAGGCACGATCTCATAGACGATCGAACTCAGAGTGCGTTGGTCCGCCGGCCCATTCAGGACCGGCGCATAAATCCAGAACAGAACCGTCGCAGCGCCAACGACTATGCCGGCAAGCGCGCCGTTGCGCGTCAGCCGCTTCCACGTCAGCGACAGGATGACGAGTGGGCCGAAAGCGGCGCCGAACCCCGCCCATGCGTTGGCTACCAGGCCGAGGATCGTATTGTCACGGTCGTGTGCGAGCCAGATGGCGACAAGCGCCACGACCAGCACGCAGGCGCGGCCGACCGTCACCAGCTCCTTCTGGCTCGCGTCCTGGCGCAGGTAGATGCGGTAGAAATCCTCGGTCAGCGAGCTCGACGAGACGAGCAACTGGGAGGAAATGGTGCTCATGATCGCGGCGAGCAGCGCGGCGAGCAGGAAGCCCGTGATCAGCGGGTGGAAGAGCACATCGGCGAGCAGGATGAAGATTGTTTCCGGGTCGCTGAGCGGCGTGCCTGTCCGGGCCACGTAAGCGGCGCCGACCAGGCCGGTCGCGAGCGCCCCGATCAGCGCGACGCCCATCCACGTCATCCCGATGTTGCGCATCGCGGGCACGTCGCGGACGGATCGAACCGCCATGAACCGGACGATGATGTGCGGCTGGCCGAAATAGCCAAGACCCCAGGCAAGCGAAGAGATGATCGCAAGCGCCGTCATGTTGGCGAAGATGTCGAACGCGCCCGGTTTGGCTGCTTCGAGCGCTCCGGTGAACTCCCAGCCCAACTGCGAAAATGCGACAACAGGCAGCAGGACTAGCGCAACGAACATGATGCAGCCCTGGACAAAGTCGGTCACGCTGACCGCGAGGAAGCCGCCGAACAAGGTGTAGATCACGACCACGCCGGCAGTGATCCACAATCCGAGCGCATAATCCGCGCCGAACGCGCTTTCGAACAGCTTGCCGCCGGCGACCACGCCGGCCGAGGTGTAGAGCGTGAAAAAGACGATGATCACCACCGAGGCGATGACCCGGAGCATGTGGCTTCGGTCCTCGAACCGTTTCTCGAAGAACTCCGGGATGGTGATGGAATCGCCGGTCCGCTCGGTGTGCACGCGCAGCCGCGGCGCGACGATGATGTAATTGAGCAATGCGCCGACGAACAGGCCGACCGCAATCCAGCCGGCGCTCAACCCGGCGACGAATGCCGCGCCTGGAAGTCCGAGCAGCAGCCAGCCCGACATATCGGACGCGCCCGCAGAAAGCGCCGCCACCGAGGGGCTGAGCTTGCGGCCGCCAAGCAAATATCCGTCGATATCGTCGGTCGATTTTCGCCACGCCCAAAGACCGATCCCGAGCATTGCGACGAAATAGATCGCAAGCGAGATGATTACGCCGGTTTCCATGCCCCGTCCTCCTGGTCGCGTCTTTTGCGAGGTGCGCGGCAAGGAAGCAATCGATGATGACTAATTCTACGTCCGGAGCCCCCGCCACGCGCCCCCGACCTAATAATCCTTGCTTACGCGCACCGCCGCGCTCGAGCGGCCGATCGTCGAGATGCTCGACAGCAGCGAGAGCCAGCGTGTGATTTGATATTCGACCCGCGTCGCCGAGTAACCTTGCCCGTCGCTGATCACTTCGACGAACATTTTGCGCGTGATGTATTTGCCCGCGGCGATGGCAGTGCCCTGGCCCGTGGCTACGTCAGCCGGAACGATGCGCAGCCGGTCGAGCCCGACCGCGCGGCGAAGCGCGTTGATTGGGTCGAGGCTGCCGGATCCCGACTGCAGCGCGGCCACGGCCGAGGCGAGCTGGAGCGCTTCGGGCGCGGACAAATTGGTAATCGAGGTGCCAAACAGGATCCGCGACAGAAGCTCGTCCTGCGGCAGCTGGGGAGTGCTGGCGAACGTGATTTCGGGCTTTTGCCCGGTTCCCCGGACGAGCACGCTAGCGTCGAGGCCCTGGACCTGCGCCTGCGCGCGAATGTCGAGCAGCGGGTCGGGCGGGCTTTCGCCATTGAAGCGGATAATCCCGCGGTCGAGCTTGAAGTTGCGGCCGGCGAAATCATAGTCGCCGCGCACGAGGTCGGCGCGGCCGGTGAACCGCGGCGCGTCGGCGGTGCCGCCGATCTGCAGCTTGGTGCTCCATTGGCTCGATATGCCGAGGCCGGTGACGCGCAGGTCTCGCCCGGCAAGCTTCACGTCGAGCCGCCATGGGCGCAGGTCGGCGACTTCAATGACTTCTCCGGGATCGATCCCGGTGTCGCGCACCTGGAGACGAGGCACGTCGGCCGCGCCGCTCGCGCGGCCGAGACGGAACTGGCCGCGGTCGAGGTGAAGGTTGCCCGTAATGTTGCCGCCGTTCCCGTCGGAGCGGATGGCAATCGGCCCCGTGACGCGCGCTGCAATGTCGTCGCGGTTGAGCAATTGCGCCTGGGCAGCGTTGAAATTGAGGTTGAGCGCGGTACGGCCGTCAGCGAACGTCACCGAGCCGCCTCCGCTCAGCGTGCCCCCGCCGGCCGTGCTTCCCGCGATCCTCGAGAAAATCAACTGCGGCCCTGAGAAGCGCGCCTCCGCACCAAGACCGGTGATGACCATTCCGGTGACCGCGCTTTCCAGCCGCCCATTGCTGATCTTGAGCGAGCCGCGGATGACCGGGTCGGCGAGCCGTCCGCCGACGTCCGCGCCGATCGCCAGCGGGCCCGACAAGTCGAATATTTCGGTTCCCGTGAGCCGCCACAAAGTCCCGGCGTCGCCGACGTAGCGAATCTGGGCGGCGAGAGGGGCATTGAGCAGTTCGGCCACCAGCGGGCCGCGCCCCAGCGGCATAAATCTCGCTTGCGCGCGGCCGATAATGTTTCCACCATTGCCGGCGACGGCGCGGATCGCGGCGCTGTCGCCGTCAATCGACGCGGCCAGCGCGACATCGATGGGTTTCGACGCCATCAGCAGCCCGGCGCGGCTGAGACCGCGGACCTTGAGGTCTACCCGGCCGCTGCGATCGCCCTTCCAGGCATAATCGAGACGCCCGGTGGCAGACCCGCCAAGGTCGAGACCAGGCCAGGCGATGTCGAGCACTTCCAATGGCATCCCGCGAAGCTCGGCATGGACCTCGGGCCGCGAGCCGCTGCGCCCCGAGACCCGCGCGGTGCCGCCCGAAAAGCCGAGCTGCGTCGGCGCCAACGCCCAGCCGTCGCCGTCGCGGGTCAAGACGGCCGCCTCGCGCAAGACGATCGGCTTGCGCTCGATCTGTCCGCTGCCGGTCAAGCTGATGCGGTCGGGCGACACGTCGGCGACGGTGGTGAAGGAGAAAGCCGCGCCGCGGCGCCCGGCAAAGGCCGCTCGGACTTGGCCGGCGCCGTTGACCAGCCGGGCGTTGGCGGTCAGCCGGGCAAGCGAAATGCCGCTCGCCTCGATGCCCCGCGCGTCGATTGTCCCGTCGAGGGTGGTGCGGCCGTCCGCGAGAATGATCGTCCCGTCGACGCGCCCGCTGCGCACCGCAAACGCGCCGGGAAAAGTCGCCCCGCTGGCGTTCAGATGAGCCTCGATCCGCTGCGCCCCGCCGACCGGTGCGAAATCGAGGGTCCCGTCGAGCGTCCCGCCGGCGAGCGTCAACCGCCCGGTAAAGCCGCCGGGGTCCGAGCGGAGGCTGCCGCTGGCCTGCGCGCCGCCGGCGTTGAGCGAAGCGATCGCGACCACCGTCCGCCCGCCCTTCGGCAGCAGGATCCGGCCGTTCGACGTGAACGGCCCGAGCTTTGAGCCGCCGCTCGCGCGATATTCGAACCCGGTCGCGCTGGGGACCAGCAACAGCCGCACCGCGCGCAGCCCGAGCGCCTCGTTCGGCCGGTCGAGCAGAAGATCGAGCCGCGGCCGTTCGATAGGCCCGTCGAGTATCAGCCTGACCGGTCCATATTCCGCCTGGCGGCCGCGCGCGACTATATGGAAGGTCCCGTCGCGGAAGCGCTGGCCGGAACCCGACAGGCGCAGCTTGGGCGAATATATCTCGAGACCGGAGAAATGGACGATCCCGTCATTACCGCGCTGGAACCTCGTTTCGAGCCGCGGCAGGCCGCCGGTCAGATCGGCGAAAAATCGATTGTCGAGCCGCCGCACCCAGGCCTTGGCGGTTCCCGTTACAATCGTCCCCCGCCCGCGGGGGCCCGGGACGACTCTCGCATCGGTGACGATATCGACGATCCCAAGGCCGGGGATGAGATAGCGCTTCATGGTGCCCGACAGCAGCAGCTGAAAGCGCCCGTTCACGAGGTCGACCAGAAGCGACAATTTGCCGTTCCACTTGGCGCTGGTCAGGCGCAGATTGTCCCCGCGCAACAGCTTGGGCGTTAGCGACAGCCAGCCCTCTACCTTCGCGTTGGCGAGAATCGCGCCGGCGACGTCGCCAACGCCCGTGATGGCCTTGGCCGACAGGCGCAACGGCACGCGCATCGGCCACGGCGATAATTTGCCCCGCCCCTCGGCGCGGAGCCCGACGAAGCCGGTGTTGTCGAATTTCACCCCGATGGATGTCAGCCGGTAGGAATAATTCGCGGTCTCGAACGGGCCGTCGAGCGTCCACACCAGCCGCACCGCCTGGCCGGTCATGTTGGTGAACAAGGCTTGCGGGCGGCGCAGATCGACGCCGATGCGCAAATCGCCGTAGCGGCGCTCGGCGAGGTCCACCGCACCGCGAGCGACGACGTTGAGCGCCGCCGAGCGGGCGGTCAGGCGGCCGTCGACGACCTGGTTCTCAAAGGTTGCTTCGCCAGTGATGTCGACCGTCGGCGCGGTCAGCTTCAACAGCCGTCCCTTGAGGAATTGCGCCGGAGCCCATTTGCCGGCCAGCCGGTAGCGGCCCTTGTCGACCGCCAGAGCGAGCCGCGCAGTCGGGCGCCCCGAAAGGTCGAGGGCGGCCGTCCCGCGCCACCGCGACCAGGTGCCATCGCCATCGAGCGCGAGATTGATCGAGCGCTTTGTCCCCGCCAGCGCCGGAACCAGCCCGTTTGCGGGCGAGATGACCCGCGCCCCGATGTCGAACTTGTCGCGGTCCGGCTCGGCGTCGATGTTGATTGCGATGCGGTCGCCGCCCCGGTCGATCAGCGCCATCAACTCGACCAAGGCGCGCCCGGAACGGATATCGGCCTTGCCCTGCACGCGCCCGCTGCGCGCGGTCCCGGCAACCTGCGGCCCGATCACTAGCCGGTCGATCCTGAGTTGGCCGATGTGGATGTCGAATCGCGGCAGCATCGGCCCCTTTTTGAGGCTCGGCCGAAGCGCCGGACGGCGGATCAGCGTGACCCGCTCGGCGGTCAGGCTGTCGATCGACAATTCATTGCGCAGCCAGGCCGCGGGCGCCCAATCGAGCTTGATCGAGGGCGACGTCAGGAACACGCCCTTCGTGTCCGACACGCGCACGTTCTTGAGCTCCGACTGGCCGAAGATCGACCCCTCGATCCGGCCGATGCGGATATTGAGCCCCGAAGATGTCTCAATCCTCGCGATGCGGTCGGCGATGAAGCGATGACCCGGCGCGGTGTCGAGGAGGACGATTGCGACCACCAGCAGGATAAGCAGCGCGATGAACGCCGCGAACAGCTCGTTGAGCAGGCGGCGCGGCCAGTCGCTGCGCAGTCTGACTGGCGGCCGGCCGGCATCCGGAACCCCGTCGGGGGTGGCTTCCGGGCTTGCACTTACGATCGTGTCGGGCACGATCAGAAGGCCTGGCCGAGCGACACCGCGACCGCGACCAGGCCGTCGCCCTTTTGCCGGTTGAGCGGCACGCCGACATCGATGCGGATCGGACCGAAGCTCGAATAATATCGCAATCCAAGGCCCGCGGCGAAACGCCAGTCCTTGAGGCTCGGAAGGAGTTCGGTCGTCAGCGACCCTCCGTCGAAAAACGGCACGACGCCGAAATTGCCGCCGAGCTGGTTCAGGCGAATTCGCGCCTCGAGCGCGAACTCGGCGAGGCCGCGGCCGCCGCTGGGATCGCCATCCACGTCTTTGGGACCGAGCTGCTGGTAACCGTAACCACGCACCGATCCGCCGCCGCCGGAATAGAACCGCCGCGACGGGGCGATGTCGTATACGCCGGCCCCGATGATCGTACCGAGGCGGATGCGCCCGGCTACGACGACCCGTTCGGACACCGGCCTGTAGGCACTAGCGTCGATCTGGGTGCGCGCATAAGTGAAGCGCCCGCCATGCGCGGAGATTTCCGGAGCGAGGCGCCCGGTGAGGCGAAAGCCGCGCGTCGGGTCGAGCAGGCTGTCGCTGTCGTCATAGCCCAGAATGAGCGGCGCGGCGGCAATCAGGAAAGTGCGCGTTTGTTCGATCCCGGCGGGCCCATAGACCCCCTGCTCGTCGGTCGCGAGCAGCTCCGCGCCGTAGGACCAGGTCCATTTCTTGTGCCAGATGAAATTGCTCTGCCGCTCGATGTTCCCGGACAGCGACACCGTTTTGGCCCGGTAGGCGTCGAACTGCTGGTTGGCCGCCAGCGCCTGCAGGTTGAGCACTTGGTCGCGGCGGCGGAAATTGCTCCGGCGAAGCTGCACCGCGGCGAGTTGCTCGTTCGTCCCTGCGACGCCGCGCAGGGTCAACGCGCCTTCGGGATTGAAGAAATTGCGGTTGGTCCAGCTGGCCTCGACCCGCGCGCCCTGCCCGGTGCCATATCCGACTTCGCCAGCGATGGTGCGGGTCGGCGCCGGCTCGAGCCGCACCGCGAGGTCGACGGTTCGCCCGCCGTCAACGGGGACGACCTGGATGTCGGCCGCCGCGATCAGCCCGGTGGCGATCAGCGCGCGGCGCAGATCATCGACCTTCGAACGCTCGAAGCGATCGCCGCGCTTGAACCTCGCGATGGTCGCCAGGTGCCGCGCCCCGAATGGAGGATCGCCGGTGACGCGGATGGCGCCGAAGCTCGCCACCGGGCCCGGATCGACCGGCAGGACCAGCGTCGCGAGATGGGTCTGGTGGTTGAGCTCGATCCGGCGCTCGCCGACTTTAGCCTCCGCAAATCCGCGCTCGCCAAGTGCATGGGTGAGCGCTGTGCCGGCATCGATCACCTGCTGCGCGACGACCGGATCGCCGGGATTGACGGTGAACAGCTTACGCAACTCGGCCGCTTCGGGCCCCGCCGCCGCCAGTCCGGGCAGCTCGACCGAAGCGAAGCGGTACTCCTCGCCCGGCTGCGCCTCCAGCACCACCTGAATCACCCCCGCCGCGGCCCCCTCCCCGACCTCGGTACGCGGCTCGACGACGGCGTCATAATAGCCCTGGCTCCGGAGTAGCTCGGCAAGCAAATCGGCGTCGGCGCGAGCGCGGCGGGTGATCTGCGCCGCGTTGGCCGGCTTCTTGCGCCCGGCGTCGAGGGTGGAATTCTTGTGGAAATTATTGAGCAGCGCAGTCGCGTCGCCGAGCGCTCCAAGGCCCTCGATTGAAAGCGTGTAGCGAAGCTCACCGCCGGCTTCCCTGATGGCCTCGCCGGTCGCTGCCGGCTGGCCCGCCACAGGCCCTGGCGGTTCGTCCGCAGACTGATCAAGCGTCGGCCAGTCAACTTCCATGCCCGGCATCGCGTCGAGCGGGGCAGATGGGTCAAGCTCGGTCGGGTCCGGCGGGATGGCGGGCTGGGCGGTGGGCGGAGTTTGGGCAAGCCCCGGGCTGGCGGCAAGCCCTGCCAGTGCGGCAGCACATAGCAGCCGCGCGGTTTTCCGCCTTGAACCCCGCCCGGTCATCCCGTCCTTGCTTAGCCAGCGCCTCTGAACGGCGCCAGTACGAATGCTCGCGCACCGCGCTCCTCGAAATCGCGGCTAGTGGACCGTTCCGTGGCTGTCCGGCCGGCTCAGCGCCTCAATCACGCGCTCGATCTGCCGCCAATGGCAAAATCGCAGCACGTTACCGGCATCGCGGCTGCTCGCCGCCCGCAGCGCGGCCTGGAGTTGCGCGTCCTCGCCATAACGTTCGATCAGCTCGGACGCGTCGGCGAGGGAGCGACGATCGGGGATGAAGGGCGCGGCCATGGATTGAGCGCTTAGCGACACTGCGTTTCGCGAGTGCCGACAAACAACGTCAATGATGCATTGACCATCCAGCCAAGCCAGTGGCGCTTGCCGCGCCGCTCTGGCAAGGCGGCCCCATGTCCTCGCCCAAGCCCCTCGCCGGAGGATGTTTCCTCACCTTGTGCATTCTCGTCGGCCTGGCGGCCGGATTGGCGCTCGGCGACCCGATGAAGGGCATTGTCATCGGCACCGCCGTCGGCACTTTGCTCGCGACCGGCCTGTGGCTGGTCAATCGCCGCCAGACCGACGACAGCTGAGTGCGCGGCTAGACGATCTTGCGCCCGGACCAGATGACGCGGCCGATACAGTTAATTTCGGTAAGCTCGCAGTCCGGCCAGTCGGGATAGGAAGGATTGTCGGACTGGACCGTTACCCGCCGCCCGAGCGGGTTGATGGCGAGCCGCTTGACGAGCAGCGCATCGTCAACGCGCAGCACGTAAATGCCGTCGCGCAGACGCTCGCCGCAGTCGCACAAGTCGACCAATATGTCGTCGCCGGCGTTGAGCGTCGGCGCCATCGAATCGCCCTCGACGCGGACGATCGACAATTTGTCGGTCGTGGTCGGGGTCAACGCTTTGAGCCAGCGATCGTCGAACGCGAAATAGGGTCGCCCTACTTCGGCGCTAACGATCGCGCCTGCCCCGGCTGAGACAGTGATGGGGTGACGCGTAACGCTAACCAAACGCGATACGTTTCGGCGCTCCGGGGGTCCGCCAAGGACCGATTCGGGAACGCCGAAATAGCGCGCCAGCTTGCGCCTCTCCGCCTCGCCGAGGCGCCTGGGCACGCCTCGGCGGACGAACTGCTGGACGTAAGCGGGGTTACGCCCGAGCATGCGCGAGAGCCCGGCAAAGTCCTCGCCGCGCTCGAGACACAGGCGTTGCAGCACCAGGCGCGGATCAGTCAGCATGGGGTTCACTTCTATATATAGGTAAATGCCTAGACAAGTAGGAATTGCATTGGGAATGTGTGGGCAGCCGAGTCGCACGTAACCCGAAGGAAGACCACGTGCACTTACTCAGAGAAGTCGAAAAATTCATGCGTCGTTGTGACGTTCCGGCCACCCGCTTCGGCAAAGAAGCCCTCGGCGACCCCCGATTTGTCTTCGATCTGCGCAACGGCCGCGACCCCCGGCCGCGAACCATTGCCAGGGTCATCCAATATCTGGATTCGGCCCATGATTAGGGTGCTAATGTCGAATGCCGCAGCAGCTTTGCTGCGCGCGCTCCTCGCGCGCGCCGACGTCGCGCGTGAGAAAATCCTGCTGACTGATGTACGGTCGGTCGATTGGCAGTCGCTGACCATCGTCGGGGAGAGGCATGAGATTGCAATCCGCATTCCCGGACCCTTCGCGGCCGCCGTTGCGGCGTCGCTATGTGACGGCCTCGCCGACGCGGAGTTCGAAATTCCGGGCCACATCGTCGCCGATATCGTGGTTGCAGATGGACCATCGCAGTCCGCCGACGGTTCGGTCAGCCTGTCGATCGAGGCACTAACGGTCTTTAGCGACGACTAGCCAGCGACTGGCGCAGCTGGCTGAGAGCCTCGTGCAGGGAATGAGTCGCATCACCGGGTGCGCCGGCCGGCAAGTCGATTTCCGGGCGCTTAGATGCCGCATCTACAGCCGGGTCGAACAAGTGCACCACTATGCCGGAGTCCAATTCGCGGTCCTCGTCACGCTCGAGTCCGGAAGTCGGGACGCTGGCGGGCCCGTTTAACGGTTCCACGCGCGCTACGGGGACGGTCGCCAATGACCCTGGGACAAGGCCGAGCAACCACCGGCTCATACCATAAGCAATGAGCGCGGTACCGGCGACATAACCGCCTTGGACCGGCTGAGCCGCCGCAGGCGCCGGAAGATGATAGACCAAAATGCCGACCGCCGCGCCAAAGGCGCCTGAAGCAAGGCCGTCGACAAGGCGTTCGAGCCGCTCCGTCAATTTGCGTTTCATTGCGCCGGGCTAAGCCGAAATCCTTGCCATCCGGTTAGCCCTGGCTGCTTCCTCTGGAACAAGCGTCGGCAAGGCTCATTCAAGCGCGATGCTTCGACACAGCAGCGATAATCAGCCGGGCATCACCCGCAAGCGCGTGGGGACGCGCGCCTGGGCCTATTTCAATCCCGACGGCGAGCGCATCACCGGCCGCGACGAGATCGACCGGTTAAACGCGATCGCGCTTCCGCCGGCCTATCAGCAGGCCTGGTTCTGCACCGACCCCGAGGGTCACCTCCAGGCCACGGGCGTCGATGCGCGCGGGCGCAAGCAATATCGCTATCATCCCGACTTCCGCGCTCGGCGCGACAAGAAGAAATATAGCGGCACGCTCGAGTTCGGCGCCGCGCTGCCTAAGATCCGGCGCAAGGTCGCAGCCGATTTGCGCAAACGCAACCTCGCCAGGGACGCGGTGCTGGCGGCGATTGTGCGATTGCTCGACACGCAATATCTGCGCGTCGGCAGCGAGCAATATGCCCGCGACAACAAGAGCTTCGGCGCGACGACGCTTCGCGGGCGGCACGTCACCAAGGCCGGAAACCGGCTGACGATGCGCTTCAAGGGCAAGCACGGCATCGTCCACGAGCTTCCGATCACCGACGCCAATCTCAAACGGATCGTTGGCCGCTGCCAGGATTTGCCCGGTCAGTTGCTGTTCCAGTATCTCGACGAGGACGGTGAGGCCTGCCCGATCAGCTCGGCGGATGTGAACGACTATATCCGCGACGCCAGCGGCGGGGACTTCACGGCGAAGAATTTCCGCACCTGGGGCGCCAGCGTGATCGCCTTCGAGCAATTGCTCGAAGCCGAGGAAAACAAGCGGATCAGCCTGAAAACGGTGCTCGAGCCGGTTGCCGAAGCTCTGGGCAACACGCCGGCGATTAGCCGCAAATCCTACGTCCACCCCAAGCTGATCGAGGCAGCGCGGGACAATCCGCGCGATCCACTGAACGGGTTCGAACGGCCGCGGGAGCGCAAGTGGCTATCGTCTGCCGAAGTCGGCCTGCTCGCCTTCCTCGCCGGACCTAAGAAGCGCGCCAAAAAGAAAGCTGGCGCGCTCGCAAAGACGGCGGATGCCGCGATTGAGGCCGCCGAGACAAGAACGATGGCCAAGGTCCGGCCGGCTGCCGAGGCCGCTGCGGGTTGACGCCGCGATGACTGTCGCCAAGTGGGAAGCGGATGAACATCGCGGACAATTCAGGCCAGGCAATCGACACTGGACGTGAAGGTGTCGGCCCGCTCCTGAACTGGTTTTCGTCCAACAGCGAAGACCTTGCGATCGGCCTCGCCGTCGCCGCGGGAATCGTCGTCGTCATGCTCGTCCTGCGCTGGGTCGGCACGCGGATGCAGCTTCGCGACCCCGACTGCACGCGCTGGCTGGGCATCCTCGGCAACGTCCTTAGCAAGACGACAATCTTCTTCATGGTCGCCGCGGCAATCGACGCCGTGGTCAGTTTCGCGGCGGTTCCCGACCGGATCGAGCGTCTCGCCGACATCTTCTTCATCGTCGCTTTCGCGATCCAGGGAGCGATCTGGGCGCGCGAGCTGATCATCGGCGTGATCGGCCGCCGCGCCGGAGACGATCCCAGCGAGACCGCGGTCGGCAACGCGATGGCGATCATCAAGGTGTTGGTCAGCGTCGCGGTGTTCGCCATCGCGATCATCGTCATTCTCGACAATCTCGGGGTCAACGTCACCGCCCTGATCGCTGGCCTGGGCATCGGCGGCATTGCCATCGGCCTCGCCGCGCAGGGCATCTTCTCCGACCTGTTCGCGGCGCTCGCGATCCTGTTCGACAAGCCGTTCCGCCGCGGCGACACGATCCGCTACGGCCAGAGCGTCGGCACCGTCGAGCGCATCGGCCTCAAGACGACGCGCCTGCGCTCGCTCGACGGGCAGCAATTGGTGATGGCCAACACCAAGCTGCTCGAGCAGGAAATCAGCAATTATGCGGAAGGCCACACGCGGCGTTCGTCACTGCCGTTCGGGCTGGTTTACCAGACCGCGCCGGACAGGCTGGCCGAGGTGCCCGAGCTGGTGCGCGGCGTGATTAGGAACCGCACCGGCTGCGAGCTCGTGCGCTGTGCGATCCTCGGCTTCGGCCCGTCGAGCATCGACTTCGAACTGCTGTTCGATTCCGCAACCACCGATCCCGAGCTGGTCGGGGCCGATCGCACCGCGATCGTCATCGAGCTGATGCGGGCGTTCGCGCTGCACGGGCTCGAGTTCGCCTACCCGACCCAGACGACGTTCACTGCCGCGCCCGACGGCACGATGATCATGCCGTTCGCCGGACAGCCGGCTGCGGAGCCCGAAGGCGCCGCGGAAAGTGACCATGCCGACCGCAACGATCGATGAAATCCGCGGCAGGATCGGCGAGGAGGTCGGCCTCTCCGGCTGGCTCACCATCGACCAGGCGCGGATCGACGCCTTTGCGGACGCGACCGAGGACCATCAATTCATCCACACCGACCCGGCCGCCGCCGCGCAAACCCCGTTCGGAGGCACGATCGCCCACGGTTTCCTGTCCCTGTCGCTGCTGTCGCGCATGGCGGCCGATGCGATGCTGTTGCCGGACACGCTCCAAATGGCGGTCAATTACGGCTTCGACCGGGTCCGCTTTCTCGCGCCGGTCGGCTCGGGTAAGCGGGTGCGCGGTCGCTTCCGCCTTGACTCGGCGGACGAGAAAGCGCCGGGCCAGATTCTGCTTCGCCACCATGTCACGGTCGAGATCGAGGGCGAGGACAAGCCCGCGCTGACCGCCGACTGGCTGGGCCTGATGTTCGTTTCAAAGGAGTGATTGAATGCGTGACGCCGTGATCGTTTCGACTGCCCGCACGGGTATTGGCAAGGCCTATCGCGGCGCGTTCAACGCGACCCCTTCGCCGACTCTCGCCGCGCATCCAATCCGCGCCGCGATCGAGCGGGCCAAGGTCGAACCAGCCGAGGTTGACGACGTCATCATGGGCGCCGCGCTTCAGCAGGGCGTGCAGACGACCATCGGGCGCACCGCCGCGTTGCGGGCAGGCCTGCCGGTCAGCGTCGCCGGAATGTCGATCGACCGCCAGTGCGCGTCGGGGTTGGTCGCCATCGCTACCGCGGCGAAGCAAGTGATCGTCGACCGCATGGACATCGTCGTCGCCGGCGGCGTCGAATCGATCAGCCTGGTCCAGACCGGCGAGCTGCGCGTCGGCCCCGACCCCGAGCTGCTGTCGATGTACAACGGCGTCTACATGCCGATGATCGACACCGCGGAAATCGTCGGGGACCGTTATGGCGTCACCCGCGAGCAATGCGACGAATATGCGCTTCGCTCGCAGCAGCGCACTGCCGCTGCCCAGGCGGCCGGCAAGTTCGACGACGAGATCATCCCCGTCACCGCGACCATGGGCGTCAAGGACAAGGCGACCGGGGAAGTGTCGATGCGCGAAGTCACGCTCGACAAGGACGAGGGCAACCGCCCACAGACCACGCTCGAGGATCTCGCCAAGCTCGAGCCGGTGCGCGGCCCGGAAAAGATCATCACCGCCGGCAACGCCAGCCAGCTGAGCGACGGCGCGTCGGTTTGCGTGGTGATGGAATCCGGCCTCGCGGAAAAGCGCGGGCTGGCCCCGCTCGGCCGTTATCTCGGAATGGCCGTCGCCGGCACCGAGCCAGAGGAAATGGGCATCGGCCCGGTGTTCGCGGTGCCCAAATTGCTCGAGCAATTCGGCCTCAAGATGGATGACATCGGCCTGTGGGAGCTGAATGAGGCTTTCGCGGTCCAGGTGCTTTACTGCCGCGACAAGCTCGGCATCCCCGACGAGCTATTGAACGTCAACGGCGGCGCGATTTCGATCGGCCATCCCTACGGCATGAGCGGCGCGCGCCTCACCGGCCACGCGCTGATCGAGGGCAAGCGCCGCGGCGCCAAGCACGTCATCGTTACCATGTGCGTCGGCGGCGGAATGGGCGCCGCGGGCCTGTTCGAGGTGCTGTGAGCGCAGTCGAACTCATCGCCCTCGCCGCGACCGTCAGCCTGCTTGCAGGTTGGCGGCTGTATCTCGTCACCTTCGTCACCGGCCTCGCGATGAAGTTCGGCTGGATCGCGCTTCCCGAACAGCTTCAGTCGCTCGAGATCCTCGCCAACAGCTGGCTCATCGGCATTGCCGGCGTCGGCGCAATCGCTGAATTCTTCGCCGACAAAATCGCCTGGGTCGACAGCGCCTGGGACACCGTACATTCGGTCGTTCGGCCGCTTGGCGGCGCATTGCTCAGCCTGGCCGTGGTCGATGCCGGCGATCCCGCGTGGCAGGTCGGCAGCTTCCTGCTCGGCGGCGGCGCGGCGTTCCTTGCCCATGCCGGGAAGGCCGGCGCGCGGGCGATGGTCAACGCCAGCCCCGAACCCTTCTCCAACATCGCGGTTTCGACCGCCGAGGATGTCGCCACCGGCGGCCTGCTCGCGCTGGCCATCGCCAACCCGATCGCAGCGGTGCTGATCGCGCTGATCCTGGTGATGCTGTCATTGTGGCTGGTGTTCACGGCGCGCCGCTTCCTCAAGCGCATCTTTGAACCCAAACGACCGCGTGCGGGTTAACCCCGCACCATTATTCAGGAGGCTTTATGCCCGTTTCGGAATTACTTTTGGCCGAGCGCATCGCGCGGGTCCTTGCCGGCGAAGCGCACAGCAGCAATGCCGAAGGCAGCGATCCTTCAGCGGGCGAGAAGGTCGATCTGGTGTGGCGCGAGCATCTCGACCAGGCGCTGGCGGTGCTTCATACGATGCGCGAGCCCGACCAGCAAATGGCCGCGGCGGGTGATCCCGAAATGTGGCGGCGAATGGTCGAGACCGCGATCTCGACCGCTGAACAGCGCGACGAGGCCTAGAAATGTGAAAGGCCGCCCGGCAAACGCCGGACGGCCTTTCCATTGTCGAGCCTGAAGCGGCCTGACCCGTGTTAGGCGGAAACCTCGCTGGAGGCTGCGCTCACCCGGACGACCGCGAACGGCATGTGACAATGAGACATCAGACCACCTCCTTTCAGTTGTTTACAGACAAAAGAAAGATGGTTTCGTCGCAGAGTTTTTCAAGTCCTATCAGCTAGTTAGCTCAAGTTTGCGTTTGCGCGGCTTGGCCGCCGGTTTCTCATTCGCCCGCGCCTCGGCCAGCGCCGCGCGCAGCGGCTTTTCGGCCTCGACCATATAATCGCGGATGGTCGGCAGCGCGTAGCGGTTGCGGACATACTGAATCTGGTAATTGCAGCAGCCGCCGTTCTCGAACGCGTTGATGCTCCCGGCGAGATAGAATTCCCACATGCGGAAGAAGCGCTCGTCGTAAAGCTGAACGATCTCGTCCCGGTTGGCGCGGGTGCGCTCGAGCCAGCGGCGGCAGGTATGCGCATAATGCATCCGCAATTGCTCGATGTCGGCGCTGATCAGCTTCACTTGCTCGCTCGCCTTGATGACCTGGCTGAGCGAGGGATTGTAGCCGCCTGGGAAGATATATTTCGCGGTCCACGGGTCGGTCGTGCCGGGCTTGCCGAGCCGCCCGAGGAAATGGACCAGCGCGATCCCGTCCTCGTTGAGCGCATTGTGGATCTTGCCCATGAAAGTCTCGAAATCGGGCGGGCCGACATGCTCGATCACACCGATCGCGGTGACCCGGTCGAACTTCTCGTCCTCGGGCAAGTCGCGGTAATCCATCAGCACGAACTTGACGCGATCTGATACACCGGCGGCTTCGGCGCGCTCGCGGGCGACCACAAGTTGCTCCTGCGAGAGTGTAATCCCGAGCACGTCGACGTCCGCGACCTGGTGCATGTAGAGCGCCAGCCCGCCCCAGCCCGAGCCGATGTCGAGCACCCGCTGCCCCGGCTGCAGGCGCAGCTTGGCGACCATATGCGCCTTCTTGTCGTCCTGCGCCTGCTCGATGCTGTTGGCGGGGTCGGTGAAATAGGCGCAGGTGTATTGAAGGTCGCGGTCGAGGAAGAGCTCGTACAGCCGGTTGCCGATGTCATAATGGTGCGCGACGTTGCGCTTCGATCGCGAGCGCCAGTTGAACTGGTCGAGCTTGCCTTTCCATTTCGAGCGCTTGCGGATGGCGTGCCGTGCGCCGCCGCCTCTCTCCCACCGCGCGTTGAACGTCACCAGGTCGAGAAAATCGTAAATGTCCCCATCGACCGTCAGCCCGCCGTCCATATAGGCCTCGCCGACGCCGAGCCGCGGGTTGCGCAATATGCGGCGCAGCGTCTTCGCGTCGCGCACGCGGACAGTGGCCTTGCGCCCGCCCGGCTCGGGCGCCCCGAACGTCCGCGTCTGACCATTGGGAAAAGTGACCGTCAGCTCGCCGCGGCGGATGACCTTGCTCGCAAGCCTCTCGATCAGGCCCATTTTCGCAACTCCCGGTTCGCGCTCAGCCGTTGGCGGCGATGAACTTCTCGACCACCGGAGCGATCCGCTCGCGCCACTTGCGGCCATTGAAGATGCCGTAATGACCGACGTCCTTGGCCATGAAATATTTCTTCTTCGCGGCCGGCACCTTGCTCGCAATGTCCAGCGCGGCCTTTGTCTGGCCAATCCCGGAAATGTCGTCGCGCTCGCCCTCGATCGCCAGCAACGCCGTGTCGCGGATTGCCTTGGGATCCACCGGCCGGCCGCGATGCGTAAGCTCGCCCTTGGGCAGCAAATGGCGCTGGAACACGACATCCACAGTCTGCAGGTAGAATTCCGCCGTCATGTCGGCGACCGAGCGATACTCCTCGTAAAAGTCGCGGGTGGCGTCGGCGCTTTCGTCGTCGCCGACCACCAGATGCTTGAACATTTCCCAATGGCTGACGAGGTGCGATCCAAGGTTCATGGTCATGAAGCCGGCAAGCTGGAGGAAGCCCGGATAGACCTGGCGTCCGGCGCCGGCGTAGATCATCGGCACGGTTGCGATGACATTGTTCTGGAACCAGCTGTGCGGCCGCTGGGTCGCAAGCGTGTTGACGGCCGTCGGCGCTTCGCGGGTGTCGATCGGCCCGCCCATCATGGTCAGCGTGCGCGGCCGCCATTGATGCTTGTCCGCGGCCATCAGCGCTGTCGCGGCGAACGCCGGCACCGCCGGCTGGCACACCGCGAGCAGATGCGGCCGCTGACCCGTCCGCTCGCCGATATGGTCGAGGAATTCGATCAAATAATCGATATAATCGTCGAGGTCGAAGCGGCCGTCGTCGAGCGGCACCAGCTTCGCGTCGCGCCAATCGGTGATGTAGACATCGTGGCCCGGAAGCAGGCGCTCGACGGTGCCGCGGAGCAAAGTCGCATAATGGCCCGACATTGGCGCGACGATCAGCAGCGGCGCATCCTTCTCAGCGTCTTCGCGGGCAAAATGCTTCAGCTGGCCGAACGGCTTGCGCAGCAGCACTTCCTCATGGACCGGGACCAGCCGCTTGCCGACCTGGGTCGTGCCGAGGCCGAATTCGGGCTTTCCGCGCGGCGCCGAGGCATGCGCGAACACCTCCAGGCTCGCCGCGACCATCGGGCCCATAGAGCTATAGCCCCACGGGTTGGTCGGATTGTTGAGCCATCCGGCGCCGAGGCCGGCAAGCTTGCTCGCACCGGCGAGCAGCGAGCGCTGCACTTCATAGGCGTCGTAGAGCATCGAACCTCATGTCTTTGCGGGGAATGTCAGGCAAGCAACCGATGTGGCGCTCCTTTGCTCCCATGACAAGCGAAGATGCAACCGCAGGCGCGACGATTGAGGACTTCCGGGAGCGCTGCTAGGCCGCAGTTCAATGGCCACCAACCCGGACAGCCGCCCCAAGGGGCGCTCATTGAAGACCCTGCGGATGGTCTGGGGCTTCGCGCTCAGCTACCCGTGGCACATTGCCTTTGCCGCTCTGGCGCTGCTGGTCGCGGCGGCGGCAGCGTCGGGCGTGCCCTATGCCTTCAAGCTGATCATCGACAAGGGTTTTGCCGGCGGCGACGGCACTGGCAACGACATCGCCCGCTGGTTCGAATATCTGCTGATGCTCGTGGCCGTGATGGCGGTCGCGACCGCGGTCCGCTTTTACTTCGTCTCGTGGATCGGCGAGCGCACGGTCGCCGACATCCGCCTCGCCGTGCACCGCAATCTGCTCCGCCTCTCGCCCGGCTTCTTCGAGGAGAACCGCCCGGCCGAGATCACCAGCCGGATCACCGTCGACACGACGATCATCGAGCAGGTCGTCGGCACCACCGTATCGGTCGCGCTGCGCAACATCGTGATGGGCATTGCGTGCATCGCGATATTGTTCGCGCTCGCGCCCAAGCTTGCCGGGTTGATGCTACTCGGCGTGCCGCTCGTGGTCGGCCCGATCATGTTTCTTGGCCGCAAGGTGCGCGAGGTCTCGACCGACAGCCAGGACCGCATCGCCGATGTTGGCGCGGTCACCAGCGAAGTGCTCGGCGCGATGAAGATCGTCCAGGCATTCAACCAGCAGGGCCGCGAAACCTCGCGCTTCGGCCAGGCGGTCGAAAGCGTGTTCGCCACCGCTAAGCGCCGCATCCTGCTGCGCGCATTCATGACCGCAATCGTCATCTTCCTGATGTTCAGCGCGATCACGATGGTCATCTGGCAGGGCGCGGTCGACGTCGCCGCGGGGCGCATCAGCGGCGGCACCATCGCCGCCTTCGTGCTTTACGGCGGGCTGCTCGCCGGGGCGTTCGGCGCCTTGTCCGAAGTCTATGGCGACCTGCTGCGCGCGGCCGGCGCATCCGAACGGCTCGGCGAGCTGCTCGATGCACAGCCGGCGATCCGCGCCCCTGCCAACCCGAAGCCGCTGCCTGTGCCCGCACGCGGCGAACTCGTGTTCGACAATGTCACTTTTCATTATCCGACGCGCCCGGACACGTCCGCGCTCGAGGGCTTCGATCTGACTGTCAAGGCGCGCGAGCGCCTCGCGGTTGTCGGGCCGTCGGGCGCCGGCAAAACCACCTTGTTCCAGCTGGCGGAGCGCTTCTACGACCCGCAATCGGGGCGCGTGCTGCTCGACGGCATCGACCTGCGCGATGCCGACCCGGCCGACGTGCGCCAGCGCATCGCGATGGTCCCGCAGGATGTCGTGATTTTCGCCGCGTCGGCGCGCGACAATCTGCGCTACGGCAATTGGGATGCGAGCGAGGAGCAATTGTGGGAGGCCGCGCGCGACGCGCACGCCGACGAGTTCCTGCGCGCGCTCCCGCAAGGCCTCGACACGTTCATGGGCGAAGGCGGCGCTCGCCTGTCCGGCGGGCAGCGCCAGCGCATCGCAATCGCCCGCGCGCTACTTCGGGACGCGCCCTTATTGCTGCTCGACGAAGCGACATCGGCGCTCGATGCGGAAAGCGAGCGGCTGGTCCAGGATGCGCTCGACCGCTTGATGAAAGACCGCACGACAATCGTCATCGCCCACCGCCTGGCAACCGTGCGTGCCGCCGATCGCATCGTGGTCATGGACGGCGGCCGGATCGTCGAAGAAGGCACGCACGCCACGCTAAGCGCGCGCGGCGGACTATACGCCCGCCTCGCGCGCCTACAGTTCGAGGATCGCGCCGCTTAGCGCTTAACTGGCGCCGCCGCCCGAAGTGCCGCCACCGCTCGGCTTGCGAGCCGTCGGGGTGCGGGCGCGGGTAGTGCGCCGCTTGGCCGGTTTGCGCCTCGCTTTCGTGGCGCCTGCGCCGGCCCGCGTTGTGCCGCCGGACGCTTTTGCAGCGGTCTTGCGCTTGGTCGTGCTCGAGCGTTTTGCCGGGGCGCGTTTCGCGGTTGCCGAGCAAGTCCCGGTTCCACTCGATTTCGCTGCCGCGGACCTGCCACCGCTCGATGATTTGTCGTCGTCGCCGCTCCAGTTTCCGGACATCACGCGTTGCGCGGCATCGGCCACCGCTTCGGCGATGATCGATCCCAATCTTGTCGCGCTCGACATCATGCTGTTGGCGGCGCTCGAAGCGGTGTCCGCGGCGTCGAGGCCGGCGTCGCGAATCTTGCGTCGTGCTGCCGGGCTGGCGCTGATCGCGGCGGCCGCCGCGGCGAGGCCGGCGGCGAGCATTTCCTTGCTCATCGCGGCCTTGGCCAGCTTATCAAGATTGGTCTCTTTCGAGCCCGATGATTTCTTTTTGGTTGCTTTCGCCATTGCTGGATTCCCTCCGTCGCTACGGGAACAGACACTTAAACGCCGTAACGGTTCCCAAACAAGCGCGGAAATCCGCAATTCGCGGATATGTTAAAGGGCACCGCTGCGCCAATGCAGCGGTGCCCTTCGACATGGTCAGCGGCCGAAGGTGACGGCCGTCCGTTCAGCGATTACGCGTGACGAACACCCTCCTCCGACCTGCCTGCTGAACCATGAGACATCGGATCACCTCCTTTCGCTGTGTTGAAGACAGGGACGAAGATGAGTCTAATTCGCGCCTAACGCAAGTCTTGTAATGCGGTGAATTATCGGCAATCTTCTTTCGCTTCGCGCGCCAGTGTGCGCCGAGCGCTTCCTAGATCCGGCAATCCTCGACCACCCGGTCAAGCTCGGGCCATGACGGCACGACCAGTGCCGGCGCCGTGCCCGCGCCGACGGCCAGCCGCCCGCGGCTGAACGCCATAGCATCGAGCAGCGGATCGTTGGCGGCCAGCTGCACATTCAGCCGTCCGGCGGCGGCGTCGAAACCGGGGGCAGCGAGAGTCCGGGTGGCGCCCGAAGTCCACACGAACAGCGACGGCGCCGGCGCCGGGGCGGCCTTGGAGATGGTCACCCGGCGGGTGGTTCTCGCGCAGCGCAGCGCCAGCTGGACGACGCCGGTAGTCCCGGTGAAGCGCGCTTCGCTGCCGCCGGCAATGGCGGAATAGGACCAGGCGCCGGCAACCGGCTGGGCAAGTTGGTAATTGGTGATGGGCGCAGCGGCTGTGCCGGGCGCAGGCGAAGATGGGGGCGCCGGCGAAGGTGCAGGCGTCACCTGGGCCAGCGCAAGCGCGGCCAACAACAGTCCAATCATCATCATGTCAGCGGTTTAAACGGTCGACCTTGGCCTGAAGTGCCGCAAGTTCGGCGCGAAGTTCGTCCATCGCGCTCGGCGACGCGGCCGACGACGGCTTGGCGCCGCTTTCGTCAGAGTCAGTGGCTTTGCCCGTGAACACGCGGCTGGCGTCGTGGAACGCGGCCATGTTGCGCTTGGCGATCTCGGCCAGCATGTTCCCGCCCAGCGCGTCGCTCACGCCCTTTTGGTTGCGCTGGAAAGCGTCCATCGCAGCCTCGAGATATTGCGGCACGAAAGTCTGCATCGAATTGCCGTAGAGGCCGATCAGCTGCTTGAGGAAATTGATCGGCAGCATGGTCGCGCCGCGCGCTTCCTCATCGACGATGATCTGGGTGAGCACCTGGCGCGTGATGTCCTCGCCGCTCTTGGCGTCGACGACTTCGAACTCGCGCCCTTCGCGGACCATCAGCGCAAGCTTGTCGAGCGTGATATAGGCGGAGCTCTCGGTGTCATATAGACGCCGGTTGGCGTATTTCTTGATCGTCACTTTGCCCGAATTTGGGCCCGAATTTCTCGCCATCGGTCGCTCCATTGCCGCAGCGGGGTCTACTACCGGAGTATCGTGCACTGCAACATGAACAGCCTCCTCACCGGGCGCCGCGCCCCCTGCCGCTGTTCCTCGAGCTCGTTCGCCAGGCGGGAATGGAGGAGCCGGCGCTCGCCCGGGACGCGCTTGCAGGCCTTGCCGCTTATAAGTCCGCGGATCGCCCGCCACTGCCGGCGCCGAAGCCGGAATTCGCGCGTATCAGCGGGTCCTGCCTGCGCGATCATGGCGGCGACGGCCCGCCCGCCGTGCTCATTCCATCGCTGATCAATCCGCCGCATATCCTCGACCTCGACCGCGAGGTGTCGCTTGCGTGCGCGGTCGCTGGGATGGGCCGGCGCGCATTGCTGCTCGACTGGGGCGCCGCCGCGCAGCGCTCGACGCTCGACGTCGCCGGCCACATCGAGACAATCCTCGTTCCGTTGCTTCGCGCGGTCGGCGAGCCGGCGGCGCTGATTGGCTATTGCCTCGGGGGGACGATGGCCATCGCCGCCGCCGGACAGGTCGAATGCGAACGCGTCGCGACGCTTGCCGCGCCGTGGCACTTCAGCCGCTATCCGGACGATTCCCGCGAGGCGCTCGCCGTCACATGGAACCAGTCACGAGCCTCAGCGCAATTTCTCGGAGCGTTGCCGATGGAAGTGCTCCAGGCGTCCTTTTGGTCGCTCGACCCAATGCGCACCGTCGCCAAATTCGCTAAATTTGGAAACCTCGACCCGACCAGCGCCGAGGCTTCCCGTTTCGTCGCGCTTGAAGACTGGGCAAACGAAGGCGAGCCCTTGCCCTTCCCCGCCGCGCGCGAGCTGATCGAGGATTTGTTCGGTGCGGACTTGCCCGGCTCCGGGCAATGGCAGGTCGGCGACTCTCTCGCGACCGACAGCCTGGCAATCCCCATGCTCCATTTGACCGCGGGCCGCGATCGCATCGCCCCGGCGGCAACAGCGCCCGACGGACGCAGCGAAAACCTCGCCGCTGGCCATGTCGGGATGGTCGTCGGCTCGGCCCGCCACGAGCTCCACCATGCGCTTGCCCGCTTCCTCGACCCGCTTGCCGCCCCTGCAGGCTGAGGCTAAGCCCCGAGCTACGCACCCGTAGCTCAGCTGGATAGAGTGGCGCCCTCCGAAGGCGTAGGTCACAGGTTCGAATCCTGTCGGGTGCGCCATTCATTGACCGATTTGGGCTGCCGCAATGTCTTTCAAGAATCCAACCTTCCAGGACCGGATCGGCAGCGCTGCCGACGCCAAGCAGAAAGCGCTGGATCAGCTGCGCGCGAAGCCGCCGCTCGACGAAAAGAAGGTCGCCGAGATGCAGGCGCGGCAGCAGGAGCGCGAGGCGCGGGACGCCGCGAGGGCCGCGTCCAAAAAGGCCGCGCGCCAGGCCGACAGGGACGCCCAGGCCGCCAAGGCCGAAGCCAAGGCAGCTGAAGCAGCGCCGCTTACCGACGCGGAGCGCAAGGATGCTCGCGATGCGCGCTATGCCAAGCGAAAAGCGCGCAAGTAACGGGCGCACCCATTCCGTGAATCATTTTCAGTGACGCCGCGGCAGCTGATCGGCTCGGCGAGCGTCCCCGGGTCCACGCAGCAGCTGCGCCTGTTCCAGCGCGGCTGCGATTTCATGATCGTGCTCGACCGCGACGAGTTGATGAGCAGCCGCATGAGCGGCTCCGAGGAAGCGCTCGCCGATATGAGCATTGCGCGGTTGCGGTCGCGCGGGCCCTTGAAGCTTTTGATCGGCGGCTATGGAATGGGCTTCACCCTTCGGGCAGCGCTACGCGCTCTGCCCGCGAACGCCTCGATAGTCGTCGCAGAGCTGGTCCCCGAGATCATCGCGTGGGCGCGCGGTCCGATGGCTGCAATGACGGCGGATTGCCTCGACGATCCACGCGTGTCGGTCACCGAGCGGGATGTCGCCGCCGTGATCGCCCGAGGCGAACGCTACGATGCCATCCTGCTCGACGTCGACAATGGCCCCGACGGGCTCACCCATCCGGGCAACGACCGCCTCTATTCGATGCAGGGACTTGCCGCCGCGAAGGCAGCGCTAAAAGCGGGCGGTATTCTCGCCATCTGGTCGGCGGCCCCTGATCCCGCTTTTGCCCGCAAACTCGCTCAGAGTGGCTTCAAGGTCGAGGAAGTGGCGGTCCGCGCGCGGTCCAACGGCAAGGGCCCGCGGCACACCATCTGGTTCGCGAAAGCCTAACTCTTCGACTTTCCCTCGCCGGGGATCGGCGTCGCCGTGTGGAGCGCCTCCACGACATAGAGCCGCTTGACCAGTACGTAGCAGACCACCGCCAGCGGCGCGGCGAGAATGACCCCCAGGACCCCGAACAACGCCCCGAACCCAATCAGCGCGAACAGCAGCACGACGCCGGGCAAATCGACGGCATATTGCTGGATCAGCGGCTGCAAGATGTTGCCTTCGAGCTGCTGGACGAGGACGTAAAGCAGCAGCACCCACAGCGCGAGGTCGGGGCTCACCGCGAGCGCCAGCAAAATCGCAGGAATGGCGGCGAGGATCGGTCCCGCGAACGGAATGAACTCGAGCAGCGCGGCAAGCAGTCCAAGGACCGCCGCAGAGGGCATTCCGAGCAGCCACAAGCCGCCGCCGGTCAGTAGGCCGACGAGCACCATTGCGACCAATTGCCCGCGCAGCCACAACCGCAGCGCCCGCTCGCTGTCGATCATCGCCTCGCCGACCAGCGCGCGTTTGCCCGCGGGGATCAGCTTGATCGCTCCGGCGCGGTAAAAATTGGGCTGGGCGGCGAGGAAGATGCCGCCGAAAATCACGACCATCAAATCCGCCACCGCCGAGCTGACCGACATGATGGTGCGGCCGATATTGCCGAAAAACCCGCCGGGGATGCCGCCGCTTTGGGCCATCGCGGCACTGAGCTGGTCGCCGAGGCCCAATTCTCCGACGCGATTTTCAAACGAGCGCCAGGCGCGCGGCAAATTTTCTCGGAAACCTTCCAGCTGGCTCGCGAAATGGCTCCCGAACAGCCAGATCAGAGCGCCGGTCAGACCAAGGATTATGAACACCGACAGCCCGACCGCGATCGAATCGCGAAGCTTGAACCAGCGGCACAATTGATCGGAAAGCGCGCGGAAAATCGACGCCACGACCACGGCGCCGAACAGCATCAAAAGGACCACTCGAAGCTGCCAGGCGATGTAGAAGACGGTGCACAGCGCGAGCACGATCAGCACCCGCCGCGTGAACTGCCGATCGCTTATTCCTTCGCCCGATTTCGCCATCGCGCTCTCCCGAAACGCTGGCTAGGCGATAGGCGCCAAGCCTGTCTAGCGCCCTAGTCCTGCGGCCAGCTCTCGATAATCTCGACGAACCGCGTCAGCCACGCATTAGTCTGGTGGCCATCGACGACCCGGTGGTCGATGGTCAGTGTGACATAAGCCATCGGCCGGATGACGACCGCGTCTTCGCCGTCGATTTCACGCACGACGACGCGCTTCTCCAGCTTGCCTATACCGAGGATTGCGGCCTGGCCCTGGTGGAGGATGATCGGCGCGGCGAGCAACGAGCCCGACACACCATGGTTGGAAATGGTGAAGCTGCCTCCGGCCACATCGGCGCGGTCGAGCTTGCCCTCGCGCGCCTTGCGGGTGAGCGCATCGAGCCGCTCGCCCACCTGCTCGAGCGACAGCGCGCCGACGTCGCGGACCACCGGGACGACCAGGCCTTTCTCGCCAAGCGCGGTGCCGACACCGACGTCGATCGTCGGCGACATCGCGATGCGATCCTCTTCCCAGCGCCCGTTGATCGTTGGCGCAGCCGCCATCGCGTCCGCCGCGGCTTTGACGATGTAGGCGGTGTAGCTTAGCTTCGTGCCGCGCTTCGCCAATGCCGCCTTATGCGCGGCGATGGCGCTAAAATCGGCCTCGAATAAAGCGGTGACGTGCGGCGCATCGCGCACCGCGCGCACCATATTCTCGGCGATTGTGCGGCGCATGCGGTCATGGGGAATGTCGTTAGAGCGGGTCGGCTCCGCAATTTCCCCACCTTCAATCGCCCGATCCACGTCCTCGCGCGTAATCCGCCCGCCTCGACCGGTGCCGGTCAGCCGCGCGGGGTCGATCCCATGCTGGAGGCAGGCGCGGCGCACCGAGGGCGAAAGCCGGGTTTCTCCGTTCCCCTTTGAAGGCAGGGGTCCAGTCGCGCGAAGCGCTTCACTAGCAGCACCCTCGGCTCGCGCTTCGCGCTCGGGCTGGGCCCCTGCCTTCGCAGGGGAACCCCCTGAATCAATCCGCCCCAACAGTGCCCCTGGCACCGCTTCAGCATCCGTATCGAGCAATATCTCGCTCAGCACGCCGGCCGCCGGCGCCGGCACCTCCTGCGTCACCTTGTCGGTCTCGAGCTCGACCAGCGGATCGTTCTCCGCCACCGCATCGCCGACCCGCTTGAGCCACGCGCGCACCACCGCCTTGGTCCCTTCCTGCTCGTCGGGGACGCGGACTTCGATCATCTAGAATCCCACCAGCCGGTCGATCTCGGCACGAATGCTGTTCGGCGACGGCAGCGCCCATTCCATCAGGCTCGGGTGATGCGGGCTCGGGATGTCGGGCATCGTCACCCTGGCGACCGGCGCGTCGAGGTCCAGGAATGCTTCGTCGGCGACCACCGCGGCAATCTCCGCGCCGAAGCCGCCAGTGCGCAAATCCTCATGAACGATGAGGCAGCGCCGAGTGCGCCGAACGCTGTCGAGCACCATGTCGCGGTCCCACGGCATCAACGTGCGCAAGTCGATCACGTCCGCGCTGACGCCTTCGGCCGCCGCCTCGCAGCGGGGCACCATCGCGCCCCAGGTGACGATCGTGATCGCATCCCCCTCGCGCACCTTCTTCGCGCGCCCGAAATCGAGCACGTATTGATCGCCTGGCCAGGGCCGCCGCGCCGAGGCGTCGTCGAGCATCGCGCGATGTTCGAAAAACAGCACCGGATCGTGGCCCCGCAGGGCCGCGCGAAGCAGCCCCACCGCATCCTCGGCATTGCTCGGCACCGCGACCTTCCAGCCGGGATTGTGGACGAATTCGACCTCGTTGGTCATCGAATGCCACGGGTCGCCGCATTTGAAGAAACCGCCGGGAACGCGTAGCACCATCGGCGCGGCGAAGCGGTTGGCGGTGCGCCAGCGCATCGTCCCGCAATCGTGGATCTGCTCGGTCGCCGGCTCGGCATATTTGCGGAACTGGATTTCGGGCACCGGCATCAGCCCGGCGAGCGCCATCCCGACCGCGCGGCCGACAATACCTTCCTCATTCAATGAAGTGTCGAACACGCGCTCACGCCCGAATTTTTCCTGCAGGCCAAGCGTCACGGCATGGACTCCGCCCTTGGGCCCGACATCCTCGCCGAACACCAGCACGCGCGGGTTGGCGGCAAGCTCCTGGTCAAGCGTGCGGCGGATCGCAGTGACCATGTTGATGCGCTGGCCGGCACTGGCCGGCTGATCGGTCGCGCCGTCGAGAGCAAGTCCCGCGCCGCCGCCGACTTCGCTCATCGCGCCTTCGAAGAACACGTTGCGGGTGACGTCCTCCGGCTTCGACACGCCCCGCGCTTCGGCCTCCGCGCGCGCTGCCTCGACCTGCCAGCACGCCTCGCGCTCGAGGTCGTCCCACGTCTCGTCAGCCACCTGTTCCTTCAATCGCGGAAGCGGGTCGCGCGCCCATTCGGCGGCAATCTCGGCCTCGCTCTTGTAGGTCTGGGTGTCCTGGAAACTATGGCCCTCGAGCCGCGGCACCGTCAGCCTGAGCAGCGCGGGCGAGCGCCGCGTGCGAACGTGCCGCACGGCCTCCCCGATCAGCCGCGCAGCCTCGGCCGGATTGGTCCCGTCGCCGTTGAAAATCGTGAGGCCACTGAAGCTCACCAGGTTCGCGGCAATGTCCTTGCCCGGCGTCTGATATTCGCCCGGCACCGAAATGCCGTAGCCATTATCCTCGATGTACATCAACAGCGGCAATGATTGCGTCGTAGCAATTGTTAGCGCCGACCAAAATCCACCGGTGGCGCAACTTGCGTCACCGCCGAGCACCAACGCGATCGCGTCGTCCGGTCCTTCGTCCAGGACTTCGCTTTTGAACTTGATCGCCTGCGCCCAGCCGGCCGCGGGCGTATATTGCGCGCCGACTCCGCCGCACATTGGCAGCGCATGCGCCCCGCCCGGATTGGGATAATTGAACACGACGCCGATATCGCGCCCGTCGGAGTAGCCGCCGGCGAGCCCCATGCCGCTGCCCAGCGCGTCGGCCAGCGGCACGCCGAGAGCCAGTAGCAACGGCCGCGAACGATAATATCCGCAGGCCGCGTCGCCGTCCTTAAGCTGCAAGCCGAGCAGCACCTGCGCCATGTCGTGCCCGCGCGCGCTGAACTGGTAGAGCACCTTCTTCGCGGGAACGAGTTCTTCCTCCTCGAGCCGGTCCATTTCGCGACTGGTCAGGACAAGTCGCGCAACCTCGCGCCAATCGACGTCCGCGCTAATTTGGCCGGCGTCGCGTTCGGCCATCAGAGCGCGTCCACCACCGCGCCGATAAACCGGTCAATGTCGTGATCTGCCATTCCGACGACATTGAACCGCCCGCTGTCGGCCATGTAGATCGCATGGTCGTCGCGCAGTTTGAGCACCTTGTCCTTGCTCAGCGGCAGCATCGAGAACATGCCGAACTGCCCGCCGATGAACGCCAGCCGCGGGTCGCCCGCCGCGATCCGCGCGCGCACCGAATTGATCCGCGCGCGCATCGCCTCCAGCTCGTCCAGCCACTGCGCGCGCAGCTCCGCATCGTCCAAAATGATGCGCACCGCAGCCGCGCCATGATCCGGCGGCATCGACCACATTTCGCGCGACCGCTGCATCACATGCGCCATCGCCTTGGCGCTGTCCTCGCGCCGCGCGGTCTTCACGAACAGCGAACCAACGCGGTCGCGGTAGACCGAGAAATTCTTGTCGCAGCTTTGCGCCACAATCACTTCGTCACAGGCAGCTAGAATGCCGCGCAGCCCGCGCGCGTCCTCGTCGAGACCGCGCCCGAAGCCCTGATAAGCGATGTCGACAAACGGGATCAGCCCGCGCGCCGCCACCAGTCGCGTGACCTCGTCCCATTGATCGTCGCTCAAATCGGCGCCGGTCGGGTTGTGGCAGCAACCGTGCAGAAGCACGACATCGCCCGCTTCGGCGTTACCCAACGCCGCGCGCATGTCATCGAACCGGACGTCGCCGCCATCGCGGTCGTAATAAGGATATTCGACCAGTTCGAGGCCGACCGCGCGGATGATCGGCGGATGGTTGGGCCAGGTCGGCGTGCCGAAGAGCACTCGCGCGTTGGGATTGAACGTCCGCACCAGCTCAAACCCGAGCCGCAGTGCGCCGCAGCCTCCGGGCGTCTGCAGCCCGACGATGCGCTCGTCATCGGCATGCTCGCCAAGCAGGATCGGCCGTAAAAGCTCGGCAAAGCGCTTGTCGCCCGCGCTTCCCAGATAGGACTTCGATTCCTGCGAATCGAGCAGCCGTTGCTCGGCCGCCTTCATCACCTTCAGGATCGGGGTCCGCCCTTTAGCGTCACGGAACACGCCGACCCCCGCGTCGATCTTGTCCGGTCTCGGATCCGCCGCGCACAATGCGATCAGCGCCAGCAGCGCATCGGCCTCTACGGGCGGAAGATCGGACAGGCCCAAGGCGCGCACTTCGGTTTCGCTCAGCATGACACGGCGATTAGCGAAGTCAGGCGTCGTAATCCACCGCGACTCCGTCACCCACCGGCACTGACTGGCAAGTCAGCACATAGCCCTCGGCGACCTCCTCGTCGGTCAGCCCATAACGCGCCGCCATTTCGACCTTGCCGCCGATGACTTTAGCGCGGCAGGTCGCGCATACCCCCGCCTTGCACGCGAACGGCGCCGGCAGCCCGGCGACCCGAGCGCTGTCGAGGATATTGCCCTCGGTGAACGGCACCTTTCGAGTCCGCCCGTCGAGCGTCACGGATACGCTCACACCCTCCGCCTTGACCTGGAGCTGCGCCATCTCGGCGGCGATCGCGGCCGACGGCCGGCCGGCGGTGAACCGCTCGATATGGATTCGCGCCTTGTCGACACCGCGCCCGATGAGCGCGCTTTCGGCGGCGTCCATCATCGGCCCGGGCCCGCAGATGAACCATGCGTCGACGTCGTTGGCATCGGGCACCAATTGCTCGATCGCGCCTTCGCACGCCGCCTGGTCGAGCATGCCGTTGAACATCTCGATCTCCTGCTCTTCCTCGGCGAGGAAATGATACAGCTCGAAGCGCCCGAGATAGCGGTCCTTGAGGTCGGCCAGCGCGTCGAGAAAAATGACCGAAGCGCTGTCACGGTTGCCGTAGAGCAAGGTGAACCGGCTCAGGGGCTCCTGTTCGAGCGCAGTGCGAATCAGGGAAATAACGGGCGTGATCCCCGATCCGCCGGCAATGCCCACATAGCGCCGCGCCTGCGCCTGGTCGAAACCCGTCGTGAAACTCCCGTGCGGAGTCATCACGTCGAGCGTGTCGCCGGGCTTGAGCGCGTCCGCGACCCAGTTGGAAAAGACCCCGCCGGCGATCTGCTTGACGGTGACCATTAGCTCGCCGCTGCCCTCGGCGGTGCACAGCGAATAATTGCGCCGCACCTCTTCGCCGCCGATCTCCGTGCGCAGCGTCAGATGCTGCCCGGCGCGGAAGCGATATGCCTCGCGCAACTCATCCGGGACGGCGAAGCGGATCGAGCGCGCCTCGGCGGTCTCGGGCACGATCTCGGCGACCGTCAGCGCATGAAAATGCTCGGCCATCAGTGCATTTTTCCGTTCGTCCCGAGCGAAGTCGAGGGGCGCGTCTCGACTTCGCTCGAGACGAACGGATGAGGGAGGTCCAATCGGCTGAACATCACCAGACGGCGTCGGGGTAGGTGCGCGGAACGAACTGCATCACCGCGATCAGGTGGCCGAGATGCTCGCTGTGATGCCCGCGCCGGCCGCCGAGGATCGGCCGCTGGTCGGCCGGCACCGCCAATTGCGCTTCGTCGAGCACGGCGCCGATGGCCGCGCGATATTCGTCCTCGAAGCTGCGCGGATCGACGGCAACGCCGCGTTCAATTGCCTCCGCGAGCAGGTCGTCGACCTCAAACAATTCGGGCACGAAGCGCCAGCACCAGTCGAGCGCATCGGCCGTGCGAGCGGTGCTTTCCTCGGTGCCGTCGCCAAGGCGGATTACCCACTCGTTGGCGAGCTCGCGGTGGTAGGCCACTTCCTTGTCCGCTTTGGCCGCAAATTCTGCAAGCGTCCGGTCGCTCGATCCGGTCAGCTTCTGCAGCAGCAAATGCTGCCAGGTCGAATAAAGCAATTGCCGGACCATCGTCCGCGCGAAGTCGCCGTTGGGCTGCTCGACCAGCAGGCAGTTGCGGAAATCGAGCACGTCGCGGTGGAACGCGAGGCGGTCGCCATCTTCGTCGCCCGATGCCTCGTTGAGCAGCAGAGTGGCCTGCCCGATCAGGTCGAGCGCCAAATTGGCGAGGCTAAGATCGACCTCCACCGAAGGCGCATGCCCGCACCATTCGCCGAGCCGCTGCCCGAGAATCAGCGAATTGTCGCCCAGCCGCAACAGATATTCGACTCGCGCCCCCTGCTGCTGACCCTCATCGGCCGCGTCGAACGCGCCGCGCGGGCGGGTGCGCGCGGCAACCGCCTCATCCTCCGGCCTGATGGGCGGAAGCGAGGGCATCAGATGTGCTTCACCTCATCGGGGATGTCGTAGAATGTCGGGTGCCGATAAATCTTGTCCGCCGCCGGCTCGAACAATTCGCCGGCCTGCGCCGGATCGCTGGCGACGATCTGCGCCGAGGGCACAACCCACAGGCTCACGCCTTCCTGCCGCCGGGTGTAAGTGTCGCGCGCGTGGGCAAGCGCGAGCTCCGGGTCAGGAGCATGAACGCTGCCGACATGGCGATGGCTAAGCCCGCCCTTGCTGCGAACGAAAACCTCCCAAAGCGGCCAATCACCGCTCAAGCCGCTTTCCTCGCGCGATGCTTGGCCGCGTGGGCGTCAGCCGCTTCGCGAACCCAGGCGCCATTGTCCCACGCCTCGCGCCGCGCCGTGATGCGCTCCTTGGCTACCGGGCCCTCGCCCTTCACCACCGCGTAAAATTCGTCCCAATCGATCGCGCCATAATCGTACCCGCCCTTCGCCTCGTTCCACGCGAGGTCGTCGTCGGGCACGCGCAGCCCGAGGAACTCCGCCTGAGGCACCGTGATGTCGACGAATTTTTGCCTGAGCTCGTCATTGGTCTCGCGCTTGATGCGCCAGCGCATCGATTGCGCGGTGTTGGGCGAATTGTCGTCCGGCGGGCCGAACATCATCAGGCTCGGCCACCACCAGCGGTCGAGCGCATCCTGCGCCATCCGCTTTTGCGCGTCGGTGCCGTTCGCCAGCGCGATCATGATCTCGAAGCCCTGGCGCTGGTGAAAGCTTTCCTCCTTGCACACGCGGACCATCGCCCGCGCATAGGGGCCGTAACTGGTCCGCTGCAGCGGCACCTGGTTCATGATCGCCGCGCCGTCGACCAGCCAGCCGATCGCGCCCATGTCGGCCCAGGTCAGCGTCGGATAGTTGAAAATCGTGCTGTACTTGGCCTTGCCCGAGTGGAGCGCCTCGATCATCTCCTGGCGCGACGTGCCAAGCGTTTCTGCCGCGCAGTAAAGATACAGGCCGTGGCCGGCCTCGTCCTGGACCTTGGCGAGCAGGATCGCCTTGCGCCGCAACGATGGGGCGCGGCTGATCCAATTGCCCTCGGGCAACATGCCGACGATCTCGCTATGCGCATGCTGGCTGATCTGCCGCGTCAGCGTGCGGCGGTACGCCTCGGGCATCCAATCCTTGGGCTCGATGAACTCATCCGCAGCGACCCGCGCCTCGAACGCCTCGAGCAGCTTCGGGTCCTCGAGATTCTCGATCTTCGCGGTCTTGCCCATTTCGGTCGTGTACATGACGGTGATGTAGCCTCTCGCCAGTCAACGTTCAAACCTCGACAACGGCTCCGCCGAGCGTGCGCGAGTAGCCGGTGAACTCGGCGATGGCGCGGCCATCGGCGGTGCGTACGTGAACGTGGGTGACGCCGGCCCGGCCCTCGCGCGCGACTTCCTCCCCTTCGGCGATCAAAGTCTCACCCTCGGCGGCCTTGTCGAGGAAGACGATCGAGGCCTGGGCGGCGACGCTCGCGTGATTTCCCCCATTACACACGTAGGCGAAGGCGCTGTCGGCAAGCGCGAAGATCATTCCGCCATGCGCGATGCCGTGCCCGTTGAGCATGTCGGCGCGGACGGACATCGACAGCCGGCAATAGCCGCTGCGGGCTTCCTCGATCACAATCCCCCAGGCCGGGCCGGTCCCTTCCGCCGCAAGCATGTGCTCGGCAACTCTGCTGGCCAATTGGTCGCTGTTCATCGCTGCGCCGTTGCCCACTTGCCGGTTCCTGTGCAAGCGTCGGCGCGTGGCCACGCCGACGGAGAGTTGAGATGAATGCTTGCCCCAAGTGCAGTGGGTCTATGACCGAGGGCTTCATGGTCGATCGCGGCGACTATGGCACCGCGTCGGTTGGCACCTTTCAGGCAGGCGAGCCGCGAAAGAGCTTCTGGACCGGCCTCAAACAACGCAAGGAGGACCAAGTCGCAGTCACGACCTTTCGCTGCAGTCGCTGCGGCTACCTTGAAAATTACGCCAAGAGCTGAGCCGAGACCATGCCGCAGTTCGAGACCATCCAGTTCGAAATCGACGGGCCGGTCGCCCGGCTGACCCTCAACCGCCCCGACCGCCTCAATAGCTTCACCGCGCAAATGCACGGCGAGGTCCGCGATGCGCTGGGCCAGCTCGGCGACGCGCGGGTGCTGATCCTGACGGGCGCCGGCCGCGGATTTTGTGCCGGCCAGGATCTCAACGACCGCGCGGTGGCGCCGGGCGAAGCGGTCGACCTCGGCGAAACCGTCGAGCGTGACTGGAACCCGCTGGTCCGCGCCCTCGCCGCACTGCCCCAGCCGGTCATCGCGCGCGTCAACGGCGTCGCCGCCGGCGCCGGCGCCAACATCGCGCTCGCATGCGACCTGGTTGTCGCGGGCCGCTCGGCCAAGTTCATCCAGAGCTTCTCCGCTCTCGGCCTCGTCCCCGATTCCGGCGGAAGCTGGCATTTGCCGCGCCTCGTCGGCCAGGCGCGCGCGCTCGGCCTCGCGCTCACCGGCGAGCCACTGCCGGCCGAACAGGCCGCCGAATGGGGCCTGATCTGGAAATGCGTCGATGATGACGTGCTCGACACCGAAACCGACGCCCTCGCCGCAAAGCTCGCTTCCCTGCCTCCTCTCGGCCTCG
Organism: uncultured Alphaproteobacteria bacterium; assembly: GCA_963768995.1. Lineage (GTDB taxonomy): Bacteria > Pseudomonadota > Alphaproteobacteria > Sphingomonadales > Sphingomonadaceae > Sphingomicrobium. Next base: position 408,260 of record CAVYKA010000006.1, on the reverse strand, counting down.
CCGCGATTAAGGCGCTGATCCGCTCGAGCGGCAGCCGCACGCTCGATCAGGAGCTCGACCTCCAGCGCGACGAAATGCGCCGCCTCGGCTTCACCCGCGATTATCGCGAAGGCGTAGCTGCCTTCCTCGAGAAGCGCCCGGCGAAGTTCACCGGCCAATGATCATCTCGGCGCGGCACAGGTTCATTTTCGCCGCGATCCCAAAGACGGGCACCCATTCGGTGCGCCGCGCGCTGCGCAAGCATTTGGGGCCGGACGACATGGAGCAGGTCGGGCTGTTCGTTCAGAGCAAATTGCCGATTCCGGAGCTGGCGCGGCTGGGCCACGGCCATCTCACGCTCGCGCAAGTGCGCCCCTATTTGCCGCCGGAGGATTTCGACGGCTTTTTCAAATTCGCCTTCGTCCGCAACCCGTTCGACCGCTTCGTGTCCTATTGCTCGTTCGTCACCCGCGACACGGGCGAGTTCGAGCGCGATCCCCGCGCAGTCATGCGCGACATTCTCGCCAATCCCCCGTCCGATCACTTGCTCTTCCATCCCCAGCACAGCTTCGTCACCGATGCGTCCGGCAAGCTGCTCGCCGATCATGTCGGCCGCGTCGAGGAGATGCAGGAATCCTATGACGAGATCGCCGCGCGGATCGGCATTCCGAGCGCGCGGCTGGACAAGGTCAACGCGTCCAACCGCCGCGATTACCGCGAATATTTCGACCAGCCGATGATCGACGGCGTCGCCAAATACTATGCCCGCGACCTAGAATTGTTCGGCTACGACTTCTAAATGGCGCAAATGGACGCAAATCCACGCAAAACCAGCTCAATACGCCGCTTGGGTCCGGTCGACATCGGGCCGCTGCGCGAAGCCGTGCTGGCTCTCCCCGAGGCCGTGTGGGACGCGGAAAACGAGGGCAAGCCGAACAAGTTCGGGGCGCTTGGCGCGACCCGGCACATCATCCTCCGCTTCGTCTCGAACTTCCTCGATTGGCGCGATTCCTACGACCTCCCGCTATGGGCAGAATTCAAGCTGCTGGTCGAGCCGGTGCTTGCGGCGGCAACCGCGGAGTATGGGTACGCCCGCGGCGGTTTCCCGCGCGTGATGCTGGCGCGGATGGCGCCCGGCGGCGTGATCCACCCGCATCGCGACCAGAACCCTGCGGCGAAATGGCCGCACAAGATCCATGTGCCGCTGACCACCAACGATGCGGTCGCCTTCTATGTCGACGGCGTCGAATATCATTTCCCTGAGGGCGAAGCGGTCGAGGTCAACAATATGGGCGTCCACGCGGTCGCCAACCGCGGCCAGACCGACCGCATCCACCTGATCTTCGAATATTATGACGCCGACCAGCCCGAGCCCGCGTGGCTCGAGCCGCTGCTCGCCGAGGAACGTATCGCGGCAAGCCGCTAGGCGCCGGCCTAGGCTCCGGCTTTTTGGGCAAAATCCCACGCCGCATTGGCCAGCGCCGGCACGCGCTTGGCCATCTCGGCCGCCTGCGGATGGCTTGCGGTCCCGTCGGCGACACGCTTCTTGATGCCCTGGACAATCGCCGCGAGGCGGAACAGATTGTAAGCGAAGTACCAGTCGAGCTGGTCGGCCACCGGCACACCCGAACGTTCCGAATAGCGCGCAGCGGCTTCCTCCAGCGACGGGATTCCGAGGTCCGCGAGATCGAGCCCAGCGAGCGCCGCGGTGCCGTCCGCGGGCAGCATCCACTGCATCGCGAAATAGGAGAAGTCGGCGAGCGGATCGCCGAGCGTCGCAAGCTCCCAGTCGAGCACGGCGGTGAGCGTGCCGCCGCCGTCGAACAACGCATTGTCGATCCGGTAATCGCCGTGGACCACTGTACTCCGCGCCTGCGGTGGAATGGTCTCCGGCAGAAAGGCGATCAGCCGCTCCATCGCCGGCAGATAATCGGTCTCGCTATCCCGGTACTGCCGTGTCCAGCGCGCGACCTGGCGCTCGAAATAATTGCCGAGCTTGCCGAAGTCGCCCAGCCCGACGGCGGCAGGATCAATGCAATGCAGATCGGCCAGAGTGTCGGTCAGCTGCTCGTAAATCCGTCGCCGAGTCGCCGCGTCGAACTCGGGCAGCGCGCCATTGGCGTAGGACCGGCCCAGCGCCATCTCCATCACGTAGAATTTGGCCCCGATCAGCTCGGCCTCTTCGCATGACGCGAGCGGCAGCGGCACCGGAAAGCCGAGCGGGTTGAGCGCCCCGAGCAAGCGATATTCGCGGTCCACCGCGTGGGCCGAAGGGAGCAGCTTGCCGAACGGCTGGCGGCGCAGCACATAATCGCCCGACGCGGCGCGGATGCGGTACGTTGGGTTAGACTGCCCCGCGGGAAACTTGGTCAGCTCGAACGGCGGCTGGAACCCGGGCACATTGGCCTCGAGCCACGCGCCGAGCACTGCCTCGTCCAGCGCCTGCTCGCTCACTTTTGCTTCTTGAACTCGCGCCGGGCGATCGCGCGGCGGTGGACCTCGTCGGGCCCGTCGGCCAGCCGCAGCGTGCGAATGGACGCATACGCGCGGGCCAGTCCAGTGTCCTCCGACACGCCGGCGCCGCCGAACGCCTGAATCGCATCGTCGATCACGCGCAGCGCCATCAGCGGCGCGGCGACCTTGATCATCGCGATCTCGCTTTGCGCGGCCTTGTTGCCTGCGCGGTCCATCATGTCGGCCGCCTTGAGGCACAGCAAACGGCTCATCTCGATATCGATGCGCGCATTGGCGACCCGCTCCTCCCATACCGACTGCTCGGCGATGGTCTTGCCGAATGCCGTGCGCGTCATCAGCCGCCCGACCATCGCTTCCAATGCTTCCTCGGCCGCGCCGATAATCCGCATGCAATGATGAATCCGCCCCGGACCCAGCCGCCCCTGCGCAATCTCGAACCCGCGCCCTTCGCCCAGAAGCATGTCCGAAGGCGGCAGGCGCACATCCTCCAGGCTTATCTCCATATGCCCGTGCGGCGCGTCGTCGTAACCGAACACCGGCAGGTGCCGCGTGATCGTCACGCCCGGCGCGTCGAGCGGCAGCAGGATCATCGATTGCTGCTTGTGAGTCTCGCCCTCGGGGTCGGTCTTGCCCATCAATATCGCGACCTTGCAGCGCGGGTCGCCCGCCCCGCTCGACCACCATTTGCGCCCGTTGACGACATATTCGTTGCCGCGCATCTCGATCCGGCAGGCGATGTTGGTGGCGTCGGACGAGGCGACGTCCGGCTCGGTCATCAGGAATGCCGAGCGGATTTCCCCGTCCATCAGCGGCCGCAGCCACTGGTCCTTCTGCTCGCGCGTCCCGTAACGGTGGAGCACTTCCATGTTGCCGGTGTCGGGCGCCGAGCAGTTGAACGCCTCTGACGCCCACAAAATGCGCCCCATCTCCTCCGCGCAAAACGCATATTGCAAATTGCTCAACCCCGGCCCATCGAACTCGAAGCTGTCGTCCACCGGCGACGCCGCCGGCGCCGGCGGCATGAATAAGTTCCACAGCCCGGCCTCGCGCGCCTTGGCCTTCAATTCCTCGACCACCGGGAGCACCTTCCAGCGCTCGCCCTCGCGCTGCTGCCCGTCGTAATCGGCGATACGCGGCCGCACTTCTGAATCCATGAAGGCGCGCACGCGGTCGCGCCATTCTAGCTCCGCCGGGCCAAGGCTGAAATCCATGTTCCGCCGCCTATCAGCAAGTCGTCAGTCTGGCTATGAGCGGCGCAATGGGCAGGCTCTCAGGCAAGATCGCAATCGTCACCGGCGCGGCCTCGGGCATCGGCAAGGCGAGTGTCGAACTGTTCCGCAGCGAGGGCGCGACCGTGGTCGGCGCCGACGTTGCTGCGGGCGCCGACGCGGTTTGCGACGCGGGCGACGAAGCGGCCGTCAAGGCGCTGATCGACGAGGTCGCCGCCAAGCATGACGGGCTCGACATCCTGTTCGCCAATGCCGGCATCTCGGGCGGCTTCGCCTCGATCGCCGAGCAAAGCGCCGGCGACTGGGCGGAAATCCTGCGCATCAATCTGATCGGCCCGTTTCTCGCGATCAAACATGGCGCGCCGCACCTGAAAGCGCGCGGGGGCGGCTCGATCGTCTGCACCGCGAGCGTCGCCGGCCTTCGATCGGGCGCCGGCGGAGCCGCCTACTCCTCATCCAAGGCGGGCGTGATCAACCTCGTCCAGTCGGCCGCGCAGCAGCTTTCCGGCACCGGCATCCGTGTCAACGCCATCTGCCCGGGGCTCATCGAAACCGGCATGACCCAACCGATTTACGACCTTGCCCGCGAGCGCGGAAAGGTCGACCGCATTGGCGAGCTCAACCCCCTCGGCCGCGGCGGCGAGCCCGAAGAAATCGCCCGCGCCGCCCTGTTTCTTGCCTCTGACGAATCGAGCTACGTCAACGGCGCCGCGCTGGTCGTCGACGGCGGCCTGTCCAGCAGCCACCCTACCGCCCGCCGGTTCGACATCCGAATGCTGTGACGTTTTCGCCCCGCGGAAGCAACCGTGCGGCACATGGACCCAAGCACGTATGGAGTGTCTGGCGGAATCGCCTATCCACGGACATAGGTGAACGGCAATATGGGCCTGGAGGATGGGCAGATGATCAGACACTTTCTCATCTTCAGCGCGGCGGGGGCGCTCGCGCTTCACGCCTGGCCCGCGAACGCGCAGGACGAGGCGACGACGCGCGTCCGCGTCGGTCTTGGCGCAAGCTACAGCCCAAAATTCCCCGGCGCGGACAAGAATGAGTTTGGCCCGCTGGTCGACGTGTCGATCGCACGCGGCACGGAGTCGTTCGATTTCGAAGCTCCTGACGACAGCTTCGATATCGACCTGTTTTCCGGTGAACGGTTCTCGGCAGGGCCGGTTCTCGCGCTGCAAGGCAGCCGCAAGAACTCGGATGTCGGCGCCCCGGTCGGCAAGGTGCCGACCACCGTTGAGGCTGGAGGCTTCGTTCAATTCGAGGCTTCCGAGGCCGTCCGGCTGCGCGCCGAAGTTCGGCGGGGGCTTGGCGGCCACGACGGTCTCATCTCCAGCCTCGGGGGGGATTACGTCTGGCGCGACGGCGACAAATATCAGTTCTCCATCGGGCCGCGGCTGCTGATCGCCGATCGCCGATATCAGCGCGCTTATTTCGAAGTGACGCCCGAAGCGGCAATTGCCACTGGCCTCCCGGTCTATCGTCCGGACGGCGGCCTTTACGCCGCAGCCGCGACCTCGGGATTCTTTTACGCCTTCAACAGCACTTGGGGCGCGTTCGGCTTCGCGCGCTACGAGCGGCTGCTGGGCGATGCAAAAAAATCGCCGATAGTGAAATCGTTCGGATCGCCGAACCAATATTCGGCGGGCCTTGGCCTCACCTACACCTTTCTCCATCCGCCGCTAGACACGCTTCGGCTCCGCGAGGAGTCAATAGGCGGTATCAGATCAAATAGGCGCGCCGGCCGTTAAGCGCGCAACTTTAGCTCGTCTCCGCGCTTCTCTTGGTCAGCAGCATTGCGGGGAGCCCGTAGAAGCGGCAATCGGGCGCTGAAATGACCGCGACACGGGAAATCGGCATGAAAACCGCGCAGCTGCTCAACTATGAACGCGACCGCTGGACCCCGGGTGACGGCAATCTTGCCGAGCTGCTGAGCGCCATAGACGGTTCGCCGGTGGCGCTGACCGGTTCAGGCGGCATCGATTTCGGCGCCATGCTGCGCCACGCCCGAGAGGTCGGCGGCCCGGCCCTGCGTCAGCTCACCTTCCACCAGCGCGCGCGGATCGTGAAGGGCCTCGGCCTCGCGATCATGGCCCGCAAGGAGGGACTATACGAGCTCAACTACGCGACCGGCTGCACCCGCAAGGACGGCTGGATCGACATCGAGGGCGGCGCCGGGACCTTGTTCAGTTTCTCGTCCAAGGGCCGCCGTGAGCTGCCCGACGCCCATGTCCTGCTCGACGGCCAGCTGGAGGGCCTGTCCAGAACCGGCAGCTTCGTCGGCCAGCATATCTGGACCTCGCTCCAGGGAGCGGCGGTGCACATCAACGCCTATAATTTCCCCGTCTGGGGAATGCTCGAAAAGCTCGCCCCGACCCTGCTCGCGGGTGTCCCAGCTATAGTGAAGCCGGCCAGCGCCACCGCTTATCTATGCGAAGCGGCGTTCCGCATCATGGTCGACAGCGGCCTTCTCCCGCCCGGCAGCGTCCAGCTGATCGTCGGCGGCGTCGGCGATTTGTTCGACCATCTCACGGGGCAGGACGTGGTCAGCTTCACCGGCTCGGCCTCGACCGCGCTCAAGCTTCGTACCCACCCGGTAGTGATGCGCGAAAGCGTCCGGTTCGTGGCGGAGCAGGACAGCTTGAATGCGTCCGTGCTCGGACCCGACGCCGCGCCGGGAACCCCCGAGTTCGACCTGTTCGTGCGCGAAGTCGCGATTGAGATGACGGTCAAGGCGGGCCAGAAATGCACCGCCATCCGCCGCGCCATGGCGCCCGCCGAGCATCTGGATGCGCTCGAATCGGCGCTTTCCGAGCGGCTTCAGGAAACTCGCGTCGGCGACCCTCGCGATGAAGCAAGCCGGATGGGCGCTTTGGTATCCACCAGCCAGCGCGACGACGTCCGCGGCCAGATCGCCAAGCTGGTCGCGAGCGGCGCGCGGATCGTCTCCGGCGATCCGGCGGCCTCGCCCGGCAATGCCGCCGGCGCGTTCCTCGAGCCGATATTGCTGCGCGCCGACGACCCCTGGGCCTCGCCCGCTGTGCACGATGTCGAGGCGTTCGGGCCGGTGTCCACGATCATGCCCTATCGCGACCTCCCCGACGCGGTCGCGCTGGCCAATCGCGGAATGGGCAGCCTCGCCTTGTCGCTGTTCACGCATTCGCCGGAGGTCGCGCGCGACTTCGTCCAGGGCGCTGCTGCGTTTCACGGCCGGATGCTGGTCATCAACCGCGACAATGCCAAGGAATCGACCGGCCACGGCTCGCCGCTGCCGGTGCTGGTCCACGGCGGCCCCGGACGGGCCGGCGGCAGCGAGGAATTGGGCGGCATCCGCGGCGTCACCCATTACATGCAGCGCACCGCGATCCAGTCCACCCCGGGCATGATCGCAGCGATCAGCGAGCAATATATTCCCGGCGCGCCCAAGCGCTTCGCCGACGGCCATCCGTTCAAAAAGCGGATGAGCGAGCTGGCCATCGGCGACACGCTGAAGACCGATAGCCGCACGGTAACAATTGCCGACATCGAACATTTCGCAGAGTTCACCGGTGACAAATTCTATGCCCATATGGACGAGGAAGCGGCCAAGGCGTCGCCGATTTTCGAGGGCCGCGTGGCGCACGGCTATTTGATTCTGTCGTTTGCCGCGGGCCTGTTCGTGTGGCCCGATCCGGGTCCGGTGCTGGCCAATACCGGTCTAGAGAACCTGCGTTTCCTGACGCCGCTTTATCCGGGCGATTCGATGCGCGTAGAGCTCAGCGTGCGCTCTAAAAGCCTCAAGAGCGAGGACACTGGCGTAGTCCGCTGGGCGGTCGAGATTTTCAACCAAAAGGACGAGTTGGTCGCGACTTACGACCTGCTGACGGAGAATGTGCCCTAGCCACGCGTTGAAGCTCGGATCCCACCCCCCAAGGAGCGTTCCCCATGCGAAAAGTCAGCGACCTGATGACCCAAGCCGTCGAAACCGTCGGCCCCGAGCAGACTGCCCGCGAAGCCGCTTCTTTCATGCTCAGCGCCGACACCGGCTCGATCCCCGTGGTCGAGAACGACCGCTTGATCGGCATGATCACCGACCGCGACATCGCGGTCCGCGGAGTGGCTCACGGCCACGGCCCCGAAACGCTCGTCCGCGACCTGATGAGCGACGATCTGGTGTGCGCGCGAGAAGACGACGATGTCGAAAGCGCGGCGGCGCGGATGAGCGAAGCGCAGGTCCGCCGCCTTCCGGTGATCGATGACGACGAGCGCCTGTGCGGAATGCTCAGCCTCGGCGATCTCAGCCGCGAAACCAGCGACGAATCCGCGAGCATTGCATTGGAAGGCGTAAGTCAGCCGGGCGGCGAACACCGGCAATAGTCGTTAGTTAGCGGCCTATTTCGCCGATTGCGCGGTCGACCAGCGCAGCGTCGCTCGCGGCGTCATTGCGCTCGGCAATGAGGCGCGCGGCGGCGCGGGTCGCGGCGTCGGCCGCGGTGGCGCGCAATTGCTCGACCGCGCTGCGCTCCTCGGCGGCGATCTTTTCCTCGGCCATCCGGCTCCGGCGCTCGATCAGCGCCTCGGCGTCGGTCTTGGCCTTGGCGACGATCTCGTCGGCCTCGTGACGCGCCCGCTCGATCATCGCCTTGCGGTCCTTGTCGGCCGATTTCGACTTGGCGAGATATTCCGCCTTGAGCGCCTCGGCTTCCTTGCGCAGCGTCTCGGCCTCGGCCAACTGGCTGCGGATCAGCGCGATCTTCGCGTCCAGCGCCCTGCCGATCACCCCCGGCACTTTCTTCCAGATGAGCAGCGCGATCACGACCACCATCGCGAGCGAGATGAACACTGGCGCGCTGAGCCCGAACGCGGTCGGCGTTTCGTGCGGCGCCGCCCCACCCGGCTGCTCGACAGTGGCGACCGCCTCGGGGTGCGCGGCGGGCTGGCCCGGATCCTGCGGCTGCACTTTAGACATGCATTTCGGCCTTCACTGCCTGGGTCACGGCCTTGGCTTCGACCTCAGCCCCGGTGAGCCGCGCGACCATCGCTTGCGCGGCCTCGGCGGCAACCGCCTCGATTTCGGCCCGCGCCGCCTGCACCGCCTCGCGCAGCTTGGCCTCGGCCTTGTCCGCCTTGGCGCCGATTTTCGCCGAGGCAGCCTTGACCTTGGCCTCGGTCTCGATCGCACTTTGCTGCTTGGCTTCCTGGCTCAGGCGAGCGGCATCAGCGCGCGCCGCATCCATCCGGGCGCGCCATTCGGCTTCGGTCGCATCGGCCGCCTCGCGCGCGGCCTGGGCGTTGGCGAGGTCCTCGGCGATCTTGGCTTCGCGCGCATCGACCGTCGACTGGATCTTCGGCAACATCCCCCGGCCGATGCCGAAGAAAATGATGCCGAACACCAGCAGCAGCCAGAACAGCTGCGAGAAGAAGATGACCGGAAGTTGCTCGATCTGAGGCATGTTCGTCCTCGGCCTACGCGGCCTGTTTAGCGATTAACGCGCGTAGAGGATGATCATCGCCACGGCGAACGCGATCAGGCCCAAAAGCTCGGCGGCGGCGAAGCCGATGAACAAGCGGCCCTGCTGACCGTCGGCGGCTGCCGGGTTGCGCAGTGCGCTTTCCAGGAACGAGCCGAAGACGTTGCCGACGCCGATCGCGGCAGCGCCGACGCCGATCGCCGCGAGACCGGCGCCAATCACTTGAGCGGAAGCGAAATCCATTTTGAAAACTCCTAATTCTTCGTGTTAAAAAACGTTTTGAACTTTAGTGAAGGTTGATCGCGTCGTTGAGATAGAGCGTCGTCAGAAGCGCGAAGACATAGGCCTGGATGGCGCACACCAGCAGCTCGAGCGCGGCGACGCCGACGATGAACAGGAAGCTCAAAGCGCCAACGCCCCAGCCCATTGCGCCGCCATTGAGGCCGCTGACGATGAAGCTGGCGAACACCTCCATCAGGATGTGGCCGGCGATCATCGCGACGAACAACCGCAGCGCGAGGCTGAACGGGCGCACCATGAATGAGATGAACTCGATGATCGCGATCAGCGGGACCATCAAGATGGGCGTGCCATGCGGCACGAACAGCGAGAAGAAATGGAGCCCGTGCCGCCAGAAGCCGACAATGAGCACGATCGAGAAACTCATCACCGCAAGCACGCCGGTGACACTGAAGTGGCTGGTGGTGGTGAAGGCGTGAAGCCCCGGGATCAGCGCCAGCGGCATCAACCCAAGCAGGTTCGCGACAAGGATGAAGCTGAACAACGAGAAGATGTAGGGAACGTATTTCCTGCCTTCGGGGCCAACGTTCACCTTGACCATATTGTCGATAAAGCCGGTCACGCCCTCGACCGCCATCTGCCAGCGGCCGGGCACCAGCTCTCGCTTCATGCCCATCGCCATGAAGCCGAAAATTAGCATCAGCGTGACCAGCATCCACGCCGCGCTGGTGGTGAAGCTGATGTCGTAACCGCCGATCTGCAGCGGAGCGATCGGCTCCACCGTGAACTGGTGCATCGGGTCGATTTTGCCTTCGGCCGCCACGCTAGTCTTGCCTCATCATTTGCCGGCAACGCTGCCGGACTTGGTAATTCGAAGGACGTTGCGGAGGCCAACGCCGAATCCGAAGAACAGCATCACCAACGTCAACAAGGGAAAGGTCTGGTAACCGGCGAGTGCCGCCAGGCTGTCCATGCCCCATCCCAGGATCGCTCCACCGACCGGAGCGCCGATCAGGTGACCGAAGGCCTGCTGCGCAATCCGGGTCCCCGGATTTTGCTGCGCCACTCCGGTCCTCTCGTCCTCCGCCTGCTGCAATTTATCGAGCCGCCGATCGAGCGATTCGAGCCTTGCGTCGGGTGGAAGCTTCGGAACCTCTTCGAACTCATCCTCTGCCATGCGTCTCTCCCTGTGCGTCGCACCGCTAGGAAAAGCGGAGCCTCAAGCAAAGGACGTGGAACATGGCGGCGAACGGGCCCGCCAAGGCGCCGCCCCTTTATGAACCGGGCCGCCGATAGTCAACCGTAGCGGACTAGGTTACGGCCCCATCATGAAGTCGTTGATCGCCATTGCACTGCTGCTCACAGCGGCCGCCCCGGGACCACGAGGCGTTGAGATCGAGCGCAACAGCGCGGCGCTAGAGTTCAGCTATGCCTGGCCCGCCGAAGCGGCCGCGATCCCGCCGCTCGATCGCCGTTTCCGCACAGCGATGGACAAGGCATGGCGAGAGGCCCGGGCGATCGTGCGCGAGGAACAGAAACTGACCCGCGAACAGAAGCGCCCCTTCAACCCGCAATTCTATTCGATGGCGTGGACCACGGCGGGGCAGAGCAGCCGTCTCCTCGCGCTGCAAAGCGACCAGGGCACGTTCACCGGCGGCGCGCATCCCAACCGAAGCCATGGCGCCTTGCTGTGGGACCGCGCGCTGACCCGCGAAATCACGGTCGATGCGCTCTTTGCCACTTCGGCCGGCCTGCCGGCGGCCACGCGCAGCGCTTATTGCGCCGCGCTCGACGCGGAGCGGCTCAAGCGCCGCGAGGGCGAAAAGCTCGGCGGCGATTTCGACGAGTGCCCGAAAAACGCCGATCTCGCGATTTCACCGGCAGACGGCGATAAGGACGGGCGGTTCGACAGGCTCGACTTCGTGGCTTCGCCCTATGTCGCGGGACCCTATGTCGAAGGCGAGTATGAGATTTCGCTCCCGATCAGCGCCGCGCTGATCGGCGCCTTGAAGCCGGCATATCGTCCGTCTTTCGAGGCTCAACGGCAGTAATCGGGCAGCGGTGCGCCCTGCCCCGCCTTGCGCCGGCGCCAGACGTTGTCGGGCCAGAGATAAGCCTCGCCGACGCCTACCCGGGCGAGCAGCGAGCAGCCCGCCGTTATCCCGACATCCTGCGGGCTTGCCCCCCGTGATGCAGCCAGCCTGCTGTAAAGAGCGCGCCGCTTCAGGTTGATAGCGCCGACTTGGCTGCGCACCGCGATCGACGCGCTCGAAGCGAAACCCAGATAGCCATCGTACCGCTCGCCGACGCTTCCCGTCGCCCGTGCCGCGTCAACTGCAGGAGTCTGCGCCGATGCCGCGGCGGGGATCGCACTCAGAACCAGTACGGCAAGGACAATTGCGATCCTCATTGTGGCGGTGTGGCCGGGAATGCGTCGGGGTTCTGATTGATCAGCTGCTCAACGTCGCGTTGCAACCGCACCAGCACCTCCTGGCGGATGGTGACGTTGAGATTGATCTCGATCGGCTTCTCCGGCGTCTTGAGCGAAATGCAGCCACCGAGCGGCAGCGCCAGCAATGCGACTGGAGCCAGTCGGGCGATTCTCAGAGCTTGGGTCATGTTCATCTCTTCGTTGGCGGGGTTGGAGTGGCTTCGGTTGCCGGGGTGGGCGTCTGGGTCTGCGACTTATATTCTTCCTCGCGCCGCACCTCGGTGACGATCCCCGGTATGGAGTCGAGCGGACGCGGGAGGACGTCGTTGATGTGCTGACGGGGGTCGCGGATGGATTTGGCGGTCTGGAGCAGCGCGCGGAACGGGCCGCGGATGTTGATGTTGAAGCGGAACGGAACCTTGGCAAAAGCGCTGCGGACGAGCTTTGCGGCACCGGTAGACCCGCTCAGCCCCAATTGGTCGATCGTGATCCGGGTCGCGAACTCGCCCGACAGATCGCCATCGAGGCGAACGATCATCGAGCGATAGCGAAGGTCCTTCAAGGCATCGAACGCAAGTTTGGCGGCAAAGCCGAGGTTTGCGCGGTCGATAGTGCCGACATAGGACAAAGTGCCGCCTGGTGGCCGCGCTTCGAGACGCCCGCCGACGATCCGCCCACCTTCCTCATCGAAAACCATCGGCAGCACTCCGTCGAACGTGCCGGTCGCCTGGATCTCGCGGAACCCGAACGATGAAACGAACACGTTGGCGTCGAGCCCGACGATCTCGAACGTCAGGCGCTTGGCGGTCGGGCGGGAGAAATCGAGGATAGTCTCCTGGAGGATCAGCGTCCCGCCCATGAAGGGCCATTCGCCCCGCTCAACCCTGACCAATCGTCCGGGCAGCAAGGTAAACCGGATCGAGCCCTTCTCGACCAGGATGCCGGGGTTGATCGAATCGATGCTGAGCTGCTGGCCCGGCGCGGTCTGGAGACCGAGCAGGTCGGTGAAGTGCACATTGCCCTTGATCCCGGTGACCGGACCGAACGGCGCGGCGAGATCCAGCCCGTCGGTCGAGAAATCGCCGGTCGAGGTGACCTTGCCCCCCGCCCGCCAGTCGATCCGCCCGGTACCGCGGACGGTGCCATTGACCAACGCGATCACGCCTTCAGTCAAACGCGTGATCATCTCGGGCTGAAAGTCCGGACCAAATGTCAGCCCCGGCACGTCGAGCAGCGCGTGGCCTGACCCCGTCGCAAGGCGATGCTCGATCGTGACATTGCTCACCAGCCTGCCGCTGTCGGGCATCCTCAGGCTGCCGTTGGCGCGCACGAAACCATCGGCCAGAGTGAATTTCAGGTCGTTGGTGCGCAGCGGATAGAAGCGCGGGTTCTCGAAGCGATCGGTCACTCGCGCCGCCGTATCGACCATGATATCACCCTTGTAGACGCGCCATTTTCCATCGGCTTGATCGAGCAGCACAGGCACGTTGCCAATGGTTGCGCGGGCATCGCTGAAATTGCCGCTGATACCGCTTCCGGCAAACGTCCCGCCAAAGCGCGCGGTGTCGAATACGACGGGCGCGGCGGCGCGGCCAAGGCGCATCGACAGCGCGCGGAAGTCGAAGCGCTTACCGACGATCTGGCCGCCGGAGGTTGCCAGCTGCAGCGGCGAACGGCCGAGCTGGCCGCTGAGGCTGGTCGCGCCGATGCGCGCGTTGGCGAGCAGCGCCGAGCCCGGCGCCTTGGTCACCATCGCCGGGCCGATCGGGCACACCGGCAGGCGCGTCCGGCCGAACTGGAACACGCCGGTGCGCAGCGCATCGAAGCTGACGACCGCGCACGACGTGCCGAAGGCGAAGCTTCCGCCGCGCCCGATGCGGCCGTCGATCGGCAGTCGCAGCGCTTGCACCCGGCCATCCGGGAACGGACCGTCGAGTTGCGCGGTGGTGCTCAGCGCCGTGGTGTTGCCAGGTCCCGGGCCAAAGCGGATCGGAGTCAGTGCAAGGCGCGTGCCGTTGACCGTATAGGGCGCAAGCTGCGCGATGCCGCTCATCGGCGCGCCGGCGCGCGCCTGGCTCAGCGATACGCGGCCGCTCGGCAGGCCGCCGCCGCCCATTGCGATGTTGCCGTCGATCCGGAGTCCGCCCGAGGGCCAGTAATAAGTGACGCCGGTGCCACCCGCGAGTTGCGCCCGCGCGCCATTGGCGGCGCGGATGTCGGCGCTGTCGATGCGCGCCGCGCCGCCGCCGGGGAAGTTGACCAGACGGATCTTGCCCGCGCTGTTGAAGTTGCTCGCGGTGCGCGCGATCGCGTTGCCGATTGCGGTGGCGACCGGCCCGATGGGCGTTTTCGCGGCCGCCGCCAGTGGCTGGGTGACCCCGGCCAGCATTGATGGATCGAGGGCCGCGCTCTCGGCCGCGAAATTGCCGACGAGGGTGAAGGTGCCGGTCCGCGTGCCGAGGCGGTATCCGCCGGCAAGACGGGTGCGATCCGCGAAGATCGTGCCGAGGCGCGATTTCTGCGCGGAAAATTCGAGCCGCCCGCGAAGGTCGGCGAAGGACCCCTTGTAGGTCAGCTCTCCGAGGAATGCAGCGAGCCCGTTGGCGCCCGCGGTGACATCGGCAATGGCCATGCGGCCGCGCCCATCGACGCTGGTGAAGGCTTCGTTAAAGCTGGCGGTCGCATCGAGTTGCGGAGCGACTAGCTCGAACGAGCTGGCCGGGCAGGTAAAGCGGTCGAGCGTGACTGGGCCATCGACTTGAGGCCGGCGAGCGACGACTGCGACGGCAAGGAAGGCATGAACATTGATCGCGGCGCAGCGGCCAGGCACGATCCGCGGGCTCGCGATCGCCGCCAGGCCCTTGAACCCGCCGCTTAATTTGCCGTTGCCGCGAAGCGCCACCCCGATCGGCCCAAACGGGGTTTTGAGCGAGATCGTCGCGTCGGCGATGTCGAGCGAGAAATTGGGCAATTGGAACGGCTGGTCCGACGGCGGCGGCAGCAATTTGTCAATCTGTCCCCAGCTCACGCGCCCCCCGGTCAGCTCACCACGCAGCCTCACTCCCCGGGCAACGACGCGATACACCTCATATTGACCGTTCCATTGCAGCCGCATCTGGATCTCGGCGTAGCGCGCAACGAGATCGGGCCGTTTCGGATCGCCGATGACAAGATTGCTGACTTTCTGGGTGCGGAATCCAACGCGGTCGAGCTTGTAGGACGCGGTCACCCCACGGCGCTCGAACTCGCGCTCGAGAAAATGGGTCGCGATCGGCCGGCGCTGAATCCACACCACCACGCTTGCGCCGATGATCAAAAGCAGCACGCCAAGTGCGATCAGGCTCGCCAACCGCCTCCAGCGCCGACGCGACTCCGCGCCGGGCGCTTCCGCTCCGTCACTCTCGCCTGTCGTGTTTTTCCGCCTGCGCTCGGCCATTGGCCTTTACTAACCCTTCCCGCCCGCGACCGTTCCAGTAGCGGCATGACCCTTCCGCGCCACACTTCCGTCGCGCTGCTATCTATGGTCTAGTGACGCCGCTCGGCCAGCCGCCAACAAGGATCGGCATGCACGGTCGCGTCATCAAACAGAGCCATACCGACGAGCGCGGGCACCGCGCCCGCCTCCGTGAGCGGCTGCTCGGCGGCGGCTCCGAAGGATTCCTTGACTATGAGCTGGTTGAATATCTCCTGACCCTGACAATTCCGCGCGTCGACACCAAGCCGCTGGCGAAGCGGCTGCTTCACGATTTCGGCGGGATCGGCCCGCTCCTTGGAGCGAGCGCCGACACGCTTCGCCGCGAAGGGCTGAGTGATGCCGCCGTGGCTGCGCTGAAGATTGCGGGGGCAACCGCGTTGCGCCTGCTCGAGACGCGCATCGAGGAGCGTCCCTTGCTTTCGAGCTCGGAATCGCTCGAACAATATCTCCACGCCGCGATGGCCCATAAGCGGGTCGAGGAGGTGCGGATTTTGTTCTTGAACGCCAAGAACGCCCTCATCGCCAATGAGGCGTTGTGGCAGGGCAGCGTCGACGAAGCCTCGGTCCACGTCCGCGAAGTCATCGCCCGCGCGATTGCGCTCGGCGCGACCGCATTGATCATCGTCCACAACCATCCGAGCGGCGATCCCGCGCCGTCGAGCCAGGACCTGCGCCTGACCCGCGAGCTGATCGACGCCGGCCGCCACATGAAGGTCACGGTGCACGACCATGTGATCGTCGGTGCGAGCGGCCGCTCAAGCATGAAGGCGATGGGGCTGATTTGAGAATCCAGCCATGATGGCCCGATACGTCACGCCCATCGACTCTTGCCGATATTCAATATAGCCTATATTGTTTATCAATATCGCCTGGAGACTTGATGTTCGACCGCATTTTCCCTGCAACGGCTGATAACGGTTTCGCGGGACGCTGCGCCGCGCTGTGGCTGCTCGGGCTTCTGATCGCGCTCAAGGTCGTGATGAGCGTCAATTCCATCCTCAACACCCAGTCGGTCGCAGTTGGGGCCGACGGCATCCCTCTCGATAGCTACGGTCCGGCGGCCGCGCGGCAAGTGCTGACGCTATTTGCCCTAACCGCTCTGGGCCAGCTGGCGCTGGCGCTGATCGCTTTGGCGGTGTTGGTCCGGTGGCGCACCCTGGTCCCGTTCATCTTCCTGCTGCTGCTCTGCGAACAGCTTGCGCGGCGGCTCGTCGTGCAGAGCTTTGCGGTTGCGGGAAGCAGCGGCAGCCCCATCGGCCTGGCCATCAACTGGGGGATCGTCGCGCTGCTCACGCTCGGGCTGACGTTGTCGCTAATTCCATCGCGCCGGCGCAGGGACGCATGACCGGCGAGGCGGCCGCTGCGCCGGGCGGTGGCGAGCGGCATGATGCGAAAGTGCCGTTGTGGCGCCTGCATGTGCTGCGCGCCAATTACCTTATATGGGCAGTTGCCGGGCCATTCCTGGCGCTTCCGCCATTGTTCGACCACTCACCAACCGAGCGCGGCATGGTCCAAAGCATGATGGCCGGCCTGTGGGTCATGGGGATATTGGGGCTGCGCTATCCGCTGCAAATGCTCCCGATCTTCCTGTTCGAGTTCGCCTGGAAGACCATCTGGCTGCTGGCGTTCGGCCTGCCGCAATGGTTCGCCGGGTCGGAATCGCCAAGACTGAACGCGGACCTTATCGGAATCGGCAACGGGCCCATCCTGTTCGGCCTGATCATCCCGTGGGGCTATGTCTATCGTCATTATATTCGGCAACCTGCCGAGCGCTGGCGCTCGATTTGAAGCCGTGCGGCGGCTCTGCTAGCCGTTCTGCTTATGGTTCCCCGCTATTCCCGCCCCGATATGTCGGCCATCTGGTCGGCCGAAAACCGCTTCCGCATCTGGTGGCAGGTCGAGGTGTTCGCGGCCGAGGCGATGGGCAAGGTGGGAATGATCCCGGCCGAACGACGCCGCGACCATCCGCAAGGCTTATGATGACGGCGTCCTGGGCGACATCGACGTGCCCGCGATCGATGCCATCGAGGCGGTGACCAGGCATGACGTGATCGCCTTCCTCACCTGGGCGGGCGAGAAACTGGGACCCGAACGCCGCTGGCTTCACCAGGGCATGACCAGCTCCGACGTGCTGGACACAGCGCTTGCCGTGCAGCTGAAGCAGGCGGCGGACTTGCTCATCGCCGATCTCGATGCGCTCCTGTCGGTGCTGGAAAGGCGCGCCTTCGAGCATAAGCTCACCCCGACAATCGGCCGCAGCCACGGCATCCACGCCGAGCCGGTGACTTTCGGACTGAAGCTCGCCCAGGCCCATGCCGAATTCGCCCGCAACCGCGCGCGGCTCATCGCGGCGCGCGACGATGTCGCTACTTGCGCGATTTCGGGCGCTGTCGGCACGTTTGCCAACATCGACCCGGCCGTCGAAGCGCACGTCGCAGCCGAGCTTGGGCTGACGCCGGAGCCCGCATCGACCCAGATCATCCCGCGCGACCGCCACGCGATGTTTTTCGCGACATTGGGCGTGATCGCCTCGTCAATTGAGCGGCTGGCGACCGAAATCCGTCATCTCCAGCGCACCGAAGTGCTCGAAGCCGAGGAATATTTCGCGCCGGGGCAAAAGGGCAGCTCCGCGATGCCGCACAAGCGCAATCCGGTGCTGACCGAGAATTTGACCGGCCTCGCGCGGATGGTCCGCGGCTATGTCATGCCCGCGCTCGAGAATGTGGCTCTGTGGCATGAGCGCGACATCTCGCACTCGTCGGTCGAGCGGTTCATCGGGCCCGATGCGACCATCACCCTCGATTTCGCTCTGGCGCGGCTGACCGGCGTCGTCGACAAACTGCTCGTCTACCCGGAGCGGATGCAGAAGAATCTCGATCGCATGGGCGGTCTGATCCACTCGCAGCGCGTGCTGCTCGCTTTGACCCAGGCCGGGCTCGGTCGCGATGAGGCCTATGCGCTGGTCCAGCGCGGAGCGATGAAAGTGTGGCAATCAGATGGGGCGCTTTCGCTGCTCGATTTGCTCAAGGCCGATACCGACGTGACGGCGCGGCTTTCGGCCGCCGAGCTCGATGCGCTGTTCGATCTCGATTATCATTTCAAACATGTCGATACGATCTTCGAGCGCGTGTTCGGTCGCTCATCGCAAGCCTAGCGGCGCTTTGCGGCCGGGCTTTTCACCGCTGTCTCAAACAATTAAGCTCCGTCGGGACTCGGGTGGGGGATGATGCCGGACGCAGGCGAAGATGTTCAAGTGATGCCGCCCGAAGCGAGCAGCGCCGAGCCGGCGTGGAGCCCGTCCAGATCCAGGCCAGCGGCTATCTGCTCGAACTGTCGCTCGACTGGATCGTCCGCCGAGCGTCGGACAACGTCCATCGCTTCCTCGGCCCGTCGCACGTCACGCGTGATCGATGAGCCGCTCGGGCAGCTTCGTCCAGGCGCAGGCGCTGCACGACCTGCGTAACCTGTTTTCGCGGCTCAGCGGGAACGACCGGCATTGCCCGCGCCTACCGCGTTCGCCTGACCCAGGAGCAGGACCGCTTCGACATCTCATTCCAGCTGATCGACGGACGGGTGGTCCTCGAAGCAGTGCCGAGCGGCGACCACTGGGTCGGGCAGGCGCTCGGCACCGTCGGCGGGCTTGCCGCGGGCTTGCCGGGCTTAGCGGCCAGTCGCTGCTCGATGGCGCCGCGCGGCGGATGCGCGCGCTGACCGGCTTCGACCGCGTGACGCTCGACCTGGGCGGACGAGCGCGCCGAAAGCAGTCGCGGCAATTTCAGCCGGCCCGGCCCGGGTGCTCGCCCATCTTCCGCCGATCGTCACCGATTGCGACGGCCCGCGGTCAATTTGTTTCCGGCGCAACGCGGTCAACCGTCGGCGCTTGCGCGCGGTGCTGCGCGCGCCGTCCGAGATCGCTCGCACGGGTCTTCGCGAGCAAGGCGTCGCAGCGACCCTCCGCGTGCCTTTGCCGCCGGCGGGCGCGATGGCGAGTTCCGCGCCGACAATCGCACACGCCAAGCAGCCTGGGTTCGAGCTGCACGCGGCTGCCGAACTGTTCGCGCAGATATTCGCGATGCGACTGGAGAATCGACCGCGCTGCGCTAAGTCTGGATAGCCGCCGAGCGTATCGCGAATGCGGCCGAAAAAGCCTTTCGACGCCGGGCATTCATCGCCTGTTTCGGTCGCGCGGAATTCCTCGAGCAGCTTCTTCTGCTTTGCGCTCATCCGCGTCGGGGTTTCAACCAGGATGCGGGCAACGAGATCGCCCCGGCCGCGCCCGTTGAGCACGCTCATGCCCGAGCCGCGATGGCGCAATTGCTCGCCGGACTGGACGCCCGCGGGAATCTTGAGCTCGACCCGCTTGCCGTCGAGGCCGGGCAGGTTGATCGATCCGCCCAGCGCGGCGGTCGTGAAGCTGACCGGGCATTCGGCGATCAAGGTGGTGCCTTCGCGGCCGTAAAGCGCGTGGCGCTTCATGTGCACGAACAAGTAAAGGTCGCCGCTCGGCGCGCCGCGCACGCCTGCCTCGCCTTCACCGGAAACCCGGATGCGCGTGCCTTCATCGACGCCGGCGGGGATCTTCACCGACAGCTTGCGCTGCGCTGATCGTGCGGCCTTCGCCGTGGCAGGACTGGCACGGGTCGGTGATGACCTCGCCGCTGCCGCGGCAAGTCGGGCAGCCGCGTTCGACGACGAAGAAGCCCTGTTGCGCGCGGACCTTGCCCATTCCGCCGCATGTCTGGCAGGCGCTCGCGCAATTATCGGTCCGGGTGCAGCCGCGCCCGTCGCACGTCTCGCACCGCGCCTGCGCCTGGACCTTGATCGTTTTTTCGACGCCGGCAAAGGCTTCCTCGAGGGTCAGCTCGAGATCGTAGCGCAGGTCGGCGCCGCGAGCGGCGTTCTGGCGCTGCCCGCGCGGATCCATGAACTCGCCGAAAATGGTCGAGAAGATGTCGGAAAAGCCCTCGAAGCCGCCGTTTCCGCCGAACGGGATCCCCATTGCCGCCATTCTGGAAGGCGGCGTGGCCGAAGCGATCATAGGCGGCGCGCTTCTGCGGGTCGCGAAGCACGTCATAAGCCTGGCTCAGGGCCTTGAACTTGGCTTCGCTGTCCTTGCACCCCCCCTTGCGGTCGGGATGGCATTCCATCGCCGCCTTGCGATACGCGGCCTTGAGCGTCCGCTCGTCGGCGGTGCGATCGACGCCGAGGAGTTGGTAATAATCGCTTTCCACGCGCTACTAATCCCCAACCGTTCGGGCTGAACCAAAGCGGACGGCAACACGCATCGGCGTTATGCTTTGTTTTCGTCGTCGACCTCGGAAAATTCGGCGTCGACCACCTCTTCCTCCGCAGGCTGGTCGCCGCCCGCTTCACCCGTAGCGGCTTCTCCTTCGGGCGCCGCGCCAGCGTCCTGCTGCTGCTGCGCTTCGTACATCGCCTGGCCGAGCTTCATCGCCGCCTGGGTCAGCGCATTGGTCTTCTCGGTCATCTGATCGGCATCGCCGCTCTCGACCGCCGCCTTGGCCTCGGTCAGCGCAGTCTCGATCTCGGTCTTGACCTCGGCCGACACCTTGTCGCCGTGCTCCTGCAACTGGCGCTCGGTCGAATGGATCAGGCTCTCGGCGTTGTTCTTTGCCTCGGCCGCGGCGCGCCGCTTCTTGTCTTCCTCGGCGAACTTCTCGGCGTCCTTGACCATCTGGTCGATGTCTTCGTCCTTGAGGCCGCCCGACGCCTGGATGCGAATCTGCTGTTCCTTGCCGGTGCCCTTGTCCTTGGCCGAGACGTTGACGATGCCGTTGGCGTCGATGTCGAACGTGACCTCGATCTGCGGCACGCCGCGCGGCGCCGGGGGAATGCCGACCAAATCAAACTGGCCCAGGACCTTGTTGTCCGCCGCCATTTCGCGCTCGCCCTGGAAGACGCGGATGGTAACCGCGTTCTGGTTATCGTCGGCGGTCGAGAACACCTGGCTCTTCTTGGTCGGGATCGTCGTGTTGCGGTCGATCATCCGGGTGAACACGCCGCCCAGCGTCTCGATGCCGAGCGACAGCGGCGTGACGTCGAGCAGGAGCACGTCCTTGACGTCGCCCTGGAGAACGCCGGCCTGGATCGCCGCGCCCATCGCCACGACCTCGTCCGGGTTGACGCCGGTGTGCGGCTCCTTGCCGAAAAATTCCTTCACCCGCTCACGCACGCGCGGCATGCGGGTCATGCCGCCGACCAGCACCACTTCGGCGATGTCCTTGGCGGTCAATCCGGCGTCCTTGAGCGCCTTCTTGCACGGCTCGATCGTCCGCTCGATCAGATCGTCGACCATCTTTTCGAGGTCGGCGCGGGTGATCGTCTCGACGAGGTGAAGCGGCGTCGTCGCGCCGCCTTCCATGCGCGCGGTGATGAACGGCTGGTTGATTTCGGTCGTCGCGGCGGACGACAGCTCGATCTTGGCCTTTTCGGCCGCTTCCTTGAGCCGCTGCAGCGCCAGCCGGTCGGTGCGCAGGTCGATATTTTCCTTGGCCTTGAACTTGTCCGCCAGCCAATTGACGATGCGGGCGTCGAAATCCTCGCCGCCGAGGAAGGTGTCGCCGTTGGTCGACTTCACCTCGAACACCCCGTCGCCGATTTCGAGCACCGAGACGTCGAACGTGCCGCCGCCAAGGTCGTAGACGGCGATCGTTTTGCCCTCGTCCTTGTCGAGCCCGTAGGCGAGCGCCGCGGCGGTAGGCTCGTTGATGATGCGCAAGACTTCAAGGCCCGCGATCTGGCCGGCGTCCTTGGTCGCCTGGCGCTGCGCGTCGTTGAAATAAGCGGGGACCGTGACGACCGCCTGGGTAACCGTCTCGCCGAGATATGCCTCGGCGGTTTCCTTCATCTTCTGCAGAATGAACGCCGAAATTTCAGACGGTGAATAATCCTTGCCGCCGGCCTGGACCCAGGCGTCTCCATTGCTGCCCTTGACGATCTTGTAGGGCACCAGCTCGGTGTCTTTCTTGGTAATCGGATCGTCGAACCGGCGCCCGATCAGCCGCTTGACCGCAAAGATCGTATTGTCGGGGTTGGTCACTGCCTGACGCTTGGCCGGCTGGCCGATCAGCCGCTCGCCGTCCTTGGTGAAGGCGACCGTCGACGGCGTCGTGCGCGCGCCTTCGGCGTTTTCAATGACCTTGGGCTTGCCACCCTCCATTACAGCGACGCAGCTGTTGGTGGTGCCCAAGTCGATCCCGATGACCTTGGCCATATATTCTCCCTACTAATGCCCCACGGCCCCCGATCGGGCGGCCGATGTGTTGATTTCGCAGGCGATATAGGTGGCCTTCGCGCGACGACAAGGCACGGCAATGCGCCCGCGCGGGGCGTTTTTCTGCGCTAAATCGGAAACTGCCGGCCGTTCGCTGGCCTCAGGGCATCGCCATTCCGCCGTTCACGTGCAGCGTCTGGCCGGTGATGTAGCCGGCCTCGCGGCTGGCGAGAAACACGCAGGCCGCGCCGACATCCTCGCCCGCCCCCATCGCGCCCAGCGGAATGCGCGACAATATCGCGTCGCGCTGCTGGTCATTGAGCGCCTCGGTCATCGCCGAGGCCATGAAACCCGGCGCGACCGCGTTGACCGTGATCCCGCGGGTCGCAAGCTCCTGCGCCACGGCCTTGGTCATGCCAATCAGCCCGGCCTTGGACGCTACATAATTAGCCTGTCCCGGGTTGCCGGTGATGCCGACTACCGACGCCACGGAGATAATCCGCCCGAAGCGCGCCTTCATCATCGGCCGGGCAGCCGCGCGCATCAGCCGAAATGCTGCTTCGAGATTGACGCTTATTACTTCGTCGAACTCCTCGTCCTTCATCCGCATGAGCAAATTATCGCGCGTGATCCCGGCATTGTTGATCAGGATATCAAGCTTGCCGCCAAGCGCTTCCATGGCCTGCGGGACAAGCTGGTCGACTTGCCCTCCGTCGGACAGGTTGCACGGCAGCGCGACATGGTCGCCGCCCAACTCCCCCCGAAAGCGTTCGAGCTTGTCGGCATTGCTTCCCGAAACTGCGAGCCGCGCGCCTTGGGCCGAAAGCGATCTGGCAATCGCGCTACCGAGGCCGCCCGAAGCGCCGGTGACGAGGCCCGTCATGCCGCTCAAATCGAACATCATGCGATCTCCTTCGTCAGGGCTTCCACATCCTCGATCGTCACCACGCTGATTACGTTGGCGTGGGGCGCGATGCGCTTGACCATCGGGCCGAGCACCTTGCCGCCAAGCTCGACGAATTCCTCGACCCCCGCCTCGGCCATGTTGGCGATGCTTTCCCGCCAGCGGACCATCGCCGTGACCTGTTCGACCAGCAGGCGCTGGATGGTCTCGGGATCGCGTTCCGCGGCCGCCGTGACGTTGGCGTAAACAGGCACTGCCGGGGCTCCGAACGCGGTTTCGGCGAACGCCTCGCCCATTGCGTCGGCCGCTGGCTGCATCAGCGGGCAGTGGAACGGCGCCGAGACGGGCAGGATGACCGCGCGCTTGGCGCCCATCTCCTTGGCCATTTCGACCGCGCGGTCGATCGCGCCCTTGTGGCCCGAAATCACGACTTGGCTTGGGTCGTTGTCGTTGGCGACCGCGCAGACTTCGCCCTGTGCCGCGGCGTCGGCGATCTTCTGGGCCAGTTCGATATCCGCGCCGAGCAAAGCGGCCATCGCGCCGACCCCGACCGGAACCGCCGACTGCATCGCCTGCCCTCGCCGCTTGAGCAGCCGCGCCGTGGTCGCGAGGTCGAACGTGCCCACCGCGCACAGCGCCGAATATTCGCCGAGGCTGTGGCCCGCGACAAATTGCGCGGATTTTGTCAGATCGACCCCGCCTTCTCGCGTCAGGGCCGTGAACACCGCAAGCGCATTGGCCATGATCGCCGGCTGCGCATTTTCGGTCAGTTTGAGCTCGTCCTCGGGGCCCTCGCGCATCAGCCGTGACAGATTCTGCCCGAGCGCTTCATCGACTTCCGCGAACACGTCGCGCGCGGCCCGGCTCGCCTCACCCAGCGCCGCGCCCATGCCGACCGCCTGGCTGCCCTGCCCCGGAAAAAGGAATGCGCGCATCGTGTTTCCCTGTTGGTTTCGCGTGGCGCGCGGACTAGGCACCTATTCGGGCCGTGCCAAGTGCGGCGGGGGAAATCGATGGCGACCGAAGCGAAGCCGCAGACGATCGGCCTGTGGATGACCACTGCAATCGTCGTCGGGACGATTATCGGGTCCGGCATCTTCATGCTTCCGGTCAGCCTCGCCCCGCTCGGTCCCAATGCGCTCATCGGCTGGGTCATCAGCGGCGTAGGCGTGATCTGCATCGCCTATGCGCTTGGCCGCCTTTCCAGGCTCGGCGGCGAAGGCATCCAGGCTAATGTTGAAAAGGAGTTCGGCGCAACGCCGGGCTTTCTTGTCGCCTGGAGCTTCTGGGTCTCGAACTGGGTGGCCCAGGCTGCGGTTGCAGTTGCCGCCGCTTCCGCACTGTCCTTTGTCGGACCGCAGTTTCTTGACCAGGGTGCCATTGTCACCGTCGCCATTGGCTGGCTTGTCATATTGACAGGAATCAACGCGTTGGGCGTGCGGGCCGCCGGCGGTTTTTCAATGGTGACAGTCGTGATCAAGCTTTTACCGCTGCTGGCGGTGATCTGGATCTTCGGCGAACGGGGCGTGACCGGAGCAAGTTTCGAAGCGATGGCGCCGGCTCCCGTCAACATCGGCAATCTCGCGGCTGCCACGGCACTCACCTTCTTCGCCTTCACCGGTTTCGAATGCGCCACCACGCCGGTCGGCAAAGTCCGCGACGCGGCTCGAACCATCCCGAGAGCGCTGGTCGGCGGTGTCATCTTCGTCGTGCTTCTGTATCTCGTGGCCGGAACGGCGATCCAGATGCTGCTTCCAGCGGATGTCGTTGCCGCCTCGCCGGCGCCGTTCGCGGACGCGCTCGTTTCGCGCTGGGGGAGCGGCGCAGCCACCTTTGCCGCCCTCGGCATCGCCGTGGCGGCGATTGGCTGCCTCAATGGGCTGATCCTCGCGTCGGGGGAACTCGGCTATGCCATGTCGCTTCGCGGCGACCTGCCGCGGTTCATGGCCCGCACCCGCGGGCGCCAATACGCCGGTCGTATCGCAGATCGTAAGTGCCGGCCTTAGCGTTCTGTTGCTGTTTGCCAACAACAGCAAGGCGGGCGCCGAACTTTACACCTTCATTATCCTGCTTTCGACGGCCGCGGTCGTCATAGTCTATCTGGCGTCCTCCCTGGCGGCCTGGAACAATAGCCCGGCGCCAAAGCAGCGACTGGTGATTGCACTGGCGTTGCTGTTTATCGCTTTCGCGACCTACGGCCTGGGTCTCGAAGCGAGCTTGTGGAGCCTGGTGCTGCTCGCGGTGGGCCTCGCGATCCGCGCCCTCATGCACAGGATCAATTCGGGCGGTGCCACCCCGGTGGCGGCGACCGGTCCAGCCGCGCCTCGGGAATAATCCGCCGCAGCTTTTGGGCGAAGCTGCGCAGGCAGACTTCGCTCGTGCCCAACGGCCCGGCCTTGTAGCTCGGGCTTTGCATGCCTTCCTGGACGCGCGCGATCAGCTCGGTGTCCTCGGCGTTGACGCGGCGGTTGATGCGCCAGTTCAAATAGCGCGCCGCCTTCATTTCCCGCCTGCTGTCGGGCAGCGCGTAGCTGATCTCGCGGATCACCGTTTTGGTCGCGCTCAGCGGCAGGAACTGCATGAAATCGACCTGGTCGGGGTAGATGTCGAAGGCGACGTTGGGGAACAGCTTGTAATAGAGCCATTTGCGGCGGTGGGTCGCCGGCAGATGCTCCGCCTCGGGAAGATAATGTTGATAGGCACGCTCACCGGAGTTGGCTGACGGCTGGTCGCGCAAATCGCCTTCCATCCGGTCGACATGCTCGCGCGCTTCGATGCGGTAATTCTTGCCGAACAGCCGCGTCAGGCCGGGATGGCCGACCGGAATATGCAAGCCATCCGAATAATTGTCGGCAATCGTCTTCCAGTTGAGTCCGCGCGTCCGCAGCGTCACCCGTCCGATCGCCCGCAAATCCTCGAAGCGGTACGGCGCGACCTCCTCTTCATAGGGCGCCATCATCTCGGCTACCGACGGCGCGCCGCTCTCGAGCGTTACGAACAGGAAGCCGTGCCAGTTTTCGAGCGGCAGCTCGGTTAGTCTCAGCTTGTCGGGCTCAAGTCCGGGATATTCCTTGCGCTGCGGCACGCCGACGAGCTTGCCGTCGCGAGCATAGCTCCACGCGTGATATGGGCAGGTCAACACTTTCGCGCAGCCGGCTTCGCCATCGACCAGCCTGGAGCCGCGGTGGCGGCAGACATTGGCGAATGCCCGCGCTTGGCCATCGTCGCCGCGAATGACGATCACGCTCTCGTCGATATAATCTAGGCGCCGCCACTCTCCCGGCATAGCTATATCACTGTCGTGGCACACCACTTGGGGCGCCGCGCGCAGGAACGCCGAGCGCTCCGCCGCGAAAAACTCGTCGTCGTGGTACAGCCACCCCGGAAGGCTCATACCGTCTAGCGGGTCGGCGCCGGGCGCGATCGATTTCAGCCGTGTTGCCATGCGCTGGACTTGCCATTTCGGCGGCTTTGCGGCAATGGGCTGGGCGCTGGCGCGAGGCTTTGGCTT
This sequence comes from uncultured Alphaproteobacteria bacterium, assembly GCA_963768995.1. GTDB lineage: Bacteria > Pseudomonadota > Alphaproteobacteria > Sphingomonadales > Sphingomonadaceae > Sphingomicrobium. The sequence continues at coordinate 381,329 of CAVYKA010000006.1, read as the reverse complement.
CGCGCCGCTTTATTTTGAGACGACAGCCGGAGGGGCGCTTGCATGGTGCGGCGTCAGCGATCGGCCAACAATGAGACACACATGCCGCTTTACGAGCATGTTTTCCTCGCGCGTCAGGACCTCGCCCAGGCCCAGGTCGATGCGCTCGCGGAAAACGCCACCAAGATCCTGACCGACAATGGCGCGAAGGTCGTCAAGACCGAGACCTGGGGTTTGCGCAGCCTCGCCTATCGCATCGCCAAGAACCGCAAGGCGCATTATGTCGCGCTCGACGTCGATGCGCCGCCGCCGGCGATTGCCGAGCTCGAGCGCCAGTCGAACATCAACGAGGACGTGATCCGCTTCCTCACCATCCGCGTCGATGAGCATGAAACCGGACCTTCGGCGATGATGCGCCGCAGCGAGAAGGAGCGTTCGCGCTCCGACCGTCCGGACCGCGACCGTTTCGACCGCGGCGGCGGCGACCGTGATCGGCCCGATCGCGGCGATCGCCCTGACCGCGACCGCGCGCCCGAAATGCAGCGTGAAGAGGAGGCTGAATAATGGCCCGCGCATTCTTCCGCCGCCGCAAGTCGTGCCCGTTCTCGGGCAAGGACGCCCCCGTGATCGACTATAAGGACATCCGCCTCCTCCAGGGGTTCATCTCCGAGCGTGGCAAGATCGTCCCGTCGCGGATCACAGCCGTCTCGACCAAGAAGCAGCGTGAACTGGCCAAGGCGATCAAGCGCGCCCGCCACCTCGGCCTGCTCCCCTACGTCGTTCGCTAAAGGAGCAGACACACATGGAAATCATTCTGCTTGAGCGCGTCGAGAAACTCGGCGCCATCGGCGACGTGGTGAAGGTCAAGGACGGCTTTGCCCGCAACTTCCTGCTTCCGAACAAGAAGGCGCTTCGTGCCAATGCCGCGAACCGCAAGCTGTTCGAGGCCAACCGGGCCAAGATTGAGCAGGACAATGCCTCGCGCCGCAGCGAGGCCGAAGGTGCTTCGAAGGGCGTCGAGGGCAAAACCGTCCAGCTCATTCGCCAGGCGTCCAACACCGGCCAGCTGTACGGCTCGGTCAGCGCGCGCGACATCGTCGATGCGCTTGCCGCCGCCGACGCGACCGTGACCAAGAGCCAGGTCGTGCTCGATCGCCCGATCAAGGCGATCGGCATGCATGAGGTGAAGATCGCGCTTCATCCGGAGGTTACCGTGCTGATCACGGTCAACGTCGCGCGCAGCCCCGAAGAAGCCGATCTCCAGGCCCAGGGCATCGACGTCATGGCGCAGATGTTCGAGCGCGACGCTCCCGCTCTGGTCACGGAAACGGAGGAGCCGGAAGCGCAGGCAGAGACCGACGCCGCCGCCGAGGCTCCGGCCGAGGGCGAAACGGACTCCGAGGGTGTCGAGGATACTGCCGAAGCACCAGCTGAAGACGAGGGCGATCCCGCCTAAGCCGCGTCCGCAATCGCGTTTCCGATACAGGCCGCCGATCCCCGCGATCGGCGGCCTGTTTCATATTGCGACCAGCCGTTCGTCGCATTGTCCATTGCCGTAGCGGAACGAGACCACCCCCGACCTTGTTATAGTAGCGAGCAAGCGGGGGCGTTTGTTTTTGGAGTGAAACGCCATGGCCAATGAACGCGACGACGAGCAATTCAACGAAGCCGAAGGCAGTGAGAACCAGCGCCAGACCACGGGCCAAGGTCAGCAGGGTCAGCAGGGTCAGCAGGGTAACCAGTTTGGCCAAGGCCAGCAAGGTGCGACCGGCCAAGGCGGCCAGGGTGGCCAGAGCGGTGACCTTGGAGGCCAGACTTCGGGTGGCCAGGGTGGCCAGTTCGGCGGGCAAAGCTCAGGCGGACAAAGCTCGAGCGGCCAGGCTTCCGGCGGCCAGACCGGCGGCGACACCGATACGCTGAGCAGCGGCCAGACCGGCGGCATGGGCCAGAGCGGCGGTCAGGGCGGCAGCACGGGCCAAGGCGGCGAAGGCTTTATCGGCTCGCAGGGCACCGGCTCCGACGACTATGTGCGCGAAAGCGGAGAGACTGGCGGCGAGACCGGCGCGGCGGGCAAAGGCGCCACCGGCGGGTCGGACTTCTCCGAGCAGGGCCAGGGCGCGTCTGACGAGGTCGAGGACGACAGTGACTCGACCGGTTCGGGCGGAACGGGCGGCGGCGGCGGCTTCTAGCCTTCGCAAGCTCGCTCACAAATTGGCGCCGCGCTTCCACCGGGAGCGCGGCGCTTTTTTTGGTCTGCAATGGGCACGACGACGCGTCCCGTTTGCGGGCAGAAGCACCTGCCGACACAGGCGGGGACGCAAAAGCTGATTCAGGCCATTCGGTAATGATCGGCGACGCGGTCGAGCGCGAGGGTAAGCACGACCTTTCCCGCCCGCGCCGGCCAGCCAAGCGCGGTTTCGGCGTCGCGCATACCTTCACCGGCGCAGACCACACGCCACAAAATGTCGGCAAGACCCGGACCCGCGCTTGCAATCGCCGCGTGGAAGCGCGCGCGAGCGTCCAGCTGCGCTCCATGCAAATCGGGCGCCGGGGCCGATCCGCCGCGGCCGCGGGCGACCGGCGCCCCGCCCCAGGTCATTGTAACCCGGGGCGACAATGAACCGCGCTCCCAGTCGCCGCGCAGGCGCTCGCCGGCGTTGAACTGGCGCTGGCTGACGAGCCGCCGGGCAAGCAGCCATCCGAGCGGCGATTCGGCCAGGTTGACCGTCACCGACCGGGCCGGGGCCCCCGCCCGGCCATCCACGCGGCCGCTCACCCGGCCATCGGCCCGATTTTCCATCCGGTCGCTCGTGGAACGCTCTTCAATCAGTCTTTGCCCGTCTCGCTTCGCCATTCGACCTCCGAGTTTCTTCCGAGTCGGCCCCTATTGCCACAACGGCGAAAATATAGGACAGCATTAAAACCTCTTTGGTTATCGAGGAATGAATCGATGATTACTCGAATTCGCGAAGTTCGGCGCGCCCGCGGGATGACTCTCGACGATGTGGCGCGCGCTTGCACGCCCGCGACCACGCCGCAAACCATCGGGCGGCTGGAGACCGGGACGCGCACGGTTTCGGTCGGCTGGCTTAACCGGATTGCGCGGGCGCTTGGCGTCGAGGCGCAGGACCTGGTCGATGGCGGAGATGCAGCCGAGCTGAAGGTGGTCGCGATACTTGGGCCCGGGCGGAGCGAGCGCGCCGCGCCGGGCGGCGATCGTAGTGCCGCCTCGCGCGGGCGACGGGCAAGTGGCGATGACGGTCGCGGCGAGCATCGGCGAATATCGCGCAGGCGACGAGATCTGGTGCGCGATGCTTGGGCCCGAGGATTTTGGGCAGGGGCTCAACCGCGACGTCCTCGTCCCGCGCCCCGCCGGCCGATTTCTGTTCGGGCGCATGATCAACCGCGATGCCGACAAGCTGCAGCTGATCCCGCTCGAGCCGGGCGGCCGCCAGCAGATCGTCGCCAACCCGCCGTGGCTTGCACTTGCGACGAAGCTGGTGCGGAGCCTTTAGCGAAACCGCTTGTTGAGCGGCGATGTTTCTATTCTTTTCCAACCGCTTCGGCTGCCTGCCTTCGATTCTAGTGAGCGTGGCCATCACCCTGGTCCTGCTGATGGCCCTCGGGGTGATCCGCCTTTAGGGCTGGCGGAGGTTCATTCTGCCCGCTCAAAGTACCGCGGGAAGTCACGGCCGCTTGCCGCGCCGCACGGCCCATGGCATCGCTCGCGAGGCCGCTTCAGCGCGGGCGCTTAGCTCAGTTGGTAGAGCGCTTCCTTTACACGGAAGATGTCGGCGGTTCGAGCCCGTCAGCGCCCACCATCGCCCCACAACGCCGCCGTCACACCACGCTTGGCAGCCGCGCGACCGCCGCGAAATAGCTGCGCAGCGCACTGCTCGTGTCGGGGGCAAGCTCGACGAACACGCGGCGACCGTCATGCGGGTCGGCGCGGCGGACGAACATTTGTTGATCGACCATCGAGCGCAGCCAGCGCAAGGCAGTCGTCGCGGGAACGGAGGCCGCGATGCACAGGCTCGAGACCGGCACCCGCAACTGCGAAATCTCCGCCTGGAGCAGGTCGAGCAGCATGTCCCATGCGGGATCGGCGAACAAATCCTCGGCGAAAAAGCGCGATCGCAGCCGACGCGCGCGAATGGCGTTGCGAACCTGTTCGACCGACACCGGTGCTGGATCGTCGGTCGGGTCTGCCTGGGGCCGCGGGATATTCAATAAGGGCGGCGCCGACGACAGCCGCGCCAGCGTCGAGGCGATTCGGCTGACCTCTTCGCTCAACTGGCGCAAACGGACAGTGTTCTGGTCCGACGCAACATCAGCCACGCGCTGATCGCGAAACGGGTGATTCAGCGCGACGGCCAAAGCCGCGACACGCTGCGCGTCATCCGCATCGACCAGCATTTCGACCGCGGGTTGGTCGAGCTGGGCCAGGACCGGGTCGACCAGTGCGGCGCTAGTCGATACGACAGCCGCGTAGCGCCCTTCTGCGACATCGAAATTGACCTTCGCGAGCAATGCATCGAGCGTCTCACCGCCGTCCTCGTCGATCTCGACCCACAAGGCGGATGCCGCCGCCTGCCGGTCGATTCGCGCTTCGGCATCGGCCATCAGCACATTGTCGGCCACGCGCATTCCGGCGGCCTCGATGGCCGGCCGCGCGCGGGCGAAACCAGCCGGGCCGCTGGCCGCGACGAGCACGGGCGGTCCATCCGAATAGGTGAGGTTGTCAGGCTCGGTTACAAGCGCGTCCATGGGACGATCCCCTTCTGAGATGCAGTGCCGAGCCCGGTCTGACTACGCGCAAAGTGGATAGAAGTCCGACTATTTCGGCTCCACACTGGACTAATCGTTTAGGCCTCCGTGACTGTTGCCCCCTATTCAGGGCCAGCCGAGGTGAAAAGTCACAGATCCGGACAAGCAGAGTAGCGCCCCCATGCGGGAGCGCTGGCTCGCCGACCTGGGCCGGGCGCTTGAGGAGGCACGCGCGCTCGCCGCCGAATTACGCCAGGCTCCGGGGATCGCACCTGAAAGCGCGCAAATCGCGCAATCGATCGATCAGGCAATCAGCCGTGTTGCCTCGCTCCGGCGCGGCCAGCCAGTCGCCATCGCCGACATACTTGGTTCAAAATGGTTTGGCTTGCCTCACGATCGCGTCGACCGAGGAGACTAAACGCCCTGGGGCAAATCGCCGCCGCCCGCGAAAGGCTCCAGAAACGGCGCCATCGGCGGCGCCTTCCATCCCGCGGTCGCGACAAATGCCCGGTTGAGAAACGCCGGCTTGCCGTAGCGCAGTGCGCTCCCGTCGGGTCCATCGACCACTCCCCCCGCGGCAAGCAACACCGCGTGGCCAGCGGCGGTGTCCCATTCGCAGGTCGGCGCGGCGCGCGGGTAAATGTCCGCGCGCCCCTCTGCGACGATGCAGAACTTCAGGCTCGAGCCGACGGACACAAAATCGCAGGCGCCAACGGCCGCCTCGAGATAGTCGACAGTTGCCTGGTTGAGGTGCGATTTGGACGCCACCGCGACCATGTCATCGCCGCGCGGCCGGGTCGTGATCCTTCTCGGGCCGCTGCCCTCGTCGAGCCAGGCGCCTTCGCCGACCACGCCTCCGTGAAGCCGCCCGGTCGCCGGGGAATAGACCAGGCCGAGCCGCGGCTGGCCGCCCTCGATGAGGCCGATGTTGACCGTATAATCGTCGCCGCCGCGAATGAATTCCTTGGTCCCGTCGAGCGGATCGACGAGGAAATAGGTGTCACCGTGCGCCGGGATCTTGCCAGCGGCGACCTGCTCCTCGGCAATAACGGGAACGCCCGGCGCGACGCGGGCCAGCGCCGACAGAATGACCAGCTCGGCCGCCCGGTCGGCTTCGGTGACGGGCGAGGCATCGCCTTTCCTCTCTACGTCGAAGCCGCGCCGGACGATCTCGAGAATTGCTTCTCCAGCTTCGCGCGCGGCGTCGGCCAGCCGGCCGGCGAGAGCGCCATGCTCGCTCGTGAACAAGGTCTCGGTGTTCAACGCGGCGCCATGCGGATCGCGCCGTCAAGCCGTACCGCGGCGGCGTTCATGTAGGGATTCTCAATCATGAACAGCGCCAGGCGGGCATATTCCTCGGCCTTGCCGAGCCGCTTCGGGAACGGCACCTGCGCGCCGAGCGCGTCCTGGACTTGCTCGGGCATCATCGCCACCATCGGCGTCTTGAATACGCCTGGCAGGATGATGTTGACCCGCACCCCGTCGTTCATCAGATCGCGCGCTATCGGCAGCGCCATCGCCAGCACGCCGCCCTTCGACGCCGAATACGCCGCCTGCCCAATCTGCCCGTCCTCTGCGGCGACCGAAGCCGTGCTGATGATCACACCGCGTTCGCCGTCCTCGAGCGGGTCGAGACCAACCATTCCGAATGCGCTGTGCGCGATGCAGCGGAAGGTACCGATCAGGTTGATCTGGATGGCCAGTTCGAACTGTTGGATCGGGTACGGCCGCGGCGCCTTGGTTTCCTTGTCGCGGCCGACGGTCTTGGCGGCATTTGCGACGCCCGCGCAATTGACCAGCACCCGCTCCTGCCCATGCGCCTCGCGGGCCTTGGCGAAGGCTTCGGCCACTTTCTCGTCCGAGGTGACGTCGACCGCGCAAAAGACACCGCCGATCTCACTCGCGACCTTTTCGCCTTTGTCCGCGTCGCGATCGAGCACGGCGACCTTCGCGCCCGCTTGTGACAGCGCGCGCGCGGTCGCCTCGCCCAGCCCCGAAGCGGCGCCCGTGACCACTGCGGCGATTCCATTCAGCTCCATCGGTTTCCCCTTCGATACCCGCCGCTTCATGTCCGTGCGTGCGCTGCGGCCTCCGGTAGTCCGCCCGCAGTGGTCTAGACAAGGGTCGCATGGGGCGCTTTCGCCTGCTGTCTCAACTTCACCACAGTGCGTCGCGCTATTTCGCGGTTCATGGTGAATGCAGCTTAAATCTCGGATAAGCAGGCTTAAATGTGATTGTGGCCCGCGAAAGGCCTGTGGGGGATAGTGAAAGTGACCGGCAAACTGTTCAAATCGACACTGATCGGCGCGGGATTGAGCGCGATTGCCTTCGCCACGTCGGCTGCTGCTCAGCCTAGCGCGGTGGGCACGCCAGCGCTCCTCGGGACCGCGAACGAAGTCTCGGCTTTTTACGGCAAATGGAACACGCAGCCGATCTGGCTCCGCGGGGGACCCGACAGCCCAGTCGTGACCGGCATGATCGCCATCCTGCAACGCGCGCCGTTCGACGGTTTCGGCGCCGGCCCGCAGCTCGCAGCGCAGGTTCAGGCCGCCGCCGCTTCGGCCCGCAGCGGCCGGCCGGCGGACATCGCCGCGGCCGACCGGGCCATCTCCGACGCTTGGGTTCAATATGTCCAGGCAATCAAACGGCCGACCCCCGGCATGTATTATGCGTATCCGACGCTCGCGCCGCAGGGCCGCCGGGCCGACCAGATCCTGCTCACCGCCGCGGCCTCCAAATCACTCGAAAGCCACATCCGCACGGTTTCCAACATCAATCCGCTCTATTCAGCGATCCGCGACGCCGGCTTTGCCCAGGCCCAGGCGACCGGCCAGTCGGCGCCCGACGCGCGCCTGCTCGCCAATCTCGATCGCGCCCGAAGCATTCCGGGGACCGGCCGGGTGGCAGTGGTGGAAATCGCTTCCCAGCGCCTGCTTGTGTTCGAAAACGGCGTTCCGGTCGATTCGATGAAGATCATCGTCGGCACGTCGAAATATGCGACGCCGCTGATTGCCAGCTACATCAGCTATGTGACGCTCAATCCCTATTGGGATTCGCCCGACCATCTGGTCAAGGAAGCGATTGCCCCCAACGTGCTGCGCCAGGGCTTCGGCTATCTCAAGGCCCGGGGCTATGAGGCAATGGCCGACTGGTCCCCTGACGCTGCGGTGCTTCCGCCCGATAAGGTCGACTGGAAAGCAGTCGCCGCGGGCAAGGTCCAGCTTCGCATTCGCCAGAAGCCCGGCCCCGACAATTTCATGGCCACGATGAAGATCCCGTTCGTCAACGACGACGACATCTATCTTCACGACACGCCGACCAAAAGCCTGTTCGCCAAGGCTAACCGCGCCCTCAGCAACGGCTGCGTGCGGTTGGAAGCGGCGCCGCGCTTCGCCCGCTGGCTGTTGTTCGGCCGCGATCCGGTGGCCGCGTCTGCGGACCTTCCGGAGCAGCACGTCAAGTTGCCGCAGAGCGTCCCGGTCTATCTGACCTACCTCACCGCGCAGCCGGAAGGCGGCAAGCTGACCTATCTGACCGACTTTTATGGCCTCGACAAAGCCGCGATCAAGTCGGCGGCACTGAGCGGCAAGCGCCGGTCAGGCGCGCTAATCGCGGTACCTGACGACGTCATCGAAGGCTGCTTGATCCGCCTTCGGGGACTTTAGCTCGGGGCATGGCGCCCGCCCGTCGGCCCACCTGCCCAACGCAATAGAAAACCGGCCCGGGATCGCTCCCGGGCCGGCTCTCATTTTTCAGTTCCGTCGCCGGTCTGAACCGGCTGCCGGATCCCTTAGCCGCGAACCGGCTCAGGAGCTGGCGGCGGCGGCGGCGGCGGCGGAGCCGGGCACACATCCGTTGCCAGGATCACCGAACCATCCGGGCACGTCTGCGTCGCAGGAGGCGGCGGAGGCGGCGGAGGAGGCGGCGGTGGCGGCGGAGGCGGCAGGCGGAGCCCAGAAATTGTAGATCAGGCTCGCCAGCAGGCTGTGCGACCGGAACCGGCTCTTCGCCGAGAAATCGATCACGCCGGGCAGGGCCGTGTCCCTGTCGCCGCCGAATTTGACGTTGGGCATGCTGAAGTAACGATACTTCATGCCCAGATCGATATTCGCGCCGATGGCATAACGCAGGCCAAGAATGCCCTGCCAGGCAATCCCGCTGTCGCTGTCGGACATGCTCAGAAAAAGATCATCGGGACCAGCACCAATCGTCGTTTGGGAGTCCGCACGATAACGAAGTTTTGCCAGACCGACGCCGACACCGGCGTAGCCACTCAGCGCATCTTCATTGCCGACATCGATCAGCGCATTGATCATCCCGGACGTGACGCTGGCGCGACCGCTGGCGTCGTAATTGTCGCCCGGACCTGCACCCGAGAGCTGCGCGTTCGCGACGATTTCATGCACTCTTGCACGCTTATAGGCGAGTTCGCCCTCAACCCGGACCATGCCGAAATCGTAACCGGCGATGACGTCGATATCCATGCCGACTTTGTGCCGAGTGCCGAACGCGTCCTTCAAATCGAAAGGCGTGTTGTCGCTATAGTCGAAGTCCATGTCTTCGACGATCATCACACCGCCTTCGAGCCCGGCATAAAACGACCGATCTCGAGCGATCGCCGGCGTCGCCAAGACAGTCGATGCGAGCGCCATCGCAATGGCCAGCTTGCGCATATAATTCCCCTTTCACGTGCGTTCTAAGATTTGAACCGCGAGAACACATTATGAGAGCGCCGGTTGCCGCGCAAGGTGGCGAATGGCGGGGCCTGTTGCAAAAAAGCCTCATTCCTGCCGTTTCAGCGGAGGAAGCGCATGGCCGGGACGGATTTTTTTAGGTTGCGATCAGTCCGTGCTGGCGTAGCGCCGCGAGCATCAGCGACACCGCTCCACGCGCTTCGGCGTCCACGGTTGTGCCGCCGCTCGGCGCAGCAATCGCCGCGCCCCTGTCCCCTACTACCTGCTGGCCGCCCAGCAGCAGGCTCGATCCGCGCAACATTCCTAGCTCCCAGGCCCCCTGGCGATAAGTTGCAGGCTGCGCGCTCGCGCGGATGTGAACGGTCATCCCTTCCACGGAGCGAGCGAACCCCTCCTCGGCCTCAGCATTGCTGAGCCACGCAGGCAAAAACGGCCTTGCGTCCGCCGGCGCACTTTTGCGCCCGAACCACCAACCCATGCTCGCTCCTAACGAAAAAGGGCCCCGTGGACCCTTGCTGATCTTCAAATTCTTTTGTCGGCGGCGCTCGCAGCCGGCTCACGGCAAACGCACAATGTTTCGGTAACCACGGCCCGCTAAACTGGCCGCATGTCCGTCCTCGCCATCTCCATCTGCGCACTGGCGCTGATCAACGTCTGGACCATCCTGCGTTTCTGGCAGGACAAGCAGCGCGCCCAGGCCGGTCAGCGACGCATTGCCGAGGCCGACTTGCTCGGCCTTGCAATCATTGGCGGATCGCCCGGCGCATTGCTCGCCCGGCACATGTTCCGTCACAAGACCCGCAAGGAACCCTTTTCCACCCAGCTTTTCGTGATCCTCGCGGTACAGCTCGGCGTGCTGATCGGCCTGACGCTGATCTAAAGCCGTCTTACCCGCGGCAGTCCGCTCTTCGTCTCGCCCAAGGCGGTCATCGCCCACACCATCGCGTCGGCGCGGTCGGGCGACCGCCCCGGCCCTTGATATCCGCCGCCGGCGATCATCCCGCACATCTGCGCCTCGAGCTCGGGGAAATATCCGGCAATCTTGGCGCTGCCCTTTTCGAACCGCAGCGCGATCGGCTCGGCCCGCGCGCATTTGCCCTTCGAGGCATGCGCCAGCCGGACTTTCAAACCCGGGTCGGCGATGTTCAACACGCTTTCGACCATCGCCCCGCCATTATTCGCTTCGGCAATGACCCCGACCGTTTTCCACCGCGCCGCGGTTGCCGCGACCCGACTCGCCCATCCTTCGGGACTGAGGCCCTGGACCGTTTCGTCGGCGAGCACATGAAGCACTCCCGCCGCGTCGCCGGCGACGACGATCCCGCACGCGTCGCATCCGGCGCCAACGCCGGCCGGCGGATCCACGCCCACCAATATGCGCTCGAACATCTCGCCCGGGTCGGGCGCGCCGAACGCCTGGCGGAGGAAGCCTCCGGCCGCGCCGGCCTCTCCCCTCGCCGGCCCATTCCCTGGCACGAATAGCGGCTGGACCCGGCTTCGCTCGATCAGCGCGCGGGTCCACAGGGCCCCTTCCGCTTCCTTGAATAATTTGCCCTCGAGCTCCTGCTCCCCAATCCGCGTCCCGCCGTAAGTGGCGGCCATGATCTCGATGAACTTGGGGTCCAGATTAAGATTGTCGCTGGTCCGGCCAGTCGTCGTCACCGTCCATTCTTGGTCTCGAATCCGCTCGAGCAAATCCATCGGCTTGGGCGTCGTCGTGATCAGCGCCCTGGCCCGTGGGCCGCGTCGCAATCCCATCGACAAATTGTCCCACGCACTTTGCGCCTCGCGCCATTTGGCAAGCTCGTCGCACCAGGCGAAATCATGCTCCGGCCCGCGCAGCCCGTCTGCACTGTCGCCCGAAAACAGCTGCGCCTGGCTGCCGTTGTGCCACGTCAGCCGGCCAAGGCTCGGTTCCCACTGCAACCGCACGCCATGGTTGCGCGCAACATTGAGCAGCCCGCTGACGCCCTCGACCATGATCCCCCGTGCCTCGTGCAGGCTCGCGCCGACCAGGGCGATGCGGATACCCGGCTTGCCGCTGGCCAATCCGTTAATCCACTCCGCCCCGGCGCGCGTCTTGCCGTATCCGCGACCGGCCATCATCAGCCACGTCCGCCATCCTTCCGTCATTGGCGGCAGCTGGCCGTGGTGCGCCCAGCATTCGAATATCGCGTCGAACTTGAGCATGTCGCCGCCGGACATCTTGTAGATTATCGCTAGGCGGTCTTCCGGCCACGCCCGCGACAGCCGGAGCATTGCGTCCTTCACGCGTCATTGTCCCCGACGTTGCGCGCTTCTTCCCGCGCCTTGAGCCGGTCGAGCTTGCCGATCAGCTTCTGGCGCAGCTCGTCGAGCTCCTGCGGCGCGAATTCTGTTTCCGCGTCAACAACCGTGTCGCGGTGCATCCGCAGCAACGCCAAAGCGATGCTGTTGGGATATTCGCGAACCCGTTCCTCGCTCCCGTCCTTGCGGGTCATTATCTTGTCGCTGCCGTTGAACGCGCGGTCGAGCAGCACCAGCTCGAGCCGCCGGTAAGCGATCGACAAGGCGTCGCCCCACCCGGCGCGGAACGCCGCGTGGCGTGCCCGCCGGCTGTACACCCCGCTGATCGACAGTCCGGCGGCCTTGGCCGCCTGAGTGACGTTGCAGGTCTCCGCCAGCACGCTCAGGAATTCGCGTTCTTTTGTCTGGCTCCAACTGACCTTCGACCGCTTGCGCATCTGCGGCTTGCGGCCCGCGGCAAGCACCAGCCTGCCCGGTCGGATCTTTTTCACCACGATGTTCCATTGCCCTTCCCGCCGGGCGGCGCCGAGCGCCATGCAATTCGGGCCGCGCCTCCCGACTGGGAGACCGGCCCGACTCGCAAATTCTGACTGTTCCTAAGTTGTACCGAATGAGCGTGACGATGTCAAGCTGTTTTTACCAGGTTGGTTCGTTATCCCTCATACCAGTTCTTCGGAGTGCCCATACACCAGGATGCTCATATAGCCCGTACGCGTGCCGCCCGGGGCATCGACCGCGGCAGCATCGAACTGCTCCGATGCGGCTTCCTTGCAGCCATAATCTGGCGTCAGGTCACCGGTCGCGGCGACGATCTTGCAGCCCGCGACGGCCCCGCTGGCGTCGATCGCCAGCGCCAGCACCTGGCTGCCCAGCAGCGTGTCGCCGGTCGGCAATTTATCCTCGGCGAGACCGCCGACCGCGGGGCGGAAGCGGCGCTCGAACGTCAGTCGCGTAATCTGTTCCTTGGACGCCCCGGCCGGGCTCATCCCGGCGGCCGAACCGACCACGTCGCACGCCTTGCTCGCGTCGGGCTGCAGGCTGGTGCGATATTCGCAGCCCCTGGGTTGTCCGTCGCCGGCTATGGTCACGGTGACGGTTTCCCACCACGGCGAATGCGACATCAGCGACGGGCTGGCCTCGCCCGATGCGGCGCCCGATGCGGCGGTGGTTGGCGATTTTGGATTTGCGACTGTGGCGGATTCGGCAGCGGCGAACAGGGCGGCCGCGGCCAGGGCAAGGTTGAGCACGTTCGAACACTCCTTCGCCCACCGCTCCGCCGGCCCGATCGCCGTCGCCACCTGCAACGCCAAACGCGCGGACGCGAAATTGGTCCCGCCGCCATCGAGAAGCGTGAAAAAAGGTTGCGATTTGACTGGGCAAAGGTTGCCGGCCCGCAGCGTGTGGCGGCCCCGCGTTTGATTGTTGGGCTGGCGCCGGGCGCCGGACCGAGCCTCAACGGACGCGGCCCCAAAACGAGAAATGGGGGCCGGCATTGCTGCCAGCCCCCACTGCGCCGAGCGAAGGATCTGCCGGTGTTCGTGACCTGAAAACTCAAACCCGAAGGTTCATGCTTCCCGTCCTCGATCCTGGCTCACCAGCTCAGGCGTCGCTTCCCATCAGATAATTCTCTCGTGAGAGAAGCCCGACCGGTCTCATCGACTGCGCGGCCCGAAAGCTCGCTGGTCTCTTCGACCCGTCCGGCCTGTCCGGAAACCGAAGTCTCCTTCCAAAACCGTCCGATGTTCCGCGGCCCTTCTTGGGATGATCATCTTTGCGTCCCGCTTTGCTCGTCCCCGTCCCGAAGGCCGGCTTGAGCCGCGTCGCGCAAAGAGGAAGATCATCTCTTCCGGCGCCTCGTACCGTCTGACCCTGCATCCGCTCCCGAAGAAACTTCAGCCTTGCCATCCGGCAGAGATCGGACCTTTGGTCACCTGCCGCACCCGCTTGCCGTTGCCGGCCTTTGGGGAGGCTGGGACCGCCGTCCCGATCACCTGACGACAATGCGCGGCCGGCCCGATTCGGGAAAGCGAATAATTTAAATCAAGCCTGTGGATAACGTGGATATCGGTCACAACCCGGGAACTTTTTGCGACCCGTCCGATGAGTTGCTTCCGAGGCCCCCCGCCCTTACCTCGAACCTGTGCCGCAAGCCCCCGCATTGAGTGACGAGCCCGCTTATCTCGCGGGGCTCAATCCGCCGCAGCGCGAGGCGGTGCTGACCACCGAAGGCCCGGTGCTGGTGCTTGCCGGCGCGGGCACGGGCAAGACCGCGGCGCTGACCGCGCGCCTCGCCCATCTCATCGCCACCGGCCGCGCCTGGCCAAGCCAGATCCTCTCGGTCACCTTCACCAACAAGGCGGCGCGCGAGATGCGCGAGCGAGTGTCGCGCATTTCCGGCGGAGCGATCGAGGGCATGCCGTGGCTCGGCACTTTCCATTCGGTCGCGGCGCGAATGCTCCGCAGCCACGCCGAGCTGGTCGGCCTCCACTCCAATTTCACGATCCTCGACACCGACGACCAGCTGCGCCTGCTCAAGCAATTAATCGCCGCCGCCGACCTCGACGACAAGCGCTGGCCAGCGCGCCAGCTCGCTGGCTTGATCGACCGCTGGAAAAACCGCGGCTGGACCCCGGCCCAGATCGACGCCGGCGAGTCCGAAGCCTTCGCCGCCGGCCGCGGGGCCGAACTTTACGCCGCCTACCAAGCCCGTCTGAAGACCCTCAACGCGTGCGATTTCGGCGATCTGCTGCTGCACATGCTGGTCATCTTCCGCACCCATCCCGACGTGCTCGCGGCCTATCGCGAGCGCTTCCGATACATCCTGGTCGACGAATATCAGGACACCAATCAGGCCCAGTATGAATGGCTCAAATTGCTCGCCGAACCGCGCCGCAACCTGTGCTGCGTCGGCGATGACGATCAGTCGATCTATTCGTGGCGCGGCGCCGAAGTCGCCAACATCCTGCGCTTCGAGCATGACTTCCCGGGCGCGACGATCGTCCGGCTCGAGCAGAATTACCGCTCCACCTCGCACATCCTTTCCGCCGCCGACGGCCTCATCGCGCACAACAGCGGCCGCCTGGGCAAAAGCCTGTGGACGGATGCCGGCGACGGCGAGAAGGTCAAGGTCGTCGGCATCTGGGACGGCCCCGAGGAAGCGCGCCGCGTCGGCGAGGAGATCGAGCGCCACGAGGCCGACGGCAAATCATTGGACGACATCGCGATCCTCGTCCGCGCCCAGTTCCAGACCCGCGAGTTCGAGGAGCGCTTCATCGCCATCGGCCTCAGCTACCAGATCATCGGCGGCTTTCGCTTCTACGAGCGCGCCGAAATCCGCGACGCCATCGCCTATCTCCGCCTGATCGCCCAGCCCGCCGACGACCTCGCGTTCGAACGCATCGTCAACACGCCCAAGCGCGGCCTCGGCGACAAGGCCATCGCGACGATCCACCGCCACGCCCGCGCGACCGAGCAGCCGCTGCTGCTCGCCGCCGCGAGCCTGCTGGCGAGCGACGAACTCACGCCGCAAGCCCGCCGCAGCCTCGGCAATTTCGTCGCCGACATCGCCCGCTGGCGGCAGATGGCGGCCGAGCTTCCCCACCCCGAGCTTGCCCGCATCATGCTCGACGAATCCGGCTACACCGCGATGCTCCAGGCCGACCGCTCGGCAGAAAGCGCCGGCCGCCTCGAGAACCTCGCCGAGCTCACCCGCGCGATGGAAGAATATGAAAATCTCGGCGGCTTCCTCGAACATGTCAGCCTGGTGATGGACAATGACGCGCAGGCGCAGGGCGACCGCGTCACGCTGATGACCATCCACGCCGCCAAGGGCCTCGAGTTCGACACCGTCTATCTCCCCGGCTGGGAGGAAGGCGTCTTCCCCTCGCAGCGAGCAATGGACGAAGGCGGCAACGCCAGCCTCGAGGAGGAGCGCCGTCTTGCCTACGTCGCGATCACCCGCGCGCGCCGCAAGGCGACCATTCTCCACGCAGCCAATCGCCGCATCTACGGCCAGTGGACCAGCTCGATCCCCAGCCGCTTCCTCGCCGAACTGCCCAAGGCCAACATCGCGGAAGAAACCACCATGACCGGCGGCGAATCACTGTGGCGCGCGCAATGGTCCGAGCGCGCCGATCCCTTCGCCCATCTCGGCCCCGCCCAGTCCCACCGCGCCAGCACGCGCGGGCCGGGATTTCAGCGCGCCGTCACCGACGATCGCTCCTCCCGGGCGCATTCTCGCGGCGCCTGGGCGACTCTTCCGCCGGCGGAAGTCAAAGCCAGCGCGGTCAGCCTCGGCAATCAGGGCCGCACCGATCTGTCGCTCGGCCAGCGCGTGTTCCACGGCAAGTTCGGCTACGGCACGATCGAAGTCATCGAAGGCAACAAGCTCGAGATCGAGTTCGAAAAGGCCGGCCGAAAACGCGTCCTCGACAGCTTCGTCAGCGCCGGTTGACCACGGCCCTGGCACCGCGATTGCAACCGCGGCTCGCGCATTTCGTTGCCTCGTCGAAAGCGAATGATGGAGCGAACATGGTCGAAGACCGGCACGGACAAGGCTTACATGACATAAAGGCCGAGCGAAGCACGGCACCGGCGGCAAAAATGCTCGGCTATGCAGCGATCGCCGTCCTGCTGATTGCGATCATCCTGCTCGCGACGGGCGCGGTTAAATTCGGCCCTTATTGAGCAAGGCCCTCTGGGGCCAGCCGTCGCTATCGCCGCCCGGCGCGCAGGTAGAGCGGGGTGCGCTCGACGTCTTCCTTGATAATGTCGCGCTTCAGCTTGGTGCGCATTTTCTCGGCGCCGTCGACGCTCATCGTCACCAGCCGGGTGCCGCCCGAAACCAGCGGCTCAAGCGCCGAGATTTCCACGGCGTGCTTGCGGCAAAATTCGGTCACTTCGCCTTCGTTGAGCGACAGATGGAGAGTTCGGCTCATGCGGGGATCCTTGCATCCAAAGCGGAAGCTCGAAAAGTCTCCCAGTCGCGGCGATGCTTGGGTAGGGCCGCGCGATGGACGCACCCTAGCAGCTCCCCATCGATTTGTCGCCCGCGACCGCCCAGCTACCTGGTCTCGAGCCCTCATCCGTATTTGAGCACCAGAGACAAGGTCCAGGGCGGCGTCCCGTCCGCGCCCCCATATCCGGGGCTGCTGACGTCATCGAGAAACCACGCGTCGCCGATCGTCTCGAAATAATAGACGACCTCCACCGGCTTGCCCATGTTGACGAAGTTCGCCGTCACCGCCTTGCGCGCCGCGCCGTCGGTATCGCGCCAGGTGACTTTCACGTCACTGATGTCATCGTCCTGAGCGCCGGTCGTGAAGTCGAATTCGAGACGGCCGACCTCGCCCCCCGCATATTTCTCCTCCTCGGCGAATAACGCGCGAAGTCGGGGCGAATATTCAAGCTTCTGCGAATTCAGCGCCTCGTCGGCCGCAACAGACGATTGTCCGGTCGCCTTTCGGTCACCGACATATTTGTTCATCACCCAGGCTTGGGGATCGGCGAGGCCACCCGTGACCACGGGCGCGGCCGCCTGGTTCGACGCGCTCCCTTGAGCTGATTTCGACCACATTATTTGCAACCGAATTTTCGCGATCGCGTGGTTCGCACGCCGCGAGCCCGATCGACGCCGCAACAGCCAGCGCCAGGCGCGCATCTAAATTCCTTCTCATCGCGAAAAATTCCCCAAAAGCGAGCAAAACAGTCCCCCGCCGCACAGCCAAGAATGTTGGCGATCCGCAAGAGATTGTAAATGGCAGCCCCTCTTTTCAGGCGCCGGGCCCGGCCTGATTTACGGGCCCCGATCGGCACTTGGACCGTCCGACCGAGGGAACCGACTCGGGAAGCGGAGCATTATGTAGCCAAAGTCAATAGATACAAATTAGGTGTGTAAAATGAAAACGCTGGCGTTCGCGCTTGCCGTAACGGGCGCGCTTGGCTTTGGCTCCACTGTTCTCCCGCAGCGGGCCACCGCACTTGAAACCTACGAAGCTAAAATGGCCGCCACCGACGCGGCGACCCAGGCGCGCTCGGACATGCTCAACGTGTTCGGGCCCAAAGCGCTCAAGCCGGGCCAGTACCTGTGGCGTGAGGTCCCCGATTCGGCTGGGACCGAGCGGGTCGTGGTTAGCCTGTCGGACCAGATGGCGTATCTTTATCGCGGGTCCGAGCTGATGGCCGTCACGACAGTGTCAACCGGCAAGGCCGGGAACGACACGCCGCTCGGCATCTTCTCGGTTCTCGACAAGAAGGTCATGCACCGCAGCCGCAAGTACGACAACGCGCCGATGCCGTTCATGCAGCGCATCGATCAATACGGGGTCGCGCTCCATGCGGGGCATAACCCGGGCCGTCCGGCAAGCCATGGCTGCATCCGGCTCCCGAGCACTTTCGCCAAAAAACTGTTCAGCACGACGACCATCGGAACGCCCGTACTGATCGGCGCCTAATCGCAATTTTCTGAACCTGCCGGGGCGGGCGACTCGAGTCGTCCGCCCTTTGCGTGCGCCCCTCGGAGTCTCGTTGCGGGACTTGTCAATATTTTTTTGAACTTCCGGGAGAACCCGCGCGTTATAACCTCGAACAAGATTTTACAAAGAGTTAGCAAGTGAAAACCTGGATTTTTGCCGGCGCCGCCTGTGCGGCGCTGGTGGGTGCCGCTCAGCCCGCGCTCGCAGCCACCCCCGCACTACCGACCAATGCGACAGTCGTCGCTCCGGGCGCCCATCAGGCGGTCGGTAACTTCTACGCGTCACGCAGCGGCGCCCCTTTGTGGCTCAAGTCGCCGTCCACGATCGCTGCGGCGCGTGAGTTCATTTCCGTCCTTCGCCGCGCTCCCCTCGACGGGCTTGCCAGCGGCCCAGTGCTCGCTGCCCAGGCCGAAGCGATGCTCGCCCGCGCCGCCAGTGGCGATGCTGCCGCGCGCAATTCTGCCGAGCATCTTCTGTCGAGCGCATGGACGCTTTACGTCGCCGCGCTCCAGACGCCGCCCCCGGGCATGACGATCGCTGACAGCTGGGTGGCCCCGCGCCGCGACACGGCCGGCCAGATCCTCGCTCGCGCCGCATCCGCGCCTTCACTCGCCGAGCATGTGCGCGCTGTCTCGCAGGTCAATCCGGTCTACGCCGAGCTGCGCGATGCCGCATGGAACATGGCACAAGCCACCGGCGGCCATGCCGACGCCCGCGTGCTCGCCAGCCTCGACCGCGCCCGCGCGATGCCGTTCCAGAAGCGCTATGTGATGGTCGACGTCGCCTCGGCGCGGCTGTTCATGATCGAGAATGGGCGTGTCGCCGATTCGATGAAGGTCATCGTCGGCAAGGCCGGCACTCAGACCCCGATGCTCGCCAGCACGATCTATTATGCGACGCTCAATCCCTATTGGAACGTCCCGGGCGATCTCGCCCAGACGCTCATCGCACCGCGCGTGATCGCCCAGGGCGTCAGCTATTTGAAAGAGCGGAATTACGAAGTCCTGTCCGGCGACGGCAAGGATGCCCAGCCGATCGATCCTTCGACCGTCGACTGGAAAGCCGTGGCCGCGGGTACGCAGATGGTGCGCGTCCGCCAGCTTCCGGGGCCGGCGAATTCCATGGGCCAGGTCAAGTTCGGCTTCCCCAACACCAACGACATCTTCCTTCACGACACGCCCAACAAGGACTTGTTCGTTCAGGCCAGCCGCGACCTCAGCAATGGCTGCATCCGCCTCGAAGATGCGGCGCGTCTCGGCCGTTGGCTGCTCGGGCGCGATCTTGCTGCTAACTCGGACGCGCCCGAGCAGCATGTTCTGCTGCCGACGCCGGTCCCCGTGTTCGTCACTTATCTGACCGCGCAGGCGAGCGACGGGCAGCTGACTTTCGTCAAGGACGTCTACGGCCAGGATGCGGCCCGCGCCTCGCGGGTTGCGGCGCTGCGTTAAGCGCTCACTCGTAATCCACGCATAAAAAAGCGCCCGTGGGAGATATCCCACGGGCGCTTTTTCTTTTTGGGCTTTTCGGCCGCGCTAGAGCGACGTCTCCATTGTCTTGAGCTGGGGCGCGGGCAGGCCCTGCGCAGTGTAGATTTCGATCAGCTCGGCCTTCCGCGCGGCGAGCTGCTCGCCCAGCGCGTCCATGTCGATGCCGGCCTTGCGCGCCTGGGAGAACATGCCCTCCATGCGCTTTTCCTCTTCCTCGACGTGGTGCTCGATCTGCTCCTGCAGAACCTTGACCTTGGCGTCGTAAAATTCGTCGCCGGCCTCGCTGCCGCTGCTGATCTCGCCGATCAGCACCTTGGCCCCGTCATGCTCGACATAGGCTTCCTTGATCAGATCCTCTTCGACCTTGCCTTCGCAAGCCGGATAGAAAATCTCTTCCTCGATCTGCGCATGCACCGTCAGCTCGAGGCAAATCTGCTTCGCCAGCTTCTCCTTGCGCCCGTCGCCGCTCGCATTCTCGAACTTCGTGAACAGCTCCTCGACCGTTCGGTGATCCTCCTTGAGCAGCGCAATCGCATCCTGATTCTTCGTTTCAGCCATAAGATGTCTCCCTGTTTCTCAAGCGAAACCAACTTCATGCTGCTCTGTTCCGGTACGATGCCTCGCGTCGACGCTTAACCGCGCGCGGCGGCTTTGCGCGGAGCTGGGGCCCCGGCCGCGACAACCGGCGTCGCTGCTTCCTCCGGCTCCTCGGGCGGCGCCGCGCCCGGCACTTTGTCGAGCTCCATCCAGTCGCGGAACGGGAGGCCGTAGATCATGTCCATCACTTCGAACTCGAGCCCGCCCGGCTGGCCCGCGTTGCTGTTCCACAGCGCCACGACGCCGCTTTTCTTCTCGGGGTCGAACAGGATCAGCGCACGATAGCCGTTGATCCCGCCGCGATGGCCGACGATGCGGTGCCCGGCATAGTCGTAGCTGCGCCAGCCATAACCGTAATAAGCGTCGCCGAGCCGCTCGAGGAACCTGCGCAGCCGCCCGCGCTCGGTCGGCGTCTTGACCAGCGGCGCCTGGATTGTGCCGAGCAGCTTGGCGTCGAGCACGCCCGGCATCGCACCCATCTGCGCCAGCATCCATAAGGACAAATCCTTGATGTCGCTGTTGACGCCGCCGGCTGCAGGCACCTTGTAATAAGTGTCGATCATCGGCAGCGGCTTGCCGCCCGCACCATGCGGCCGCGCCCAGCTCGCGTTCGACATCAGCCCGCCGAGCGACACGCTGGCGCTATCCATGCCGATCGGGTTGAACAGATAGCGCCCGAGCGACTGCTCGTAGGACATCGCCGTGATCCGACTGACCATATCGCTCGACGCGTCGTACGCGACATTCTGGTACGACCAGCAGGTGCCCGGCGGGCAGATAGCGTTCAGCGCGCCGAGCGTCCTCCGCAGCGCCGCGGGGCTGTGCCCCTCCTCGAGCTTGTTGTCATAGGCGTTGCGATAGAGGCCGAGCCGATGCGACAGCAGGTCGCCGACGCTCGCGCGATACTGGTTGCCGTTGGGCAGGATCAGGTCGGGCGCGTAATTGACGACCGGCGCATTAAGGTCGATCTTGCCGTCCTGGGCGAGCTTGGCGACCATGGTCGAGGCAACGCCCTTGGACACCGACGCCCAGCGGAACACAGTCTGCGGCGTGACCGGCTCGCCCGATCCCTCAAGCGTCTCGCCATAGCCTTGCAGGAAGGTGATCCGGCCGTCCTCGACCACGCCGACGGCAAGGCCGACCATCGCCGGCTTGGTCATCAGCTGACGCAATCGCCGGTCGAGCAGGCGATAATCGACGTCGTGGCGGCTTTCGGCCCGAAGCGACGCCAGCCGCATGTGGACCTGGGCCTTGGCGGCCGTATCGCCGGCCGGCGGCGAGCGCATCGCGAACGACGCGCCGATCAGCAAAGCGAAGGCGGCGAGCCCGATTTTCTGCCCGGTTTCCAACGCTTGCTCTCTCCCCGCCCCTCAACTGCTGTGGGCGCGTCAGCGGGCGCCCTCAACGCAGCGGTTAACGCAGTTGCGATGAAGCGACTCTGTAGTGCGACGAACGCTCGATTGGCCGCCTTCTGGCATTCGCCGCCCCGCTCGCTTAAACGCCGCGCCGGGAGATTGGCTGACGATGCAATTCCTGAAAACATTGTTCTGGGTATTAGTGGCGGTCGTCCTCGCGCTGTTCGCGAGCCGCAACTGGTCGTCTGTGACGCTCAACCTGTGGGGCGATATCCTGGTCTCGATCAAGCTTCCGCTGGCGCTGCTGCTCGCCTTCCTGATCGGCCTTGTGCCGATGTGGCTGCGAATGCGCGCGAAGCTGTGGAGCGCCGATCGGCGGATCGAGGCGCTCGAACGCCAGCAGGCGCCAATCGCTACTCCGGCCACGCCAATCGAAGCAGATGAGCCGCTGCCGTGAGTCCGATCTTCGTCGCCATAGACACCCCCGACGTTCATCACGCGGCCGCTTTGGCTCGCGACCTCGGCGGGCTGGTGGGCGGGGTAAAGCTTGGTCTGGAGTTCTTCTGCGCCAATGGCCACGAGGGCGTCCTGCGCGTTGCCGAGCACGAGCTACCGCTGTTCCTCGACCTGAAACTCCATGACATCCCGAACACCGTCGCCAGCGCAGTCCGCGCGCTTGCTCCCCTGCAACCGCGCGTCCTCACTGTGCACGCGGCCGGAGGCGGGGCGATGATGGCTGCAGCCAAGGCCGCGGCGCTTCCGGAAACGAAGATTGTTGCTGTCACCGTTCTCACCAGCCTTGACCAGCAGGACCTGGCCCGCACCGGCGTCGAGGGCTCACCGTCCGACCAGGTGAAGCGGCTTGCGAGTCTCGCGCGCGACGCGGGTATCGACGGGATCGTTTGCTCGGGCCACGAGGTCGCCGCCGCACGCGCCGCCTGGCCCGATGGTTTCTTCGTCGTCCCCGGGATTCGCCCCGCCGGCGGAGACAGCGCCGATCAGAAACGCGTCGTCACTCCGCGTCAGGCGCGTGACGACGGCGCCTCGATCCTCGTCATCGGGCGTCCGATCACCGGGGCGCCAAATCCCGCGCGCGCCGTCGCGGACATTGCCGCAAGCCTGAGCAAAGAGGTCACCCAATGAGTTGGCTGAGCCGCGTCAAAAGCGGAATCCCGTTCCTGCCCAAGCGTCAAAGCGTCGAGAATCTGTGGCACAAATGCAAGAAGTGCGGGACAATGGTGTTCGTCAAGGAATGGGAGGAGAATTTCTCGACCTGCCCGCGGTGCGACTACCATGATCGGATCGGTCCCCTGACCCGCTTCGGGCATCTGTTCGATGACGAGCAATATGAGCTTCTGCCCAGTCCGCAGGTGCGCGAGGACCCGCTCAAATTCCGCGATACCAAACGCTATACCGACCGGCTGAAAGCGGCCCGCAGCGCCAGCGGCGAGCGCGACGCTCTGGTCACCGCTCGCGGCCGGATCGGCGGCCATCGAGTGATCCTCGGCGTGCAGGATTTCGCCTTCATGGGCGGGTCGATGGGGATTGCCGTCGGCGCCGCGTTCGTTGCCGGAGTGCAGGCCGCGATCGCCGACAAATGCCCCTATGTGCTGTTCACCGCCGCCGGCGGCGCGCGCATGCAGGAGGGCATATTGAGCCTGATGCAGATGCCGCGCACGACCGTCGCGCTGGCCCAGCTCAAGGAAGCCGGCCTGCCCTACATCGTGGTCCTGACAGACCCGACGACGGGCGGCGTAACCGCCTCCTACGCGATGCTCGGCGACGTCCAGCTCGCGGAGCCGGGCGCCTTGATCGGCTTCGCCGGCCAGCGGGTAATCGAGCAGACCATTCGGGAGAAATTGCCCGAAGGCTTCCAGCGCGCCGAATATCTTCTCGAGCATGGCATGATCGACATGGTCGTGCCCCGCGCCGAGCTCAAGGAACGCCTCGCCTTGCTCATCGCCTATCTCGCGCCGGAGGCGAAAGCGGCAGCCTGATGGCCGACTTCGCGCGCTCGGCGCATCGCGGGGTCCAGGCGCAGCTCGACCGGCTGCCGGCGATGGCGACGGCCGGCGACAGCCTCGGTCTGACGCGCATGGTCGCGCTGCTCGATCGCCTGGGCCGCCCGCAGGACTCCCTCCCGCCGTTGCTCCATGTCGCCGGAACCAACGGCAAGGGGTCGACCTGCGCCATGCTCCGCTCGGCGCTCGAAGCCGCGGGCTACTCAGTGCACGTGTTCACCAGCCCGCATCTGGTCCGCTATAATGAGCGAATCCGAATCGCCGGGCAGCTGATCGGCGACGACCAGCTCGCGGACCTGCTGGCCGAAGTGATAGATGCTGGTGAACGGCATCGCCCCCACCTTTTTCGAAGTGACCACCGCCGCGGCCCTGCTCGCCTTCGCGCGAACGCCGGCCGACGCCTGCATCCTCGAGGTCGGCCTCGGCGGCCGCCTCGACGCGACCAATGTGGTCGAGCGTCCGATTGTGTGTGGGATCGCCGCGGTCGGTCACGATCACCAGCAATTCCTCGGCGACACGCTGGCCCAGATCGCAGCCGAAAAGGCCGGCATTGTGCGGCGCGGCATTCCGCTGGTTTCGCTTGCCCAGCCGGCGGAGGCGAAAGCGGCGATTGTCGAAACCGCCTCTGAGGTCGGCGCACCGCTGCTGCTCGAAGGGCGCGATTGGCAGCTCGATCCGGGCTTCAAGCCGGCGCTCGCTGGAGCGCATCAGCAGCGCAACGCAAACCTCGCTTGGCAGATGCTGCGCGCTCAGGACCGCTTCACCGTCACCCGCGACCAGTTCGAGCAGGGCCTCGCGCAAGTCCGCTGGCCGGCGCGTTTCCAGCGCCTCGCCGACGGCCCGCTGGCAAGCGCCGAAACCTGGGTCGACGGCGCGCATAACCCGCAAGCGGCCGAAGCTCTTGCCGAACTCCTGGCCGCCGTCGGGCCAATGCACATTGTCCTCGGTATTCTCGCCAACAAGGAGGCAGACCGGGTGATCGCGCCGCTGCGGCCGCATGCGCTGTCGCTGACTTTCGTGCCGGTCGACGGCCATGCGCACCACGACCCCGCCTCCCTCGCCGAGCGGTTCGACGGCCGTGCCGCCGCATCGCTCGAGGAGGCGCTCACCGCGCTCCCCGGCCCACGCCTGATCTGCGGCTCCCTCTACCTCGCCGGCCGCGCGCTCGAATTAAACGGCGAGCTGCCCGCCTAGGCGGTGTCGCCCTCGGCGGCGCGCGCCGCATCGGACGCCGGCACTGGGCCATCGAGCGCCCGGCGCCGGTCCATCAGCGACTGGCGGATCCATTCCGCCGCCACGAAGCCGACCGCAATCAGGCCGATCAGCGCGGTAAAGCGGAACACCGGCGCATAGCCGATCTGGTCGATCGATTCGCCAATTGCCGCGCGCCCGAGCGAACCGACGAGGAAGGTCAGCGATGACAGCAGCGCGTATTGCACCGCGCTGAACTCGCGGCTGGTGATCGACGATAGATAGGCAACGAACGCAGCCCCAGCGAGGCCGCCGGCGATATTCTCGCCCGACACCGCGATCAAAAGCCGCACCATCCGCAAGTCCTGCCCGAACGCGTCGAGCGCGAAAAAGCGCGCGAAAGCGTCGATGTTCGCCGCGCCCGACGCCAGGTCGGCGTAGAGCAGGTTGCTCGCCGCGGCGACGATGGCGCCGACCAGCAAGGTCGGCATCCGGCCGATTGTCGCGAACAGGAAAGCCCCGAGCGCAATCCCGGCCATGGTCATGAACACGCCGAAAATCTTTGACGCGAACGCCACTTCATCGCCGGTGTATTTCAGCTCCTGGAGGTAGAAGGGGAACGCGAACGATCCCCAGATCAGGTCGGTGATCCGGTAACTCAGGATCAGGCCGAGGACGATGATCACGCCCCAGCCGATGCGCCGCACCAGTTCGCCAAGCGGCAGGATCAGCGCCGAGTAAATATGGTCGGCAGTCCGCTCCCCGCCGCTTACGGCGGGCTCGTCGTGGAGCAGGATGTAGCCCTTGCGCGCCTTGAGCCAGTTGAACACAGCGGCGACGACTGCCGGGAGAATGACCGTCGCGGCGACGATCCACGGGCCGTAAGCCTTGGTGAAATCGCCGACCGCCGGCGGCTTGCCGGTGACCGGGTCGACCGCGCCGCCAAGCATGCCGGCCATGAACGAGGCCACGGTCCAGATCGCCCACAGCCAGCCAAGGCCGACGATCGCAAGGCCGATGGCGCGGAGCTTGGGATCGATCGCGCCGGCCTTGCGCAATGCGCTCTGCTCGCGCTCGATCGCATCGCGCGGAGTATCCGGCGCCATCATCGTCGCGATGATCGTCAGCGCCATGAACCCACCCATGATCGCATAGACCATCGGCCACGACACCCGCTCCGACAGCACCAGCGCCAGCGCGCCGCCGATCAGCGCCGCGATGCGGTAGCCGAACTGATAGATTGACGAGAGAATCTCGACCGGCGCTTTTTCATCGGCGACGTCGATGCGCCAGGCGTCGATCACCACGTCCTGGGTTGCCGAAGCAAACGCCCCGATCACCGCGACCAAAGCGAACCAGCCGAGCGCGAGCCGCGGATCCGACATCGCCAATCCGAAAAAGGTCAGGGTCAGCAATATCTGGCAGACGAGCAACCAGCTGCGCCGCCGCCCAAGCCGTTCGAGCAACGGCAGCCGCACTCGGTCGACCAGCGGCGACCACAGGAATTTAAACGCGTAGGCAAGGCCGATCCACGACAGCACGCCGATCGTCGCGAGGTTGATTTCCCACTCGCCGAGCCAGGCGTTCAAGGTCCCGATCAGCAATGTGTAGGGAAGGCCGGCGGCAAAGCCGAAGATCAGCATGATCGCGGTCTTGCGGTCGCGCAGCGCGACCTTGAGCAGCGCCCAACCTTTCAGCTTCGCCGAATCAACCGATTTCGCCGACTCGGCCGGCTCCGTCGCTTCAGCCTTTTTCGTCGCGTCGACCATGCGCCCTCCCTTGCCCCTTCATGCTAGCAGCGGATGCGGCGCTGGCTAGCCTCGCTATTGGCCTTGCTTGTCGGCTTCGTCGGCGTGCGGGAACAGCTGGAGGCCCTTGGGCACCTTGACCTTCTGGCGCTGGAGATGGCGGTCGACGCAGTCGATTGCCCCGGTCAGCTGGCGCTCGGAGTAGGGCTTGAGCAGGCAGCCGACCGCGATCTGGTCCGCGCCGGGATACGGATGGCCGGTCGCGAACAATGTCGGGATGCCGCGCTCTTTGGCAGCCTTGGCGAGGTGAATTCCGGTCTGCTGGCTGCGCAACCGCACGTCGCTCAGGATCAGGTCGACCTTTTCCGTATCGAGGACTTTCATGGCCTCGTGAAAATCATCGACCGTGGCGACGATCTCGTACCCTGCGTCGCCGAGCATGTTCTCATTGTCGAACGCCGTCAGCGGCTCATCCTCGACAATCAGGATACGTTTGACGATTTGCTTGCGGCTTCCGAACAGCATCCTAGACCCCAACCATGACTTTGCCGCCCAAACAACGACCTGCGCTACGAACCACGCAACGAACGAACCGCCGTCGGGTGCCGCGCCCGCCAAAGGGCCGCGGCACTGTGCCTGCCGCGCCACATGAAACCCGCGAGGGGCCGCAGCGCATCGCCAAGCTGCTCGCACGCGCCGGAATCGCTTCGCGCCGCGAAATCGAGCGCATGATCGCCGAAGGCCGCATCGCGCTCAATGGCGAAAAATTGACCACGCCCGCGACCCTCCTCGACGACCTCGCCGCGATCACCGTCGATGGCAAGCCAGTTCGTGCCGCCTCCGCCACCCGCCTGTTCCGCTTCTACAAACCTCAGGGCGCGCTGACAGCCGCGAGCGACCCGAAAGGCCGCCCGACGATTTACGACCGGCTTCCGCCCGGACTGCCGCGGCTGATGCCCGTCGGCCGGCTCGACTTCATGACCGAGGGGCTGTTGCTGCTGACCAACGACGGAGAACTGAAGCGTCAGCTCGAACTCCCGCGCACCGGGGTCGTGCGCAGCTACCGCGCCCGCGCGTTCGGCCCGATCACCCAGGACCAGCTGGAGAAGCTCGCCGAGGGCATAACCATCGAGGGCGTCCACTACGGCTCGATCAACGCCAATCTCGAACGGCGCACCGGCCGCAATTGCTGGATCGAGATGAGCCTGACCGAAGGAAAGAACCGCGAAGTCCGCCGCGTCCTCGAACATTTCGGATTGAAGGTCTCGCGCCTCATCCGCACATCCTACGGTCCGTTCGCGCTTCAGGGGCTCGACATCGGCGGAGTCGCGGAAGTCGATCGCAACGAGCTCGCCACCTTCCGCTCGACCCTCAAATGAGGATCATTGCCGGCGAGTGGCGCAGGCGTCCGCTCGACGCGCCGCCGGGCGATGCGACGCGGCCCACCGCCGACCGCGTGCGCGAGACCCTGTTCTCGATGCTTGTCAGCCGCCTCGGCGCCTTCGAGGAGCTCGCCGTCGCCGACCTGTTCGCGGGCAGCGGCGCGCTGGGCTTCGAAGCGCTCGTCGCGCGGCGCGGCACGCGCCACGTTCGTCGAGCGCGACAGCGCGGCGGTCGCGGCCATTCGCCGCAATGCCGAGCGCCTCGGCGCTGCCGATCGCGTGCAGATCCTCGGCGGCTCGGCGCTTGCCCTGCCGCGGTCGGAGCCGTTCGACCTGATCTTCGCCGACCCGCCCTATGCCGCCGGATCAGGCAGCGCCGCGGTCGCCGCCATCGCCGCCGCCGACTGGCTCGCACCCGGCGGTTGGCTGAGTGTCGAAACCGGGCGCGGCGACGACGTCGCGCCCGGGCCCTATTCGATCGACGCCAGCCGCAACGTCGGCCGCGCGAAGCTTACGTTGCTGCGCCGCCCTTAGACGCCTTCGAAGCAGCGCGGATTTCCTCGAACTCATTGCCGAGCCGGCGGCCGATCGCCGCCGCTGCCGCCTTGCCCGCTTCCTTGACCGCGCGGCCGGCGCGCTTGCCGCCCGGGCTGGCGCCCGCGCCGCGGCTTGAAAAGCCGTGCTCGGCAAGCGCCGCCAGTGCCGCGGTTGCGGCGACTGCTAGCAAGTCGGCGACCAGCGGGCTCTGGAGCAGCTTGATGACCGCTTCGCTGATGCCGCTGTCGTCGGCACTGCTGCTACGCCGCGAGCTGCTGGTGGCGGTCACCGCCTTGCCCGGCTTGCGCGGCTTGCGCGCCGCGCTGCTCGACTTTTTGGCGCTGCTCTTGCTGGTTCCGGTCGCTTTTTTGGCCATGATATTCGCTCTCCTGGTGATATTCTTGCCTGCTTAACTCACGCGGCACATGCCGGTATCCGCGAACGGTCGCGCAAGCTCGCACGCGTCGGCGCGCTCGCTGCCGAGCCAGCGCTCGATGTCTTCGCCCGGCGTCAGCATCACCGGCATGGCCTTGGGATGGATCGCGCCGACCGTCTGGTTGGCGTCGCAGGTCAGGAACGCCATGAACGGTCCCTCCCCAGAATCCGTAGCGCCGGGTCGCCAGATGCCCGCGAAAGCGAACAATGGATGCTGTTCCGGGTTCAAACCGAACCACACCTTGGCCTTGCGCTTCGTCTCCGGGTCGGGCTCGGCGGTCCATTCGCAAAAGCTCGTCACCGGGACGATGCAGCGCCGCCGTGCATCGTTCAGCGCGTTGCGCCAGAACGGGCTCGACAGATTGCGCACATTGGTCACCGGCCGCGAACCTGCGCTGACGGGACCCGGAAAACCCCACTTCATCATTTCGAGCTTCAGGCCGCCCTCTTCTTTCTGGCGCAGCACCGGCGCCTGATAGCCGGGATAGATTTCGTCGAACGGCGGAACATTGCTGGTGTCGCCTTCGAACGCGCCGAAGATCCGGCGCATTTCGTCGACCGTCGCGGTCATGCTGTAGAGGTTGCACATGACGCCCACTTGGCGACGGTTTACCGTCCCGTGCAACCGCCTCGCTGTATTGACACTCTAACACACTCAGCTTAATGTCCGCGCGGATACAGGGAGGACTTTGCCACATGTACAGTCAGCAAGAGCTCGACGACGCGGTTGCGGCGGGCGTGATCAACCCCGCTGCCGCCGAGGCGCTTCGCGCGCACGTCGAGAGCCAGCGCCAGTCGATCCCGGACGAGGAGCAGTTCCGCCTGCTGACCGGCTTCAACGATATTTTCGTGTCGATCGCCGCCGCAATCCTGCTTTTCGCGGTTGGCTGGATCGGTCAGTCGATCGGCCAGGCGATGGGCCTGGCGGTCGAAGGCGACGGCCCGAGCCCGCTTGGACCGCTCGCGGTGGCCGCGACGGCCTGGGCGCTGGCTTTGTTCTTCACCGCCAAACGGCGCATGGCGCTGCCCTCGATCATCCTGCTGCTGGCGTTCGTCGGCGGCGTGTTCGTCGCTGCTGCATTCTCCCTGGCGCTGATCGTCGGTGGTGAGCAGGTCGACAATAATGGCCAGATCGGCGGCATCATCGGCGCCGCCGCGGCGGCACTGGCCGCCGGCGCGGCGTGGCTTCACTGGCGCCGCTTCAAGGTTCCGATCACCATTGCCGCCGGTGCTGGCGCGGTCGCCGCGGTCGCGCTCGGCCTGGTGGTCGCAGCGATTGGCCCCGAAGCGCCCGACCTGCGCAACATCATCCTTGGCTTCACTCTCGTGCTCGGCATCGGAATGTTCCTGTTCGCGATGTGGTGGGACGCGTCCGACCGCGGCCGTACCACCCGCCGCTCGGACGTCGCATTCTGGCTCCACCTGCTCGCCGCGCCGATGATCGTGCACCCGATCTTCACCTTGCTCGGCCTGACCGATGGCACCGCAACCCTTGGCGAAGGACTGGTCGTAATCCTGCTCTATGTCGTCCTCGGCGTTACCGCGCTGGCGATCGACCGGCGGGCGCTGCTGGTGTCGGCGCTGGCCTATGTGTTGTGGGCGCTGGCCGATTTATTCGAGCGGTTCGGAGCGGTCGAGCTCAACGTCGCGCTGACCGCTTTGGTGATCGGCTCGTCGCTGCTGCTGCTCTCGGCCTTCTGGCATCAAGCGCGCCGGGCGATCGTCCGACCGCTTCCCGAGGGCTTACGCGATCGCCTGCCGCTGGTCGATCGCGTGGCCGTTCCGGCCAATGGAGCTGTCAGCCAACCAGCCGCATAAGCCGGCGCTCGATCGGGGCCAGGATATTGTTCAATTCCTGGCCCCGCTTGAGCACCGCGCCATGCTCGCCGATCAATGCGAACGCCCCCTGCTTCAAGCGAAGCGCGGGGCGTTTTTCTATGCGGATCTCGGGCCGCTCGCTGTGGCGGCGAAAGGCGGCGAAAATCGCCACTTCCGGATCTATGCGAAGCGCATAATCGCGCCAGTGGCCGGCCGCGACCATCCGCCCGTAAAGGTCGAGGATGCGCTGCAGCTCGCGGCGGTCGAAGGTGGCGGCAGGGCGCCGGTCCCGTGGTCCCGGGAACGGCGCGACGACGCTCAAGCGCGTTTGGCCCTGGCTTGCGGCGCCCGCTCGCGCTGCGCCCGGCCTTCAGCTCGGCAAGCTCGCGGCGCAGCGCCTCCACTTCCTGCTCGAGCTCGCCAAGCCGGACCCGGCCCGGATCGACGTCTTCCCCGCACGGTGTGCCGTAAGCGATGAAGCCGGGGCTGTAGTGGACCGTGTCGATGGGCACCGGCCGTGCGGGGATGCCGACCACCGTCGAATGCGGCGCGACGTCCTTGGTGACGACGGAATTGGCTCCGACCCGCGCGCCTTCGCCAACCTCGATCGGCCCCAGGACCTGCGCGCCCGACCCGATCACCACCCCGTCGCCAAGGGTCGGGTGGCGTTTGCCGCCGATCCCGGCGGTCGGATTGGTCCCGCCGAGCGTGACGCTTTGATAGATGGTGACGTCATCGCCGATCTCGGCGGTCTCGCCGATAACGCTGAACCCGTGGTCGAGGAAAAAGCGCTTGCCCACCTTGGCACCGGGATGAATGTCGATGGCCGTCAGGAAGCGCGCGAAATGGTTGATCAGCCGGGCGACGAAATACAACCGCCCTTCCCACAGCCAATGCGCGATCCGGTGAAGGCCGAGCGCCCATACGCCGGGATAGAACAGGATGTCCCAGCGCGAGCGCGCCGCCGGATCGCGGGCCTTGACCGAATCAAGATAGGCGATCAGCCCAATTTGCACGCGGCGTCATCCTTGCAACGTTGAACCGTCAATTTAAGGGCGGTCAGCGGCAAATGCCAGCGGCGCCGCGCCGGCCTGCAGGCTGAAGCCTTGCGAAAGCCCCGCCGGTGCGGCTAACCCGAGCCCCCAACAGGGGTAGAGATCATAGACTTTCCGTCCATCATGGCCGATCCGTCGGCCCTGGTCCCGTTCATCATTGTCGGTTTCGTCGCGCAGCTCATCGATGGTGCGCTGGGGATGGCGTTCGGAGTCATTTCCAACACCCTGCTGATCAGCCTCGGCGTCCCCCCGGCGGCGGCGTCTGCAAGCGTCCATGTGATCAAGAACTTCACCGGTGCCATCGCCGGCCTCAGTCACGTGCTGCACAAGAATGTCGATTGGCGGCTGTTCTGGCGCCTCCTCGTCCCGGGCGCAGTCGGCGGCGCGATCGGCGCCTATCTGCTGACCAACATCGATGCCGCGGTCGCCAAGCCTCTGGTGCTGGCTTACCTGACCGCAATCGGCCTCTTCCTGCTGTCCCGGGCGTTGCGAGCGCCGCCGGTCGAGCGCCAGCCGCGGCTGGTCGAGCCGCTCGGTTTCGCTGGCGGTTTTCTCGATGCGACCGGAGGCGGAGGCTGGGGGCCGGTCGTCACGAGCAATTTGATCGTCCAGGGCGCCAATCCCAGGATCGTCATCGGCACTGTCAACACCGCTGAGCTGTTCATTGCATTGACCATCTCCGGCGCGTTCCTCCTGACCCTGGGAATCGCGGCTTTCACCACGGCTGCGGTCGGCCTGCTGATCGGCGGCGTCGCCGCCGCGCCGCTCGGCGGCTATGTCGCCAAGCGCATCAATGCGCGGCTCTTGATGATCATGGTCGGCATCGTCCTCACCGTGACCAGCGCGTTCGGGCTGTGGCTCGCCCTTATTTAAGCTGGCTCTAGCGGCCGCCCTGCCCGCGCCGACTGCCGCGGCACGCCCGTTCGTCCCAGAAGTTCTTCCAGCGCAGCGCATGGCCGCCGTTGACCATCGCGCAGCTGAGATCGCCGACCGCTGGCGACGTGCACCAGGCGGCGGTGCGCCCGCCCCTGGCATTGCCAACCGACCGGCAGCGCAACACCGGCCCGCGCACGACCACATGCCCAGTGGGGCGCTGGCCGACCGGCTTTCCGAGCAAGGCAACCAATGCCGCGCGCGAGGCCGCACCCGATGTCGCCGGGCACGGGTGATGACTCCGGCAACTGCCGTCGATCTCGCGCGCGGCGATTCCGGCAAGGCGGATTTTGGGGCCTTCCGCGCACCAGATCGGCCCATCGCCGTCCCACACCGCGACCGGAGTGCAAGCGAAGCTTTGCCCGGCCGCAACACTTGCCCAGGCGAGAATCAGCATTGAACCGGCGCCGGCAACGCCGCGGGCGCCGCGATCGATGCGGCTTCGAGCAAGATACGCATAACAACTCCGAGCAGGCTTCAGCGTAGCGGTTGCGCGCGCCGCCGTCCATTTCCCGGCTGGTGGCGCTGATCGCCTGAAGTCATTACAGCGCCGCGATCGATTGGATTTTTCGATGATCCTTCACCTGCCGACGCTCAAGCAGCTGCAATATCTCGTCGCGCTTCGCCAGCACGGCCATTTCGGACGCGCCGCCGAAGCCTGCTTCGTCACGCAATCGACCTTGTCCGCGGGCCTGCGCGAACTCGAGACCCTGCTCGGCGTCACGCTGGTCGAGCGCACCCGGCGCGTCGTGCGCTTCACCGCGCTTGGCGAAAGCATCGCCGACAAGGCCGATAGGGTCATTCGAGCGGCCGACGAGCTTGCCGACCTCGCCCGCGCCCAGGGTAAGCCGCTTCACGGCGAACTCAGGATGGGCGTCATTCCGACGATCGCGCCGTTCCTGCTGCCGGCGATGCTCCCCCGGCTGCGCGAGAGATGGCCGAGCCTCAAACTCTATTTGCGCGAGGAAGCGAGCCAGGGGGCGTGCGAAGCTCTGCACCGCGGCCAGCTCGATTGCGTGCTCCTCGCTTTGCCCTTCGCGTGCGGCGACGTCGATATCGCCGCCCTGTTCGACGATCCGCTGTTCGTCGCCTTCCCGCGCGGCGAAGCGCCCGCGGGGCGAGGCGGTGGATGTCGCGGCGATCGACGAGAACCGCATCCTGCTGCTCGAGGACGGCCACTGCCTCAAGGATCATGCGCTGTCGGCGTGCAACCGGCCGGACCTGCGTGCCCATGCGACGATGATGGGCACGTCGCTCCACACCCTCGTCCAGATGGTCGACAACGGGCTCGGCGTGACCTTCGTGCCGGCGATGGCGATCGACGCCGGCGTGCTTGAAGGCACGCGCATCGACGCCCGGCCGCTGCGGGTCGAAGCACGGCTATCGCGAAATCGCTTTGGTGTGGCGGCGCTCGAGCCCGCGCGAGCAGGAGTTTCGCCTGCTCGCCGAGACGCTGCGCGAGATCGCCGCCAGTTAGCTTATTCCGCGTTCGCCGGCTCGGCGACGCCGATCGGCTCGACGCTGTCGGTGTTCTGCGGCACGTCGAAGCGGTCGGCGTTCATGACCTTGGTCCAGGCGTGGATAAAGTCGCGCACGAACTTCTCCTCATGCCCCTTCTCGGCATAGACTTCGGCGACCGCGCGCAGCTGGCTGTTCGACCCGAAGATGAGATCGGTCCGGGTTGCGCGCCACTTCTCCTGCTGGCCGCCGCGGTCGTAGCCGATGAACTCCTCGTCGGCGCTGGTGTCGACCACCTTCCAGAAGGTGTCGTTGTCCAGCAGATTGACGAAGAAGTCGTTGGTCAGCTGGCCCTTGCGCTTGGTGAACACTCCTTCCGGCGCGTCCTTGTAATTGGCGCCGAGGACGCGAAGGCCGCCGAGCAGCACCGTCATTTCCGGCGTCGACAGGCCGAGCAGCGACGCGCGGTCGAGGAGCAATTCCTCGGTGCGCACCGAATGCTTGGTTTTGAGATAGTTGCGGAAGCCGTCGGCCGCCGGCTCCATCACCGCAAAGCTTTCGGCATCGGTCCAGTCTTGGGTCGCATCGCCGCGTCCGCCGGTAAAGGTCACGTCGACGTTGAAGCCGGCGTCGCGCGCCGCTTTCTCGACCGCGGCAGTGCCCGCGAGCACGATCGCATCGGCCATCGACAGCGATCCGCGAAGTTCGTCGATCTTGGCGAGCACGCGGCCCAGCTCCTCGGGCTCGTTGACCGCCCAGTTGCGCTGCGGCTCGAGGCGGACACGCGCCCCATTGGCGCCGCCGCGGTGGTCGGACCGCCGATAGGTCGAGGCGGACGCCCAGGCGGTCTTGACCAGTTGGCCGACGCTGAAACCGGCGCCCATTATCTTGTCCCTGAAGGCGGA
Source organism: uncultured Alphaproteobacteria bacterium (assembly GCA_963768995.1). Taxonomy (GTDB): domain Bacteria; phylum Pseudomonadota; class Alphaproteobacteria; order Sphingomonadales; family Sphingomonadaceae; genus Sphingomicrobium. The sequence continues at coordinate 346,208 of CAVYKA010000006.1, read as the reverse complement.
GACATCGGCATCCGACGGCATCGTGCCCGCCGGCACTGGGTCCTGCCAGATCAGATCCTCGGCCGGCACTTCCGGGCCGAGGTAGCGGACCTTGGGGCCCATGTCGCGATGGGTCAGCTTGAACCAGGCGCGCGCGAACGCGTCCTTGAACGCCTCATGGTCGTTGCGGAATTTCTCCGAGATCACCCGGAACTCCGGGTCCTCGCGCAGCGCCATGTCGGCCGTCGTCATCATCGTCGGCACGCGCTTCGAGGGATCATGCGCCGCCGGTGCCATATCCTCCTCGCGCTGGTTTATCGGCTGCCACTGCTGCGCGCCCGCGGGGCTGCGGACGAGCTCATATTCGTAATCGAGCAACAGCCGGAAATAGTTCTCCGACCACTGCGTCGGCGTGTTGACCCACGCGCCTTCGATGCCGCTGGTGATGGTGTGCTCGCCAAAGCCGCTTTCGTGCGCGCTCGCCCAGCCGAGGCCCTGGAGCGTGATGTCGGCGCCTTCGGGCGCGGCATCGACCAGGCTCGGGTCACCCGCCCCATGCGCCTTGCCGAACGTATGGCCGCCGGCGGTGAGCGCGACGGTTTCCTCATGGTTCATGGCCATGCGCTCGAATGTGATCTTGATGTCGCGCGCCGACTGCAGCGGATCGGGCACGCCGCCCGGCCCTTCCGGATTGACGTAGATGAGGCCCATCTGGATCGCCGCGAGCGGATGCTCGAGCTCCATTTCGCGCTCGGGCTGGATGCGCGTCTCGGCGGCGTCGACCCATTTCTCCTCGGCGCCCCAATAGATGTCGCGCTCCGGCTCGAAGACGTCGGCGCGGCCGCCACCGAAGCCGAACACCGGCCCGCCCATCGATTCGATAGCGACATTGCCGGTGAGAATGAACAGGTCGGCCCAGCTGATATTCTTCCCGTACTTGCGCTTGATCGGCCACAGCAGGCGCCGCGCCTTGTCGAGATTGCCGTTGTCCGGCCAGCTGTTGAGCGGAGCAAAGCGCTGCTGGCCGCTGTTGGCGCCGCCGCGCCCGTCGGCGGTACGATAGGTGCCCGCGGCGTGCCACGCCATGCGGATCATGAAGGGGCCATAATGCCCGTAATCGGCCGGCCACCACGGCTGGCTGTCGGTCATCAGCGCGGTCAGGTCGCGCTTTAGCGCCTGATAATCGAGCTTCTTGAACGCCTCGGCATAATCGAAGTCGTCGCCCATCGGGTCCGCCGAGAGGCCGCCCTGATTGAGGATGTCGAGCGGAAGCTGCTCCGGCCACCAATCGCGATTCTGGCGCCCAATCAGCGAGCGCAGCGTGCTCGGCCGGTCGACCGGGCAGCCATTGCCCATCTCACCCGTCTTAGCGTCCATGTTCTTGGCCTCTTTTTGATGATGGGATTTCGGGACAACGCCTAGGCGTCGCGGATGTTCGAAGGAAACGACTAAACTTGGTCAGTGTCAGTTGCAAAATCGATTAGTGACGGCGCCCTCACGCACTCAATCCATATGTTTGAGGCCGATGCGCAGATAATCGTAGCCGGTCATCAAAGTCAGCGCCGCCGCCGCCCACAGGCTGGCCAGTCCGACCTGCTGGACCCACGGCCATTGCGGCGTTGCGCCGGCCAGGATCAGCGCGCCGAAGCGACCAGCTGCAGCGTCGTCTTCTATTTCGCCAGGCGGCTGACGGGCATCGAGACCTGCAGGCTGGCGAGGAATTCGCGCAGGCCCGAAACGGTGATCTCGCGCAGCAGGATGACCAGCGCGGGGATGATGTGGAAGCTGTGGATGATCGGCTCGCCGCTCGAGTTGCGAGTCGACACCAGCATCACGATTACCGACGCGACCATGATCTTGTCCGCGATCGGGTCGAGGAATTGGCCGAGCCGCGAAATCTGGCCCTGCGCGCGGGCAAGATATCCGTCGAAATAATCGGTGATCCCGACCAGGCAGTAGAGCACGAAGGTGATCGCATAATCGTACCAACCCGGCTTCCACAACAGGAACACCAGGATCGGCACCGCGAAGATCCGCGACAGCGTCAGAAGATTGGGCAAGGTCAACATTCGGGAGCGCATCTACGCGAAAGCGCCGGAGAAGCGAAAGGGTCCGGGATAGCGCTGCCCGGGACCGGGCTCGCCGGACGCGGCGCTTGCTGTTTCGCGGTAGAATCCACCGCGCATCGCCGCACTTGCCGCCGGTGCCTCAGCCGCTACACACCGCGGATGATCGCGAGCCGACGCGACGTGCTTTCTGATGCACAACGCGATTCACCTCGTTAAGACGCGCCGCTTCCTGCCGATCTTCGTCACGCAGTTCCTCGGCGCCTTCAACGACAATCTCTTCCGTACGGCGATGGTGATGCTGGTGATCTACGGCATCTTTCGCGACGCCGAGCAGGAAGCGACGTTCAGCGCCATCGCCGGAGGCCTGTTCATCGCGCCCTTTTTCCTGTTGTCCGCGCTCTCGGGCCAGCTGGCCGACGCGCATGACAAGGCGCGCATCGTGCGCATCGTCAAGACCGCCGAAATCCTCATCATGTTCTTCGGGGCGGCCGGCCTGCTGCTTCACAATATCCCGCTGCTGCTCGCCGCGCTGGCCGCGATGGGCATTCACTCGACCTTCTTCGGGCCGATCAAATATGCGATCCTGCCGCAGCATCTCGAACGCGACGAAGTGCTTGGCGGGACCGGGCTGGTCGAGGCCGGAACCTATATCGCGATCCTCGGCGGGACCTTGCTCGGCGGGCTTCTCGTCGTGCAACGCGCGGACGGCAGCTACCATGCCGAATGGGCGGCCGTTGCGGTGCTGATCGTCGCCGCCGCGGGCCGCTTTGCGGGCGGCTTCGTGCCGCCGGCGCCGCCGGTCGATGACCCCGAGATCCCCGGCCTTCCGAAGCGCGGGATGGACTGGCACATCGTCCGCGCCTCGGTGCGGCTGGTCAGCGCGACGCTGCACGTCCGCCGGCTGTTCCTCGCGGTGCTGTCGATCAGTTTCTTCTGGGCGATGGGCGCGGTGCTCGCCGCCCAGTTCCCGCCGCTGGTAAAGAACAGCCTCGGCTCCGACCAGACCGTCGCCACCTTGTTCCTCGCCGTGTTCTCGATCGGGGTCGCGATCGGCTCGGTGCTGGTCAATCTGTTGCTCAAGGGCACGGTGTCGGCGCGCTATTCGCCCGGTTCGGCGCTGGCCATGGGAGTGTTCGTCCTCGACCTGTTCCGGCGCGTGCGCAGCTGGCCGATCAACGGGGGTGAGCTTCACACGATCGACCAGTTCTTCATGCTTCCGAACAGCTGGATGGTGGTCGTCGACCTGCTCGGCGTGGCCGTCGCCGGCGGCATGTTCGTGGTCCCGCTATACGCCTTCCTGACGACGACCGTGCCGAAGTCCGAAACCGCGCGAACGATCGCCGCGAACAATATCGTCAACTCGGGCTTCATGGTCGCGGCCAGCGCGATCCTGGCGATCGCGGTCGGCTATTTCGAATTTTCGGTCGCGGACAGTCTGCTGATTGTCGCCGTCGCAAGCGTCATCGCCGCCTGGCTCGGGTGGAAGCTCCACCTCGCCTGCGATCCGCCGCGTGCCTAGGCGAGCAGCAAGAACACGAACAGGAAGCCGCCGGCGAAAGTCGTCGCGAACAATTTCAAATCATCACTGATTGCAGGCTGCGCGGGCGGCGCGGCCGTGGTCCACGTGGGGCCGCGGCCGAAGCGGCTCTGTTCGAGCGAGAATATGGGTCGGGCGAAGTGCATCGGTAAATCCTAACGGCGGGTTTACCATCTTCAACTCGCAATTCAGCGTCTGCGATCCCGCCGTCCCATGGTGGGACAGGAGGCCTTCAATCGACCAGCATTGCCCGCCATGCTATGTTGACAAGGTGCGCCATATCCTCCCGTTCCTGTTGCTCGTGGGCTGCGCAACGCCCCCACTGCGGCCCGCGCCAGACAAGCTCCAGCCTTGGACTCGGGCGCTTCGCGGCCAACAGCCCGACGACGCATCGGCAGCGGTCTACAAACGTGGCTCCGAGCATCTTCTGTTCGTCGCCGCGAAGCATTCGAACCGCGACGATAGCCTGACGTTTCGCCTGATCCGCGATTCTTACGGCGCCTTTGCCATCGACACGGTGATTGCCGAGGGCTTTGCCACGTCGCGCGGTGCGAACCCGCCCAGCCTGTTCAAATACGCCGCCGAGAACGGGCTGCGGGCAGATGGTTTCGTCGAGGGCGGCGAGACTGTCCCCACGGTGCTTGGCGCGCGCCAGGAAGGAGCGGTATTATGGGGCGGAGAACCGGACGACCGCGATATTCTGGCGCGGGTCGCGGCGGCCGGCATTTCGCCCGAGGACCTGCTCGGCTTCTATGTGCTGCGCAATATCCCCCAGTGGATCGGCGAGAAGAAAATCACGGACCCGGGCGATCCTGCGCTAGCCGGCCTGGTCGAGTCCGCGCTGGCCCGCAACCGCATCGCGCTTGGCCTGCCCCCGACGACGCTGCCCGGATTTGCGCGATGGACGGACTGGTATCGATCTATCAACGGCCGCCCGATCGGCCCAGGCTTCGTCACGGAGGAGGTCGGACCGCTGGCCGATGGTTCGTTCGGGACGAACCGGATTGCGCGTGTCGTGTCCCAAGCGCGCGGCGCCTATCTTCACGAGCTCATCATCGCGCAACTCAATGCCAAGAACACGGTCATGGTCGTGTTTGGCGCAAGTCACCTGATGATCCACCGGCCCGCGCTCGACGCGCTATTGGGGCCGCCATGCTACTTCGGGATCGACCTTCGCCGAGCCGCATCGATTTGTGGTGCGGACGGCGGGACTTGAACCCGCACGCCCATGGGGCAGAAGATTTTAAGTCTCCAGCGTCTACCGATTCCGCCACGTCCGCATGGAGTTGGACTAGTCCGCCACGCATCGCCTGCCCCATCGGCAGGCGCGCATGGCGATCATAATTCGGCGGTTACGTCCTGCAGGTTGAGCCGCTCGCGCATTTCCTTGCCGGGCTTGAAATAGGGCACGCGCTTGGCGTCGACCGGAACGGCTTCGCCGGTGCGCGGGTTGCGCCCGACACGCGCATCGCGCTGGCGCGACGAAAAGGCGCCGAACCCGCGCAGCTCGACTCGGCCGCCCTTGGCCAGCTGGTCGGTGATCGAATCGAAAATGGCACTGACCACGCCCTCGACCTCGCGCTGGGTGAGGTCGGGAAAATCGGCGCAAAGCTTTTGCACCAGTTCTGATCTGATCATCGACTGTCCCCGCTTAATAACTGGCCCACCAACGGCCTGCAGATTGGCCCGTTTGCCGCGAGCCCGAAGTTTGCGACCCTGAATCCGGAAGCGCCGGGGCCCGCTTGCCGCCAAAGCTGCCTTGAAAACAGCTTCGGCGCAAGCAGGATTGACGAATTCAGCTATCAATTAACCCCGCGTTTCCCGTCACTTCTTCTCGGTGTCGGCATCGGCTCCGGCCCCCGGGTCGGCGCTATCCGCGGGCTCAACGTCCGCGCTCGCTTCGGCCTTGGGCTTCTTCGCCGCCTTGGGCGCCTTCGCTGCCTTGGCGGGCTTGTCGTCCGCGGTCGTTTCTTCGGCTTGCTCGGACTTGTCCGCCTTGTCGGCCTTGTCCGCCTTGGCCGGCTTCGCAGCCTTTGCCGGCTTGGCCGCGGCGGCCGCCTTTTCCTTCAGCGCGGCGCCCAGGATGTCGCCCAAAGACGCGCCCGAATCCGAGCTGCCATATTGCGCCACGGCCTGCTTCTCTTCGGAGATCTGCAGCGCCTTGATCGAGAAGTTGGGCTTCTTCGAACGGTCGAAACCGATGACCTGCGCATCGAATTTCTGGCCGACCTGGAAACGCTCCGGCCGCTGCTCGTCGCGGTCGCGGCCAAGGTCGCCGCGCTTGACGAAGCCGATCGCGCCATCGTCGCCGACCTGGACGTCGAGACCGCCGTCCTGGACTGCGCGCACGACAACGGTGAGCGTCTCGCCCTTGTTGACGCCGCGACCGCCAGCACCGCCGCCGGCGCGAGCGCCCGCGCCGGCACCGCGTGCACCGGCTTCGGCGCCTGCCCCGGCACCGCCGCCTTCAAGCTGCTTCATGCCGAGCGAGATGCGCTCCTTCTCGACATCGACGTCGAGCACTTGCGCCTTGACGCTCTCGCCCTTGTGATGGAGCGCGAGCGCTTCCTCGCCGGACACGCCCCAGGCGATGTCGGACATGTGGACCATCCCGTCGACGTCGCCATCGAGGCCGATGAACAGCCCGAACTCGGTCGCGTTCTTGACTTCGCCCTCGACCACACTGCCGACCGGATGGGCCTGCGCAAAAGCCTCCCACGGGTTCGACTGGGCCTGCTTGAGACCAAGCGAAATGCGGCGCTTCTCCTCGTCGACTTCGAGCACCTTGACGTCGACTTCCTGGCTGGTGCTGACGATCTTGCCCGGATGCACGTTCTTCTTGGTCCAGCTCATCTCGGAGACGTGGACGAGGCCCTCGATGCCCGGCTCGAGCTCCACGAAAGCGCCATATTCGGTGATGTTGGTCACACGGCCGCGGAACACGCCATCGACCGCATATTTGGTCGAAGCGCCCTCCCACGGGTCGCTTTCAAGCTGCTTCATGCCCAGGGAAATGCGCTGGGTTTCGCGGTTGATGCGGACGATCTGCACCTTCACCGTGTCGCCGATGCCGAGCACCTCCGACGGGTGATTGACGCGCTTGTACGAAATGTCGGTGACGTGGAGCAGGCCGTCGATGCCGCCGAGATCGACGAAGGCACCGTAATCGGTGATGTTCTTGACCACGCCGTCGATCACCTGGCCCTCGGCGAGGCTGAGGATCAGGCCCGAACGCTGCTCGGCGCGGGTTTCCTCGAGGATCGCGCGGCGCGAAACGACGATGTTGCCGCGGCGGCGGTCCATCTTGAGCACCTGGAAGGGCTGCGGCAGATCCATCAGCGGCTGGACGTCGCGCACCGGGCGGATGTCCACCTGGCTTCCGGGGAGGAAGGCGACGGCGCCGCCAAGATCGACGGTGAAGCCGCCCTTGACGCGGCCGAAGATCACGCCCTCGACGCGGTTGCCGGCCTCGAATTCCTTTTCGAGCGTGTCCCACGCGGCTTCGCGGCGGGCGCGGTCGCGCGACAGCATCGCTTCGCCGGCGCTGTTCTCGACCCGGTCGACGAACACTTCGACTTCATCGCCGACGGCGAGCTCGGCCTTCTGGCCGGGCTGCGCGAACTCCCGCAAGGGGACCCGTCCTTCCGACTTCAATCCAACATCGATCACGGCGAGATCGTTCTCGATCGCGGTCACGATGCCCTTGACGACCTTGCCTTCGAAGGTCTCGTTTTCGCCGCCAAGGCTTTCGTTGAGGAGTGCCGCGAAATCGTCGCGGGTCGGAAATGTCGTGGTTGCCATAAAGAAAAGTGTCTCTCGAACTGTAATCGGGCCTGCCGCGTGGCCGCCACCATGGCGAACCTTCACATGCGGACCTGGTTTCATGCACTACCGCGAAGCGCCCCATGCGCCTCACGGTGTCCGCCGGGAGAATCGAGGCGCGGCAACCGTTTCCATGGCAAAGAGCGCGCTGCGGCGGCCGGCTGAGCCGGTTCGCCGAACGCGCTCGCCAGAAAGACGGGCTGCCGCGAGCGCCGAAAGCGTCCGCTGGACGGTGCGCGCATTAGCCCAGAGGCGTTCCAAGAGCAAGGCAAGTCAATTCGCGGCGCGCCCGCACGGCGGAGGTTCTTAACCTTTGACATCGCGCTAAGCCCTTCCCGCGCAAGCCATTGTTAAGCTAATGGCACGCATAGCTTGCGCGAACGGGAGGCAAAGCGGCGATGAACAGGTGGGGTGCATTTCAGGCGGCTTTGATGGCGGGGGTTTCGCTCTTCGCCGCGCCGCTGTGCGCCCAGTCGGCCGACCCGGCGCCGGCGCCCGCATGGATTGCGCCGGCTGAGCCGGTTGCGCCGCCTGCACCGGCCGAGCTGGTTGCACCGCCTGCGCCAGCCGCCATTGCCCCCGCGCCGGCGATCGATCCCGCGGTCGAATATTATTATGCCGCTCGGCCGGGCACGCTGATCTGGCTCAAGGACGAGACGTCGAAGGCCGGCGCTGCGAAGGTCGCCGAGGTGCTGCGCGCGGCGCGCATCGATGGCCTCCCGAGCAGCACCGTGCTCGCGGACAAAGTGGCCGCGGCCATCCTCGCCGGTGGGCCGGCAAGCGACAAGATAATTTCCGACGCTTGGGTCAGGTTCATCCGGGCTTGGCGCGCTCCGGTCGGGGCAGTGCATTTCGGCGACCCCGCGCTGCAGTTGAAGCCTCCTGCGGCAAGCGATCTGCTCGGCGCCGCTGCTTCTGCGCCGGCACTCGCCACCCATGTTGCCCAGGCTTCCGCCGCCAATCCCTTTTACACTGCGCTGCGCGATGCTTCGGCACTCGACGGCACCGCCAGCGACCCACGGGTGCGCGCGACGCTGGAACGTCTGCGACTGATCCCGGCAACGGGCCGCGCCATCGTGATCGACGTCGCCAGCGCTCACCTGTGGGCGATCGAGGACGGGCACACGGTCGACAACATGAAGGTCATTATCGGCAAGGCCAAAAGCCCGAGCACGCTAATGGCCGGCACGATCCATTATGTGACGTTCAACCCCTATTGGAACATCCCCGAGGACGTCACCCAGTCGAGCATCGCCAAGCTCGTGCTCAAGCGCGGCACCAAATATCTCAAGGCCGCGCGCTACGAGACCTGGTCGGCGGTCGGGACAAAGGGCGAGAAGGTCGATCCGGACACCATCGACTGGAAAGCTGTCGCGGAGGGCACCGCCACGACCTATGTCCGCCAGCTTCCCGGCGCCAACAACATGATGGGCGCGATGAAGTTCGGTTTCGTCAACGATTACGACATCTTCCTCCACGACACACCGCGCCGCGCCCTGTTTGCCAAAGCGAACCGGATGTTGAGCCTGGGCTGCGTGCGCCTTGAGCATGCCGACCGCCTGGCGGCATGGTTGGGCAAGGATCCCAAGAGTGTGGACGACCGGCCCGAGCAGCATGTCGCGCTTGAGAAAGCGCGTGCCCGTGTTCATCACCTCGTTCACCGCAAGCGCGGTCGACGGCAAGGTCGCCTTTGCCGAGGATGTCTACGGAGTCGACCGGCCGGCGCAAGCTGCCGCAGACTCCACGCGCCCCGACGCGCCCAGCCTCTAGGGTCTCGCCAGCCGCTCCTCGGCGATGCGGATCGCGGCCGCAACCGCGTCCTCGACGTCCAGCTCGCTGGTATCCAGCTCAACCGCATCCGCAGCAGCGCAAAGCGGAGCAATGGACCGCAAGCTGTCGCGCTCGTCACGCGCGTTAATATCGGCCAGCACCTCTTCGAAATGGGCATTCAGCCCGCGCTGCTCGAGCTCCTTCAGCCGGCGCCGGGCGCGCACTTCCGGCGCCGCGGTTACGAACAGTTTCACTTGGGCACGGGGCGCAACTACCGTTCCGATGTCGCGGCCATCGAGCACCGCGCCGCCGGCCTGCGCGGCGAAGTTCTGCTGCCGCTCGAGCAGCTCCGCGCGCACGCCTGGATAGGCGGAGATCGACGAGGCGATGCGCGACACCGGCTCGCTGCGGAGCTCGGGATCGCTGTCGTCGGCGCCGAGATTGTCGCACGCGCGAAGGGCTTCGAACTCGTTGCCCGGATCGCCGCCCCAACGCCACAGATTGAGCGCGACCTGCCGGTAGAGCAGGCCGGTGTCCATGTGCGGAAGGCCGAAATGCTTCGCCAGCGCGCGCGCAATGGTGCCTTTGCCGCTCGCCGCGGGCCCGTCGACCGCGATCACCGGCGCCGCCGCTCCCGGGTCATTGAATTCACGCTCGTTTGCCAAGCGCGGCGCTTTGACAGCGCCAAATCCCTATGGCAAGGCGCCGCGCGAAACGCCGTGCGAACTGTCGCGCCGGCTACCAAATCGAACTGGAGTTGACCCACATGGTGAAGCCCGAATGGGGCACCAAGCGCACTTGCCCCAAGTGCTCGACGCGATTTTACGACCTCGGCAAGGAAGACCCGATCCACTGCATCAATGCCGAGTGCGGGCACAGTTTCGCGCCCGAGCCGGTGCTCAAGTCGAAGCAGCCGCTGGCGTTCGAAGTTGCGGCCCCCGCAGCCAAGGAAGCCGCGCCCGACGCCGAGCTCGCCGCCGACGATCTGGCAGTCGACGAGGATGAGGAAATCAGCGCCGACGAGGAAGTCGACCTGGAAACCGGCGACAATGATCTCGGCGTCGAAACCAACGCCGAACCGGACGAAAGTTAGGCGCAAATCGGGACGTTGGACGGTCCCGATGAATGTGAGGATCGCGGCGCTTTCCCTCTTTTCCAGCCGAGGGATTTGCGCTTAAGGCGACAAGGACGTGGGGCCGTAGCTCAGCTGGGAGAGCGCTGCAATGGCATTGCAGAGGTCAGGGGTTCGATCCCCCTCGGCTCCACCATTTCCTTCCGAACTGCACCGATCCGGTTCCGCTAAACATTTGTAAACCGGTTAGGATTTCCCGGTTCCGGCTTTATGGTTGTGAACCGTTAATCATTTGTCGCGCATAGTCTTCCCGTTATCCCTGGGGAGGGCTCGCATGTTCATTCGTTCGGCTTCTTTGGCGGCGGCTGCGCTCGTCGCGGTGGCGTCCGCCGCGCCTGCGGTGGCGCAGGTTACGGAGCGGCCTTCGGTCGTGCGTCATGCGCACCGCGGCCCCAGTCAGCTGATCCCCAACCGTTTCATCGTCACCGTCGCACCGCGCACCGACCCGGGCGGCGTTGCCTCGGCCGCCGGCATCCGCGCCGACCGCGTCTATCGCCGCGTGCTCAACGGTTTTGTCGCTACATTGTCCGAGCTGACCCAGAGCAGGCTGCTCAACGACTATCGTGTCGTGCGCATCGAGCAGGACCGCCAGGTCACAATGTCGGTCGCATCGAAGAGCTGGGGCCTCGACCGCATCGATCAGCGCGCGCTTCCCCTCAATAACACCTACAACGCGCCCGGCACCGGCACCGGCGTCAGCGTGTTCGTGGTCGATAGCGGCATTCGCTTCGACCACACCATGTTCGGCGGCCGCGCGTTACGCGGCATCGACGTTGTCGGCGACGGCTATAACGGCGCCGACTGCAACGGGCACGGAACCCATGTCGCGGGGACCATCGGCGGCGGCGGCGGGTATGGCGTCGCGCCGGACGTGACCCTTGTTTCGGCGCGAGTCCTGAATTGTGAGGGCAGCGGCTCGGTCAGCGGAATTATTCAGGCCCTCGAGTGGATTGGCACCAACGCGCGCCGCCCGGCGGTGGTCAACATGTCGCTTGGCGGGGGCGCTTCCCAGTCGTTCGACGATGCGGTCAACGCCCTCGTCGCGGGCGGCATTCCCGGTGGTTGTCGCGGCGGGTAACGACAATGCCGACGCTTGTCAGAAGTCGCCGGCCCGCGCCGCGTCCGCGCTGACCGTCGCCGCGTCGGACTACAAGGACCTGCGCGCAACCTTCTCCAACTGGGGCACGTGCGTCGATCTGTTCGCGCCCGGAGTGGGCATCGCTTCGACCTATAAAAACAGCGCGACCAGCATTGCCCAGATGAGTGGAACATCGATGGCCTCGCCGCACGTCGCAGGCCGCGTCGCGCTGCTGCTTGGCATAGATCCGACTTTGAGCGCCAGTTCCGTTACCAGCGCCGTCCTTGGGACCTCGACCAGCGGGATCGTGGTCAACGTTGCCGGCTCGCCTAATCGGTTGCTCTACACCGGCGATCTAACCGGCGCGCCACCTCCGCCGGCCCCGCCGCCGTCGACACCTCCGCCAACTACGACGCCACCGGCGATCACGACGACCGTCTCGGTCCGCTATGCACTAACCGGCAAGCCGATCGTCACTGTGCAATGGTCGGGCGCGACCTCGTCCTCTGTCGATATCTATCGCAACGGCTCGAAGATCATCACCACGCCCAATGACGGAGTCTGGAGCGAGCGTCCGACGACCAACGGGACGTATAAATACAAGGTGTGCAACAGCGGTTCATCGGCCTGTTCGCCCGAAGCCTCGCTGCAGATCTAGGCTTGCCCGGAAAGCTGTCGCCGCTAGCGCCGCCTGGGCCGTTTCTTTCGAACGGGCAGCGGTGGGCGGCGGCTGCAGCGCGGAATTGCGGACACAATGATCAAAACCGAGCCAGTCGACGCGCAGGCGGCCCCGTCCCGCATTGCGGTTGCAAAGCTGGATTCGCCAAACGGGCGGCTTGTATTTCTGGACGTATTTGAGCGCCCGCTTCTTGGCGCGCTGATGGTCGCGGATGCAGCGTTGCTGCCATTGGCAGTTAAGGCCGATATTGAGGGTGCTCGGGTCTGTGATCGGCGCTGCGCTTCGCGCCGGCGCGGCCAGTGCTGCTGCGGCAAATACGAACAAAAAGACAAACGGCGCCATCAGCCCCGAATGGCACCGACTGCGCTCCGCCGCAATTACGCGGGTCAAGCTTTTGAGCGTAATCCAGGTTTTGACACGTTGATTTCCGGCTTATTTTCGAACCTCTTAACGGAGCCCGGCAAAGCAAGCCGCTTGCAAAAGCGGCTGTCTCCCTTAACCATGCGTCTTTCCGAAACCCGCGATGATGATCGGTTGAAGGCCCGCATATTGATTCAACTTCATGCCGTTCGTCGCTTGTTCGCGACTTTCCTGCTGGTCGCCGCGGCTTTGGCCTGTGGCGCGCCGGCTACGGCGCAGATGCAAATCCCGTCCGTCCTCGAAGAGGTCAAACTGGTCACAGAGGACGAGCAGGGAGCGGCGTTCATGCTGCGCTTCTCGCCGCGCGAGCCGCAATATTCAGCAGTCAACCAGAACCCCCGCAGACCGGAAGTCGTCATGCGCGCCACGGTAAAGGCGCCACGAGTGCCGGAAAGGACCCGGCATCGCGGCATCCTGAGGCAGGCGTATTTCGAGAATAGCGCTACCGGCCTGTCGATGCGCTTCGACACCGTCTTGCCCGCCAGGGTGACCGCGGAGCCCGCCGGCGACCGCACCATTCAGGTCACAATCTCGCGCGTCAGCGAGGAGGAAGCACTCGGGTCCCGCCCCATCGGCTCGTCGGGGGAAACAGTTGTGCCGGCGACCGATATTCCCGCTTATGTCGACTACAATCCGACTGACTCCTATGAGCTCGTCTTCCTTCGCTACGCTGACGTCAGCGAGATCATTGGACTGCTGGTGGCGGGACAAACGATCCAGCCAAACAACATCTTCATCCGCCGTGAGCCGGGCTTCGGGTCACCGGCGTCGAGCGCACAACCCAATTACGTCAGCGCGCAAAATCAGGCGCAGCAGGAAAACGTCCCGCTCGGCCAGTCCTTTCCCGGAACCGGCTTCGCGATCGACCGCCGGTTGAACGCCATCTGGCTGACCGGCCCGCCCGAGTTCATAGCCCGCGCCAAGCAGCAGATTGCGCTGATCGACGTGCCGGTGGATTCGGTCATCCTGGAAACCCAGTTCGTCGAGCTTACTGAACAGGGCGCGCGCAACATCGGCATCGATCTCAACAACGCCAACGGCCAGATCGCGGTGGGCGGGATTCAGATCAACACCGGCACGCTGCCGTTCGGAACCGACGTCAACAAGGTCTACCCGTCGGGCGCTGTGCAGGCGGCGATATATGCGCAGGTCCTGAAGGGCGAAGGACGAATCGTGTCGCGCCCGCGGATCGCCGCGCAAAGCGGCTCGACAGCCAAGATCATCACCGGGGACGCACTTCCAATTCTCACCAACATCACATTGTCGGGCGTCAATGGCGTCTCGCAGCAGGTGCAATATGTGAATGTCGGAGTGACGCTGCAGATCGCGCCGCGAGTCAGCTCCGATGGGTTCGTCACGTCTCAGATTTACGGCGTCGTATCGTCGGTCACCGGATATTCCCAAGGTTATCCGACGATCAGTCAGCGCGAGGCCGAGACATCGGCGTCGGTCCGTGACGGCGAAACATTCGTTATCGGCGGGCTCACTCAGGACAATCGCCTGACGACCCGCTCCCGGGTCCCGGTCCTGGGCGACATCCCGCTGGTGGGCGAATTGTTCAAGGTGCAGCGCTCCACATCGAGCAAAACCGAACTCTACATCGTCATCACGCCGCACATCGTGCGTCACCGCCGCTTCGAACAGCCGGTCGAACTCAAATCCTGGCGTGCCGGACGTGTTGCCGTTTGAAACGAGTCCGCAAGGCGTGCCGCCGGCGCCCCCGCCGCCGCGCCAGAACTAGCCCGGCGCCGCATCTCAAAGTGCGCGGTTAAGCATTTCTTTAGACGCGGAATTCACAAACTGGTTTAACGGCTAAATGAATGCGGCGTAACGATTATTTTGTGGACAGTGGGCATTGAATAGGTAAAGGGCCTGAGTTGGGGGGGGCTTCGTGATGGACGCCCCGGCTCGGAAGTTCGACGGGGAGAGTTCTATGATCAGGAAAATGTTGCTTAGCGCAGCCGCTGTGCTGCCGATTCTGGCGGTTGCGCAACCGGCGCAGGCGCAGCGCGCCGGCGACAAGATTGCCGGCCGCTATATCTGCGTGTTCAACAACAATGTCGGACGCTCCAATGTCGCCGCAGAAGCGCAGCGCGTAGTGCAGCCGCATGGCGGCTCGATAACGCATGTTTATGGTTTTGCGCTGCGCGGCTTTGCCGCCAATCTTTCGGACTGCAGCCGCGGCGCGTTTGAAGGCGAACAACCCCAGCATCGCCTTCTGCGAGCAAGAACAAGTCATGGCGATTCCTCGCTACATCGCCCATGGCGCGCCCTCGGGTGGCTTCACCGCACTGGCGCAGGAAACGCCTTGGGGAATCGCCCGCGTCAACGGCGGTGTGACCGGCGCGACAGGGACGGCGTGGGTGCTCGATACGGGTGTCCAGTATAATCATCCCGATCTCAACGTGGACACAGCGCGCAGTCGTAGCTTCATTGGCAAGAACAGCACGCCGTGGGACCAGAACGGCCATGGCACGCACGTTGCCGGCACGATCGCCGCCAAGAACGATGGTTCTGGCGTCATTGGCGTAGCAGCCGGAGCCAAGGTGGTTTCCGTCCGCGTGCTGGACCGTCGTGGCAGCGGCACAACTTCGGGCGTGATCGCGGGAATCGACTACGTCAGGCAATATGGCCAGTCGGGCGATGTCGCTAACATGAGCCTGGGCGGCGGCGTCAGCACGGCGCTCGACAACGCCGTAATCAACGCCGCCGCCGGCGGCGTCCGTTTTGCGTTGGCAGCCGGCAATGAAAGCGACAACGCCAACAATCATTCGCCGGCGCGCGCCAACGGCACGAATATCTACACTGTGTCGGCATTCGCAGTTGGCAATAAATGGGCCAGTTTCTCAAATTATCGGCTCGCCACCCATCGACTATGCCGAACCGGGCGTGGCGATTAAATCCACTTGGCTTAACGGCGGCTATAACACCATCAGCGGGACGTCGATGGCGACTCCGCACCTCGCCGGCCTGCTCCTGCTTGGCGCTGTTCGCAACGACGGAAACGTGATCGGCGATCCGGACGGCTTCAAGGAGCCGATCGGCGTCAGATAATCGCGGCCAACGTGGTTTCAGAAAGGGGCGGCCCGCCATGCGGGTCGCCCCTTTTCGTACGTCGGCCAGGTCGGCGACGACGCAAAAAAAAGGCGGCGCCTCCGGTGAGGCGCCGCCATTTTCCTACAGGAACGAGCTCTGCTTAAAGCACCGTCGATACGTTGGTGAATGTCGTCGTCAGCTTCGTGCCGACGCCTTGCATCGCACCGATAGCTGCAACGGCAATCAGGGCGGCAATCAGGCCGTATTCGATGGCGGTCGCGCCCTTGTCGTTCGTCAGAACTTTCACAAACTTGGCCATGTTGGTCTCCCTTTGGGGCTTTCCGCCGAAGCGGCATCATCGCCCCTGCCCCCGCGCAATTGCGGCTGTGGCTCGGTTAAAATTAGGCTCCGATGGTTGAGAAAAGCTTAAAATCCACCAACCGGGACAGGAGTGTCACCGCTCTGGACCAAATAGTTCATCGAGCACGTCCGACAGCTCGCGCAGCGGCTTGGCCGCGTCGCTCCATTCGGGCGGCAAGGGGCTCCGCTGCGGCAGCTGGCGAGGCGGCGGTGCAAATCGCCGCGGTAGGTCGGGTCCCCGCTCGCGGTCGATGGCGAGCGCAGGAACCATGAAATTGCGCCAGATCTGCGCCGGCAGCGTGCCGCCGCTGATCTTCTTGCCGAGCGATTTGTCGTCGTCGCGCCCAACCCACACCCCGACCACCAGGTTGCCGGCGAAGCCGATGAACAAAGCATCGCGATTGTCCTGCGTCGTTCCGGTTTTGCCGAAGGTCGGCACGCGCAGCGCCGCGCGCCGTCCCGTGCCGCTATTCGCGGCCGCGTAGAGAAGATCGAGCATCGGAGCCTGATCGCGGCTGCGATCCAGGTTACCGGGACGGCGGAAATAGGCCGCCCAGCCCTCCACCGGCTGCGGCTCGGGGAGGCCCCGCGCGGAGACCGGGAAGCGTCCGCCCGCAATCGCCGCATAAGCGGAGGTCAGCTCGAGCAGGCTCATCCCCGCCGTGCCGAGCGCGAGGCTGGGCTTGTCCGGCAGATCGGTGGTGATGCCGAGGTCGCGCGCCGCGCGGATGACCTGGTCGCGCCCGACCGCCTCGGACAGCCGCACGGTCGCCGCATTGCTTGACCGCGAAAATGCCTCGCGCAGCGTGATCCGCCCGCGATACACGCGGTCGCTGTTAAGCGGAGTCCAGCCGTCGATCGTGATCGGCTCATCCTCGATCATGCTGTCGGGCGTCCAGCCGGCGCGCAGCGCCGCCAGATAGACGAACAGCTTGAACGCCGAGCCGGGCTGGCGCCGGGCCTGGCTGACCCGGTTGAACGGCGAGGATTTATAGCTGCGCCCGCCGATCATCGCGACCACGCGGCCATCGGGACGCATCGCCACGATCCCAGCTTGCGCATCGCCAAGCTTCGCCCGTCCGAGAGCGCGGACGGCAATCCTCTGAAGGTCGCGATCTAGGGTCGTCGTCACCCTTACCTCGCCGAAATCGGCCTCGAACGCTTTCTGCGCGGAGGGAGCCACCCAGTCCGCGAAATATGTTCCCGTCGGCACTTTTGAACGTTGCGCGACCGGCCGCGCCAATGTCGCGCCGCGGGCGCGCGACTGGCTGATGGCGCCGGTGTCCGCCATCGCCCGGAGGACAAGGCGGCTGCGCTTTTGCGCGCCGGCGAGATTGTGTGTCGGGGCCAGTCTCGAGGGTGCCTGGACGACCCCGCCGAGCATCGCCGACTGAGCCAATGTCAGCCGCTCGGGCTCGCGGCCGAAATAATGTTTCGAAGCGGCGCGCAGGCCATAAACGCCGTCCCCGAAATAGACGCTCGAAAGGTAGCGCGACAGGATGTCCTCCTTGGTCAGCCAGGCCTCGAGCCAGAAAGCGATGATTACTTCCTGGGCCTTGCGCTTGAGGCTCCGGTCGCCGTTGAGGAAACTGGTCTTGGCGAGCTGCTGGGTGATCGTGCTGCCGCCCTGGCGGACGCCGCCGGCGGCGATGTTGGCAACCATCGCGCGTCCGATCCCGCGCGGGTCGATGCCCCAATGACGATAGAAACGCCGGTCCTCGATCGCGACGAACGCCGCCGGCGTCAGCGGGTCGAGCTTGGCGACCACGACGGGCGCTTCCTTGATCGCCCCGCGCCGAGCAATCGGATGTCCTTCCGCTGACAGCAACAACAGCGCCGGGTCGTCCAGCGGCTCGAGCGCCCGCGACAAGGGCGCGGTCACGATCAGCCACGCGAGCGTGACCACAAACAGGCCGACGAAGATGTAGAGCGCCACCACCCAGCGCGAGCGCTTGCGCGGCTCGGGGGCCGGCTCGGCTTCGGGTTGCACCACCGGCGGCTCGGGCGTGAACGGGTCGGGCAGCTGCTCAATTGGAACGCCGCCGCGGCTCCAGATCGTCTCGCTGTCGGCCACCCTCACCTCATTCGCACCGGAGCTAGCACACATCCCGCACTGCCTTACTCATGTAAAACAGCTGGACCGATATATCCAGACGCTTGCTGAATGGGCCATTGCGGCTAAACGGGCGGCCATGCCGCGCTCCATCTTCCGGCGAGCCGCCGCGCTGTTGCTGTTGCTCGGCCTTGCGCCGCTTGTCGCGGGCTGCCGCGAGACGCCGGGCGGGCCGGTCAAGGTGACCGTCGTCGGCGGGGCGCCAAAATTGCGCGATCCCGCGGCCGGGCCGCTATCTCCGCCCGACGCAGTACTGATCGCAAATGTCGCGCAGGGCCTCGTGCGGTTCGATGCCGCGGGCAACATCGTCGCCGGGCTCGCCGAGCGCTGGAACGTCAGCGACGACGGCATGAGCTACATTTTCCGCATCGCGCCCGCCGAATGGCACGGCGGCGGCAAGATCACCGCGCAGCAAGTCGCCCGAATCCTCAAGCGGGCGCTGGGACCCCGAAGCCGCAACCCGCTGCGCGATACGCTCGGCTCGATCGACGACGTGGTTGCGATGACCGACCGCGTGGTCGAAATTCGATTGAAGTCGCCGCGCCCCAACCTGCTTGCGCTGCTTGCCCAGCCCGAGCTCGCGATCCTTCGCGGACGCGCCGGCGCCGGCCCCTTCGCAATCGCGCCCGAACCTGACGAAAATAACGCGCTGCGCCTCACTCGCGAAGTCGTCGCGGGCGAGGACCAGACCGCGCAGGAGCAAGCGGTGATGCTCGCTGGCGCGGCCGCGCGCCGATGCGGTGCGGGCCTTCGCCGCCGGCGACACCGATCTCGTGCTCGGCGGGACATTTGCCAATTTGCGTGAGGCGCAGACCGCGAATTTGCCCCGCGGAAGGCTGCACTTCGATCCCGCGTCGGGCCTGTTCGGGCTGGTTCCGATGCGCTCGGGCGACGCGCTCGACGATCCCGAGATTCGCCGGATGCTGAGCGCGGCGATCGACCGCGACGCGATCATCGCCGCACTCGCCGTGCCCGGGCTGGCGCCGAGAGCGACGGTGCTTGAACCCGGTCTTGACGGGATCGCCGCGCCGCATGCCCCGGATGGGGCCGCGGCGCCGATCGAGCAACGCCGGCCCTCGCTCATCGCGCAATCCTCCGCGAAGTTCGGCAGCGGCGACAAGCCGATCCTGCGCATTTGGCTGCCCGAGGGAAGCGGCGGGGACATGCTGCTCGAAATGCTCAAGCTCGATTGGGGCGTTCTCGGTTTTCAGGTCGAGCGCGCACTTAGCCCGGGCTCAGCCGATTTTCGCCTGATCGACGAGGTCGCACCATCGTCTTCGCCAGCCTGGTTCCTGCGCCGCTTTTCGTGCCGCTCCGTGCAGGTTTGCGACAGCGAGGCGGACACTTTGCTCGAAGCCGCGCGCAACAGCCCCCTGCCCGCCCAGCGCATCGCATTGCTCCAGCAAGCCGCCGACCGAATCGAGGAAGCGCAGCTGTTCCTGCCGATTGCAGCGCCGGTGCGCTGGTCGCTGGTTTCGCCGCGCCTGCGGGGCTTCGCCGGGAACCGCTTTGCCCGTCACACGCTCATCGATCTCGAGCAGCGCCCCGGACGGAGAGACTGACATGGCCGATGAGGCCGAACGACAGCCAGCGTCAGTTCCCGCAACTCGGCCACCGACCCGCAGTCGGTGCGCCAGCGGGTCGAGGCCATGGAGAAGCTGCTCGAAGGCCTGTTCCTGGTGCCCGGCACCAACCGGAAAATCGGCCTCGACACGCTGTTGAGCCTGGTTCCGGTGATCGGCAGCACCGCGGCGGCGGGGATGGGCACCTATCTCGCGTGGGAAGCGCGCAACCTTGGCATGCCCAAGCGCCACATCGCGCGAATGGCGGGCAATATCGGCGTCGACTGGATGCTTGGCCTGATTCCGTTCGTCGGCGCGGTGCCTGATTTCTTCTTCCGCTCGAACAGCCGCAATCTACGCATCATCAAGCGCCATCTCGACAAGCACCACCCGCAAACCGCGACGATCGAGGCGAAGGCCCAACGGATTCCCACCGAGCGCGTCCCGCGGAGGCCCTAGGGGCCGCGCTCGACCGGCGAAATGGCTGGCGGTGGCGATCCCGGCAATTGACGGCCGTCCTGATTGCCCTTGGGCGAATAGCGGCAAACCAGATAGTCGCTGCCGCGTCCGCTCGCCACGGCGCAGCCGATGCGCTGCGTCGTGGGCCAGATGATCTGGGTGTAATGGGAGACATCCATCCAATTGCCCGTGCGGCTGTTATGGGGGAAAATTCCCGGGACGAAATGACGCCGCTCGCCGGTCCATTCGCCAACCATATATTCCAGCGAGAAAGCGCCGCGGGTACCCATCCACAAATTCTCGCCGATCCCGGGGCGCCCGCGGCGGTCCGAGTGATCATATCGTCCGCTTGACGCCATATGCTGCGCCCAGGCGGCCGCACCGGCGGCAAGCACAGGGTCCCACGTCACTGGCGGCGCGCCGACCGCGGCGCGGGCCGCGTTGTGGGCGCTTAGCACTCGCCCGGCAACCGCATCGGTCGCGGCCGCGCCTGCATCTGCGGCATACAAAGCGCATGCAGCTGCCACGAACCCTAACAGCTTGGGAAACAGGTCGGAGGCCATGGATCCTTCTTATTTCAAGCGGCAAGGCTATGCGACAAGCAATTGTCGGTCCATTAACGACCCCCTGATCCACCGTTGGTCGAAAAGCCTCTGGTGCGAGGCTCTCGCTTTGGGTACCGGGCCGACATCATCACTCGGAGTGAAATATGTATAAGTCATTGGTCGCGCTCGCTGTTTTGAGCGTCCTCGCAACTCCGGCCACGGCTCAGACGGCGGCGCCACAGGCCCCCGTGGCGGTCGTTGCTCAGCCCGCGCAGGCGGCCGCTCCCAAGACGGTAAAGAAAGTCGTGTGCCAACGCGTGGTGATCGAGGAAACGACCGGTTCCCGGCTTGGCTCGGCGCCCAAGCGGTGCCGTACGATCGAAGTTCCGGCCCCGGCAGGCGGCAGCAACCGTGCACCCAAGGGCGCCGAACGCGGCTAATCCTTCTACGGCCGGCCAAGGAACGTAAGGGCACCTTGGGTATTGCGACCTCCATACAGGAGGTCCCATGGCAAAGTTCTTCAGGAACAACGGGCTGACGATCGTCCTGATGCTGCTGTTTCTCGGCAGTGTCGTCGGTCAGTGGCTTACCGGATGGCGCTTCGAGAATGAGCAGCTCGTCAGTCATGGCGAGCAGCCGATCGGCTTGGTCGCGTTCCTCGCCGACCCGCAATTCCTTTCGACCCTGTTCGAGAATTGGGAGAGCGAATTCCTCCAAATGGGGGTTTTCATCATTCTCACTGCGGTGCTGTTTCAGAAGGGCTCGGCCGAATCCGGTAATCCGGACGAAGACTGGCGCGATGGGCACCTCAGCACCACGCGCGGCGGCAAGCGATCGCCTGCAGCGCTGCGCAAGGGCCCGGTGGTGAAATGGCTTTACGCCCATTCGCTCGGGATCGCGCTGATCGTCCTGTTCGTCGTCTCGTTCCTCCTCCACTGGACATTCAGCGCCAGGCTCGCGGCCGACGAAGCGACGCTCCACGGCGAGCCACCGCAATCGCTCGGACAATATCTGTCGAGCCCCCGATTATGGTTCGAATCGTTCCAGAATTGGCAGAGCGAATTCCTGTCGACAGCGGTCCTGGTCGTCCTCAGCATCTGGTTTCGGCAAAAGGATTCGCCCGAAGTCCAAGCGCGTCACCGCGCCGCACAGCAAGACCGGGACCGACTAGTCGCCGCTGATGGTCGGGTCGATTTCCTCGGGCTCGACTCCGCGACCGTCAATCTTCGGCGTGCCGACATCGCCCTGGCCAACGGTGCGCCCGGCCATCTCGAGCATCCGTTCGAGCGGCACGCGCGCGCGCTCCATGACCTCGGGCGAAAGCTCGATCCGCGGCTTGAGCTCGAGCAGGCTCATGTAGAGTTTTTCGAGCGTGTTGAGCGCCATGTACGGGCACATGTTGCAATTGCAGTTCCCGTCGCCGCCGGGAACGCCGATGAAGCGCTTCCCCGGCGCGGCTTTCTCCATCTGGTGAATGATGTGCGGCTCGGTCGCGACGAGGATCGTCTGCGCCGGCGAGCTCAGCGCGAATTCGAGGATCGAGCGGGTCGACCCGACATGATCGCTATGCTCGATGATGTGCGGCGGGCATTCGGGGTGAGCGGCCACCGGCGCGTCGGGATATTCGGCCTTGAGCTTCAACAGCTCGGTTTCCGAAAACGCCTGGTGGACGATGCAAATGCCCGGCCACAGCAGCATTTCGCGCCCGGTCTTGCGCGCGAGATAGCCGCCAAGGTGCCGGTCGGGCCCAAAGATGATCTTCTGGTCGAGCGGAATCTGGTCGAGGATGATCTGCGCGGACGAGGAAGTGACGATAATGTCGCTGAGCGCTTTCACGGCGGCCGAGCAATTGATGTAGGTCAGCGCGATATGGTCGGGATGCGCGGCGCGGAACGCGGCGAACTGGTCGGGCGGGCAGCTGTCCTCGAGGCTGCAGCCGGCATCCATGTCGGGCAGGATCACGGTCTTTTCGGGCGACAGGATTTTTGCGGTCTCGGCCATGAAGCGGACGCCGCAAAAGGCGATAACCTGCGCGTCGGTTTCCGCCGCCTTGCGGCTCAGATCGAGGCTGTCGCCGACGAAATCGGCGAGGTCCTGGATTTCGGGCTTCTGGTAATAATGGGCGAGGATGACCGCATTGCGCTCACGCTTGAGCCGCTGGATTTCAGCGAGCAGGTCGACACCCTTCAAACTCACAGCCGGCGCTGTCATTGCCTTCCTTCCTGCGCACGGCGGCGCCGCGCATCCTCGATCGCCTGGTCATAGGTCAGCGAGCCGGTGATTCGTTCGCCGTCGCGCGTCCCGTCGGTAGGGAATGTGGCGACGACTTTGGCATCTTCAAACCCCGCCGCCTGGAGCGGCATGGCGAAACTGCGCTCGACCGCCTGGCGCGCCGCCTGTCGGGCAAGGCGCATCGGCACGCCCGCCGACGCCTGCTTGCGCAAATCCGCCACCGCCGCGGTGCGGTTGGCGCGATCGAGCCGGTCGTCGCTGTTGGTGAGCGCGCTGAGCACGCCGCCGGCGCCATATTCGCGCGCTGCCGTCAAATCGACATCGGGACCAGCAACCTCGATCTCGGGAAGCCTGACGCTGAGCGTCTGGCTCGACGCGTCCCATTTGACGTCTTGGGGCTGGAGCTTGGCGAGGTCGAGCTCATAGCGGACGTCGCCGGGGAGGATCAGGGTGCGCTCGGTCGTGAAGCCGAGGCGGCTGCTCTTGCTGCTGGTGACCGAAACATAGCGCGCAACGAACGCGACTAAGCGGTTTTGCGCGCGCATCGATTCAAGGCTGGCGGTGGCAATCGTCTCGGGATTGGGCGGCCCGAGTACGCGGTCGGCAAGCCGGCTGCCTAGGATCAGCACGAACCCCAAGGCGATCAGCACGGCCATCGCGATCGCGCCCAGCAGCGCCGGGCGTTTCAACGATCGATCCTGCTTCACCGGCTGGTCCATAAGTCTCCCATTTGTCCAACGAGCCCGCGCCGCTCAAGGTCCAGAAGATGCGCGAGAACCGATGCGCCCGCGGCCCGCACCAGCCGCGGGTCGAGCTCGGGATAGGCCTTGGCGACGATGTCCGGAATATCGCGCGGCTGCTCCCCGACCAGCCGCAAGATCTGTTTCTCGCGCTGCATCCGGTGGCCGATCAGATGGCGGACATATTGCTGCGGGTTGGTGATCGCCGGTCCGTGGGCCGGGTAATAGACCGTCTCGTCGCGGCCGCGCAGCTTCTCCAGGCTCGCCATATATTGCGCCATGTCGCCGTCCGGAGGCACCACCACGGTGGTCGACCACCCCATCACATGGTCGCCGGTGAACAACGCCCCGCGCCACGCGAAGCACAGATGGTTCGACGTGTGTCCGGGAGTCGCGACCGCCGTCAACGCATCCCCGGCGACCGCCACTTCGTCCATGTCGGTAAGCACGCGGTCGGGCGCATAATCCGGGTCGAACCCGGCCTCGAGCCCGGTCCCTTCCATCACCAGCGGCGCGCAACCGATCACCGGCGCTCCAGTCGCCGCGGCCAGCGGCGCCGCCGCCGGACTATGATCGCGGTGGGTATGGGTGACCAGAATCGCGCTCACCGCCCGCTTGCCGATCGCCGCGATCAGCGCCTCGACATGCTCCGGCAGGTCGGGTCCGGGATCGATCACCGCGACCGCGTCGTCGCCGAGCAAATAGGTCTGCGTCCCGTAATAAGTGAACGCCGACGGGTTGTGCGCAAGAACCCGCGCTATACCCGACGCGACGGGCTCCAACCTGGCGTAAGGCGCATCCACGCCCCGTCTGTGCCACGCGCGCGCGCCCTTTGGCAAAGCATCGCTCAGCAGGTCAGATTATACGGCCCCTCGGTGGCCACGACCTGCGCCAAATGCGGCTTGCCCGCGGGCCCGCGCACGATCTGGATCGACAGGCGGCCGCCGACCGCACGGGCGCAGACTTCGCGCGGCAAAGTGAAGCTCGCCGAGCGTCCCCGGGTCAGCGGCGGCAGCGGATAGTCGGCCCGATCCTCGCCATCACGCACAAAGCGCAGCAGCGTGTCCTTGAGCGGCTCGCCGGCGCGGACAGTGATCCGCGTGCCGCGATCGAACTTGAAGCACGGGCCGTTGGGCGCGAGGTCGCCGTCGCTGAAGCATGTCAGCTTTAGCCGGGGCCGCGGAAGCGGCGGCACATAGGATGCCGGCGCAATCGGCGCGGCTCCGCCCGGCCCGGCGCCGGTCCCTCCGGATGACGGAGCCGGTTTGGCGGGGAGGGGCGGCGGTAATGCCGGCAATGCGGAATATTGCGGCGCGGCAACGGTCGGGGCGCGGCGCGGCGCGGGCATGGGACTCGATTTGGCCAGTCCCGGGGCATTGATCAGAGCAGGCGCGCTGGCAGGCGGAGTAGCGCCGAGCCGTACAATCTCGGCATTCACCGCGGTGATGATCTGCTCCTTGGCCGATGGCGCCATCGCCGGATTGGCGGCGACCTTGGCGATCGCGTCCTTCAATGTCTCGATCCACTGGGCGTCGGTCTGCCCGGCCGTACCGCACATCTTGACCTTCGATTCGCGCGGCTTGCCCTTGCTCATCCCCTTGATGGTGGTTTCGAAGCGGTGGGCGCTGCAATCCTCGAGGAGCTTTTGGACTTCTTCAGGCGGCTTGACCGGGGTATCGGCCGGCTGCGGCGTCGCGGCTTGAACGGCAGCGCCAAGAACGAACGCGGTCAACATTGGCATGTCGCGAGATTCTCCCCTGATCCCAACGCTAGCCGGTGACGCCGCGCCAGTGAACCCGCGTTGAACCGCGGCTCAGGCGGCCGCATGGGCGGCGTCGACCGTGCAAGCAGCATTGCCCGAACGGCTGGCCATGGCGGCCGGGTAGAAACGGCCAAACAGCAGCTCCATGCTGCGCTCCCAGCTATAGTTCAGCGCTTCGCCGCGCGCCTTCTTGGCCAGCGCTGCGCGGTCGGAGTGCCAGATTGCGAGCACATTGGCAGCCATCGCGTCCGAATCGCCGACCGGACCCAGACGGCCGACTGCTTCGCCGACCCGGTCGATCATCGCGCCGGCGGCGACTCCGACCACCGGCAGGCCCGACGCCTGCGCCTCGATGATCGACACGCCGAAGGTTTCGTCGGCCATGGCCGAAACGTAGATGTCGGCGCTCGCCAGCCAGCGCGCGAGCTCGGGCCGGCCCGAGACATAGCCTGGCATCAGGATGCGCGGGTCGCCAAGCGCCTCAATCGGTTGGCGCAGCGGTCCTTCGCCGAGCAGCACGAGCTTCGCGCCGAGCTCCTCCGGCAGCTTGCGGAACGCCTCGACGACGACGTCGGGCTTCTTCTCGCCGTCCAGCCGCCCGACGTAGATCAGCAGCGGCTGATCATCGCTAAGGCCGAGTTCGCGCCGCAGCGCCGGGTCGCGCAGGCCGGGCCTGAAATCGTCCAGCTCGACACCCAGCGGCAGGACATCGACATCGCCGATGCCGAGCGCGCGAAGCTTTGCCGCCCCGCCACTCTCGCTCAGGGCCAGAACCAGGTCGAACCGGCGGTACAGCGAGCGGCAATAGGCATAGCCGGCGCGGCCGAGCATCCCGGCTAGCGGCCGGCCGATGAAGTTGCTCAACGGGCGCTCGAGGTAAACCGTCGGAAAATCCGTCATGTAGATGGCCGTGAGCGCGGTCGCCGGAAAGCGCTTGCGGTGGCCGATCGCCGCCCACGGCAGATTATAGGCGTCCTGGCACTCGATCAGGTCGGGACGAAAACGCTCCAGCGCCGCGCGCACCGCGCGATTACGCAGCAGCAGCCGGTAATTCGGACTGCCAGGGACATGCGGCGAAGCGATCGTCACCGTCACCGCCCGCTCCTCCTCGATCACCTCGTCGCGAGCGCCGGGAATGATCAGCAGATGGCGGTGCGCAGTGCGCTCGATGATGTGGCGGCGCTTCTGCAGCAAATAAGTCCGCACGCCACCGCCGACTTCCGACCAGCTTTGGGTCAGGTCGCAAAACAGCCGACTGTCGGAATTCTTTACGATCGGGCCGGCTCCAGTTGCGCGAATGGTCAACAAAATGGCGGAAATCGGCGGTTCCAGCAGATTGGCACGGGCGTTGCTATATAAAGCGGGTCCACTTGGTTCCACAGCCACGAACAGGGACGGTGAAGCTCGGGTTCTCTGGTCCCCGCTTCACCGTCCCTTTTTCGTTATGCAGCGGAGCCGGTGTCCGTGCCGAGCAGCTGTTGAAGCTCGCCGCTCTCGTACATCTCCATCATGATGTCGGAACCGCCGACGAATTCCCCGTTCACATAGAGCTGCGGAACGGTCGGCCAGTCGCTATATTCCTTGACCCCCTGCCGGATTTCGGGGTCCTGGAGCACGTCGACAGTCTCGAAATCCGTGCCCAGCCGCTCGAGGATCGCGACCGCGCGGCTGGAAAAGCCGCATTGGGGGAACAAGGGCGTGCCCTTCATGAACAGCACCACGTCATTCGCCTTCACCAGCTCGGCGATGCGCGCCTGCCCGTCGTTCGCTCCGACAATATCACTCATTCATGATCTCCTGACGGCACCGCGGTCTCCAGCTGAAGCGCGTGGAGCTCGGTCCCCATCTTGCCTTTCAACGCGGCGTAGACCGCCTGATGCTGCCGCACCCGGCTCATGCCGGCAAACGCATTGCTGACCACTCGGGCCGCATAATGATCGCCGTCGCCGGCCAGATCGCGGATTTCGATCGCCGCATCGGGGAAGGCGGCGAGAATCATCGCCTCCAGCTCCTGGGCGGGCATGGCCATCAGCTGTTCGACGTCTCGATGATCTGCCGCCGCGCCTCGACTTCCTTGTTCCTCATCGCCTCGACGACCTTCTCCTCGTCGCATTCGACTCCGGCCGCGGTGAGGTCGCCAAGCACCTTGCGGATGACGTCCTGCTCGCCGGGCTCCTCGAAGTCGGAGCGGATCACGTCCTTGGCGTAGGATTCGGCTTCGGCATCGGTCAGCCCCATCAGCCGCGCTGCCCATTCGCCGAGCAGGCGGTTGCGCCGCGCGATGATGCGGAACTGCATATCCTCGTCACGCGCATATTTGGCTTCGAAGGCACGTTCGCGGTCCTGAAACTGGCTCATGAGATTCCCTTGTCCTGGTCGTCTCGCGAGATAGGGTGTGGCTACGCGTCAGTCCAGCGTCACCACCAGTTTTCCAATCGCCGTGCGGTCGCGAAGCGCGGCGATCGCCTCGCCGCCGCGCGCAAGCGGGTAAGTCGCCGTGACCCGCGGCGCGATGCGGCCTTCGTCCCACCAGCGGAAAAGCTGCGCGACATGGGCGGCGTTGCGCGCAGGTTCGCGCGCGGCGAAAGCGCCCCAAAAAACGCCACAAACGTCGCAGCTTTTGAGCAAGGTGAGGTTGAGCGGCAACTTTGGGATGCCCGCCGGGAAACCGACCACCAGGTAGCGCCCTTCCCAGGCGATGGCGCGCAAGGCCGGCTCGGCATAGGCCCCGCCGACCGGATCGAAAATCACGTCGGCGCCGCGCGGCGCGACTTCCTTGAACATCGCCGAGAGGGCCCGGGGATCGTCGACGTCGCGTGGATAGACCAGCGCCTCGTCGGCCCCCGCAGCTCGTGCTGCAGCGGCCTTCTCCTCCGAAGAAGCGGCGGCGATCACGCGCGCGCCGAGCGCCTTGCCGATTTCGACCGCAGCCATTCCAACGCCGCCACCTGCTCCGAGCACCAGCAAAGTTTCGCCTTCGCTAAGCCGCCCGCGATCGACCAGCGCATGAATTGCGGTGGCATAGGTCAAGAGCAGCGCCGATCCGTCCACGAAGCTCCGCGATGACGGCAGCGCGATGGCCGCGCTGGCCGGAATAACAACCAGCTCGGCGAGCGCGCCAAAGCCCGTCGCGGCGATCAGACGGTCGCCCTCGGCCCAGCCGGAAACGTTCTCCCCAACCGCAGCAACTTCGCCCGCAAGCTCGCTCCCCGGAGCGAAGGGCCGCGGCGGCTTCAACTGATATTTGTCCTCGATGATCAGCACGTCGGGATAATTGATCGCCGACGCACGCACCCGCACCAGCAGCTCGCCGGGGCCGGCCGTCGGGTTCGGCAATTCGGTCAGGCGAAGCGTCTCGGGCCCGCCGGGCGCCTCGGAGAGGAGTGCTTTCATCGATTTCCTGCGGTCGAAAAATACTGCCTAGCGCGCGGATTTCGGAAATGCGGGAAGCTTCGCGACGTCCGTCGGCTCGTGCTGGATGATCACTTTCGCCCCCGTGTTCGCAGCAATACGGTCGAACCGGTCGTGCGAAGCGAGCGTATCCGCCCGGTTGGTGTTGAAAGAGGGCACGCCGCGGTTCTTCACCGCCTCGCTGAAATGATATTGGTCGCCGGACAGCAGCACCGGCCCGCTCGCCAGCCGCACCAGCAATGCGCTGTGGCCGGGCGTATGTCCGGGCATCGCCAGCATGGTCACGCTGCCATCGCGGAACACATCGATATCGCCGCCGACCGGCACGGCCTTGCCGGTCCCGCCAAGCCAATGTGCCAGGTGCGCCCGCGCGTCTTTCAGACGCTCGTCACTGCCCTTGAGCGCGTCCCAATCGGCCTGACCGATGACCAGGGTCGCGTTGGGAAAATGCCGCGCCTGGCCGATGTGGTCGGAATGGAAATGGCTGATCCCGACGTAGCCGATTTCCGCCGGTGCGACGCCAATCTGATTGAGCTGGTCGAGCAAGGAGCGCTTGAGTGACATCCGTTGCTGGTCGTTGTCGATCGGCTTGGCGATCAATTCGTCGGGCAGGCCAGTGTCCCACAACAAGTAACGTTCGCCATGACGGATGAGATAGCAGCTGCCGACCAACGACCGGGCGCCGGGCGGATATTGGAAGGTGTCGGAAAACCAGGCGCCGAACCGTTTCATCACGAAGTCGCCGCAGTCGAGGCGCCACAGCTCGACCTGCGCCGGGGGCGCGGGCGACTGCGCGGGCGCGGCGGTCGCGGCGGCCGCCAGCAGCGCCGCGCTCAGCAATGTCTTCATGCCAATCCCCTATCGGTCTCGCGCCTTCTGGTCGGCGACGACCTCGGCCGCGGTCATATCGTCGAACGTCAGCCGCGCCAATGCGTCCGGTTCGCGGTTGGCGTGGCGCCGCCCGCCGACGGTCCGGATGGCGCGATCAAAGGTCAGTCGGTCGGCGTAGGGCAGATCGCTGCGTGCCGCGGCGGTGGTTTCCTCAAACCGCTCAGGCGAGCTGCCGTCGATCCGCGCCGGCTCGGAATTGCAGGCGCCGAGCGCAAGCACGAGCAGGACGGAGACGCGCTTCATTCCTCGTAGTTCGCGCTCGTCTTCTCGCGCACTTCCTCCGGCGTCACCCCGGGCGCCAGCTCGATCAGCCTGAATGCGCTGTCATGGTCCGGGCGGTGGAACACGCACAAGATCGGTGATGATCATGTCGACGACGTTCTTGCCGGTCAGCGGCAGCGTGCACTCGGGGATGAATTTGGGGTCGCCGCCTTTGGATACATGCTCCATCACGACGATGATCTTCTTGACCCCGGCGACCAGGTCCATCGCCCCGCCCATGCCCTTGATCATCTTGCCCGGGACCATCCAGTTGGCGATGATCGCCCTTCTCGCTGACTTCCATCGCCCCCGAGTACGGTCAGGTCGATATGCCCGCCGCGGATCATCGCGAAGCTCTGCGCGCTGTCGAAATAGGAGCGATTGGTCGAGCTCGCTGATGGTCTGCTTGCCGGCGTTGATCAGGTCGGGGTCGACCTCGTCGTCATAGGGGAACGGCCCGATCCCGAGCATTCCGTTCTCGCTCTGCAGCGTCACCGTCATGCCCGTTGGGGATATTGTTCGCCACCAGCGTCGGAATGCCGATGCCGAGATTGACGTAATAGCCGTCCTCGAGCTCCTTCGCGGCGCGTGCCGCCATCTCGTCGCGGGTCCAGGCCATCAGGCGATACTCTCCTTGGGCGACAGCGCCGGCCACGCGCGCGCGGTGCCGATGGCATAGACCAGCCCGAAAACAAGCACGACCAGCGACGACCAGATGTCGAATTGCGCGGGATTGGGCCGCAACAGCACCGGGACGATCAGCAGTCCCCGGAGCAGGTAAATCGCAGTGATCGCGAGCAGCGCGGTACGCATCAGCGGCAGCCGCCGGATAACGCCCGCGCCGGCAAACGCATAAGCCGACCAGATCGCCAGGAGCGCAACGATTCCGGCAGTGATCCAGTGAAGCGTCGAATTGCCGTTCTCGAGCGCGACGATGAGCGGCTCCGGCGCGCCGAAGACGCGGTACCAGGCGGGGCCTTCGATGATGCATCCCAAGTGAAGCAGAGCAGCGACCGCGCTGAGCAGGCCTCCGGCGATCAGCCACGGGTTTTTGCGCATCACGCCGCCTCGCCTTTCGCGCACGGTGCGGAACTCGATCTTCTTGTCGTAGGGCGCGCCGAGGATCAGCCGGTTAACGTAGATCGACGGCAGATGGATGCAGTCGGGGTCGAGCGCGCCGACGGCCACGATCTCCTCGACTTCGGCGACGCACATGGCGCCGCACGTCGCCGCCGGCGTGTTGAAATTGCGCGCGGTCTTGCGGAACATCAGGTTGCCGCTTTCGTCGGCCTTCCAGCCCTTGACGATGCTGAGGTCGGCGCGAATTCCCCGCTCGAGGATATAATCCTCGCCGTCGAAATTCTTGACCTCCTTGCCGTCGGCAACCTGGGTGCCGACGCCGGTCTTGGTGTAAAATCCGGGAATGCCCGCGCCGCCCGCGCGCATCCGCTCGGCGAGCGTCCCCTGCGGGCAGAATTCGACCTCGAGCTCGCCCGCCAGATACTGCCGCTCGAACTCCTTGTTCTCGCCGACATAGGAGCTGATCATCTTCTTGATCTGGCGCGTCCGCAGAAGCTTGCCGAGCCCTTCATTGTCGATGCCCGCATTGTTCGAAGCGAAGGTCAGGTCCTTGACCCCGCTGGCAACGATCGCGTCGATCAGCCGCTCGGGAATGCCGCACAGTCCGAACCCGCCGGCGGCGATGGTCATGCCGTCGCGCAGCAGCCCGTCGAGCGCGGCGTCGGCAGTGTCGGATAGATTTTCTGCATTGCGCCGCCCTAAGTCGGAGCGGCGGCGGCGGTCAACCGTGCGCAGCCTGCTCCACCGCCTGTCAGCCGAACGCCCATTGCCACATCGTCCGGCCCGGCGCGAAGGAAGTGATACCCGCCAGGACCAGCGCGCCGATGAAGAAATTGCGCAGATGGATCTTGTGCGCCTTGATCTTGCCGCGGCGCGCGCTGACGATCGCCTGGGGAATGGCGATGAAGGTGATCAGCGTGAAAATGTGAATCCAGCTGAACTGGCCGTCGTTGAAATTGCGGATGAACAGCGTCGAGATGGCAGTCACGAACATCAGCGATAGCCATATGGTGCCGAGCGTCCTGTGCCGCTTCGCCGCCCTTGCGCACCAGGATCACATAAGCGCCGAGCGGGATCGCCGGGATCACCGTCGCCAGATGCGTCGTGAGCGCCACATCCGCCACCCACGGCGTCGGCGGCGCAAAGCCGAGAATGAAGCGCAGAAACCCATACGCGGCAAAGGCGAACAGCAAGGCGGCGGCCGACGCGATGGCCACGCGCAGGGCTGGCGACAGGTCGATGCGCTGGGTGGACAGGCGAGGCCACGCGAGTGAAGCATTCATGGGAACAGGACTTTCGAATGTTGGAACCACGGGCGTCCCACATGGCAGCCGCCGCTTTGCCGCCAAGCACGCTTCCGTTAAGCGGTCGAACTACTTCGTGAAGCGGGCCGATCGGCACGCAAATGCCATTTGGCGAAGCGCGAACGGGCGGGGGGAAATCGCGGGTGCCGAGCTTACGGGAATGGGTGATCGAACTGGTCGTCATGATCGGCGTCGGCGTTGGCCTCGCCGCACTGGGCCCGTTTGGCAGCTTTGAGCTTGGCTCGTTCGGCGCGCGGCTGGCCTATTGGTTGCCGGCGACGGCGATCGGATACGCGATTTTTCGGCCGATCACGCTGGCGTCGGTGCTGATCGCGCAGCGGCTGGCGTTGCCCGAAATCCCGGCCGCGCTCGTCGGAACGCTTGTGGCCGCCGCGCCGGGTACACTCGCGATCGCCTATCTAGGCGATTTCGGTCCGGGCCCGCCGCAGAACTTCGACGGCCTGTTCCAGCTCTACATCCAGGTCGCGATGATCGGCGTCCTCGTCATGCTGCTGTTCGTTCTGCTCGGCAAGGGACCCGCCAAGCCCGCGAGCGAGCTCGTGGCTGCAGCCTCAACCGAAGCCACACCGGGAGAGCCGGCGCTGCCCTCACCGTTCCTCGATCGCCTGCCGCCCGCCTGGCGCGACCGGCTCGTCGCGCTCGAGATGGAGGACCATTATGTCCGCGCGCATGGCCCAGACGCGAGCACGCTTATCCTGCAGCGCATGCGCGATGCGGAGGCGGAGCTTGCGGCGAGTTCGACGGCATGCGTGTTCACCGCAGCTGGTGGGTCGCGCGCTGGGCGGTCGAACAAGTGCTGCGCGACGGCCGCAATTACCGTCTTCGCCTGGTCGGCGGCATCGAAGCGCCGGTCGCGCGCGAGCGTATCGCCGCGCTGCGCGATGCCGGCTGGCTCGACTAGCTCTTCATTTTTGCGAGCACGCCCTGCAGCTGCATGGCGTTGGACATGTCCCCCTCGACCTTCAATTTGCCCATCATGAAGGCGGTCATGCCGTCGAGCTGACCCGAGGCGAGCTGCTGCCAGTCGTCCCAGCTGACGCGGATGGTGGTGTCGGCGGCATTCGCGCCGCTTTCGATGTCGCTGACCTGATTGGCCGCGCCGTCGAGCAGCACCGCGCCCTGGTCGCCGCCGAAATCGATCTTGACCTTCTTGCCCGGCACCCACGCCTGGGCTTCCTGCATCCTCGCCACCAGTTCCTGCTTGGTCATTGCAACTCCCTCCGCTCATCCTGAGCTTGTCGAAGGGCGCCTAGCCGCCCGTTGCAGGCGCATCAAGGCGGGCCTATCTGGCCGGCATGGGATATGAAACAGACCTCAAATTGTTCATCGACGGCAGCTGGCGCGCCGGCGAGGACCGCGACCATTTCACCGTCATCAACCCGGTAACCGGCGGCGGCATCGCGGAGCTTCCGCTGGCCAGTGAAGCGGATGTCGACGAAGCGCTCGCCGCCTCGGAACGCGCATGGCCGGAGTGGCGATCGACGGAAGTCGAAAAGCGTAGCGCGATCCTCCACAAGGCCGCCGACCTGCTGCGCGAGCGCGCGGAGCATATCGGCCGCATCCTGACCCAGGAGCAGGGCAAGCCGCTCGCCGAAGCCAAGGCCGAAGTGATCGGCATCGGCGCAGCTGTTCGACTGGTACGCCGAGGAGATCAAGCGCGACTACGGCCGCACCCTGGTCCGCCCGCCGGGCCAGCTGTCGCGCGTGATTCGCCAGCCGGTCGGTCCCGTGGCCACCTTCACGCCGTGGAATTTCCCGATCTACCTCCTCGCCAAGAAGGTTGCCGCGGCGCTCGCTGCCGGCTGCACCGTGATCTCGCGCCCACCGCAGGAAACGCCGGGCTGCACCGGCGAATTGTTCCGCGCGCTTGCCGACGCCGGCATCCCCGCCGGCGTCGCGCAACTGGTCCACGGCAAGGCGTCGATGGTCAGCACACGCCTCATCGCCTCGCCAGTCATCCGCAAAACCAGCTTCACCGGCTCGGTCCCGGTCGGCAAGCAGCTGATGCACCAGGCCGCGGACAGCATGACGCGCATCACGCTCGAATTGGGCGGCCACGCGCCGGTGCTGATCTTCGACGATTGCGACCTCGAGAAGACGCTCGACATGGTCGTGCCGCAGAAATTCCGCAACGCCGGCCAGGTGTGCGTCTCACCCACCCGCTTCTACGTGCAAAGCGGCATTTACGAGGCCTTCCTCAAGGGATTTGCCGAGCGTACGCACAAAGTGAAGGTCGGCGACGGCCTCGAAGCCGACACGAAGATGGGCCCGCTTGCGAATGCGCGGCGACCCGAGGCGGTCGGCGCGCTGATCGAGGACGCGCGGGCCAAGGGCGCCCGGGTGCTCGCCGGCGGCGAGCCCGGCGACGGCGGATTCTTCTTCCAGCCGACCCTTCTCGCCGACGTCCCCAACGAGGCCGAGATCATGAACGAGGAGCCGTTCGGGCCGGTCGCCGTCACGCGCGTCGTTCGACACGTTCGAAGATGCGATCGAGCAGGCCAACCGCCTGCCGTTCGGCCTCGCGGCGTTTGCGTTTACCGAGAACGGCCGCCGCGCCAACATGATCGGCGACCTCGTCGAAAGCGGCATGGTCGGAATCAACACCTTCGCCATTTCCGTCGCCGACGCGCCGTTCGGCGGGGTCAAGG
This sequence comes from uncultured Alphaproteobacteria bacterium, assembly GCA_963768995.1. Classification (GTDB taxonomy): domain Bacteria; phylum Pseudomonadota; class Alphaproteobacteria; order Sphingomonadales; family Sphingomonadaceae; genus Sphingomicrobium. Next base: position 311,297 of record CAVYKA010000006.1, on the reverse strand, counting down.
ACTCAGGCTTCGGCAGCGAAGGCGGCAAGGAAGGGCTCGAGACCTACCAGGTGGTCAAGGCGATCCACCAGGCGTGAGTCCGCTCCTGGCGCAGCGCCTGATCGCCGTCCCGTTCCTGGTGCTCGGCGCCTGGTGTCTGCTCTTTCCGGGAACCGTCGAGCGGCTCGGCTTCACGCCCGAATATTATCATGGCACGCCGACGACCGCGCTGATGATGGGCTGCTTCGGCGCGCAGGCGGTGCTGTCCGGCCTGTTCGCCTGGTTCAGCCGCTTCACCCGCACGACGTTCGTCGTCTACGCGATCGCGCTGCTGCCCTTCTTCTGGTTCAATTACTGGTTCGTGTTCGTGGTGCCGATGTTCAACCACTGGATGCTGCTCGACTTCGGCGCCAACGTCGCGATGCTGATTCTGTGCTGGATCGGCTATCGCGCAAGCCCGAAGGCTGACGCTCAGACGTAGGCCCCGTCGCGCAGGTTGATCCTGTGCTCGACCCACATTTTGAGCGCGGCGAGCATCTGCGACCAGCCCATGCAATTGCCGTAGCTCGCCTGCAGCCCTTTTTCCGTCTCGCGCCAGCCGCGTTCCTCGATCTCCACGAGCGTGCGGCCGTCGTCGGTTGGCTTGAACGTCATCGTCACGGTCGTTTGATAACCGGCCGGCTTGATATCGATTTCGCCGCCGCTGCACACTTGCGCGCCTTCCGCGGCTTCCCAGCGCAGCACGATCCGCTCGTTGGGCACGACCTCGTCGACCTCGACGGGGAACGCGCCGGGGAAGTCGTGGAAGTCCCAGGTTACGGTCTTGCCGGTTTCGAGCCGTCCGCTCGCGCCGCCCGTGGTGAAATATGACGACAGCTCCTGGGGGTCCGCGACCGCCTCGAACACTTCGTGGACCGGCCGTGAGACGCGGATCATCACCTTGAACTTCAAGTCCATCGACTCGCTCCTGTTGCGCGGCAACCAAATATGTTATAGTTTTGTAACATGTCAATCGAGGATCAGCACAACCGCGTTTTCCGTGCGCTCTCGTCGCCGCACCGGCGCGCGATGCTTGATGCCCTGCGCGACCAGCCGCTTACGACCGGCGCCCTCGGCGCGCAGTTCAGCGATCTCGACCGCTGCACTGTCATGCAGCATCTGAAGGTGCTGGAGGAAGCGGATTTGGTGATTGCCGAACGCCGCGGCCGCGAGCGCTGGAACCACCTCAACCCGCTCCCGATCCACGCCATCCACGAGCGCTGGATCGGTCCGCACGCCGAGCGCGCCGTCGCGATGTTTGCCAAGCTCAAGCACGACCTCGAGAAGGCCCCCTCCCCAATCTAATCCGCGCGCGCTAAAGCGCCCGCCCATGACCAAGCGCCCCGGCGTCCGCACCGGCGGCCGCATCCTCGTCGATCAGCTGCGCATCAACGGCTGCGACCGCATTTTCACCGTGCCGGGCGAGAGCTTCCTCGCGGTGCTCGACGCGCTTCACGACACGCCCGAAATCGATACCGTCGTCTGCCGCCAGGAAGGCGGGGTCGCGTATATGGCCGACGCCGACGGCAAGATGACCGGGCGCCCGGGAATCGCCTTCGTCACTCGCGGCCCGGGCGCGACCAACGCCAGCGGCGGGCGTCCATGTCGCCTTCCAGGATTCGACCCCGATGATCCTGTTCATCGGCGATGTCGCGCGCGGCGACCGCGACCGCGAGGGCTTCCAGGAAATCGACTTTCCGGCGTTTTTCGCGCCGATCGCCAAATGGGCGGCGCGGATCGAGGATGCGCGGCGGATCCCCGAATATGTCGCGCGCGCATATCGCGTCGCAACCGCCGGCCGCCCCGGCCCGGTCGTGCTCGCCCTGCCCGAAGACATGCTGCGCGACGAGGTCGAGGTGGCCGACCGGCCGTGCGTTCCGGCAGTCGCCGAAGCGCCCGACCCCGGCGCGATCCAGGCCTTGTTCGAGCTATTGAAGGAAGCGACCAACCCCGTCGCGATCGTCGGCGGCGCCGACTGGAGCCCGCGCGCCGGCCACCATTTCGCCAATTTCGCCTTCCGCCACGGCATCCCGACCGCCGCCGCGTTCCGCCGCCAGGACGCGATCGACAACAAGTGCGGCGTCTACGCCGGCCAGCTCGGCTACGGCCCCAACCCCAAGTTACAGCAGCGCGTCCGCGACGCCGACCTCATCATCGCGGTCGGCGCGCGCCTCGGCGAAGCGACCACCGACGGCTATTCGTTGATCACCCCCGACCATCCCGGCCAGACCCTCGTCCACGTCCACCCCGACCCCAATGAGCTCGGCCGCGTCTATCACGCCGACCTTCCGATCTGCGCCGACATGGGCGAGTTCGCCGAGATGATCGACGAATGGGCCGACCCGGATTGCGTGCGCTTTTCGGCCGGCGAGGAAGCCCACCGCGAGTGGCTCGAATGGTCGGAGCCCAGGCCCGCGCGACGGAGTCGCAGCTCGACCTCGGCCCATGCGTCGCGGCGATGCGCGACAAGCTCCCGGCCAACACCATCATCTGCAACGGTGCCGGCAATTTCTCCGGCTGGTGGCATCGCTACTGGCGCTACGGGCCGCAACCGACGCAGCTCGCCCCGACCAGCGGCACGATGGGCTATGGCCTGCCCGCGGCAGTCGCTGCCGCGCTGCGCTTCAAGGACCGCCCGGTGGTATGCGTCGCGGGCGACGGCGATTTCCTGATGAACGGCCAGGAGCTTGCGACCGCCGCGCAGCACGGCGCCGACCTGCTCGTGATCCTGGTCGACAATGGAAGCTACGGCACCATCCGCATGCACCAGGAGCGCGACTATCCCGAGCGGATATCGGGCACCGGTCTATCCAATCCGGACTTCGCCGCGCTCGCCCGGGCGTTCGGCGGCTGGGCCGAGACTATCGAGCGCACCGCCGACTTCGCCCCGGCGCTCGATCGTGCGGTGGATCAGCGCGGCATCCGGCTGATTCATTGCCGGACAGACATCGAGCAGATTAGCCATGCGACGACGGTGTCCAAGCTGCGCCAAGCGCCGCTCTAGCCCTCTCGGCGGGTTTCGCTTTTCCTCTTGCGCGGTGGACAGTCGGCCCAAGTCAATGCAATCTTGCTGTCCTGTTCGTTGAACAGCAACAAAACATAGTCATTCAGTCCGAAGACCTCTTCGGGGAGCTTGGTCGAAGCTTTAAGCATTTTCGTAACCCCGCTCTCTACATCTATTGCGTCGATCTGGGACATACTCCTTTTAACCAATTATTTAATAATGGTTTTTCTGTCATTGCGGATGGAATTAATCATTTTTAGCAGGGTTTTGACTTAATTAGTCCGGCCAGAATGGATGAGACTCCGTTTTCTCACCGCTTATTGCCGGCTTTCAAAGTCGTCCCATCCTTCCTTTCCGATCAACGGCACGAATCGCACCTGGCCAAGGCTGTCCTGAGCCAACGTCCCGTCGTCGCGCCGCGTCGCCTTGACCAGCTCCTGCGCGCCGCCGGTACCGCCAATCGGCATGACGATCCGGCCGCCCTCAGCGAGCTGGTCAACTAGCGGCTGCGGCACATGACTTCCGCTCGCCGCGGCAAGGATCGCGTCATATGGCGCGCGGGCGGACCATCCGGTGGTGCCGTCGCCTTCGACAATCTCGACGTTTGAAATACCCAGCCGCGCCAGCCGCTCGCGCGCGACGGCGGCCAGTTCGGGTTGCCGCTCGATCGCAATCACGTTGGCGGCGATCTGGCCGATCACGGCCGCCGCATAGCCCGAGCCGGCGCCGACCTCGAGCACGGTGTCGCCCGCGCTGACCTCGGCCGCCTGGATCATCAGCGCGACAATATAGGGCTGGGATATGGTCTGCCCCGCCGCGATCGGCAGCGGGTGGTCACCATAAGCGAGGTGGGCAAGGTCGGGACTGACGAACGCTTCGCGCGGCACCGCCAGAAACGCGTCCAGTATCGGTTGCTCGCAAATCCCCCGGCGGCGCAACTGCCGCTCGACCATCGCCTCGCGCTCGGCGACGTAATCGCTCACCGCGCCGGCTAGATCAGCCCGGCAAGCGGACTGCTGGGGTCGGCGTACATGCGCTTGGGCATCCGACCGGCAAGGTACGACAGCCGCCCCGCCTCGACTGCTGCTTTCATCGCCCTGGCCATAAGTACCGGGTCCTTGGCCTCGGCGATGGCGGTGTTCATCAGTACCCCGTCGCAGCCCAGCTCCATCGCTACCGCGGCGTCGCTCGCGGTGCCCACCCCGGCGTCGACCAGAACCGGGACGCTGGCGCCCTCGACGATCAGGCGAATGGTCACGCGGTTCTGGATCCCGAGGCCCGACCCGATCGGCGCGCCCAACGGCATGATCGCGACGGCGCCTGCTTCCTCGAGCTGCTTCGCGGCAATCGGATCGTCGACGCAATAGACCATCGGCTCGAAGCCCTCGGCGACCAGCGCCGCAGTCGCTTTCAACGTTTCGCGCATGTCGGGATAAAGCGTCCGCGCCTCGCCCAGCACTTCCAGCTTGACCAAATTCCAGCCGCCGGCTTCTCGCGCCAGGCGCAAGGTCCGGATCGCGTCCTCGGCGGTGAAGCAGCCCGCGGTATTGGGCAGATAGGTCACCTTCGCGGGGTCGATGAAGTCGGTCAGTCGCGGCTGTTTAGGGTCCGAGATGTTAACCCGCCGCACCGCGACGGTGACGATCTCGGCGCCCGAAGCCGCGACCGCGGCGGCATTCTCCTCAAGGCTTTTATACTTGCCGGTGCCGACGATTAGCCGCGACGTGAACGTGCGCCCGGCGACACTCCAGCGGTCAGCCTCGATGCTCTGCGGCGCGTTCACTGGTCTCTCCCTTGCGTGCAGCCGCGATATAGGCACTATCCGGCGGCTAAGAAACCGTGGGAGTCAGGCAAATGACCGTAGTCGGAATGGGCGGCCTGTTCTTTCGCGCCGACGACCCCGATTCGCTTTCGGCCTGGTACAAGGAGCATCTCGGCGTCGGCGGCGGATGCGATGCAACCGGCGAGGCCGAGCCCAACGAGTGGGTATGGCAAACCCGCGGCGGGCCGATGGTGTTCGCGCCGTTCAAGCGCGCCACCGACTATTTCGCGGCGGACAAGGCATTCATGATCAATTTGCGGGTCGACGACCTCGACGGGCTGCTCGAACGGCTGCGAGCGGCCGAAATCGCCATAATCACCAAGCCCGAGTGGGACGACCCGACGACCGGCCGTTTTGCCCGCATCCACGATCCCGAGGGAAATGCGATCGAACTGTGGGAGCCGCCCGCCGCAAGCTAGCGGCCGGCCCGATCAGCCGCCTCCGACAAAGTGGACGATTTCATAGTCGTCGCCGTCCTCGACGCACTGGCTGGCGAAGGTCGAGCGCGGCACGATCTCGAGATTGCGCTCGACCGCCACCCGCGCCGGGTCGAGCCCGAGCGAATTGATCATCTCGGCAAGCGTCGTCCCGCCGGGCATGCGGCGGTGCTCGCCATTGATGCGAACTGAAAGGGAGCCATCAACCGACATTGACTTCACGAGATAGGAAGGCCAGCCGCATCGCGCAAATGACCCAAACCATCTTCGTCCTCCACGGGCCCAACCTCAACATGCTCGGCTCAAGCGAGCCGCGGATTTACGGCACCCAGACGCTGTCTGAGATCAACGCGATGCTCGAGCAGCGCGCCAAGGTATTGAAGCTCGGGCTCGACATCCGCCAGTCGAACCATGAAGGCGTTCTGGTCGACTGGCTCAACGAGGCGCTCGCCAAGGCGTCCGCGGTGATCATCAACGCCGGAGCCTATGCCCATACCTCGATCGCGCTGCGGGACGCGGTCGCCGCACTCGCGGTGCCGGTGATCGAAGTTCAAATGAGCAACGTCTACGCGCGCGAGCATTTCCGCCGCCAGAGCATGATCGCCCAGGTCGCGCGCGGGTCCATCGTCGGATTAGGCGCTTTGGGCTATGTGCTGGCACTGGACGCTGCCGCGCACCTCTGCAAGGGAGGCGCCGGCGCGCAGGCCAAGAGCCAGATTCAGTAGAGGAATAGAGTATGGCGCAAGGCCCCACTGGAGACAAAGGCCGCGCAATGCGCATTGACCCGAAGCTCGTGCGCGAGCTTGCCGAGCTGCTTCACGAAAATGGACTGACCGAAATCGAAGTCGAGGACGGGGACCGCAAGATCAAGGTCGCGCGCGAGCCGGCGCCGCAGTTCGGACCGCAGTTCGCGGCTGCAGCGTCGCCCCAATTTGCTCCGGCGCTCAGCGCGCCCGCGATTCAAGGGAAGGAAGACCTCGGCGTGGCTCCGGATGCGCCGGGCGCGGCGGTCAAGTCCCCGATCGTCGGCACCGCCTTCCTGTCGCCCCAGCCAGGTACGGATCCGTTCGTTTCTATCGGTGACACGGTCAAGGAAGGCGACACCCTGCTGATCATCGAGGCGATGAAAGTAATGAACCCAATCACCGCGCCCGAGGCCGGGGTGATCAAGGAAATCCTCGTCGCCGATGCCCAGCCGGTCGAATTCGACCAGCCCCTCGTCGTCATCGGCTGAGAATGCCCGGGACAATCAACAAGCTGCTGATCGCCAACCGCGGCGAGATTGCGCTTCGAATCCACCGCGCTTGCCACGAAATGGGGATCAAGACGGTAGCCGTACATTCGACCGCGGATGCCGACGCGATGCACGTCCGCCTCGCCGATGAGACGGTGTGCATCGGCCCTCCTCCCGCAGTCGACAGCTACCTCAACATCCCCAACATCATCTCCGCCGCTGAAGTGGTCCATGCCGACGCCATCCATCCAGGCTACGGTTTCCTCAGCGAAAACGCGCAGTTCGCGGAGATCGTCGAACGGCACAACATTATCTGGGTCGGGCCCAAACCCGAGCATATCCGGACGATGGGCGACAAGATCGAGGCCAAGCGCACCGCGGCCAAGCTCGGCCTGCCGCTGGTGCCCGGTTCGGACGGACCGCTGACCAGCATCAAGCAGGCGAAAAAACTTGCCGCCGAAATCGGCTATCCGGTGCTGATCAAGGCGGCATCGGGCGGCGGCGGGCGCGGCATGAAGGTCGTCCCCGAGGAAGACCAGCTCGAAAGCCTGATGAGCCAGGCCGCGGCCGAAGCCGGGGCCGCGTTCGGCGACGACACCGTCTACATGGAAAAATATCTCGCCGATCCGAGGCACATCGAGTTCCAGGTGTTCGGCGACGGCGAAGGCGCGGCGATCCACCTCGGAGAGCGCGATTGCTCGATCCAGCGCCGGCACCAGAAGTTGCTTGAGGAAGCCCCCTCGCCCGCCTTGTCGCCCGAGGAGCGCGAGCGGATGGGCGCGCGGGTCAGCAAGGCCATGGCCGACATGGGCTACCGCGGCGCCGGCACGATCGAATTCCTCTACGAGAATGACGAATTCTACTTCATCGAGATGAACACAAGGCTGCAGGTTGAGCATCCGGTGACCGAGATGATCAGCGGCATCGACCTGGTCCGCGAGCAGATCCGGGTGGCCACTGGCGCGGGACTGTCGTGCAAGCAGGACGGCGTTCGGCTCCACGGCCATGCGATTGAATGCCGAATCAATGCCGAGGACCCCGAGACCTTCGCGCCCTCGCCCGGCCTGGTGAAGAATTACGTCGCCCCCGGGGGCATGCACGTGCGCGTCGATAGCGGGCTCTACACCGGTTATAAGGTGCCGCCTTATTACGACAGCATGATCGGCAAGTTGATCGTCTACGGCTCCAACCGCGACAGCTGCATCCGGCGCCTCAAGCGCGCGCTCGAGGAGTTTGTCGTCGAGGGGATGAAGACCACCATCCCGCTCCATCAGCGGCTGGTGCGCGACCCCGAGTTCCTCGCCGGCGACTACACCATCAAGTGGCTCGAAGAGTGGCTCGGTCGCGAGCACGAATAAGCGCAAACTTTCTTGTTCAATGCGCGTTTCTCTGGGCGGAGGACCGCGCGCCCGATGCCTAGCTACAGCGGAACCGCCGATACGCCTTCGAAGGCCAAAGCAATCGTCGCCGTGGTCGTGGTTCACGCCGCACTGGGAATGGCGATACTGACCGGCCTCAATGTCGAATTAGTCGAGCGCGCAGTCGAGCGACTGCAGACGATCGACATTCGGCTGCCCCCAACTCCGCCAGAGCCGCCGCCGCCACCGCCACGCGAGGAAAAGAAGGTCAGGCTCGAGGAAGGCGCCGCGGGCAAGAAGGCGGACCCCTCGCCGATCGTCGCGCCCAAGCCGCGCATTCCGGTGGAGTCCCCCGTCGCCGCGGCCCCCGTCGCGGGCACCGGCAGCGCGACGACTTCCGGAGCGGCGATCGCCGGCAGCGGCACCGGTGCGGGCGGGTCAGGCGCCGGGCGCGGCGGCGGCGGTCCCGATTATTCGAAGTTCACGCCGGCGCGGCGAATCAGCAAGATTCCGGACGGCGAATACCGCCGCTTTCGGGCAGCGAGCGGAATGCGCTACGGACGGGTGGGCCTGACGGTGAAGGTCAATGTCGACGGCCGGCCTTCGAACTGCCGGATCGTCCGCTCGAGCGGCAATTCTTCTGCCGACTCGCTGATGTGCGAGCTGACCTTGCAATTTGTGAGGTTCCGACCAGCCCTGGACGACGAGGGCCGCCCGGTAGCGCAGGATATCAGCTGGTTCCCCGACTGGTCGCCGAATTGACGGCCGGTCCTAGCGCCCCACCGATGCCGCTTCGCGCGCTTGCCCGAGCTGCGCCAGGCGCGATGCATCGCGGCCGTAAATGTCGTCGAAATAGGCAATTCCCGAGGCCGTCGGCATCGCCGTCAGATAGGTCATGTACACCGGCACCGGGTCGGCGAGCGGGACGCGCTCCTCGGTTGAGGCGCCCTCCCATTCCAGCGGCCGGCCGAACAGCCATTGGCCAAGCCGCGGCGCATCCTCGAGCCGGACGCAACCGCCGCTGTATAGCCGCGACGCTTCGGAGAAGAGCTCGCGCTCGGGATTGTCGTGCAGGTAGATGCCCTCCTCGTTGGGGAACATGAACTTCATCCGCCCCATCGAATTATGCGGTCCCGGAAGCTGGCGGATGCGCACTTCGGTCTTGCCCTCCGCGACCGCTTTCCAGTCGATCGTTTTTGGATCGAGGATTTGCGCGTCGGGCGTCCAGTCGCTCATCACTTGATGGCCGAGCTCGTCGAGATATTTGAGGCCCTGCCTGAGGACCTTGGGCGCGATCCGCTCGGCGGCGAGGTCGGGCGGAACGTACCAGTAAGGATTTAGCGCGGCGAAGCGAACGTAGGCGCTCATCATCGGCGTCGGATATTTGGGTTTGCCGACCACCACCCGCATCGAATCGCGCTCGCGCCCGTCCTCGTAGGTGAACAATCGCTGCTCGGCGATATTGACGACAATGTAGCGGCCGCGGCCGACCGGCAATGCGCGCGCCCGCTCGAGGTTGAGGGTCAGCAATTGGCGTTCGCGCGGGCTCGCATAATTGTGCGTCGCCAGCGCCTTGCGAAGCTTGGCGTAAATCGGATTGGCCCAGCGCATGTTGGCGACATAATCGCTCAGCGATGAGGCCGCCGCGGCGTCGAGCAGGACGGCCCGAGGCGACGGCACGACCGGCCTCAGGCCCGGGTCGACGTAGATTATCCCAAGCTCCGGGACACGCCGGAGATCGCGCACATATTGCGCGAATGCGGTGGACAGCATGTGGTCGGCGCGCAGCAGCGCATTACGGTCGTTTGAACCGGAAACGGAGCGTAGCGCAGCATCCAGCGCGTCGGTGCGGTACGCCGAGGGTTCGAGCCCGTCGACCGCGGCAGATTTCAGCATTTCGACCAGCATCGGCGCGGCAGCCCCGGCATTGGGCGCCAGCCACAACAAGGCATTCCCGCGGGCGCGATAAAAGTCTTCGACGCCTTGCCCCAACGGCTGCTGGGCGAGCGCTTTCGCAGCCCTGGCTGGGGCCGCCTTGGCGGGCGCAGCCGAAAGCGGCGCAGCAACCAGCGCGAGGCTGGCCGCAACGCCGCTCAGGGCTCGATAAAAGTGCACCGGCGCGAGGCCGGTGCACAATGTACTCAATCGTGTACGCAAGGGTTTCACTTGTACTCCGCAAAACCGGGGACCCGTCAAAGCCGAAGCTTCGACGGATATCCCGTTTAGCCGCGCTCGCCGCTCCGGGACGGCGTCTGATACGCCGGAGCCGGAGTGCCAGCAGCGGGCCCACCTGCATAATATTGGCCGTTATGGACATATCCGTCCACCCGTCCGTCATTGTCACGGTCGGCCCAGATCGCGCCGGCAAGTCCGCCGACCGCGGCGCCGATTACGGCACCTTCGAGGATCCCGAGGCCCGGAATGACCGCACCGGCAGCCGCGCCAAGCGCAGCGCCACCAAGCGCGCCGCCGGCAACGCGGCGAAGCGTCGGGTCATAGCCCTGCGGCTGACCGGCATAATATTGGCCGTTCGCCGTGTAGCCGTCGACATAGCCGTCGTTGTTGCTGTCGCTCCAATAAGCGCCGCTAAGTCCGCCAATCGCAGCGCCGACAGCAGCGCCTTCAATGACGCTGACGCCTGGAATGATCGCGCCCGCTGCCGCGCCGCCGGCCGCGCCGACCGCCACGCCCTGGGCGACGTCACCGGCCATCCGGTCGTTGGTCGCGCAGGCAGTCAAGGTCAGGCTGCTGGCAAGCGCCACTGCTAGAAATGATTTACGCATCGCTCTGTTCTCCCGTGTTGTTGATCGGCGAGCACGGTACAGGCCGGAATAGCCGGCGGAACGCGTGCCACGGTCAGAGGAACGACGATCTTCCGCAATCGTTCCGTTAGCGGGACAATGGTTGGCCCGGATGCGGGCCTGTTCACCGCATCTTGCGCCGCTCCTCGACCAGCGCTTAGGAGCGCAGGCGATGAGGGCTAAAATCTACCACAACCCGCTCTGCGGGACGTCGCGCAAGACGCTCGAGATTCTGCGCGAATCCGGCGCCGAGGTGACCATCCAGGAATATCTCGAGAATCCGCCTTCGCGCGCCGAGCTTGAACGCCTCTACCGCGAAGCGCGCATCAATCCGCGCGAGGGCCTTCGCGCCAAGGAGCCGCTCGCCGAAGAGCTTCGACTGACCCGCGCCGACGTCACCGACGCCGAGGTGCTTGACGCGATGATGGAGCATCCGATCCTGATCAACCGTCCGCTGGTCGAAACCGAAAAAGGCGTCCGCCTGTGCCGCCCGCAAGACGTGGTGCGCGAGATCCTATAATCTTCACGCCGACATGAGTCGGCTCGATCCTCGCCTTTTGCTCCAGGGCTATGCCGCGGGCATTTTTCCGATGGCCGACAGCCGCTCCGCCGAGGAGCTGTTCTGGGTCGAGCCGCGCCACCGCGCGATCCTGCCGCTGGAAGGCTTCCACGTGTCACGATCGCTTCGCCGCGCGATCCGCTCGGGCCGGTTCGAAGTCACTTGCGACCGCGACTTTGCGCGGGTCATCGCGGGGTGCGCGATGCGCGCGGAAACCTGGATCAATCGCGAGCTCGAGCAGGCGATGCTCGCGCTGCACGGCTCGGGCCACGCCCATTCGATTGAGGTGTGGCAGGATGGCGGACTGGTTGGCGGCCTATACGGCGTCAGGCTCGGCCGGGCGTTCTTCGGCGAAAGCATGTTCAGCCGCGCGACCGACGCCTCGAAAGTCGCGCTGGCCTGGCTTGTCGCGCGCCTCAAGGTGGGCAATTTCACCCTGCTCGATTGCCAGTTCATGACGGACCACCTTGCCTCGTTGGGGGCGGTCAGCGTCACTCGCGAAGCCTATGTCGCGTTGCTTTCGGAAGCGCTTGGCGGCGCGGCGGTCGGGGCCGGAGCAACCGGCGCAGGTTCATTTGCAGCCGGTGGCCGCGCCGGCGTACCGCTGCGCGCCGATCCCCCCGCCGAGTTCCGCGCGCTCGACCGGTTGCTCGACGTGACCGGCGCGGCAGGTGCGCCGGGGCCGGCCGGATATGTCATCGCGCAGCTTTTGGGCCAGACGTCGTAGACCGGGTGCTCGACGACGTTGAGCGACGGCGATTCCTTGTACAGCCAGCCCGAGAATACCCGCGCCCACGTGTCGGCGTCGTGCTGAACCGCGACCTGGACGAACGCGCCGGTGAGCTTCTCTGCTTCCCACGGCGCGCTTGTCTCGCACGCGCGCAGCCGCACCAGCAAATCCTTCCAGCGCGCCGACTGCCCGGGGCGAAGCGCGACATCGCGGACGATGCCGTTGCGCTTGTTCAATACGCCGAGGACCGCCACTCGCTGCGCCATCGGCGTGACGCCGGCCTGCGCCGCGCTCGGCGCGCCGGCCTGCGTCTGCGGCCGCTCAACGGAGGTGTTTTCGTCGCCGTCGCTCTGCCCGCAAGCGCCAAGCCCGAGCCCAAGCCCGACACCGAGGATAAGACTCGCGCTGCGCACTTATTCCGGCGTCCAGGGCTCGTAATCGCCGGTCGACGCGGGCCTCAGCTTGCCACTGCCGAGCGCGCCGTCGGGGCGAAAGGCGGCCATCGTGCCTGTCAGATTGGGCGTCGGCTCGATCTGGAAATTGCGCGCCGGCGGAAGCCTGTCGGGCAGTTCGGAAATGGTCCCGCGGAGCCATGCCTGCCACACCGGCGGGACGACGCTGCCGTCATTGTTGCCGGAGTAGATCACCCAGCGGCGGTTCGGGTCCTTCTTGCCCGTGTAATAGATATTCCCCAGCGAATCGCGCCCGACTTCAGTGCCGTGACGCCACGTGAACAAAGCGGTGCCGACCGTCGCGCCGTTCCACCAGGTGAAGGTTTTAGACCAGAAGCCCATCGCCGCCGCATCTGCCGCGTCACCGCTCGATGTGCAAGCGCCGCCACCGTTCAAAAAAAGGGCGGCCCCACGGGACCGCCCTTCAAATCTAGTAGAGCCGCAGCTCTTACTTATCCTTGCCGCGCTGGCCGATGCCCTGCTTGGCAAGCGCCGCACCGAGCGCCGTAGAGGCATTCTGCGCGGTGCATTCGTTGTTTTGCTCGCGGATGGCGAGGACGCTGATTCCGCAAACATTTGCGGCAACCCCGATCGGTACCTGCACGTTGACAGGCACTTCGACCTGGACGTTGTTGTTATTCAGCGAGTTTTTGATAATTTCCAGGTCGGTGATGTTGACGTTCACCAAGCCCTGTTGGGTCTGCGCGGCAAGCGGTGTTGCTGCGAGCGTCGCAACCGCGGCCGCCATCATGATCTTACGCATACTAGTTTCCTTATCGTTTGAGGGAACGGTCGCTGGAACGCGCGCCTGACACGAAGGTCGGTGAACAAGCGTTCATTAAGGCCCGTGCGGGTCGAAATTGCGACGCGACGATGGGGCTTTCTGACATGGATAAAGTTTGGGGCGCATCGACATCGGACGATGCCGCAAAACTGGTCCATACACAGCGAGTTACCAGCTGACGCGGTCGCCTTCGCGAATGCCGAGTTCGGCCGCCCGGCCGCCGGCGATCTCGAGTACCGCCGCGACCGGCTCGCCGCCAGGGACCGGCTCCAATGACAGCGGGACCGTATTGGCTGCGATGCGGGCGATCGTGCCGTCCTTGCGGATGAAGATCATGTCGAGCGGGATCAACGTGTTCTTCATCCAGAACGCCACTGATTGGGGCGGATCATACGGGAAGATCATGCCGCGGTCGGGGGCCAGCGAGCGCCGGTACATCAGCCCGTCATTCTGCTCCTGCGGGCTGGCCGCGACCTCGACCGTGAACCGGTGCTCGCCGGTGGCGGAGCGGATCGTCAGCGGCACTTACCTTCAGTTGCACCGGTCGGCTTTCAACGATTTGTGCATTATTGGCTGGAACCGACGGAGTGCAGGCGACGCCAGTGATAACCGCCGCAATTGCGGCCGCTATTCCGGCGATCCGTCCAGCCCGCGCAGCTCGATTGCCGTCAGCCCCTTGCCGCTCGGCGCGATCCGCGCTTCGAGCATCTGCCCCGGCTGCAGGTCCGGCAGCCTGGCGATGCGCACCGTTTCCATGTGCACGAACACATCCTCGCCCGTCCCGTCCGGAGCATCTCGTCGGCCTTCTTGAGAAAGCCGTAGCCGCGTACGCGATTGAACCATTTGACTTCCACCGGCTCGAATTCGCCCGCCGAATCCGCAAGCGCCTTGCGGTCGGCGCGATCGCCGTCGGAATGGCCGAGCGCGGCGGCGCTGGCAAGGCCGAGGACAAGTCGATGGACAGGATCTTCTTGGCCTGCAGCCCCGATCTTCAGGCGCACCGGGACGCATTCGATCACCGCGCCCTCGGGCACGCTGCGGCGGCCATGCTCGCGCAGCACGCTGAAATGGACGAGCACGTCGCCGTCGATCGAGTCACTGACGAGGAAGCCGAATCCGCGCGTGGAATCGAACCATTTCATCCGTCCGGTGACCGGTCGCGAGCTCGTCGGCCGATGCGTCGTCGTGTTCGACGTTCTCCATCGTGAAGCGAGATTTCCCCCTCGACTGCGTCGTTAATGCGAGTCCCACCTGGGCTATTAACATTCTTGCTACTGTCGGCAAAACGACTTTGCGGGTCAGCTATTTCGCGCGTCCAGTTCATCCGCGTTAAACGCCTCGCCCGGCCCAAGCTCGACGATAGCGCGCGCCAGCGTAAAGCCGTGGCCCGCGCGGAGCATCGCGCCGATCGCCTTGTCGCGCGCCTTGGGATCCGCCGGCAGCTCCGCGGCGAACGGCCCGATCCTTCGGCGACGGGCGAAGCGGAGGGCAGCGTCGACGGCCTCGCCGTCCGCGTGGTCGCGCGCCGCCGCACTATCCTCCTCGGCGACCCCGGCGACGCGCAACGTGTCGGCCAGCCGCCGACGTCCGTAGCCGCGCTGGCCAAGCGAGCGCGCCTTGGCCAGCGCAAACGCGGCGTCGTCGACATAGCCCAGTCCGGCGAAGCGCTCGGCAAGCGACTCCAGGTCCGGCGGGGCGTCGCCTTCCCAACCGCGCTCGCGCAACTTCCGCTGAAGATAGCCGGCCAATTTATGCTTGGTCGTCGCGAAGCGCTCGACATAGCGCAGGGCCAGCGCGGCCAGCGACTTCTCGTCGAGCGGCTTGCGTGGGCGAGGTCCCGACCGGGCCCGTGATCGAGGCGTGGGCGATGCCATCGCCCTTTTTGTGCCACACTCCCCGACCATCACGAAGCGAGTATTTTTTGAAGGAAACCGGCGTGCTCGACCGCAATGTTTCAGCGTCGAACGATCTGGCGCCGCCGGGCGCGACCCCGACACTCGACAGCTTGCCGCGTCGGATTGCCGATTTCGCAACCGTCGGCGAGGCGCTGGATTATGCTGCGCGCGGCAGCCGCGGGCTGAACTTCCACGACGCGCGCGGGGCGCTGACACGCATTTACCCTTATTCGGAGCTGCGCGAGGATGCCCTTGGCCTGGCCCGCCGCTTCATCGCATTGGGCATTGCGCCGGGCGACCGGATTGCCCTGATTGCAGAGACCGGCCCGGAATTCGCCGCAGCTTTCTTCGGCGCCGTCTATGCCGGCGCGTGGCCGGTGCCGCTGCCCCTTCCGACCAGCTTTGGCGGCGGCGAAGCCTATGTCGAGCAATTGAAGACCCAGCTTTCAAGCTGCGACCCCAATCTGTTCCTTTACCCGGCCGATCTCGAATCTTTCGCCGGCTCCGCGGCACAGCAGCTCGCGCTGCAGGCGCGCGCATGGGAAACGCTTTGCGAAATCGAGTCCGATGCCGATGCCGAGCTTCCCCAGGCGAGGGGCGACGACATCGCCTATCTTCAATACTCGAGCGGCTCGACCCGCTTTCCGCACGGGGTTGCGGTGACTCATCACGCATTGCTCGACAATCTGCGCGCCCACGGCCTGGGGCTCGAGGTGGTCGAAACCGATCGCGTGGTGTCATGGCTGCCGTGGTATCATGACATGGGCCTGGTCGGCTGCCTGCTGTCGCCGGTCGCCAACCAATTGTCGGTCGATTATCTGAAAACCGAGGATTTCGCGCGCCGGCCGCTGGCGTGGCTCGACCTCATCACCCGCAACCCGGGTACGACGCTAAGCTACTCGCCGACCTTCGGCTACGACATCTGTGCCCGCCGGATGAGCTCGCAGACCCGCGCCGAAGACCGCTTCGACCTCAGCCGCTGGCGGATCGCCGGGAATGGCGCGGACATGATCCGCCCGGACGTGATGCAGGCCTTCGTCGATTGCTTCGCCCCCGCGGGCTTCAAGGCCCGGGCGTTCTGCCCAAGCTACGGTCTTGCCGAGGCGACATTGGCGGTGTCGCTGATGCCGCCGGGCGAAGGAATCCGCCTCGAACTGGTCGAGGAGCATGCTTTGTCGGGCCAGGCCGAGGACGACGACGCGCGTCCGCGCCGCTATCGCGCAATCGTCAATTGCGGCAGACCGGTGAACGGCATGGAGGTCGAGATCCGCGGCCCCGACGGCGAAATCCTTCCCGACCGCGGGATCGGCAAATTGTTCGTCCGCGGCGCCAGCGTAATGGCCGGATATTTCCGCGACGAGGAAGCGACCGCCGCCTGCCTGTCCGGCGACAATTGGCTCGATACCGGCGACATGGGCTATTTGTCCTCGGGATACGTGTTCATCGTCGGCCGGGCCAAGGACATGATCATCATCAACGGCCGCAACCACTGGCCGCAGGACATCGAATGGGCGGTCGAGCAATTGCCCGGCTTCAAAGCCGGCGACATTGCCGCCTTCGCGATTACCGGCCCGGCGGGCGAGGAGACGCCCGCGGTCCTGGTCCACTGCCGCGTGACCGACAATGAGGAGCGCGGCCGCCTGCGCGACGATATCCGCGAGCGCGTGCGGGCGATCACCGGCATTACCCCGGTGGTCGAGCTTGTGCCTCCGCGCACCCTGCCCCGCACCAGCTCGGGCAAGTTGAGCCGGACCAAGGCGCGCAACCTCTATCTCAGCGGCGAAATCGAGCCCTACGACATCGCCGCCTGAGTACGGCTTGCGCGGGCACCATGGCGCGGCCATCAGCCTGAACATGAGTCGGATCAGGCTGAAATGGCTGGCCCTGGTGGTCACCGCGCTGTCTCTGGCGGCGCCACTTGCCGCTGAAGTGCAGCCGGCGGTTCAGCCGGGCGGCGACATTCCAAGCAAATTCCGACCGCCCTTCACCCCGGCAGTCCCGCGCAGCGGCGACATCCCGGGCGCCTTTGCGGCGCCGCGCGCCCAGTTCCAATATGTCCGCCGCGAAGCGATGATCCCGATGCGCGACGGGGTGAAGCTGTATACTGTCCTGATCATTCCGAAGGCAGCTCGGCACGCGCCGATTCTCCTCGACCGGACGCCTTATTCCGCGGACAAGGCCGCGCTTCGCAATAGCTTTGGCCCCCTGCCCGAGAACATCCTGTCGCCGGCCTATGCCGAGCTCGTCCGCGCCGGCTACATCGTCGCCATCCAGGACGTCCGCGGCAAATTCAACTCCGAGGGCGAATATGTGATGAACCGGCCACTGGTCGGGCCATTGAACCGCACCGGGGTCGATCATTCGACCGACGCCTATGACAGCATCGACTGGCTGGTCCGCAATACTCCCGAAAGCAACGCCAAGGTCGGCACGATCGGCATCAGCTACAATGGCTTCACCGCCCTGATGAGCCTGTTCTCGCCTCACCCGGCACTGAAGGTTTCGGTGCCGATCAACCCGATGGTCGATGTGTGGAAGGGCGACGACTGGTTCCACAACGGTGCCTTCCGCCAGGAGATGACCAGCTACGTCTACAACCAGACCGCCACCCGCAAATCGGACGAAAGCTGGTTCAGCGCGGTTTACGACGATTACGACGCTTTTCTCCGTCACGTCTCGGCGGGCGCTTTCGGCAAGGCGATGGGGATGGAGCAACTGCCCTTCTGGCAGCGGCTGCTCGAGCATCCTGCCTATGACGGATATTGGCAGGGCCAGGCGGTCGACAAGCTGCTCGCCGCGCGCGGCCTGACGGTTCCCACCCTGCTGGTCCACGGCCTGTGGGACCAGGAAGACATTTACGGTGCCCCGGCGATGTTCGCGGCACTCAAGGGCCGCGACCGCGGCAACGCTTATCTGGTGATAGGGCCATGGCACCACGCCCAGGTCAGCGCCCAGGCGAGCGCGCTCGGCCCGCTCGAGTTCGGGAGCGACACCGCCGCCTGGTTCCGCAAGTCGGTGATGATCCCGTTTCTCGACCAGCATCTCAAGGACAATGCCCCGCGCGCCAACATCGCCCGAGTGACCGCCTTCGAATCCGGCACCAACCAGTGGCGTCGCCTCGACAGCTGGCCGCTCGCGTGCGCCGCCACCTGCCCTGCCAACCTCACCCCGCTGCACCTGGCGGCGGGCGGGCGCCTCGCCTTCGCCGCGCCGGCCGCCCAGGCGTTCGACAGCTATGTGTCCGATCCGGCCAAGCCGGTCACCTATCGCGCGCGGCCCAATCTTTCGCCCTGGGCGCACGGGTCGAGCTGGCGCTTCTGGCTGGTCGACGACCAGCGCTTCGCCGCCGCGCGCCCCGATGTCCTGACCTACGTCACCGCCCCCCTGACCGAGCCGCTCCGCCTCGCCGGCACTCCCCTCGCGCATCTTACCGCGTCGACCAGCGGCACCGACAGCGACTGGATCGTCAAGCTGATCGACGTCTATCCCGACCATTATCCGGCCAAGCCCGAGATGGGCGGCTATCAGCTCGCCATCTCGATGGATGTGCTGCGCGGGCGCTACCGCGACGACCCGGCGCGCCCGACCGCCGTCCCCGCCAACCGCCCGGTCACTTATGAGTTCGCGCTGCCGCACCGTCGACCATGTGATCCAGCCCGGCCACCGCCTGATGGTCCAGGTCCAGTCGAGCTGGTTCCCGCTCTACGACCGCAATCCGCAGACGTTCGTCCCCAACATCTTCTTCGCGAAGCCTGGCGATTACCGCGCCGCCACCCAGCGCGTTTTCACCGGGCCGGGCGGCAGCTGGATCGGGTTACCGATCGTCAAATGAAATGGCAGGGGCAGGGGGACTCGAACCCACGACCCTCGGTTTTGGAGACCGATGCTCTACCAACTGAGCTATACCCCTAGGCCGACCGCCGAGGTAGCTACGCCCGCTCTCCGCCGCAACCTCCTTGAAGACTCCACGCGCCCGCGCTAAGTGATCGCAAGCTCCGCCGACCGCCCTGGTCCGCGGAGCCTTTTATTATTCAAAAGCGAGATCAGCCCAGTGGCGAAGACTTCCCCCGGCGAATTCATCCGCCAAGTGCGCGCCGAGACCGCCAAGGTCCACTGGCCGACGCGCAAGGAAACCATCACCACCGCGATCATGGTGATGATCATGACCTCTTTGCTCGCGATCTTCTTCTTCGGCGTCGACGCCTTCTTCTCGACGCTGGTCAAATTCCTTCTCGGCCTGCTCAGCAGCAGCTAGATATAAAGGCGAAGCGAAATCCTCATGTCCCGCTGGTACATCATCCACGCTTATTCGGGCTTCGAGAACAAGGTCCGCGAATCGATCCAGAGCGAGGCCAAGCGCCTCCAGCTCGAGCGGTTCGTCGACCAGATCGAAGTGCCCGACCGAGACCATCACCGAGATCAAGCGCGGCAAGAAGGTCCAGTCGGAACGCAAGTTCATGCCCGGCTACGTCCTCGCCAAGCTCGACATGAACGATGAGGTCTACCACCTCGTCAAGAACACCCCCAAGGTCACCGGCTTCCTCGGCCTCGGCGGCAAGCCGCAGCCGATCCCCGACGCCCAGGCCGCCCGAATGCTCGACAGCCACGCCGAAAGCGCCGCCAACGCGCCCAAGCAGAAGATCTCGGTCGACTACGAAATCGGCGACAGCGTGAAAGTGCTGGATGGGCCGTTCGCGACGTTCAACGGGTTGGTGGAGGAGTTGGATTTCGATCGCAGCACGCGTGAAGGTGTCGGTGAGCATCTTCGGCCGCGCGACGCCGGTGGAGCTGGAGTTCGAGCAGGTCGAACTGTCGAAGTAACCGTTCCCCGGCGAAAGCCGGGCGCCAGTCCTCCATCGTCATTTCGCACTTGATGCGGGACCCAGCAAGGGCCTTCGGCTGCCCTTTTCTTATGCCCCGTTGGCCGCCACAGTGTTCGAGCCGGGCAAGGGGTGTGCGTGACAGTCGACGAATTCATTGAAAAGTGGGAGAACTGCTCGGGGTCCGAGCGGTCCAACTACGCTGTCTTCCTTACGCAGCTTGACTCAAGTTTTACGCGTCGATGCGCCCGGACCAAGTGACGAATACCGCATCGATGCGCCTGTTCGAGGCGGAGCCGAGGCCGGTGGGACCGGATTCATCGATCTTTACAAGGCTGGCTGCTTCGTCCTTGAGGCAAAGCAGAGCAAGGTCTGCGAGCTGCCTACGCTTCCGGGTCTCGAAGACGCTTCAGTCGCCCAAAGCGGAGCCCGTTACGACGACCTCATGCGACGGGCCTTTCGACAGGCGCGCCGCTATGCTCAAAGCCTGACGCAACCGCCCTGGCCGCCCTTCATCATCGTCCTTGATGTCGGCCGCGCCTTTGAAATCTATTTCGACTTTGGCGGTAATGGTCGCGACTACCGGTTTTTCCCTGATCGCCTTTCCTACCGCGTGCCTATTTCGGCATTGCGCGAGCCAGCCATTCAGGACCGGCTTCGTGCAATCTGGGTTGACCCCAAATCGATCGATCCGCGCTCTCAAGCGGCCGAAGTTACGCGGGCGGTAGCAAGGAGCCTCGCTTCAGTCAGCAAGTACGTTGAAGACGGTCTCAAGCCCAAACTTGCTGGCAAATCTCAACGCGAGAAATCGGAAGAAATTGAGGAAGCGGCGCTGTTCCTCATGCGCATCCTTTTCTGCATGTTCGCCGAGGACATCGGACTGCTGCCGAAGGACAAGTTCAGTGAGTTTCTGCGACGCGCCGAAAGCAACGACAAGCTATTCCAGAACCAGCTTGCCGACCTTTGGCAGAAGATGGGTGCGCCAAACATCAGTCCGCGATTTGCTCACGCGGTGGAGGAAGAAGTCAGATATTTCAACGGGGGCCTGTTTTCCGAAACAGCACGCACTTATCCGCTCGGCGGCTACGTGATCCACGATCTCTACGAGGCTGCGCGGCAAAATTGGAAAAAAGTCGAGCCAGCGATTTTCGGCACCTTGCTCGAACAGGCGCTGAGTGCCGAGGAGCGCGCTAAGCTCGGCGCTCACTACACTCCCCGGCCATATGTCGAGACCCTAGTGCGCGCGACCATAATGGACGTGCTTGAACCGGAATGGGCTGTGATCGACGAACGCATCAGTACATCCATCATTGCGAGCGAGGCGAAGCAATCTAAAGACTCTGGATCGCCACGCGGCTTTGCCGCTCGCGATGACGGGGAGGCATCCGAAGCCCTCGCGCTCGCCACCGCTTTTCATGACCGGCTCGCTTCAATTCGCGTGCTCGACCCTGCCTGCGGGACCGGTAACTTTCTCTATGTCTCGATGGAGCTGATGCAGGCTCTAGAGGCGCGCGTGATCGAGACCGTCCAGACGCTAGGGGGTGATGCCAAGCCCAAAGTTGGCCCTCACCAATTCTATGGGCTCGAAAAGAACCCACGTGCCGCCAAGATCGCCGAGCTGGTGCTTTGGATTGGCTGGCTGCGCAACCGCCTGCACGACGATCCGGACAGCGTGCCGCAGCCGGTCCTCGCAGAAAGCGCGAACATCAATTTCGGGCGGCCTGGCGGCTATGATGCAGTGCTCAAGATGGACGATCTCGGAAAACCGGACCTCGAAACGCCGGTGATCCCCGATTGGCCTGAAACCGAGTTCATCGTCGGTAACCCGCCCTTCATCGGCGGTAAGGACCTGCGCGACCGGCTGGGCTCCGACTATGCGGAGGCTCTGTGGAAAGCCAATTCGCGAGTCCCGAAATCTGCGGACTTCGTCATGCAATGGTGGGACCGCGCTGCACACACGCTCGTTACCAAGGACAGCCCGCTAATCCGCTTCGGCTTCGTCACCACCAACTCGATCACCCAGGAATTCAGCCGCAGGGTGATCGCGAATTATTTGGCATCCTCCCTTGTGGGGGAGGATCAAGGTGGGAGGCTAAGCCTCGTGATGGCAATTCCAGACCACCCATGGACCAAGGCGACCAAGGACGCCGCCGCCGTACGCATCGCAATGACGGTGGCGGAGCGCGGAGCGGGCGAAGGCGAGTTGCGCGAAGTGACGAAGGAGATCGGTCTCGCCACCGATGAGCCCTGGGTCGAGCTGGCAAGCACACATGCACCAATCGACGCGGGCCTATCGACTAGCGCTAACCCACAAACCGCAGTGGCACTTGCAGCGAACCAAGGCATCGCTTCACGCGGAGTGCAACTTATGGGCGCCGGCTTTATTATAAGTTCGCAAAAGGCGCGTGACCTTGGCCTCGGTGTCCGCACCGATTTGGAGCGACACATTCGCACATATGTGAATGGCCGCGACCTACTTCAGAGCCCCCGGGATGCGATGGTGATCGACCTTCTGGGACTAACTGAGCAGCAGGTTCGTCAAAAATTCCCAGAGGTTTATGAGCACCTTCTCTTGCATGTTTGGGATTACAAGGAGTGGAACGCGAAAGAGAAACAGTGGGAAGTTGTGGGCCGCAAATACAATAATCGTGATAGCTATGTAAAATACTGGTGGGTTTTTGGTGAGCCCCGTCGCGAGCTGCGACCCGCGTTGAGCGGTCTCGAACGGTACATTGCAACCGTGGAAATTTCCAAGCACCAAATCTTCCAGTTCTTAGACGGTGACATTCTGCCCGATAATCGCGTCGTTGTGGTTGCCTCCAATGATCCTTTTCATTTGGGAGTTTTGCAATGGTCTGGACACGCAGAGTGGGCGCTCAAGGCAGGCGGCACGCTGGAGGACCGACCTAGCTATTCTAAATCCTTGGTTTTCGACCCCTTCCCTTTCCCAGAACCGGTTGCTGAGCGACGCACAAAAATCGCGGAGCTCGCTGAAGAGTTAGACGCCACCCGGAAGGCCGCGCTCGTAGAGACCGACAAGCTCACCATGACCGAGCTTTACAATCTCCGCGCCAAGCTGCGCTCCGGCGTGCCGATGGACGACAAGGACCAGCGCCGCGCGACCAAAGCCCGTGCGGCAATCGTCGACCGGCTCCACGAGCAACTCGATCAGGCAGTCGCCGATGCGTACGGTTGGGGGCCCGAATGGGCAGCAGGGGCGCTCGGCCCATCTGAAATCGTTACCCGCCTCGTCGCACTTAACCATGAGCGGGCGGCAGAAGAAGCTACAGGCCACATCCGCTGGCTGCGTCCCGAATATCAAATCCCAAGGTTTGGAAAGAAGGAAGTGGTCACGAACTAAATTCGTGACGTCGAACGGGTTCGCTCGCTTTCGGCTTGCGCCCCGCCGGCCGACACTGCATGTATCTCGGTTAAGCGGAAAGGGCTTAGCCTCGGCATTTCGTGCTGTCCTATTTCCCCCAAGATCAGCATAAGCTGGTCGATGGACGCCGACCCTCCGCGCGCACTGCCCTCCTCACGCCCCCGCACCCTGCCGCATCGGCTTAAAGTCGCACAAAATGCGCCAAAGCGCGTGACGTTTGCGGCTTTAGGCCTGTCCCGAGCTTCCGGGGGAGGGTTCACAGAGGGGCGGGCTTGCGCTATGGGCCGCCGCTTCCAGCACAAACTGGAGCATTTGCGGGAGCTTTGGAGTGATTTCCGGGGCGTTTGGACCGCTAAACTTCGCGAATTGGGGCGAAACCAGTCACCCCGGTTCAAAAACGCGATTTGGACGGTCTACCGCCCCCAAATCCCAACAGTCGGATTTGGACGATTTTTCGTCACCAAATCCCACAAAAACGCGAGAGTGATATCTAATGGCAAAGAAAATTACCGGCTACATCAAGCTGCAGGTGCCCGCGGGCATCGCCAATCCGTCGCCGCCGATCGGCCCGGCGCTTGGCCAGCGCGGCGTCAACATCATGGAATTCTGCAAGGCGTTCAACGCCTCGACGCAGGAAATGGAGAAGGGCGCGCCGATCCCGACGGTGATCACCGTCTATGCCGACCGCTCCTTTTCGTTCGCGACCAAGACCCCGCCGGCGTCGTTCCTTCTGAAGAAGGCGGCCAAGCTGAAGTCGGGCTCGAAGGAGCCGGGCAAGGTCAGCGCGGGCACCATCCGCCGCTCGCAGGTGGCGCAGATCGCCGAGGCCAAGATGGTCGACCTCAACGCCAACGACATCGATGCCGCGACCAAGATCATCGAAGGCTCCGCCCGCGCGATGGGCCTCCAAGTGGTGGAGGGCTAAGGACATGGCAAAGCTGACCAAGAAGCAGAAGGCGCAGGCCGGCTCGATCGACCGCAACCGCTTCTACGGCGTCGATGAGGCGCTCGGCATCGTCAAGGCCAACGCCACCGCCAAGTTCGACGAGACGATCGAGATCGCGCTTGAACCTCGGCGTCGATCCGCGCCACGCCGACCAGATGGTCCGCGGCGTCGTCAACCTGCCCAAGGGCAGCGGCAAGTCGGTCCGCGTCGCGGTGTTCGCCAAGGGCGCCAAGGCCGACGAGGCGACCGCCGCCGGCGCCGACGTCGTCGGGGCCGAGGATCTGATGGAAGCCGTCCAGGGCGGCCAGATCGACTTCGACCGCGTCATCGCCACGCCGGACATGATGGGCGTCGTCGGCCGGCTCGGAAAGGTGCTCGGTCCCAAGGGCCTGATGCCCAACCCCAAGCTCGGCACCGTGACCATGGACGTGACCAAGGCGGTGACGGACGCCAAGTCGGGCCAGGTCGAGTTCCGCGTCGAGAAGGCGGGCATCGTCCATGCTTTGATCGGCAAGGCGAGCTTCGAGGCCGCCGACCTCAAGGAAAACTTCACCGCGTTCATGGACGCGATCGTCAAGGCCAAGCCGACCGGCGCCAAGGGCAAGTTCGTCCAGAAGCTGTCGCTGAGCTCGTCGATGGGCCCGGGCATCAAGGTCGACCTGGCCGAGGTCGAAGGCGCTTAGGCAGACTGTTTTGGGGCCGCGGGGACACATCTCCGCGGCCTCATTTTTCTCGACCTGACTTGCATTAAATCGCGATTTACCGCCGATTTTCCCTGTTTAGTCACTGGTTTAGCTGCACTGCACCATTTTGACCTGTTGCTCAGATGCAACAGGTTCGAACTGCATCTCGCGAACAATGAAACCTTTGAGCGGGACGCATGTTCGAGAGCCGACAGTTCACCAACAATCGGAGATAATCCATGCGTAAATACCTGCTTGCGGGCGCCGCGGCGCTCATCATTGCCACTCCCGCCGCCGCGCGCGACGGATCGGGCTATTTCGGCATCGAGGGTGGCATCCTGTTCCCCAAGAGCCAGAGCGTTAACGCAAGCGTCGACTTCAGCGACGCGCTGGTCACCGATATTGCCGACACCCGCGTCGCCCGCTTCAAGTCGCGGACGGGCTACGACATCGACGCAATCGCCGGCTACGACTTCGGCATGTTCCGTCTCGAAGGCGAGCTTGGCTACAAGCGCGCGAAGCTGAAGGGCGGCGACGTCGAGACGACCTTCCTCAATGCGCTCAACATTGGCTCGGGCAACGTGTTCGACGAAGATGACGTCGACTTCAACGGCCGCACCACCGTGCTCTCGGGCATGGTCAATGGCCTCGTCGACTTCGGTCCGGACAATGGCATCAACGGCTTCGTCGGCGCCGGCGTCGGCCGTGCCCGGGTCAAGATGTTCGGCGACAGCGACAGCGCCTGGGCCTATCAGCTGCTCGCGGGCGTCCGCGCTCCGGTCAGCGACACCATCGATGTCGGCCTCAAGTATCGTTACTTCCGCACCGGCAAGCTCGATTTCAACGACGAGTTCGCCTTCACCGGCACGGGCCTCGGAAGCGGCGGCACTGTGTTCTTCGACGGCGGCAGCCGGTACAGCTCGCACAGCCTGCTCGCGAGCCTGATCTTTAACTTCGGCGCGGCGGCAGCTCCGGCTCCGATGGCGCCGCCGGCTCCGGCCTATGTCCCGCCTGCCGCTCCGGCAACCCAGACCTGCCCGGACGGCTCGGTCATCCTGGCGACCAGCTACTGCCCGGCTCCGCCCCCGCCGCCGCCGCCGGCGCCGGTCGAGCGCGGCGAGCGCGGCCAGTAAGAATGGCCTGACTGGCTCGGCACAGCCGAGTAAACGGAACCCCGGCGAGGCCCTCCCTCGCCGGGGTTTTCATTTGTCTGCCAAGCGCGAACAGCTTGATCATCGGCCATATTGCGCTATAGGCCCGCCTTCGCGAGTGGCCCCCGGGCCGCGCGCATCCGTCCGAGACAGTCGCTGCGCCGGAAACTTCCGGAGCTTAATCTGCGACCGAGGCGGGGACAGGAATCATTCGGCTGAGCCTTGTTGGCGCAGCTGGCGCTGGTCAACAGCGTTACCGATCCCAACCCCACGGACATTAGCTCCCACTGCGGTGTAAGACCGCGGCGGGTTTTTGAGTCCCCGACGCGGCGCATGCCTCGCCGGGATAAAATGGAGTTGGCATTGGATCGTTCGGAAAAAGCCGATCTGGTCGCCGAGCTGAAAAGCGTCTTCTCGGAAACGAGCGTCGTCGTCATCACGCGCAATCACGGCCTGACCGTGGCGCAGTCGACCGACCTTCGCCTGAAGATGCGCGACGCCGGGGCCCAGTATAAGGTCGCGAAGAACCGCCTTGCCCTGATTGCGCTCGAGGAGACGCGGTACAAGCCGATCGGCGACCTGATGAAGGGCCCGACCGCGCTTGCGACCTCTCTCGACCCCGTCGCCGCGGCCAAGGTCGCGGTCGATTTCGCCAAGACGAACGACAAGCTCGAAATCGTCGGCGGAGCGATGGGCGACACCTTGCTCGACCTCAATGGGATCAAGGCGCTGGCCGAGCTCCCGTCGCTCGACGAATTGCGCGCGAAACTGGTCGGCCTGGTTCTGGCCCCCGCGACCAAGATCGCCCGCACCGTCAGCGAGCCTGGTGCGCAGCTGGCACGGATCTTCGCCGCATATGGCGCCAAGGAAGCGGCATAACGGCCTCTATTATCAACACGGCAACAACCATCCGGGGCGATTGCCCCACCAAGGAGTATCGAAATGGCTGACATCAACAAAATCGTCGACGACCTGTCGTCCCTGACCATCCTCGAGGCGGCCGAGCTGGCCAAGGCGCTCGAAGAGAAGTGGGGCGTTTCCGCCGCCGCTGCGGTTTCCGCCGCTCCGGCCGCCGCCGCGGCTGCTGGCCCGGCCGCTGAAGAGCAGACCGAATTCGACGTCATCCTGACCGGAGACGGCGGGAAGAAGATCAACGTGATCAAGGAAGTTCGCGCGATCACGCAGCTTGGCCTCGGCGAAGCCAAGGCCCTGGTCGAGGGCGCGCCCAAGCCGATCAAGGAAGGCGTCAACAAGGCCGAAGCCGAGAAGATTAAGGCTCAGATCGAAGCAGCCGGCGGCACCGTCGAGCTCAAGTAACTTCGACAAACAAGCGTTTTGCGGCTGTCTTGAAGCAGTCGTGATTGGGAAGGGCGGCCCTCGGGTCGCCCTTTTCCGTTTGGAGCAATCAGGTGACGACGCGCGCCAGGAACGATTCGACCGCGGCGATCGCGGCCGGCTCGTCGAGATCGGGCGCGTGGCCTACTCCTGGCACTTCGACATAGTCCGCGTCCGGCAGCCTGCTCGCGCATCTTGGCGAACGTGGCGGCGCCGACCAGATCGCTTTCGGCCCCGCGAATGAGCAGCAGCGGACGTTGGCGCCAGCGCCCGGAATAGCGGCCACATATCGACTTGCGGTGTCGGCCCCGTAGCTTCGAACGGCCGCGCGATCGCCATGTCATAGTCGAAGCGGATTTCGCCGCCCTTCGTCGCTCGCCAGCCGCCGTGCCGCCCGCAGCCAGTCGTCATCACCATAATGGCGCGGCAGGCCGCGTCCGTTGGCGGCGACGGCGCGCGCTGCTTCCTCCCAGGTGGCGAAGCGCTTGTCCTTGCCGACATAAGTGCGAATGCGGTCGAGACCGCCTTGCTCCAGCTCCGGACCGACGTCGTTGACGATCGCGGCGGCGATGCGGTCCTCGTCGAGAACTGCCATCAGCATCGTCACCAGCCCGCCCAGCGACGTGCCGACGAAAACCGCATCCGCAACGCCCAGATGATCGAGCAGCGCGATGACGTCGTGCGCATAGGTAAGCGGGACATAGCGGCTCGGATCGGGATCGCGGTCGCTTTCGCCGCGGCCTCTGAAATCAACCGCGACAACTCGAAACCGCGGCGACCAGCGCTCGGCGAACGCCTCGAAATCGCGGGCATTGCGCGTCAGCGCCGGGAGGCACAGCAACGGCGGCTGCTCGATCGGGCCGGGATAATCGCGAAAATGTAGACGCAGGCCGTCGCGCACGGTGTGGAAGCCATCACGGAAACGCTTGCTCATCCGGGCCCTGTTACCGGCGTCGCGACCGGTGGCAAGCGGCGCATTGTCGCTCTTGCACGGCGCGGAAATAGGATTATATGGACCTTATCCAAAACATAGACGGCTCCGCCGCACGGTGACGTGCGCCCGGAGCTTTTCCCGTCCTTTCCGGGACAGGGCCCGAAACTGGCGCACGGGTCCAACGCATTGGAAAGGGTACAGGCGGGAAGCGCTCCACATTCGAATTCCTGCTCCACGGCAGGAATCCATTCGGTGCTCTCGCGATTTCGCGGGAGGACTCAAGCCGGGGCGCGCGAGCCGTGCCCCCGCATAGCGCAGGGACTATCCATGGCGACCAAGGCGATCGACGCTCCGGCTCGGAAGATGAGCCTCAACACCACCTCGCGGCGAATCCGCAAGATTTTCGGAAACATCCACGAAATCTCGCAAATGCCGAACCTCATCGAGGTCCAGCGCGAAAGCTACGAGCAGTTCCTCCGCTCCGACCCCTCGACCGGATATGTCTCGGGCCTCGAGAAGACGCTCCGCTCGGTGTTCCCGATCGTCGATTTCGCCGGCACCGCGCACCTCGACTTCGACCATTATGAGCTTGAGCCGCCCAAGTACGACACGGACGAGTGCCGCCAGCGCGGCCTGACCTACGCCGCGCCGATGCGCGTCACGCTGCGCCTAACGACCTTCGAGATCGATCCCGAGACCGAGGCCAAGTCGGTCATCGATATCAAGGAGCAGGACGTATACATGGGCGACATGCCGCTCATGACCATGAACGGCACCTTCATCATCAACGGCACCGAGCGCGTCATCGTCAGCCAGATGCACCGTTCGCCGGGCGTGCTGTTCGACCATGACCGCGGCAAGACCCATTCGAGCGGCAAGTTCCTGTTCGCCGCGCGCGTCATTCCGTACCGTGGCTCGTGGCTCGATTTCGAGTTCGACGCCAAGGACATCGTCAACGTCCGCATCGACCGCAAGCGCAAGCTCCAGGTCACCGCGCTGCTCCACGCCCTGGGCATGACCAGCGAGGAAATCCTCAACACCTTCTACGGCCGCGTGTCCTATGTCCGCGGCAAGCAGGGCTGGCAGATTCCGTACGCCGCCGAGGCATGGCGAGGCCAGAAGCCGATGTACGACGTGATCAGCGCCGACACCGGCGAGGTTATCTTCAAGTCCGGCGAGAAGATCACGCCGCGCCGCGCCACCCAGGCCGGCAAGGACGGGCTCAAGAACGTCCTCATCCCGACCGAAGAAATCTACGGCCGATTCTCGGCCTACGACCTCATCAACGAGAAGACCGGCGAGATTTACATCGAGGCCGGCGACGAGGTGAACGAGGAAAACCTCGCCACGCTCGATGCCGCCGGGGTGCGCAATCTTGAGCTGCTCGACATCGATTATGTCAACACCGGCCCGTGGATCCGCAACACATTGAAGGTCGACAAGAGCGAGGACGGCGACAGCGCGCTCGCCGACATCTACCGCGTCATGCGCCCGGGCGAGCCGCCCACCCGCGAGACAGCCGACGCCTTGTTCTACGGCCTGTTCTTCGATCCCGAGCGCTACGACCTGAGCGCCGTCGGCCGCGTCAAACTCAACATGCGCCTTGGCCTCGACGCCGAGGACACGGTCACCACGCTGCGCAAGGAAGACATCCTTGCGGTCGTCCAGGAGCTGGTGAACCTGAAGGACGGCAAGGGCGAAATCGACGACATCGACAACCTCGCCAACCGCCGCGTTCGCTCGGTCGGGGAGCTGCTCGAGAACCAGTATCGCGTCGGCCTGTTGCGCATGGAACGCGCGGTCAAGGAGCGCATGAGCAGCGTCGACGTGTCGACGGTGATGCCCAACGATTTGATCAACGCCAAACCGGCCGTCGCCGCGGTGCGCGAATTCTTCGGCTCGTCGCAGCTGTCGCAGTTCATGGACCAGACCAACCCGCTGTCGGAAGTCACCCACAAGCGCCGTGTTTCGGCCTTGGGCCCCGGCGGCCTGACGCGTGAGCGCGCGGGCTTCGAAGTCCGCGACGTCCACCCGACCCACTACGGCCGGATCTGCCCGATCGAGACGCCTGAAGGACCGAATATCGGCCTCATCAACTCGCTCGCCAGCTTCAGCCGGGTCAACAAATACGGCTTCATCGAGACGCCGTACCGCAAGGTGATCGACGGCAAGG
Organism: uncultured Alphaproteobacteria bacterium; assembly: GCA_963768995.1. Lineage (GTDB taxonomy): Bacteria > Pseudomonadota > Alphaproteobacteria > Sphingomonadales > Sphingomonadaceae > Sphingomicrobium. Next base: position 280,779 of record CAVYKA010000006.1, on the reverse strand, counting down.
TGACCGACGAGGTCGTCTATCTGTCGGCGATGGAGGAGGCCAAGCACACGATCGCCCAGGCCAACGCCGAACTGAACGCCAAGGGCGGGTTCGCCGAGGAAATCGTCTCGGCGCGCCGGTCGGGCGACTTCCTGATCGCCCCGCGCGAGCAGATCACCTTGATGGACGTCAGCCCCAAGCAATTGGTGTCGGTCGCGGCTTCGCTGATCCCGTTCCTCGAGAACGATGACGCCAACCGCGCGCTGATGGGTTCGAACATGCAGCGCCAGGCGGTGCCGCTGATCCAGGCCGACGCGCCACTGGTCGGGACCGGAATGGAAGAGACCGTCGCGCGCGATTCGGGCGCGGCGATCGCTGCGCGCCGTTCGGGCATCGTCGACCAGGTGGACGCCACCCGCATCGTCGTCCGCGCCACCGGCGACTTGAAGCCGGGCGAGAGCGGCGTCGACATCTACACGCTGATGAAGTTCCAGCGCTCGAACCAGAATACCTGCATCAACCAGCGCCCGCTGGTGAAGGTCGGCGAGACGGTCGAGGGCGGCGAAATCATCGCCGACGGCCCGTCGACCCAGTTCGGCGAGCTCGCGCTGGGCCGCAACGTGCTCGTCGCGTTCATGCCGTGGAACGGCTACAATTATGAGGATTCGATCCTCATCTCCGAGCGCATCGTCAAGGACGACGTGTTCACCTCGATCCACATCGAGGAATTCGAAGTCATGGCCCGCGATACCAAATTGGGCCCTGAGGACATCACCCGCGATATCCCGAACGTCGGCGAGGAAGCGCTTCGCAACCTCGACGAGGCGGGCATCGTCTACATCGGCGCCGAGGTCGAGCCGGGCGACATTTTGTGCGGCAAGATCACGCCCAAGGGCGAAAGCCCAATGACGCCGGAGGAGAAGCTTCTCCGCGCGATCTTCGGCGAGAAAGCCAGCGACGTGCGCGACACCTCATTGCGGCTTCCGCCGGGCGTTTCCGGCACGGTCGTCGAAGTGCGCGTGTTCAACCGCCACGGCATCGACATCGATGACCGCACGCGCGCCATCCAGACCGAGGAAAAGGAGCGGCTCAAGAAGGACGCCGACGACGAGCGCGGCATTCTCAACCGCGCCACTTTCTCGCGTCTCAAGGAGATGCTGCTCAAGCAAGTCGCGACCGCGGCGCCCAAGGGCATCAAGAAGGGCGCGACAATCGACGAGGCCGCGCTCGAGGCGGTGGAGCGCCACGATTGGTGGAAGATCGCAGTCAAGGCCGACAAGCGCCAGGCTGACATCGAGGCGCTGAAGGCGCAGTATGACGAAGCCGCCGGAGTCATCCGGCGCAAGTTCGAGGACCGCGTCGAGAAGCTCGAGCGCGGCGATGAGCTGCCGCCGGGCGTGCTCAAGATGGTCAAGGTCTTCGTCGCCGTGAAGCGCAAGCTCCAGCCGGGCGACAAGATGGCCGGCCGCCATGGCAACAAGGGCGTGATCAGCCGCATCCTGCCGATCGAGGACATGCCGTTCCTGGAGGACGGGACTCATGCGGACATCGTGCTCAATCCGCTTGGCGTGCCGAGCCGGATGAACGTCGGCCAGATCTTCGAAACCCATCTAGGCTGGGCCGCGCGCGGTCTCGGCAAGCAGATCCAGGAGATGCTCGACGGCATTTATGAGCGCGGCAAGGAGTTCACCGGCAAGGACGCCAAAGCGGTCCGCGCCAAATTGAAGGACATCTACGGCAGCCATTACGACAGCGACATCGACGCCCGAGACGACACGGCGATGATGGAGCTCGCCGCCAACCTCACCGGCGGCATACCGATGGGCACTCCGGTGTTCGACGGCGCGCGCGAGCCGGACGTGACGGCAATGCTGGAAATGGCCGGGCTCGACACGTCGGGCCAGGTGACCCTGTTCGACGGGCGCACCGGCGTTCCGTTCGACCGCAAGGTGACCGTCGGTTACATCTACATGCTCAAGCTCCACCATCTCGTGGACGACAAGATCCACGCGCGCTCGATCGGGCCGTACAGCCTGGTCACCCAGCAGCCGCTCGGCGGCAAGGCGCAGTTCGGCGGGCAGCGCTTCGGCGAAATGGAGGTCTGGGCGCTCCAGGCCTACGGCGCCGCCTACACGTTGCAGGAGATGCTGACGGTCAAGTCGGACGATGTCATCGGCCGGACCAAGGTCTATGAGTCGATCGTCAAAGGCGACGACGCCTTCGACAGCGGCATTCCGGAAAGCTTCAACGTGCTGGTCAAGGAAATGCGCAGCCTCGGCCTCAACGTCGAGCTGGACAGCATTGTCGATCCAAACGACGTCGAGCCGACCGCACCGACCGCGATCGCTGCCGAATAATTCGAGAATCCACCCACCCCTCGCCCCAGGCGAGGGGTCAGGAGCTAAAAATGAACGAACTGACGAACTTCGCGAACCCGATCGCCAAGCCCGAGACCTTCGACGAAATCCGGATCGGCATCGCCTCGCCGGACAAGATCCGCAGCTGGTCGTTTGGCGAGATCAAGAAGCCCGAGACCATCAACTACCGCACGTTCAAGCCCGAGCGTGACGGCCTGTTCTGCGCGCGCATCTTTGGTCCGATCAAGGACTATGAGTGCCTGTGCGGCAAGTACAAGCGCATGAAATACAAGGGTATTGTGTGCGAGAAGTGCGGCGTCGAAGTGACCGTCTCAAAGGTCCGCCGTGAGCGCATGGGCCATATTGAGCTGGCCGCGCCGGTCGCGCACATCTGGTTCCTGAAGTCGCTTCCAAGCCGCATCGGCCTGCTGCTCGACATGCAGCTGAAGCAGCTCGAGCGGATCCTTTATTTCGAAAGCTATGTGGTGATCGAGCCGGGCCTGACCCCGCTCGAGAAGTACCAGTTGCTGACCGAGGACGAGCTCCTCGCGGCGCAAGACGAGCATGGCGAAGACGCCTTCTCCGCCGGCATCGGCGCCGAGGCGGTCAAGCACATGCTGATGGACCTCGACCTCGAGGGCGAGCGCAAGGAATTGCTCGACGAGCTTGCGGTCACCAAGTCCGAGCTGAAGCCCAAGAAGATCATCAAGCGCCTCAAGGTCGTCGAGAGCTTCATCGATTCGGGCAACCGGCCTGAGTGGATGATCATGGAAGTCGTGCCCGTGATTCCGCCCGAGCTGCGCCCGCTGGTGCCGCTCGACGGCGGACGCTTCGCGACGTCCGACCTCAACGACCTCTACCGCCGCGTGATCAACCGCAACAACCGCTTGAAGCGGCTGATGGAACTGCGCGCGCCGGACATCATCGTGCGCAACGAAAAGCGCATGCTTCAGGAAGCCGTCGACGCCCTGTTCGACAACGGCCGCCGCGGCCGCACCATCACGGGCGCCAACAAGCGTCCGCTGAAATCGCTGTCCGACATGCTCAAGGGCAAGCAAGGCCGCTTCCGCCAGAACCTTCTCGGCAAGCGCGTCGATTATTCGGGCCGTTCGGTGATCGTCACCGGGCCTGAACTCAAGCTCCACCAGTGCGGCCTGCCGAAGAAGATGGCGCTCGAGCTGTTCAAGCCGTTCATTTATTCGCGGCTCGACGCCAAGGGTCTGTCGATGACCTTGAAGCAGGCCAAGAAATGGGTCGAAAAAGAGCGCAAGGAAGTTTGGGACATCCTCGACGAGGTAATCCGCGAGCATCCGGTGCTCCTCAACCGCGCGCCGACGCTTCACCGCCTCGGCATCCAGGCGTTCGAGCCAGTGCTGATCGAGGGCAAGGCCATCCAGCTTCACCCGCTGGTGTGCGCCGCCTTCAACGCAGACTTCGACGGCGATCAGATGGCGGTCCACGTGCCGCTCAGCCTCGAGGCGCAGTTGGAAGCCCGCGTGCTGATGATGAGCACCAACAACATCCTGTCGCCCGCCAACGGCAAGCCGATCATCGTCCCGTCGCAGGACATGGTCTTGGGGCTTTATTACCTCAGCCTCGAGAAGGACGATGAGCCGGGCCAGGGCATGATGCTTTCGGACATGCCGGAAGTGCACCAGGCGCTCGCCGCCGGCGCTGTTACGCTGCACAGCAAGATAATCAGCCGCGTCCCGCAGACGGACGAAGAGGGCAACCAGTATATGAAGCGGTTCGAGACGACCGCTGGCCGGATGCTGCTCGGCGAAACCCTGCCCAAGAGCCACAAGGTGCCGTTCGAGACGGTCAACCGCGTTCTGACCAAGAAGGAGATCGGCGACGTCATCGACATCGTCTATCGCCACACCGGCCAGAAGGAGACCGTGCTGTTCGCCGACGCGATCATGCAATTGGGTTTCCGCCACGCGTTCACCGCCGGCATTTCGTTCGGCAAGGACGACATGGTCATCCCGCAGGCCAAGGTGCCGCTGGTCGACGAGACCAAGCTCCTCGTGAAGGACTATGAGCAGCAATATCAGGACGGCCTGATCACCCAGCAGGAAAAGTACAACAAGGTGATCGACGCCTGGTCGCGCTGCGGCGACCGCGTCGCGCAGGAGATGATGAAGGAAATCTCCGCGCAGCCGAAGCTCGACAATGGCCGCCAGGCGGATCTGAACTCGATCTACATGATGGCCCACTCGGGCGCTCGTGGTTCGCAGGCCCAGATCAAGCAGCTGGCCGGCATGCGCGGCCTGATGGCGAAGCCTAGCGGCGAGATCATCGAAACGCCGATCATCTCAAACTTCAAGGAAGGCCTGACCGTCCTCGAATACTTCAACTCGACCCACGGCGCCCGCAAGGGTCTCGCGGACACCGCGTTGAAGACCGCCAACTCGGGTTACCTGACCCGCCGGCTGGTCGACGTCAGCCAGGACGCGGTGATCATCGAGGAGGATTGCGGCACCGACCGCGCGCTCGAGATGCGCGCGATCGTCCAGGGCGGCGCGGTCATCGCGTCGCTCGCCGACCGCGTTCTCGGCCGCACCACGGCCGAAGACATCGTCGACGCCAAAACGGGCGAGACAATCATCACCGAGGGCACGTTGCTCGACGAGCCGATGGTCGCCCAGCTCGAAGAAATCGGGCTCCAGGGCGTCAAGATCCGCTCACCTTTGATCTGCGCGTCCAAGCAAGGCGTGTGCGCGCGCTGCTACGGCCGTGACCTGGCGCGCGGAACGCCCGTCAATATCGGTGAAGCGGTCGGCGTCATTGCCGCCCAGTCGATCGGCGAGCCCGGCACCCAGCTGACGATGCGGACCTTCCACATCGGCGGCGCGGCGCAATTGAACGAGCAGTCGAACCTCGAAGCGCCGGTCGACGGCACGATCGAGTTCCGCGACATGCCGACGATCACCGATCCGCGCGGCCGCCACGTGTCGATCTCGCGTTCTGGTGAAATCGCGATCCTCGACATGGACGGGCGCGAGCTCAGCACCCACCGCGTGCCGTTCGGCGCGCATCTGCTGTGCGAGAGCGGGCATATCGTCAGCCGCGGCGACCGCATCGCCGAATGGGACCCGTCGTACAGCCCGGTAATCACCGAAAAGGCCGGTACGGTGAAGTATCAGGACCTGATCGAGAACCGGACGATGACCGAGCAGCTCGACGAATCGACCGGCATCACCCAGCGCGTCGTTACCGAAGACATGACCAAGACCAAGAAGGAGTCGCTTCACCCGCGCCTCACGCTGGCCGGCAAGAAGGACGCCGAGGCCGGCGTCTATCGCCTTGCCGCCGGCGCCATCGTCGCGGTCGAGGACGGCCAGAAGGTCGAGGCCGGCGAAGTGCTCGCCCGGATGCCGCGCGAAGCCGCCAGGACTCGCGACATCACCGGCGGTCTGCCGCGGGTCGCCGAACTGTTCGAGGCGCGCAAGCCCAAGGACAATGCGATCATTGCCAAGGTCTCGGGCAAGGTCAGCTTCCTCAAGGACTATAAGGCCAAGCGCAAAATCGCGATCGTCCCCGACGATGGCGGCGAGCCGGTCGAATATCTCGTTCCCAAGTCCAAGGTGATCGAGGTCCAGGAAGGCGATTTCGTCAAGCGCGGCGACAATCTCGTCGGCGGCTCACCCGATCCGCATGACATCCTCGAAGTGCTCGGGGTGGAGTCGCTGGCCGAATATCTCGTCAGCGAGATCCAGGAGGTCTATCGACTCCAGGGCGTGAAGATCAACGACAAGCATATCGAAGTGATCGTTCGCCAGATGCTGCAAAAGGTCGAGATCACCGACGGCGGCGACACCACGCTGCTCGCCGGCGAGCAGGTCGACCGCGACGAGATGGACGAAGCCAACGGACGGCTCGAGAAGAAGCAGAAGCCCGCCGTCGGCAAGCCTGTACTGCTCGGCATCACCAAGGCGAGCTTGCAGACCCGCAGCTTCATCTCGGCCGCCTCGTTCCAGGAAACCACCCGCGTGCTCACCGAGGCCGCGGTCCAGGGCAAGGTCGACACGCTTCAGGGCCTCAAGGAGAATGTCATCGTCGGTCGGCTGATCCCCGCCGGGACCGGCGCCGGCATGAACCGCCTGCGCGTCGCGGCTTCGTCACGCGACACGGCTTTGCGCGCCCAGCAGAGGCGCATGGCGGAAGCGCTGATTGCGCCCGATTCGGCCGAGGAACTGCGCGCGGCCGAGAATGCGCGAACTCCGCGCGAGGACGCCGGTACCGGTGACGACCCGCTTGGCGACGTCGTGCCCAGCGGCCGTGGCACCGACGCCGACGCCGGGGACTATCTGCAAACCGAGGAAACCAAGCTCGAGGACGCCAAAAGCGAGGAGTAAGTCCTCCTCGATGCGCGTCGTATAAAAAAACCCCGCCGGCTCGCGCTGGCGGGGTTTTTCTATTGGTCGGGTGCCGGACTTAGCAGTTGCGCCCGTTGACCGTGTTCTGAGTGCAGTTCGCGACCGATGTGACGTCGCTGGAAGCGCCGCGAACCGTGTTGCACGCGGCGATGCCGAGCGCCCCGACGATTAGCGCCGCGGTCATTAGCTTGTGAACCATGATTGTTCCTCTCATCATTATGGAGATGGAACGATCATGGCCGCAGGTCTGCCGGTTTGTCTAGCCGATTAGCAGGTGCCGGTGCCGTCGATGGCGTTTTCGGTGCAATTGGCGACCGAGTTGACGTCGGCAGCGGCGCCGCGGACGGTGTTGCAGGCGGCTGCGACCAGCGCGGCGCCCATCAGGGCGACAGTAGCGAGTTTCTGGAACATGGATGCTCTCCTTGGGTGATTTAAGTCAGGTCAACGCTGCGTCGTGGAAACGGGTCCATTTCGCTAGCGTTATTTTTTTGAGCGAGACGCTCAAACGGCCACTGGCGCCGCAATATGCGCGTCGGGTTCGTAATTCTCGAAGCTGAAATCCTCGGCCTCATAGTCGAACAGCCCCTGCCCGCGATCGGCGATTGCCAGTTCCGGCAGGCGCTTGGGCGTGCGGGTCAATTGCAGCCGGGCCTGCTCGAGATGGTTCGAATAAAGGTGGCAATCGCCGCCGGTCCACACAAACATGCCCGGCTCCAGCCCGCATTCGCGCGCAAGCAAATGCGTCAGCAGCGCATAGGAAGCGATATTGAACGGAACGCCGAGGAACAGGTCGGCGCTGCGCTGATAGAGCTGGAGGTGAAGCCGCCCGCCGGATACCTGGGTCTGGAACAGGCAATGGCACGGGGCCAGCGCCATCCGCTCGATTTCTCCAGGATTCCAGGCTGTTACGATCTGCCGCCGCGAATAGGGATCTTTCTTGATCAGCTCGACGAGGTTGGCGATCTGGTCGATGCTGCGGCCGTCGCTGGTTTCCCAATTGCGCCATTGCTTGCCGTATACCGGCCCGAGGTCGCCGTTCTCGTCGGCCCACTCGTCCCAGATGCGCACTTTGCGCTCCTTGAGCCAGGCGATGTTGGTGTCGCCGCGCAGAAACCACAGCAATTCCACGATAATCGATCGAATATGGAGCTTTTTCGTCGTCAGCAGCGGAAAGCCGTCGGCGAGGTCGAAACGCATCTGCGCGCCGAACCACGACAAGGGTCCCGGTTCCGGTCCGGTCCTGCTGCTCCGTGCCCTTGTCGAGAATGAGCTGCATGAGGTCGAGATATTGGCGCACCGGTCGACCCTAAAGCGCCGGGGCTGACGATCAAGCGCGGACTTCCGGGCAAACGGCTCTAGCGGCCTTTGCTCCGCATTGGCGCCGATCCGGACTCGGTTCGAGTAGCGCGACCACCCCGCGAGCCTAAGTTTCCCAAATGCGTTATCAGCGTGCCGAGCTACCTCTGAAACTTGACGGCCTGGCTGTTGCCCGCCGCTTCTTCGCCGGATGCATGTTCGACGGCGACCCGACCCGCGAAAGCCTGTGGGTCGCCCATCTCGACGAAGAAGCCCGATGCGTCCATTTGTCGCGTTTTCCGGGCGACGAACATGGCGCGGATTTTCCGCTCAAGCAGATCATCGGCGACGCGGCGACGCACGGCAGCGCCGGGATCGTCCTGGCGCACAACCACCCGAGCGGTGATGCGCGCCCGAGCGACAGCGACTGCAGGTCGACGCGCCGGCTGGCCTCGGCTGCCGATGCGCTCGACTGCGCGATCATCGACCATCTGGTGTTTGCCGGAACCGAATGCACGAGCTTCCGGAAACTGGGTCTGCTTTAGCTCTTGCAGGCCTTGATCCGCGCGGGAGCGGGACGCGGCGCGGCGGCGCGAAACGCCATGAAATAAGCCTCGCTATCCTCCAGCCGGGCGAACTTCACCCGCTCCAGGCCAACCGCGCCAAGTTCGCAATCAAGGGTTGCCGGCGGAATCCCGTGACGCCCGGTGGGCCGGTCGGCGTCCACCACAATCACCAGCCCGTCCGGCTTCAGCCCCTCACGCAAATGCCACAGGAACGCATAGGGCGACTGCACCTCATGATACATGTGGACGAGGAAAATGCGGTCGAATGAGCCGGCGGGAAGCATCGGATTGTCGGGCGCGCCGAGCTTTACCGACACATTGTCCAGCTTGTCGCGCTGAACCCGGTCGCTGAGTGCATCGCGTGCGTCCGCCATGATGTCCTCAGCAAGCACGCGGCCGGCCGGGCCAACCACCGGCGCCAGGCGAACGGTATAATAGCCCTCGCCGGCGCCGACGTCGGCGACCGACATGCCGGGCTTCACGCCGGCAAGCTTCATCACCTGCTCGGCCTCGCCAAGGCGATCGCGCGCGTCCTCGGTGGAGAAGGAATCGCTGACGATCGGAGCGACGTCGCGCTGGGCCTCGGGAAATTGGGCCTCGGGCGCCTCCGATTGGCAGCCTGCGAGGAGGATCGTGCAAAGGAGGCTAAGCCCGTTGACGGCTCGGCTATTCCACATCCTCGACCTCGACCTTTTCGCCGGTGACGCGCTGCGACAATGCCGCGGCCATGAATCGGTCGAGATCGCCGTCGAGCACGTCGCCCGGCGCGGTCGAGGTCACGCCGGTGCGCAAATCCTTGACCAGCTGATAGGGCTGCAGGACGTAGGAGCGGATCTGGTGTCCCCAGCCGATGTCGGTCTTGCTTGCGTTGGCGGCGTCGGACTCGGCCTCGCGCCGCTGCAGCTCGGCCTCGTACAAGCGCGCCTTTAGCTGCTTCATCGCCTCGGCGCGGTTCTTGTGCTGGCTGCGCTGATTCTGGCACGAGACGACGATGTTGGTCGGAATATGGGTGATCCGCACCGCGCTGTCGGTGGTGTTGATGTGCTGCCCGCCGGCCCCTGAAGCGCGATAGGTGTCGATGCGCAGATCGCTCTCGTTGATCTCGATATCGATGTCGTCGTCGACCTCGGGATAGACCCACACGCTGGCGAAGCTGGTGTGGCGCCGCGCCGAGCTGTCGTAGGGGCTGATCCGCACCAGCCGGTGAACCCCGCTCTCGGTCTTCAGATTGCCGTAGGCATTCTCGCCCTTGATCAGGATGGTCGCGGACTTGATCCCGGCCTGCTCGCCCGAATGATGGTCGATCAGTTCGACGCTCATCCCGTGACGCTCGGCCCAGCGGCTGTACATCCGCTGGAGCATCGAGGCCCAGTCCTGGCTCTCGGTGCCGCCGGCCCCGGCATTGACCTCGACATAGCTGTTGTTGGCGTCGGCCTCGCCGGCGAGCAGCGCCGCGACCTTGTCGCGCTCGGCGCGCTCGGCAAGCTCGGCAAGCGCGAGCACGCCATCGTCGACCAGCGCCGTGTCGCCTTCGCTTTCGGCCATCTCGATCAGCTCGGACGTGTCGGACAGCTCGCGCTCGATCGCGGTGGTCGCATTCATCGCTTCCTCGATCCGGCGCCGCTCGCGCATCAGCTCCTGCGCCGCTTTGGGATCGTCCCACAAGGTCGGGTCCTCGACCTTTGCATTGAGCTCATCGAGCCGCTTTTGCGCCCGGTCCCAGTCAAGAAATCGGCGCAGCAGAGCGGTCGCCGCGTTGATCTGGTCGATATGGGCCTGCGCTTCGGCGCGCATCAGATGCTGTTCTGGGTCGGCGCGGGAGCAGGCGCCGCAATTGGCGGGGGGGTCGGGGCGATCCGCGGCGGCCGCGGCCGGCGAACGGTCGCGCGCCGTTGCGCCTGCTGTTGACGCTGCTGCGCCTGTTCGTCGTCCTCGCCATAAAGACCGCCGCCTTCGCGGCGATAGGAGCGGCGCGGCTCGGTCTGCGGCTGGAAGGCTTCCCAGATGACCGACGATTTGGGATCTTCGGTGGTCGGGAAGACGCCAAAGACGCGCTTGCCGCTGCCGCGGTCGATCCGCACCCAGCGGATGCCTGCCGGCGCGACGAACGGCACCTTGGGCTGATCGGCAAGCGCTGCCTTGGCCCATTGCTTGAAGATCGGCGCGGCGATTCGTCCGCCCTGGGCATAGCCGCCCATCGAACGCGGCTGGTCGTAGCCCAGATAAACGCCGGCAACGACGTCCGGCGTGCCGCCGACGAACCACACGTTGGTCGGTCCGGACGTCGTTCCGGTCTTGCCGAACAGCGGCCGGTTCAAGATCGCGCAAGCTGGTCGCGGTCCCGCGCTCGACCACGCCTTCGAGGATATGGACCATCTGGAATGCCGCCATCGGGTCGATCAGCTGGCGCGTGCGGTTGGGCGGCCGCGGCATCGCCCCGCCATTCCAGTCAGGCGCGTTGCAGTTTTCCATCAGCGCGCAGCGGTTGTCGGTGCGGAAGATTACCTTGCCGTTGCGGTCGAGGACATAATCGATCGTGGTCTGTCGGACCGAGCGGCCGTGATTGGCGAGGACCGCATAGGAATTGACCAGCTTGGCGACGGTGGTGTCGCCGGCGCCGAGCGCGATCGACAGATAATTGGGATAGTCGCCGACGCCGAGCTTCTTGGCGTTGTCGATGACCTTGGCCATTCCGGTTTCGGAGGCGGCGCGGACGGTCATCAGGTTGCGCGACTGCTCGACGCCCCAGCGCATGGTGTGCGGTCCGGCATAGCCGCGGTCGAAATTGACGAAGCATTTGTTGCCCAGGCCCGCGCCCTGCCAGACGCAGAAGGGCGAATCGACCAAGATCGTGGCTGGCGTCATGCCGTTTTCGAGCGCGGTCACGTAAACGATCGGCTTGAACGCCGAGCCCGGCTGACGCAGCGCCTGCGTCGCCCGATTGTAGCTTGAGCCGATGACGTCGAAACCGCCCTGCATCGCCAGGATGCGGCCGGTCCGGACTTCCTCGGCGACGAACCCGCCGCCGATCTCCGGGATCGAACGCAGCTGGTAGCTGCCGCCATTGTCCTTGACGATGATGATCATTCCCGGCCGCAGGAAACCGAACGCGGCGCCGCCGACGCCGCGCTTGGGCTGCGACGCCGCGGACGCAGGAAGAGTGCCGGTTGAGCCGTTGGCGAAGCCGATCGTCGCCGAGCCTCCGGATTTGGACAGGACCACCGCCTTGCGCCAGTCGGGAAAACCGACTGCCGACCGGGGCGCGGTCGAGCTGGCCGGCCCAGTCGCCCGAGACATCGATGCTGAGCTCGAGATCGCGCCAGCCGCGGCCGCCGTCGAACTTGACCAGCCCGTCGCGCAGCGCCTGGGCGGCGGCGTCCTGCATCCGGGGGTCCATCGAGGTGCGCACCCACAGGCCGCCGGCGTAGAGGCTGTTGGGGCCGTCCTCCGCCTTCTCGCCGAACTTCTTGATCAGCTCGCGGCGCACTTCCTCCATGAAATAGCCGCCCTGCTGGCGAAATTTCTCGTTGCTGCCGTAGCGGATCGTGCCGAGCGGGGTCGCGGCAGCCGAGCGCCATTGCGGCTTCGGTGATGGCGCCGTTGGAGAACATCTCGCGAAGCACGTAATTGCGCCGGTCGAGCGCCCGCTGGGTGGCGCGCACCGGATCGTAATTCGCCGGCGCCTTGGGCAGCACCGCGAGATAGGCTGCTTCGGGCAGCGTAAGCTCACCCACGTCCTTGTCGAAATAGGCGCGCGCCGCGGCCTGCACGCCGTAGGCGTTGCGCCCGAGGAACATCGAGTTGAGGTAAAGCTCGAGAATCTGCTCCTTGGTCAGCGCGGATTCGAGGCGGAAAGCGAGGATCGCCTCGCGCACCTTGCGCCCGATATTGTAGCTGCTGTCGCGGAGCAGATATTTGGCGACCTGCTGGGTGATGGTCGAGCCGCCCTTGGCGCGGCCGCCGGTGACGCTTTTTGCGGTATAGTCGACCACCGCGCCGGCAAGCCCGAGGAAATCGATGCCGGGGTGGGTGAAAAAGCCTTTGTCCTCGGCGGACAAGAAAGCGTTGACCACCAGCGGCGGGAATTCGTCATAGGAAAGCTCGACGCGACGCTCGCGCGCGAAGGTCTGGACCGGCGTCCCGTCATAGCCGCGGACGTTGGTCGGCAGCGGCGGCTGATAGGCAAGAAGCGTCTGCGACGACGGCAGGCCGCTCGCGAAATAGAGCCACACGGCGGCGAAAAAAGTGAAAAGCCCGAGGCCGGTCCAGGTCACCCGGCGCACCCAGCGGCGCGCAAACCACGGGTCGACCCGCCCGTGCACCCTGTTGTTGAAGGCAACGAGGTCGGGAAGTGGCCAGTTGGAGACGTTCAGGCGCGGGAGCTTCATTCGGGCGATCCTCTAGCCCGTTCAAACGCGCGGCGGAAGATTGATTAGCGCCCAGCGCGCGCGGCGCGTGCCGCGATGTCGGCTTCGATCGCCTGGGCCAGCGCTGTGACCAGCGCGGCACGGTAAGCGGGCGATCGCAGAAGCTGGTCGTCGTCGCGGTTGCTCAAATATCCGGCCTCGACGAGCACCGCCGGAGTGCCGGATCGGCGCAGCACGTGGAATGCGGCGAAGCGGTGCGGCTCAGGCCGCAGCCCGACCCGCCCCGAAGCTTTGTCGACCAGTCGCGCCGCAAAGTTCGCGGAAGCGGTCATCTGGCCGCGCATCGCCAGATCCGAAAGCAGCGCCTGCACCGGGTCGGCTGCTTCGAGCGCACCGGACGATCCTCGATTTTCGGCGGCCGCAAAGCGCGCCGCCTCGGCGTCCGACGCGACGTCCGACAGCGAATAGATGCTCACGCCGCGCGCCAGCGGGTTGGGTGCACTGTCGATGTGGAGCGAGACGAACAGGCCCGCGCCGAGCCTCCGCGCGACGCCCGCGCGCTGGTCGAGAGTGAGATAGCGGTCGTCCTCGCGGGTCATGGCGACGCGGACCCGCCCGCGTTTGACCAGTTCATCGCGAAGCGCATTGGCGAGCGCCAGCGCCAAATCCTTTTCGGCAATCGTGTCGACGATCGCGTCATCCGGCTCGTGATCGACGCTTCGGGCGCCGGGATCGCTCCCGCCATGGCCCGCGTCGATGACGACGATTGGACGCCCGCGAGCGCTGAGCCCGCCATAGATGCGCTGCTCGGCGGGCGCAGGAAGGTCGACCGTCAGGCTCCCCGCCCCGCGTTCGAAAGCCGAGCGAACGGGTCGTCGCCGGCAACCACGCTCCCCGCGCCCGGCCCGAAAGCGAGCAGCAGCGCTGCCCCCGCCGCCAGAGCGATTGCAGCGGCGGCGCCAAGCGACCGGTTCGGCACAGCGAACTTATTCAGCAAATCACCCGACCCCTCGATCCTCGCCCATCTATCACGCGCTTATGGTTAATGAAAAATTGAGAGTTGCGGCCCACGGTGAGCTCTGGCCGATCCGCAGACGTAGCGGTTGCCGGGGCTAACAGGCGGTGCTAACCCCGCTCACGACCTTCGGCGACGCGCCGGAGCGACCAAGCCACGGCCGGTGCGACGGCTGGCGGTCTTTCACGAGGTTGACGCTCGCATGATGCCACAACGCGCCTTTCGTCCGCTCTTCACAGAGCCGGCGGGCGCGTCTTCCGCGCCGAGAAGCGTGATGGCGATTGCAGCAGAGGCACTATCCGCAACATCCGCCACGGCCGGCAGCGCTATCGCCGCCGGCCCGGCATCACTCATCACGCGCCTCGGCTCATTCTGGCCGAGCAGGCGCGCCCGGAGAAATTTCAATGTCAATGCGCATGCTGATCGATGCGCGCCACCCGGAGGAAACTCGGGTCGCCGTCGTCAAAGGGAGCCGGATCGAGGAATTTGACTTCGAGTCCGCCGAGCACAAGCAGCTCAAGGGAAATATCTACCTAGCCAAGGTAACCAGGGTCGAACCGTCGCTCCAGGCGGCGTTCATCGACTATGGCGGCAATCGCCATGGCTTCCTCGCATTCAGCGAGATCCATCCCGATTACTACCAGATCCCCAAGGCCGACCGCGACGCCTTGCTGCGCGAAGAAGCCGAACACGCCGCCGAGGAAGAGCGGCTGCGCGCCGGCTACGACGACGATGACCGTCATTACGAGGACGATCGCCGTGACGATCGGGATGAGGGCGCGGCGGAAGGCACCTCGACCGAAGCGAGCGCCGAAACCGCAGCCGCGACGACGACCGAGACCGGCACCGGCTCGAACCGATCGGCGGTCGACGAAAGCGCCGCCGACGAGCTCCGCAGGAAGCGCCAGAATCTGCGCCGCCGCTACAAGATCCAGGACGTCATCCAGCGCCGTCAGGTGCTGCTCGTCCAGGTCGTCAAGGAAGAGCGCGGCAACAAGGGCGCGGCGCTGACGACCTATCTGAGCCTCGCCGGCCGCTATTGCGTGCTGATGCCCAACACCAGCCACGGCGGCGGCATTTCGCGCAAGATTTCGAACGGCGCGGACCGCAAGCGGCTGAAGTCGATCATGGCGGATTTGAGCCTGCCCTCGACCATGGGGCTGATCGTCCGCACCGCCGGCCTGTCGCGCACCAAGACCGAGATCAAGCGCGACTTCGACTATCTCGCGCGGCTGTGGGACGAAATCCGCGAAAAGACGCTGGGCAGCTCCGCGCCGGCGCTGATTTACCGCGACAGCGACCTCATCAAGCGCGCGATCCGCGACCTCTACCACCGCGAGATCGACGAAGTGATCGTCGAGGGCGAGGAAGGCTACAAGGCCGCCCGCGGCTTCATGAAACTGCTCATGCCGAGCCACGTGCGGCGAGTGAAGCTGCATTCGGAATCGGTGCCGATGTTCCAGCGCCACGGCGTCGAGGACCAGTTGTCGGCGATGTACCAGCCGATCGTCCAGCTGAAGTCCGGCGGCTATCTGGTGATCAACCCGACCGAGGCCCTGGTGTCGATCGACATCAACTCCGGCCGCTCGACCCGCGAGCATAATATCGAGCAGACGGCGTTCGCCACCAACCTCGAGGCCGCGGCCGAGATCGCGCGCCAGCTGCGCCTGCGCGACATGGCCGGGCTGGTCGTGATCGACTTCATCGACATGGAGCAATCGAGTCACGTCCGCAAAGTCGAGAAAGCGATGAAGGACGCGCTGCGCAACGACCGCGCCCGCATCCAGGTCGGCCGGATCAGCTCGTTCGGATTGATGGAAATGAGCCGCCAGCGGCTGCGCACCGGAGTGCTCGAGGCCTCGACCAGGCCGTGCGCGCATTGCGAGGGCACCGGCCTGATGCGCACCGCCGCGTCCGCCGGTCTCAGCGCGCTGCGGATGATCGACGACGAGGCCGCGCGCGGCCGCGGCGAGAAAATCCTGCTTCGCGCCGGGCGCGACGCGGCGATTTACGTGCTCAACAAGAAGCGTTCCGAACTGGCCGACATCGAGCAGCGCTATGGCGTGTCGATCGAAGTCCTCATCGACGAGACCTTTGAGGGCGCCCGCATGGCGGTCGACAGCTCCGGCCCGCGCCCGGTCGCCCCCGTCGGCCTGCCGCAGA
Source organism: uncultured Alphaproteobacteria bacterium (assembly GCA_963768995.1). Taxonomy (GTDB): domain Bacteria; phylum Pseudomonadota; class Alphaproteobacteria; order Sphingomonadales; family Sphingomonadaceae; genus Sphingomicrobium. The sequence continues at coordinate 264,657 of CAVYKA010000006.1, read as the reverse complement.
CAAGCATCCAGCCGGCCGACGAGGATGACGACGATTTCGACGCCGAAGAGATGGACGAACGCGAGGAGATGGAGGCCGACGAAGAGGGCGGCGAAGATGTCCTCGAGATTTCCCTTGCCGGCAGCGATGCCGGCGACGGCGAGGAAGGCGGCGAGGATCGTCACGGCCGCCGCCGCAGGCGCCGCCGTCGCGGCGGCCGCGGCCGCAGCCGGCGCGAGCAGGAAAGCGGATCGGACAGCGGTCGCGAACCTCAAGCCGCCGATGGCGCCGAGGCGGACCAGGTCGAAACATCTCCCGCAGCCGATGCCCGGCCCGACGCCGAGCCCGAAGCAGAGCGGCCGGCCCGTGCCCCGCGCCGCCGCCGCGGCAAGCGCGCCGATGCTGAGCGCGCTGAAACCGTCGAGCCGGACAGCTCGCCAATGGTCGAACGGCCGATCGACGAGGAACCGCCGATCGCCGAGACCGGTCCGGCCGACGACGCCGCGCCACCCGCGAAGCCGCGGCGCGGACGCCGCAAGCCTGCGGCCAGCGAGGACACGGGCGAGGCCGTTCCAGCGCCCGAGCCGACCGTGCCCCCCAACCCGGTCGTTGCCGCCGAGGAGCCAGGCGATAATCCCGACGAGCCGCCGGCCAAGCCGCCCGCGCGCAAGCGTCGGAGCAAGGCGTCGGCCGACAAGGACCAGCCGTCCAAGCCGTCGCGCGCGCCCAAGGAGCAAGCCGCTGCCTCGGCATCCGCTGCGAACGACGATGCAACCGGCACGGAGGGCGGGGAAACGCGGCGCGGCTGGTGGCAACGGACGTTCGGCTAACCCCGCGCTTTCATCGGCGGTTCAGGCGGCCGGATGGTAAGCTCAAGGCAATGAAACCGCCTCTCGCACGTATTGCGCGAATGCTGATGATCGCGCTGCTCCTGGCGCTCGCGGCGCGGCCGGCGGCGGCGCAGCAAGCGCTTCGCGACAGCGAGACGGAGCTGTTGTTCCAGGACATTTCGCGGCCACTGGTCCAGGCTGCCGGGCTGGATCCCGCAAGCGTCAACATCGTCCTGCTGAACGACCCTGAAATCAACGCGTTCGTGGCCACCGGGCAGAATGTCTATCTTCAGTCCGGCCTGCTCGATTCCGCCGATGACGTCGGCCAGGTCCAGGGCGTCATTGCTCATGAGCTCGGCCATGTGAACCAGGGCGTCTCGATCAGAATTGCGGAGGGCTCGCGGCAGGCCACGGGGATGACCATCGCAACGATGATCCTGGGCGCTTTGGCGATCGCAGCCGGGGCGGGCGATGCCGGAATGGGCATCATGATGGCCGGTCAGCAGGCGGCGATGGGCCAGTTCCTCGCCTTCACTCGCGCCCAGGAAAGCTCGGCGGACCAGGCCGGAGCCAAATATCTCTCGGCGTCGGGGCTCAGCGGAAAGGGCTTGCTCGCCTTTTTCGGCAAGCTCCAGAACCAGGAATACCGGCTCGCGATCTATTCCAAGGACAGTTACGGGCGCACCCATCCCTTGTCGTCCGAGCGGGTCCAGGCACTCGAGCATAGATTGCGTGCCGACCCCGCCTGGGGCTCGCCGCCAGACCCAGAGCTCAACGCGCGCTTCCTCCGTGTGAAGGCAAAACTTGCCGGGTTCAGCAACCCGCGCAAGGCGACCATTAAATATCCGGAAAGCGACCAGAGCGTCCCGGCGCATTATGCCCGCGCCTACGCATATCATGTCAGCGGCTATCCGGATAAAGCGCTGGCGGAGGCCGACGCGCTGCTCGCAACCAATCCCAAGGACCCGTTCTTCCTCGAATTGAAGGGTCAGATCCTGCTTGAAGGCGGCAAGCCGGCAGAAGCCATTGCGCCGCTGCGCGAAGCCACCGAATTGTCACGCAACTCGCCCCTGATCGCCTCGATGCTCGGCCATGCTTTGGTCGAGACGGGCACGGCCGCCAATTTCGCGGAGGCCAAGCAAGTGCTGAAAGCGGCGGTCAACCGGGACAACCAGAACCCCTTTGCCTGGTATCAGCTTGGGGTGATTTACGACCGCGAAGGCGATCTCGCTCGGGCGGCGCTTGCCACGGCCGAGCGAAGCAACCTCGAGGACAAGCCGAAACTGGCTCTCGCGAGCGCGGAGCGGGCGATGAAGGGCATCCCGTCAGGATCGCCGGACTGGCTTCGCGCACAGGATATTGCGATGGTGTCGCGGACGGAACTGAAAAAGAAGAACAGGAAAGACCGCAGCGAGTGAGCGAGAACCAAGCGCCGCCGAAGCGCGGAGCCTTCGGAGCGGCGCTTTCGGGGGGCCTGATCGGATCGCTGGCAACTGCCGCGCTCCTGCTGTTCGCGGCGCCCACGCTGATCAGCAGTAAAATCGTACGGCAGGGCATGCTCGCCGACCCGGCGATCCTTACCGACACCGCGGACGCGTTGCGCGACGCTCAATATGCCCCGGTACTGGAGGCAAATCGCGCCGCGCTCGAAACCCCGTTCGCGAGTTCGTGGAAGGGCTCGGCCAAGCCCGACGTCACGCTGGTCGAATTTTTCGACTACGCCTGCCCTTATTGCAAAAGCAGCAACCCGGTGATCGATCGGCTGGTCAGCGAGGACAAGCAGCTTCGCGTGGTCTATCGCGAGCTGCCGATCCTCGGCCCCGACAGCGTCGCCGCCGCGCGGCTTTCGCTTGCCGCCTCCCAAGTCGGCCGCTTCGGCCAGTTCCACGACGCTTTATGGGCCGCCGGCCGCCCGGCGCCCGAGACCATGGCCGCCGCGGCGCGGGTCGCAGGTCTCGCGCCCGCGGCGGCCAACGACCCGCAAGCGGAAGCCGAGCTTAAGCGCAACTTCGACCTGGCAGGGAAGCTCGGCGCCACCGGGACGCCTTTGTTCATCGTCGGCGACAAGGTCCTTAACGGTGCCGTTGGCTACGACGCGCTAAAGGCGGCGATCGCCGAGGCCCGCACGAACAAGTAGCTCCACCTATTCGTGCACCCGCGCTTGGCCGCGCGACAGCCACAATCCGAACACTGCAAGCCAGGGAATGCCGGCAAAGGTGTTGGCCCGTTGCCACAAGCCGACATTGGCGCGGGTGACGAGGCCGCCGAGGCCTAACATGATCGCAAGCATCACGACCGAAGCCACGAATACTAGGCCGAGGAACCAGCGCATTTCCCGCGTGCCGGGAATCGACCGCAGCGCTAGCATCAGAAACAGTGGAATGAGCGGCCCGGCCAGGCCGAGTCCGAACCCGCCATGCAGATTGTTGGGCATCGGGAACAGGCCGCCCATCACCATCGCCGCGCCCCACAATCCGAGCCCGACCGCCGCGAGCACCGACCAGATGCGCGCGCCGCCCAGCTGCGCGAGCCCGCGCGGAAGCAACGCCGCGGCGCCGACTGCGGCGATACCGGCAAGCATGATGGAGACGTTGAAGATCGCCGGATAAGGTGCCTCCGCAGCGCCAAGCTCGCTCGCGTAATTCCGTACATGGCTATAGCCCGGATAGGTCGCGGCTCCGACCAGCAAGGCGAAATAATAAAGCAGCGGAATGGCGATCAACAGCCAAGGAAGCATTCTGCGCATCGCCGTTCCCCCCGGATAACTGGCTTCAGGATAGTTGGGGCGGCCTCGAAATCAATCGTTCCCGGGCGCCCCCTTGAAGCCTTGCGCGACGACATACCATTCGGACGAGCCCTTGCGGCTTGCGGGGGGCTTGGCGTGCTTCACCGTCGTGAAATGTCGCTTCATCGTTGCGACGAGATTATTGTCTGCGCCGCCAGCCAGCACCTTGGCCACATAAGCCCCGCCGGGCCTCAGGACTTCGGTCGCGAATTCGAGTCCTGCCTCGACCAGTCCCATGGTCCGCAAATGGTCGGTTTGCGGATGGCCGACAGTGTTCGCGGCCATGTCGGACAAGACCAGGTCGGCGGGCCCCCCGAGCGCTTCGCGGAGCAGTCGGGGCGCACTTTCGTCCATGAAATCGAGCATCAGGATCTCGACCCCGTCGATCGGGTCGGTCGGCAGGAAATCGATGCCGACGACCTTGGCCTGGGGACTGGTGCGGCGGACGACCTGGCTCCACCCGCCCGGCGCGATGCCCAGGTCGATCACGTTCCTGACGCCCTTGAGCAAACCGAACCGCTCGTCGAGCTCGATCAACTTATAGGCCGCGCGACTGCGGTAATTCTCCGCCTTGGCACGCTTGACGTAGGGGTCGTTGAGCTGTCGCTCGAGCCACCGCGTCGAGGAAACCTTACGTCCCTTGGCAGTGCGGATGTGCTTCAAAGCGCCCAGCCGTCACGCGCCATGAGCGAGCGCAAAATGCCTTCGCGGATGCCGCGGTCGGCGATGCCGAGATTTTCCGCCGGCCAAATTTCGATGATCGCCTCGAGGATCGCGCAGCCGGCGACGACGAGGTCCGCGCGCTCGGAGCCGATGCACGGCAACCGCGAGCGTTCCGAATAATCCATCCCGGCGATCATCGTGCTGATGTTCTGCATCGCGCCGACGGGCACGTGGAGGCCGTCGACCGCCTTGCGGTCGTAAGACGGCAAGGCGAGGTGGACACTGGCAAGCGTCGTCACCGTGCCGCTGGTGCCAAGCAGCCGTATGCCGCGGCGATCCTTGGGCAGCATGTCGGCGAACCGCGCGAAGGCGTGGCGCGCGCGCTCGCGCATCCGTTTGTAGGCGAGCAGCCGGTCGGGGCCCTCAAGCGCGTCGCGGCCTTCGCTCTCGGTCAGCGAGACCACCCCCCATGGCGCGCTCCACCAGCTGACGATGCGCGGAATTCCGCCCATATGGTCGACCAGCACCAATTCGGTCGAGCCGCCGCCGATGTCGAAGATCAAAGCCGGGCCATCCCCGGGCTCGAGCAATTTATGGCAGCCGAGGACCGCCAGCCGTGCTTCCTCCTGGGGCTCGATGATGTCGAGCACGATCCCGGTTTCCTCGCGAACGCGCTCGACGAACTCGGCGCCGTTCGCGGCGCGGCGGCACGCCTCCGTAGCGACCGAACGCGCAATCGAGACATTGCGGCGGCGCAGCTTGTCGGCGCACACCGCCAACGCGCCCACCGCGCGGTCCATCGCCGCTTGGGAGAGGCGATCGCTGACCGACAGGCCCTCGCCCAGGCGAACGACGCGCGAAAAGGCGTCAATGACCGTGAACCCGCCCTCACCCGCGCGCGCAATCAGCAGTCGACAATTGTTCGTTCCGAGGTCGATTGCACCATAGGTATGGCGTTGAGCCTCGCGCCTCCCGGAGTGCCTGGGATCGCATGGCCGGCTGTGCTGCTCGGGTTCGTGCAGCAATTCCGGCGAACTGGCGACATTCTGCGCCATGAAACGCCCATATCCAATTCTGCACCGCAGGTTATCACGCGGCTGACTTGCGCGCGTTTAATCACATTTATTGGCTTGTCCGCAAGTCGGTGGGCTGCAGCGGTCCGTAGCGTTGACAGCCAAGGGCACGGTTCCTATCCCGCCGCCGGACCTGCTGCCCCGTCGTCTAATGGTAAGACTACGGACTCTGACTCCGTCAATTGAGGTTCGAATCCTCACGGGGCATCCACTTGTCCGCCCGCAGATCCAGGCAGTTCGGGCTCCCGAATTTTTTCGAATAAATATTATAGAATAGTTATCTAACCTGTTATAATGGCGCATGGATTGTTCCGGGGGGAACCCAATGCGTAATATCGTGTGCCGCGTCGTCGGCCATCAGCGTTCAGTGTCGCGCGCCTATCTGACGACCGCCGGCTGGCAAAGTTCGTGCAAACGCTGTCGATCGGATCTGCACCGGTCGGAGTTTGGAGCTTGGGTGCCGAGGGCACGGCCAAACAACGACGCCGACTATCCGGACCGGGTGCTCTTTCGACCCACGGGCACCCATATCGGCGTCAAAGGCCCGATTTAAGTAATTGAAGCTCCGCGAATTTTCACGGTGCCCAGACTGTAGCGCCTAAAGCTGCCAGCGCTTGATCGCGGGGTCGAGAGCGCGCTCGCGCCACATGCCTTTGAGGTCGGCAAGCGTCCCGCCCTCGGCGACCAAGCCACTCAGAGCTTCATCGGACATCGCCCGATAAGCCTCGTGCTTGACCGCTCCGATGACCAGATCGAACGCGCGACCGCCAGCGCTGACGATGTGGAGATCATATTCGCGCTCCACTTCATCCGGCGAGGCCATGGGGTCAGCAACCTCGACCTGGTGCCCGAGCGCCTTAAGCCGCGCGACCAGGTCGAAACTGCGGCTGTTACGCAAATCGGGGACATTCTCCTTGAACGTCAGCCCGAGCACCAGCGCGGTCCCTGGCTGGCCCGCGCGCTGTTCATGAAGCGTGTCGGCGATCCACGCGCCCATGCCGTCGTTGGTCTTGCGTCCGGACAGAATGACCTGCGGGTCATGGCCCAGGCTCTGCGCCAGATGGCTCAGATAATAGGGATCGACGCCGATGCAGTGGCCGCCGACCAGGCCAGGTTCAAAGCCGAGGAAATTCCATTTGGTCCGCGCGGCTGCAAGCACGTCCCACACCGACACGCCGATGCGCGAAAGGATCTGCGCGACTTCGTTGACGAAGGCGATGTTGATGTCGCGCTGGGCGTTCTCGATCGCCTTGGCGGCCTCGGCAGCCTTGATCGACGCCGCGCGGAACACCCCGCCGGAAGTGATCGCGCCGTAGATGTGGGCGAGCTGGTCGACGACCTCCTCGTCTTCTCCCGCGATGACCTTTGTGATGCGGTCGATGCTATGCTCGCGGTCGCCGGGGTTGATCCGCTCGGGGCTGTAGCCAAGCCGGAAATCGCGTCCCCGGACCAATCCAGCGCAGCGCTCGATCTCGGGCGCGCAAATGTCCTCCGTAACCCCCGGGTAGACCGTGCTCTCGTAGATGATGGTCGGCCGCCGGGCGGGATCGATCAGCCCGGCGATCATCCGCGTCGCCGACAGCAAAGCGCCAAGATCGGGCTGGTTGGCTTTATCGACCGGGGTCGGCACGGTGACGATGTAGATGTCGGCGGCGGCGCAGGCCCCCGCATCGTCCGCGAGCCGAAGACTGCTCGCGGCGAGATCAGCTTCCGAGACTTCGCGCGTGCGGTCGCTGTTCGCAGCAAGCTCGGCGATGCGTGCCGCGTCGATATCATAGCCGATGACATCGAACTTGCGCGCCAGGGCAACCGCCAGCGGCAAGCCGACGTAGCCAAGACCGACAACGACGATTTTGGAATTTTCGATTTCAGAATTTTGCAACTTTGGCCCAGTCCTCAATGACATTTGGGTCTGGACAGCGGCCACCGGAAATAATCAAGACCAAAGGCATGTCGTCGCTACCCTCATTTTCGGTCGCCGCCGCGCAGTCGGGTCAAGGCTTCACGATTGAGGTCGCGGCCGGTGGCCAGTCGCGCCGCTACCTAATCGCCAACGCGACCCAGCACGACGTGTCGTCATTCTACCGTCAGCTGGCGGCCGATTTCGGGACTCGCGTGCCGCACCGGTTCGCCGCGGTGACTCACTCCCCTCCCGCAGTGCGCTGGCAGCCGCTGCTGACGGAGAATGTCCACCCGCAAATCCTGTGCGGCTATGGCGACCCTGCCGGTTGTGAAGACCGCCGACGGCTACTGGCTGGTGGCGACCTCGAACGACGCGCCCGACGCCTTTCCGATCCTTCATTCGGTCGACCTCGAGCATTGGCACCCGCACGGCTTCGCCTTCCCCGAAGGCGCGGCGCCCCGCTGGACCGCGACCGGCCGCAATGTCGGCGACTTCTGGGCGCCCGAAATGGCGCGGGTCGGCGACGAATATTGGCTGGTGTATAGCGCGCGTCAGTCGAGCGGCGCGCTGGCCATCGGGCTCGCCCGGAGCAACGGTCCCACCGGACCTTGGACCGACAATGGCGCGCCTTTGATTACCGGCCCGGCGATCGATGCCGCGGCGTTGGGCCTCGATGCAGCGCATTTGCCGCCGAGCAGCGGAGTGATCGATTCGCACATCTTCGTGGAGCCTGACGGCACCCCCTATCTGCTGTGGAAAGAGGATCGCAACGGCCTGTGGCCGCGCCCGCTGGCAATGCTTTTGCGCGGCGATCCGGCGCTGATCGATGTGTTGTTCGAAACCGACGCCGACCGCCTCACGGCGGCTTTCGCGGCCGCCATCGTCGGCTGGGCCAACCAGCAGAGCACGATGGTCCGCTTTTTCATCATGCAGCCGCTGATCGAGACAGCGGTCGCGAATTGGGCCCGCGCTCGCGCCGCGCTGCAAGGTCGGGCGCCGGCCATCGTCGAGGCGATGACGACCCCTGTGCGCGTCCAGCGCCTCGCCGCCGATGGCCGCGCCCTGGTCGGCGAGAGCCGCGTGATCCTGACCAACGACCTTGAATGGGAAGGTCATCTCATCGAGGGACCGTTCGTGACCCGCCACGAAGGCAGATATTATCTCTTCTACGCGGGCAATGATTTTTCCACCGCCTCATACGGGCTCGGCGTCGCCGCCGCGGACGAGTTGTTTGGCCCCTACGTCAAGCAAAGCGAGCCGCTGCTGAAATCGTCGCCGGAATGGCTTGCGCCGGGCCATGCCTCCGTTGCGCCCGGACTGAGTGGGAAGCCGCAATTATTCTTCCACGCATTCCATCCGGACACCGGCGGCTACAATGAATTCCGCGCGCTGCTGACCGTCGGACTGGAGTTTGACGGCGGGCGGGTCAGCCTGGCGGAGACCCCGCTCAGGAGCCGCGACTGATCCAGCCGCCGCCGCGGATCGCACTGCTGACCTGCGGATTGCCCCAGTAGCGAACGGCGCCGCCACCTGTGATCGCGGCCGAGAGCGTCGAGCGCGCGCGCACCAGAATCTCGCCGCCGCCGACGACCGCGACCGAGGCGTTGCGCGCATCGAGAGCGCTCAAGTCGACCTTGCCGCCGCCATGGATTGCCGCGGAGATATTGTCCTGCGACCGGAAACCCCGCGACGCGCTGACCAGGCCGCCGCCGCTGATCGCCACGTCCGGCATCCGCGGGGACTGAATCTGGATGCGCAATTTGTACGAGCGCGGGCAATTGTTGCGGCAGCCTTCGATGGTCAGCCGTCCGCGGCGATCGACCGACAGGCGCGTGAGGCGGCTATTTCCCTCGACCAGCGTGACCCTCTGCGCGGCGCCCGGAACGACGACAATTTGACCGCCGCCGCGCAAGTCCACGGAACGAAAGGCCGGCACGGCAACAGTTTCGGCGGCACGTATCGCCGCAGGCGGCGCGGCAAGCAGTCCAACTATGGTCAGGGGCAGGAACAGGCGCATCGAACGAATCCTCTCGAAATGGTTTGTGCTACATTTGTAGCGCTACATTTGCAGCGTGTCCAGCCTGCTTGCCCGTTGCCCCCGCAAACGGCATTGCGCGCCGCATGGCGGTCACCATCATCGGCAGTTTCGTCAGCCCTTACGTGCGCAAGGTGCTCGCCTGCCTCAACCTCAAGCGTGTCGCCTATGAGGTCGACCCGATCACGCCGTTTTTCGGCAATGAGGAATTCGAGCGGCTAAGCCCGCTGCGCCGCATCCCGGTGCTGATCGACGGCGACCTCAGCATCCGCGATTCAACAGTCATCTGCGAATATCTCGACGAGGCTTATCCCGGCCATCCGCTGCTGCCCGCCACCCCCGCGGACCGCGCCCGGGCCCGCTGGTTCGAGGAGTTCGCCGACAGCCGCCTCGGAGACGTATTTATCTGGGGGCTGTTCTATCCCAAAATCGTCCATCCGTTGGTGTGGGGCGAGCCGGGCGACGAAGCTCGGATCCAACGCTCGCTGGATTCGGAAATCCCGGCCGCGCTCGACTATCTTGAATGCGAATTGCCGGAGAGCGGGTTCCTGTTCGGAGACATCGGCATCGCCGACATCGCGATTGCCAGCTTCTTCCGCAACGGCGCTTATGCCGGCTTCACGCCCGACCCGTCACGCTGGCCGCGAACCGCGCAGTTCGTAGAATTGGTCCTTGCCCACTCGGCGCTCGCCTCGCTGCTGCCGTTCGAAGACGTCCAGCGCTCAGCCGAGATCAAGCACAGGCGCCAGGCACTGCTCGATGCCGGAGCGCCGTTGACCGCGCAAACCTTTGGCCAACGCGAACCGCGCCAGGGCATAATGCGGCTCTAGCGCCAGGCGGTCTCAGTGATGCTGGCCGGAAATCCAATGTTCGAAGCGCGTGCGCAGCGACGGTTTCGACGGAATGAAGCTGGTCTCGGGCAGCGGCGTCTCGGCCGCGGCTTCGTAGAAAGTCAGATTCTCCGGCATCCGAGGGCGCAGCGTTTCGCGGCCGCGGAGCAGATCCTCCGCCATGCCGAGCGAGCGGTGGACGTCGTCGGCCGTGAACGGCTTCATCAGGCAGCCAAGCGCCAGGTCGGGCATCGGGAAACGCGGGGCTTTGCCGCTAACGAACAGGCACGGAATGCCGAAATCGTTGAGCCGCACCGCGACCGAAAAACCGGTGCTGCCGTGCGCCAGATGGAGGTCGAGCAGGACGAGGTCGGGATCATGTTCCTCGGCCGCGGCAATCGCGCCTTCGGCATCGCTGGCCATGGCCACGACGCGGTAACGCGGATTGTCCTCGACGAGATATTTGAGCGTTGTCGCAAGCTGCGTGTCGTCTTCGACGATCAGGATCCTGAGCACTCGCGCGCCTCCTGCAAACCGACGAAATTCCCCCGTGAAAATCGTCGGTTACGAGCCTCGCCCAATATGTTTCGCCTGCGAATCCCTTGCTTACCGCATTAACGCCAGGCCGAGTCTGGCCTGCGATGAACGGTGCAAATTACGCGCGATAGAAGATGTGCGTGCCAATCTTCGACACGCGGCTGAGGCGCCGGCCCCACGACGGAGCGACATAATCGGCGTGGTACCACAGGACGTCGTTGCCGACGCTCGGCACGACATTGGCGAGCGCGAGCCGAGTGATGCCGACAGCCTTGCGCCATGACGCCGACGCCTTGTCGACGCCCGGCATGATGCCGCTGCGCGGATTGACGAAAGAGAACTGCCACGGCTGCTTGACCGTGCCGCACCAGCTCGACGGATACTTGCCCGAAGCGGCGCGGTTCATGATCACACGGGCGACCGCCAGCTGCCCATCGAGGCTCTCGCCGCGAGCTTCGTGATAAACGGCAACGGCGATGCAATTGGCCTGCTCGTCGAGCGCCGCCTCATTGGCGTAGCGATCGGCCAGCGCATAAAGCGGCCAGCCGTGGCGATAGAGCCACGGCGCTTCCCGCTCGATCGACGCACCAAGCGAAACGCTGACGGTGCGCGCCGGCTGCGCCTGGATCACTGCGCCGCTCGGCGTGGAAACGGCAACCGCCACATCGGCTACCTGACTCACCGGAGCCTGCGCGGTCGTGGCCGCTGAAGCGGTCGCGGCGGCCGGCGCGGCCGCCTCACCAGCTTCGACCGCCTTGACCGCGGCGCTGACGTTCAGACCCGAAAGGTTCTGGGCGTTGGCCCCGCTCGAGCCGATCGCGAGCATGCAAAATCCGATGATCGCAGACGCATTGCGCCCGCCAAGCAGCTTCACCATTTTTTCTCTGTCCCAGTTGGCGGACCGCCTGCACCGTCGTCATTCGCGGCGCTGAGGCATTCGTCCGTCTTTGTCCTGGGGAGCTCGGCGCTTGCTGCGCTCTAATGCTCCCCCCGCTCTCTTGCTGGAACCCAGATATGGCCTTCGGATGATTCGCCCAACCCCCTCATCGATGAACTGTTAACCCGCCGGGGTGAACGGAAGGAACCAATTGAAATTATTCCAAAATTTTTCGCTTCATCGCCGCTATCACTCCGCCTGTCGTCAAGCTAAGCCATTGGCCGGGAGAGGCGCATGGCGTTTTGGCTGATGAAATCGGAGCCGGCGAGCTTCAGCTGGGCCGATCTGGTGCGCGATGGCGGCACCGAATGGGACGGCGTCCGCAACAACGCCGCGCGCCTGCATTTGAAGGCGATGAAAGCCGGCGACGAAGCGTTTTTCTACCACAGCATGTCCGAAAAGGCGGTGGTCGGGATCATGCGCGTCACCCGCGCGGCGGCGCCCGACCCCAAAGCGCCCGAATGGGTCAGCGTGCGGGTCGAACCGGTGCGCGCCATCGGCCCGGTCACGCTCGCGGCGATCAAGGCCCAGCCGCGGCTTGCCGCGATGGAGCTTATCCGCCAGTCCCGCTTGTCGGTCGCGCCAGTCCGGCCCGAGGAGTGGAACATGGTTCTTTCAATGGGGAAAAGGGGCGAATGATAAGCCTGGTGCTGTTAGCGGCGGCCGCGCAGAGCAGCTGGGTGCTAACTCCCGAAGGGCTCGGACCGGTCAGGATCGGCATGACCCGCGCCCAAGTTGCACGCGTTCTGAAGACCCCATTGCGCGGAGCCGCGATCGAAAGCGACGATATCTGTGTCGAAAAGGACGCGCGCGGATTGCCCGGCGTCGCCTTCATGTTCGAGGACAAGCGCCTGACCCGCGTGTCCGTCTTCAAACCAAGCAAGATCCGCACTGGGACCGGAATTCGGGTGGGCTCGACCGATGCCCAGGTCAAACGCGCATATGGCGCGCGCCTGGCGACCGAAAAAAGCCGCTACATGCTTCCGCCGGCAAGATTGCTCATCCGCTGGACCGCTCCGAACGAACAGGGACTGGCGTTCGAAACAGGTGAGGATCGCCGCGTCTATACGATGCGCGGCGGCAAGAAAAGCATCACTTATGCCGAGGGCTGCGCCTAGGCGGCCTTTTTTGTGCGTCGACACGCGTTTGCGCTCGTGGATGCCAACTGATCGGCTTTCGGCCTCAGTTGATCTGCACGCCGAAGCGGAAGGCGCGCCCGGCCTGAGGAAGGCCAAGCTGCGGTGTCACCACGTCGTCAGTGAGATTATCGACGCTGGCGGTGAGAGCGAGGCGTGTCCCAACAAATTCCGCGACATTCCAACGGGCGCGAAGATTGACCTCATTGCCGGGCGCGAGACGCGCCCTTGAACCGTCGGGGGCGAGATCGACCGCCGGCCCGATGCGCCGCAGCTCGGCGCGCAAGGCCAGGCTCTTGCGTCGGCCGGAAGCTCGCGGCGGCGGCGATTTCATATGCAGGGCGTTGCGGGAGCCGTCGGAATGGCGCGGCTCCGGCAATTGGCTCGGGCGTGGAGCAGGTTGACGGTCAATTCCACCTCCCAGCGGTCCGAAAGCGTCGCGGTAAAGGCTGCGTCCGCGCCGTAAGCCAGCGATCCGGACAGATTATACCGCTGGCGCAGCGAGCGGCTGTCAACGGTGACAATTCGCTGGGCGATGGTGTCGCGGGTCCGCGCCACGAAGGGATTGAGCTGCGCGCTCAGCGCTCCGGACTGGTAGGTCAGCGCGAGATCGCCCAGCCACGCCTGCTCGGGCTTGATGCCCGGATTGGGCAGGAAGCGCCCGAGCGCCTCGCCGAACAATTCGCGCGCGCTAGGGAAGCGGTTGCGGCGGCCGGCGGAGGCCAGAAACATCCAGCCGTCGCCCAGCGGCACTCGATAAGCTGCCGAAAAGGCCAGCGCGCCGCGCGCCGGGTGCGCCGGCTTGTCGCCGGTGCGCGGATTCGCCGAGCGATCATAGGCGATGCCAAGCGTGGCGGTTCCCGCCGCCAACGGCGCGTCGGCTTCGCCGCCGAGACTGTACAGATTCTGGCGGTAGACGAGCCGCGGGCCGGGCGAACCCGCAGAAAGCACTTGGTCGCGCTGGGCATGCGTGCTGGTCTGGGCGATCGCCATCAGGCGCAGGTCGAACGGCGCGAGCTGTCGAGGAAAGCACGGCGCGCCCGCCGAGCGTGTCGTCCTCGTCATCCTCACGCGTGCGCACTGCCGTGTAACTGGCGTCGCGATACTGGAGGATGGTCTGCGCGAACCATTGGCGCCACCCGACCAGGCGCAGCGCGCTCTTGGCCGACAGCGCGACGTTCGAGGCAAGGATCAGCTGGGTCAGGTCGATGTCGGGATAGCGCCAGTAGCGCGGCGCGAAGAGCTCCGGGTCGCGGTCGGACTCAGGCGCGATCCCGCGATCTGCGGCGACGTGGAGCAGCGCGCCGCGCATTGCCACCGGTCCGCGCTCGAACCGCACCGCGCCGAACAGGCTCAAGCTGTCGAGATCGGTATTGAGCCGCTTGTCGGAGCGTGGCTGGCTGAAAGGCAGCGCCGCGAGGCTCGCCACCGGCTCGGCATCGCGCATCAGTGTGGCAGCCGCGAACGTCAAATCCACCCCTCCAGCAGGGAGCGACGCAATGGCTGCACCCTCGGCGAAACCGAGCGGGCCGCCACGGGCGACGCCGCGGAAGCCGGCCGGACCGCCGATGCGGGTCTGAAGGTCGATCACGCCGGCAACCGCGTTGGCGCCATATTCCAAGGGCACAGCGCCCTTGGTTACGGCGACCGCCCCGATCAGGCCGGCGGGAAGCACGCCGATATCCGCGCGCCCGTCCCACGGCACGGCGAGCGGCGCTCCATCGAGGAAGATTTGGGTCTGGCGCTCTTCGCTTCCGCGCACGCGGGCGATGGTCTCGCCGCGGCTATTCGTGCGCACCGTGACGCCGGGCAATGCGCGCACGGCATCGGCGGCGCTTTTGGGCTGGCGCTCGGTCAGCTGCGCGTCGTCGAGCTCGGCCAGCGGCGGCAGCGCGCGCGAAGGCTTGCGCTCGGCGGTGATGACGATGTCGCGTATCGCTTCCGGCGAAGTGACCGGCGCGGCGGCTTGGCCGCCAGCAGCAAAGCCGCGATCAGCACGCCCGATGCTCAGGCGGCCTGCTTCTGCCTGGACGCGCGCTTGCGCTCGTGCGGGTCGAGGTAGCGCTTGCGCAGGCGAAGCGACTTGGGCGTGACCTCGACCAGCTCATCGTCGTCGATGTAGGCGATCGCCTGCTCCAGCGTCAGCCGCTTGGGCGGGGTCAGCCGGATCGCGTCGTCCTTGCCCCCGCTGGCGCGGAAGTTGGTCAATTGCTTGGCCTTCATCGGATTGACTTCGAGGTCGTCGGTCTTGGCGTTCTCGCCGATGATCATGCCTTCGTAGAGCGGGTCGCCCGGAGCGACCATCAGGATCCCGCGCTCCTCGAGGAAGCCCAACGCATAGGCATTGGCGGCGCCGCTGCCGTTGGAGATGAGGACGCCGTTCTTGCGGCCCTCGATATTGCCCTTGTGCGGGCCGTAGCGCTCGAACAGCCGGTTCATGATGCCGGTGCCGCGCGTGTCCGAAAGGAACTCGCCGTGATAGCCGATGAGGCCGCGCGACGGCGCGGAGAAGATGATCCGGGTCTTGCCGCCGCCCGACGGACGCATGTCGGTCATCTCGGCCTTGCGGCCCGCCATCTTCTCGACGACGGTTCCGGAATATTCGTCGTCGACGTCGATCACGACGGTTTCATATGGCTCGGTGCGGTTGCCCGTCTCGTCCTCGCGGAACAGCACGCGCGGGCGGCTGATGCTCAGCTCGAAGCCTTCGCGGCGCATCATCTCGATCAGCACGCCGAGCTGAAGCTCGCCGCGGCCGGCGACTTCGAAACTGTCCTTGTCGGCGGCTTCGGTGACCTTGATCGCGACATTGCGATTCGCCCTCGCGCAGCAAGCGGTCGCGGATCATCCGGCTGGTGACCTTGGTCCCTTCGCGGCCGGCCATCGGCGAATCGTTGACCGCGAACCGCATCGACAGCGTCGGCGGATCGATCGGCTGGGCGTGAAGCGGCTCGGTGACGGACGGGTCGGCGATGGTATTGGCGACGGTCGCGACAGTGAGGCCGGCGATCGAGATGATGTCGCCCGCGCTGGCTTCCTCGACCGGCACCCGCTCGAGCCCGCGAAACGCCATCAGCTTGGTCGCGCGGCCGGTCTCGACGATCTTGCCGTCGGGGTCGAGCGCGTGGATCGGCGCGTTGACCTTGATCGAGCCCGAGGCGACCAGGCCGGTGAGGATGCGGCCGACGAAATTGTCGCGGTCGAGCAAGGTGACGAGGAATTTGAACGGGCCGTCGGCGTCGGCGGACGGCGCCGGCACATGGCTGACGATGGTTTCGAACAAGGGCGTCAGATCGCCGCTGCGGACGCTGTCTTCCGTGCCCGCGTAGCCGTTGCGGCCCGACGCATAGAGCACCGGGAAATCGAGCTGCTCGTCATTCGCCTCGAGCGCGAGGAACAGCTCGAACACTTCGTCGAGCACTTCGGCCGGGCGCGCGTCGGGACGGTCGATCTTGTTGACGACGACGATCGGCTTGAGGCCGAGGCCAAGCGCCTTGCCGGTGACGAACTTGGTCTGCGGCATCGGCCCTTCGGCGGCGTCGACCAGCAGGATGACGCCATCGACCATCGACAGGATGCGCTCGACCTCGCCGCCGAAATCGGCGTGGCCGGGCGTGTCGACGATATTGATGTGCGTGACGGTGCCGCTGGCGTCCGGCCATTCGACCGACGTGCATTTGGCGAGGATGGTGATCCCGCGCTCTTTTTCGAGGTCGTTCGAATCCATCGCCCGCTCTTCGACGCGCTGATTGTCGCGGAACGTGCCCGACTGGCGGAACAGCTGGTCGACGAGCGTGGTCTTGCCGTGATCGACGTGGGCGATGATCGCCACGTTGCGGAGATTCATTGGTGATTTTTCCGGAAGAAAGGAGTTGGCGCACCTCATAGCTGAAATGCTGCAATGCAGCAACCGCGCCCCGGTGAAACAGGATCGCGCCTTGCGTGGTTTAGCAGGCAGTCATCCGGAGGAAAGTGTCATGCCACGTGGAGCCTATACCGGGAAACAGGATCGCAAGGCCGAGCATATCGCCGAAAGCTATGAAAAGCGCGGCGTCGGCAAGAAGGAAGCCGAGAGCCGTGCCTGGGCGACCGTCAACAAGCAGGACAAGGGCGGCAAGAACGACGGGTCGGGCCGTTCGCGCAGCCGTTCGGCGGCGGCGAAGAAGGGCTGGGAAACGCGGCGCCGCAACGGCAAGGGCTAGGGCTCGCGCCTAGGAGCCCGCGTTCGAGGATTTCGATCGCTCGTTCGACCGCGCGTAGCTCGCTCGGCGCGAGCCGCTCGAGCCGCGTGAGCAGCCGCGACGCGGCGTCGGGCCGGTTGCTCAGTGCTTCGCGACCGGCATCGCTCAGCCGCATCGCCAGGCGGCGGCGGTTGTCAGGGTCGGGCGCGCGCTCGATCAGCCCTGAACGGACCAGCGCCTCGACCGACCGGCTGACCGCCGGCGCGCCGCGGCCGACGGCTTTGGCGACCTGGTTGAGAGTCGCGGGTTCGTTGGTTCCGACCGCCGCAAGCAACGTCCGGCGCGTGCGGTCGGCGCGCTCGGCTGGCCCGTCGGCGATGAAGCGCTGCGACAGCGCCGCAAAGCGCGCCGCAAGTGCCGATGGTGATCCGCCCCCGAACATGCTTGCAGACTAGCAAATGTTTTGCCGCTTGCAACTTTGCCGCTAGCAAGTGCCATGGCGCGCGTGACCCAGCACCGTCGGCCCCTTCCGCGAAATGTCTGGATTCTCGGATTCGTCAGCATGCTGATGGACCTTTCAAGCGAGATCTATCACGCGCTTTTGCCGGCGTTCGTGACCGTGGTCTTGGGCCTGCCCGCGACGGCGTTGGGCGCGATCGACGGCATTTCCGAAGCGACCGCCAATTTTGCCAAGCTTGCGTCGGGGCGGCTGTCGGACCGCAACCGGCGGCGCAAGCCGTGGATCGTCGCCGGCTATGGCCTCGCCGCATTGTCCAAGCCGCTGTTCCCGCTCGCCGCGAGCGCGCCGGCGCTGATGGCCGCGCGCTTTGCCGACCGCCTCGGCAAGGGCATTCGCGGGGCTCCGCGCGACGCGATGATAACCGACGAAACCGCGCCCGTGGAGCGAGGGCGGGCGTTCGGTCTGCGCCAGTCGCTCGACACGGTCGGAGCGTTGCTGGCGCCGGCCGCGGCGATCGGCCTGATGGTCTGGTTCGCCGGTGATATCCGACTGGTCTACTGGATCGCGGCGATCCCGGCGCTGGCGGCATTCCTGCTGTGCGTGCTCGCGCTGCGCGAACCTCACCAGCATCTTTCCAGCGACCGGCCCGCAGGCCTTCTTCGCCGGTTTTCGCAACCTCGCCCCGGCAACGCGTCGCTTGCTTGGCGTCGGGTTCCTGTTCAGCCTCGCGCGTTTTTCGGAAGCGTTCCTTATCCTCAAGGGGATCGAGCTGGGCCTTAGCGAGACCTTGTCGCCGCTGACACTGGTGCTGTTCAACCTGGCTTATGTCGCGCTCGCCTACCCCGCCGGCGCGCTCAGCGACCGCGTCGCGCCGCGCACGCTGCTGATGGCGGGCATCGCGGCGCTAATCGCGGGCAATCTCGTGATCGCCGCGCTGGACTGCTTTACCGGCCTCGCGCTCGGCGTCGCCTTGTGGGGCGCGCACATGGCGCTGACACAGGGCATTTTCAGCCGGATGATCGCCGATAGCGCGCGCGAACATTTGCGCGCGACAAGCTTTGGCGCCTTCTGGTTCGTCAGCGGCGTCGGCCTTCTGCTCGCGAGCCTGGGCGCCGGTTACCTGTGGGACCGCGAGGGCAGCGCGGCGGTGTTCGTCGCCGGCGCCGGCGTCGCCGCGGTCGCGCTGGCAATGCTCATATTGCTGCCGAAGGAAGCTACCGAGTAAACTTTTTCCCCGCTTCCGCCTTCTCCAGAAGCAACTTCGAGAAGCTGAAGCCATCCATCCGCGCTTCCTGGCGCTTGAGGCCATCGACGATCTTGGCCAGTCCCTCGCTGTCGGCCCAATGCATCGGCCCGCCGCGATAGACCGGCCAGCCGTAGCCATAGACCCACACCACATCGATGTCCGACGCGCGCTGGGCCATGCCTTCCTCGAGGATTTTCGCGCCCTCATTGACCATCGTGTAGAGCGTCCGCTCGACGATTTCCTGGTCGCTGATTTCGCGGCGCTCGATGCCCTTGTCGGCCGAGAATTGCTCGATGATGCCCTGGACCTTGGCCGATGGGGCCGGACGCCGCTTTTCGTCATAATCGTAGAAACCGGCGCCCTTCTTCTGCCCCCAGCGGTCGATCGCGCACAAGGCGTCGCGCAAATTCTCGACGCGCGACGGGTCGCGATGCCAGCCAATGTCGACGCCGGCGAGGTCGGCCATCTGGAACGGTCCCATCGGCATCCCGAACTCGACATGGACGCGGTCGATCTGCTCGGGCGTCGCGCCTTCCAGCAGCAAGCGCCTCCGCCTGAAGCTGGCGCGGCATCAGCATGCGGTTGCCGATAAAGCCGTAACAAACGCCCGCGACCACCGCGACCTTCTTGATCTTCTTGGCGACCTGCATCGCCGTCACCAGCACGTCGGGCGCGGTCTTCGCGCCGCGCACGACCTCGAGCAGCTTCATCACATTGGCGGGCGAGAAGAAGTGCATACCGACGCACGTCCTGCGGCCGCGAAGTGCTGCCGCGATCTCGTCGATGTTGAGATAGCTGGTGTTGGACGCGAGGATCGCGCCCGGCTTGGCGATCGTGTCGAGGCGCCCGAAGATCTCCTTCTTGACGTCCATATTCTCATAGACCGCCTCGATGATCAGGTCGCACTCGCCAAGTGCGTCGAAATCGAGCGTCGGGCGGAGCAGGCCCATCATCGTTTCGACCTGTTCGCCGGTGAACCGCCCCTTGGCCGCGCTCGCCTCGTAATTCTTGCGCATCACGCCGGTGCCGCGGTCGAGCGCTTCCTGGCTCATCTCGACGATCGTCACCGGGAATGCCGGCCGACAGGAAGTTCATCGAGATGCCGCCGCCCATCGTGCCCGCGCCGATGACGCCAACGCGCTTGATGTCGCGCGGGACGGTGCCTTCGGGCAGCCCGTCGATCTTGGCCGCCTTGCGCTCGGCGAAGAAGAAATATTGCTGCGCCTTGGCCTGGGCGCCGCTCATCAGCTCCATGAACAGTCTGCGCTCTTCGAGCACGCCTTCGGAATAAGGCTTCTCGGTCGCGATCCGCACCGCTTCGATGTTCTTCATCGGCGCTTCGAACCCGCGCAACTTGCGGCCATTGGCCTTGATGAACTCGTCGAACACCGCCGGATCGACGCCCTCGATCTTGTCCTGCCGCTCCGACGATTTCGGCAGCGGACGGACGTCGCGCACTTCCTCGGCGTAACCGACCGCGTGCGGCACGAGTTCGCCTTCGATCAACCGGTCGACCAGTCCGCAATCGCACGCGTCTTTGGCGCTGATCGGAGTGCCGGTCGCGCACATTTCCAGCGCGCGCTTGACGCCGGCGACGCGCGGCAGGCGCTGGGTGCCCCCCGCGCCAGGCAGCAGGCCGAGCTTGACCTCGGGCACGCCGAGCTTCGCCGACGGGACCGCGACGCGGTAATGGCAGCCGAGCGCGACCTCGAGCCCGCCGCCGAGCGCTGTCCCGTGGATCGCCGCGACCACCGGCTTGGTGCAATTTTCGATCCGGTCGACGACTTGCGGCAGCATCGGCTGCTCGAACGCCTTGGGCGTGCCGAATTCCGAGACATCGGCGCCGGCAAAGAATGTCTGCCCTTCGCAGGCGATGACCACGGCTTTCACCGCATCGTCGGCCTCGGCTTCCTCGATCGCTGCGACCAGCCCCTGCCTGACCGCATGGCCAAGCGCGTTTACCGGCGGATTGTTGCTGAGGATGATGAGCACGTCGCCGTGGCGCCGGGCAGAGATGGGATTGGTCATTGAGGAGCCTCCAGGAGCTGAGGCGCTAGGGCGCGCCCAATGCCCGCGCAAGAGTGAAGAAGTGGCCTAACCTTGCCCGAAGCGGGGCGGCGCGGCATAGGCGGCGGAGCCCAGCCAGCATTGGAAGTGCCGCATGAAAGCCCGCGTGTTCGTGACCCTCAAGAACGGCGTCCTCGACCCCCAGGGCAAGGCCATCCATCACGCGCTCGAAGGCCTCGGCTTTACCGGCGTCAACGACGTCCGCGCCGGAAAATTGATCGAGCTCGACCTTGCCGACGGAGCCAGCGATGCCGACATCGAGGAAATGTGCCGCAAGCTGCTCGCGAACACGGTGATCGAGAATTTCCGCATCGAGCGCGAGGAGCACGCCGAGTGAAAAGCGCGGTAGTCGTCTTCCCCGGATCCAATTGCGACCGCGATCTCGCCGTCGCGCTGGAGACGGTGACGGGACGCGCGCCGGCGATGGTCTGGCACCGCGACAGCGAGCTTCCGGCGGGCACCGAATTCATCGGCATCCCCGGAGGCTTCTCCTATGGCGATTATCTGCGCTCCGGCGCGATGGCGGCGCGCTCGCCGATCATGACCGCCGTGCGCGACGCGGCGTCGCGCGGCGTCCCCGTGCTAGGCATATGCAACGGCTTCCAGGTGCTGACCGAGGCCGGCCTGCTGCCCGGCGCCTTGATGCGCAACGCCGGGCTGAATTTCGTCTGCCGATCCGTGCCTTTGCGGGTCGAGAACAGCCAGAGCCTGTTCACCAGCGCTTATGATTCGGGCGAGGAAATCGCGTTTCCGGTCGCGCACCACGACGGCAATTATCAGGCGGACGAAGCCACGCTCGACCGGCTCGAAGGCGAGGGGCGGGTCGCCTTCCGCTATCTCGACGAGGTCAACGGGTCGGCGCGGAGCATCGCCGGCATCCTCAATGACGGCGGCAACGTGCTCGGGCTGATGCCGCACCCCGAACGCGCGTTCGAGGCGGCGCACGGCAATCGCGACGGGCGGCGGCTGTTCGAAGGGCTGCTGGAGACGGTCGCGGCCTAGACGTCGGCCTTGAACGGCGTGAAGTCGGTGTTTCGGTCGAAGACGTCGACGCCTTCCCGCCGCTTGAGCCAGCCGACCACCGCATAGGTCACCGGCGTCAGCAGCGCTTCCCAGGCCACCTTCAGCACCCACTGCGTCAGCATCAGCTTGAGCACAGTCGCCGTGTCGAACACGCCGAGGAACGCGAGCGGATAGAAGATCAGGCTGTCGAGCCCCTGCCCCACGACGGTCGAGCCAATCGTGCGCGTCCACAGCTTCTTGCCGTCGCTCCAGATCTTCATCTTGGCGAGCACCAGGCTGTTGACGAATTCGCCGGCCCAAAAGGCGCAGATCGACGCGAAGACGATCCGCGGGACCTGGCCGAACACGCTTTCATAGGCCGCCTGCCCGCCCCAACCGGCGTCGGGCGGGAGCGCTACGACCACCCAGCTCATCATCGCCATGAACAGCAGGCCGGCAAACCCGACCCAGATGCAGCGGCGCGCGCGGGCGTAACCGTACACTTCGGTGAGGATGTCGCCGATGACGTAGGCCAAGGGGAAGAACAGGATGCCGGCGCCGAACGGCCACAGCCCGATGCCGGGGATGTACACGCTGGCGATCTTGCCCGCGCCGAGCACGTTCGACAGCAACAGGATGGCGACGAACGCGGCCATCACCAGGTCGAAATATTTGAAGTCGCGCCCCTTGAGCGCATTGGCGTCGATCGCGCGCGGCTGCCGGTCCCCCATGGGGCGCTTGCTAGCGCGGTTCCGCTCGCCGTCAATTGCGGTTAGTTTCGCCGCCGGCGCGCGCCCGTAGCTCAGCTGGATAGAGCGGGAGCCTTCTAAGCTTCAGGCCGCAGGTTCGAGTCCTGCCGGGCGCGCCAAAAACAGGATGCGCTTATGGCGAAGCTCGTGTTCGGCATGAACCAGTCGCTCGACGGTTACGTCGATCATACCGACTTCGCGCCGGACGCCACGCTGTTCCGCC
Organism: uncultured Alphaproteobacteria bacterium; assembly: GCA_963768995.1. GTDB lineage: Bacteria > Pseudomonadota > Alphaproteobacteria > Sphingomonadales > Sphingomonadaceae > Sphingomicrobium. The sequence goes on along the minus strand of CAVYKA010000006.1, from coordinate 242,021 downwards.
ACTTCGTCGAGGAAGCCGAGCGACAAGCCGGCAGCATCTACGGCCGCAAAATCTATGAGATCATGCGTTACTGGGACGATGACCACGCCGAATGGAATGTCGACGAACAGGCCTTCGCCGCGGCCTGGCGGAAACAGCCCAAATGGGTCGTCTCGCGCACCCTGAAGTCGGTCGGGCCGAACGCCACGCTGATCGAGGGTGACCTGGAGGCCGGCATCCGCAAGCTTAAAACCGAGCGCGAGGGCGAGATCGAGCTAGCAGGGCCGGACCTTGCGCAAAGCCTGACCGAGCTGGGACTGATCGATGAGTATCGTATTTACCTACACCCGGTCGTGCTTGGCAGCGGCACGCCGTATTTCGCCGGGCCGCGCCCGCCGCTTCGATTGTCGAGCAGTGAGCGGATCGGCGACGTGCTCAGATTGAGCTACATTCCTGCTTGATTTGGACTGGCTCGCTAGGCGAGCAGCTTGCCCGGATTCATGATCCCGAGCGGGTCGAGCGCACGCTTAATTGCACGCAGCGCCTCGATCCGCCCGGGCGGAGCAAGCCGGGCGAGTTCCGCGACCTTCAACTGGCCGATGCCATGCTCGGCCGAGATCGAGCCACCGGCGGCGGTCACCAGATCGTTGACCAGCCGTGTGATGTTCTCCCCTTCACCGTCATACCAGCCGGGCGCGGCGTGGCTTCCGGCGCGGACGTGGAAATGGACGTTGCCGTCGCCGAGATGGCCGAAGGCGCTGGCGATGACGCCGGGGAAGGCTGCCTCAACCTCGTGCTGCGCTTCGACGATGAAGCGCGGCATGTCGGCCACCGGTACCGAAATGTCGTGCGCGAGCGTCTGGCCCTCGGCGCGCTCGGCTTCGGAGATTGAATCGCGAATTTTCCAGAAGGCTTCCGCCTGCGCGTCATTGGCGGCGATCGTCGCGTCGGCGAGAATTCCCTCGGCCATTGCCTCGCCGAGCAGTCCTTCGAGCTCGGCGCCGATGTTCGCGCCAGCGTTCGCAGTCGTCGCTTCGATTAGAACATGCCACGGATGGTCAGCGGCCAGCGGCGCGCGCGTGGCCGGAATATGGCGCAATACCAACTGCAGCGAATCCTGCGGGACGAGCTCGAACCCTTCGACCGCATTGGTTCGCGTTTCGAGAAAGCGCAGCAGCTCGAGGGCTGCATCCGGCGACGCGACGCCTGCCCACGCCACCGCGCGCGACACCGCCGCGGGGACCAGCCGCAATGCGACTGCTGTAATGACGCCGAGAGTGCCTTCCGCGCCGACCAGCAATTGGTCGATGCTGTAGCCGCGGTTGTCCTTCTTCAGCGCCGACAGCCCATCGTGGATCGAGCTGTCGGGAAGCACCGCCTCGATCCCCGCGACCAACGTGCGCATGGTCCCGAACTTCAGCACCTGCGTGCCGCCGGCGTTGGTCGATGCGAGCCCGCCGATGGTGCAGCTGCCGCGCGCGCCGAGCGTCAGCGGGAAGCGCATGCCAATCGCGTTGGCGCGATCGTGCAGCTCGGCAAGGATCACGCCGGCCTCGGCGACGGCGAGGCGGTCGTCGGCGTTGATCGACCGGATGCGGTTCATCCGCCGCAGCGACAAAAGCAATGCCGAGCCGTCGGCGAGCGGGGTCGCGCCTGCCGCCATGCCGGTATTGCCGCCTTGAGGGACCAGAGGAACGCCGTGCTGCGCCGCGAGCCGCACGACCGTCGCGACCTCCTGGGTGGACGACGGGGCGAGCATCCCTGCTGCCGCGCCGTGCACCCGCCCGCGCCAGTCGGTCAGCCACGGCTCGATGTCGGCGGGATCGGTGATAACGCCCTTCGCGCCGAGCACCTCACGCGCCGCCTCGAGCATCCTGGCCTGATCCTGCGTCATCGTCGCGGCAATAGCGCGCTTGGCATCGGCGCGCACTCCCGCCAAACCGGCGGCGTGGACCGCCCAGTAATCACGATCGTCGTCGCCCGCGCGCAAAACGGCGTGATCGGCCGGGACGGCACGCTGCCGTGGCACATCCCCGCGGACCTCAAGCGGTTCAAGGCGCTGACCATGGGCAGCGCGATGATCATGGGGCGCAAGACGTTCGACAGCCTTCCCGGCCTGCTGCCAGGCCGCCGCCACATCGTTCTGACCCGCGATCGCGGCTGGATCGCGCCGGGCACCGAAGTCGTCCATGATGCCGATGCCGCCATCGCGCTCGCCGGGACGGAGCCGGTGTCGGTGATCGGCGGGGCGGACATATTCGCGCTGTTCCTGCCGCTCGCGGAGCGAATCGAGCTGACCGAGGTCCTCGCCGATATCGACGGAGACACCTTCCTCCCCGATCCACGCGCCGGCGGACCGTGGAAGGAAACATTTCGCGAGGAGCACAAAGCGGAAGACGGACGCCCGCCGTTCCGCTTCGTGACGCTCGAGCGCGCCTGACTATCGCGCGGTAACCGACGCCGCGTAGCGGCTCATCTGCTCGCCGAGCACTTTGTCGACCGGCGCCGCAATCTTGTCCGCGCCGCCATTCGCAAAGCCGGCCACCTTATAGTCCATGGTGACCTTGGTCCCCGTGCCGGCTACTTCGAACTTCAGGTCCATCACCCCGCTGACAGCCTGAAACAGGAGCGGCCCGAGCCCGCCGGTGAGGACGAGTCGCTGTGGCCTGTCGACATAGGTGACCCGAAGATGCTCGACGCCGCCGCCTTTCAGTGATTCGCAGAAACAGCCGCCCGGGGTCAGCTCCAGCGACAATCGCGAAGCCTCGCCGCTGTAGCTATGAGCTGGATTCCACCAGCGCTCGACCTTGGCGAAGGCGCTGTAGGCGCTGTCCGCGCCAACCGGCACGGTCACGCTATGGCGGACGTGGAAACCATTCGCCGCCGAGCTGACGACTTCGGCCTGAAGCGGGGCGGCTGAGGCCGCCAGCAGTGCGACCGCCAATATAGTCCTCATCGCTTCCCCCTTCGCGCCAATAGCGCGCGCGAGGATGCTATGAGTTGCCGGTTCCGTCCAGAATTGCGTCGATCTGCGCGGCAACATTTTCGACCGGCGCCATGCCGTCCACCCGCCGCACCAGTCCGCGCTGTTCGTAGAAGGGCAGGATCGGCTGCGTCTTGGCGTGATATTCGGCCATGCGTGTGCGCACGGTCTGCTCATTGTCATCGGGACGGCGCTTGAACTCGCTCGATCCGCACGCGTCGCACACGCCCTCGACCTGCGGGCGCTTATACTGCTCGTGATAGCCGGCGCCGCACTGGGCGCAGCTGAAGCGGCCGGTGATGCGGGTGACAAGCGCCTCCTCGTCGACCCCAAGCTCGATCACATGGTCGAGGCGGCGGCCGCGCTCGGCGAGCAGCACTTCCAGGGCCTCCGCCTGATGGCGGGTGCGCGGAAAGCCATCGAAGATCGCGCCCTTGTCCGCCGCCGAATCAAGCCGCTCGCCGATGAGCGCGCTGACGATCGCGTCGCTGACGAGCTCGCCGGCCTCCATCACCGCCTTGGCCTTGAGCCCGACCGGCGAACCGGCGGCGACCGCTTCGCGCAGCATGTCGCCGGTCGATAGCTGGATCATGCCCCGGTTCGCCTGGAGCCGGGCGGCCTGCGTCCCCTTGCCCGCGCCCGGCGGACCCAACAATATAATGTTCAGCATCCCGCGGCCCTCTTGCTTCGCGGGTTGCTAGCGCCGCCGCGGCGTTGTCTTCAGCTTCGCCTTGCGAATCAAGTCGCCATATTGATGGGCGATCAAATGGCTCTGGATCTGGCTGACCGTGTCCATGGTCACATTGACCACGATCAGCAGGCTGGTCCCGCCAAGCGCCACCGCGAAGCCCGACCGCGACAGGAGGATCTCGGGGATGAGGCAGATGAGCACGAGATAGGCCGCGCCGACCACGGTGATGCGGTTGAGCAGATAATCGAAATATTGCTCCGTCGCCTTGCCCGGGCGGATGCCGGGGATGAAGCCGCCGTGGCGCTTCAGATTCTCGGACGTCTCTTCGCTGTTGAACTGCACCGCGGTGTAGAAAAAGCAGAAGAATGCGATGCCGATGCCATAGAGCGCGAGATAGGCCGGCGAGCCGCTCTGGAGATAGGTGCTGGCGGTGATCAGCCAGTCGCTGCTGCCCTCCTCGCCGGTCGAACGGCTGCCGGCCCATTGCAGGATGGTCAGCGGCATCAGCAGCAGCGACGAAGCGAAGATCGGCGGGATAACGCCGGCGGTGTTGAGCTTGATCGGCAGGTGCGAGCGCTCCTGCTGCATCCCGCGCGCGGTCTGGCGCTTGGGATATTGGACCAGCACGCGGCGCTGGGCACGCTCGACGAAGCAGATGAACAAGACCAGCACGGCGGTCAGCAGGACGACGCCAACGACGGTAAACATGCTGAGCGATCCGGTGCGTCCGCCTTCGAGCAACTGACCGATGCCTTGCGGCAGCCGCGCGACAATGCCGGCCATGATGATCAGGCTGATGCCGTTGCCGATGCCGCGGCTGGTGATCTGCTCGCCGATCCACATCAGGAAGAGGGTGCCGCCGACGAGGCTGACGGTGCCTGCTAGCTCGAACAGCAGGCCCGGCTGGACGACCGCGCCGATGCCTTGACGGACCGATTGCGATTCGAGCCCGCGGATCGCGAGATAGCCCTGCACGAGCGTTATCGCGACGGTCAGATAGCGCGTATATTGGTTGAGCTTCTTGCGTCCCGTCTCGCCTTCTTTCTTGAGCTGCTTCCACGGCTCGTAAAGCGTCCCGCCGAGCTGCACGACGATCGATGCCGTGATGTACGGCATGACGCCGAGCGCGACGATGCTGAAGCGTTCCAGCGCGCCGCCCGAAAATGTGTTGAAGACGTCGAGAATGCCGCCGCTCTGGGTCGCATAGAGCGCGCTCATCGCGACCGGATCGATACCCGGCACCGGAACATAGGACAGCAAGCGGAACAGGATCAGCGCGCCGAGCGTGAACCACAGGCGCTTCTTGAGCTCGGTCGCCTTGGAGAAATTCCCAAGCGAGATGCTGGACGCAAGTCTGTCGGCAGTTGATGCCATGTAGATCAATTCCCCTGAACGCTGACGCCCATATAAGCCGCGTCTTGGTTATTGCGAGGAGCGCGGGTGAAGAGTGCTTAGGCCTTGGCCGCCGATTTCGCGGCCTTGTCGGCGATCCGCGCCTCGCGCGCCTTGCCCTTCTTGGCCGCGGCAAGCTCGGACGGGACCTTGCGCTCGATCAGCTCGACCGACCCGCCAGCCTTTTCGATGGCTTCGCGCGCGCCCTTGGAAATACCGGCGACCTTGAGCGCCAGCTTGGCCTTCAATTCGCCCTTGCCGAGGACGCGAACGCCGTCCTTGCCGCCGCGCGCCAGGCCCGCGGCCTTAAGCGCATCATGGTCGAGCGTGCCCTTGGCGTCGAGTTTGCCGGCGTCGATCATCTTCTGAATCGCGCCCAAATTCACTTCGGCGAAATCTTTGGCGAAGATGTTGTTGAAGCCGCGTTTCGGCAGCCGCATGTGGAGCGGCATCTGGCCGCCTTCGAAACCGAAGATGCTGACGCCCGAGCGGCTGGTCTGGCCCTTCTGGCCGCGCCCGGCGGTCTTGCCCTTGCCCGAGCCGATGCCGCGCCCAACGCGCATCCGGCTTTTGCGGGCGCCCTGGTTGTCCTTGAGTTCGTTCAGTTTCATGTCTTGCACTCGCTTTCGCTTTTGTCGCGCGCGGCCGTCAGGCCGATGGTGGAATTTAGCTTTCGACGCTGACCAGATGCGCGACCTTGCGCACTTGGCCCATCACTTCGGGCGTCCCTTCGACTTCGACCGTCCGGCCGAGCTTGTTGAGCCCCAAGCCAACCAGCGTCGCGCGCTGGGTCTTGTCGCGGCGGATCGGCGATCCGGTCTGGGTGATCTTCGATCTTTGGCCATGTCGCTTACTCCGTGATCGCTTCGGCCTGGGCCTCGGCGTCGGCGGCGCTGGCGCCGCCGCGGCCGAGCAGGTCGGCGACCTTCTTGCCGCGCCGCTGGGCGACCGAGCGCGGGCTGGTCTGCTCCTTCAAGGCTTCGAAGGTCGCGCGGATCATGTTGTACGGATTGGACGTGCCGACCGACTTGGTGACCACGTCGTGGACGCCAAGGCTTTCGAACACGGCGCGCATCGGGCCGCCGGCGATGATCCCGGTGCCCGACGGAGCCGAGCGCAAGGTCACCTTGCCGGCGCCGAAATGGCCGTTGCCGTCATGGTGGAGCGTGCGGCCGTCGCGCAGCGGCACGCGGACCATCGACTTCTTGGCCGCCGCGGTCGCCTTGGAGATGGCCTCGGGGACTTCGCGCGCCTTGCCGTGACCGAAACCGGCGCGGCCCTTGCCGTCGCCGACCACGACCAGCGCGGCAAAGCCGAAGCGCTTGCCGCCTTTGACGGTCTTGGACACGCGGTTGATGTGGACCAGCTTCTCGATCAGGTCCTCGCCGCCGTCGTCATCGCCGCCGCGGCCGCCACGGCGATCGTCGCGCCGTCCGCGATTGCCACCGCCGCGATTGTCACGGCCACGGCCTCCGCCGCCGCCGCCGCGCGGGCCGCGCGGGCCACGTGCCACGCTGCTCCATCGGAGCTTCGGGGGCGGCTTCGGGCGCTGCGTCCGCAGCCGCTGCAGCTGGCTCTGCCTCGGCGGGAGCCGGCGCTTCAGCCGCAGGCGCCTCCGCGGCCGGAGCTTCGGCGGGAGCAGCCTCGGCCGGAGCCTCTGGAACAGCCTTGGTTTCGGCCTGCGCCGGAGTCGCGTCGGCCGCCGCAGCGGCCTCGGCCGGATCGGTATTCGCTTCGTTGGTCTGCTTTTCGTCAGCCATTTAAAACTCCAGTCCGCCTTCGCGGGCAGCGTCGGCGAGGGCCTTGACCCGGCCATGGAACAGGAAGCCGCCGCGATCGAACACGACGCGGCTGACGCCAGCCTTCTTGGCGCGCTCGGCGAGGGTCTTGCCGACCTGGGCGGCGCCGTCGCGGGTAGCGCCGGTCTTGCCCTTCAAATCCTTGTCGAGGGTCGAGGCCGAAGCGAGCGTCTTGCCCGCCGCGTCGTCGATCACCTGGGCATAGATGTGACGGCCCGAACGATGGACCGAAAGGCGCGGCTTGCCCGATGCGCGCGCCTTCAAGGCGGTGCGCACGCGGCGTCGGCGGCGGTCGAAAAGGGTGAGTATCGCCATGGCTATTTCTTCTTGCCTTCTTTGCGGTAGACATATTCGCCGCGATATTTGATGCCCTTGCCCTTGTACGGCTCGGGCTTGCGCCAGCGGCGGATCTCGGCCGCGACCTGGCCGACCTTCTGCTTGTCGATGCCGCTGATCTCGACCGTATTGGGGTCGGGTGTCTTGACGTCGACGCCTTCCGGCACCGCAAAATTCACGTCGTGGCTATAGCCGAGCTGAAGGCGCAGATTGCGACCCTGCGCCGCGGCGCGATAGCCGACGCCGGTGATTTCCAGCACCTTGGTGAAGCCGTCGGTGACGCCGGTGACGAGGTTCGCGACGAGTGTCCGGTGCATGCCCCAGAACGAACGCGCGCGCTTGGTCTCGTTGGCCGGCTTGACCACGATCTGGCCCTCTTCGATGCCATAGCTGATGTCGTCGATCATCGGCATGCTGAGCGTGCCCTTGGGACCCTTGACCGACAGCACGGCGCCTTCGACCGAGGCGGTGACACCGCTCGGCATCGGCACCGGCGCTTTACCAATGCGGCTCATCAGAACACCTCCGCGAGAACTTCGCCGCCGACATTCTGGTCGCGCGCTTCGCCGTCCGACAGCACGCCGCGCGGGGTCGACACGATCACCGTGCCGAGGCCGTTGCGGATGCGCGGCAGCTCGGTCGCGCCGGAATAGACGCGGCGGCCGGGCTTCGACACGCGCGCCAGATGCTGGATCGCGGGCTGCCCTTCGAAATATTTGAGCTCGATGCGCAGGCCTTTCTGGCCGGCCAGCTCTTCTTCTGCATAACCACGGATGTAGCCTTCGCGCTGAAGCACATCGAGCACGTTGGCGCGCAGCTTCGACGCCGGAGTCAGGATCGAATCCTTCTTCGCCGACTGTCCGTTACGGATGCGGGTGAGCATATCGCCCAGGGGATCGGTCATCGCCATTCGTCTTCCCCTACCAGCTCGACTTGGTCACGCCGGGGATCAGGCCCTTGTTGGCCAGTTCCCGAAGCATGATCCGCGACAAGCGGAACTTGCGATAATATGCGCGGCTGCGGCCCGTGAGCTCGCACCGGTTGCGGATGCGCGTCGGATTGCCGTTACGCGGCACCTCCGCCATCTTGAGCCGGGCCATCAGGCGCTCGGTCTCGTCCTTGGACTCGTCGTCCGCGATCGCACGCAGCTTCGCATATTTCGCCGCATGCTTCTGAACGAGCTTCTTGCGCCGCTCGTTCTTGTTGATCGAACTCAGTTTCGCCATGACTTAAGTTCTTCTCCTAAGGGGAAGACCGCTTACGCGGCCTCCCGCTGCTCCTCGGCCGGGAAGGGAAAGTTGAACAAGCGCAGCAATTCGCGCGCTTCTTCATCCGTCTTCGCGGTGGTGGTGATGATGACGTCCATGCCCCGGACCTTTTCGATCTGGTCGTAATTGATCTCGGGGAAGATGATCTGTTCCTTGAGGCCCATCGCATAATTGCCACGGCCGTCGAACGACTTGGGGTTGAGGCCCCGGAAATCGCGCACGCGCGGCAGTGCAACGGTCACCAGGCGGTCGAGGAACTCGTACATCCGCTCGCGGCGCAAGGTGACCTTGCAACCGATCGGCATGCCTTCGCGCAGCTTGAACTGGGCGATCGACTTCTTGGCCTTGGTGATGACCGGCTTCTGGCCTGAAATGGCCTGCATTTCAGTCGCCGCAATATCGACCTTCTTCTTGTCCTGCGTGGCTTCGCCGACACCCATGTTGATGACGATCTTTTCCAGCCGCGGGACTTCCATGCGGTTTTTGTAACCGAACTTCTCGGTCATCGCGGCGGCGATGCGCTCGTCGTAATCGGCGCGCAAACGCGGGACGTACGATTTCGCGTCCGCCTTGGCGGCCTTGGCAGGCTTCTCGGCCTTGTCGGCCTTGTCGGCCTTCTCCGGCTTTGCAGCCGCTTCGGCCGGGGCAGCCGCGGGAGCAGCCGTTTCGGCGCCCTCGGTCTCCTCGACGGGTTTTTCGTTCTCAGCCATTGATCAACTCTCCGGACTTGGCCGCGACGCGGACTTTCTTGCCGTCGCGGTCCTCAAAGCGGACGCGGGTCGGCTTGCCGGTCTTGGGATCGGCGATCGCGACATTGGATACGTGCAGCGGCGCTTCCTTGCGATCGATGCCGCCCTGCGGATTTTCCTGCGAAGCTTTGCGATGGCGCGCGTGGATGTTCACGCCCGACACGACGACCTTCATCTGCTTGGGCAGCGCGCGGACGACTTCGCCGGTCTTGCCCTTGTCCTTGCCGGACAGGACCACGACCTGGTCGCCCTTGCGGATTTTAGCGGCAGCCATGGTTACAGCACCTCCGGCGCAAGGCTGATGATTTTCATGTGCTTGCGGGCGCGAAGCTCGCGCACCACGGGGCCAAAGATGCGGGTGCCGATCGGCTCCTCATTCTTGTTGACCAGCACCGCGGCGTTGGAATCGAAGCGGATCACCGAACCGTCGGGACGGCGGATGTCCTTGGCCGTGCGAACGATCACGGCGCGGTGGACGTCGCCCTTTTTGACGCGTCCGCGCGGCGCCGCTTCCTTGACGGAAACGACGATGATGTCGCCGACGCCGGCAACGCGGCGCTTCGACCCGCCAAGCACCTTGATGCACTGGACGCGCTTCGCACCGCTGTTGTCAGCGACTTCAAGGTTGGACTGCATCTGGATCATTGTTCGACCCTATTCCTCTTCAAAATTTCTTCGCTCAGGCGTCCGCGGATGCGGATTCCTTGGCCTTCTTGGCCGGCTTCTTGCCCGGCTTGTCCGCCTGTCGGCCTCGTCAGCTTTGTCCGTGGCCTTTTCGTCCGCCTCTTCCGACGACTTGTCCTCGGCCGGCTTGGCGGGAGTGGCGGGGCCGCTTTCCGGCGTCAGCGCTTCGACGTCGGCAATCTCGACCACCGCCGCCTTGGCCGCGCCGATGCGGTCGAGCACCTTCCACGCCTTCAGCTTGGAAATCGGCGCGCACTCCTCGATGCGGACCGTCTCCCCGAGCTTATATTCGTTCGCCTGGTCGTCGGCGTGATACTTTTTCGAAAGGCGGATGATCTTGCCGTACAGCGGGTGCTTCACCCGCCGCTCGACACGGACCACGACCGTCTTTTCTGGCTTGTCGGAAACGATTGTTCCGGTGAGGATGCGCTTGGGCACGGTTCAATAAACTCCTTAGCCCTGCGCCGTCTGGGACGAGCGGGCGCGCTGGTTCTGAAGCGTCTGGATGCGGGCGATCGTGCGGCGCACTTCGCGCACCCGGCTCGGCTTCTCGAGCTGGTTGGTCGCCGACTGGAAACGCAGGTTGAACTGCTCGCGTTTCAGCTCCAGCATTTCCTGCTGAAGCTGGTCGTCGGTCTTCAACTTGAGATCGTCGATCGCAGGCATCTTAACGCTTCTCCTCTTCGACCAGGCTCTCGCCGAGCCGGGCGACAACCTTGACCTTGATCGGCAGCTTTTCGGCCGCGCGCTCAAACGCCGTCTTGGCGAGCGATCCGGGAACACCGTCGAGCTCGAACAAGATGCGGCCGGGCTTGACCCGGGCAACCCAGAATTCCGGGCTACCCTTGCCCTTGCCCATGCGGACTTCGGCGGGCTTGGAGCTTACCGGGACGTCCGGGAAAATGCGGATCCAAAGACGTCCGGCACGCTTGATGTGACGGGTGATCGCGCGGCGCGCGGCCTCGATCTGGCGCGCGGTGATCCGCTCGGGCTCCATCGCCTTCAATCCGTAGGCGCCGAAGTTGAGCTCCGTCCCACCCTTGGCATTGCCATGGATGCGGCCCTTGAAGGCTTTGCGGAACTTGGTGCGCTTTGGCTGCAACATGTGTCTGGTCCTTGTCCCTTACCGGCCGCGCTCTTCGCGCGCCGGGCGGACGCCGGAGGTCTGAGCCTCCATCATCAAACGATCCTGGGCGAGCGGGTCATGGCCGAGAATCTCGCCCTTGAAGACCCACACCTTGACCCCGCACACGCCGTAGGCGGTGTGGGCGGTGGCTTCGGCATAATCGACGTTGCCGCGCAGCGTGTGCAGCGGAACGCGGCCCTCGCGGTACCATTCGGTGCGAGCGATTTCCGCGCCTCCGAGACGGCCGGCGCAAGTAATCCGGATGCCTTCCGCGCCGAGGCGAAGAGCCGACTGGACCGCGCGCTTCATGGCGCGGCGGAACGCGATGCGGCGCTCGAGCTGGTCGGCGACGCCCTGGGCGACGAGCATCGCATCGACTTCCGGCTTGCGGATTTCGACGATGTTGAGACTGACATCCGAGCTCGTCATCTGCTGCAGCTCGCGCTTCAGCTTCTCGATGTCGGCGCCCTTCTTGCCGATGATCACGCCGGGGCGCGCGGCATAGATGCTGATCCGGCAAATCTTCGCCGGGCGCTCGATCACGACCTTGGAGATCGCGGCTTGCGGCAGCTTGGCGATGATCGCGCGGCGGATCTTGAGATCTTCGAGCAGCAGACGGCCGTAATCCTGGCCTTCCGCGAACCAGCGGCTGTCCCAGGTGCGGTTGATCTGCAGGCGCAGGCCGATCGGTGAGGACTTCTGACCCATTATGCTTCTTCCTGCTCGCGCACGACGACGCGGATTCGGCTGAACGGCTTGACGATGCGCGACGAGCGGCCGCGAGCGCGGGTGGTGAACCGCTTCATCGAGATCGACTTGCCGACGCTGGCCTCGGCGACGATCAAGGCGTCGACGTCGAGGTTATGGTTGTTCTCGGCATTGGCGACCGCCGAAGCGAGCACCTTCGAGACATCGTCGGCCATGCCCTTGGGACTGAACTTGAGAATGCTCAGCGCCTGCTCGACCTTTTTGCCGCGGATCATCTGCGCGACCAAGTTGAGCTTGCGCGCCGAACCGCGGATCGTGTTGCCGACCGCGAGCGCTTCCTTGTCGCCGACGCGGCGCGGGGCGGATTGCTTGCCCATCAGCGCTTGCCCTTCTTGTCCGACGCGTGGCCGTGGAAGGTGCGCGTCGGGGCGAACTCGCCCAATTTCATGCCGACCATGTCCTCATTGACGGACACCGGCACGAACTTGCGGCCGTTATAAACATTGAACGTCAGGCCGACGAACTGCGGCAGGATCGTCGAGCGGCGTGACCAGGTCTTGATCGGCGAGCGCTTCGATGAATCCTGCGCGGTCTCCGCTTTCTTCAAAAGCGAAAGCTCGACGAACGGACCTTTCCAGACGGAACGGGCCATGGCTTAACCCTTCTTCTTCGCGTGACGCGACCGGATGATGAACTTGTCGGTCGACTTGTTGTGACGAGTGCGGGCGCCCTTGGTCGGCTTGCCCCACGGAGTGACTGGATGACGGCCACCCGAGGTGCGGCCTTCGCCGCCGCCGTGGGGGTGATCGACCGGGTTCTTGGCGACGCCGCGGGTCAGCGGGCGCTTGCCGAGCCAGCGGGTGCGGCCGGCCTTGGCCAGCGTCTGGTTGCCGTTGTCGGGGTTCGAAACCGCACCGACGGTCGCCATGCAATCCGAGCGGATGTAGCGCTGCTCGCCCGAATTCAGGCGTACGATGACCATCCCGCGGTCGCGCCCGACAACCTGCACGTAGGTGCCCGCGGCACGGGCAATCTGGCCGCCCTTGCCGGGCTTCATCTCGACATTGTGGACGATCGTCCCGACCGGCATCTGGCCGATCTCCATCGCATTGCCGGGCTTCACGTCGACCTTCTTGCCGGCGACGATGGAGTCGCCCGGCGCAAGGCGCTGCGGAGCGATGATGTACGCCTGCTCGCCGCCTTCGTAGGTGACGAGCGCGATGAACGCCGACCGGTTGGGGTCGTACTCGAGCCGCTCGACGGTCGCGGCGACGTCCCAGGTGCGGCGCTTGAAGTCGATGATCCGATACTTCTGCTTGTGGCCCCCGGCGATCCCGCGCGAGGTAACGTGGCCCTTGTTGTTGCGGCCGCCGGTCTTGCGCTTGCCTTCGGTCAGCGCCTTGACGGGCTTACCCTTCCACAGCGACGACTTGTCGACGAGGATGAGCCCGCGGCGCGCCGGCGAAGTCGGCTTATATGCTTTCAAAGCCATGGCTTAGATCCCGCTCGTCACGTCGATCGACTGACCTGCGGCCAGCGTCACGATCGCTTTCTTCACATCGGAGCGCTGATAGGGCTTGCCCTTCCAACGCTTGCTCTTGCCCTTGGTGACCATCGTGTTGACGTTGGTGACCGTGACCCCGAACAACGCCTCGATCGCGGCCTTGATCTCGGGCTTGCTCGCGCTTTGCGAGACCCGGAAGACAACCGCGTTATGCTCCGACAGCATCGTCGATTTCTCGGTGATGTGCGGGGCGACGACGACGTCGTAATGGCGCGCTTCGGGCGCCTTCGTTTGCGGCTTCTTAGCCATTGAACCGGGCCTCCAGCTTCTCGACCGCGGCGCGAGTCAGGACCAACGTCTCGTGGCGCATGATGTCGTACACATTGGCGCCGACGGCGGGCATCAGGTTAACCGCGCCGATGTTCGAGGAAGCGCGCGCGAAGCTGACGTTCAGCGCATCGCCGTCCATCACCAAAGCGGTCTTGCCGAAGCCCAGCGCGCCAAGCTTGCCATGCAATTCCTTGGTCTTGCCTTCGGAGAGGTCGAGGTTATCGATGACTACCAGCTGGCCGCTCCTGGCCTTGGCCGACAGCGCCATGCGCAGGCCGAGCGCGCGGACCTTCTTGTTGAGCGACGGATTGAAATCGCGCACGCGCGGGCCGTGGGCCTTGCCGCCGCCGATGAAAATAGGAGCGCGGCGATCGCCGTGACGGGCGGTGCCGCCGCCCTTCTGCTTGCCGAACTTCTTGCCCGTGCGCGCGACTTCCGAGCGCTCGCGAGCAGCGCGAGCGGTGCCGCGGCGCTTCTCGAGCTGCCAGGTGACGACGCGGTGGAGGATGTCGGCGCGCGGCTCGACGCCAAAGATCTCATCGTTGAGATCGATGTCGCTGCCCGCCTTCGCGGACCCGTTCAGGGTCTGGACCTTGACCTTCATCTTAGCCTTCCTTGCCTTCGTCGGCGGCCGGAGCGGCATCACCGTCATCCGCCGAACCGGCTTTTTCATTATCCGCGGCCTGCTCGTTGTCAGCGCTCTGGGCGGCATCGGCGGCTTCGGCCTCGGCGGCATCTTCGGCCGCGGCCTCGGCAGCGGCGCCGGCTTCCTGCTCGGCCGCGATCGCCGCGACCTCGTCATCGCCCGGAAGCGCCGGCATTTCGTGCACGGCAGCATCGTCGACCAGACCGGCGGTCGGGGCGTCCTCGACCGGCGCGTCCTTCGACAGGATGCCGGCCGGATATGGCACATCGTCGCTGCGCGGGATTTTGACCGCGTCCTGGATGGTCAGCCAGCTGCCCTTGTGGCCCGGCACCGAGCCCTTGATGAACAACAGGCCGCGAGCAACGTCGGTGCGAACGACCTCGAGGTTCTGCTGGGTGCGGTTGCGAGCGCCCATGTGGCCCGCCATCTTCTTGTTCTTGAACACCTTGCCCGGGTCCTGGCGCTGGCCGGTCGAGCCGTGCGAGCGGTGCGACACCGAGACGCCGTGGGTCGCGCGGAGGCCCTTGAACCCCCAGCGCTTCATCGCGCCGGCAAAGCCCTTGCCCTGCGTCACGCCCGACACGTCGACCATCTGGCCGGCGATGAAATGGTCCGCTGAAAGCGTCGCGCCAATGTCGAGCAGCGCGTCATCGGCGACGCGGAACTCGGCGACCTTGGCCTTCGGCTCGACCTTGGCGTTGCCAAAGGCGATGCGCTGCGGCTTGTTGACATTCTTGGCCTTGGCCGTTCCGGCGCCCAACTGGACGGCGGTATAGCCGTCGCGGTCGGCTTCGCGGCGGCCGATGACCTGGACGTCCTCGAGCTGGAGAACGGTCACGGGCACATGCCTGCCGTCGGCCTGGAACAGGCGGGTCATTCCAACCTTTTTCGCGATCACGCCGGTGCGCATGACCAAACTCCTCAACAGAGGCACTCGCGGGAAATCCGCAGTGCGTGCAGCCCAATTTTCGTGCGTGCCCCGCCTGGGCTAATGCTCCACCCGCAAGGGCGAAACGGCGGGGACGCAGCCCGGAGCTAATCTCCGGCGGTATCGCCCAAAAGTCCCGGCGAACCGGGACCCTCGCGCTGGCCTAGGCCAGCTTGATTTCCACATCGACGCCGGCGGCGAGATCGAGCTTCATCAGCGCATCGACCGTCTGCGGCGTCGGCTGCACGATATCGAGCAGCCTCTTGTAGGTCCTCACCTCGAACTGCTCGCGCGACTTCTTGTCGACGTGCGGCGAGCGGTTGACGGTGAATTTCTCAATTCGCGTCGGCAACGGGATGGGGCCGCGAATAAGCGCGCCGGTGCGGCGAGCCGTATCGGCAATGTCGCCTGTAGCCTGATCGAGCACGCGGTGATCGAAGGCCTTCAGACGAATCCGAATATTCTGCGTTTCCATGTCCCTGCCGATGCGAAAGAGCCGGCGAACCGCAGCAAACAGCCGCAGCCCGCGAAAAAACCGTTACAAAAGCGAACCGCGCGACCCTGATCAGAATCGCGCGGTTGACGCCCTATATTACTTGGAGATGGTTCCGACAACCCCCGCGCCGACCGTACGGCCGCCTTCGCGAATGGCGAAGCGCAGGCCCGGGTCCATGGCGATGGGAGCGATCAGCTTGACGCCGAGGGAGACGTTGTCGCCCGGCATCACCATCTCGGTGCCTTCCGGCAGCTGAACTTCGCCCGTCACGTCGGTCGTGCGGAAGTAAAACTGCGGACGGTAGTTGGCGAAAAACGGCGTGTGACGGCCGCCTTCGTCCTTCGACAGCACATAGACTTCCGCCTGGAAGTCGGTGTGCGGCGTGATCGAGCCCGGCTTGCACAGCACCTGGCCGCGCTCGACGTCCTCACGGCCGACGCCGCGAAGCAGCGCGCCGATGTTGTCGCCCGCCTGGCCCTGGTCGAGCAGCTTGCGGAACATCTCGACACCGGTGACGACGGTCTTCTGGGTGTCGCGGATGCCGACGATCTCGACTTCCTCGCCGACCTTGACGATGCCGGTCTCGACGCGGCCGGTGACGACCGTGCCGCGGCCAGAAATCGAGAACACGTCCTCGATCGGCATCAGGAACGGCTTGTCGAGCGGACGCTCGGGCTGGGGGATCCATTCGTCGACCGCTTCCATCAGCTTCTTGATCGATTCCTCGCCGATGTTCTCGTCGCGGTCCTCGAGGACGGCCAGAGCCGAACCCGAGACGATCGGAATATTGTCGCCGTCGAAGCCGCGCTTGGAAAGCTCCTCGCGGATTTCGAGCTCGACCAGCTCGAGCAGCTCGGGATCATCGACCTGGTCGACCTTGTTGAGGAACACGACCATGGTCGGGACGCCGACCTGCGCCGCGAGCAGAATGTGCTCCTTGGTCTGCGGCATCGGGCCGTCGGCGGCCGACACAACGAGGATCGCGCCGTCCATCTGGGCGGCGCCGGTGATCATGTTCTTCACATAATCGGCGTGGCCCGGGCAATCGACGTGCGCATAGTGGCGCGCGGCGGTTTCATATTCGACGTGCGCGGTCGAAATGGTGATCCCGCGCTCGCGCTCTTCGGGCGCCTTGTCGATGTTGGCGAAATCGACTGCGACGCCGCCGCCGCTCTTGGCCAGCACCTTGGTGATCGCGGCCGTTAGCGACGTCTTGCCATGGTCGACGTGACCGATGGTGCCGATGTTGCAGTGCGGCTTGTTCCGCTCGAATTTCGCCTTCGCCATTTTACGCCTCTTCTGTTTTCGAAAGTTTCGGGCGGCCCGCCCAACGCGAGCGCGCCCATAGCCACTAAATTACGCTTATGCCAGCTTCGCCTTCACTTCTTCGGCGACGTTGGCAGGCACTTCGTCATAGTGCGAGAACTGCATCGTATACTGCGCGCGCCCCTGGGTGAACGAGCGCAGCTGGTTGACGTAACCGAACATGTTCGCAAGCGGAACGATCGCTTCGATCGCCTGGGCATTGCCGCGCGTATCAGTGCCCTGGATCTGGCCGCGGCGGCTGTTCAAGTCGCCGATGACGTCGCCGAGATAATCCTCGGGGGTGACAACTTCGACCTTCATAATCGGCTCGAGCAGCTTGATTCCCGCCTTGTGCGCAACTTCGCGCATCGCGCCGCGGGCGCAAATCTCGAACGCCAGGGCCGATGAGTCTACGTCATGGTACTTGCCGTCGAGCAGCTGGACTTCGAAGTCGATGATCGGGAAGCCGATCAGGCTCCCGGTTTCGGCGGTTTCGCGAAGCCCCTTCTCGACCGACGGAATATATTCCTTGGGGACGTTGCCGCCCTTGATGTTGTCGGTGAACACGAAGCCCGAGCCGCGTTCGCCCGGAGTGACGGCGATCTTGATCTCGCCGAACTGGCCCGAGCCGCCCGACTGCTTCTTGTGGGTGTAGGTCAGCTCGACCGGCTTCGCGAGATATTCGCGATAGGCGACCTGCGGAGCACCGACATTGGCCTCGACCTTGAACTCGCGCTTCATGCGGTCGACGAGGATCTCGAGGTGGAGCTCGCCCATCCCCTTGATGATCGTCTGGCCCGATTCATGATCGGTGGTGACGCGGAACGACGGGTCCTCGCGTGCCAGGCGGTTGAGCGCGACGCCCATCTTTTCCTGGTCGGCCTTGGTCTTGGGCTCGACCGCGACCTCGATGACGGGGTCCGGGAATTCCATCCGCTCGAGAATGATCGGAGCGTTGGACGATGACAGCGTGTCGCCGGTGGTGGTGTCCTTGAGACCCGCCAAGGCGACGATGTCGCCGGCATAAGCGACCTGGATGTCCTCGCGGTCGTTGGCATGCATCAGCAGCATGCGCCCGACCTTTTCCTTCTTGTCCTTGACCGAATTATGCACTTGGCTCGCGGTCTCGAGCGTGCCCGAGTAAATCCGCGCGAACGTCAGCGTGCCGACGAACGGGTCGTTCATGATCTTGAACGCCAGCGCCGAGAACGGGGCGTCGTCGGACGGTGCGCGCGTATCAGTCGTCACGCCGTCCATCTTCAGGCCTTCGACGGGCGGGATGTCGAGCGGGCTCGGGAGATAATCGATAACCGCGTCGAGCAGCGGCTGGACGCCCTTGTTCTTGAACGCCGACCCGCACAGCACGGGCACGAACGAGAAGTTCAACGTGCCCTTGCGGATCAGCGCCTTCAACGTCTTCACGTCGGGCTCCTCGCCGCCGAGATATGCTTCCATGATGTCGTCGTCTTGCTCGACAGCCATCTCGATAAGGTCCATCCGCGCAGTCGCAGCGGCGTCCTTCATGTCCTCGGGAATGTCTTCATAGACGAACTTCGCGCCGAGGCTCTCGTCGAGCCAGATGATTGCGCGGTTCTCGACCAGGTCGACGAGGCCCTTGAAGCTGCCCTCGATGCCGATCGGCAGGTAAAGCACCGCCGGGCGAGCGCCGAGGCGATCCTTGATCATGTCGACGCACATGTTGAAGTTGGCGCCGGTGCGGTCGAGCTTGTTGACGAAGCACATCCGCGGAACCTGATATTTCTCCGCCTGGCGCCACACCGTCTCGGACTGCGGCTCGACCCCGGCAACGCCGTCGAAACAGGCGACCGCGCCGTCGAGCACGCGCAGCGAGCGCTCGACTTCGATGGTGAAGTCGACGTGTCCGGGCGTGTCGATGATGTTGATCCGGTGCTCTTCACCCTCGCCTTCGTCGGCGCGCCAGAAACAGGTCGTGGCGGCGCTGGTGATGGTGATCCCGCGCTCCTGCTCCTGCTCCATCCAGTCCATCGTCGCGGTGCCTTCATGCACTTCGCCGATCTTGTAGGACTTGCCGGTATAATAGAGGATGCGCTCGGTCGTCGTCGTCTTGCCGGCGTCGATGTGCGCCATGATGCCGATATTGCGATAACGTTCGAGCGGATGGCTGCGGGCCATTTTCAGAGTTCCTTAGCGATGCGGGGAGCCGGCGCGTCCGGCTTCCCCAGATATAGGTATGAAAGCTACCAGCGGTAGTGGCTGAAGGCGCGGTTGGCTTCGGCCATGCGATGCGTGTCTTCGCGCTTCTTCACGGCGTTGCCGCGGTTCTGCGACGCGTCCATCAGCTCGCCCGACAGGCGGCCGGCCATGGTCTTTTCGGACCGCGCGCGTGCAGCTGTGATGAGCCAGCGGATCGCCAGCGCCTGGGCGCGCTCGGGGCGAACCTCGACCGGCACCTGATAGGTTGCGCCGCCGACGCGGCGGCTGCGGACCTCGATGCCCGGCTTCACATTGTTGAGCGCTTCGTGGAACACGCCGACGGGCTCCTTCTTGAGCCGGCTCTCGACGGTTTCGAGCGCGCCGTAGACAATGCCTTCGGCGACCGACTTCTTGCCGTCGAGCATGACGCTGTTCATGAACTTGGACAGCACCTGATCGCCGAACTTCGGATCGGGCAGGATTTCGCGCTTTTCTGGGCGACGACGACGGGACATAGATTATTCCTTTCTCTTCAGCCGGTTCCGGAACATCGTCCGGGGCTTACTCGCGTGGCTTATTTTGGACGCTTGGCGCCGTATTTGGAGCGGCTCTGGCGGCGGTCCTTGACCCCCTGCGTATCGAGCACGCCGCGAAGCACATGATAGCGCACGCCCGGAAGGTCGCGCACACGGCCGCCGCGGATCAGCACGACGCTGTGCTCCTGGAGGTTGTGGCCCTCGCCGGGGATATAGCTGATCACTTCGCGCTGGTTGGTCAGGCGCACCTTGGCCACCTTGCGCAGCGCCGAGTTCGGCTTCTTCGGGGTCGTCGTATAGACACGGGTGCAGACGCCGCGCTTTTGCGGGTTCTGCTCCATCGCAGGGACCTTGGACTTGGCCTTCTGCGGATCGCGACCCTTGCGGATCAGCTGGTTAATCGTCGGCATGAAGCCTTCACCTTTCCGGGCCGGACAAAGCCGGCGGTTACTTTGCTCAACAAAAAATCGCGCGAGCCCCGGCAGCATTTGCCGCCTGGCCTCACGCAGATTGAGCAATGTTCAGCTCTTGTCCGGCTCGGGAAGCGATGAAATCACTGCCCCGCGGACGAGCGGTCCAATAGCCGGAGCATGTGTCAGGGTCAACCGCGCTTGGGGCTTTCGAACGCTCTTAATCGACTGGGGCGTGAAATTAATCAGGCGGTGCGGCGGCCGAACGTCGGGCGCTGGATGGCGCCTTGCGGATACCTTGCAGGCGTGGCGCCCTCGGCCGTGCCACTCGCCTTCTTGGCAGCAAGATAACGGGCGATCGCGGCATCGGGGTCGAACCCCGCGCTGGGAATTTCCGAGTCCGCCGACGTCCCCGCAGGGTCGACCCCCCAGCCGCGCGAGCCAGTGCCGGCCATCACCGCACCGGCTTCGCCGACTGCGGCGATATGCGCAGCCTGGGCGAGTAGCAGCAGCTCGCAAGCGCCCCCGGGCGGAAGGTCGATGGTTGCAGCCGAGACGCGCAGGCGGCGGGTCCCGGTCAGGCCTCCATTGACGGCGATGCACAGATTGTTCGTCCGACCCATCGGGATGATGCCGTACAAGCGGTAGATATATGTTTCGAGCGTAATGGACTGGACGTCGCGCCAGCGGACGTCTTCGCGGCCGAAAGCTGTGCGCACGCTCAGCTGGTCGGCGCCGAGCCGCAGCACCGGCTGCCGGTCCAGCGCATTATGCAATGCCTTCGCAAGCACCGCTGTGAAGACCAGCATTCCGGCGAGCATCAACCACCCGCCCGACTGCCACCACACCCAGGTGGCAAGCGAGGCGAGCAGAGCAGCGGCGACCGCAAGCGCCAAATTCTTGCCCGGCCGAAAATAGAAGCTGTGCACGAACTTCCCCCTGATTAGCGGGGGAAACATAATCGCCGTTGGCTAGCGAAAGCTTAACGCGCCGAAGGGCCCAGCCGGTGCGCCGCAAGGCGCGCATAATAAGGCCGGCAGCGATCGGCGAGGCGCTGGGCATCAGCCGGGAGCTGCACGACATCTGTCTCGGGCGGGCCGAAGCCTCTGCTCGCCTCAACCGCCGCATACCAGTGCGGCGCCCAAGGGCCGTCGGTCGGCCGGGGACCCGGCTCCCAGAACAGCATCGCCGGCGCCCACGGGATGCCCAGCGCTACGCAAAGGCGCGACAGCACGGTTTCGGGGTCGGCGAGGACATCGCCGGCGTCGATCACCGGCGGCGCCTGGCCGAGCCGGTCCGCCTCGCGCTCGAAAAACTCCGCTTGCCGCTCGAGGCCGAAATCCTCGAACTCGGCAGCTTCGCGCTTGCGTAGATATGAGGCGATCATCCGCTCGGGGTCACGGATCAGGAAGGCGTGGGTGAAGCCTTCGAAATCGGCGTAGCCGATCGGGCCGGCCATGTGGTGCCACATATGCTTCTGATACCAGATAGCCGAACCGTCCGGTGCCGGAGCACGCAGCTTGGCCATGACGCTGGGCCAGTCGCAGTCCATCGCCGCGATCACCTCATCCCGCATCGGATGGTCGGCGCCGGTGGTCTTGAGGAAGGCGCCGTAAAAGGGCTCGTCCGAGACGAACGTGTCCGACCTGTTGCCGAAGCTGCGCATCATCGCGGTGGACAGGTTCCGCGGCCCCGACCACATCGCGATTCGCAGCGTCACGGCCGCGGCTGGCTCGCGATGTCGCGGTCGACGCGCTCGGCGTAGAGGCGCTGCAGCCGCTCGACCATCGGGCCCCGGCATTCGAGCGTCCGCCCGTCGATTTCGCGAACCGGCACGATCCCGGCGAATGTGCCAGTGACGAAGGCTTCCTCGGCGCCATAGGCTTCGCTCAGCGAGAAGGTCTTCTCGAAGACCGGAATGCCGGCCTCCGCGCAGACCTCGATGACCATCGCGCCGGGTGATTCCGCCAAGCGCGTAATTGCCGCTCGACGTCCACACCTCGCCCTTGCGCACGATGAAGAAATGGGTCGAGTTGCAGGTCGCGACGAAACCGTGCGGGTCAAGCATCAGTCCCTCGTCGGCCCCGGCCTGGGTCGCCTGGATCGACGCGAGGATGCAGTTGAGCTTGGAATGCGAATTGAGCTTGGGGTCCTGCACCGCCGGGTCGCCCCGGCGGACGTGCACCGTGAACAGCTTCAGCCCGCGCTCGTGCACGCCTTCCGGTGGCTCCTTATACTCGGGGATGATGACGATCGTTGCGGGCGTGACGACCACGCGGGGGTCCTGATAGGGCGTCGAGCGCACGCCGCGCGTGACCATCAGGCGGATGTGGACGCCCTTCGTCATGTCTTGCGCATCGAGCGTCTCGTAGAGGCGCCGGGTGAGCTCCTCGCGGGTCAGCCCGATATCCATGGCGATCGCCTTGGCGCCCTCGAACAGGCGATCGAGATGGCGGTCGAGGAAGGCGATACGGCCCTTGTGGACGCGCAGGCCTTCCCACACGCCGTCGCCGAGCATGAATCCGCTGTCGAACACCGACACGACTGCCTCGGCACGCGGCTTCATCTCGCCGTTGACGTTGATCAGGATCGCCGCGTTCCGCGGGTCCGACACGTCGTGCATCGATTTGGCCATCGAGCTTATCGCTCGTTCTTGATGACCTCGCCGCGGGCCATGACGAAGTCGACTTTCTTGAGCAGGCGCACATCGGCAAGCGGGTCGCCGGTCACCGCGATGATGTCGGCGCTCTTGCCCGGCTCGATCGTGCCGATCTCACTGCGACAGGCCGAGCAGGTCGGCGGCGTTGACCGTCGCCGCCTTGATCGCCTCGACCGGGGTCATGCCATATTTGACCATCAGCTCGAACTCGTCGGCGTTGCGGCCGTGCTTGGAGACACCAGCGTCGGTGCCGAAGGCGATCTTGACGCCGGCCGGGACGGCCTTGAGCAGCGACTGGCCGGTGATGCCGATGCGCCAGTCGATCTGCTTGCGCACCTCGGGCGTGTAGGCGTTGGGGTCCTTGGCGATCCGCTCGAGATAGCCGTTCACGGTCGACAGCGTCGGCACGTAATAAGTGCCGGTCTGCCTGAACAGGCGCAGGATCTCCTCGTCCATCACGGTCCCGTGCTCGATCGAATCCGCGCCGGCGCGAAGCGCCATCTTGATGCCGTCGGCGCCATGCGCATGGACCGCGACCTTGCGGCCGTAGGCGTGAGCAGTCTCGACCAGCGCCTTCGCCTCGTCCGCATTCATCCGGGTCGCGAGGCCGGTGCCGCTGTTGACGCCGCCGGTGGTCGCGAACTTGATCACATCGGCGCCGCGATCGATCTGGCGGCGCACGACGCGGCGGCAGGATCTCGGCGCTGTCGCAAAGATTTTCCGGCGCGGGCAGGCGAGCGGCATAATCGTCGTTGATCGCGCCGCGACCGTCCATGTGGCCGCCGGTGGTCGAGATGGGGCTGGCCGGCGTCGATGATCCGCGGCCCCTGCACCCAGCCGCGCTTCACCGCGTCGCGCAGCGCCATCGTGACGCCGTCGTCGTCGCCGAGATTGCGGACGGTGGTGAAGCCCGCGCGGAGCATCTTCATGCCGTTCATTTGCGCCTCGAACGCGTGCAGCGGGGGGTCGTCGCGGACTTCGGCGAGCAGCTCCTGTCTCGCCGCCGCGGTCGAATCGAGGTGGACATGACTGTCGATCAGGCCCGGAAGCACGGTCCTGTCGCGAGGTCGATCGCAGCCGCGCCCGCCGGCGGCAGCGACGAAGCCGTCGTGGACCGACTGGATACGCCCGCCGTCGACGACGATCGTGGAAGGCCCGCGCACCGCCTTGGCCGGCACCGCGATCAGCCGCCCGGCGTGAATGTAGGTGGGTGCTGCATGCGCGGCGGATGCGCCGCTGAGCAGCGCGGCGGCGAGGGTAAGGTTGCGGATCATCGCCGCAGATTAGAGCGCTTCGCGAGCCGCGCAATCGGCTATTCGGTCGTCGCGCCGTCCCATTCCTCGTCGTGATGGCGGCTCTCGGCTTCTGCCTTGGTCGACTGGACGACGCCGTCCTTATGCTCGGGCGGACCATAGATGGTGTAGAGCTGGAGCGGCTCGTCGCCGGTATTGCGCACATTGTGCCGCGCGCCTGCGGGAACGATTACCGCGATGTCGTCCTTGACCGGGTTCTCGACGCCGTCGATGTCGACCACGCCCGACCCTTCCTCGATGCGGAAGAACTGGTCGCGGTCGTCGTGCACTTCCTCGCCGATCTCCTCGCCCGGCTGGAGCGTCATCAGCACCAGCTGGAGATGCTGGCCGGTGTAGAGCACGCGGCGGAAGTCGTCGTTCTCCTCGGTCAGCTTTTCGATATCGTCGCAGAAGCCTTTCATCGCTTGTCCTTCCTCCCGCTACTGAGCCGTCTGCGCGGCGACCGGCGTTGCCGCCTCCGGCGCAGTCACCAGTTTGCCGCCCTTGACCACCGCCAGCGGACGTTCGAGCACCGTCACATCGCGTAGCGGGTCGCCCGCAACCGCAACCATGTCGCCGTAGCGCCCAACAGCGATGATGCCGACGTCGTTCCGTCCGAGCGCCTCGGCGGCATTGAGTGTCGCCGCCCGGATCGCTTCGAGCGGGGTCATTCCGTATTGGACCATGGTCCGGAACTGCTTGCCGACCTGGCCGTGCGGCATCACTCCGGCATCGCTCGCGAACACCATCCGCACTCCGGCGCGATGCGCCTTGCGGAAATTGTCGCGCTGGATCTGGGCGATTTCGCGATCCTTGCGCAAATTGTCGGGCAGCACGCCGTTCTTGGCGCCCTCGGCCTGGGTATATTCGGTGTTGTAAATGTCCATCGCGAACCACACCGGCTGCCTGCGCTGGACCGCGAGGCGAATGCCCTCGTCGTCCGCCAGGCTGGCATGTTCGATGGTGTCGATGCCGGCGCGGATCGCTGCCTTGATCCCTTCCGCGCCATGGGCGTGGGCGGCTGTCCGCAGCCCCCATTGCCGCGCCTCCTGGACGATCGCGCGAAGCTCCGGCTCCGACACCTGCAGCTGGCCGGGCTCGGTGTTGCGCGAGAACACGCCGCCGGTCGCGCAGACCTTGATCACCTCGGAGCCGAACTTGCGCTGGCGGCGGACCTGGTGGCGGAACTCCTCGGGACCGTCGGCGATGCCTTCCTCCTTTTCGGCCTTCTCGAGGCTCGGCGGCAGGAAGGTGCTGTCGCAATGGCCGCCGGTCGCTCCGAGCGCATGGCCGGCCGGGACAATCCGCGGACCGACCGCATAGCCATTCTCGATCGCCTGCTTGAGGCCGACGTCGTTGCGGTTGGACGCTCCGACGTTGCGCACGGTGGTGAAGCCGGCGTCGAGCATCGCCCGGGCGTTGCCGACCGCGGTCGCCTGCCAGAAGCTGTCGGTGAACTCGAGGCCGCGATAGCCGCCGATGTCCGACGGCGAGTCGAGGTGGACATGCATGTCGATCAGGCCCGGAACCAATGTTCGACCGCTCATGTCGATGTGCCTGACGTCAGCGCCCCATTTGACCGTGCGCGCATCGGCGACTGAGGTGATGCGGCCGTTGTCGCCGATGAAGATCGCTGGATATTCGATCATCCGGCCGCTGGCCACGTCGAGGTAGCGGTCGGCGGTCACCACGCGTGGCGGCCAAGCCTGGAGAAGGGGCGGCCAGCGCAGCGGCTGCGAGCAACAAAAATTTCATCGATATTCCTCGGATCAAATGTGGATGACGCGCCCGAACGCGGCGAGCACGCTTTCGTGCATCATCTCGCTGAGCGTCGGGTGAGGGAAGATCGCGCCGATGAAATCCTGTTCGACGAGCTCGGCGGTCTTGCCGATGGTGTAGCCCTGGATGAGCTCGGTGACTTCGGCGCCGATCATGTGCGCGCCGAGCAGCTCGCCGGTCTTGGCGTCGAACACCGTCTTCACGAAACCTTCGGTCTCGCCCATCGCGATCGCCTTGCCGTTGCCGGGGAACGGGAAGCGGCCGACCTTGACCTCGTAGCCGGCCTCCTTGGCCTTGGCCTCGGTCAGCCCGACGCTGGCGACCTGCGGCCGGCAGTAAGTGCAGCCGGGGATGTTGAGCACGTCCATCGAATGCGGGTGGACGTCCTTGTTGCCGAGTGCCTGCGCGATCGCCTCGGCCGCGATGATCCCCTCGTGGCTTGCCTTGTGCGCCAGCCACGGCGGGCCGGTGACGTCGCCGATCGCCCATAGGCCGGCGACATTGGTGCGGCACATCGGGTCGGTGTCGATATGCCCCTTGGTGGTTTTGACGTCCAATCCCTCGAGCCCGATATTCTCGGTGTTGGGCGCGATGCCGACCGCGACGATCGCGTGGCTGAACCTGCGCTCGGCGACCTTGCCGTCCTTGGTCTTGATCGCCGCCGCGACACCCTTGCCGTCGGCCTTGAGGCTTTCGACGCCGGCGGAAGTGATAATCTCGATCCCCTGCCCGCTCAGCGACTTGGTCAGTGCGCGGCTGACCTCGGCGTCCTCGACCGGCACGATGCGATCGAGCATTTCGACCACCGTCACCTTCGCGCCGAGGTCGTTGTAGAAGCTGGCGAACTCGATCCCGATCGCGCCCGATCCGATGACCAGCAACTCGCTCGGCATTTCGCCCGGGGCCATCGCGTGGCGGTAAGTCCAGATGCGCTTGCCGTCGGACTTGGCGAACGGCAGCTCGCGCGCCCGGGCGCCCGTCGCGACGATGATGTGCTTGGCCGAAAGTTCGGTCGGCTTGCCGTCGGCGGTGACCGTCAGCTTGCCCGGCGCGGTGAGCTTGCCCTCGCCCATGTGCACCGCGATCTTGTTGCGCTTCATCAGGCCGGTGACGCCGCGGTTCATTTGCGCCGCCACGTCGCGGCTGCGCGCCACGACCTTGCCGAGGTCGAAGCCGACCTTGCCGGCGCTGAGGCCGAAGCTTTCGGCATGCTTCATCTGGTGCAGCACGTCGGCCGAGCGCAGCAGCGCCTTGGTCGGGATGCAGCCCCAATTGAGGCAAATCCCGCCCAGCACCTCGCGCTCGACGATCGCCGTCTTCAGCCCCAGCTGGCTCGCGCGGATCGCCGCGACATAGCCGCCCGGCCCAGAGCCAAGCACGATGAGATCGTATGTTTCAGCCATTCTGCACTTCCTGTTCCGCAATTTCCCGCGGCTTGTCGTTTTGGCCGAGCGCGACGAAGGTGAAGCGTCCGCTCGCGACCTTGGTTTCCGCCTCGCCGTCGCGTTCGCGAGCCACCGCCTCAACAGCGATGGTCATCGATGTGCGTCCCTGCTTTTCCAGCTCCGCGAACACCGAGATTTCATCGCCGACCTGCGGCGCGCCGGGAAAGCGCAGCTCGTCCGCTGCGACGACGACCGCCTTGCCCTTGCTGTGCCGCGACGCGAGGCTTCCTGCGGCGAGCGCCATCTGGCTCATCAGCCACCCGCCGAACACACCGCCGTACGGATTGGTGTCTGCCGGCATCGCGGTGACGCGGATGAGGGGACGCGCGAGTTTGCGCTCAAGCCAGCATCCCCAGCGGGTTTTCGACCAGCCGCTTGAACGCCTGCATCAGCCGCGCGCCGTCGGCGCCGTCGATGGCGCGGTGGTCGAAGCTGCCGGTGGCGCTCATCACGGTCGCGATCTGCAAGCTGTCGTTGATCACATAAGGCCGCTTTTCGCCCGCGCCGATGGCCATGATCATCCCCTGCGGCGGGTTGATCACCGCGTCGAACGCCTTGATGCCGAACATGCCCATGTTGGAGATGGACGCGGTGCCGCCCTGATATTCGTGCGGCTGCAATTTGCCGTCCTTGGCGCGCGCGGCGAGGTCCTTCATCTCGGTCGAGATCGCCGACACGCTCTTGGTGTCCGCGTCGGCGATGATCGGCGTGATCAGCCCGCCGGGGATCGACACCGCGACCGAAATATCGGCGCGGCTGTACTTGATCAGCGTGTCGCCGGCGAAGCTGACGTTGCATTCGGGCACTTCGATCAACGCCGCGGCGAGCGCCTTGATGAGCAAGTCGTTGACCGAAAGCTTGATATTGCGGCCCGCGAGTCCGGCGTTGAGCTCGCCGCGCAGCTTGAGCAGCGCGTCGAGATTGATGTCGACCGTCAGATAGATGTGCGGGACCTGCTGCTTCGATTCGGTCAGGCGGCGCGCGATCGTCTTGCGCATGTTGCTGAGCTTGACGGCTTCGTGCGGGATATCGCCGGGCTCGACCGGCGCGGCCTTGGGCGCAGGCGCGGCTGGAGCTGCAGTGGCTTGGGGCGCTGTCGCACTGCCGCCGGCGGCCTTGCCGAGGTCGGCGCGGACGATCCTGCCGCCCGGGCCCGAACCGCTGAGCGTCGACAGGTCGATGCCCTGCGCTTCGGCAAGGCGGCGCGCCAGCGGTGACGCCTTGATCCGCTCGCCTTCATCCTTTTTCGGGCGCCGCGGCGGCTTGCGCTGGAGCGGGCGGGCGTTTCGACCGGCCGCTTGCGGCGGCGGCGTTGCCTTCGCTTCTTCCTTCTGGTACCGGCGCCTTGGCGCGGCTCGGCCTTGGGCGCTCGGCGCTTGGCGGGAGCCGGCTGCGGGCGAGCTCCGCACTCTCCCCTTCGCCGGCCATGATCGCGATCGGCGCGCCGACCTTCACGCCGTCGGTGCCCTCGGCGACCAGGATTTTCGAAATCGTGCCTTCGTCGACCGCCTCGAATTCCATCGTCGCCTTGTCGGTCTCGATTTCGGCGAGGATGTCGCCGCTGCTGACGCTGTCGCCTTCCTTGACCAGCCATTTGGCAAGCGTGCCTTCCTCCATCGTCGGGGAAAGCGCGGGCATCTTGAGTTCGATCGGCATCGGGAGGCGGGACCCTTCGCGAGAAGCTCGCCGGCTCAAAGCCAATGCGGCGGGCGCGGTCAAGTGTGCGGCGAATTACCAGCACGGCGCTTGCGCTTGCGCCGCACTTTGCCGCAGCACTTGGACCGGCATGGGGGCCGAGACACCAAAGCGCACTTATCTGGTCGTTGTCGACGACAGCGAGGAGGCGCGCGTCGCGCTGCGCTTCGCCGCCCGCCGCGCGGCCAAGACCAATGGCAGGATCGAAGTGCTCGGCATCGTCGAGGCGCAGGATTTCGTCCAGTGGGGCGGCGTCCAGAGCGCGATCGAGGAGGAGCAGCGCCTGCGCATCGAGGGCGTGGTCAGCGCCGCGATCGGCGAATTGCTCGACGAATCCGGGGTCGAGGCCAATGTCTTCGTCCAGCTCGGCGAGCCGGTCAAAGCGGTGCGCGACTATATCGGCGCGCGGGAGGAAGTCGCCGCGCTGGTCCTCGGCGCGGCGCCGTCGGGCAATCCCGGGCCGCTGGTCGGCCAATTTCTGCGGCAATGACGCGGGCCGCCTGCCGTGCCCGGTGATGCTCATTCCGGGGAGCCTCAGCGACGAGCGGCTGGAACAATTGAGCTAGACGCGAGCGCGTAAGGATTTCTGCCGAGCTTCACGCAGCCGGCCTCGTCTTCGGCGGTGAAGCGCGCGCTCTTAGGACTATCGATATCGAGCACGCCAAGCAGCTCGTCGTCGCGGACCAGGGGAAGCACGATCTCGCTGTTGGATGCGCTGTCGCAGGCAATGTGGCCGGGAAAGGCATGGACGTCGTCGACGCGCTGAACCTGCCGGGTTTTGGCTGCCGCGCCGCACACGCCCTGGTCGAACGACATTCGGATGCATGCCGGCCGCCCCTGGAACGGTCCGAGCACCAGCTCGCCACCGACGTTGCGGTAGAACCCGACCCAATTGACGTCGGGCAAGTTTTCGAAAATCAGCGCCGATGCGTTGGCCATGTTGGCGATCGCGTCAGGCTCGCCCGCCAACCAGTCCTTCGAGCGCCGAAGCGAGGTCGCGATAGAGCGTCGCCGTGTCGCCGGCTTCGATCTTGAAGTCGTACATCAGTCGAGCGTCACCTTTCCGCGCCCCTGCTTGACCGCCGCGCGCTGCTTCTTCGTGTCGACCCGCTTGGCCTTCGCCGCCCGGCTCGGCCGGGTCGCCTTGCGTTTCGCCTGCACGATATGGGCCTCGGCGATCATCTTCGCCAGCCGGGCGCGAGCATCCTGGCGGTTGGCGTCCTGGGTGCGGAACCGGCGCGCGGTGATCAGCAGCTCGCCGCCGATCGTCATCCGGCTTCCGGCAATGACCTTCAGCCGCTCATAAGCGTCGGGCGTGAGGCCGAGCTTGAACACGTCGACGCGCAGCTGGACCGCGGTCGCGACCTTGTTGACGTTCTGGCCGCCGGGCCCGGTCGCGGCGAGGAAGCTTTCGCTCAGCGCGTCCTCGGGGATGCTGACGTCTTCAGGATTCATCGTCCCAGCCTGCGAAATAGTCGGGCAGCGGAGCAGTGACGTCGATCGCCGCGCGGCCTTCGCGCGGCACGACCAGCCGCGAGGCATGGAGCAGCATCGGTCCGCCCGGAACGCCGTAGACGCGGTCGCCGACGATGCCGGTGCCGAACGCTTCGCGCGCGTGCGCGCGGATCTGGTGCGTGCGGCCGGTGAGCGGCCGAAACTCGACCAGCGTCTGGCCGTCCTTGACCGCGATCCGCCGCCAGTGCGTCTCGGCGGGCTTTCCCGCGGGGTCGCCGATCATCCGCCAGCCCGCGTCTTCGCTCGACGTCTTGCCGAGCGGCACGTCGATCGCGCCTTCGCTAGTCGCCAGTTCGCCGCCGACCACCGCGAGATAATATTTCTCCACCGCCCCGCCTTCGAACGCCTGCTGGAAGCGCGCCCGGGCCGGAGGGTTGCGCGCGAACAGCAGGCAACCCGACGTATCCTGGTCGAGCCGGTGCATCGGCGTCGGCGGCCGCTTGAAGCCGCAGCGAAGCTCATCCAGTCTGGATGCGATACTTTCGCCGCCGCGTCGCGGCGCATCGACCGGCAAGCCGGCCGGCTTGTCGAGGACCAGCGCCTCGCCGTCGATGAACAGGATGCGGTCGGCCAGGAGCATTGTCCCTTCCTTGCGGGGAGTGCGGCGAAGGAAGCAATCGCTCCTCGCCCTCACCCGTTTGTGACTCTCGTGCAACGAACCGAAGGAATTCAACCCTTTAGAACATTATTAACCTTTTCCCTTCAGACCTCGAATGGTTAATGAAGGCTTCAAGGCCGTTAAGGGCGAGTAACCCTTGCTGGCCGCGAACGGGGGGAATTCAGATGCGCGTGCTGCTGATCGAAGACGAGCCGACGACGGCCAAGAGCATCGAGCTGATGCTCGGCACCGAAGGCTTCAACGTCTACACCACCGATCTTGGCGAAGAGGGCCTCGATCTCGGCAAGCTGTACGATTACGACATCATCCTGCTCGACCTCAACCTGCCCGACATGCACGGCTATGACGTGCTCAAGAAATTGCGCGCCGCCAAGGTCTCGACGCCGGTCCTGATCCTGTCGGGCATCGGCGAAATGGACAGCAAGGTCCGCGCTTTGGGCTTCGGCGCCGACGATTATGTCACCAAGCCGTTCCACCGCGACGAGCTGGTCGCGCGCATCCACGCCATCGTCCGCCGCTCGAAGGGCCACAGCCAGTCGGTCATCCGCACCGGCAAGCTGGCCGTGAACCTCGACGCCAAGACGGTCGAAGTCGACGGCGCCGGGTCCATCTGACCGGCAAGGAATATGCGATGCTGGAGCTGCTTTCGCTCCGCAAGGGCACGACGCTGACCAAGGAAATGTTCCTCAACCACCTCTACGGCGGGATGGACGAGCCCGAACTCAAGATCATCGACGTGTTCATCTGCAAGCTGCGCAAGAAGCTCAGCCTCGCCTGCGGCGGCGACAATTACATCGAGACCGTGTGGGGCCGCGGCTACGTGCTGCGCGAGGTCGAGGGCGACGAAGCCGTCGAGCCGCAGGCCGCGGTCGCTTAACGATTCATCTTCCTGGGGGAAGGGAGGGCGGAGTGGAAACACTCCGCCTTCTTTCTATGCGTGACATTGGTGCTCGCGATGGCGGGCAGTGCCGCGAGCGACATCCGTGCTCGCGAATGAGTTGGGAACGATGGTGAAGTCCTCGTACAGGCTTAGCCAGTGCACCCGGCCGTTAGGAGCGGCTGCGATGTAAAGGTCGAGACCCGGCACGTACCGCACCCCCTCACCCATGGGGTAAGCGGGATAGGAGACGCCGCCGCGCTCGACTGACGCGACGGGCTGCTCGGCTCCGGTAATCGCCACGCATTCACCGGTTGGCAGTTGGTAGGTGCCGCTTGTTGCAGGCAGCTCTGGCAATGGAGCAGCAAGTTCGCGACGCGCGTCCGCGGCGCGCCCTTCTGCGAAGGCGACCAGTGAACGGGCAAGCCGCTGTTGCAGTGCTGGCGCCAGTGTATTGTTGGTCATCATTGCAAACGAAACGCGCCGCTCTGCGTCCCAATAATATACGTGGTGAAAGCCCTCGTGGTGGCCGGCGTAATGACAGCGCCGGCGGGGCTCGGCACAGTACCAGTTGCCGATCGTCAGCCCTGATGTTTTCCCTGCGATCCTGGCCGGCGCAGTCGCTTCAGGTCGCAGGACGGCGAGCGGTGACTTCCACCATTCCGCGCCCCACAGCGCCAGTTGCGAGGCGCTGATACTGAGGTTCCCCGGTCCGTAGAACGCCTCCCCTTCCCAGCTGTCGAACCGCTCGAGCTTGCCGCCCGGCCCGCGCCGATAGCCGATCGCGCGACCCGTCCAGTCGGCGAGGCGCGCGGGCCTCAAGGTCGCAGCCCGTGGTACTCCCAACCGATCGCGGATGACCTCCAGATAATGTCGTCGGGTGACCCGCTCGATGAGAACGGCGAGCGCTATTGTGCATAAGGTGCAATATTGAAAGGCGCTGCCTGGTGCAAACGACGGCTGGGGGCTGGCTTTGCCGGCCCCTAAGAGGAGCGCCGAATTGCTCTTGCCCGCGAATGTTTCCGGAGTTTCCTTCATTGCGAGGCCGGCAGAATGGGCGAGCAGTTGCCGGACCGTCGTCGCGAGGTGCGGATATTCGGTAACGTAGCGGCGCACCGCGTCGTCGAGATTGATCTTCCCGTCGCGCGCCAGCAGCAGCACCGCCGCCGCGGTCATCGGCTTTGGCGCAGACCCGCTGTCAGCCGGTGTGTCGGGCGTGTACGGACGGCCAGTAAAAGGGTCCGCAAAGCCGTAGCCGCGGGCGAAACGAACTCCGTCGTCTCCGCGGATCACGACCGCACCACTGAATCTGCCCTCGCGCGTCAGCTGACTAAGCGCTTGATGAAGACCAGCAGGCTCACGGCTGGCATTGGCGGGACTGGCGACAGTTATCGCAGCGAGGGAAAGCAGAGCCGGCGATAGTGTTCTTGCAGCCATGGGCTTGGGCTAAGCTCAGGTGCGAATGGGCGCAATGGTTGGAAAGTGGACATCCGCTAACGCTCCCGGCGAAAGCGGCAGCGAGCGATTGGGTTTGAGCGATTATTTTAAAGTGGGCCGAGTTTTTGTCGAGCTACTGCCCGATCGCTCCGTTGGCGATCTCCGTCAGGCGTCGATCAGCAGGCGTCGTAGGTTGCGGCGTTCGGGGAGCGCTTGCGCCGGCCTCCGCCTCGGCGGCCGCATCGAACCGCTGCCAGCCATCGCGGGCGAGGCGCTCGAGCGGGCGAAAGGCCGTCTTATAGGCCATCCGCGACGAGCCTTCGACCCAATAGCCGAGATAGACGTAAGGCAGGTTGGCGCGCGCGGCGCGAAGGATGTGATCGAGGATGATGTAGGTGCCGAGGCCCTTGCGCGCGTCCGGCCCGACATCGAAAAAGCTGTAGATCATGCTTAGCCCGTCGGCCTGCTGGTCGCTGAGGCAGGCGCCGATCAGGCGGCCCGGCTTGCCGTCGTCCGATGGCTCGCGATATTCGATCATGTAGGTGCGCACCGGCGTCTGCTCGACCATGTCGGCGAAGTCGTTTTCGTCCATCTCGGCCATTCCGCCACCGGGATGGCGGCGGGCGAGATAGCCGCGCAGAAGCTGATATTGCTCCTCGGTGGTCCACGGCTTGCACGCGCGCACGTCGAGGTCCGCGTGGCGCCGCATCAGCTTGCGCTGGGTCGCGCTGGCCTCGAACTCGCCGGCGAGCACGCGGACCGACACGCAGGCGGAGCAGTCGATGCAGCTTGGCCGGTAGGCGACCGACTGGCTGCGGCGGAATCCGATCCGTCCGAGCGCCTCGTTAAGCTCGCTCGAATGACGCCCGCTGAGCTCCGTGAACACCTTCCGCTCGACCTTGCCCGGAAGATAGGGGCATGGGCTCGGGTTGGTGACGAAGAATTTCGGGAAGCGGAAGGGTGCGCTCAACCGCGGTGCCTCTCAATATGACTAGAGCCATCTTTATGCGGCTGGTAAACGCGGAAGAAAAGACTTTGGAGGCGGGCAAAGGCGTGATTTTCACCAATGTCCCGCCCGGGGACAGGCCAAACTAGTCGAGCAGGACCCGCTCGACGTGAAAGCCGGCCGTTTCCAACCGCCTGACAACGTCTTCGATCGCGGCTGCGTCGCGCGCTTCGCACTCAACCTCGATGACCGTGTCCTTGGCCGGCAGCCGGGTGAAAATCCGGCTGTGGTTGATCTCGATGATATTGACCCGCGCCTCGACGAATTGCTGGGTGATCGCGGCCAGAGCTCCCGGCCGGTCTTCGGCGTTGACCCTGAGCCGCGCGATGCGCCCTTGGCGGACAAGGTCGCGGACAAGCACGTTGGCGAGCAAATGGGTGTCGATATTGCCGCCGCACAATATGGTCGCGACTTTCCTGCCCGCAAAACGCTTGGGATCGGCAAGGATCGCGGCGAGCCCCGCCGCGCCGGCGCCTTCGACGACCGACTTCTCGATCCCGACCAGCATCGCCACCGCGCGTTCCAATTCTCGCTCGGGAACGAGGACGATGTCATCGACCAGTTCTTTCAAGATGCGGGACGTCAGAAGGCCGGGCTCCTTGACCGCGATCCCTTCGGCAAGCGTGTCGCCGCCGAGCGGCATCTTGCACCCTTCCACGGCGCATTTCATCGACGGGTAAAGCTCGGCCTCAACGCCGATCAGCTCAATGTCCGGGCGGATGGCGCGCGCCGCGATCGCGATCCCGGACATCAGCCCGCCGCCGCCGATCGGGACGACGATGCAATCAAGGTCGGGCGCATCCTCGAGCATCTCGAGCCCCAACGTGCCCGCACCGGCGATAATGTCCGGGTCGTCGAAAGGATGGACGAACACATAACCGTCGGCGGCCTCGAGCTCGCGCGCCCTGGCATAGGCATCGTCGAACATCGCGCCGATCAGCACGACCTTGGCGCCGTGCCCCTCGGTCTGCATCACTTTCACCGTCGGGGTCGGCTCGGGCATGACGATCGTGACCGGAATGCCGAGCCGCTTGCAATGGTAAGCGACGGCCTGGGCGTGGTTGCCGGCCGACGCCGCGATCACTCCGCGGGCGCGTTCTTCGGCGGTCAGCTGAAGCAGTTTGTTGAGCGCCCCGCGCTCCTTGTAGGCGGCGGTGAATTGCAGGTTCTCGAACTTCAGCCAGACCTCCGCGCCGACGATCTCGGACAGGGTGCGGCTGACTTGCATCGGAGTGCGAATGACCGCGCCTTCGATGCGCCCGGCGGCGGCGCGAATGTCATCTATGCTCGGCGGCTCGATCATCCGCCGGCTGGGTAGCGCTTCACGAAGGCGCGAACAATGCTATGCGGCGGTCCATGCTCAAACCGCTCATCGCGCTGTTCGCGCTGCTCGCGACACCCGCCCTCGCCGATACGCTGATCCACAATGCCAACGGCATCCACGTCGGCCCAGACGGCAAGCTCCAACGCTTTGAATCGCTGCTGATCGGAGACGAGGGCAAGGTCGTGCGAACATTCACCAATGTGCAAAATCCCGCGCACAACGGCCCCCGCATCGACGCCCGCGGGCGAACGCTCCTGCCGGGGCTGATCGATGCCCATGGCCATGTGATGGGGCTTGGCCGGGGTCCAGTTCAGCTCAACCTCACGGGCACCAACTCGCTCGCCGAACTGCAGCAGCGGCTGAAGGCCTACGCAGCCCAAATCCCGGCAACGGCTGGATCGTCGGCCGCGGCTGGAACCAGGAATTGTGGCCTGACAAAAGGATGCCCAACGCCGCCGATCTCGACGCAATCGTTTCCGACCGGCCGGTGTGGCTGGCGCGGGTCGATGGGCATGCAGGGGTCGGCAACAGCGCGGCGCTAAAGCAGGCGGGGATCAACAATTCGACGTCCTCGCCCGTCGGAGGCGACATCGAACGCGACGCCAACGGGCGAGCAACCGGGCTGATGGTCGATGCCGCGACTGTGCTGGTCGAGCAGAAAATCGTCCCGCCTTCTCCGGCTGAACGTGAGCGCGCACTGCTTGAAGCGCAGCGGGCGCTGCTCGGCTTCGGCATCACCGCGGTGGCCGACATGGGCACTTCGCTCGACGACTGGCGGGCGATGCTGCGCCTCGGCGACAGCGAGCGGCTCAACGTCCGCATTCTGTCCTACGCCTCAGGCCTTGAGCCGTTGCGGACGATCACCAGACCGACAAGGTGGCTTTACAAGGACCGGCTGCGGATGGGCGGCGTCAAGATTTACGCCGACGGCGCTCTCGGATCGCGCGGCGCCTGGCTCAAGCGGCCCTATGCCGACAGGCCGGAAACGCGCGGACTCCAGTTCCTGGCGGATGCGCAATTGCTCAACCAGGCGCGCGCCGCGGCGGCGGCCGGGTTCCAACCGGCAATCCACGCAATCGGAGATGCCGCAAACTCCCAAGCGATCGCGGTTTACGAGCAGCTGGGACAAACTTACCCGGGTGACCGCCGCTGGCGCATCGAGCATGTCCAGGTCCTCGACCCGGCGGACATCCCACGCATCGCGAAGGCAGGCATCATCGCCTCGATGCAGCCGACCCACCAGACCAGCGACCGGACGATGGCCGAAGCGCGGCTCGACCCGCCGCGGCTGGCCGGCGCTTATGCGTGGAACAGCCTCGCGCGCAGCGGGGCGCGTCTGGCGTTCGGATCGGACTTTCCGGTCGAATCGCCCAACCCGTTCCCGGGCCTCGCCGCGGCCGTCAGCCGTCAGGACCCGAACGGCGTGCCGCCCGGCGGCTGGCGCCCCGAGGAGCGCGTGAGCTTCGAACAGGCACTGGCCGGGTTTACCCGCGATGCCGCTTATGCGGGCTTTGCGGAGGACCGCATCGGCAGCCTCGAGCCGGGCAAGTGGGCCGATTTCATCATCGTCGACCGCGACGTCTCGGCAGTCGATCCGCATGCGCTGGCCGCGACCAAAGTGCTCGAAACCTGGGTCGCCGGTAAGAAGGTGTGGCAGGCCGCGCCTAGCGGGGGGACCGGCGAGCGCGGGCGATAAGCATTGCCGGCGTGAGAACTTGCGGCAGCTCCTCGGGCTCAGTCTTGCCCGGGGCGTACCACAGATAAAGCGGCACCCCGGCCCGGCCGCGGCGATCGAGAAAGCGGGTGATCGCCGGATCGCCATTGGTCCAGTCGCCGACGAACACTTCGACGTCCGCCTGTTTGAACGCCGCGCGGACTTCGGCGCGCTCGATCGCACCGGCTTCGTTGACCTTGCACGTCAGGCACCAGTCGGCGGTAAAATAGGCGAATGCCGGACGACCGCTGGCGATCGTGGCATTGACCCGAGCCTCGCTCCATTTCTGCGCACCAATCGGGATATTCGCCTGCGCGCCGGCCGGCGGCAAAGCGCGCCCGAGGCCGAAAGCGGCGAGCAGGAAGACAGCGGCAATCGTGGCGCCGGCGTTGCGCCCAACCGTCTGGGCGACGCGATAGCCCAGCAGGAGAATGATGACTGCGACAACGGCCGCGGTTCCGATCCACAGGCCCGCGCTCCCCGATTGCCGCCACAATAGCCACAGGCAAGCGGCGGCGGTCGCAGCCATCGGTATCGCGAGAAAACGCTGGAGCTTTTGCGTCCACGGACCAGGACGCGGCAATCGTTTGCGAAGCGCGGGAATGAAAGCGACCGCCACAAATGGCACGGCCAGCCCAGCCCCAAGTGCCGCGAAGACCAGGATCGACCCGGCCGGCGGCAACAGCAGAGCCGTCCCCAGCGCCGCGCCGAGAAACGGCCCCGCGCACGGCGTCGCGACGAACGCGGCCAGCGCGCCAGTCGCGAAGCCACCTTTGGGGCCCGCATCGCCGGCGATTACGGGTAGCCGGTACAGCCCGACGAGATTGAGCGTGATCGCGACGCCGAGCATCAGCAGCAGCAAGATCGTCCGCGGGTCCTGGAGCTGGAACGCCCACCCGGCCGCGCTCCCGCCCGCGCGGAGCAGCAAAAGCGCAAATCCAAGCGCGCCGGTGCCGACAATCGCGCCGGCGGCATAGGCCAGCGCATCCCGCCGCGCAGACCTTTCGTCGCCGCCCGCTTTGGCCAGCGCGAGCGCCTTCAATGCCAGGATCGGGAACACGCACGGCATCAGGTTGAGCAGGATTCCGCCGGCAATCGCCCCAAGCACCGCCCACAGGATCGCCATCGGCGCGACTTGCCCAAGCGTCTTGCCGCCGGATGGCACCGCGCCGGGGACTGCGCGAAATTCGAGGCCGCGGCCGTCGCCGAGCGCGATAACGCCGGCAAATTCGCCGACCGTACCCGAACCTTTTCGCGCAAGCTCGGCGATCAAAGTGTCACCGGCGCGGCGAAAGCCTTGCTTCGCCTGATAATCGACGACGCCGTTGGTGATCGGGAACAGATAGGGGTCCTCGACCACGACGCTGGCCGGAAGCGGAATGGCGACCGCGAGCCTGCCGTCCTGGACTGCAAATCTGCCGGGGGTGACGAGCGGGCGGGGAAGCGCCTGGCGCCATTTATTGAAACGCGGATCGGGGCGCGCGGCGGTGGGGATGACCAGCGAGAACTCGCCCTGTTCGGGAACGCAGATCTTGTCGGTGCAGGCGAGCCAGCGCGCGGAGGCGACAACCGTCAGCGGCGCGGAAGCGCCGGTCGGCACCTTCAATCGCGTGAGCAAGGCGTAATCGCGTTCGTAGACATAGTTCATCAGGCCCGCGACGGTCAGGCGCGTCGGCACCGGATAGCGCAGCGGCGCGACGCTTGCGCCCGGCGGAAGCTTCCACTCGACCGTCATCGGCAAGCCCGCATCGCCGGGATTGAGCCAATAGCCGTGCCATCCAGGCCGCGTGTGCATGACAATGGCGAGCTCGACCTCGCCGCCGGGGACCGCGGGCCCCTCGGCGACCAGTTCCGGCTGGATCGCATTGGTCCGCGCCCCGGCGAGCGACGGCGTCAGCAGCAGCGCGATCAGGAGGAGGATGTGGCGGAGCACGCTCGCCGAGCTAGTGATTGGCAGGCGCTTAGTCGAGGTTCGGCCGAAGCCAGCGCTCCGCTTCCTCCACATCGACCCCGCGCCGCGCCGCATAATCGGTGAGCTGGTCGCGGCCGATCCGCGCGACCCCGAAATACTGGCTGTCGCGGTGGCCGAAATAAAATCCCGACACCGCCGAAGTTGGAAGCATCGCGAAATTTTCGGTCAGCGACACGCCGCCCGGCGCTCCGCCGAGCAGCTCGAACAGCGCGCTCTTGAGGCTATGGTCGGGGCATGCGGGATAACCCGGCGCGGGCCTGATCCCCTGATAGGTTTCGCGGATCAGATCGGCGTTGGACAGATGCTCCTCGGCATAGCCCCACAGGCGCTGGCGCACCTCGGCGTGGAGCACTTCGGCGAAGCTTTCGGCGAGACGGTCGGACAGTGCCTTGAGCAAAATGTCCGAATAATCGTCATTTTCGGCCTTGAACCTCTCGAGTTGCGGCTCGAGCCCGTGGATTCCGACGGCGAAGCCGCCGAACCAGTCCTCGGCATCCGGATCGATAAAGTCGGCGAGGCACATGTTGGCGCGCCCTTCGCGCTTCTTCACCTGCTGGCGAAGCATCGGCAGCCGCGTCCAGTCATTACCGCCAAGCACCAGTATGTCGTCGCCCTCGCGCTTGCAGCGCCACAGGCCGACCGTCCCGCTCGCGGTCAGCCAGCGCTCGGCGATCGCCTTGTCGAGCATCTCCTGCGCGTCGTCGAACAGGCTTCTCGCGCTGTCGCCGACGACCGGATCCTCGAGGATCGCGGGATAATTGCCGGCCAGCTCCCACGCGCGAAAGAACGGCGTCCAGTCGATCGACGCGCGCAAATCGCGCAGGGGCCATTCACCGAACTGGTGGACGCCGGGCATCGCCGGCTGCGGCGGCTTGCCCGTCGGATCGAAAGCAAAGCCGTTGCGCCGCGCTTCGCCGATCGACGCCAAAGCGCTGTGCCCGCCGCGTGCGCGGGCAACTCGCAGCGCTTCATAATCGCTCGCGGTCGAGGCGAGCAGCGGCTCACGCTGGGTGTCGGACACCAGGCTCGATGCCACGCCCACCGCGCGGCTGGCGTCGAGCACGTGGATCACAGGGCCTTCGTAAGCGGGATCGATGCGCAGCGCCGTGTGCGCCTTGCTCGTCGTCGCACCGCCGATCAGCAGCGGAGTCTTGAGCCCAAGACGCTGCATCTCGCCCGCGACCGTGACCATCTCGTCGAGCGACGGCGTGATCAGCCCGGAAAGCCCGATCATGTCGGCCTTATTGTCGTTGGCGGCAGCGAGGATGTCGGTCCACGGCACCATCACGCCAAGGTCGATGACCTCGAAGCCGTTGCACTGCAAAACCACGCCGACGATGTTCTTGCCGATGTCGTGGACGTCGCCCTTGACCGTGGCCATGACGATCCGGCCCTTGCCCGCGCTGGCGCCGGTCTTTTCCTTCTCCGCCTCGATGAACGGGATCAGATGCGCGACTGCTTTTTTCATCACGCGCGCGGATTTGACGACTTGCGGCAAGAACATCTTGCCCGACCCGAACAGGTCGCCGACCACGTTCATGCCGTCCATTAGAGGGCCCTCGATGACCTCGATTGGCCGCGCGAACTCGAGCCGCGCTTCCTCGGTGTCGGCAACGATGTCTAGGTCAATGCCCTTGACCAGAGCGTAGCTCAGCCGCTCCGCGACCGGCAGCGAGCGCCATTCCGCCTGGGCCTTCTCGGACGCGGCGTCGGTCCCCCGGAAACGCTCGGCAAGCTCGACCAGCCGCTCGGTGGCGTCACCCCCGTTTTTGGGCGGGCGGTCGAGGATAACGTCCTCGCACGCCTCGCGCAGTTCGGGGTCGATCGCGTCGTAGACATCGAGCTGGCCGGCGTTGACGATGCCCATGTCCATGCCCGCGGGGATCGCGTGGAATAGGAACACGCTGTGCATCGCGCGACGCACCGGCTCATTGCCGCGGAACGAGAAGCTGAGGTTCGAAAGCCCGCCGGAGATGTGCGCGCCAGGACAGCGGGCGCGGATTTCTTTCGACGCGGCAATGAAATCGAGCGCGTATCGGCGGTGCTCGTCGATGCCGGTGGCGACGGCGAAGATATTGGGGTCGAAAATGATGTCGTGCGGGTCGGTGCCGGCCTCGACCAGCATCCGGTACGCGCGCTCGCAGATCGCGACCTTGCGCTCGGCGGTGTCGGCCTGGCCGGTCTCGTCGAACGCCATCACGACCACCGCCGCGCCATAGGACCGGCACTTTCCGGCGAGCTCGAGGAACGGCCCCTCGCCTTCCTTGAGGCTGATCGAATTGACCACCGGCTTGCCCGACACGCATTTCAGGCCAGCCTCGATCACGCTCCATTTGGACGAATCGATCATCACCGGAACACGCGCGATGTCGGGCTCGGCGGCGATGCGCTTCAGGAACGTGGTCATCGCGGCTTCGCTGTCGAGCAACGCCTCATCCATGTTGACGTCGATGATCTGCGCGCCGTTTTCGACCTGATCGCGCGCGACCGCGACCGCGGCGTCATAATCGCCGTCGAGCACGAGCTTCTTGAAGCGCGCCGAGCCCGTCACATTGCAGCGTTCGCCGATGTTGACGAAGCGCGCGCCCGCGCCCGTGGCCTGGTTCACGCAGCAAGCACCATCGGCTCGAGCCCGGCGAGGACGGTCGCGGCGCGTTTCGCAGGAATGGCGCGCGGGGCAGCTTCTCGTGCGGCCCTCGCGATCGCCGCGATGTGTTGCGGAGTCGTGCCGCAGCAGCCGCCGACGATGTTGACCAGCCCGTCGGCGATCCATTCGCGAACCTGATCGGCCGTTTCCTCGGCCGCTTCGTCATATTCGCCGAGGTCGTTGGGAAGGCCGGCATTGGGGTAGGCCATCACCAGCGTGTCCGCCTGGGCCGACAGCGCTTTCAAATGCGGCCGAAGCTGCGCCGCACCGAACGAGCAATTGAGTCCGATGGTCACCGGCCGGGCATGGCGCACCGATGCCCAGAACGCCTCGACCGTGTGGCCGCTGAGGTTGCGACCGGAAAGATCGGTCAGAGTCATCGAGATCATCAGCGGCAGCGCCCGGCCGAGCGCCTGCTCCGCCTCGAGCGTCGCCATGATGGCCGCCTTCGCATTGAGCGTATCGAAGATGGTTTCAATGAGGATGAAGTCGACGCCGCCATCGACCAGTGCGTCGATCTGCTCGCGATAGACGGTTTTCACATGGTCGAAATCGACTTCGCGGTATCCAGGATCATTGACGTCGGGCGACAGCGACAGCGTCTTGTTGGTCGGCCCCAAGGCGCCAGCTACCCAGCGCTGCTTGCCGTCGCC
This sequence comes from uncultured Alphaproteobacteria bacterium, assembly GCA_963768995.1. Taxonomy (GTDB): domain Bacteria; phylum Pseudomonadota; class Alphaproteobacteria; order Sphingomonadales; family Sphingomonadaceae; genus Sphingomicrobium. Next base: position 199,342 of record CAVYKA010000006.1, on the reverse strand, counting down.
GTCGGCGACGGCGCGGGTAATTTCGGCAGCGGCGCGGTTGATCCGGCCGACCAGATCCTCGGCGCCGTAATCGGCCTGGCTGATGGCATTGGCGTTGAAGGTGTTGGTCGCGAGCACGTCGGCGCCGGCGTCGGCAAAGCTCTGGCAGATGCCGCGAACCACATCGGGCTTGGTCAGGTTGAGAAGGTCGTTGTTGCCACGCTGATCCTTCAACAGGTCGAGCGCGCCGCAATAATCCGCGCTCGCCAGCCGGTGATCCTGGATCATCGTCCCGTAGGCGCCATCCTTGATCAGGATTCGCTTTGCCGCTTCGGCGCGAAGTGCATCGGCAGCGCTCATGAGGCGTTCGCCTTCTGCGCCCGCACGCCGAGCAAGTGGCAGATCGCGTAGCTCAGCTCGGCGCGGTTCAATGTGTAGAAATGGAAATGGCGCACGCCGCCGGCGTAAAGCTGGCCGCACAATTCGGCCGCGACGGTCGCCGCGATGAGCTGGCGCGCCGCCGGCAGATCGTCGAGGCCTTCGAACATCTGGTCGAGCCACGGTGGAATTGAAGCGCCGCACATTTGCGCGAAGCGGCGCGTCTGAGCGACGTTGGACACCGGCAAGATGCCGGGCACGATCTCGATATCCATTCCCGCCGCCGCGACCGCGTCCTGGAAGCGCAGGAATGAGTCCGCGGAAAAAAAGAATTGCGTAATCGCCCGGTCAGCCCCCGCGTCGACCTTGCGCTTGAGGTTGTCGAGGTCTGCCGCCTGGTCCGCCGAATCCGGGTGGCATTCGGGATAAGCGGCGACCGAAATGTCGAACGGGGCGACGGCTTTCAGGCCCGCGACCAGCTCGGCCGCATTGGCGTAACCGTCGGGGTGCGGCGCAAATCGCGATCCGGGCTCGGGCGGGTCGCCGCGCAAGGCGACGATGTGGCGCACGCCCAAGTCCCAATATTCACGCGCGACCGCGTCGACTTCCTCGCGCGGCGCACCGACGCAGGTGAGATGCGCGGCCGGCGTCAGATCGGTTTCCGTCACAATCCGCTCGACCGTCGCATGGGTCCGCTCGCGGGTCGTCCCGCCGGCGCCGTAAGTGACCGAGACGAAGCGCGGGGCAAGCGGCGCCAGCGTCTGGATCGAATCCCACAGGGTCTCGGCCATGGTTTCGCTCTTGGGCGGGAAGAATTCGAAGCTCAGCTGAATGTCGCCGCGCGCCTCGGCGAACAGCGGCAGATGCCGGCTCAGGCGGTCGAGCGCGTTCATGCCGCCCGCCGCTGACGCTCGGCGCTTTTGACTCCGCGCCACAGGGTTACGGTCAATTCGCCGCCTTCGAGATGCTCGACATGGTCGAGCGCGAGGCCCGCTGCGTTGAACCAGCCGGCCATCGCCTCGTCTTCGAAGCCCAGGCGAATATGCGCGTCCCGGACCCGCAATTCCTCGCGCTCGTGAGCGGCGAAATCGATCACCAAAAGCGTCCCGCCGGGGCCGAGCACCCGCGCCGCCTCGGCGATCGCCGACGCCGGCGAATGGGCGTAATGGAGCACCTGGTGGAGGATGATGTTGTCGGCTGAGCCATCGGCGAGCGGAAGAGCATACATGTCGCCCTGACGGAGGCTCGACGCGATCCCGGCGGCCTCGAGCTTGACCCGCGCGACCCGCAGCATGTCCGACGAACGGTCGATCCCGATGGCATGGGCGGCGCGCGGGCCGAACAATTCGATCATCCGGCCGGTGCCCGTGCCGATGTCGACCAATTTCCCCAGCGGACGAGCCCCAAGAGCCTGGTCGATTGCGCGTTCGACCTCACTTTCGGCGACATGGAGCGATCGAATCTGGTCCCACACCTCGGCATGCGACGCGAAATAGCGGTTGGCCGCGGCTGCCCGTTCGGCGCGAATGGCTTCGGTGCGGGTGGCGTCCGAGGCGAATTGCGCTTTGGCGGGAGCGTCGCACCAGCAGTCGATCAACGCGAACAGCGGCTCGATTTCGGCGAGATCGCAAAGCGTCAGGAACACCCAGCTACCTTCCTTGCGGCGATCGACGATTGCGGCGTCGGCAAGCACCTTCAAGTGGCGCGATACGCGCGGCTGGCTTTGGCCGAGGATTTGCGCCAGCTCGCCGACCGACAGCTCCATCGCCCGCAAAAGCTGGACGATCCGCAGGCGCGTCGGGTCGGCGAGCGCCTGGAAGCGGTCAGCAAGAGGGAAAGCAAAAGTCACCGGATCACGATATAAAGATATCTTTATATGTCAAATTCTTCGTGCCAAAATAAACCCTTGTGCGCGGATAGGGATTGCCGCTATTGGCGGCCGCTGGCCTGAATGATTCGCTCGGACAGGCTGAGGGATGGTGTCCCCCAGGGCGCCTTTTAAGGGAGTGCAATGCTCATGAAGACTTTCGCAATCACCGCCGCCGTTCTCTCGCTCGGCCTTGCCGCTTGCTCGGGTAACGACGCTGAAACCACCAACGAAACCGCAGTCGAAGCGAATGCGGAATATGACGTCAACGTCGCGACCAACGACGCTGCTGCCGCCGGCGATCTGAACGCCGCCGACAACGCGCTCGACAACGCAGCCAATGCGGTCGACAACGCCAGCGATGCCGTCGAGAACGCCGCGACCAACCAGTAAGGTTGATCCGCGCTTTCGAGCGTTAAAAGGAAAGGGCTGCCCCTCGGGGCGGCCCTTTTTTTGTGCCGCTCGAAAGTGGTAGGCCGGCACAGATGAAGCTCACGCCGGTCCTTTTTGCCCTGTTGCTAACAGCTTGCCGCAGCGAGGCACCGCCAGCCCCGACGTCGGAGCAGGCCGCCCAGCTCGACGAAGCCGAAGCCATGCTCAACGATCTGGCCGCCAACGAAGAAGGGCCGGCGGATCGCTCCACCAGCCCTTCCATTAGTCCAGAGTAAGCGTCGGACTTAGAAGTCCATTCCGCCCATTCCGCCCATTCCGCCGCCGGCGCCCATCGGCATCGCCGGCTTGTCCTCGGGCATTTCGCTGACCGCGGCTTCAGTCGTGATCAGCAGGCCGGCGACCGAGGCCGCGTCCTGGAGGGCGGTGCGAACGACCTTGGTCGGGTCGACCACGCCGGCCGAGACGAGATTCTCGTAGACGTCGGTCTGGGCGTTGAAGCCCATTAACTGGTCCTTGCCCTCGAGCAGCTTGCCCGAGATCACCGCGCCGTCGTGGCCGGCGTTCTGCGCGATCTGGCGGACCGGCGCGTAAAGGGCCTTGCGGACGATATCGATGCCGCGGGTCTGGTCGTCGTTGACGCCCTTGAGGCCTTCGAGCGCGCGGGTCGCGTAGAGCAACGCCGTGCCGCCCCCGGGGACGATCCCTTCCTCGACCGCGGCGCGGGTCGCGTGGAGCGCGTCGTCGACGCGGTCCTTGCGCTCCTTGACCTCAACTTCGGTCGAGCCGCCGACCTTGATCACGGCAACGCCGCCGGCAAGCTTGGCAAGTCGCTCCTGGAGCTTCTCCTTGTCATAGTCGCTGGTGGTGTTCTCGATCTGCTGGCGGATCGCCTCGGTGCGCGCCTTGATCGCGTCGCCGGCTCCGGCGCCATCGACGATGGTCGTGTTGTCCTTGTCGATGGTGACTCGCTTGGCGGTGCCGAGCATGGCCGTGGTGACGTTCTCGAGCTTGATCCCGAGGTCCTCGGAAATCATCTCGCCGCCGGTGAGGATGGCAATATCCTCGAGCATCGCCTTGCGGCGATCGCCGAAGCCCGGCGCCTTGACCGCCGCGACCTTAAGGCCGCCGCGAAGCTTGTTGACGACGAGGGTCGCGAGCGCTTCGCCCTCAATGTCCTCGGCGATGATCAGAAGCGGACGCCCCGACTGGACCACGCTCTCGAGGATCGGGAGCATCGCCTGGAGGTTGCTGAGCTTCTTCTCGTGGATGAGGATGAACGGGTCGCTAAGCTCGACCGACATCTTCTCCGGGTTGGTGATGAAGTAAGGCGAGAGATAGCCGCGGTCGAATTGCATGCCTTCGACGACGTCGAGCTCGAACTCGAGGCCCTTGGCTTCCTCGACGGTGATCACGCCTTCCTTGCCGACCTTGTCCATCGCTTCGGCGATTTTCTCGCCGACGATGGTGTCGCCGTTGGCGGCGATGCTGCCGACCTGGCTGATCTCGTTCGATCCGGCGACCGGCTTCGAGCGCGCCTTCAGATCCTCGACGACCTTGATCACGGCAAGATCGATGCCGCGCTTCAGATCCATCGGGTTCATGCCCGCGGCGACCGACTTCATGCCTTCGCGCACAATCGCCTGGGCGAGCACGGTCGCGGTGGTGGTGCCGTCGCCGGCAATGTCGTTGGTCTTGGAGGCGACTTCGCGCAGCATCTGCGCGCCCATGTTCTCGAACTTGTCCTTGAGCTCGATTTCCTTGGCGACGGTGACGCCGTCCTTGGTGATGCGCGGAGCGCCGTAGCTTTTGTCGATGACGACGTTGCGGCCCTTGGGACCCAAGGTCACCTTGACCGCATCGGCGAGGATGTCGACGCCGCGCAGAATGCGCTCACGGGCGTCGCGGCTGAATTTAACGTCCTTGGCTGCCATGTGGCTACCCTTTCAAAATCTGGAAGTTGTCAAAGTTGGCAGTGCCACGCGCACGCGCGAGGCCCCGAAGGTCAGGCGACGATCCCGAGGATGTCGCTTTCCTTCATGATGATCAGGTCTTCGCCATCGAGCTTGACCTCGGTGCCCGACCATTTGCCGAACAGGATTTTGTCGCCGGCCTTGACGTCGAGCGGCGTGACGGTGCCGTCATCGCTGCGCGCGCCGGTGCCGACGGCAACGACTTCGCCCTCCTGCGGCTTTTCCTTGGCGGTGTCGGGAATGATGATCCCGCCCGCGCTTTTCTCCTCAGCCTCGACTCGGCGGACGAGGACTCGGTCATGAAGCGGCCTGAAACCCATATGTAAGCCCCTTTTGCTTGGCTCTGTTGATATAGTCGCGTTGGCACTCGCACATGGGGAGTGCCAGCGATGAGGGCGATATGGTTGCGCGTCCGGCGTCCGTCAACCGTGCCGGACAGAAAGTCCCAGCCGGTCGCGCATCAGCCAGCGTCCGAGCATCAACGCCGACACCGCGGCGAGCCCGGCGGCGAGCCCGACCCAGATGCCGACTCCGCGCCAGTCCTGGCCGAACGCCAGCCAGGCGCCGATGCCAAGCCCAATCCCCCAATAACCGACCAATGCAAAGATCAGCGGCCAGCGCGTATCGTGGAGGCCGCGCAGCATTCCGGCGCCGATGACCTGAGCGCCGTCGAACAGCTGAAACGCCGCCGCGACCTTGAGGAAACTGATCGCCAGCGCGACCGAAACGGCGTTTTGCGGGGAATCGACGATGAACAAGGTGACCAGCGAGCGCGGCGCCGCCCACATTCCCAGCGCCATGGCCCCCATGAACCCGACCCCGAGGACCCATGCGGTCCACCCGGCGCGCGCGATTCCCGCCGGGTCGCGGCGCCCGAACGCGAGACCGACGCGGACCGTCACGGCCTGGCCGAGGCCAAGCGGAACCATGAATGTCAGCGCCGCGATCTGCAGCGCGACCGCGTGCGCCGCGACCGCCGGCGCGCCAATCCACCCCATCAGCAAGGCGGCGAGCGCGAAGACGGCCATTTCGATGCCCATGATGACGCCGATCGGCCAGCCTAGCCGGACCATCGCGGCGGTTCGCTCGCGGTCGAACCGCCACCACCGCCCGAACAGGTGGAAGCGGCCAAACTTGCGGTCCTTCGCGACGATCAGCGCGAGCGCACCGCACATGATGATCCAAGTCAGCGTGCTGCCGACACCGCCGCCCACCAGCCCAAGCGCCGGAAGCCCGAAATGGCCGAAAATCAGCGCCCAGCTAAGCAAGGCGTTCAGCGCGATCCCGGCGAGGCTCAGCCACAGGACCACCCGCGGCCGCTCGAGCGCGGCGACGAAGTTGCGCAGCAGCTGGAACAGGAGCCACGGCGCGGTGCACCACATGTAGGCGCGAAGGAAGGTCTGCCCCTGGCTCGCCAGCTCCTCCGATTGGCCGAATGCGCGCATCGCGTCGCCGACATGCCACAACGCCAGCCAGTAGATGGGAAGCGTGAATACCAGCAGCCACAGGCCGGCGCGAAAGGTCCGGCGGACGTCGCGCACCGCGTTCGAGCGCTGGCCGAGCGCGGTCGCCATCATCGGCGAAGAAGCGGTGATCAGCCCGAGCAGCAGCAGGTTGAAGGTGAAGGTCAGGTTGAGCGCCAGGGTCGCCGCGGCGAGCTGCACTGGCCCCAGGCGCCCCATCAGCAGCACGTCGGTCGCCTGGATCGCCTGCTGCGTAACGTTGGCGAGGATCAGTGGCCAGGCGAGCGCCATCGTCGCGCGCAGCTCGGCTCTCCACGCATTGGCGGGACGCGCCGCGATAGGGTTGGCTGCTGCCGGCATGGCCCGAGCGCCTAGCCGTCCATCCGCATGTCGAAAAGGTTTGGCCCCCGAAGCGCTCGTCCGCTAGCGAAGCAGCAAGCGATCTAAGGACGATTCCCGATGAAATTTGTGCGTGCGGTATGGAAGCTTCTGGTGGGCATCAAGGACGCGATGGTCCTGTTGTTCATGCTGCTGTTTTTCGGGATGATCTACGCGGTGCTGTCGGCGCGGCCCGACCCGGTGCGCGACGGAATCCTCGCGCTCGAGCTCAAGGGCGGCCTGGTTGAGCAGCCGGCGGGTCTCGAATGGTCCGATCTCGCGTCTGGATCGACGATTCGCGACTATCGCCTGCGCGATCTGGTCGCGGCGGTCGACGCGGCGAAAGACGACAGCCGGGTCAAAGCGGTCGCGCTGGACCTCGACAGCTTCAGCGGCGGCGGGCAGGTCGCGATCGGCGACCTTGCCGACGCGGTTCGGCGCCTGCGCTCCTCGGGCAAGCCGGTGATCGCTTACGCCACCGCATATGGCGACGACAGCTATCAGCTTGCCTCCGCCGCGTCGGAAGTCTGGCTCAACCCGCTTGGAGCTGTAGTGATCACTGGGCCGGGCGGGTCCAACCTCTACTTCAAAGGATTGCTCGACAAGCTTGGCGTGACGGCAAACGTCTATCGCGTCGGCACTTACAAAAGCGCGGTCGAGCCGTTCATCCGCAACGACATGTCGCCCGAGGCGCGGCAGAATTACCAGGCGCTGGGCAATGCCCGGCTCGAGACATGGCGCGAGGCGGTGCTGCGCGCGAGGCCCAAGGCCAAGGTCGACCTCTTCCTAAGGGACATGAACGGCGCGGTTGCGGCCGCCGGCGGCGACATGGCCAAGGCCGCGCTCGATGCGGGCCTGGTCGACAAGGTCGGCGAACGTCGAGAATTCGAAGCGCGGCTGACCGCGCTTGGCGGCGAAGGCCGGGCGAAGGACGGCGGGTTCAGCAAGATCGCGCTCGGATCCTACATCGCCGACAAGGTCGATCGCGATCCCGATGGCAAGATCGGCGTCGTCACCATTGCCGGCATGATCATCGACGGCAAGGCCTCCGCCGGGACAGCCGGCGGCGACACCATCGCTCGCCTGATCGAGCAGGGCGTAAGCGACGACATCAAGGCGCTGGTGGTGCGCGTCGACAGCCCCGGTGGGTCGGTCACTGCGTCCGAGCGCATCCGACAGGCGCTGCTCGCGGCCAAGAGCAAGGGCATCCCGATCGTCGTATCGATGGGCAATGTCGCCGCATCGGGCGGATATTGGGTCGCGACGCCGGCCGACTTCATCTTTGCCGAGCCGGGAACGATCACCGGGTCGATCGGCGTATTCGGCGTGCTCCCGAGCTTCCAGGGGATGCTCGACAAGATCGGCGTCGGCGCCGACGGCGTGAAGACCACGCCGCTGTCGGGCGAACCGGATTTGCTTCAGGGCCCGTCCGCCGAGGCCAATCAGCTGATCCAGACCAACATCGAATCGGTCTACCGGCGCTTCGTGAACATCGTCGCTCAGTCGCGCCGCAAGAGCCCGCAGCAGGTCGACCAGATCGGCCAGGGCCGGGTGTGGGACGGCGGGACGGCGCGGCAGATCGGGCTCGTCGACGGCTTCGGCGGGATGGACGAAGCGATTGCCAAGGCCGCCGCGCTGGCGAAACTCGGCGATGACCGCAAGGTGCGCTATCTCGAAGCGCCACGCAGCTATCAGGACGAATTGATCGAATCGCTCGCGTCGCGCGACAATGAGGATCAGGCCGCGCCGACCGATGCCCTCGCACTGCTCGCTGGCCAGCCGCAACAGCGGTTTGCGGCCGCGCTCGCCGACGTCCGCAGCATCCTTGGCGGCCCGACTATCCAGGCGCGCTGCATGGAGTGCGGTTCGGCATTGCCAGCGGCCCGCTTGAGCAGGCGCGACATCGGCTTGCTCGACCTGATCCGCGCGTGGCTTAGCTGACCGTCCGCCGGGCCTTCTTGCGCCTGCGGTTAATGGTCATCGGCAACTGGATCAGCGCGATCAGCGCCATCACCAGCGAGGCGATGCCGAAGCTTATCAGCAGCGGGTTGTGCGCATCCTCGCGGGTTTCGAGGTCCATGATGTGCAGCCCCCACATGAAATCGTAGAAGCGCCACCAGCCGGTGCGGCGCGCGACGATCGCGCCGGTCGCGGCATCGACGTAGAAATGGGTGTCGTCGTCCATCGCCACCCGCCAGGTCGCGATTTCGCGGCGAAGCTCCATCGGCGGGCGTTTGGGATCGGTCCGGGTAACGGTCGCGACCCTGGCGGTTCCGCGATAGAGATGCGGCGACTTCGCGCACCGCATCGGCGGCGGACAGGCCTGGCAAAAGAGAGCCGGTGGCCGGGTCCGCCAGGCGCGTCGAGCCATCCGCCAGCGTCAGCACCCAGCGCGGGCCGGCCGCGCGCTGCTCGAGCTGAAGGTCCTTGATCGCCGTCGCCGGAACCCGCGGCGGGACCGGCGGCGCGGTCATCCGCATCGGCGCCGGGTCGCGCATCAGATGGTTGCCGCGCACCTCCTCGATCGGGCGAACGATCATCACCAGGCCGGATACGACCCACAGCAGGATCGGAATGCCGACGACCCAGCCGAGCCAGACGTGCCAGCGGCGCAGCCTCGAGCGGACCGCGCCCATCAGATGTGGATCGGCTTGCCGGTGACCGCCATCGCCGCTTCCTTGAGCGCTTCGGCGTGCGTCGGGTGAGCGTGGCAGGTGTAGGCGATGTCCTCGCTGGTCGCGCCGAATTCCATCGCCTGGGCCGCCTGGGCGATCATCGTGCCGCCAACCGAGGCAATGATCCACACGCCGAGCACCCGGTCGGTCTTGGCGTCGGCGATCACTTTCACGAAGCCGTCGGGCTCGCGGTTGGTCTTGGCGCGGCTGTTGGCGAGCATCGGGAACTTGCCGACCTTGACCTCGCCATGTTCGCGCGCCTGCGTTTCGGTCAGGCCGACGCCGGCGATTTCGGGCATCGTATAGACCACGCTGGGGATCACATCGTGGTTCACGATGCCGGTCAGCCCGGCGATATTTTCGGCGACCGCAATGCCTTCGTCCTCGGCCTTGTGGGCGAGCATCGGGCCGGGGATGACGTCGCCGATCGCCCAGATTCCGGGGACCTTGGTCTTGAATCTGTGGTCGGTCTCGATCTGTCCGCGCTGGTTGAGCACGAGCCCGGCCTTGTCGAGCCCAAGCCCTTCCGTGTTCGGGCGGCGGCCGATCGAGACCAGGACATGGCTCGCGGCGATCGTCTCGGTTGCGCCGCCCTTGGCTGGTTCTACGGTCAGGCTGACGCCCTTGCCCTCGACCTTTGCCGAAGTGACCTTGGTGCCGAGCCGGAACTCGAAGCCCTGTTTCTTGAAGATCTTGTTGGCTTCCTTGCGCACGTCTTCGTCGAAGCCGGGCAAGATCTGGTCGAGATATTCGACCACGGTAACTTTCGCACCAAGACGGAGCCAAACGCTGCCGAGCTCGAGACCGATGACCCCGCCCCCGATGACCACCAGATGGCTGGGGACTTCGGCCAGCTCAAGCGCGCCGGTGGAATCGACGATGCGCTGCTGGTCGACTTCAACGCCCGGCAGCGGCGTCACCGACGAGCCGGTGGCAATAACGATGTTCTTAGCGCGGATCGTGCGGTCGCCGACCTTCACGCTGTCCGCGCTTTCGAACGTCGCCAGACCCTTGAGCCATTCGACCTTGTTCTTCTTGAACAGGAATTCGATGCCGCCGGTGAGGCCCTTGACCGCCTCCTTGCGTCCGGCGTGCATGGTCGGCAGGTCGAGCTCGACGCCGCTCGTCTTGATGCCCCATTTGGCCATCGTCCCGTGCGCCGCTTCCTCGAACAATTCGGACGCGTGGAGCAGCGCCTTGGACGGGATGCAGCCGACGTTGAGGCAGGTCCCGCCGAGCGTCTCGCGGCTCTCGGCGCAAGCGGTCCTGAGCCCGAGCTGCGCCGCGCGGATCGCGGCGACATAGCCGCCGGGGCCGGCGCCGATCACCAGAACGTCGAAGTCATGTTCAGCCATTATTCTCTGGTCCTCAAAGGTCGATCAGCAGCCGCGTCGGATCCTCGATCGCTTCCTTGACGCGGACCAGGAACGTCACCGCTTCGCGGCCGTCGACCAGGCGGTGGTCGTAGCTGAGCGCGAGATACATCATCGGCCGCGCGACGATCTGGCCGTCCTTGACCACCGGCCGCTCCTCGATGCGATGCATTCCGAGCACCGCGGACTGCGGCGGGTTGATGATCGGTGTCGACAGCAGGCTTCCGAACACGCCGCCGTTGGAAATGGTGAAGGTGCCGCCGGCCATATCGTCGGCGGTCAGCGTGCCGTCCTTGGCCTTCTTGCCGAACGCGGCGATCGCCTGCTCGATCTCGGCGAAGCTCATCGCCTGGGCGTTGCGCACGACCGGCACGACCAGTCCCTTGGGCGCCGAGACGGCGATCGAAACGTCGAAATACTCGCGGTAGACGATTTCGTCGCCCTCGATGCTGGCATTGACCGAGGGGACGTCGCGCGCCGCAAGCGCGCACGGCCTTAACGAAAAAGCCCATGAAGCCGAGGCGGATGCCGTGCTTCTTCTCGAACAAATCCTTGTAGCGGGTGCGCGCCTCGATCACCGCCGTCATGTCGACGTCGTTGAAAGTGGTGAGGATCGCGGCGGTGTTCTGCGCTTCCTTGAGGCGCGCGCGCGACGGTCTGGCGAAGGCGCGACATCTTGACGCGCTCTTCCTTGCGGCCTCCGCCCGGCGAAGGCTGCGCCGAGGGTGCGGTGGGCTGTGCTTCTTGCGGAGTTGCGGCTTTCGCCTGCGGCGCCTCGGCCGCGGCCTGCGCCGGCGGGCCGCCTTTTTGCGCAGCTGCCGCTGCCAGCACATCGTCCTTGGTCAACCGTCCATCGCGCCCGGTGCCCTTGATCCGGGTCGGATCGACATGATGCTCGAGCACCGCGCGGCGGACCGCCGGCGACAAGGTGGTGATATGGTCGTCGTCGGGTGCGGGAGCGGGTGCAGGCCCAGACGCTGACGCGGCGGCTTCCTCGGCGCGCAGGCTCGGGCGCTGCGTCGGTGCCGCGCAGTCCTGGATTCTCGCCGGCGCCGGTCGGATTGGTTGTCGCGTCGGCTGCCGCTTCAGCCGGCGCTTCAGCCTGTTCCGAGGGCGCAGCCGCCGCCCCGCCCTCGTCGATGCGTCGCAATCGCCGCGCCGACCGCGACCGTGTCGCCTTCCTTGACCAGCTGCTCGGCGAGCACGCCGGCGACCGGCGACGGCACTTCGACGCTGACCTTGTCGGTTTCGAGGCTGGCGATCGCCTCGTCGGCGGCGACCGCGTCGCCGGGCTTGCTTGAGCCATTGCGCAAGCGTGCCTTCGGTGATCAACTCGCCGAGCGTCGGGACTTTGACTTCAGTGGCCATGAATTACCCTTATTGCGCGGCGACAGAGGCAGTCGTCGGAGCTGCTATGGCCGAGCGCCGCCGCAATCAAGGCCGCCTGTTCCGCCGCGTGGCGCTTGGCGAGACCGGTCGCCGGCGAGGCAGCCGGGATCGCGCCCGGCATAAAGTGGGCGAAGCTGAGCGAACCCGGCTTCTGCAAGGCAGGTCTCGAGATAGGGTTCGACGAACGTCCACGCGCCATTGTTCCGCGGCTCCTCCTGCGCCCAGATGAGCTGCTGCAATTCGGCATGGCCTTGAGCCGCTTCACCAAAGCGCTTTGCGGGAACGGGTAGAGCTGCTCGATACGCAGGATTTCGACGCCAAGGTCGCCCGCGCCGATCCCGCGCCTCCATCAATTCATAGGCAAGCTTGCCCGAGCACAGCACCAGCCGTCGGGTGTCGCCCTCGCCCGGCGGGTTGAGGTCGCTGAGGATGCGGCGGAAATGGCTTTCGCCGGTGAAGTCTGCGGCGATTCGAAACCGCGAGCTTGTGGCGAAGCAGCGATTTGGGCGTCATCAGGATCAGCGGCTTGCGGAAATCGCGCCGCATCTGGCGCCGCAGGATGTGGAAATAATTGGCCGGCGTGGTGCAATAAGCGACCTGGATATTGTCCTCGGCGCATAATTGCAGATAGCGCTCCAGCCGCGCCGAGCTGTGTTCCGGCCCCTGACCTTCGTAGCCGTGCGGCAGCAGCATCACGAGCCCGCTCGCGCGCAGCCACTTGGCCTCGCCGGCGGCGATGAACTGGTCGATGATGGTCTGCGCGCCATTGGCGAAATCGCCGAATTGCGCTTCCCACAACACTAGCGTCTTCGGGTCGGCGATCGAATAGCCATATTCGAAACCGAGCACGCCGAACTCGCTCAGCGGGCTGTCGCGCACTTCGAACCGGCCGCCCTCGATGTGCGCCAGCGGGATATATTTCTCGCCGGTTTCCTGGTCGACCCACACCGCGTGACGATGGCTGAAGGTGCCGCGGCCGCTGTCCTGGCCGGACAGGCGAACGCCCTGCCCTTCGGCGACCAGGCTTCCGAACGCGAGCGCCTCGGCGGTCGCCCAGTCGAACCCACTGCCGCTGTCGAACATCGCTTTCTTGGCGTCGAGGATGCGCTGCAGCGTCTTGTGGATGTGGAGACCCTCCGGGACGCTGGTCAGCGCCTCGCCGAGCGAGCGCACCTGCTCCTCCGAAATCGCGGTTGCGATATTGCGGCGACCGAGCACCGGCTCGTCGGGCCGCCCGAGCCCTGCCCAGCGCCCGTCGAACCAGTCCGCCTTGTCCGGCGCATAGCGAGTCGCGGCCTCAAATTCCTGTTCGAGATGGTCGACGAATGTCTTGGTCTCGGTCTCGATCCACGTGGCGTCGACAACGCCTTCCTCGATCAGCCGCTGGCCGTAGATCTGGCTGATCGGCGGATGATTTCTGATCGCGGCATACATCAGCGGCTGGGTGAAGCTCGGCTCGTCGCCTTCATTGTGGCCGAAGCGGCGATAGCACCACATGTCGATGACGACGTCGCGGCCGAATGTCTGGCGGAACTCGGTCGCCAGCTTGCAGCAGAAGGTGACCGCTTCGGGATCGTCGCCGTTCACGTGCAGGATCGGCGCCTGGATGCCCTTGGCGACGTCCGACGGATAAGGCGACGAACGGCCGAACTGGGGCGAAGTGGTAAAGCCGATCTGGTTGTTGATGATGAAATGGATCGTGCCGCCGGTGCCGTAGCCGGGCAGGTCGGAGAAGCTCAGGCACTCCCACACCACGCCCTGGCCGGCGAAGGCGGCGTCGCCGTGGAGCAGGATCGGAAGCACGGTCTTGCCATGCTTGTCGCCCGCCAGCGTCATGATCGCCCGCGCCTTGCCCAGCACGACCGGATCGACCGCTTCGAGATGCGAGGGGTTGGGCAGCAGCGACAGATGGACCTTATTGCCGTCGAACTCGCGGTCGGACGAGGTGCCGAGGTGATATTTGACGTCGCCCGAGCCGCCGACGTCGGCCGGATTGGTCGCCCCGCCGGCGAATTCGTGGAAGATCGCGCGATAGGGCTTGCCCATCACGTTCGACAGAATGTTGAGCCGGCCGCGGTGCGCCATGCCGACATCAATTTCGACGACGCCCATCTGGCCGCCATATTTGATCACCGCCTCGAGCGCCGGGACAGCGCCTTCGCCGCCGTCGAGGCCGAAGCGCTTGGTCCCGACATATTTTTTGGCGAGGAATTTCTCCCACTGCTCGGCCTGGATGACCTTGGTCAGGATCGACTGCTTGCCCTCGGGGGTGAACTGGACCGTCGCCTCGGCGCTTTCGATGCGGTCCTGGATGAAGCGCCGCTCATCGAGGTCGTTGATGTGCATATATTCAAAGCCGATGTGGCCGCAGTAGGTCTCCTGCAGTACCCGGATGATCTCGCGCACGGTCGCCTGAGCGAAGCCGAGCACGCCGCAGATGTAGATCGGGCGGTCGAGGTCGGCGTCGGTGAAGCCGTGATAGGCCGGCGTCAGATCGGCGGGGAGCTCGCTGCGGTGAAGGCCGAGCGGGTCGAGCCTCGCCGCAAGATGCCCGCGCACGCGATAGGTGCGCACCAGCATCATCGCGCGGATGCTGTCGTCGGCCGCGCGGCGAATTGCCTCGGGATCGCTCGCGCCGTCCGCTGCTGCCTGCTCGGTTACGGCCGCGCGGACTGACTCGATCGCTGTCTCGATCGTCGCCTGCGTCGGGTCGAGGCCGAGATTGAGAGCGTCGAGCTCCTCGACCGGCCATCCGGCCCGTTCCCAGCTAGGTCCAGCCTCGTTGTCGATCATTCCGACTGCGTCGGTCACGCCGCGAGCAACTCCTTCAGCGTTCGGCCGAGCTCAGATGGGCTTGGGGAGACGGTTATTCCAGCCGCCTCCATCGCCGCGATCTTGCTTGCGGCGTCGCCCTTGCCGCCGGCGACGATCGCGCCGGCGTGGCCCATACGGCGGCCCGGAGGAGCGGTTCGTCCGGCGATGAAGCCGACGACCGGCTTCTTCCGCCCGCGCCTGGCTTCGTCGGCGAGGAATTGCGCGGCGTCTTCTTCCGCGCTGCCGCCGATCTCGCCGATCATGATGATCGATTTGGTGGCGTCGTCGGCGAGGAACATCTCGAGCATGTCGATGAATTCGGTGCCCTTGACCGGGTCGCCGCCGATGCCGACCGCGGTCGACTGGCCAAGCCCCTCGTTGGTGGTCTGGAACACCGCTTCGTAGGTCAGCGTGCCCGATCGGCTGACGATCCCGACACTGCCGTTCGTGAAGATGTTGCCCGGCATGATCCCGATCTTGCATTGGTCTGGCGTCAGCACGCCCGGGCAATTGGGCCCGATCAGCCGCGACTTGGACCCGCACAGAGCGCGCTTGACCGTGACCATGTCGAGCACCGGAATGCCCTCGGTGATGCAGACGATCAGCGGCACCTCGGCGTCGATCGCCTCGAGGATCGAATCCGCGGCGAACGGCGGCGGCACGTAGATCACGCTGACGCGTTGGCGCCGGTCGCCTCGACCGCTTGCGCAACGGTGTCGAACACCGGCAGGCCGATGTGGGTCGAGCCACCCTTGCCCGGAGTGACCCCGCCGACCATCTGCGTGCCATAGGCAAGCGCCTGCTCGGTGTGGAACGTGCCGGTGTCGCCGGTCATCCCCTGGGTGATGACCTTGGTGCTGCTGTCGACGAGGATGCTCATTTAGCCGCCTTAGAAATCATGAAAATTAAACCGCCGAGAATCAGGGCTGCTCCACTGATGACAGCAAGAGGAACGAACGCGCCCATCACCGTGATGACAAGAAACAGCGTCGCGACCGTTTCGAAGGGGCCGACGTGCGCGTCGTTGCTGCCGAAGCGGATTCCGAGCAGGAATGGAGAATATCCTGCTGCCACGACCAGCGCAGAGCCCGCTAGCCAGGACCCCAGGAAAGCGCTCAATCGCCGCCGCCACGCCGACCACCATGCGGCCAGGTACATGCCCAGCGCCAGCGATAACGCGCAGATGACGACGATCGTCAGCAGTACTCGATTCTCGCTGAGCGGCACTCGTCATCCCAACTCGCTGTCGATCTGCCTGCAGGCATCGAGCAATTCGCGCACGGCTTCGACGCTGACGTTGAAATTCTCCTGGGCGCTTTCGTTGAGCTGCGATCTCGACGATCCGCTCGACGCCGCCGGCGCCGATCACCACCGGAACGCCGACGTAGAGATTGTCGACGCCATATTGGCCGGTGAGATTGGCGGCCGCGGGGAGGACACGCTTCTTGTCCTTCAGATAGCTCTCGGCCATCGCGATCGCGCTCGTCGCCGGCGCGTAGAAGGCGCTGCCGGTCTTGAGCAAGGCGACGATCTCGCCGCCGCCGCCGCGCGTGCGCTGGACGATCTCGTCGATCCGCTCCTGCGTCGACCAGCCCATCTTGATAAGGTCGGGGATCGGGATCCCGGCGACGGTCGAATATTCGACGATCGGCACCATCGTATCGCCGTGCCCGCCGAGCACGAACGCGGTGACGTCCTCGACGCTGACCTTGAATTCGTCGGCGAGGAAATGGCGGAAACGCGCGCTGTCGAGCACGCCGGCCATGCCGACGACCATGTTGTGCGGCAGGCCGGAAAATTCGCGCAGCGCCCAGACCATCGCGTCGAGCGGGTTGGTGATGCAGATGACGAAGGCGTTCGGGCGCGTGCGCCTTGATGCCCTCGCCGACCGCCTTCATCACCTTCAGATTGATGCCGAGCAGATCGTCGCGGCTCATGCCCGGCTTGCGCGCGATGCCGGCGGTGACGATGCACAGGTCCGCCCCGGCGATATCGGCATAATCGCTCGCGCCGAGCAGCGTCGCGTCGAAGCCGTCGACCGGCGCCGGCCTGGGCGATGTCGAGCGCCTTGCCCTGCGGGAATGCCCTTCGGCGATGTCGAACAAGACGATGTCGCCAAGCTCGCGCATCGCCGCGAGGTGGGCGAGCGTGCCGCCGATCATTCCGGCGCCGATCAGCGCGATTTTCTTACGGGCCATAAGGCGGTTTTCGACCTTTCTGTAAGTCCGGGCAGGAAGTCGGCGGGACAGCCGTAACGACCCGGCGACCGATTAGCCGCGTGGCAGGCCTCGGGCAACCGCTGGTGGGGCAATGGCCGTCCGCCGGACAATATCCGCCCCATCGGTAACTATCGGCCTCACCGCTCGTTCATCCGCCAAGCTCTACGCAAGACTAATCAGGAGAACATCATGAAATATATCGCTTTGGCAGCAGGCGCAGCCCTGCTCGCGTTTACCGCGCCGGCGCTCGCCAAGAACGACAAGGGCCAGGGGCATGGCAAGCACGGCGCCTCGGCAATGCACCACAATGGCAACGTCCATCACGGCAAGGGCAAGGCAAAGTCCAAGGTCCGCTATTACAGCTATGGCAGGGGCAACTGCCCACCGGGACTGCGCCAGGCGAACGACATCTGCATGCCGCGCGGGCAGTATAAGAAACTGTACAATAGCGGCCAACGCTACCCGGGCACCTACGGCTCGCTGTGGAATTACAACCAGATCCCGCTCGATTTGCGCTCGCAATACAACCTCGATCGCTCGAACCGCTATTATTACGGCGACGGCTATCTCTATCAGGTCGACCCGAAGACCCGTCTGATCGAGCAAGTGGTCAACGCGATCGTTCGCTAAGGCTTGATCAAGTTGAAAGTTTGAGGCCGTCCGGTTCGCCGGGCGGCCTTTTCTTTGCGCCGTGGGCCGTGCTAGCGCCGCGCCCAAGCAAGGAGAGGTTCGCTTGGCCGAGTTCACGCTTCCCAGGAACAGCAAAATCGCAAAGGGCCGGACCTATCAGGCCGAGGCCGGCAAGCGCCTCAAGTCCTTCAAAATCTACCGCTACGACCCCGACACCGGCGCCAATCCGCGGTTCGACACCTACACCATCGACCTCGACAAATGCGGGCCGATGGTCCTCGACGCGCTTATCAAGATCAAGAATGAGATCGACCCGACGCTGACCTTCCGCCGCTCGTGCCGCGAAGGAATTTGCGGGTCTTGCTCGATGAACATGGACGGCCGCAACGGGCTTGCCTGCACGACCGCCATCGCCGAGCTCAAAGGCGAGGTGCGGATCACGCCATTGCCGCACATGGAAGTGGTCAAGGACCTCGTTCCCGACCTGACCCATGCCTACGCCCAATATGCGTCGATCCAGCCGTGGCTGAAAACCGCCAGCCCGGCGCCGTCGCGCGAGCGGCTGCAGAGCCCGGCGGACCGCGAAAAGCTCGACGGCCTGTACGAATGCATCCTGTGCTTCTGCTGCTCGACCAGCTGCCCGAGCTATTGGTGGAACAGCGACCGCTTCCTCGGGCCCGCGGTGCTGCTCCAGGCCTACCGCTGGCTCGCCGACAGCCGCGACGAGGCGACCGGGGAGCGATTGAACGAGCTTGAGGACCCGTTCCGCCTGTATCGCTGCCACACGATCATGAATTGCGCCAACGCCTGTCCCAAGGGTCTCAACCCGGCCAAGGCGATCGCCGAGACCAAGAAATTGATTGCCGAACGAGCTGCGTGACCGACGATTCGCAGATGATGGAGGACGTCGGCGCGCCGGTTGGCGCCAAGCCCGACCCCGATCACCCCGGCTGGCTGAGCTGGGGCGATTTCCCGCGCGGTAGCTTCGCCGGGGCAACCGGCCGCCTGCTGTTCAAGCCGGACGGGCCGTTGCGCGCGATTTGCCGGATGTTCCCGACCGAGGCGCACGGCAACATGGGCGGTTCGCTCCACGGCGGCGCGATCATGAGTTTCATCGACATGAGCATGTTCGCCGGCGGCCTGTGCGCGGGGATGGCCCGCGGCCATTATGTGACGCTCGACCTGACCACCCATTTCCTCCATCGCGGCCAACCCGGAACGCCGCTCGACGCCCATGTCGAGCTGGTGCGCCAGACCCGCGGTCATGTGTTCCTGCAGGGCGTGGTCTTTCAGGACGAGGAGCCCTGCTACAGCTTTAGCGGCACCCTGAAGCGCATCCGCGAGCGCCAGACACCGGCATGAGCGGCGCCGTCGGGCGCGCCTATGCGGCGCTCGTCCAGGCAGGCGAGCTAAGGCCGGACCCGGCCCAGAAGCGCGCTGCCGAAGCGCTCGACCGGCTCGACAGCAACCCCGGCGGGTTTTTCTCGCGGTTGCTCGGCGGGCAACGCGAGGGGCCGGCGGGGGTTTATCTGTGGGGCGGCGTCGGACGAGGCAAATCGATGCTGATGGACCTCGCCTTCGACCAGCTCGCCATCCTCCCCAAGCGCCGCGTTCACTTCCACGAGTTCATGCTCGAAACTCATTCCCGTCTGCGCCGCGCGCGGGAGAGCGAGGAAGGCGACCCAATCGAGCCAGTCGCCGAGCAGATCGCGGACGAGGCGCGGCTGCTGTGCTTCGACGAGATGCAGGTCAATAATCCGGCCGACGCGATGATCCTGTCGCGATTGTTCGACAAATTAATCGCCGCCGGGGTCAAGGTGGTCACCACATCCAATCGCCCGCCGGCCGATCTCTACAAGGACGGTCTCAACCGCGAGCTGTTCCTGCCGTTCATTGCGCTCATCGAGAGCGACATGGCGGTGGTCGAAGTCGCCGGCCCGACCGATTATCGCCTCGATCGTCTCGGCGGCGTCGAAACCTGGCACGTCCCCAACGGCCCCGCGGCCACCGCGGCGCTGAGCCAGGCGTTTTTCCAGCTCACCGATTATCCGGTCGAGGACCGCGCCAAGGTGCCCGCCGAGGATCTCGACGTCGGCGGCGGCCGTAAACTCCACGTGCCCAAAAGCCTCAAGGGCGTCGCGGTATTCTCGTTCAAGCGATTGTGCGGCGAAGCGCGCGGCGCGGCCGACTATCTGGCCATCGCGCGTCGATTCCACACTGTAATCCTGGTGGGCATTCCGGTGATGACCCGCGACATGCGCAACGAAGCGGCACGGTTCGTGACGCTGATCGACGCGCTGTACGAACATAAGGTCAAACTGCTCGCGGCCGCCGACGCCGAGCCCGAAGGCCTCTACCCCCAAGGGGACGGAAGTTTTGAGTTCGCGCGCACCGTCAGCCGCCTCGAAGAAATGCGCAGCTCCGAATATCTTGCCGAGGGTCACGGCGCCGCCTAGCCTTTCCCACCGGGGGGCAGCGTCATGGCATTTGGCAAGCTTCAAACATGCGTTCGCTGGCGCGAGTTGCGCGCCACCAGGCCCGCCCGCATTCGATGACCCAGGGTGACGCCTTCATTGCCTTTTACACGCTGCTGCTTGGACTCGGCCTTGCCGCCCTCCTGACCGGCTTCGCCGATGTCCTGCGCCGTCATCGCCTGCGTGAGGTCGGCGCGGTCGGCGTGCTGCTCAGCAGCTTGATCATTTTCGAGTTCCTGACCGGCTGGTCCGGCGCGGATCAGTTCGTCAATGCGGACGCCAACGTAGTCTCGCTGTTACCGCCGTTCGGGACGGGCGCATGCTACTTCGTCGCCTCGGTTTTGATCTTCCCGGTGCCCGGCGAGTTGGGCGAGCGTTCGGTCCGCGACTATATCGCCGGGCAGGTCCGAACCATCGCCTTGCTGCTGTTCACGGCTAACGCGCTGCTGGTGCTTGCCGAAGCCCCCACCGTCATGTCGAAGAGCGCGATCGATCCGTCCTATTTTTGGCGTTTTTATCTGCCCTATAATGCGTCGATCCTGGGTTGCTACGCCGTGATGATCGCTGCACCCAGGCGCCCGATTGCGATCATCGCCATGGTCGCTTTGCTGGCGATCTATGCGTGGGTCACCGGATCGGGGCTGCTTTGAGCGCGACGCATTAATGCAGCGCGCGGCCTGCTTGCCCAGCGTCACGGTGCAGCCTAGCGTCGGGACGAAATCGAAAGGGGAAATCATGCGCCTGTTGCTTGCCGCCATGCTTGTGGCCACCTCGACCCACGCCTTGGCCCAGACACCGATAGCGCCGCCCGACCCGGCCCGCCGCGCCGCCGAGCGCGCGTTGTTCGAGCAGATCGTCGAAATCCCTACGGTCGCCGGGCGCACCGCGGAGTTCCGCAAGCTGACCGGCTTGTTGACCGCCGAATTCCGCAAGGCGGGCATCACCAACGTTGTCGTCAACGACCATGACGGGACGCAGACGCTGATCGCCCGCTGGCCTGCCGCAAAACCGTCCGGCAGGAAGCCGATCCTGCTGATGGCGCACATGGACGTGGTCGAGGCCAAGGCGTCGGACTGGCAGAATCCGCCGTTCGAGTTCCGCGAAAAGGACGGATACTATCTCGGCCGCGGAGCCTCGGACAACAAAGCCGGGCTGACCGGCATCGTCCTCGCGCTGCAGGAGCTCAAACGGCAGAATTTCCAGCCGACGCGCGACATCATCGTCCTGTTCACCGGTGACGAGGAGACGGTGATGGGAGGCGCCCGCCGCGCCGCGAGCGAATGGAAGCCGCTGATCGACGCGGAATATGGGATCAACGTCGATGGCGGCGGCGGATCGGTCTACAAGGATGGCCGGGTCGAAGGCTTTTACATGCAGATCGCCGAGAAGACCTATGCGGATTACAAGCTGGTCGCGACCAACCGCGGCGGGCACAGCTCGGCGCCGCGCCCCGACAATGCAATCAATGCGATGGCGGGTGCGCTGAGCGCAATCGCCGCGCACCGCTTCGAGCCGATGATCAACGAAGCAACGCGCGGATCGTTCGCGCCGGCCGCCGCCAATGACGGCGGCATGTATGGCGAGCTGGTCAAGCAATTCCTGGCCGATCCGAAAGACCGCGAAACAGCCGATTTGCTCGAGGCGATCGACATTGGCCAAACCCGGACGCGCTGCGTTACCACCATGATTTCGGGCGGCCATGCGCCCAATGCACTGCCCCAGCGCGCAGAGGCCAACGTCAATTGCCGCATCTTTCCCGGGGTCAAGATCGAGGCAATAAGGCAGCAACTTCAGGCGCTGGCCGGACCGGACGTGACCGTGGCGACGATCCAGGAATCGACCACGCCCGAGACTGCGCCATCACCGCTTCGTGCGGACGTCACCGATGCCTTCAAGGCAGCCGTCGCCACCCGCTTTAGCAAAGCGCCGATCATTCCCTACCAATCGGGGGGCGCGACCGATGGCTCCTACCTCCGCGCGGCCGGAATTCCGGTCTATGGCATCAGCGGCCTATGGGGTGAGGTCGGCGAGAAAAGCGGGGCCCATGGGCTCGACGAAAAGACGTTGATCGAAGGCTTTCACGGCCAGGTCCCGATCACTGTTGAATTGCTTCGCCGCCTCGCCGGCTAGACGGCTGCCCACGAGAAATTGAGGAAATCGACCATGCGTCATGTCGCGACTGCCTTGCTCGCCTTCTGCGCCATTCCGACCGCCGCGGTTTCGGCGCAGAACCCGGTTAGCCAACCGAGCACCCTGTCGCCCCAGTGGCAGGCCAAGACTCGCACGATGTTCAAGACGGCGATCGAGATTCCGACCGTTGCCGGCCGCGGTCAGATGCCGAAAATGGCGAACTATCTAACCTCGGAACTCAAGAAGGCCGGGATCCCGGCCGGTGACATAAAGATCATGCCGCACGACGGCCCAGCGGGCGACAAGACAGTGTCGTTCATCGCGCGTTGGCGCGGCAGCGACGGCGGTGGCCTCAAGCCGATTCTGATCCTGGGCCATATGGACGTGGTCGAGGCCAAGCGCGCCGACTGGAAGGAAGACCCGTTCACATTCATCGAGCGCGACGGATATTTCTACGGTCGCGGCACCAGCGACGACAAGCAGGGCGTGATCGCGACGACCGCGGCATTGCTCAAGCTTAAGTCTGAAGGCTTCAAGCCCACGCGCGACATCATCCTGTTCTTCACCGGCGACGAGGAGACCCAGATGAACGGGGCGCGGCTCGGCGCGATCCAGTGGCGGCAGTGGACCGATGCCGAATATGCGCTCAACGCCGATGCCGGCGGCGGCGCCTACACGCGCACCGGTGCGCCGCTCGGCTTCGGGATTCAAACCGCCGAGAAGATCTTCCAATCCTATCATTTCACAGCCCGCAACCGCGGGGGCCACAGCAGCCGTCCGCGCCCGGACAATGCGATCTATGATCTGGCTGGGGCGCTGGCGAGGCTCCAGTCGCACCGCTTCGCGCCGATGCTGACCGAGACCACCCGCGCCTATTTCACCGAGCGCGCCAGGCAGGAAGGCCCGAACGCTCTGGGCAACTCGATGCGAGCTTGGCTCGCCAACCCGAACGACGCGGCAGCTGCCGATGCAATCGAGGCCAACGAACTTGAAACGGGAGTCACGCGCACGCGCTGCGTCGCGACCATGCTCGAAGGCGGCCACGCCCAGAACGCGCTGCCGCAAATGGCGCAGGCGACGGTCAATTGCCGAATCATGCCCGGCGTCGACCCGAAGACGATCGAGGCGGAGTTGAAAGGGATCGCGGGTCCGGGCATCGAGGTCACACCGTTCGCCGATCAGGGTCGGCTTACTCCGGCCTCCCCGCTGCGGCCTGACGTGGTTGCCGCTTACACAAATGCGGTGCGCGCGCTGCACGGCCCCACCACCCCGATCATCCCGCAAATGTCGACCGGGGCGACCGACGGATCCTGGTTCCGCGCCAACGGCATCCCGACTTACGGCGTCGACGGCAGCTGGGGCATTTCACCCGACGACGAGCGCGCCCACGGGCTCGACGAGCGCATTCCGGTGCGCGCGATGTACGACAATGTCGTCCATTGGGAGATGATCCTGAGGGCACTTGCCGGATCGGCGGGCACAGCGCCCGCGGCAGGAAGCACCCCCGCGGCCGCCAGCGCTACCCCAGCTCCCGCACCGCAGCCAATACGTCCCGAACGTGGTTAGGGACCTTTACCTTGCGCCACTCCTTGAGCACGCTGCCGTCGGGCCCGATCAGGAACGTCGCCCGCTCCATGCCCATATATTTGCGGCCGTACATCGACTTTTGAACCCAGGTTCCGAACGCCTCTGAAATGCGCCCGTCTTCGTCGGAAGCGAGCGGGACCGACAGACCGTATTTGGAGATGAATTTCTCGTGCTTGGCCATGGGATCGCGCGACACGCCGATCACCGTTGCGCCGGCGCTTTCGAATTCGGCCGCCATCGCGGTGAAGTCCTGCGCCTGGCGAGTACAGCCCGAAGTGTCGTCCTTGGGGTAGAAATAGAGCACCAGCGGCCGGCCCGGCGCGGCGAGATCGACGCTGCTGCCATCGCTCGCGGTGACCGTCATGCTGGGTGCCTTGCCGCCTTGTTCGATCATCTCACGCCCCCGTCCCTAATGCCGTTCCACAGTTCCGATATGCTGTGGCGCGCTGCGGCGTGGCGGGCAAGCAGGTCGTCCCAATCGGCCGCCCCGCAAGCTTCGGCGACAAGCTGCCACGTCTCAGGCGCGGGCTTGACGTCGCCCGGCGCCACCAGCCGCATCATCACGAGCATTTGAGTGAGCAACTTTTGTGCTTCCACAACGCTTGCGCTAACCAATCCCTCTGCCTCGAGGGCTTCCAGCGCCTCGCCGAGGCGCGGGTGGAAAGCGGTCTGGCGAGTCAGCTGGAGCACGTGGACCGCGAATTCCAGATCGACCAGCCCGCCCGGCCCGAGTTTGACGTCGAGCTCGCTCTTGGCCGGTTTGTGGCTCTGCATCTGCGCGCGCATCTCGGCGGCGTCGCGCGCGACTTTGGCTGGATCGCGCGGGCGGCGCAGAATCTCCGCGATCACCGCCTGCGGCGCGCTCGCGTCCCGCCGCCGAGCCGAACACCGGACGCGCACGGCACAGCGCCATATGCTCCCACGTCCAGGCCTCCTCGCGCTGGTACCGCTCGAACGCGTCAAACGATACGCTGAGCATGCCCTTGGCGCCCTCGGGCCGAAGCCGCGTATCTACGTCGTACAAGGGTCCCGCGGCCGTCGGAACGCTGAGCGCTGCCGTCACGCGGGTCGCGATGCGGTTGAAATAATCATTGGGGCCGAGCGGCGTGGCGCCGTCCGAACTGGACCCTTCGCGCCCGGTATGAAGATAGATGATGTCGAGGTCCGACGCGTGTGTCAGCTCGCACCCGCCGAGCCGGCCGAGTCCGAGGACGACCAGCTCAGCGTCGTTGAAACGGCCATGGCTGGCCTCGAACTCCGCGATTGCCTGCGCCGCGAGCGCATTAAGCGCTCCCTCGGCGACGCGGGAGTAGCCATGAGCGACTTGTAGAGGGTCGCGGTGTCGGTCGATCAGTTGGACGCCGAGCGCGAAGCGCCGTTCATTGATGATCTGGCGCGCGCGGTCG
This sequence comes from uncultured Alphaproteobacteria bacterium, assembly GCA_963768995.1. Classification (GTDB taxonomy): domain Bacteria; phylum Pseudomonadota; class Alphaproteobacteria; order Sphingomonadales; family Sphingomonadaceae; genus Sphingomicrobium. The sequence goes on along the minus strand of CAVYKA010000006.1, from coordinate 174,217 downwards.
AGCGCAAGGTCATAGGGCTGACCGGCCATCGCCCGCCGAAGCAGCTCGGCAAATTCGGCTGCGGATGGGGGCATGGCGAAGCTCGACGCATCGAACAGGCCTTCGAACAGTGTCGGTCGGCGGGCGAGCTGGTCGGCCAGCGCCGGCGCATGAGCAAGCACCCTGGCCAGCAACGCGGCAAGCGCCGGCCGCGCCTCGAGCAGGCGGAAGAAGTTCACCCCGCTCGACAGCCGCTCGATGATGTCGGCGAGGCGGTTGAGCGCATGGCCCGGATCGGCGCCAACGGCGATCGCGCGGAGCAATTCGGGCAACATCGCCTCAAACGCCTCGCGCGCCGCCGGCGAGCGCAGCGAGCGCGCCTTGCCCGAACGCCAGTCGAATATGTGCCGCGCCGCCGCCGCAGGGTCGGCGAAAGCCGAATTCGGCCAGCTGCGCGACAAGTGTGTCCGGGTCGCCCGATAGCTTGCGCTCATGGTCTGGCGCGAGGCCGTCGAAGATCTCTCCGGCGCGCTCGACCAGCGGTTCCAGCGCGGCCAGCAGCTCGCCGCCGTCAGCAAGGCCGTGGAGCTGTGCGACGTTGTCCAGCTCTGCCGCCTGGGCTGGGAGAAGATGCGTCTGCGCGTCCTCGACCATCTGCACCCGATGCTCGATTGTGCGCAGCTCGCGGTAAGCGCCGGCCAGAGCGCCGGCCGTGAGCGTCGTCCAGCATGCCCGGCGGCTTCCAGCGCCGCCACCGCGTCGAGGGTCGCCGCGGTGCGCACCGCGGGATCGCGGCCGCCATGGATCATCTGCTGGATCTGGACGAAGAACTCGACCTCCCTGATACCGCCGCGCCCGCGCTTGAGGTCGAAGCCCGGCCCGATCTGCGCGCCCTGGGCATAATGGTCGCGGATTCGCGCCGAAATCTGGCGCACGTCCTCGATCACCCCGAAATCGAGCGAGCGGCGCCACACGAACGGCTCGATCGCCGCAAGGAAGCGCTCGCCCAGCGCCCGGTCGCCGGCGGCGGCCCGCGCGCGGATGAAGGCCGCCCGCTCCCACGGCAAAGCCGAGGATTCATAGTGGGAAATGGCGGCATCGACGGGGAGGGCGATCGGCGTGACCTCGGGCGACGGGCGGAGCCGCAAATCGACCCGCGCGACATAGCCGTCGGCGGTTCGTCGCTGGAGGATTTCGATCAGCCGCCGGCCGATCCGGACGGCCGCTTCGCCGGCTCGTCGCGGTCACGGCGCGGCAGGGTTGCGGGGTCGAACAGCAGAAGCAAATCGACATCGGAGGAATAATTGAGCTCGTGGCTGCCGAGCTTGCCCATGGCGATCACCGCAAAGCCTTCGAGATGCTGCGTCGGGCACGCGTTCGGCGAGAGCTGCGCGAAGCGCCTCGTCGATCGCCTGGTCGGCGAAATCGGACAGCAAGCGCGTGACGTCCCAAGCTCGAGCTCGCCGGAAAGGTCGCCAAGCGCGACCGCCAAGGCGAGCCCGCCGCGCCGGCGCCGCAGCTGCTGCTCGACCCCCTCGCCCGTCGCCGCCAGCGCAACCTCGGCGGCCGCAGCGGCGCCGTGGTCGCGAAACGCTTCGGCGATTTCCGGGCGGGCGCGAATCAGCTCGCGCAGGAACGGCGCATGCGCCTTGCGCGCGCTCGCTGGCGGCTGTCCGCAGCTGATCAGTATCGGCGCGTGTCATTGCTGCATCGCTTGATCCAAATCTACTTCGAACGAAACTTCCGCACCCCGTCAGGCGTTCGGCAAACAATGAATAGTCGAGCAAGAGAAAAGTACGGCGATGGAGATCAGTGCATTGGACCGACGGATCATCCAGGTGGATGTTCCCCCGGCTCATGCGGGGATTACCGCTGCGCTGCGCCGTGCGTTCGAGGCCGACGCCGCCGAGCCGAGCGAGGTCGATTTCGCGGAATTGCTGCGCAAGCTGAACTGAGCGCTTGCGGTCGATAAGGGCTCAATGGTCGCGGCTGAGCTCGTCGACTTCACCCATGATCGTCTGCAGCGCCGACTTGCTCGGGTCCGACTTATGCTGGCGGCGTGAGGGCAATTTGCCGCTGGTCAGCAATTGCTCGAGCGCGACTCGGCCGCGCGCGACGCGGCTTTTGATCGTGCCGACCGCGCAACCGCAGATATCCGCCGCTTCTTCATAGGCGAAGCCGCCCGCGCCGACCAAGATCAGCGCCTCGCGCTGCGGCTGGGGGAGATGCATCAGCGCGCGCTGCATGTCGCTCAGCTCGATGTGGCGGTCCTGGCTCGCCGGGGCGGCGAGGATCTTCGACGCGGTGATCTCGTCCCACTCGCCCTTGAAGCGGGCGCGGCGCATCTGGCTCAGGAACAGGTTCCTGCAGAATGATGAAGGTCCACGCGCGCATATTGGTGCCGGCCTGGAAGCGAAGCCGCGCCGCCCACGCCTTGAGCAGCGTTTCCTGGACGAGGTCGTCGGCAAGGTCGCGGCTGCCTGAAAGTGACCGGCCGAACGCGCGCAAATGCGGAATGACCGCGGAAAGCTGGTCCTTGAACTCGGGATCGGACAACGGCACGGGCTCCGCCATCGGCTCGGCCGAGGCGTCCTCATTCTCGTCGTTGCGATCGTCGTCGTCAGACAAAATTGAAACCCCACCCTTCGGCGCGACCAATGGCCGCACCCGGTTTGATCCTACATGAACAGCGAATTGGACTAAAGCGGCAGGGCCTTAAACCCGACCGACAAGCACGATCAGAACGAACAATATGACCACGGACAAGGTGCCGAAAATGAGCACGTTGCGGGCAACGCCTGGCGTGGAACCAGCTCGCGCCTCGGTCGTCGTTTCGTGAATGCGGGCTTCAGGCAGGTCGGGATCGGCCATTATGGTCTCTTCATCCAATCACTATTCGTTTCGCCAACGCGCTGCGCCTTTGGCTGTTCCTTGGTTTCAGGCTGCGGGCACCGTCGCGGCGTCGAAGAACAGCGCCTGGGCGATCGCCGCCTTGACGGTCGAGCGCTGGAACGGCTTGGTGATGAGGAACGTCGGCTCCGGCCGCGTGCCCGTCAGCAGCCGCTCGGGGAAGGCGGTGATGAAAATCACCGGCACCGAGAATTCGGCGAGGATGTCCTTGACCGCGTCGATCCCGCTCGAATCGTCGGCGAGCTGAATATCCGCGAGGACTAGGCCCGGGGGATGCGAGCGCGCCTGCGCGACCGCTTCGTCGCGCGTGACCGCAACGCCGGTGACGTTATGGCCAAGGTCGCGAACGATGGTCTCGATATCCATCGCAATGATCGGCTCGTCCTCGATGATGAGCACGTCGGCAAGCGTCTGGCGCTCGATCTCGCCAAGCGCTTCAGCGACCAGAGAATCGACGTCCGCGGGCTTGGCGTCAATCAGATAGGCTGCATCTTCAGACGAAAATCCTTCGAGCGAAGTGAGCAGCAGCGCCTGGCGTGACAGCGGCGTGATCCGCGACAACCGCGCCTGGGCAATGCTTTCGGCTCCGCCGATCCTGGCGCTCGGCTCCTCGCCTTCCTCGACGTTTGCGGTCGACCAGATTGCGTGAAACGTGCGGTACAGGCCAAGCCGCGGATCGACTTCGCGCGGGAATTCGTCCGGCTCGGCAACGATCGCTTCCAGGGTTGCGCGGACAAAGGCGTCGCCGTGAGTCTGGCTACCCGTCAACGCGCGCGCATAACGGCGCAGGAATGGCAGGTGCGGAGCAAGTTCCTGGCCAAGGGACATAAGTGGTGAAACTCCGTGCAAATGGACTTGGAAATCGAATGGCCCGTCCTTTGACGGCGGGACTGGGTTGTTGCAACCCTGGAAGAAGCGTCGGCGGCGGGAGAAACATGCTGTTGAGACGAACGCCGACCCCAAGCGTGCGATAGGCTGGAACAAAGCAGTAGCGGTTTGGTTTCCCCGCTGGGCTAATCCAGCGTGCAGCCATGATCGAGGGCGCTTCCGACCGTTGCGCAACCGGGAAACATATTTAAGAGGCGCGGCTGTACCCGCGCGAGGGGGACGAGAGGTTGAGTGCCAAGAAGCGAAGCGAGTCTGGGCCGGCCGAGGAAAGCCGGCGCTCGAAAAAGCCCGCGGCTTCCGAAAAGAGCGGTCGCAAGCAGCGCTCGAGCGACCTCGGGCGCGCGCTCCGCACGGTCTATGACGACACGTTGCGCGAAGCAGTCCCGGACGATTTTCTCGATCTTATCGGCAAGCTCAGTTAGCCGCCGGGACGCTAGTTTCGGCGCGGCATCGGGCGTTGCGCGATGACCGCTGCCGAACGATTTGCGCGTCTGCCGACAGCCGCCAAGCTGCTGCTGATCCTGACCGCCGTCCTGCTCCCGTTTGGCCTTGGCCTGGCGTGGCTCGGCCAAAGCGGAATTTCCCAGGCCAATGCTACGCTCGACGCGCGCACCCGCGACCAGGGCCGGATCGCGACTCGCAGCATCGAAAGCCTGATCGCTCGAAACGCTCTCGCGCTACGGCTCGCAGCCAATGGCGCCGTGGCCGGCGGAACCGCTGGAGCATGCGGACGCGCCCAGCGGACCTTGGCAATCGCGCCGGCCGTCTCGCAACAGTTTGAAATCGAGACTGCGGACGGCGAATTGCTGTGCACCACGGGTGACATCGGGGACGTCAGAGGCCTTCCCATCGTCGCGCCTGGCGACATCGCGCTTAGCCTTTTGCCCGGCTCCGGCGCAGTCGCCGTTCGCGTCGGCGTCATCGGCGCGATGGCCACAGCGTTGGTACCGGCCGAAGAATTGCGCTTGGCGGTGGCCGAATCCGGCGGGGACGTCTGGTCCCTCTCGCTTCGCGACGGGGACCGCACATTGCCGATCCTGACCCCCGCGCAAGACCGCAGCAAAGAGGTCGCGATCAGTGAGTGGCCGATCGGCAATGCCCCGCTGTCGGCGCGCGTGGGCGTCCGGGAGAACCGGATCACAACCGTCGACCGTTTCCTGCTCTTACTCCCGGTGCTGGTGTGGATCGCGGCTGCCCTGTTGACGTGGCTGCTGGTTACCCGGCTCCTGATCCGCCCGCTAAAGCGTCTCCAGTCGGCCGTTCAACGCTATCAGCCGGGCCAGGGGCCGCTCGATCTTCAGGGCAATCTTGGGCCGGCGACCGAGATTCAGGATTTGCGTGACGCATTTGGCCGGGCCGTCAGCCGGGTCGAGCAATCGGAGCAGGAACTGACCGGGGCGCTCGAGGGGCAGCGCCGCCTGGTGCGTGAGGTCCACCACCGGGTGAAGAACAATCTGCAGGTTATCGCCTCGCTGCTCAACATTCATGGCCGGAGCGCCGAATCGCCCGAGGCGCGCGCCGCTTATGTCGGGATCGGGCGGCGCGTGGGAGCGCTGTCGATCGTCCACCGCAACCATTTCGCCGAAATGGAGGAGAATCGCGGAATTGCCCTTCGCCCGTTGATTACCGAACTCGCCGCGGAACTCCGCGCGACCGCGCCCGACAGTGCCCGCGCGCTAGCCATCGAGCTCGACATCGACACCGTCCACACCACGCAGGATGTGGCGGTGTCGGTCGCGTTCCTGATCACCGAGATGGTCGAATTCGTCATCCTCCATTGCCCCGACGAGCCAGTCGAAATCTCGCTTCGGCGGACCGGCGATCTTGGTGCGCGGCTGCAGCTCAGCAACCAGGTGCTCAACCCGGACGACGACAAGGATAAGGACAAGACCCAGTTCGAGCGCATCCTTGCCGGCCTCGCCAAACAATTGCGCTCGCCGCTCGATCGAAAGCTTGGCCGCTACAGCGTAGATTTGCCGGTGTTCCCCCCGGCCTGACAATTCTCACGGGAAAAATGCCGGTCGTTTCGGGGCCGAGCAAAAAAAATGCACCCAAGTGAAAATTTGTTCGAAAGTCTTGGAACCCTTCTCGAAGAAGCGGCGTTGTGTCTTCGGATAGTGACCTTTTGCCCCCCCGCTCTCGCTATCCACTTAAATGGGCCCAGAACCGCCAACCCTCCCCCCCCCCGGTGGCGCTTCTGGGCCCTCTTTTTATCTTTCGACGCCGCCCTCAGAGGCGCTCTCCGCTGATGCAGCGGCGGTGCTTTTGCGCGCCGAACGCCAATGCGTCAGGCGGATCGACAGGATCGCAAATTCGTACAGCATGTAGAGCGGCACCAGCATCATCAGCATCGACACCGGATCAGGCGGCGTCAGCACGGCCGAGGCCGCGGCAGCCGCGACAACCGCATATCGGCGGGACCTCGTTAGCTGCTCCACCGTGACGATCCCGGCGCGCTCGAGGATCATCAGCAGGATCGGCATCAGGAACGCCGCGCCGAAGCCGAACAGGAAGCGGGTGATGAAGGTCAGATAATTGCCGACCCCGGGCAATGCTTCCTGGCTGACGCCGCCGACATCGCCCTGATAGCTGAGCAGGAAATGGAGCGCCCACGGCGTCGCGATATAATAAGCAAAGGCCGCGCCGGCGCCGAAGAAGATCGGGGTCAGCAGCAGGAATGGCAGGAACGCCTTCTTTTCCTTGGCGTACATGCCCGGCGCGACGAACTGCCACAGCTGGGTCGCAAGCACCGGGAAGCTCAGCATTATCGCCGCGAACAAGGCGACCCTGACCTGGGCAAAAAAGGCCTCGAACACATCGGTGTAGATAAGCTTGCCCTGGCCCGCCTGGAGGAGCGGCTGGACCAGCACGGCGAAAATGTCGCCGGCGAAATTGAGGCACAGGAAGAACGTCACCACCAGCGCCGCCAGGCACCATAAAAGGCGCCTGCGGAGCTCGGTCAGATGCTCGATCAGCGGAGCCTTGCTTTCGTCGATGTCCTTCACGGCAGCGGCCGCATCTCGGGGGGAAGCTCGTCTTCAGGCGCGTCAGGGTTGGCGATGGGCGGCATCTTGTCCGGCTGGCCGGCCCCGGGGTCATCAGCGTCGCGCGCCGGCGGGTCGGGATAGATGGCGTTGGCCGGGTGAAGCGCGAGGATGCGCTCATTCTCCTCACGCCACTTCTTTTCCATCTCCTCCAATTCCGCCTCGCGCATCATGCTTTCGATGCCGGAGGTGAAATGGCGCGCCATGCCGCGCACCCGCCCGACCCAATGGCCGAGCGCGCGCAGGACCTTGGGCAAATCCTTCGGGCCGATGAAAATCAGCGCGATGACGGCGACGATCGCGAGCTCGGTGGAATCGACGCCGAACATGCCCGGCTACTCCGATTGGCCTTAGCGCGCCTCGTCGTCTCGCGGGCGCGGCGTCGAGGGATCGGCCGATCGCGGCGTGACGTCGATCGGGTCGGCGGGCGTGACTTCGTCGCGCGGAAGCTGGCGCGGAGGGTCGGCGCGGCGCTGCTCGTCATACGCCTTGCGCTTGTCCTCTTCCTCTTCGGACATGCCCTGCTTGAAGCTTTTGAGGCCCTTGGCGACGTCGCCCATCATCGCGCTGAACCGGTTCCCGCCGAACAGCAGCAGCAGGATGATCGCGAAAATGAGGATATGCCAGATGCTGAAACCGCCCATGAGGAAACTCCTTTGAACCCGGCTATTAGTCTTCCTCGTCGCCGCTTTCCAGTTGAAGCTCGCCGGCCGATTCGAGCGCTTCGTCGAGCGGGTCGAGCAGTCCGGCCGCCTGGAGGTCGTCGATGCCCGGCAGGTCGCGCCGGGAGCCGAGCCCGAAATGGCTGAGGAACTCCGCAGTCGTCGCATAAAGCAGGGGGCGCCCCGGGCCTTCGCGCCGGCCAGCCGGACGCACCCAGCCGGCATCCATCAGCACATCCAGTGTCCCCTTCGAGATCTGGACCCCGCGGATCGCCCTCGATCTCGGCGCGGCTGACCGGCTCATGATAAGCGATAATGGCCAGCGTCTCGGTCGCCGCGCGCGATAGCCGGCGGGGCTCCTCGCGCGTTCGCCGAAGCAAATGGGCAAGATCGGGCGCGGTCTGGAAATGCCACCGCCCGCCGCGCTCGACGAGGTCGATTCCGCGCCCCTCATAATGCGCCGCGAGCTGGCCAAGCGCGATTTCGATGTCGCCCTCACCGACATGCTCGGCAATTTCGCCGACGCTGAGCGGCTCCGCCGAGGCGAACAGCGTCGCTTCGATCGCTCGTGCGAACTCGTCCACCGCTAATCCGCCACCGTAACCACGTCACCGGACTGGATGGGACGAGGGCCGTCCGCCATCGGCATTACGATATTGGTGAACTGCGGCGGGATCCCGGCGCAGGACAGTCCGTCGGCGCCGTCGCAAACCTGAAAATGAAGGTGCGGCTCGGTCGAATTGCCCGACGAGCCGAGCTTGCCGATCGGCTGGCCTTTCCTAACCAATTCGCCCTTTTTTACGACCATGCTGTTGCGCTTGAGATGGGCATAGACCGAATATTCGCCGTTGTGATGGTCGATGACGATCGAATCGCCAAGCAGCCCGGCCGCGCCGAGCGCCACGTTGGCGAGCTGCCGCCGGCCGATCCGCCCATAATATGCCTCCATCGTCTCATCCTTCGCGCGCAGCAGCGGCGGCTCCTCCTTGGCGCCCGTGATCAGCCTGACGACCTTGCCGTCGGCCGCGGCCAGCACGTCGGTCCCATAGGCGTAGAAATCCGCATTGCCGGCGGCGTCGGTGCGGAACGAGCGCCCGTCCTCGCCAACCGAAATGATGTCGAGCGCGAACTCCTCGGGGACCGCCCAGCGGTGGGTGGTGTGGAAGCCCGCCCCGGCAGCAACGGTCCATGCCGGCCGGCCGCGCAACGGCCATGCAAATTCGGTCTTCGAGACCCCAGCAACGATCGGGATGGATGTGGCGGCGCCGCCGACGCTCGAGCGGACATCGACCGCGAGGTCCGTGCGCGCGCCTTTGTAAGCGAACGCCTGCTGCATGACCAACAGCGCTTGACCCGGAGCAAGCGTGTCGCCGGAGGCCAGCGCCGCCTTGCCGAGCAGCCGGCCATCGCAGAACTGGAAGGGATAGGCGTCCATCAAGCCCTGCTGCTTGACGCCCTGACCCGACGCAACCGCGCCGCTAATCGCTTTGGCGTCTAGGGTTCGCTTGTCGATGATCCGCTGCTGGTCCCGAAGCTCGATCGTGACGCTGTCCAATTTGACCGGCGACGACGTGCGATTGACGATCGCGACGCCTTGCGACAGCAGCCCTTGCAACCCTCGCAGACTATCGAGAGGGTAGGCACGGACGGCCTTTTCGGGGCAAAAGCGGATTTCCATGGCTGCGGGAACAGGCGCCGAGGCAGCGGCCGGTGCAGCCAGCATCAGCATCATCGATCCAAGCATAACTCCCCCTTTTTCAACCATGCATTACGCATTCGCCCTGAGGCCGCTAGACCGCGCGCAGGTTTATCGGCGCGAACGCTTCTTCCTGCGCGAACTCGAGCCGCCCGCGGCGGGCGAGCTCGAGCATTGCGGCGAAGCTCGAAGCGAGCGCAGAGCGGCGGTAACGCGGGTCCTGGGTCGCGGGGAGGAAGCTTTCAAGCGTCGTCCAGTCGAGCGCCGCGCCGATCATTCGTCCGACCCGCTCGATTGCCTCGTCGAGCGTCATCACGGCGCGCGCATGGACGATGTGCATCGCCGGCGCGGTTCGCGCCTGCACCGCGCCGTAAGCCGCGAACAGGTCGAAATCGCGCGCCTGCCACGCCGCCTTGCGGATCAGCCGAAGCCCTTCGGGCGCGCCGCGCAGGAACACGTCGCGGCCGACGCGGTCGCGGCCGAGCAGCCGCGCGCCCGCCTCGCGCATCGCGTCGAGCCGCATCAGCCGCATCTGCAGCCGCAGCGCAATCTCCTCGGGGCTCGGGTCGGCTTCGGGGTCCTTGGGCAGCAGCAGGCACGATTTGAGGAAGGCGAGCCACGCCGCCATCACCAGATAATCGGCCGCAATCTCCAGCTTCAGCGCGCGCGCTTCGCCGACATAAGCGAGATATTGCTCGACCAGCTCGAGGATTGAGATTTGCGCGAGATCGACCTTTTGCGTCCGCGCAAGGCTCAGCAGCAGGTCGAGCGGCCCTTCCCAGCCGTCGAGCGCAAGCGTCAGCTCGTCCGACTGGCGCACCGCTGGCGCGTCGAAATCGTCCTCCTCGCTCATGCCAGCGCGAGCAGCGCGTCGCGATTGGCGATCGCGTCGGCGAAGTCCGCCCCGTCGTCACTGTCGATGCGGGTCGCCGCCATCGCCCGCGACAGCCGCGCTTCGCCCTCCGCGGTCATCGCCGGAACGGCCTTGGCGACGGCAATCATTTCGTCGAGCTTGCCCGAGCAATGGAGAGCGACGTCGCAGCCCGCGGCGACCACGCCCGCGGCGCGGCTGCCCATGTCGCCCGCAAGCGCTTCCATGCCCAGGTCGTCGCTCATCAGCCAGCCGTCGAAGCCGATGCGCCCGCGGATGATGTCGCGGATCACGGTCGGCGACAGGCTCGCCGGCAGCTCCGCGTCCCATGCCTCATAAACGACATGCGCGGTCATCCCCATCGGCGCCCAGGACAGCCGCTCGAAAGGCTCGAGGTCCGTTTCAAGCTCTTCGGCGCTGGCGTTGACGAACGGCAGCTCCTTGTGGCTGTCGACCAGCGCGCGGCCATGGCCTGGCATGTGCTTGACCACCCCGACCACACCCGCCGAGCCGAGGCCGTCGAGCACCGCCCGCCCGAGAGCGGCAACCTGCATCGGCTCGGCGCCGAGCGCGCGGTCGCCGATGATGTCGGTGGCGCCCGGTTGGCGAACGTCGAGCAATGGCAGGCAGTCGACGTTGACCCCGCACTGGCGCAGCATCAGGCCGAGCGCGCGGGCGTTGGAACGCGTCGCCTCGATCGCCGAGGAAGGCGCGATCCGGTAGAGGTCATCGAAGCGCTCGGCCGCCGGAAAGGCCTGCCATACGGGCGGCCGCATCCGCGCCACTCGCCCCCCTTCCTGGTCGATCAGGATCGGCAAATCGTCGCGGCCGAGCAATTCGCGCATCGAATCGGTCAAGGCGAGCAGCTGGGCGGGATCGGCGCAATTGCGGCGGAAGACGATCATCCCTGCGGGCTCGGCATCGCGCAGAAACGCCCGCTCGTCGTCGGTGAGGGTGAAACCCTCGATGCCGTAGATCGCCGCCTGCATCACCATCGGTCTATTGCGCGACGAAGCAATTTTCGCCCGCCGCCTTCAATGCCTGGCACGCGGCCCTGGCTTCCGCCGGTGAAGGCGCCGCGGCGCGCAGCCTGATGCCGCCGCTGAAAGGAACTACCAGCTTCCCCATCGCCGCGACCGAAGGGAACCGCGTTGAAAGGGCGGTCCACGCCCGCTCGGCCTGCGCCTGGTTCTTGAACGCGCCCAGCTGGATTACGCTTCCCGACGCGCCGCTTGGCTCGGGAGCGGCGGCCGGCGGTTTAGGCTGGGTGACGGCGGGAGGCGCTGCCGCCGGCGGCGGGGGCGGCGTCACTACCGGCGGGCTCGGAGAGCGCGCCGAGATCGAGCTGCGAGTCCTTGTCCTCGCCGGCGCTGGTTTCGAACGCGGTCTCGCTTTCGCCGGCGACGTCGAGCCCGCCCGGATCGGTCGGCTTGACCTTGTACGGGCCTGCCTCAGCGCGGATCAGCTGGGGCGGGCCGAGCACTTCGGAATCGCGCCGACCGAGCCAGAAAAAGGTCGCGGCCACGATTGCCGCCGCCGCAAGCACAACCAGCAGCGCGGCAAGCATCTTGCGCCCCGACACGCCGCGCGGCTCGTCCTCGTCATCGACCGCCTGCAGCCACGGCAGTTGGCGGTCGTCATAGGCCGAGCCGGAATCGTTCATCGCCGCACTCCACTACCTTGATTCTGGCGGGGCAAGTCGACCACGACGCAGCTTTGGGCGATGGTGCGCATACGCTGACATAGCACTTCGCTGTGGGCTTGCGAGGTGGTCCCCATCTGGAGCCGGTAATATGTCCGCCGATCGCGCAGGGACGGCTGCGCGACGACCAGCGCCGGAAGCCGGCTCATGCCGGGATAGAAGCGCATGATGCGCGACCAGCCGCGCTTGGCCTGCTGACGGGTCGCGAACGTGCCGATCCGCACCATCCGCCCCGAAGCGCCGGCCTCGACGCGGACCGGCCACAGCTCTTGCGGAGCGGCTTTGGCGGGGCGCGCACGCCGAGCCTGGCGTGGTGTCGACGCTTGAGACGGCTTGGACGCCTTGGGCTTTGCGCGACGCGCGGCCACCAGGCGGGCTTTTGGCTCCGGCTGGATACTGACCTGCGGCGGAGCGGCAACCGGCTCGACTTTGGGAGGGGGCTCCATCGCCACTTGTGGAGGCTGCGCTGGAGGCGCTTCGCGCGGGGCCGGAAGCGGGACCGTGACCGGCGGAGCAAGCCGTTCCGCATCGCTGTCCGCCGCCAAATTGGCCGCGGTCCGAATGCCCAGCCAGTAGGACGCGCCGGCAATCAACAGCAGCGCGGCGACCGCCCAGCCAAGCCACTCGCGGACACGCAATTCACCGCGCGATTCACCGCCGCGCGATTCGCGCCGCCGCGGGCGCACCTCGCGCGGCTGAATATCATCGGCGAGCCATGGCAGCCGGTCGAAACCAACCGCCGCCGGGACATCGCTCATGGTCAGCGCATCTCCTCGGTTGCAGCGACCCCCATGAGGCCAAGGCCGCTCTTGACGATTTGCCCGATGGCGAGCGCCAGTTCCAGCCGCGCGCGAGAAAGCTGTGGATTGTTGTCGATCAGGAAGCGGCGTCCGGGATCGTCGTTCCCGCGGTTCCACAAGGCGTGGAATTCGGCCGCCAAATCATAGAGGTAGAAAGCAATTCGATGAGGTTCGTGGGCAAGCGCGGCGCTGTCGATGATGCGCGGATACTGCGCCGCACGGCGGATAAGCGCGAGCTCCTCGGCGTCGAGCAGCGACAGGTCGGCCGGTGAGTCCAGATCGACCCCGGCCGCGACTGCCTTGCGCTTTAACGAGCTGATCCGCGCATGCGCATATTGGACGTAGAAGACCGGATTGTCCTTCGACGCCTCGACCACTTTGGCAAAGTCGAAATCGAGCGGAGCGTCGGCGCGGCGGGTGAGCATCATGAAGCGCACGACATCCTTGCCGACTTCGTTCGACAACTTCGGCCAGGGTGACGAAATCGCCGGCCCGCTTGCTCATCTTGACGGGCTCTCCGCCGCGGAACAGGCGGACCATCTGGACCAGCTTCACGTCGAGAGTCGACGCGCCCGTCGGTGAGCGCAGCGACCGCGGCCTGGACGCGTTTGACGGTGCCCGCGTGGTCGGCGCCCCAGATGTTGACCAAATGGTCGGCGGCCTGCGCTTTTTGCCAATGATAAGCGGCGTCGGAGCCGAAATAGGTCCAGCTTCCGTCGGACTTCTTCAGCGGCCGGTCCTGATCGTCGCCGAACTGGCTCGAACGGAACAGGGTCAGCTCGACCGGCTCCCACTCGTCATCCTCGGCGAGGCTTTTGGGCCGCTCGAGCTCGCCTTCGTAAACCAGGGCTTTCGCGCGGAGCTCGGAAGCCGCGCGTTCGACGGCTCCCGCGCGTTGGAGCTCTGCCTCGGAAGCGAAAATATCGTGGTGGATGCCGAGCAGGCCAAGATCATGGCGAATGAGCTCGAGCATCGCGGCGATGCTGGCGGCGCGAAACAAATCCAGCCATTCTTCTTCGGGCGCAGCGGCAAAGCGGTCGCCGTGCTCGGCCGCAAGCGCCTGTCCCACCGGCACGAGATAATCGCCCGGATACATGCCCTGGGGCGTTTCGCCGACGTCCTCGCCGAGGGCTTCGCGGTAACGCCGGTGGACCGAGCGGGCGAGCGTGTCGACCTGCGCGCCGGCGTCGTTGACATAATATTCCTTGGTCACCCGGAATCCGGCCGCCTCGAGCAGCTTGGCGAGGCTGTCGCCGACGACCGCGCCGCGGCAATGGCCCATGTGCAGCGGGCCGGTCGGGTTGGCGGAGACATATTCGACGTTGACGCGCTCGTTGTTGCCGATCGTCGACAGCCCGTACGCGTCCCCCGCAGCGAGGATCGTGCGCAGCTCGCTTCGCCACGCGTCCTCGCTCAGCCGCAAGTTGATGAATCCCGGTCCGGCGATTTCGACCGACTCCACCGCCGGCAGCGCTTCGAGCTTCGGCTTCAGCGCATCGGCCAGCGCCCGCGGGTTGGTCCCGGCAGGCTTGGCAAGGACCATTGCGGCATTGATCGCCAGGTCGCCGTGCGAAGCGTCGCGCGGCGGCTCGAGGGTCACGTTACGCCGCTCGAGGCCGGCCGGAAGGGTTCCGTCGGCCACAAGCTCGTCGAGCACGCCATCGAGAAGCGCGGCATATTGGGCGTAAATGCTCAAATTTCTGTCCACTGCTGGCCGGAAGCGGGCGTCCTAGCGCAGCGCCGCCCGTGCGTCACCATGCCGACACCCCCGGTCGAACCAATGCTCGGTAAATTCGCGTTAATTGGCGACCTGGCAAAAAGCTGATACCTTCGGCCAATCGCTGCCTCAGGACTCCGTCCGGTCGCGGCGGGCGCACCCGGGGGTTCCCTCTGCGGGTCCGGGGGGACATTCGATGACCAACAAAGCGCTTTACGCAACAGCCGCGCTCGGCCTGGTTCTGGCCGCGGCTTCTCCGGCATTTGGCGGGCGTTTGCGCTTGCCGCCCGCTCGCGCGCCGGCCGACTCCATCTATTCGCCAGCAGCGATCGCCGGCGAACTCGCCAAGCGCGGCTACCGGCTCGAGAAGATGAAGCGCAAGGGCACGGCTTATTCGGTCACCGCGACAGGCCCGCACGGCAACCGTGTGCAAATGCTGGTCGACGGGCGCAGCGGCGATATCGTCGGGCTGACCGTGGTGCAGGCGGCCGCAAACTTGATCGGCGCGGTCGCGGCGGCAATTAAATCGGACAAGAACACGCGCTATTATGACGACACACGGCCGTTCGGCGTGATCGTGCCGGACCGCTACCAGGTCAATTGGACGCAGATCACCAACTGGAATGCGCCGCGGGGCGCTGCCCGCTACGTCAAGGCGCCGAAAAGCGGTCGCGGTTACCGCTATGCCGTGCCCCATCGGACGATCCGGCCCGCGGTCGGCGGAGGCACTCGGACGACCTACAGCCCGAAGCAGATGAGCCGCCCGGTCTACGACGTTTACGATTCAAGCGGATCGCAGATGGAGACCGTCGAGACGCGGGAAGATTCGATGACCATGACCCAGGTCACGACCGAGGAAACCACTTACTCGAGCCAGGAAGAGACTTTCGAGAGCAGTTACGAGAGCAGCTATTTCGGCAGCGAGGTGACCGACAGTTCGCTCGAAGTAGCTGGCGATTATGACGCCGAGGATGGCGACCGAAATTTCGCCGATGACCCTGGCGATGGCTACGACGCTGGTGTCGAAACCGCGGGATTCTCCGAATATTCCGAAACGGTCGCGCCTGAAGACGACGACGACGACATAATCGATGACGAACCCGGCCCGGCCGGCGACGACGACGAGCCTGGTGACGACGGGCCTGGGGACGACGAGCCCGGCGACGACGAGGCAGGGGACGACGAGCCCGGGGACGACGAACCGGACGAGCAGGAGCCTGAACAGGAAGAGGAAGAGGAGCCCGAGGAAGAGGAGCCCGAGGAAGAGGACGAAGAGGAAGACGATGACGACGGCGGCGACGATGGCGGCGACGATGGCGGTGACGATGGTGGTGACGACGACCCCGACCTTCGCTGATCCTACGGACTCGCGCTAAAACGGCCTATGCAGCCATTAGAACCGGTCGGCGGGCAGGTTCGCCGGCCCGACCAGTTCCTCGTGCCGCGCTATCGCGAAACGGTCGGTCATCCCGGCGATAAAGTCCCCGATGGTGCGCAACTGCTGTTCGCGCGGGCCGGACGACCGCCAGTCGGGGGGCAGCAGAGTCTGGTCCTCTCGATAGGCCGCGGCGAGATTGGCGACGACGCGCTCCGCTTCCTCGCGCACCGTACGAAGCTCCGGCAGATCATATAATCGCGCGTAGAGGAATGCCTTGAGCGCTCGCTCCTCGTCCGCCAGCTCGTCCGAGAAACCGACCAAGGCTCGCCCGGCGGAGCGCACGTCACCAATCGTCGCTACCCCGCTCTCGCGCACGCGACGCTCAGTCTCCGCAAGCACGTCGCCGACCATCGTGCCGATCATGTCGCGGACCAGCGCGCGCTGCTGCCTGTCCGCGGAAATTCCTTGCTGGCGCTCGACGATCGCCGACCACAGGCGCCCGACCACGGGCAACTCGATCAGCTCGTCAAGCTTGAGCAGGCCGGCGCGCAGGCCGTCGTCGATGTCGTGATTGTCGTAGGCGATATCGTCGGCAATCGCCGCGACTTGCGCCTCGAGGCTCGGCCAGCTGGCCAATTCAAGGTCGAACTCGGCATCCGCTTCGGCCATCGCCCATGTCGCCGCGATCACCGGCCCGTTATGCTTGGCAAGGCCTTCGAGCGCTTCCCAGCTGAGGTTGAGCCCGTCGCAATTGGCATAGGGCGTCTCGAGCCGGGTCACGATGCGCAGCGTGTGGGCATTATGGTCGAACCCGCCGGCGTCGTTGAGCGCGCGGTCGAGCGCATGCTCGCCGCCATGGCCGAACGGCGGATGGCCAAGGTCGTGCGCGAGGCACAACGCCTCGGTCAGATCCTCATTGAGCCCCAGCGCGCGGGCAATGGTGCGGCCGATTTGCGCGACTTCGAGGCTGTGGGTCAGGCGCACGCGGAAATGATCGCCGTCGGGCGCGATGAACACCTGCGTCTTGTGGCGCAGGCGGCGGAAGGCGATCGAATGGATGATCCGGTCGCGGTCGCGCTGAAAGATGTCGCGCGGGCCGCGCGGGCCGTCGTCCGGTTCGGGATGGCGCCTGCCGCGCGACCCCGACGGATCCGCGGCAAGTGCCTTGGGAAGCGTCATTCCGTGCCGAGTGGCACAATCGTGTCGGTTTCGGAATTGCTCCAGCGGAATGACGTGACGTCGATCGACTCCAGGTCTTCGGCGAAAATCTGCGCGTCGCTGGCGCTGCGGAACGGTCCGATCACCAACCGTGCGCGGTCGCCGCCCTTGGCGACAAAGCCCTTGATTCCGTCGAACAGCTCGCGGTTCTTCGATTTTATCCGGTTGAACTGGCCGGGCATGGCCTCGGCATTTTGTCCGCTCGCCAGCTGCAACCAGATCTTTTTGGCCTGGACCCGCGTCATCGTCGGCTGCCTGGTCGTCGTCGAAGTCGCCGCAGGTCGCCGCGGCGGCGCAGCATATGCGACCTGAGCTGGCGGCGGCGCGGCCGCGGCCGCGGCCGGCGGCATCGTGTTCACCGGGCCAACGCCCGCGAGACGGCTCGTCTCGGTGCTTCCCGTGATGGTTCCAAACGAACCGCTGCCAGCGCCCGCCGATGCGTAGCTCGTTTCTCCGCTTTCAGGGAAAATGCCGAGATTGACCGCGGCCGCTTTCTCCCCGGCTTTAAGCGCGGGAAGACGGCTGAGGAACGGAGCGACGCTTGACCAGCTACCCGGCATGGCGCCGTCGATGGCGGTCATCGCCCCGCGAGAATCTCCGGTCAGCGCGAGGACGAATGCTCGTACACGCGCGGCGCCGGCGTCATTCTTGGCCAGCAATGGTGCGATCGCACCAAGCGCTCCGGCGCGGTCGCCGCTGATCGCCAGGCTAAGCGCCAGCCTGCGGCGCGCTTCCTCGCCATCGCGCCCGGTGAGCGCCAGGCGGTAATCAGCCTGGGCTTCGGCTTGCCGGCCAAGCAGGTCGTACGCCAGGCCGCGATCGCAGGCAAAGGTGGCGACCGGCGCGCCGAGCTGTTGAGCGCGTATGAAATAGGGCAATGCACCGAGCGGTTCGCCGTTGGCGACGGACACCGCGCCCATCCCCGCCTGCGGCAATGGGCTTTGGGGATAGACCTCATCGGCACGGGCGAAAAAGCCCGCGGCCGCGTGGGCGTCGCCGAGCGCCAGCGCAGCGCGGCCGGCGCCGATCAAGGTGGTGAAGTCTTTCGGGCTGGAGGCGAGCGTTCGTACGTAGCGCGCGAGTGCCGCCGACGGCGTCTCGTCATAAGGCGAGTAACTGCCCTGGGCAGCGGCAGCCGACGGCAGCACCGCAACCGGTGCCGCGGCGATCAACAGCAATGCCAAAGCCCGTGAGCTCAAGGTCCAATCCCCCCGCATCCTCATCCCCTGGCACAGAGAATCTTGCCGAGAGCTTTCTGCCTAGCCCCTTTACGGCGAGCCGTGCCGGGGAGGCGGTGAGACGGTCGTTAATTGATTCAATGGGTTAGCGAGTAAACGAAAAGCGGCGCGGTTTCCCGCGCCGCCTCCCTTTTTTCGTGCCGGATTACTGGTTGTTCTGGCGGTTCAGAAATCGCGGAATGTCGATCGGATCGCTGTCGAATCCGCCATTTTCCTCGTCGATCTGAGCCTTGGGCGCCCCGCGTGCGATGTTCGACATGCGCTCGAACAACGTGCTCCCCGCATTGGCCGTGCCGGCAGTCGGAGCGTCGCGGTCGTCATCGTCCGAGGGCGGGTCGATCGGCGGCGCGCCGACCGGGCTTGTGAGGACATCGTCGGCGCCGAGCAGCAGCTCCTCCTCGCCGTCATCACTGCCCTCATCTTCAGCGACTTCCTGGTCGAGCTCGAGCATATCGTCGTCATCGCTCTCAGCCACGGGCGTTGCCGGGCTCGCGGCAACAGGTGCCGTCCCGCGACCGGGAAACGTGAACACTTTGCCGGGCGCCGGCTGGGCGCCAACTTCGGCCTCGATGCCGGTGGCGACGACCGAAACGCGGATTTTGCCGCCAAGGTCGTTGTTGAACGCCGAGCCCCAGATGATGTTGGCGTCCGGGTCGACCAGTTCCTTGATGTGGCTTGCGGCCTCGTCGACCTCCATCAGGCGCATGTCCTCGCCGCCGGTGATCGAGATGATCACGCCTTTGGCGCCCTTCATGCTGACACCGTCGAGCAGCGGGTTGGAGATCGCTTTTTCGGCGGCTTCGATGGCGCGGTTGTCGCCCTCGGCCTCGCCGGTGCCCATCATCGCCTTGCCCATTTCGCTCATCACCGAGCGGACGTCAGCGAAATCGAGGTTGATGAGGCCCGGCATGACCATCAGGTCGGTAATCCCGCGAACGCCCTGCTGAAGGACCTCGTCGGCCATTTCGAACGCTTCCTTGAAGGTCGTGTCCGAATTGGCGAGGCGGAACAGATTCTGGTTGGGGATGACGATCAGCGTGTCGACATGCTGCTGAAGCTCACTGATCCCGGTGTCCGCGGAGCGTGAACGGCGCGTGCCTTCGAATGCGAACGGCTTGGTGACGACGCCGACGGTCAGGATGCCCTTGTCGCGCGCGGCCTTGGCAATCACCGGGGCGGCACCGGTGCCGGTCCCGCCGCCCATTCCAGCGGCGATGAAGCACATGTGCGCACCAGCCAGAGCAGCCTCGATCTCCTCGAGCGTTTCCTCGGCTGCAGCGCGCCCGATTTCGGGCCGCGATCCCGCGCCGAGCCCCTGGGTGATCCTCAGCCCGAGCTGGATGCGGCGATCGGCGAGCGAGGTGTTGAGCGCCTGGGCGTCGGTGTTGGCGACGACGAAGTCGACGCCCTGGACGTCGGCGCGCATCATGTTCGCGATCGCATTGCCGCCCGCGCCCCCAACACCGATGACGCTGATCCGCGGCCGAAGCTCGTCGACTTCCGGCCGAATGAAATC
Source organism: uncultured Alphaproteobacteria bacterium (assembly GCA_963768995.1). Lineage (GTDB taxonomy): Bacteria > Pseudomonadota > Alphaproteobacteria > Sphingomonadales > Sphingomonadaceae > Sphingomicrobium. Next base: position 154,598 of record CAVYKA010000006.1, on the reverse strand, counting down.
AATGCTCATGACCAAATCCCCCCCTCAAGCAGCAACGCGTTGAGCCATAGGGATGAATCATTGAATCATACCGAGTCGCAAGCCAAGCGAAAATGTGCGCCAGCTTCAAAAAACTGGGGATGAGTGTCGCCCTAAAGACTCACTCTTACCCACTTTGGTGGAGCGCCGGAATCGGGCGGATCGCCGGAACCGCGAATAGCCACCACAACGCCGAGGCTGCGCACACGCCCGCGGTAAGCAGGAATGCGTTGTCGTAAAGACCGGTCCAGTCGATGATCAGCCCAGTAATAATCGGACCGACGATGCCGGGAATATTGCCGACGCCGTTCTGGATTCCAATGAAGCTTCCGGTCGCGCGTGGCCCAGCGAAAATCTGCGCGATCGCATAGAGATTGAGCCCGCCGGTCGCCGCCGCCGCACCGAACACCACGAGCAGCGCGCCGATCGCAAACGGCGTCCGCGCCGAGATCAGCGCGAAAACCGCAATCGCCATGATCACGTTGCCGCCGACCATGAGCGCGCGCCGCATCACCGCTTCGCTGCGCCCGGAGCGGGTCCAGCGGTCCGACACCCAGCCCTGGACGACCGCACTGACGGCCTGGGCAGCAAAGCCCAGAGTAGCGAGATAGGTCATCTCCACGATCGAAAAGCCGCGTGACTGGACCAGATAGAGCGGCAGCCAGACGATCACGAAATAAAGCGGGTAGGTGGCGCCGAAATGGCCAATGCCCATCGCCCACACTTCGCGCGTCGCCGCGACCTGCGCGATGGGCACGGGCGCTTCGCTGCGCGGCGCGCTGAAACTAGGCAATCGGCGGGCGCTGAGGAGCCACGGCACGACCCACAACAAAGTGATCGCGCCAAAGATGATGAACATGATGCGCCAGCCGTAAGCTGCGACGAGCAGCCCGCCGGCGAACGTACCGACCACCGGCCCAAGCGCAATCCCGGCGGCGACGACGCTGTTGGCCATGCCGCGGTTCTCGGGCGCGACGTGGCGCGCAATGACCTTCGATGCACCCGGGAACGTGATGCTCTCGCCAAGGCCGAGCAGCATTCGGAACACGACCAGGCTGGCGAGCCCGCCGACCAGGCCCATGGCCATCGTGCTCACCGCCCACAACGCAATTCCCGCGGCAAGCAGGCGATAGACGCACCAGCGATCGCACGCCCATCCGACGGCGAACTGAAGCGGCACGTAAACCCAGAAGAACGCCGAAACCGCGACCCCGAAGCCGGTCGCGTTAAGCGCGAGCTCGGGCTTGAGCTCCGGCGCTGCAATCGCAATCGCGCCGCGGTCGACATAATTGAGCAGGATCGCGAGACCGAGCAACAGCACGAGACCGGTGCCGGTTGTGCGGCTCAGCGGCAGCGCCGCGCTGGTGGCCATGGATCGCTCCCCCCGGATTAAGTCTACGCGCGCTCTTTACCGCCTTTGATCGCATGGACGAAGCGTCCGATGAAGCTTTGCGAGCGCCGGTTCACCTTCTGCGTGGGAGGGTTGGACCAGTCGTCCGTCTCGGAAGATGCGAGCAGGGCAAGTCCAATCAGGGTCGAAAAGGCCGGCCCGCTATGCGCGTCGGGCAGGCCAGTCAGCTGCCTCGGCCGGCCGACCCGCACCGCGCGCCCGAGCACGCCTTGCATGTAATCGGCGATATTCTTGAGGTCCGCGCCGCCGCCGGTGAGCACGACCTGCCGCCCGACGGGCCCGGTGAAGCCGAGGTCCTTCAGTGCCGCCTCGATTGCGCCGGTCAACTCCTCGACCCGCGTGCGGATGACCATCATCAGCTGAGCGCGGGTGATCTTCATCGGCTCCGCCCCCTGCTCGGCGCCGATCTGCGTCGCCTCGATCATCTCGTGATTGTCGCGCGGCGAGGTCATCGCCGATCCGTAAAAGCACTTGAGCCGTTCGGCGTCGCGGCGCTGGACCGCAAAAGCGCTGGCGATGTCGTTGGTGATGTCCCGCGCGCCCAGCTGGATGGAGCGCAAGCCGACCAGCATGCCGCCGAAATGCACCGACACGTTGGTCACGTCGGCACCAAGCTCGACCAGCGCAACGCCAAGGTCGCGCTCCTCCTCGCCGAGGCAGGCGAGCGCGGCGGCGACCGGCGAGGCGACGATTGCGCTGACGCCGAGATGCGCGGACCGAATGACCGTATCGATGTTACGCAGCGGTGGCGGTTCGGCGGCGATGACGTGGATGTCGACGCCCAGCCGGTTGGCGTAGAGGCCGATAGGCTGGCGAACGCCTTGCGCGCGGTCGATGGTGTAGAGGGCCGGATGGGCGTGGAGCACGACCTGGCCATTGGCGTCGATCGCCTTGCCCCCGACGGCCATCAATTCCTCGATGTCGGACTGTTCGACCGGATGGCCGCCTAGTTCGACTTCGACCTGGGCGATATCGCTGACGAGGCCGCCGGCGCCGTAGCTTGCAACGACTTCGTCGACCGTCACGCCGGACATCCGCTCGGCAAGCTCGACCGCTTCGCGCACCGCGAACTCGCTTGCGGTCATGTCGGTGATATAGCCGCGCTTGACCCCGCGGCTTTCCCGCTGGCCGGTGCCGAGCACGGTCGGGCGGCCATCCTCCTCGATCCGCACGATGATCGCGCTGACCTTGGACGAACCGATGTCGAGCCCGGCGAAGAGTTTCTGGTCGGAAGCAGACTTCATAAGTTTTGCGCCGCGGGCTCAGGAGCAATCGGCTCGCCTGGCGCGCGCGGCAGGCGCACGACCATCTTGCCCGGAATACGCAAATCGAAGCGCACGACTCCGCGGCCGAGCAGTCCGTTCGACTTGTCCAGGCGCGCGAATTTGCTCAGCGCGTCACGCGCTGCCGCCTCGCCCTCCGGCAGCGCGACGGTCTCGCCCTGACTGAAAGTTGAGATCCCAGCGGCGCCCGCCCATCCAGCTGGCCGAAGTCAAGTTGGGGCTTCAGCGTCGGGACCGCGTCCATCAGCCGGCCGAGCGCGACCGCCTCGCGGTTTGCGCCGGCACCGATCAGCAGCGGCAAGTCGGGCATTTCGTTGACCGGAACTCGGTCGAGCACGACCCCCTCGGCATCGACCAGCGCCAGCTGGCCCTTGCTTTGCCACAACGCGGCGGGCGTGCGCTCGACGATATCGATCACCAGGGTGTCCGGCAGCCGCCGCGACACGCGCGCATCCTTGACCCAGCCGAAGCGCAGCAGGCGCTCGCGGATCGCGGCGACGTCGACCAGCATCTGCGGCGCCTTGGCGACCCCGCCTTCATCGGCGGCGCGGCGAATCTCGTCGGTAACCACCGCATCGACCAGTGCGCGGTCCATCTTGTTGAGACCGTCGATTTGATAGCCGCCGACGGTGAAGCCGGCCTGGCCGACCGCCGCCCCGGCCGCGCGCTGCGCCTTGGCCGGGATATCGAGCGCGATGACGACGACGGCGATGATGGCGAGCAGGAATGCACCGAAGACCAGGCCGGCGATGCGATTGGCGCGTGCCTGGTCGACCGGAAGCTTCTTGGCGATCTTCTTCGGCACCGCGACTTTTGGCGTCTTGCGCGTCCGGCCGCGCGACGCGCTTCCCGCGCCTGACGTGCGCGGCGGTCATTGCGATGGCGGCCTCGGGCGAGGTTTCGCGTGAGGGTTTCAACGATGAGCCGCTCGACCAGCTCGCCATAGCTGATGCCCTTATACTTGGCTTGCTCGGGCACCAGGCTGAGCGGAGTCATCCCCGGCTGGGTGTTGACCTCGAGCAGATAGAGCCCGCCTCGCCCTGCTCCTCGTCCCAGCGGAAGTCGGAGCGCGACGCGCCCTTGCAGCCGAGCAACCGGTGCGCGCGCGCGGCCATGTCGAGCATCGCCTGCGCGATCGGCTCGGGCACGTCGGCGGGGCATATGTGGACCGTCCGGCCGTCGGTATATTTATGCTCGTAATCGTAAAAGCCGCTGTCGATCTTGAGCTCGGTCACCGCCAGCGCTTCGCCGGCCATCACCGCGACGGTCAGCTCGCGGCCCTTGATGAACGGCTCGGCGAGCAGCCGCTTGAAGTGCAGCCACGGCCCTTCGACGTCGCGGCCGATCGGCGATTGCCGTAATTGCCCTCGGCGGTGACGATCGCGACCCCGACCGACGAGCCTTCGTTGACCGGCTTGACGACATAGGGCCGCGGGATCGGATCGCCGTCGAACAGGCTCGCGCTGTCGACCACCTTGCCCGCCGGCATCCGGATACCGTGCGGCACGAGCAGCAATTTGGTCAGCTCCTTGTCGATCGCGATGACCGAAGTGGCGAGGCCGCTATGGGTATAGTGGACGCCCATCAGGTCCATCATGCCCTGGACCGTGCCATCCTCGCCCGGCGTTCCGTGGAGCGCGTTGAAGACGACGTCGGGCTTCAGCTCGGCGAGACGCAGGGCGACGTCGCGGTCCATGTCGAGCTCGGTGACGTTGGCCCAGCCGCGCTCGCGCAGCGCCTCGGCGACGCCCTCGCCGCTGGTCAGCGACACTTCGCGCTCGGACGACCATCCGCCCATCAGGACGACCACATGCAAATCGCGATTCATCTCGTTGCCGACCCGCTGGATTTCCCATTCGAGAGTGATTCCGGATTGCGCCGTCACGCGGCGCGCGGACGTCCTCGCCCAGCGCCTCGATGTCGGCGCTGGTCGCGCTACCGAGGTTGAGCAGGAAGTTGCAATGCTTTTCCGACACCTGGGCGCCGCCGCGGGTCAGTCCGCGGCAGCCGGCCGCATCGACCAGCCGCCACGCCTTGTCGCCGGGCGGGTTCTTGAAGGTCGATCCGCCGGTGCGGCTGCGAAGCGGCTGCGTCGCCTCGCGGCTGGCGGCGATGCGGTCCATCTCCGCCTGGATCGCGGCGGGGTCGCCCGGGCGTGCCCTCGAAGGTCGCGCTGACGACGATCGCGTCGTCGGGCAGGCGCTGTGGCGATAGGAGTAATCGAGATCGGCGTTCGTGCAGCGTGACCAGCTCGCCCGAGCGCAGGACGACGTCGCATTCGACCAGGATCTCGCACGTCTCGCGGCCGTAGGCGCCGCCGTTCATGCGCACGAAGCCGCCGACCGTCCCGGGAATCGAGCGCAGGAATTCGATGCCCGCAATACCGGCGTCGCGAGCGCTTGAGGAGACCAGTATGCCACTCGCGCCACCGCCGCATGTGCAGGCGCAGATCGCCGGCGCGCTCGACTTTCGCGAACGGCTTGCCAAGGCGCACGACGACGCCCGGGACGCCACCGTCGCGGACGATCAGGTTGGACCCAAGCCCCAGCGCCATGAGCGGCGTGGCTGGATCGACGTTGCGAAGAAAATCCTGCAGATCCGCGACGTCGGCCGGCTCGAACAGCCAATCGGCCGTGCCGCCCGACTTGAACCACACCAGCGGCGCGAGTGGCGCATCCGGCGTGAGCTTGCCGCGGACTTTCGACGATTGTCTGGGTGGCGCTCATTTGCGCGCCCTCGCTTCGCAGATGCAGTCGGCCATCGCCGCGGCCCATTTGGTAATGTCGCCAGCGCCCATGCAGATGATGATGTCGCCTTCTGCGGCGAGGTCGCGCAGGTTGCGGCACAGCTCGTCGAGGTCGGCGACGGAGCTGGCCATCCGGTGACCGTGCGCGCGCAGGCCGTCGACGAGCGCTTGCGCATCGACCCCTTCGATTGGCTCCTCGCCCGCGGCATAGACCGGCGTCACGAAGACCACGTCGGCATCGTTGAAGGCGTTCTGAAACTCTTCCATCAGCGCCTCGAGGCGGGAAAAGCGGTGCGGCTGCATGACCGCGATGACGCGGCCTGCTGCTCCGCCGTCGATGGACGTGGCCGAAGCCCCTTCGCGCGCTGCCGCGAGCACCGCGCGAATTTCAGTCGGATGGTGCGCATAATCGTCGATGATCGTCGCGCCATCGACTTCGCCGACCTTGGTGAAGCGACGTTTGACCCCTTCGAACTTTTCGAACCCGCGCACGATTGCGTCGTCACTGATACCGAGCTCGAGCCCGACCGCGATCGCCGCCAGGGCATTCTGAACATTGTGGCGGCCGGGCATCGGCAGCATCACGCCTTCGATCGAGCGGCGGGTCCCTTCGCGCTCCAGGATCAACACGTCGAAGCGGCTTCCGCCAGCGACCGGTACAACATTGTCGGCACGGACGTCGGCCAGCGCGGAGAAGCCGTAGGTGACCACTCGGCGGTCGCGGATCCGGCTCAGGATATTCTGCACTTCGGGATGGTCGACGCACATCACCGCAAGCCCGTAGAACGGCACATTCTCGATGAACGAGACGAACGCGTCCTTGACGAGCTCAAAGCTGCCGTAATGCTCGAGGTGCTCGGGATCGATGTTGGTAACGACCGCGATCGTCCCGTCGAGGCGCAGGAAGCTGCCGTCGCTTTCGTCGGCCTCGATCACCCACCAGTCGCTCTTGCCGAGCCGCGCGTTGGAGCCGTAGCGGTTGATGATCCCGCCGTTGATGACCGTCGGGTCGATCCCGCCGCTGTCGAGCAATGCCGCGATCATCGAGGTCGTGGTGGTCTTGCCGTGCGTGCCGGCGACCGCGACGGTCTTTTGCATCCGCATCAGCTCGGCGAGCATCTCGGCGCGCTTGACCCGCGGCAGGCGGCGTGCGGCGGCCTCCTCCACCTCCGGATTACCGTCCTTGATCGCCGTCGAGCAGACGACGACCGCGGCCTCGTCGAGGTTGGCGGCATCGTGCCCGATGGCCACCGGAATGCCCGACTTGCGCAGCTTCTCGACGACATAGCTGTCGGCCGCGTCCGAACCCTGCACCTTGTAGCCGAGCTGATGCATGACCTCGGCGATGCCCGACATGCCGATGCCGCCAATGCCGACGAAATGAATCGTCCCGATGTCGGTGCCCAGGGCGTTCATTCTCGGCCGTGTCATGCCGGTATGGCCTCCGACGGTGCCGCGCTGCGGACGCGCGGGCTGAGAACCGCGCCGACTGCCTGCGGCCCGAGGCCCTGGCCGATCCGCTCGGCGAGATCCGCAAGGTCGCGCGCGGCATGCGGTCGGCCGACCGTGAGCGCGCGGGCGGCGGCATTGTCGAGCGCTCTCGGATCGGCGGCCATGGCCTCGATCTGCCGCGCCAGCACGGCAGCCGTAAAGGCCGCTTCCTGGATCGCGCGAGCGCCGCCCGCCTTGACCATCTCGCGCGCATTGGCGGTCTGGTGGTCGTCGGTCGCGGCAGCGTAGGGAATGAGGACCGCGGGGCGCCCCGCCGCGCTCAATTCGGCGATCGTCGAGGCGCCGGCGCGGCCGATCACCAGATGCGCGTCGGCAAGCTTGGTGGGCATGTCCTCGATATAAGTGAGCAACTCTGCCGGAATGCCGAGCTCGGCATAGCGCCCGCGCACGCGCTCAATGTCCTCCGGGCGGCATTGCTGGACGATCTGCAGCCGCCGGCGAAGCGCGGGGGCAAGCAGTCCCAGGCCCTCGGGAACGATGCGGCCGAGGATCGAAGCGCCCTGGCTTCCGCCGGTGACCAGTATCTTGAGCGGCGCGACCTCGTCGAACGGCGGGAACGGCAATTCGCCAAGCCGCGCAATCTCCTCGCGGACAGGATTGCCGATCACGACCGCCTTGTCGCGGTGGCGCGGCTTCAACCTGTCGACTTCGTCATAGGCGACGCCGATCGCCGCCGCGTCGCCGGCGAGCAGACGGTTGACGCGGCCGATCACAGCGTTCTGCTCATGAAGCAGGGTCGGAATGTCGAGCGAGCTCGCCGCTAGAAGCGCGGGAAAGGCCGGATAACCGCCGAACCCAATGACGGCGTCCGGACGGTTCTCGCGATACAGTCGCTTGGCCTCTGCGCGTCCGGCAAGCACCGAGCGAATGGCCTTCAACCATGCGATTGGACCGCCCCCGAGACGGCCTGCTGGAAGGATATGAATTGGAACGCCGTCGAACAGGCCCGGGAACCGCGCGCCGCGCTCATCGCTGATCAGTAGCACCCCGTGGCCGCGCGACCTGAGTTCGGCCGCAAGGGCGTGCGCCGGGACCATATGGCCGCCGGTGCCGCCGGCGGCGAGCACGAAGTTCATGTCGCGCCATTCATATTGCTAGCGACTCCCCGCTCCACTTCACGACGTAGGGCGAGCGCGTGAGATACGGGTTTCGGCGCGTGAACGCGAGCAGCAAGCCCATGCCGATCGACAGCGCGAGCATCGAGCGAACCGCCATAGCTGATGAACGGCAGCGTCATGCCCTTGGAAGGGGCCAATTGGACGTTGACCATCATGTTGATCAGCGCCTGCAGCCCGAACATGATCGCGAGCCCGGCCGCGGCCAGAATCGGGAAGCTGGTTTCCTCGTCGAGCAATTTGATCAGCACGCGCCCGACGATCATCAAATACAGGACGGCGATTGCGAGGCAGGCGATCAGCCCGAACTCCTCGCCGATGACCGAGAAGATGTAATCGGTGTGGGGCTCGGGGAGGCCGAACTTGCGCGTGCCGCCACCCGGTCCCATCCCGAACAGTCCGCCCGCAGTCAGCGTCCGCATCGCATTGTCGGTCTGGAAACTGTCGCCCGTGCCGAACAGGAAATCGTCAATCCGCGCGGTCGCGACGTCGTAGAAGAAATAGGCCATGACGATGCCCGCTATCCCGGCGATGGCGAGAATCCCGAGCAACCGCAGCGATACGCCGGCGAGCGCGAGCATCGCGACCCACACTGCGCAAAAGATGATCGTCGAGCCGAAGTCGGGCTGTTTCATCAGCAGGAACGCGATAACCCCGGTAATTGCGGCGGACAGCCAGAAGACGGGCAACGATTTGTCGGATTCGCGAAGGCTGAGCAGCCACGCCATGGCGATGACGAAAAACGGCTTGAGGAACTCCGACGGCTGGACCTGGCCAACGCCGAACGCGAACCAGCGACGCGCGCCATTGATCTCGGGACCAACGACGGGGACGAAAATCAGCAGCACGAAGAAAAAAGCGGCACCGAACAACGAGAATTTGCGCGCGCGCTCGCGCGACATCATCGAAATGCCGATCATCACCGGGATGCCGACCGCAATCCACGCCAGCTGGCGCCAGAAATAGTAAAGCTCCGAAAACTGAACATTGCCGCCGGAATAGCGGTGGCCCGCGGCGGGCGAGGCGGCGGCGACCGCGATCAGGCCGATCGCGATCAATATGCTGACCAGCAGCAGCAGGACCTTGTCGACCTCCCAGAACCAGCGGCCCATCGCCGATGTATCGGAGCGGCCGTAGCGGTCGGGATCGATCAGCGCCGCCTTGGCCTTGATCGTGCCGGAGATGCTCTTGATCATAACCCCTCCACCAGGCGCCGGAACGTGTCGCCGCGATCCTCGAAATCGCGGAATTGATCGAAGCTGGCGCAGGCCGGCGACAGCAGCACGGTGTCACCGCTTTCAGCCTCCGCGGCCGCTTCGCCAACCGCGCGCTCGAGCGTTGCGCAACTTGCCACAGGCATGTGCGGGGACAAGAGCGAGGCGAACAATTCGCCAGCTTCGCCAATGGTATAGGCCTTGCGCACATGGCCGAAAGCGGGCGCGCATTCGTCGAGATTGTCGCTCTTCGCCTGCCCGCCGCAAATCCAGCGAATGCGCTCGAACGCGGCCAGCGCTGGCGCGGTCGCGGTCGGGTTGGTCGCCTTGCTGTCGTTGACGAACAGGACCCCATCCCTGTCACGCACGCGCTCCAGGCGGTGTGGGAGACCGGGAAAAGTCTCGAGGCCCCGCCGATATCAGGTCCCGATGTGCCCAGTTCAGATGTTACCAGTATGGCTGCGTGCGCGTTCTCAAGATTATGAGGCCCCTGCAAAGCCGGCCAATTGGGCTGGTCAGCATGCGTATCGTTGTACGGCACTGGGCTCGTCCAATCATAATCATCGAACTGCCGACCCTCTTCCTCCGTGTGGACTAACAACCATGATTCTGGACGGGCGCTAATCACCGCCGGTCGCTGCGGCGACTGCATAGCAAGGAGCCGGCCTTTCGACGCCGCGTAGGCCTCAAAGCTCTCGTACCGATCGAGGTGATCCGGCGTGATGTTGAGCAGCACCGCGACGTCGCAATCGAGGCTTTGCGTCAGGTCGATCTGGTAGCTCGACAGCTCGAGCACATAAACGCCGCCTTCGGGTAGCGGGTCCTGCGCCAGGATCGGCAGGCCGATGTTGCCGCCCATCAGGCTCGGCACGCCCGCAGTCTGCAGGATGTGGTGGATCAAGGCCGTGGTGGTGGACTTGCCGTTGGTGCCGGTGATGCCGACTACCTTGTGCGGCGGCAGCTCGGACCGCGCGCGGGCGAACAATTCCACGTCGCCGATGATTTCGACCCCAGCTTCGCGGGCGCGGCTGGCGATCGGGTGGCGGTTGAGCGGCAGGCCGGGGGTGACGACGAGGCTGTCGAACTGGCTGAGATCGGCGCTGTCGAGGTCGGCGATCACCGCCCCCGCGGGCGCTTTCGCGCGCGCGTCCGGATTGGCGTCCCACGCCGTCACTTTGGCGCCGCTCGCAAGCAGCGCGTCGACCGTCGCCAGACCCGAGCGCGCGAGCCCGTAGACCGCATAATGCTTCCCCGCCCAGGCGCGCGCGGCGATCACCTGAGCTTCAGCGTGCTGAGGCCGGCAAGCGCGAGGACGAAGGCGATGATCCAGAAGCGGATCACGACCGTCGGCTCGCTCCAGCCCTTATGTTCGAAATGATGATGGATCGGGGCCATCAAAAACACGCGCTTCCCGGTGTGCTTGTAGACCAGGACCTGGACGACGACGCTCAGCGCCTCGACCACGAACAGACCGCCGATGATCACCAGCACGAACTCGTGATGCGTCGCGACCGCAACCGCGCCCAAAGCTCCGCCGAGCGCGAGGCTGCCGGTGTCGCCCATGAACACCGCAGCCGGCGGCGCATTGAACCACAGGAAGGCGAGGCACGCGCCGACCATCGCCAGCAGCAGCACCGTCAAATCGCCGACGCCAAGGATATGCGGGATGCCGAGATATTCGGCGAAACGCGCGTTGCCGACGAGATAGGAGATGAGCAGGAACGCGAGTGCGGCGATGACCACCGGCATGGTCGCCAGCCCGTCGAGCCCGTCGGTCAAATTGACCGCATTGCCGAACGCCACGATCACGAACGCGCCGAACGCGATGTAGCCCCAGCCAAGGTCGAGCACCGGTCCCTGGACGAATGGCAGATAGAGGTTGGAATGGCCGTTGCCGACGATGATCCAGGTGGCGATTCCGGCGATCAGGAATTCTAGCGCCAGCCGCACCTTGCCGGGAATGCCCGCGTGATGCGCCTTCTTGACCTTGTCGTAATCGTCGAGCCAGCCGATCAGCCCGAAGCCAACGGTCACCAGCAGACATGCCCACACGTAGGGGTTCTTGAGGTTCATCCACAGGAACACTGAAATCGAGACCGAAATCAGGATCAGCAGACCGCCCATGGTCGGTGTCCCGCGCTTGGCGAGATGAGTTTGCGGGCCGTCGGCGCGAATCGGCTGGCCCTTGCCCTGGCGAACCCGGAGCCAGTTGATGAACCACGGGCCGAGCATGAGCCCGATGACCAGCGCGGTGGCGCTCGCCGCACCCGCGCGAAAGCTGATGTAGCGGATGAGGTTGAGGATGCCGGGAAAGCCCAGTTCCTCGGCGATCACGTAAAGCATGGCATCTCCCCCACCATGCGATCGACCAATTTGGCAAGCCCGACCGAATTCGACGCCTTGATCAGGACTGCGTCGCCGGGACGAAGATCGGCAAACAACATGTTGCTTGCATCCTCGGCGGTGGCCGCGCGATCGACGCCGGCGCGCCACGTCAAGGTCGCTGCGAGCGGCGCCATCTCCTCGCCGATGAGGATCAGCCGGTCGAGCCGCGCCGCCATGATGGCATCGAGCAGGCCCGCGTGAAGTGCCTCGCTTTGGTCGCCAAGCTCGCGCATCGGTCCGAGCACCGCGATGCGGCGAGCGACATCCTTTTCCTGGCCTAGGCTTTTGAGCGTCGCCGCCATCGATGCCGGATTGGCGTTGTAGCTTTCATCGATCAGCAGCAGCTTGCCGTCCTCGACCCGAAGCCAGTGCCGCTCGCCGCGCCCTTTTAGTCCGCCCATGTCGGCCAGGGCCAGGCCGGCCGCGGCGACATCGGCGCCGACTGCCTCGACCGCCGCGAGCACTGCCAGCGCGTTGGACACCCAATGCTCGCCGCGCTGCGAGACGGTGAAGGTCAGCTCGCGCTCGAGCAAAGCAGCGCTGATCAAGCTTCCGCCGATCTCGGCGTCGACCGCGTGGATGGCGTGAACATCGGCGTCGCCGTCGCCAAAGGTAACGATCCGCTCGGCATGCCGCCGCGCGGCCTTGACCAGCCGATTGCGGTGCGGCGTGGCGTTGGGCAGGATCGCCACTCCGCCCGCTTCAAGACCGGTAAAGATTTCCGCCTTGGCGTCGGCGATCGCTTCGATTGTGCCAAGGCTTTCGATATGGGCCGGCGCAATCGCCGTAATGAGCGCGACGTTGGGCCGGACCTGGGCGGTGAGCGCGGCAATTTCGCCGGCGTTGCTCATGCCCATTTCGAGGACTGCAAAGCGCGTGTCGCGCGGCATTCGCGCGAGGCTCAGCGGAACCCCGGTATGGTTGTTGTAGCTTTTGACCGAGCGGTGAACCTTGCCGGGATGCGCGCGCTCGAGCGCCGCATAGAGCGCCTCCTTGGTGCTGGTCTTGCCGACCGACCCGGTGATTCCGATGACCGTCGCCGAAGTCCGCTCGCGCGCCGCGCGGCCGAGAGCCTGAAGCGCCGCGAACGGATCGGCGACGCGGATGTGCGGACCGCGCGCCTGCCGCGACACGAGCACCCCGGCGGCGCCCGAGGAAAGCGCAAGATCCACGAAATCATGGCCGTCGTGCGCGGTGCCCGGCATCGCGACGAACAAATCGCCGGGCCGCACTTCGCGGCTGTCGAAGGTCACGCCCGTCGCTTCGAACGGCGCGCTGGCTACGCCGCCGGTCGCCGCGGCGATCTCGTCGGAGGTCCACAGCGGGGTCATGCGGCGCACTCACGCGCGACCAGCGCATCGTCGAACGGGAGCACGCGCTGCCCCGCTCCGGCGCCGATGATCTGGCCGGTTTCATGGCCCTTGCCGGCAAGCAGGATGATGTCGCCCGCGCGGGCCATGCGGATAGCCTCTGCGATCGCCTCGCGGCGGCCGGCGACTTCGGTCGCGCCGGGCGCGGCGGCGAGAATGTCGGCGCGGATTGCGGCCGGGTCCTCGCCGCGCGGATTGTCGTCGGTGACGATCACTACGTCGGCCAGGCGCGAGGCGACCGCCCCCATTTCGGGCCGCTTGCCGACGTCGCGGTCGCCGCCCGCGCCGAACACGGCGATCAACCGTCCGGTGACGTGTGGCCGAAGCGCCTCGATCGCGGCCTCGAGAGCGTCCGCGGTATGCGCATAATCGACATAGACCGGGACTCCTGCGCCGCTGATCACTGCGCGCTCGAGACGCCCACGCACCGGCGCGACCCGCTGCATCGCCGAAAAGGTCTCGTCCCACGCGCCGCCGGTCGCGAGCACCAGTCCCGCCGCAGTCAGCACGTTGGCGGCCTGGTAAGCGCCGATCAGCGGAAGCGCGAGCTGATAGGTTTGCCCCTCATGCTCGATTTCGAGCTTTTGCCCGAGCGGGCTCGGTGCCTGCCCGACCAGGCGAATGGTCTCTCCCCTGCGGCCCACCGTTAAAAGTCTGTGCCCGCGCGCTTTCGCCCGCTCGATGACTTGGTCCGACCTTGGATCGTCGGTCCAGATCACGGCCGCCGCGCCGCTTGGCAAAAGCTCTTCGAAAAGCCGCATCTTGGCCGCAAAATAATCGTCCATCGACGCATGGTAATCGAGGTGGTCGCGGCTGAAGTTGGTGAACGCCGCGGCGGCCAGCGGGACCCCTTCGGCGCGATGCTGGTCGAGCCCGTGGCTCGAGGCTTCATAGGCGACATGGCTGATCCCCATGCGCTTCAGGCCCGCCACGTTGCTGAGGAAAGTGACGATGTCGGGCGTGGTCAGCCCGGTCTTCACCTGATCGTCCGAAGTGGTCACGCCGAGAGTCCCGATCGAGGCCGACCGGTGCCCCGCCATGCGCCAGATCTGGCGGGTCATTTCGACACTCGAGGTCTTGCCGTTGGTGCCGGTGACCGCGACGATTACCTCCGGATAAGGCGCGTAGAATTTGGCCGCCAGGCGCGCGAACAAAGCCCGCGGAGCGGGGTCAGCAAGGTGCGGTACCTGCGGCACCGGCGCTTCGGCGCGCGCGACCACGGCGACCGCGCCGCGCTCGACCGCGGCGCCGATGAAATCCTCGCCGTTGAAAGCCGCGCCGCGGAATGCTCCGAATACGCTGCCGCGCGCGACCTTGCGGTGGTCGATGGCGAAGCCCGTGACTTCGGAATCGCTATCGATCCCGGCGAGTTCCCGCAGGCGCACGAGTCTATTGGTCCGCTTTTTCGTGAACGAAAGGCAGGACCTCGCCCATGTTCGGCTCGCGGTTCTTGTCCGGCCTCACGCCAAGCATCGGCGCAATCCGGCTAACGGTCTTGCTGATGACCGGCGCGACGTTCCACCCAGCCGTGCGAAAGCCATAGGTTTCTGCAGTCGCTTTGGGTTCGTCGAGCATGGCGACAATCACATAACGCGGTTCGTCCATCGGGAAAACGCCGGCGAACGTCGTCACCAGCAACGAGCGGTCGTGATATTTCTCGGCCGAGCCGGTTTTGCCGCCGACGCGGTATCCCGGCGCGTCGGCTTTCTTGCCCGTGCCCTTCGTGACCACCAGCCGCAGAAGGGCGCGCATTTTGTAGCTAGTCTCCTCGCTGAATACTCGGACGCCCTTGGGGACGGGATGCTTGGGGTCGATCCGAAGCAGCGTGGGCGGGCGATAAACGCCGCCGTTGAGCAATGTCGCATAGCCACTCGCCAAGTGAAGCGGAGTCACCGCAAGTCCGTGGCCGTAGCCGACGGTCATGGTCTCCAGCGGGCCCCACTGATTGCCCGGCGGGAGGGTGCGGCCCTTTTCCTTCAGCTCCACGCCAATCGGCGCGAGAAAGCCCATCCTGGCGAGAAATTGCTTTTGCCGCACGCCGCCGATCTGCGCGGCAATCTGCGCCGAGCCGATGTTCGAGCTTTCCTTCATGATCTCGGCGACCGAGCACGGCCGGCTGAACGGGTGGGTATCGTTGATGCTCTTGCCGAAGACGCGAAGCTCGGCCGGGCAATTATACATCTGGCCGAACGACTTGATGATCCCGGAGTCCATCGCCATCGCGACCGTGAACGGCTTGAAGGTCGAGCCCATTTCGTAGACGCCGAGAGTCGCGCGGTTGAACCGCGCCTCTGCTGAACCGGCCCCGGCGGCGTTGGGGTTAAGCTGCGGCAGCGACGTCATCGCCAGCAGTTCGCCGGTGTGAATGTCCATGATGATGCCCGCGGCGCCGATCGCCGAATAATGGGTCATGGCAGCGAGCAACTCATGTTCGAGCGCCTGCTGGATTCGGCTCGAGATGGACAGCCGTACCGGTTCGCCGCGCGTGGCCGGATTGGACAATTGCTCGTCGAACGCGCGCTCCATCCCGGCGACACCGTGTCCGTCGACGTCGGTGTAGCCGATGACGTGCGCGCCAAGGCTGGTCTGCGGATACAGCCGGTCGGGCTCGCGCTGGATGGCCAGGCCGGGTTCGCCAAGCGCGTTGACCGCCTCGACCACTCCAGGCGAAGCGCGTCGGCGCAGGTAGAAGAAGCGCTTGCCCGAGGTCATCAGCGCGAAATAATCTTCTTCGCTACGTTCGGGCATCAGCCGTGCGAGGCTCCGCGCGAGATCGAGCTTGTTGCCGATGATCTTGCCCGGGTGAAGGGCGATGGTCCACGCATCGATGGTTCGCGCGAGCGGCGCTCCGTCGCGGTCGACGATGTCGCCGCGATCGGGAATCAGGCTGGTGATCCCTTCCTTGCGCCCGGCATGGTCGCCGAATGCCGCGAGCCACAGGATGCGGACGACAATCAGCGCGATGACGCCGCCGTAAACCAGCATCCCGAACATCAGCCGCTGGTGGATCACCGCGAGCAACTGGCGGCGTTGGCCGACGAGTCGGAGCCGCTCCGGCCGGGACGCGACGAGAGCGGGCGACGGCGCGTTCATGGCGGGGCGTTAATCCTTGGTCGGCTTGGCCGCGCGCGCTTCGGGAAGCGGAGCGAGCGGATCAATCTTTGCAATCTGGACCGGCTTTGTCACCGGCTTGCGAGCCGCCGCCTGCGGCTTATCCACCGATATTTTCGACGCGGATTTAGCTGGCGGCCTGGCGGCCTTTTTGGCGGCTTGCATGGCGTCAACTTTGGCGGCCGCGAGGCCCGGCGTATCCACGGACGGGCGTCGTGCCGGCTTCGCCGCCGTAACCGGCTGTTCCGTGGACTTCTTCACGACCGGCCGAGGGGCTCCAGTCCCCGGACTGACGGACGTGTTTGCCGGGACCTCGCGCGTCTCGGTCTTGAGGCTTGCTTCGTGAAGCAGGCTGTTCGGGCGGGCGCTCGGGGGAGCGCCGGTATCGTCGGTTCCGCGGGCGCCGATCTCCGGCTTGGCGGAGTCTGGCTGGGGCGCCGCGGCAAGCACCACCGGCGCGTTGAAATCGGGCTTCCTGTCGGGCTGCGTCAGTCGCGCCAGCTCAAAGCCTCCCTGGAGGAACTGGTCGGCCGATGGCGCCGACAGCGCCAGCACCTTGACGTTCCAGCGCTCCAGCTGGGCGAGGCGGCCACGAGTGCCGATCTCGGTCTGAAGCACGCGCATGTCGCGCTGCGCGGCGACGATCTTGGTCTCGACCGCTTCAAGCGCCGCGCGCTCCGATGCAACGCGAAGGGATACCAGGTAGCAGCCGAGCGCGGCTCCGGCGCAGCTCGCGACCATGAACAGGGAATGGAAACTGCGCGTGCTCATTGCATTGTCTCCGGCCATGCGGGGGCGGACGTCCGCACCGCGCTGCGCAGCCGGGCCGAGCGCGCGCGGGGATTGGTGGCCAGCTCGCGCTCCGTCGGGGATACCGGCTTCGCGACCCGCTCGAATGTTGGTGCGTTCGGGTCGGTCAGCACGGGACGGTGGCGCGAACCGGCGGGAGTCGCTCCGCTGCGTTGCCGCAGGAAGCGTTTGACGATGCGGTCCTCGAGACTGTGAAAGGTGACGACCGCGAGCCGGCCACCCGGCGCGAGCGCGCGCTCCGCGGCGGCGAGGCCCTGCTCGAGCTCGTCGAGCTCGGCATTGAGATGGATGCGGATCGCCTGGAAGGTGCGCGTCGCGGGATCGCTTTTCTGACCGGGCCGGAAGCCCGCGGCGCGGCGCACGATGGCGGCCAGCTGCGCGGTTCGCTCGACCGGGCGGGCGGCGACAATGGCGCGGGCGATCGAGCGCGCGCGCGGCTCCTCGCCATATTCCTTGAGGATGCGCACGATCTCCGCCTCGTCGGCGGCGTTGAGAAATTCGGCGGCGGTCATCCCCGACCGCGACATGCGCATGTCGAGCGGGCCGTCGGCCTGGAACGAGAAGCCGCGCTCGGGCCGGTCGATCTGCATCGAGGAAACGCCGATATCGAGCGTGATCGCGTCGACCGGGCCAATGCCGCGCTCGGCAAGCGCGCGATCCATTTGCGAAAAGCGCTCCTCGATCAGGGTCAGTCGGCCGTCTTCGCCCAGGGCGTCCGGGACGAGCGACAATCCGGCTTCGATCGCATCGGGGTCGCGATCGAAACCAATCACTCGTCCCGCCCCCGCCCCGAGCAAGGCGCGCGTATAGCCGCCTGCTCCGAAGGTGCCATCGACCGCGGTGTCGCCTTCACGAATGGCGAGCGCGGCGATCATTTCACTGACCAGCACCGGGACGTGCGGGGCCTGCACGTTGGCGGTGCTGGTCAGGTTCGTGTTCGTATCGGTCATGCCTGCGCTCCGCGCTCTTCGAGGCGGAACCGGGCGATGTCCTTGAGGTCGTCGGGAATGCTCTTGTGGCCGAGCAGAAGCTGCGGGTTCCAGATCTGGAAGGTCTCGCCAGTGCCGAGGAACAGAGCGAGATCGTCGATCTGGCCCTTGCGGCGCATCATCAGCGGAAACAGGATTCGGCCCGAGCTGTCGTAAGGGACTTCCTCGGTCGCCGCGAACGCCATCAGGTTGCGCTGCTGGTATTCGAGCTGCGCGGCGGCGTCAGTCTCTTCCTTTTCAAGCAGCCGCTCGAGCTTGGCGTGCTTCAGCGCCGCATAGGCGGGGTCGTAGGCGCTAAGGCAGGGAAAGGTCTCGTGGGCGGCAAGGACGATCGTGCGCGCGTCGCCGCGGCGCTCGATCACGCTGCGCAGGAATGCGGGAATGCTGACCCGGCCCTTGGCATCGACCGCGTTCAAAGCGCTGCCCTGAAACAGATGCTCTAGCGCCACGTCCACTCCCCGTTCGCAGCGCGCGGGTCGCCGTTCGCGGACGCGCGCCAAAACGCACCTCCGACGGACAGGCTCGAATCAAAGGGTTCGCCCCCGCGCTACAGTCGGTGTTGGTAACTCAACGGGGAGCGGGATACAATGGGTTTTCGTGGGATTGGATGGGATTTCTGCGGTTAAGGGCGGATTTCCGCGATTTCTAATGGAGTTCAATTCCCTTGTGTTGGTCGGCGAAGCTGTGGCTATCCTTGTGGATAAGTCTGTGGTTAGCGAATCGGCGGCGCTTCGAGCAGCGCAAGTTCGCCAAGCAAGGCGGCGACGTTGTTCTGGGTTGGACCATCGAGGCCCTGGGGCCTGCCGACATCGAGGAAGTCGGCGTCGGCGATGACCGTCGCCTGTCCGCGTCCGATTCGGCATCGCGCGACCAATCCGGCCCCCTCGACCTCGCAACCGCCCGCGGTCGCGACCAGCGTCCCTGGCGATGCGGTGAGGACCTCGAAGCGCCCCAACCGCATTTGCCGCGGGCCATGTTCTTCGGGCGCGTCGAGCCTCAGGCCCCAATGGGCGAGCAACCCGGTATCGGCGAACATCGGCGGTGGGCGGAGCGGGTCGCCAAGCTGATGCTCGCTGGGCCAGTGAGCGCCGGATCGGCGAGGACGAGAAGCCGTCCCCCCGACCGCACCCAGCGGTCGATCGCGACGAGGTCTTCCGGCCTCTGCGCGGCCGGCTGCGCCATCAGCAGCAGCCGCGCGCCTTTCAACTCTGTAGCCGCGGCGGTGCTGATCGGCTTCACCCGGTAGCGCCCCTGGAGCGCGGTAAGCGCCGGAGAGCCAATTTCGCCGAGCGAGAAATCGTCGCCGAACATCAACGGCAGACCGGTCAGCAGCAACAGGGCGGGCCGCTCGCTCGCCGGCCGCTCGGGCATTGGCGGGTCAGCGCGCTGGCGGGCCCATAGCGCAATTGCCGCCGCGGCAATCGCGACGATCATCAACAGGCCCAGCGCGCGCAGCCGCGCCGGGTTCATGGTTTGGGCTTGTCGCTGCTGTTGTTGCCGCTGTCGGAAGCGCCGGGGGCGACGCCAAGCTCGGCCAACGGCTCGCTTGGCTCATTGGCGATGGCCTCGGCCTCGGCGGCGTTGACCGACCGATCGCTGGTCGAGCGGCTGATGATCGAGCCGAGCAGGACGAGCAGGAACGCGAACGCCAGGCCGGTGAGCCCGATGCGAATGCGCTGCGCGCTGCTTCCGGCCTGATGCTGCATGCTTGTCGACGAAGCTATGGCGCTGATCGACAATATGCAAGTTGCCGCCCTTTGAGGGTCATTAGCGGTCTTGACGCTCGCGCCGCCGCCCGCAATGGGCGTTAAATGAGCATTCGCACCTCCCTCCTAACGCTCGTTGCCGCCGCTGCGCTTGCCGGCTGCAACAGCGAACCCGAAGTCATTGGCGGACCCGACGAAGGCGACGTCGTCGCATCGAACACTCCGGTCGTGCTGCCGCCGTCGATCAGTCACAGCAAAATCTATCGCTGCTCGGACAATCGCGTGGTCTATGTCGACTGGCTGTCGGACAATAAGTCGGCCAACATCCGCACCGACAAAGGCGGCCATCCCACCCAGGTCACGGCGGCCGAAGAAGGCGGCCCGCTGATCGGACCCGGCGGTTATGAAATCCGCGGCAACGGCGAGGCGCCGAGCGTCCGGATCGCCGTTCCGGGCCATCCCTCGCAAAGCTGCAAAGCCTGACCCACCACGCCAATCTCGAGCAATTACCGGCGGCGCTTCCTACGGACGCCGCCGGAACTCCATTGATCAGCCGTCGGGCATTTGCTGCCGGAGCATTCGGCGTCGCCCTCGGCAGCCAACTGCCGGCGCCCGCCTTCGCCCAGGCGGCTCCCAACTTCGCCCCGGCGGTCGCAGCGATTCGCGCTTACGGCGAAGCGCATCTGCGCGCCTTCGGCCTTCCCGGCATGACGCTCGGGCTGACCGCTCCCGGCGGTTTCGAGCAAGTCCTCAATTTCGGGCTTGCCGACCGCGACAGCCGCGCCGCCATCACCCCCGACACCTTGTTCCAGATCGGGTCGATCAGCAAAGTCATGACCGCGCTAGTGGTCCATCAACTCGCTGCCCAGGGCCGGCTAAGCCTGACCGACAATGTCGCGCGGCTGGTTCCGGCGGTCCCGCTTCCGCCAAACAGCGGAATCACGGTCCAGCATCTGCTCGATCATGTCAGCGGGCTTCCGGGCAACGCGCCGATGTTCCCCGAGCGCGGGCTGAGCCAGGGCTTCCGCCCCGGCGCTCACTGGCATTATTCGAATACCGGCTACACCATCCTCGGTGAAATCGCCGAGAGCGCCGGCGGCAAGCCGCTTGCCCAGCTGATCGAGGCAGGCGTCCTCAAGCCGCTCGGCATGCGCCGTTCGCGCGGCGCGATCGTCGCCGCCGACCGTCTCGCCTATGCGCAGGGCTATGGCGCGGCCGACGACACCATTCCCCATGCCCACGGCGCGCCGCTAGCCCCGGCGGCATGGGTCGACGTCACCTTCGGCGCCGGCTCGGTCGCATCGACTGCCGCGGAAATGCTGCCTTTCATCCGCGCGCTGAACGACCTCGCTGGCGGCCGCGGCGGGCTCGGCCTCACGCCGGCGCAGGGCCTGGCGTTCATCCGCCACGCTGTCCGCACCGATTCGCCCAACATGTCCTACGGCAACGGCCTGATGCATGTCGGCGGTAGCGGGCGAACCTATCTGCACCACACCGGCGGCATGGTCGGCTTCTCCTCGGCCTTCCATCTCGACCGCGCGAGCGGCGCCGGCGCATTCGCCAGCGCCAACGTCGGATTCGGGCTCGAGTACCGCCCGCGCCTGCTGACGGCCTTCGCCGTCGATGCCCTGACCAACGCCATGCGCGGTGTCGTCCTTCCGACGCCTAAAATCCTGACGGTCCCGCTGACCGCCGCCGCTGCGACTTCGCTGCTCGGCCGCTATTCCGGCCCGGCGGGCGAGTTCGAAGTCCGTCGCGGCGCGCCGCTGACCATCGTTGCCGGCGGCCACAGCGCGCCCTTGCAACCGTCGGGCAACGACCTGTTCCGCACGTCGCACCCGGCCTACCGCGATTTCGTCCTGATGTTCGAGCGCAAGACGGGCAACGTGGTGAGCGCCGCCTGGGGGCCCCAGACGTTCGTTCGCGACGGCTCGGGCGCGGTCCCGGCGCGCACGGACCCCGCGCTGACCAGGCTCGCCGGCCGCTACACCAACGACAGCCCGTGGTGGGGCACGTCGGTGATCGTCGAGCGCGGCGGCAAATTGTGGATCGGCACCGACACCCAGCTCCACCCGCTCGGCGAAAACCTTTGGCGCGTCGGCGACGAAGCCTGGTCGCCCGAGCGCCTGTCCTTCGCCGATTTCATCGGTGGGCAGCCGCAGACGGTGATCCTTTCGGGCGTGAAGTTCGAACGCCACGACATCTGAGCGCGCTGCGCTAGCCGCCGCCCACCCTGCCCGCTAAAGGCCCGCGCATGGAAGTCCTGGACGCGCCCGCGATCACCCCCGAAACCGTCGCCGAGCACGGCCTCAGCACCGACGAATATCAGCGCATCCTCAACGCGCTTGGCCGCGAGCCCAACCTCGTCGAGCTCGGCATCTTCTCGGTCATGTGGTCGGAGCATTGCAGCTACAAAAGCTCGCGCGTGCATCTGAAGAAACTGCCGACAGAGGCGCCGTGGGTGATCTGCGGCCCGGGCGAAAATGCCGGCGTGATCGACATCGGCGACGGCGACGCGGCGATCTTCAAGATGGAGAGCCACAACCACCCGAGCTACATCGAGCCCTATCAGGGCGCGGCGACCGGCGTCGGCGGCATCCTGCGCGACGTGTTCACCATGGGCGCGCGGCCGATCGCCAATCTGAACGCGCTGCGCTTCGGCCGGCCCGACCATCCCAAGACCCGGCACCTGGTCGCCGGCGTGGTCCACGGCATCGGCGGCTACGGCAATTGCGTCGGCGTCCCGACGGTCGGCGGCGAAGTGAATTTCGACACTGCGTACGACGGCAATATCCTGGTCAACGCGATGACCGTCGGCGTCGCGAAAACCGACAAGATCTTCTATTCGGCCGCGACCGGCGTCGGCAATCCGATCGTCTATGTCGGCTCCAAGACCGGGCGCGACGGGATCCACGGCGCGACCATGGCGTCGGCCGATTTCGACGAGAATTCGCGACGAAAAGCGCCCGACGGTCCAGGTCGGCGATCCGTTCACCGAGAAGCTGCTGATCGAGGCGTGCCTCGAGCTGATGGCGACCGACGCCATCGTCGCCATCCAGGACATGGGCGCGGCGGGCCTGACCTCGTCCTCCGTCGAGATGGCGAGCAAGGGCGGCGCCGGCATTCGCCTCGACATGAACCAGGTGCCGTGCCGCGAGACCGGCATGACGCCCTACGAGATGATGCTGTCGGAATCGCAGGAGCGGATGCTGATCGTGCTCAAGCCGGGGCGCGAGGCCGAGGCCGAGGCGATCTTCCACAAATGGGAGCTCGACTTCGCGGTTATCGGCGAAGTCACCGACACCGGCCACATGGTGCTCGAGTGGAACGGCGAGATCGTTTGCGACATTCCGCTAGGCCCGCTCGCCGACGACGCGCCCGAATATGACCGCCCGCACATGAGCCTGGACGAATATAAGGCTTGGGCGCAGGTCAAACCGCTCGGCGACGTGCCCGAATCGACCGACATCGCCGCCGACCTTTTGAAGCTGATGGGCTCGCCCGCCCTCGCCAGCCGCCGCTGGGTGTGGGAGCAATATGACAGCCAGGTCGGCGCCAATACGGTCCAGCGGCCCGGCGGCGACGCCGCGGTGGTCCGCGTCCACGGCAGCCGCAAGGCGCTGGCGATGACCACCGACTGCACCCCGCGCTATTGCTATGCCGACCCCTATGAAGGCGGCAAGCAGGCGATCGCCGAGGCCTATCGCAACCTGTGCGCGGTCGGCGCGCGGCCGCTGGCGGTGACCAACTGCCTCAATTTCGGCAACCCCCAGCGGCCCGAGATCATGGCCCAGTTCGTCGAGTGCCTGCGCGGCATGGGCGATGCCTGCCGCGCGCTCGACTTCCCCATCGTGAGCGGCAATGTGAGCCTGTACAACGAGAGCAAGGCGACAGGCGGCGGCAGCGCGATCCTGCCGACTCCCGCAATCGGCGGCGTCGGCATCCTCGACGATTGGGAGAAAAGCGCGACGATCGCGTTCAAGGCGGCCGGCGAGCATATTATCCTCATCGGCCATTCCGACAGCCATGTGGGTCAGTCGCTGTGGCTGGACACCTGCCACGGCCGCCGGGCGGGCTCGCCGCCTCCGGTCGATCTCGCGGCCGAGAAGCGCGCCGGTGAATGCATTCGCACACTAATCGCCGACGGGCTCGCCACTGCCGTTCACGATTGCTCCGATGGCGGCGCGGCGGTTGCCCTCGCCGAGATGGCCCTTGCCGGGAATATCGGCCTGACCATGACCGTCGTGGAGCAAATCCCCAACCCGGGCGCGATCCTGTTCGGCGAAGACCAGGGCCGTTTCATCGTCACCACGCGCGACCCCGAGGCGGTCCGCGCCGCGGCCAATGCCGCCCAATTGTTCGCCGTGCCGATCGGCACCACGGGCGGAGATTCGGTAAGTTTCGACCTGCTTGGCCGTGGGGGCGTGCAATCCGTATCGCTCGCCGACCTCCGCGCCGCGCACGAAGGCTTCTTCCCCCGGCTGATGGGCAGCGACGCGGCGCTCGCCTGATGGCCGCCGACTATTCGGGGACGCCGCTGGCCCGGAAATTGTCGCTCAAGGACGGGATGCGCGTGTGGTTCGACGCCATGCCCGACAGCGTGCTGGCTGAGATCGAAGCCGAGGGCCTCGACTTCATCCGTCTGTCCGCCCCACAGCCCGGCCTCGACGCCGCGCACATTTTCGTCACCGACTGGCACGACATGGCGGCCAAGCTGGACATGCTCCGCCCGCTGATCGACCCGGCGGGTTTCGTCTGGGTCAGCTGGCCCAAACGCGCGTCCAAGGTCACGACCGACATCACAGAAGACCGAATCCGTGACGCGATCCTGCCGACAACGGCCTGGGTCGACGTCAAGGTCTGTGCAGTCGACGAGACTTGGTCCGGGCTGAAGCTAGTCATTCGCAAGGAAAAGCGGTGAAAGACGTTCCCTCTGCTCCCTTCACCGAGCTGCCCCATCTTACTGACCCGGAGCGCATCGCTCGTGCCCGCGCCTTTCGCGAGGAGATCGCCACCCGCCGCTCGTGCCGCATGTTCTCCGACGCACCGGTTCCGCGCGAAATCATCGAGCAGGCGATCCTCGCCGCGGGAACCGCCCCGTCCGGCGCCAACCACCAGCCGTGGCATTTCGCGGTGGTCTCCTCGCCGGAGATCAAACACCAAATCCGGCTGGCGGCGGAGAAAGAGGAGAGCGCTTTCTACGCCGGCAAGGCAGGGCAGGAATGGCTCGAGGCGCTGGCGCCGCTCGGCACTGATGAGGACAAGAGCTACCTTGACGCCGCGCCGTGGCACATCGTCGTGTTCGGCCAGCGCCGCGGCGGCCTCGAGCCGGGCGACCAGAAGACGAATTATTACGTCACCGAGAGTGTCGGAATCGCTTGCGGGTTGCTGCTTGCGGCGCTTCACCGGGCGGGTCTCGCGACGCTCACGCATACGCCTTCGCCGATGGGTTTCCTGCGCGAGATTTGCGGCCGCCCGGCCGATGAGAAGCCGCTGATGATCGTCGTTGCAGGGCATCCGGCGCCCGACGCCCTCGTGCCGCGGCATGCGCTCAGAAAAAAGCCGCTGGAGCAGATCAGCAGCTGGCTGTGAGCAAAGTAGTTGCGAACGCGTCGCAATAGCGGTACACCCGCTTCATGATCGTGTGCAGCTGCAACCGCCTGACCGAAAGCGACGTCCGCAAGGTCGCGCGCGAGGGCGCCGGGACGCCCGATGCCGCTTATGCGTGCCTCGGCTGCGAGGCCCAGTGCGGATGCTGCCTCGACTATGCGCAGGAAATCATCGACCAGGAACGGCTCAGCAAGCGCGCAAGGCTCCAACTCGTCGCCTGACGCCCGTTTCTGCGACTGACTCTCAATCGCAAATTTTCCGCAGTTTTCCGCCACTTTTTGCTTCCCTTCCGCTGCGCGCAGTCGTAGGCCCGACTAACGACGCGACGGAGGCGAGGAATGAAGGGCGACCCCAAGGTCATCGAGCTGCTCAACGAGGCGCTCAAGAACGAGCTTACCGCGGTCAACCAATATTGGCTTCACTACCGGCTGCTCGACAATATGGGCGTCCACAAGCTCGCCGAGTTCGAACGGCACGAATCGATCGACGAGATGAAGCACGCCGACAAGCTCGCCGAACGCATCCTGTTCCTCGACGGCCTGCCCAATTTTCAGATGCTCGGCCGGCTTCGCATCGGCGAGAATGTCGAAGAGATGCTGCGCGCCGATCTCGAATTGGAACTGGAGGCGCTGACCCAGCTGCGCGGCGCGATCGGCCATTGCGAGAAGGTCCGGGATTACGTCAGCCGCGACCTGTTCGCCGAGATCCTGGCCAATGAGGAAAGCCATGTCGACACGCTCGAGCAGCAGTTCGAGATGATCAAGAGCATGGGCCTGCCGAACTATATCCAGCTGAATTCGGAAGCGACGAAGGATTAAATCCGGCCGAAGCTCTGGTTGCCGGCCTTGCGGCCGAAACCGCTCGACGGCGAGCGGACCATCAGCGGGTTGGTGGCCTTGTCGAATTTCTCGACCGTTTCCCTGAACAGCCGGCGCAAGGCGACTACCTCGGGCACCAGCTCGTCGGGAAAGCGCCGTGATTCGACGCAGAATCGCGCGGTGGTCTCGATCAGCTCGGCGATTGCGGCGAGAGGCTCTGCGCCAAGCTGGCGCGCTTCGCCCTTCAGCGTGTGCGCCGGCATTACCAGCGCAACGCTGTTCTCGGCGCGCATCGCCTGCTCGATCTGGGCGATCGATTTCTCCCCATCTTCCCTGAAATAGCTCAGGATGCGGATGAAGCCGGGACCCATTTCGGTCCGGCTTTTCTCGAAATAGGCCCAATCGATGATGTCCGGCGCGTCGTCGGCCACCTTTAGCTCCTCAATGGACCGGTCTTGCCGGCCATGCTCCACTCGACCGGGATAAGCGCCAAACAGTAAATTATGCCTTAGCGCGCCAATCAGCGCGGCGTTAGCGGGGGCGCCCCTCGAACGGGTTGCGGCCGCCGCGGAACTCGAGCCGCAACGGGATTGCGCCAAGCTTTAGGTCGCGGCGCATCGCATTGACGAGGTAGCGGCGATAGCTTTCGGGCAACGAGTCGGTGCGATTGCCGAACACGACGAAGGTCGGCGGACGCGATTTGATCTGGGTGATGTAGCGCAGCTTGATCCGGTTGCCCGACGGCGCCGGCGGCGGGTTGTTCTCGATCGCCGAGGCGAACCAGCGGTTGAGTTCGCCGGTGCCGACACGGCGGCTCCACGCCTCGCGCATTTCGAACGCGACGCGCAAGATCGTGTCGATCCCCTTGCCGGTCTTGGCCGAGACGGTCAGCAGCGGCACATCCTTCAATTGCGACAGCCCCTCGAGCAGCGCCGCCTTGACCCCGTTGAACAGGGCGGAGCCATTTTCCGCGACATCCCACTTGTTGAGCGCGGCGATGAGCACCCGGCCTTCCTCGATCACCTGCGCGGCAATCCGCAAATCCTGCGCCTCAAGGCCGCGGGTCGCATCGAGCAGGAGCACGACGACTTCGGCGAAATCAATCGTCCGGCGCGTGTCGGCGGCCGACAGCCGCTCGAGCTTGTCCTCGACCTTGGCTTTTTTTCGCAGCCCGGCGGTGTCGACCAGGCGCACCGGCTTGCCGTGCCAGTCCCAGTCGAGCGTGATCGAATCGCGCGTGATCCCCGCCTCGGGGCCGGTGATCATCCGCTCCTCGCCGAGCATGGTGTTTACCAGCGTCGACTTGCCCGCGTTGGGGCGGCCGACAATCGCCAGCTTGAGCGTCTGGTCCTCGAGCGCGTAGCCGGGCTCCTCTTCCGGCCCGTCCTCGCGCTCGACCAGCGGGCGCAGCGCCTCGAACAGGTCGACCACGCCTTCGCCATGCTCCGCGCTGAGCGGGATCGGATCGCCGAGCCCAAGGCGGTAGGCATCGAACACCCCGCCTTCGCCGGCGCGCGCTTCGGCCTTGTTGGCAACGACTATGACTGGCGTCGATTCGACCCGCAGCCAGCGCGCGATCTCCTCGTCGAGCGGAGTAAGCCCCTCGCGCGCATCGATCATGAACAGGGCGACGTCGGCGTCGCGCACCGCAGCTTCGGTCTGCGCGCGCATCCGCCCGGGCAGCGAGGCCGGGTCGTCGTCCTCGAATCCGGCGGTGTCGATTACCCGGAACTCGAGCCCGAGCAGGGTCGCCTCGCCCTCGCGCCGGTCGCGGGTTACGCCCGGCCGATCGTCGACCAGCGCCAGACGCTTGCCCACCAACCGGTTGAACAGAGTGGATTTGCCGACATTGGGTCGGCCGACGATGGCGACGGTGGGAAGCGGCATGGACCGGGCGATAGCAGCGCTGCCGCCGCTGCGGGAGTGCTAGCGGAACGCGTGCAGCTTGCCGTCGTCGGCGTAGACGTAAAGCGTCTCGCCCGCGACGACCGGCGGCAGGCTGATGCCCGGACCGACCCGCGTCTGGCTCTGGAACGAGCCGGTCGCGGGGTCGATGTTGACGATCACGCCGTTGGAGCCGGTGACGATCAACCGGCCGCCGGCGAGCACCGGCCCCGAATAATCGATCTGGCCCTTTTTGGCCTTCATCCGCTCGAACGCGGGAAGCTGGTTGATCCAGCGGATTTTGCCGCTGCCGCGCGCAATGCTCATCAACCGGCCGTTATCGGTGACCACGAACAGCCAGTCGCCGGCGACCCACGGGGTCGAAATCCCGGCGATGTTAAGCTCCCACTGGCGCTGGCCGGTCGTCAGCTCGAGCGCGACCATGCGGCCGCCCTGGCCGAGCGCGAACACCTGGCCGCCGTCGATGACCGGATCGGCGTCGATGTCGCTGAGCGACGACACGCTGGTCCGGATGCTGGTCCGCTGTAGCGCGTCCTGCCACACCTGGCGTCCGTTCTCGTAGCGATAGGCGTTGAGCTCGCCCGACGAAAAGCCTGCGACGACCGTGCCTTGGGCAACGGCCGGTGAAGCCGTGCCGAACACGCCCGCAATCTCGAGCGCCGCGGCCTGACTCCAGTTGGTCTTCCCGTCCACCTGGTTGAGCGAATAAATCTGGTTGTCCTGGCTCATCACGTAGATCGCGCCGTCGACCACCGTCGGAGCGCCGCGCAGCGGTCCGCCGGGCCGCACTTGCCACAGGATGCCGCCGCTGTTCGCGTCGAGCGCGGCGACAAAACCAAGGCCGTTGGTGGTGTAGATGCGCCCCTGATCGTAGGCGAGACCGCCGCCGTAAAGCGAACTTTCATTGCCCCGCTCGTTGGGCGTCTGGCTGGCCCAGAACTGGCCGCCCGTGCGTGCGTCGAACGACCGCACCGCGCCGAGCGTGTCGATGGTGTAGACCCTGCCGTTGGCGACGATCGGCTCGGCGGCGAGGCGCGCGGTCAGGCTGCTGCCGCGGCCGGCCTGGACCGACCAGGCGTTGGCGAGTGCATTGCCAAGCGCGAGCTGGCCCATCGACTTGGCTGGATTACCGCCTGACTGCGACCAATTGGCGTTCGCGACCGGCGGCGGCAGGATCATCGGCAGTGCCGCCGTTTCCGGATCGACCAGCGCATCCCCCTCGGCACTAAGCACGGAGATGCGCTCACCAAGCACGGGGGTCTTGGGGGTGGACTTCTTGAATAGCGAACAGCCGCTTGCGGCCAGCGCGGCAGCAATCAGCAATGCAACACGAAAATGCGTGGGCTTGGTCATCATTGATCCTGCTTGGGCTTAGGAATCGAGGGCGCCGCTAGCGTCGATGCCGAGGGTCCCGGCGATCTGGACGGAACGGGCGCGGATTGCTTCGGGAACATTCTTATCCTTGGCGATTGCCGCGAACAGCTGTCCGGCTTCGCTGCTCTTGCCTTGCTTGATCAGGGCCATGGCGGTCATTTCACCAGCGCTCCCAAACCATGGGTTGCCAGCCTTTGCCAATGGCGACAGGCGGGCGATCACTTCCTCAGGCTTGATCTTGTCGAACTCGAGCGCGGTCTGGCGAATGAGCGCCGCGTCGCGGTAGGGTTGCGGGAAGTCGGCATCCCCCGCGATCGACCGATATTTGGCGATCGCCGCGGGCTGATCATTCTTCTCCAAGGCGAGCGCGGCGGCGGTGAACTGGGCCGAGGCGCGCACCGCGGGGCTGGTCCCGTCTGCGGCAAGGTCTTCGAGCGGCTGCGCGGCGCTCGCCGACTTGCCGGTGCTGATGTTGCGATAGATTTCGGCGAGCTCCTCGACCTGCCGCTCCGCGCGCTGCTCGCGGACGTTCTGCCAGTAAATCCAGCCGCCCACGGCAGCGAGAAACAGGATCAACGCGCCAATCAGCCAGTTGCCGTAGCGCTTGGCGAAATCGCGCGCGCGGTCGCGGCGCAGATTCTCGTCCACCTCACGCAGGAAGATGTCGGTCGGGGTCGTGGTAGTCGGGGGCTGCGCCAAGGAGTTCCTCATGCCGCGGTTGGGGGGCTCATGCCGGTCGCTTCCTTCCCCACCCGCGATGAACGGAAGCTGGCGGCGCTTCGTCTAGCCGGTGACGGGCGAAACGCAAAGGGGGCGCGCCGATCTTGCGACCAGCGATCCCGAGGATTGTGCGGCAACGCCAACTGCCCCTAGGGCTTGCCGTCCGTTCCAGAGAGAGTGACCGCGTGTCTTCAGCCCCCCGTCTGCTTCGAAAGATCCACTATTGGACGTCGCTGCCGCTGATGCTGACGATCTTCGTCATCGCAATCACCGGCACGTTGCTGGCGCTCAAGAAGGATTTTGCCGCGCTCCAGCCGCCGACGCTGACCGGCTCCCGGCCGGGCGATTTGCAGCGCCCGCTCAGCGACATCGTCGCGGCTGCCGCGCGCTCGGCAAAAGAGCCGGCACAGAACGTCGAGCGGATCGACGTCCGGCCCGGCGACGGCGTTGCGAAGGTGGTGTTTCACTCGCGCACGGAGGTCCAGGTCGACCTCGCCACTGCCCGCCCGCTGCAGATTGGCTACCGCACGTCCGACTTGATCGAGACGATCCACGACTTCAGCTGGCTCGGCGGCTGGGCCAAATATGTTTTCTCGTTCGGGTCGGGCCTCGCGCTTCTCGGCATGGCCGGAACCGGCGTTTATCTGTTCCTTCTGCCGATGCTCGCCCGGCGTAAGAAAAGGCGCGCCGCCGTGCTCAAGCAACCGGCTAAAAGATCATCTTGAAGCAGCCGGCGACGAGCAGGAACCCGATCAGCGCGAAAAAGCCGATAACGTAGAGCAAGATCTTCATGGCGGTAACGACTCCCCGTGGATGTTCCCTGACCGAACGGCAGGAAGGCGGGATGGTTGCGTCGCTTAGGCGACAGCAACCCGCGCGTTCCCGCTATCGGCGACGCCTTGGGAGCGCGATAGATAATCTGCCCGCGGCGAGACACGAGCAGCTTCTTGAACGTCACCGGGTGGAAATAGGCTTCGACGCGATTGCCCTTGGGATCGGTGCCATAGACCTCATAGCAGCCGCCATCGACCTTGGATTTGCGCAGCTGCCAGCCCTGCTTCTTGAGCTCGCCTTCAAGCGCGGCGAGGGTCTTCCACTGCTTTTGCGGGGCATCACAGGTCATCTTGCCGGTGGCGGCAGCGGGCGAAGCCGCAAGAGCGACGGTGGCCGCGGCGGTCAGAGCGAGAATTCTGAGGGTCATGCAATTGTCCTTTCGAGGGGTTTCGGAGTGAACATTCGGGCGATGCGCAGCAGCTGGAGGACAGCGAGCGGCGCGAAGTGGAGCAGGGCCTCGGTCATTCCGTCATGGACCAGCAGCCAGTGCAGCGAGGGTGAGGATGGCGGCCGGATAAACGAGCCGCTGGATCTTCTTCCACATCCGGCCAAGCGCGCGCATCGCGGCGTCGCTGCTGGCCAGC
This sequence comes from uncultured Alphaproteobacteria bacterium, assembly GCA_963768995.1. GTDB lineage: Bacteria > Pseudomonadota > Alphaproteobacteria > Sphingomonadales > Sphingomonadaceae > Sphingomicrobium. The sequence goes on along the minus strand of CAVYKA010000006.1, from coordinate 123,083 downwards.
GCCGGCGGCACCAGGCACAAAAATGCCAGCCACGCCGTCCAGATCGCTGGAGCGCCGATTTCGGCGACCATGTTCGCGACGGTTTCCATATCGAGCACGTAAAAGGCGAGGTGCAGCAGCGCGTAGGCGAACGCCGCCACGCCGAACGAGCGGCGATGCCGAAGCAGCCAGCGCACGGCGGCGTTGCCAGGCAGACAGTTGCGAGAGAGGAGTCATCATCAGCGCGGCGATGATCAGTCTCGCCGACCATTCTCCCGTGGACGGGATCAGCTCGGCGGGCGGCTCGCCAGCGAAATAGCTCCACAGGATCACCGCGCCGGGCACGGCCAGCATCGGCCATAGAATCAGCTGGGCAGGAAAAGCGCGAACCACTGGCGCCGTCTAGCTTGTTGCGAGCGATTCGCAATAGATTCCGCGCCTAGGCGACGGCGAGCGTCGACAGCCGCGCCTTTTGCAGCAGCAATTCTACGATCTGCGCCGCTGGAAGCGCGCTCCCGAACAAATATCCCTGGCCGCCCGAGCAGCCCAGCTCCGACAGGAAGTCGCGTTGCATCACGGTCTCGATCCCTTCGGCCACGACCTGGATCTTGAGCGCCCGCCCAAGGCCGACGACAGCGCGTACGATCGCCGCATCCTCGGCATCGATGTGAAGGTCGCGAATGAACGACTGGTCGATCTTGATGATCGCGATCGGGAAGCGTTTGAGGTGGGTCAGCGACGCGAAGCCGGTACCGAAATCATCGAGCGCGAGCTTGATCCCGGCCTCGGCGAGTTGCTCGAAGGCGGCCTCCACCTGGCCGATTGCCGGCCCGAGAAGGACGCTTTCGGTAACCTCGACCTGGATGCACCCCGGGGCGAGCCCCACGGCGAGCAATTTGCCCAGCAATCGCTCGGCAAAGTCGCCGCGGCGCAGCTCGGGCAAGCCGGCATTGATCGCCACATGACCGAACGCAAGGCCGGCCGCCTGCCACATCAATATGTCGCGAATTACGCCGTCGATCATACGGTCGCTAAGTTTAACGGCGAGCGTCGAATCCTCGAAAGCCGCGGCGATGCTGCCCGCCGCCTTCGGCTCACGGTGCGGCAGGCAGCATCGCAGCAAGGCCTCGAAGCCGACTATTTCACCGGATTTGAGGTCGACCTTCGGCTGGTAGAATGGCTGGACGAAGCCTCCTTCGAGCGCGGCGGTGGCCACCGAGAGCATTTCGCCCCGCCGCTTCATCGACGACCACATTGCCGGGTCGTAGAGACGGAACGCCCCGCGGCCGGACGCCTTTGCCTCATATAAGGCAAGGTCGGCATGTTTGAGGATGTGGTCCCCCTCGGCGCCGTCACGGCGGCTGACGCCGATGCTCGCCCGGGTATGGATGAGCTTTCCCTGATATTCGATCGGCTCGGAAAGACGTTCCAGCAGGCGCGCGGAAAAGTGCCTGATCTGGTCGGCCCGGCACATGCCCATCAGCAACAACGCGAACTCGTCGCCGCCGAGCCGAGCGACGAGATCGTCGGGCCGGATCGCAAGCTTCAGCCGGTCCGCGAACGTCCGCAGCAACGCATCACCGGCGTCGTGGCCAAGGGTGTCGTTGATCTGCTTGAACTCGTCGACGTCCAGGAGCAGCAGCGCAAAGCGCATTTGCTCGCCGCCTCCCGAGATCAACTCATCCAGCTTGAGCTGGAACAATGCGCGGTTCGGCAATCCGGTCAGCGAATCGTGAAAGGCAAGGTGGTGGGCACTGGCCTCCGCGGTGCTGAGGTCACCGGCCGCGCCATGAAGTCTGCGGCCGAGGAAGATCATCAGCGACGCGAGGAACGTCAGCACCAGCAGGTTGACCGGAAGGAGCTTCCACAGAATTCGGGTGCCGGGAAGCTCGGGCCGCCACGAGAGATAGCCGATGTGGGCGCCCCCTTCCGTCCGCAATGAAACAACCGATTCAGCAGAACTATGGGCGGAACTTCGCGAAAATCGCGCCGACGCAATCAGCTGCCGGGCGCTGAGTTCGGCGAGGAAGCCGGCATCCAGGTAACGTACGCTGAGGAGGACAGGCCGCGGATTGCGCTGTTTTGCCCAGCCCGGAGTAACCTCCTCGATGAGCATTGCGCTCACTGCCGCGGGACGGCCGTCGAGACGCATCAAATGCGATTCGTGTGTCGCTCTGGTGGTTGTGCGCACCGAGCTGTTGAGGCCGGTATCGGCTCGGCGGCGGTCGTGCCGCCCGGTGACATTGCCCTTGCCCCGAACGGCGGTCAGAACTTCCTGAAAATCGGACTTAAGCAACGCAAATCGATCGAGTGACACCTGTTGGCCCGCGGTTGACGCATAAAGCGGGCGGTTCCAGCCATCGAGCACGAAAACTTCGTCATGCTTGAAGACTTTAAACAGCCAATCACCAATGTTGTCGTGCATCCAGGACTTGTTCGGGCGCGGGACGGCGAGCGCAGCTGCCGAGAAATCCCATACCGCAACGGTTTCCTGCTGCAGTGCAAGTTCATCGACGCTCATCTCCATCGCGTGCTGCGCGGAGCGAGCCTGGCGCTCGACCGAGACCGCGTCGCTGGCGTGGGTCGCCCAGTAAATGCCCGCGCCGGCGAGCAGCAGCGAAGCGATTATAGTTGCCGCGATGGCGATGATGATGGTCGCCGAAAAAACATATCGGTGTCCATCCGCCCGGTTGAGCGATCGATTGGCGCCAGGGGTCATGGCCCCGGCCTATGATGGACCGGCTAACAAGAGGTGGGACTAAGGTCCGTTCCGGACGGAACCGCCCCGCTCCTCAACCCCGTTTCGGGCGATAGGTCTGCTCGGCGGTCGGGAACGCCCGCGACCGCACTTCGCTGGCGTAAGTCGCGGCGGCCTCGCCGATGCGCGCAGCAAGGTCGTCGTAGCGCTTTACGAACCTTGGCGTGCGCTCGAACAGACCAAGCATGTCCTCGGTCACCAGCACCTGTCCGTCGCAATTGGCCGAAGCGCCAATGCCGATGGTCGGCACCGCGATCTTCTTGGTCAGCTCATCGGCGATGCTTTCCATCACCCCTTCGACAACAATGCAAAAGGCGCCCGCTTCGGCCACGGCGGTTGCGTCGCCGACGATCTTTTTCGCCTCGATTTCGTTCTTTCCGCGCGCCGCGTAGCCGCCGAGCACGTTGACCGCCTGCGGCGTCAGGCCGACGTGGCCGATCACCGGGATGCCGCGCTGGACGAGGAATCGCACCGTCGGCGCCATCGCTTCGCCGCCCTCCACCTTGACCGCCGCGCAGCCGCTTTCCTTCATGATCCGCGCGGCGCTCGCGAACGCCTGCTCGGGCCCGGCCTCATAGCTGCCAAAGGGCATGTCGACCGCGACCAGCGCGTGCCAGCTTCCGCGCACGACCGCGGCGCCATGCGCGCACATCATCTCCATCGTTACCGGGATCGTCGAGGGCAGGCCGTAAATCACCTGGCCGAGGCTGTCGCCGACCAGCAACATGTCGCAATGCGGGTCGAGCAACTGTGCCATGCGCATGGTGTAAGCGGTCAGCATGACGATCGGCTGATCGGTCGCGCCATCCTTCTTGCGCGCGAGGATCGCCGGCGCGGTGGTGCGCTTTCCCGGCACCGGCGAGGGGGTCGCCCGGCTGGTGCCGGTGTCGATGGTGAAGGTCGACATCGGGGCGGCTTCTAGCGGCGCCCCCGCCCATTCGCCACCCGGTTCGTTACGGACTTAAAATTCAGGGAACTTTCGTTCCCGCCCATGCGTCCTGTGATCAAGTGCGATCGCTAGTCAAGCACCCGCGATCGTGGACTGAGAATTGGAACTTGAAATGATTGACCGTCGCCTTCTTCGCGACGTCGCCGTGGCCTTGTTCCTGGCCGTGCCGACTATCGCCCTCGCCCGCCCCGAATCCGACGTGCTGACTGACGCGCCTCAGGTTCAGACGCTCGCCGAGCAAACTGCCCTGGCCGACCGCACGGCTGCCGAACGGCGCCTGGCACAGCCCAGCTAGAATTGGTTCGCGGCTGAGCTTACTTCAGCCAGCCGCGTTGCCGCGAATGGCGCGCGAACCAGAAGATCGTCCACGTCACCGCCGTCACCACGATCGCCACCAGCAGATCTGACGCGGACATTGTCTCACGCAACTGGTTGACGCCGATCAGCCCACCAAGCCACAGCAGCGTAGCAAGCAGCGAAACTGCAAGCACCGGCTCGGCAAACCGGTTTTTGAGCAGCAGCATGACTGCACCGGCCAGCCCGACCCACACCGCGACAGCATAGGCTCCCGTGACCCACACCGGCTCCGCTTCATAGGCGGCGCGCTGGTCCAGCGGCATTGAACTGACGTCGGCGAACACATGCATCAGATAAGTGACGCAGCCGAAGCTCATGAACAGCAGTGCCGCAATGGCCGCAAGCATGAACCATCCGGCCACGGGGCGCGGCGCATAATGGTCGTCCGCCGCCGCCTCGTGTTTTTCGCTGTGATTTTCTTGCTGATGTTCGGTCATGCTTGAACCCCTGTCTCACTGCCCCTGGCGAGGCGCTCCTCCCAGTTCGCGCCCTGCGCAAGCGAAATCGAATCGAGCACTTCGGTACTTTGGTCGCGAAGGATCGCAAACGCCCGGCGGATGGCGCAAGTCGCCTCGTCATGACAGTCGCCGCACGGCGCATAGAAATTGACGCTGGCGCAGCTGACCAGCGCGATCGGCCCTTCCATCGCACGCACGATTTCGCCGAATGAAATCTGGTCGGGCGTGCGCGAAAGCCCGTAGCCGCCTTTGGGCCCGCGAATGCTTTTGACCAGCCCCGCCTTCTTCAGATCGAGCATAATGAGCTCGAGATATTTGGGCGGAATCCGCTGGGTCTCGGCAATCCGCGCCAATTGCACCGGACCGCCGCCGCCTTCCTCGACGAGGAACAGCAGCGAACGCAGCGCATAGCGAGTCTTCTGGGTAATCATTGGGCGCTTACCCTAGCGCCGGACAAGCCAATCCGCAAAGCCGTCTGGAAGCTCAGCCCTCGATCACGACCTTCGAGCCGACCTTGGTCAGCGCGTAGAGCTTTTCGGCGAACTTCATCGGCAGCCTGACGCAACCATGGCTCGCCGGATAACCCGGGTTAGCGCCGCCGTGGAGGGCGATCCCGAACTCGTCGAGCCGCTGCATGAACGGCATCGGCGCGTTGTCATATTTGCGGCTGCGGTGAAAACGCTTCTTCTGGAGCACCGTCCAGAAGCCGAGCGGCGTGACCTTGCCCCGCTTGGCGCTGGACATCGAAGTTGCGCCGACCAGCGTCTCGCCGCGGTAAGCGTAAGCGGTCTGGGTCAGCAGATCGATCACGACCCGCGCCTCGCCCTCCTTCGGCTCCGTCGCCGCCCACACAAATTCGCCGGTCGCGAGCCCGCGGCGTCCGAACGTCGCGACCATGTCCTTATGCGCTTGCGGCGCGGCGCCCTGCGTCCAGCGATATGGCGGCGGGGCGGGCGTCGGCGCAGCCGCGACGATGCGCGGAGACGGAGCGCGATCGGGCACAGCTGCACAGCCTGAAAGCAGCGCCGCGGCAACCAACGCGAGTGGCACGAATGACTTCATGACGCCGAAACAGCGGAGCCCGGCAGCGCCGTCAACCCGGTAACGACTCGCGTAAATGGCTGTTTAACAGCTCAAAACTTGCCGCAGTCGGACGCCGCCGTTCGGCCAGCGAAGCGGTCGGCGAGCCAGGCGGCGGTCTGCGTCGCGCTGTCCCGAGCGGTATTGGCGTGGTCGCCGCCGGGCAAGTCGATCCATTGCACCGGAGCGCCGCTAGTGCACACTTTCTGCGCGAAACCCCGCGTCACCGCCGGCGCCACCAGCGGATCGGCCTGCGTTTGCGCGAACAGCAAGGGCACCGGGAAATTAGGCGACGGGCTGTTGGCGGCGACGATACCCGCCCAGGGCTGCTGAGCGGAAAGATCGAAGCCCTGGAGCCCCTGGCGAAGCGCCATGATGCCGATCAATTCCATGAGTTTGGGCTTGCCTGCTCCGGCGATGCAATTCTGCGCCATCCGGTCAATTATTCCAGGCGTCGCCGGGCGGCCGAGGGTCAACGGAATGCCGTAATAGTTCGACCAGGCATAAGCGGCGAAAGCGGTCAGGAAAGCCTTGGCCGAGGGGTCCGAGGCGAGCCGAAAATTGGCCGCAAGATCGGTCGGCGGAGCGGCGGCGACGATCCCCACCAGTTCAAGCTCCGGCGCATAGGCCTTGGCCCTTTGCCCGGTCCACAACGCCGCATGAGCGCCCTGGGATTCCCCCCACACCGCAAACCGGCGCCCGGCCGCGACGCCCTGCATTTGTCCCGCCGCCCGCACCGCGTCGAGCACCGAACGCGCGGTCGGCTCACCGAGCAGATATGGATGCGGAGAAGCGCTTCCGAGGCCCGGGTAGTCGGGCGCTACGATGACTTTGTCGGCGCCGGTCAGCAAAGGCAAGCCGGGCGTCAGATCCCAGAAGCTCGCGCTCAGCGACGGCGCGCAAGCCTCGACCACGCCCCACGTCCCGTGCGTGTACGCGACGACGTCGCGTGGCTTCGCCGGGGCCGTCCCCGCTGGCGCGACCACCATCCCCGTCACCGCGAGCGGCTGTCCGAGCGCATCGCTGGTCCAGTAATTGATGCGCCAGGCTTGCATGCCCGCCGGCGCGGTCAGAGGATTGGACGAGATCAGGGTGCCTGGAGAGTTGGCGGCGGCGGCCGGATGGGGAAATGCCAGCGCCGCAACGCACAACGCCGCGGCCAGTTTGATCCAGAACAACATACGCCACTCTCCCTGAAGCGCAGGGGGGTAGCATGAATGCAGCGGGCGGTCGCACTAGCGTTTTCGGGCGGGCTCCGCGGTGTCCGACAGCCGCCGGCGGAAGGTTTCCGGAAGCAGCGTCAGACCGACCACAAGGGTGACCAGGGCGACGGTCACCGGGTACCACAGCCCGTAATAGATATTGCCGGTCGCCGCGACCATCGCGAACGCGGTGGTCGGCAGGAAGCCGCCGAACCAGCCGTTGCCGATATGATAGGGCAGGCTCATCGAAGTGTAGCGGATGCGGGTCGGAAAAAGCTCGACCAGAAGCGCGGCGATCGGCCCGTAGACCATGGTCACATAGAGCGCGAGGAGGAACAGGATTCCAACCACGAGCGGCTTGTCGATCGCCGCCGGATCGGCCTTCTCGGGATAGCCGACAGCGCTCAGCGCGGCCTTGGTCCGCGCCTGGAAATCGGCAATCGCCGCGGCCCGCGCCTCGCCGCCCAGTGCGCCCGGATTTACTCCGGAGATCGTTGCGTCGCCGATGCGGATGCTGGCCACCGTCCCCGCCGGCGCGGCGACATTGTCGTAGCTCACCGATGCCTTGGCGAGATAGGATTTGGCGATGTCGCAGGAGCGCGCGTCGAACTTGTTCTTGCCAACCGGATCGAATTGCACCGAGCAATCGGCGGGGTCGGCGATGACCGCGACCGGCGCGCTCGCCTGCGCCCGGGCAAGCGCGGGATTGGCTGCTGCGGTGAGCGCTCCGAACAGCGGGAAATAGGTCAGCGCCGCAAGCGCGCAACCGGCCATGATGATCGGCTTGCGCCCGATCTTGTCGGACAGCCAGCCGAACAGGATGAAGAACGGCGTTGCCAAGGCGAGCGCAATGGCGATCAGGATGTTGGCGGTCGCGCCGTCGACCTTGAGCGTCTTTTCGAGGAAAAACAGCGCGTAGAATTGGCCGGTGTACCACACCACCGCCTGCCCCGCGACGGCGCCAACCAGCGCGATCAGCACGATCCGCGCATTCCCCCAGCGCGCGAACGCTTCCGTCAGCGGCGCCTTCGACCCCTCGCCCGCCGCCTTCATCTCGCGGAACACCGGAGATTCCTCGAGCTGCATGCGAATCCACAGCGACACGCCCAGAAGCACGATCGAGATCAGGAACGGTATCCGCCAGCCCCACTCCGCGAACGCTTCCTCGCCGAGCCAGGTGCGGATGCCGATGACCACCAGCAGCGCGGCGAACAGGCCCAGCGTCGCGGTGGTCTGGATGAAGCTGGTGTACAGCCCGCGCTTCCCGTCCGGCGCATGTTCGGCGACATAGGTCGCGGCGCCGCCATATTCGCCGCCGAGCGCAAGCCCCTGCAACAGCCGCAGCGCGACCAGCGCGATCGGCGCCGCGACACCGGCAGAAGCGTAGCTCGGCAACAGTCCGACGAGGAACGTAGACAGCCCCATGATCCCCATCGTCACGAGGAAGGTGTTCTTGCGCCCGACAAGGTCGCCGATGCGCCCGAAGAGGATGGCGCCGAAAGGGCGCACCGCAAACCCGGCCGCGAACGCGGCAAGCGCGAAGATGAAGCCCGTGGTCTCGTCCACGCCGCTGAAAAACTGCGCGGAAATGACCGTCGCGAGCAGGCCGTAGAGGTAGAAATCATACCATTCGAAAATGGTCCCGACCGATGACGCGCCAATCACCAGCGCCGACGATTGGCGTGGCTTGGACCCGCGGCTCACTCCCACTCGATCGTTCCCGGCGGCTTCGACGTATAATCGTAGACGACGCGGTTGATGCCCGCGACTTCGTTGACGATGCGGGTGGCGACACGGCTGAGGAAGGCGGCGTCGAACGGATAGACGTCGGCGGTCATGCCATCGACGCTGGTCACCGCGCGCAGGGCGCAGACGAAATCGTAGGTGCGAAAATCACCCATGACGCCGACGCTGCGCACCGGCAGGAGAACCGCGAACGCCTGCCAGATCGCGTCGTACAGGCCAGCGTTGCGGATCTCCTCGAGATAGACTGCGTCGGCCTTGCGCAGAATGTCGCATTTTTCCTTGGTGATCTCGCCGGGAATGCGGATCGCGAGGCCCGGCCCCGGGAACGGGTGACGCCCAACGAACGCATCAGGAAGGCCAAGCTCGCGGCCAAGCTCGCGCACCTCGTCCTTGAACAATTCGCGCAGCGGCTCGACCAGCTTCATGTTCATCCGCTCGGGCAGGCCGCCGACATTATGGTGGCTCTTGATCGTCACGCTCGGCCCGCCGGTGAAGCTGACGCTTTCGATGACGTCGGGATAGAGCGTGCCCTGGGCGAGGAAGTCGGCGCCGCCAATCTTGGTCGCTTCAGCGTCGAACACGTCAATGAAAGTCTTGCCGATGAACTTGCGCTTGGCCTCGGGGTCGTCGAGCCCGGCGAGCCCGTCGAGGAACAGCGCTTCTGCGTCCACGTGCACCAGCGGGATGTTGTAATGGTTGCGGAACAGCGACACGACCTGCTCGGCCTCGCCCAGCCGCATCAGACCGTGATCGACGAACACGCAGGTCAGCTGTTCGCCGATCGCTTCGTGGATCAGAACCGCCGCAACCGCGCTGTCGACCCCGCCGGACAGGCCGCATATGACGCGCCCGTCGCCGACCTGGGCACGGATGTCGGCAATCTTGGCGTCCTTGAATCCGGCCATCGTCCAGTCGCCCGAGCAGCCGCAGATGTGGCGCGCGAAATTGGCCAGCAGCTTGCCGCCGTCGGGCGTGTGCACAACCTCCGGGTGGAACATCATCGAATAGCGGCGCTCAGCCTCGTTGGTAGCAATCGCGAACGGCGCTCCGTCCGATTTGGCAACGACCTCGAAACCCGGCGCGAGACTCTCGACGCGGTCGCCGTGGCTCATCCACACCTGATGCTGCTCGCCGACCGCCCACAGTCCATCGAACAAAGCAGAAGGCGCGACGACCTCGATGAACGCGCGGCCGAATTCCTTTTTGTCGGACGTGACGACCTTGCCGCCAAGCTGCTGGTGGAGCGTCTGCTGCCCGTAACAGATCCCGAGCAGCGGCACGCCGCTGTCGAACAGCGCCTGGGGCGCGCGCGGGCTGTCGTCCGACGTAACGGATGCCGGGCCGCCGGAGAGAATTACGCCTTTCGGCGCGAGCCGCTCGAATGCTGCCTCGGCAGCGTTGAATGGCGCGATTTCGCAATAGACACCCGCCTCGCGGATGCGCCGCGCGATCAGCTGTGTGACCTGGCTGCCGAAGTCGACGATGAGGATGGTTTGGGCGGGCTGGACCGTCATGGCGGGCGGATAGAGAGCCGCTCCGCGCAAAGCAATGGCGCCGGAGCCTCGCGGCCCCGGCGCATCGCTTATTGGTTAGCGGACCGCCGGCTAGCGGCGGTAGTTGAGCCGGCTGATGTCGACGTCCTGCACGCGTCCGGTAACATCGACCCGGCAGCTGAAGCGCAAGTCGGGCACGCCGTACCTGCGATTGTAGGCATATTGGCCGTAGCCCCAGGGGTTGTCGTAATTGCGGCCCGAAGTCGCCACGCCAGTCACCCGCAGGCGACCGCGGCTGCGCTGCTCGACGCGGTCGATGCCGAGCACCCGGCCCTGCCCGCCGACGGCATAGAGATCGGCGCCATAACCGCCGCCCAGGTACGGATTTTCTTCGGCGTAGCCATAACTGTAGTCGTTGCGGTAGCCGTTGATCCGCGCCTCGGTGGCTCGCGCGCAATGATTGATCGCGACCTGGCTGTTGCCATAGCCTTGCTGGCCATAGCCGTAATTGCCGTAGGGATATTGGCCGTAGCCAAGGGCATTGCCGATAATTTGCCCAATCACGCCGCCGCCGGTGTTGGGATAAGGATAGGGATATTGCGCGGCTGCGGGGCTTGCCGCGGCGATCGTCGCCGCGACGCCGGCCGCGGCTGTCAGAAACTTGCTTGTGTGGGTCATGTTGTTCTCCCCGAAAACGAAGACCCGCCATGCAAGCATGTTCGTCACGAGTTGTTCATTACGGGAGTAGACCTAATCGCCTTGCAAGACAAAAGCGCCGGAGTTTCGCGACCCCGGCGCTCCAGTCTTCTTCCGAACTCAGTGTCGCTTAACGGCGACCGTAGCGGCTGGTCCGGTTGATATCGACGTCATAGACCCGGCCGCTGCGATCCGCGTTGCAGGTGAAGCGCAGGTCGGGCGTGCCGTACTGGGCATTGTAGCGATAGCTGCCGTACCCATAGCCGGTGGCATAGCGGCGGCCGGACGTCGCTACACCGGTCACCCGGATGCGGCCGTTGTTGCGCACTCGCACGTTGTCGATGCCAAGCACGCGGGCCTGACCCTGGACCGCCCAGTTGCTGTACGGATTCCGGTACGGGTTCCAGCGGTTATACTGGTTGTTGAGCGCGCGATTGTTGAGCCGCGCTTCGGTCGCCCGTGCGCACTGGTCGACCGCGATCTGGCTGGCCATGTAGCTCTGCTGGCCATAGCCATAATTGCCGTACGGATATTGGCCGTAGCCGAGGACGTTGCCGATGATCTGGCCGACTACGCCGCCCTGGTTCGGATAGGGATACTGGGCAGCTGCCGGACTGGCTAGCGCCGCCGTCGCTGCAAGGCTGGCCGCGCCAAACAGAAGCTTGTTCTTGATCGACATGTTTCTTCTCCTCTTTGATACGCATTACACGAGGCGGCCCACCCGACGGGGTGAGCTATTACGCAATGTGTAAACGCCCAAAACCGCCAGTGTGCCGCATGCCTGCGACGAGCCGTTCCGTTACGCAGGTGAAACTACATTAACCTCAGACAACAAGTCCGACAGTCAGACGTAAAAAAAGCGCCGGGACCGCAAGGGGCCCCGGCGCTTCATTGATGCGGAAATTCGCGCTTAGTAACGGCGATAGCCGTACTGCGAATAATCCTGGCTGTAGGGCGTGTAATTCTGGCCGTAGACCTGGCCGTAATTGGTCTGCGCCCGGTCAATGTCGACATCGACCACGAAGCCGCGATAGTCGGTCCTGCAACGGAAGGTCAGATCGACCGGCGGCTGCGCTTGGGCGTAACCCTGGCCGTATCCATATTGCTGGCCGTAAGGCTGCACATAGCCTTGGGTGTAGCCGGCATTGCGGCCGCTGTTGGCGACTCCGCGAATGGTCAGTCCGCCGCCCGAGCGCTGCTCGACGCGGCTGATGCCAAGCACTCGCCCGCCGCCATAAGCGCCGGCATAGCCATTATTGTAGCCGCCGCCGTAATAGCCCTGGTTATAGCCGCCATAGCCGGCGCCATAGCCGCCGCCGAGACGCTGTTGCACCGCGCCGACGCACTGGCCGACCGCCTGATGCTGGTTAACGCCATAGGCCCCGTAACCGCCGCCATAGCCGCTGCCGTAGCCGCCGCCGATGACGCTGTTGATTACCTGCCCGATGATACCTCCGCCGGAACCGTAACCGGGGTAACCGGGATATTGCGCCGCTGCCGGCGCCGCGGCGAATAGGGCCGCACCGGCGACACAGCCCGCAAGAAGCTTCGTAACAGCCTTCATGGCCTTCTCCTCAAACACTTGTTCGCCAGCAAAACGCACGGCGTTGCATTTAGGGGCCTAACGTTACGGCGCTGCACCGGATGTGAACCAGCGGTTTGCCGCCGTTCAGCCAAGTCCTTTGGATCAGGCGGGAATTCGTGCCGCGGGGACGCGCTGCGAGTCCCAGCGCTTGAGCTTATGGTGCCGGCTCCACAGCTCCATCGGCCCGCCCTGGTGCCACTCGTTCGAGATTTCGATCGCGCTCATATTGTCGGCTGCTTCGAACTCGCGGACGTGGTCGATATGGCCGCTGAAACGATCCATGAAATACAGCCGGTATTGGCCCATTGCAGCAACCCCCCGATTGGCAGCGACTCGGGGTTCTATCATTATTGCGGGCCGGTTTCGAATCGATCCCGAAACGGCTCAGCGGCCGGCGATATCGAGCCCGGTGAAGCGCGCCAGGAACGCAGTAACGTCGCTTGCTTCCTCGATGATCTTGGCGGTCGGCTTGCCCGATCCGTGGCCGGCGCGAGTTTCGATGCGGATCAGGTGCGGCGCCCCGTTCGGGTCCGCCGCCTGGAGCGCGGCGATATATTTGAAGCTGTGCCCGGGAACCACCCGGTCGTCGGTGTCAGCGGTAGTCACCAACATCGGCGGATAGCGCACCCCGGCCTTGAGGTTGTGATAGGGCGAGTAAGCCAGCAGCGTGCGGAAATCGGGCTCCTTGTCCGGATAGCCATAATCGTCGACCCAGTAACGGCCCGCGGTGAAGCGGTTGAACCGCAGCATGTCCATCACGCCGACCGCCGGATGCGCGGCGTCGAACAGGTCCGGGCGCTGGTTGACCACCGCGCCGACCAGCAGTCCGCCGTTGGACCCGCCCTCGATCGCCAGGCCCTTGGGCGAGGCGATGCCCTGCGCTTTCAGATATTCGCCGGCGGCGATGAAATCGTCGAACACATTCTGCTTGTTGCGCGAGACGCCCGCCGTCGTGCCACGCCTTGCCATATTCGCCGCCGCCGCGAATGTTGGCGAGCGCGTAGGTGCCGCCCTTCTCGAGCCACGCAAGGCGGATCGGCGGAGAAGGTCGGGGTCAGCGCGACGTCAAACCCGCCATAAGCGTAAAGCAGCGTCGGCGATGGCCCGGTGACGTCCTTGCGGCGGACAATGAACATCGGCACGCGCGTGCCGTCTTTCGACTGATAGAAGCGCTGCTCGACCGAATAATCCTCGGGCTTGAATGCCAGCTTCGGCGCAGCCCACACGCTCGCCGCGCCGGTCGCCGCGTCATAGCGGTAGATGGTCGTCGGGCGGTTGAAGCTGGCAAAGGCAAAGAAGGTCTCCGGGTCGTCGAAATCACCGCCAAAGCCCGCTGCCGTGCCGATGCCCGGGAAGCTCGACCTTGCGGGCCAACTGCCCGTCCGGCCGATACAGACGCACTTCGGTTTTCGCGTCGGCCAGATAGGAAGCGACAATATTGCCGCCGACCAGCCCCGCATGTTGCAGCGTCGCCGCATCTTCGGTCACGACCGTGCGCGCTGACGGCTTTGCCTCTGCGATGTCGAGGCTGACGATCCTTTGCCGCGGCGCGCCGTCGTCCGTGACGAAGTAAAAGGTCGAGCCGCGGTTGCCGACGTAGGAATAATTATGCGCGAAGCCCGGCACGAGAACGCGCGGCTTGGCGCTGCGCTTGGTGAGGTCGATCAGCGTCACTTCATAACGGTCGTCGGTCCCGCTCGACGAGGTCACCACCAGCCAGCGCCCGTCGTCGCTGACCGTGCCCGAATGGCTGAGATCCGGCCGCTTCGGCGTCGCGAACATCAGCCGGTCGGCGCTTTGCGCGGTGCCGAGCTTGTGAAAATAGACTTTCTGATTCTCGTTCAGCGACTGGTAGGCGGCGCCTTCCTTGGGTGCTTCAAAGCGTGAGTAATAAAAGCCGCTGCCGTCCTTGGCCCAGGAAAGGTCGGAGAATTTCACCCATTTGACCTCGTCCGACATGAGCTTGCCGCTGTCGACGTCGAGCACGCGCAGTGTGCGCCAGTCGGTGCCACCGTCCTGAACCGCGTAAAGCAGCCGCGTCCCCTGCTCATTGGGCAGCCATTCGGCGAGCGCCGTGGCGCCGTCGGCCGACCACGGGTTGGGATCGATCAAAACGCGGCCGTCGCCGGCGACCGAATTGCGCACGAACAGCACCGCCTGGTTCTGAAGCCCGCTATTGTGCGTATAGAAATAGCGCCCGCCCTTCTTCTTGGGCACGCCGAACCGCGCGTAATCGTAGAGCTGGGTGATGCGCTGCTCGATTGCCTGGCGGCCCGGGCAGCGTTTCGAGGAACGCGTTGGTGACCGCATTTTGCGCGTCCACCCAGGCTTTCACCTCCGGGTCGGTGCGGACGTCGTTCTCCAGCCACCGATAGGGATCCGGAACGGCGACGCCGAACTGGGTTTCGCTGAGATCGACACGCCGGCTTGGCGGATAGGCAAGCGCCATGTTCGCGGGCGCAGCTTCAACTGGCGCCGTGGTTGCAGGAACCGCCTCGGCGAGCGGCGCCTGGGGAGGAGGATTCATCGCACAGCCCGTGGACAGCAAGGTCACGGCAAGCAAGCTCCGGCGCATACTCAGTCCCCTCGAACACAGAGCCGCACTGCGTAGCAGTAGCGGTTGTGCATTCAAGCGGGTCTTTCGCGCAGCTTTTACGCGGCTTCGAACGCGTCCTCGTCGGCCATCGACGGGCCCGAATCCTGGCCCTTCGCGCTGACGTCGCGGTCGACCAGCTCGATGATCGCGATCGGCGCCGCGTCGGACATCCGGATGCCGGCCTTGATGACGCGGCAGTATCCGCCCTCGCGGCTCGCATAGCGCGGCGCCAGCACGTCGAACAATTTGTTGCAGCTGGGTGTCATCCATCAGCCGCGACTGGGCCAGGCGGCGATTGCTCAGCCCGCCCTTCTTCGCGAGCGTGATGAGCTTCTCGACATAGGGCCGGAGCTCCTTCGCCTTGGCGACCGTCGTCGTGATCTGCTCGTGCTTGATCAGCGCGGCCGACATGTTGCGGAACAGGGCCGCGCGGTGGCTCGAGGTGCGTTGAAGCTTACGGTGGCCAACACGATGGCGCATGGGTCAGTCCTTTCGTTCGTCGGGGTCCCGTATCAGGTAGACCCGGCCAGGCGCCGATTAAGGGGCAGCGCCCAAACCCCAAAAGAAAGCGGCGGGCACCTGGCCCGCCGGACGCCCTGCCCTCAAGCGGAATTGCGCCGATTAGTCAAGCTCGACGCCGCCAGCCGCGCGACCAGCGGCGACAGCCCGCGGTGGGTCGAGCGATGGTAGATCGAGCCATCGTCGAGCTCGCGGCACAGGCGCCGATGCGCCTCGCCGAGCGCATGATAGGGCAGGCCCGGCAGCAGATGGTGGAGCCCGTGATAGCGCAGGCCGACCGGCGCCCACAGCGCGGGAAGCGTCGATGGCGGCGGCACGTTGACGCTGTCGAGATATTGCGCGGTGACGCTCATCGGCTCGCCGTCATTCTCCCACAGATGCGCGACCAGGGTGCGAACCTGGTTGAGGAACATCACGCCCGGCGGCGACGCCGAGGAAGATGAGGAAGGAGCGCAGCGGCAGCACTCCGGTCGCGGTCAGCACGAGCAGCGCGATCGCCCACGCGCTGCACGCCGCCTCGAGCCGCAGCCAGTCGCGCCGGAACTCGCCCTCTGGCGCCGGGCGGCGGAATTGCGGGTTGATCTGCAGCCCCGAATAACGCGCCACGACCAGCGTGCGCAGCTTCGGCGACAGCAGCGACAATGGCGCGAGCAGCGCAAAGCGCACGAACAGCAGCACCGGCGCGAGCAGCGCGGCGACCAGGAACAGCGGGCAGCGTCCACGGGCGCATCAGCGCCAGCGGCAGATATTCCGGGTCGTTGGCGGTGCCGTAATAGGTCTTGGCGTGATGCTGGTTGTGGACGCCTTCATACATGAACGAAGGCACCAGCAACGGCACCCCGACGATCATGTTCCACGCCGTCCGGAAGCCCTTGAGCGCGCCCTTCTTGATGTGGGTCAGCTCATGGATGAACGACCCCGCGCGATAGAGCGCAAGCACGGCCACGATTCCGGCCGCGACTGCAAAAACGCCGGAAGCAAAGAACATCGCGGTCAGCAGCGCCGCATAACCGACCGCCGCCGATCCCAGCATGTCGGCCCAGTAAATCCGCGCGTTGGGCTGGTTGAGGTCGCGCGTCAGGTTCGCCGCGGCCTTGAGCATCGCCGCATCGTCCTTGACGCGCGGCGCGGCGCCGACGGCGCGGCAATGGTCTGCCGCTGTAAGGTAAGTGTCTGGGCCATCGGAGTGTTTCGCTTGTGCGACAAGATAATGGCGGCAAGGTGGCATGCAAGGCACGGTGACAGTCGCACGGACGGACGCTAGCCCTCCATTGGATGACCCCGGCGAGCATTACTCCCGTCACGACGAGCGCCGAGCGCAAGGCGTTCGTCGACTTCGCCTGGGACGTCTATCGCGACGATCCCGCCTGGGTCCCGCCGCTCAAGTCCGAAGTCCACGCGCTGCTCACCCCGGGCAAGAACCCGTGGTTCGAACATGCCCGTGCGCAGCTATGGCTGGCGCGGCGCGATGGGCGAACCGTCGGCCGCATCAGCGCGCAGGTCGATGAGCTCGTGATCGAGCACATGGGCGCCGGAACCGGGCAATGGGGGATGTTCGAAGCGCTCGACGGCGAGGCCGCGGCTGCGCTGATCGCGACCGCCGAAGACTGGCTGCGCGACCAGGGCATGACCCGCGCTCTCGGGCCCGTCAGCCTGTCGATCTGGGACGAACCCGGTCTCGAGATTGAGGGGTTCGCCGAGCCGCCGACCGCGATGATGGGCCACCATCGCCCGGAATATGCCGCGTGGATCGAGGCCGCGGGCTATTCGAAAGCGCGCGACCTGCTCACCTATGAAGTCGACATCGCGCATTGGAGCGACCCGCGTATCGATCGCCTGATCGAGATGGGCGAGCGCAACCCGAAAATCCGCATCCGCAATGTCGACAAGTCCAACTTCGATGCCGAAGCGGCGGTCATCCTCAACCTGCTTAACGACGCCTGGTCCGAAAACTGGGGTTATGTCCCGCTGACCCAAAGCGAGATCGCCTACGCCGGCAAGAAGCTCAAGCCGATCATCTATAAGGATCTGGTGCGCATCGCCGAATATGACGGCGAGCCGGTCGCGTTCATGATCACGCTCCCCGACGTCAACGAGCTGATCCGCGATCTCGAACGGGGCGCTCTTCCCGTTTGGCTGGGCCAAGCTGCTGTGGCGCTTGCGCAAGCCCCGCGTGACCCGCGCGCGCGTCCCTCTGATGGGCGTCGCCAAAAAGCTCCACGGCACCCGCCTCGCGACCCAGCTCGCCTTCATGCTGATCGAATATACCCGCCGCGCCTGCGTCGGGAATTACGGCATCGAAACCGGCGAGTTCGGCTGGATCCTCGAAGACAATAAGGGGATGCTTTCGATCGCCGAGCTCCCCTCCGCGCGGATCAACCACCGCTTTCGGATTTACGAGAAAGCGCTCTAGCCCAGCTCAATCCACGTCGGCGCGTGGTCGGATGCTTTCTCCTCACCCCTCGCCCAGCGGTCGACGCCCGCGCCGCGCAGCCGGTCGGCGGCTTCGGGCGAGCACAGCAAATGGTCGAGCCGGAAGCCCGCGTCGCGCTGCCAGCAGCCGGCGGTGTAATCCCAGAAAGTGTAGAGCTTTGGCTCGTCGGGATGGAGCGCGCGCAGCGCGTCGGTCCAGCCCAAATGGAGCAGCCGCCGCCATTCCTGGCGCACCTCGGGCTGCATCACCGCATCGTGCTGGGTCGCGCGGACCGAGAATACGTCGCGGTCCTCGGGCACCACGTTCCAGTCGCCGGCGAGCACTACCGGCCGTTCGAGCGCGAGCAGCTCCGCGGCATGTTCGCGAAGCCGCTCCATCCAGCGCAATTTGTAGGCGAACTTGTCAGTCCCGATGGGATTGCCGTTGGGCAGATATAGAGAAGCGACGATGAGCTCGCCGACCTGCGCCTCGATATAGCGGCTGTGGGTGTCGTCGGGATCGCCCGGCAGGCCAGTTCGGCGCAGCTCGGGTGCACTGCCGCGCGCCAGCACCGCCACCCCGTTGAAGCCCTTCTGCCCGTGCCACACGGCGTCGTAGCCAGCCGCCTCGATGTCCGCGATCGGCAGCGATTCGTCCGCGCATTTGAGTTCCTGCAGGCAGACGACGTCGGGCTTTTCGCGCTCGAGCCATTCGATCAGCCGAGGCAGGCGCGCGCGGATGCCGTTGAGATTGTAGGAGGCGAGCTTCATCCGCCCGCCCTATCGCTTCCCGCTTAGACCGAAAAGCTCGATCCGCAGCCGCAGCCGCTCGCCGCATTAGGATTGGTCACCTTGAACGCCGCGCCGCCGAGGTCCTCGACGAAATCGACCGCCGAGCCTTTGACGAGCTCGAGGCTCATCGGATCGACGACCAGCTTCACATCGCCGGTCTGCGCAACCACGTCGTCGCCCTGCGCGGCGTCGGCCAGCTCGAACTTGTAGGTGAAGCCGGCGCAGCCGCCGCCGTCGACGGCAAGCCGCAGGATCGCCGGGCGCGACTGGCGCTCGGCGATCCACGCCACGCGCGCGGCGGCGCTTGGCGTGAGGCTGATGGCGGGCTCGCTCATGATTGCGAGATAGGGTGCCGGCCGGCCCCCGGCAATGGCGCCGACAAGGTGGACGTCTAGCGCTTGGCGCCTTCCGGCGGACCGCCGATGGCCAGCGATTCCATCGCCGGAGCGTTGGCGCGGCGCTGCATCGCAAGCACGTAATCGGTCGATTTCATGAACGGGATCGGGTTGACCGCGCGCCCGTCGATGCGGACTTCGTAATGAAGGTGGCTGCCGGTTGAACGGCCGGTCGAGCCCATGCGCCCGATCAGCTGGCCACGGGTGACCTTGCCGTCCGCTGCAACCAGGACCGTCGACAAATGGCCGTAGCGGGTGGTGATGCCGCGGCCATGGTCGAGCTCGACGAGATTGCCGTAGCCGCCTGAATTCCAGCCGGCGCGAAGGACGGTGCCGTCGGCGGTCGCGTAAATCGGGGTTCCGCTGGCGCCAGACAGGTCGATGCCCGGATGCATCGCCGCGCCGCCGCGGAACGGGTCGGCGCGAACGCCGAACGCGCTGGTGAAAGCGGCGCCGGACTTGACCGGCTTGTCGGACGGAATTGCGATCACGCCGTCCTGCAGCTGGTCGAGCTTCTTCCAGCTGTTGAACAGCGCCTTGAAGGTCGCGTTGCCGACTTTCTCGAGCGGTCCGCCAACGCTGTCGCGGCCGACTCGGGCGGTGCTCAGGCCGAGCTTCTTGAGCTCGGCGGCGGTGACTTGATAACGTACGTCGAGCGCCTTCGCGACGAGGGCGGCTTGCGCGAGCTGGGCCTGTTCGACCCGAGCGAGCGGTCCATCGGAACCAAGCTGGCCGCTGGTCGCCTGCGCAACCAGAGCGGGGTCGATGCGGTGGCCGCTCAACGCTGCCTCGATGACGCGCTGGCGCTGCTCGATCTGCTTCGCGCGCGCTTCGGTCGCGGCCGACAGGCTGGCGAGATCGGTGACGCCGGTCGAGCGCGAGATCAGTTGCGCGGTGGCGAAGCTGGCCCAGCCGACAAGCGTAAGGAGGACGACGAAAAGAATAGCTTGAAGGGGAGCGGAGATGCGGAATCGACGGAGCTGCGTGCCATCATGGATGAACAGATCGCGGTCACGAAACAACGACCCTTTCGCGCTCAACACCTGATTCATGCTTTTCCCGCTCCATCCCACTATCGGCAGCGCGCTGGCGCGCACCGGTTTGTGAACCTCAATTTTTGGAGCTCCCCAGCCCCCCGCCGCTTCACGCTCGTCTTTCGGAGCGCTTTTGGCGAAGACGGGAACCTGCCCGTGGATGGTTAACAAATTCAACCTTCCGTTCCGTCCGCCGGGACGAACGGCGACAATCGTGCGGTGAATTGAAGACTTTGCCTGGATTAGGAAGCTGGAGCCCCGCCGCAAGCGTCTGCGCGTGTGATGCGCGAATCATTCACGGCGGCGATTGCGCGCCGGCCGGAAGCGGCTAAAGCGGCCGCGGGCCACGCCGTCCCAACGCGGCGCGAGCTCTCTGCGAGGAGAGTAGAATGATTGCCGCACCTGATGCCGGCGCTGCACGCGCCGCAAAACCCGCATCGCCACCGGACCGTCCATTTTTCTCGTCGGGCCCGTGCGCCAAGCCGCCCGGCTGGTCCCCCGAGCGCCTCGCCACCGACGCGCTCGGCCGTTCGCACCGCGCTGCAATTGGCAAGGCGCAGCTCGGCGACGCGATCGCCCGCACTCATGCGATGCTCCGACTGCCCGCCGATTACCGGCTCGGCATCGTCCCGGCATCCGACACCGGAGCAGTCGAAATGGCGCTGTGGTCGCTGCTTGGGCCGCGCGCCGTCACCATGCTTGCGTGGGAAAGTTTCGGCGCCGGATGGGCGAGCGACGTCACGAAACAGCTCGGACTGAAGGCGGAAGTCCGCACCGCCGACTATGGCGCGCTTCCCGACCTGGCCGGCATCAACCCGGCAAGCGACATCATCTTCACATGGAACGGCACGACCAGCGGCGTGCGCGTGCCCGATGCCGATTGGATTTCACACGGCCGCACCGGCCTCACCATCTGCGACGCGACCTCGGCCGCATTTGCGCAAGACATCGACTGGCCGAAGTTAGATGTCGGCACTTTCAGCTGGCAAAAGGCGCTCGGCGGCGAAGGCGGCCACGGCATGATCGTGCTCTCGCCCCGCGCGGTCGAACGGCTCGAGCGCGAGCCCGTCCCGCGCCCGCTGCCGAAGATCTTTCGACTAACCAAAAGCGGCAAGCTGATCGACGGCATCTTCAAGGGCGAAACCATCAACACGCCATCGATGCTGTGTGTCGCCGACTGGCTCTTCGCGCTCGACTGGGCGGAAAGCGTCGGCGGCCTCGGCGCGCTGTTCGCTCGCGCCGACGCCAATGCCGCGGCGCTCGATCGCTGGGTCCAGCGCACTCCGTGGATCGAGCATCTCGCCGCCGACCCCGCGATCCGCTCGAACACTTCGCTATGCCTGCAATTCGCCGACCGCTCGGATCCCGCCGCCAACCAGGCCCGCCAGAAAGCGATCGCCAAACTGCTCGAGGATGAAGGCGCCGCGTTCGACATCGGAGCCTATCGCGACGCTCCTCCGGGCCTTCGCATCTGGTGCGGCGCAACCGTGGATACCGCCGACATCGAAGCGCTCGGTCCTTGGCTGGACTGGGCTTGGGAGGAAACCGCCACATGATGATCTTGACCGCCATCGCCGCCCTCGCCGTCGCCCCGCAGCAAGCGCAGGGCGCACGGCAGCAAGCGACCGTGATCATGCCGGCGAATGCGCGCCAGCGTGAGGTGCAGGAGCAAATCGGCTGGGCCGATGCGATCGTCAGCAACGGGGTCGTGCACGTGTCCGGCGTCCCGGCCTACCTCGCTGCGGGCGAAACCGACCACGAAAAGGCGTACGTCCGGGCCTTCGACGCGCTCGGCAAAACCCTCCAGCGCGCCGGCGTGTCCTGGGACGATGTCGTCTCCATGACCACTTATCACATGGACCTCAACGCCCAGCTGGAAACCTTCGCCCGCGTCAAGGCGCGCTACGTCAAATCGCCGCCTCCAGCGTGGAGCGCAATCGGCACCAACGCGCTGCTGCAGCCGGGTGGCCTCGTTGAGATCGCGCTCATCGCCCACGTCCCGCGAAAGGCCGCCAAATGAGCGTTCGAGTCCTCATCGCCGACAAGATGGACCCTCGGGCCGCCGCACTTTTCCGCGAGCGGGGCATCGAAGTTGACGAGAAGCCCGGCCTTGCGCCCGACGAGCTGGCCGCCATCGTCGGCGGTTACGACGGTCTGGCGGTGCGCAGCTCGACGCGCGTCGGCGCGGCGCTGATGGACGCCGCTTTGCCCCGCCTCAAGGTCATCGGGCGCGCCGGGATTGGGGTCGACACGATCGACGTCCCCGCCGCCTCGGTGCGCGGGATCGTCGTCATGAATACGCCGTTCGGCAATTCGATCACCACCGCCGAACATGCGATCGCGATGCTGTTCGCGCTGGCCCGCGAGATCCCCCAGGCGGACGCGTCGACCCAGGCCGGCAAATGGGAGAAGAACCGCTTCATGGGGGTGGAATTGAGCGGCAAGACGCTGGGGCTGATCGGCGCCGGCAATATCGGCTCGATCGTCGCCGATCGCGCGCACGGCCTGAAGATGAAGGTCGTCGCCTACGACCCGTTCCTGTCGCCGGAACGCGCGCTCGAACTCGGCGTCGACAAGGTCGAGCTCGACGAACTTTTGCGGCGCGCCGATTTCATCACCCTGCACACGCCGCTGACCGACCAGACGCGCGGCATTTTATCGCGCGAGGCGCTCGCGCTGACCAAGCCCGGCGTGCGCATCGTCAATTGCGCGCGCGGCGGGCTGATCGACGAAGCGGCGTTGAAGGACGCGCTCGACAGCGGCCATGTCGCCGGCGCGGCGCTCGACGTCTTCGCCGAGGAGCCGGCCAAGGCCAATCCGCTGTTCGGCACGCCGGGGCTCATCTGCACGCCGCACCTCGGCGCCTCGACCAATGAGGCGCAGGTCAACGTCGCACTCCAGATCGCCGAGCAGATGAGCGATTTCCTGCTGCTTGGCGGGATCACCAATGCGGTCAACGTGCCGTCGCTGTCGGCGGAGGAAGCGCCGCGCTTGAAGCCCTATATGGTGCTTGCCGAAAAGCTCGGGCGACTGATCGGACAGATCGCCGGCGCCGACATCCGCGGGCTCGACGTCGAGGTCGAGGGCGCGGCGGCCGAGCTCAACATCAAGCCGATCACCGGCGCGGTACTAGCGGGCGTGATGGGCACATTCTCGGACACGGTGAACATGGTCAATGCGCCGCATCTGGCCAAGGAGCGTGGGCTCGACGTGCGCGAGATCCGCTCAAGCCAGGAAGGGGATTACCACACGCTTGTCGCGGTCACCGCGCATACCGCGAAAGGCGATCAACGGGTCGAAGGCAGCCTGTTCGGCAACCGCGCAGCGCGGCTGGTCAAGATTTTCGACATTCCGGTCGAGGCCGAGCTCACCGGCCAGATGATCTACATCGTCAACAATGACGCGCCGGGGTTCATCGGCGCGCTTGGCTCGGGGCTCGGCGCGAACGGCATCAACATCGCGACCTTCAACCTCGGCCGCCGCGCGGCCGGTGGAGAAGCAATTGCACTGGTTGCCGTCGACGATCCGATCACGCCCGATGTCTCGCGCGAGCTGCAAGCCCTCCCGGGCGTGCTCGAAGTAGTTCCGCTAAGCTTCTAGCAAAAAAGGGCGCCCCCGTAGGGAGCGCCCTTGCTCAATCCGCCTGCGTGCGAACGGATTAAGACGTTTAGTTTGCGCTGTTCCCGTCGGCGTCGGCGCCTTCGCGAACTGCGTCCGCATTTTCTTCGCCCGCTTCGCGGACTTCGTCGGCAGCGTTCTGCACGGCGTCTTCGTTGGCGTCGACCGCATTTTCTTCCATCATGTCGGCCGTTGCTTCGGCATTCGCCTCGATGTTGTCGGCAACCTCTTCCTTCGCGCCCTGGTTGCAAGCGGTAAGGGCGGTAACGCCAAGTGCGATCGCTAATGTGGTAGTCAGTTTCATCTAGGTTCCCCTGCTGTTTTAACATACGCCAAGCGGCGCGTCCGGGTAGCAATACGCGCTAACAGGATGTCTGTTCCGCCGGCTTAACGAACTCACCTCAATTGGCAAGCTGGACGGACGCGCCGCTGGTGCCCTAGGAGCGCCCCCGGGCAAGCAACAGCTGGAGGACATGCGTGGCCAACGTCACGGTCATCGGCGCCCAGTGGGGCGACGAGGGCAAGGGCAAGATTGTCGACTGGCTCGCCAGCCGGGCCGACACCGTCGTCCGCTTCCAAGGCGGCCACAACGCCGGCCACACTTTGGTGGTCGGTGACGAAACCTACAAATTGTCGCTTTTGCCCAGCGGGATCGTCCGCGGCACGCCCTCGATCATCGGCAATGGCGTCGTCCTCGACCCGTGGGCGCTGAAGTCCGAGGTCGAGCGCATTTCGGCGCAAGGTGTCGCGGTCAGCCCCGACGTCTTGCGTATCGCCGAGACCTGCCCTTTGATCCTACCCATTCACCGCGACCTCGACGCCTTGCGCGAGGACGCCAGCGGCGCTGGCAAGATCGGCACCACGCGGCGCGGCATCGGCCCGGCTTATGAGGACAAGGTCGGACGCCGCGCGATCCGCGTTTGCGACCTTGCCCATCTCGACGATCTCGAGCCCCAGCTCGACCGCTTGTGCGCGCACCATGATGCGCTTCGCGCCGGTTTCGGCGAGGGCCCCGTCGACCGCGACCGCCTCCGCGCCGATCTCGCGCGAAATCGCGCCGTTCGTGCTCCAGTTCGCAAAGCCGGTGTGGCGCGACCTCGACCTTGCGCTGCGCAAGGGCAAGCGCATCCTGTTCGAAGGCGCGCAGGGCGTCCTGCTCGACGTCGATCACGGGACCTATCCGTTCGTCACCTCGTCCAACACGGTTGCCGGGACGACCGGCTCGGGCAGCGGCATCGGCCCGTCGGCGGCAGGCTTCGTGCTCGGCATCGCCAAGGCCTACACCACCCGCGTCGGCTCCGGCCCGTTCCCGACCGAGCTGGAGGACGAGACCGGCGAGCGCCTGGGAGAGCGCGGCCATGAATTCGGCACCGTCACCGGCCGCCGCCGCCGTTGCGGATGGTTCGACGCGGTGCTCGTCCGTCAGGCGGTGGCGGTCAGCGGCATCACCGGCATCGCCTTGACCAAGCTGGACGTTCTCGACGGATTCGAGACGGTCAAAATCTGCACCGGCTACAGGATCGACGGACGCAAAGTTCGATTATCTCCCACCCCATGCAGCGCGACCAGGCGCGCGTCGAGCCGGTCTATGAGGAGGTCAAAGGCTGGGAAGGATCCAGCCGCGGCGCGCGCAGCTGGGCCGACCTTCCCGCGCGGGCGGTAAAATACGTCCGCCGAGTCGAGGAGCTAATCCGCTGTCCCGTCGCGCTGGTCAGCACTTCGCCCGAGCGCGAGGACACGATCCTGGTGCGCGATCCATTCGGGGGTTGAGACGCCCATGGCAGAGCAGAAGAACATTCCAGGCGGCGTCGTTCACGACCTTCCCGCGGATTTAGAAGACGCTCTGAAACGAGATTCGAAAGCGTTGGCGACCTGGCACGACATTACGCCGCTCGCCCGCAACGAATGGATCTGCTGGATTCAATCGGCCAAGAAATCGGAAACGCGGGTCAAGCGCGTCGATTGGGGCCGGTCGAACCTGAGCGAAGGAAAGCGCCGCCCCTGCTGCTGGCCGGGATGTCCTCATCGCTAATCGAGGACGACAGCTCAAACCATTGTTTGCCTGTCCCAATCTGGCGCTGGCCGATGATTCATCCAGCCGTGACTCTTGTTTATACTGCTGATATCTAACGCCGACACGCCGCGGGGGTAGCGTAGTTTGCATGTGTTCCTTTCCTATGCTCGGTCGAGTGAAGAGCAGGCGACCTACGCCGAGCTCGCGCTACGCAACGCGGGTTATGTAGTCTGGCGCGACACCGAGCTTCCGGCGCACCTCAGCTACGCCGATGTGATCGAGGAACGGCTCAAATCCGCCAAAGCTGTGCTGGTCCTGTGGTCGGCCGAAGCCGCAAAGTCGCAATGGGTGCGCGCCGAGGCCGACGCCGCGCGTGAGCTCGGCACGCTTATCCAGAGCACTGTGGACGGAACGGTCCCGCCCATCCCCTTCAACCAGATCCAATGCGCGGACCTGACCGGCTGGACCGGCGACAATAATCACGCCGGCTGGCGCAAGCTGCAGGCGAGCGTCGTGGCTTTGGCCGGGGCGGTCGAACGGCCCAAATCGCGCAAGCAGGAGAAGCCCGAGAATTCGATTTGCGTGCTGCCGTTCCAGAACATGAGCAGCGAGGCGGTGCCCGACTATTTTTGCGACGGCATCGCCGAGGACATCACCAGCGAGCTGGCCAAGGTGTCGGGCCTGGCGGTGACCGCGCGCAAGACCGCCTTCAAATTTAAGGGCCCCGAGGTCGATGCCACCCAGGTCGCCGAAAAACTCGGCGTCGGTTACGTCCTGGAGGGCAGCGTCCGACGAGCCGGGGACCGCGTCCGGATCACCGCCCAACTTGTCGACGGCGCCAGCGGCGAGCATGTCTGGTCCGACCGCTACTATCGCGAATTCTCCGATATCTTCTCGATCCAGGACGAAATAGCCCAAGCGATCGTCGAATCGCTCAAGGCCAAATTGCGCGTCGCCCAGGAGCCTGCGATCGAGAAGGCCGAGACCGTGAAAGGCACATCGCCCGCCGAAGAGCCAGTCCTTGCCGAGGTCGTCGAATCACTGGAGGCGCCACCCGCCGGCCCGGTCGAACAACAGGATGTTCCCACGGCGCCGATGGTGGAGCCCGAGGCGCATCTCCCGGCCGCGGAGACCTTCGTCGCCGAACCGGAACCCCAGATCGAAATCTATCCCGAGGAAGTCTGGGTCGATGACCAATATTGGGAAGATGACCAGGAGGAGGAACGGCGGAGCTTCCTGCCCTCCGAGACTGGGATTCGCTTGATCGGGCTCGGGATCGTGTTGCTGCTGGTCGCCGCGCTGGTCTGGACCACTTTGTGGCCTGAACCGTCCCCTGCGGTCACGCAGGAGGCAAAACTGACCTACAGCATTACCTCAAAGGTGAATGTGCGGTCTCTTCCGATGGTCAGGGGCTCGCGGGTTCTCGGCGAGCTGGAGAAAGGCGACACGATCAACATCGTGCCCACGCTGGCAGGAGCGCAACCGGACTGGGTCAAGATCCAGGACGGACCCTATGTTGGCGGATACGTGTGGAGGGAATCGACCAGGCCGGTGACCGAGAGCAGCGACGAATCCGCATCGGACGGCACCGGAAAGCAGGAAAAAGCGGCGCACTGACCGCGCGGGCTCTCTTGGCCGGTCAGACGGTGGCGATATCAGGCGCGTCTTCGGCTTTCATTCCCACCACATTATATCCGGCGTCGACGTGGTGGATCTCGCCCGTGACGCCGCTCGCCAGGTCGCTGAGCAGGTAGAGTCCGGCGCCGCCGACATCGTCGATCGTCACGTTGCGGCGCAGCGGGCTGTTATATTCGTTCCACTTGAGGATGTAGCGGAAGTCGCCGATCCCGCTCGCGGCCAGCGTCTTGATCGGCCCGGCCGAGATGCCGTTGACGCGAATTCCCTCGGGGCCGAGATCCATCGCGAGATATTTGACGCTCGCCTCGAGCCCGGCTTTGGCGACGCCCATCACGTTGTAATGGGGGATGACCTTTTCGGCGCCATAATAAGTCAGCGTGACCATTGACCCGCCGGCGCTCATCAGCGCGCGGGCTCGGCGCGCAGCGGCGACGAAGCTGTAGACCGAGATGTTCATGGTCATCAGGAAATTGTCCATCGAGGTGTCGACGAACTTGCCCGCGCAGCTCATTCTTGTCGGAATAGCCGATCGCGTGGACGAGGAAATCAAGCTTGCCCCAGCGCTTCTCGATTTCGCCGAACGCGGTATCGAGCGCGGCCATCGAGCTGACGTCGCAATCGATCAGGAAATCGGAGCCGACCTGCTCCGCCAGCGGGCGCACGCGTTTTTCGAGCGCCTCGCCCTGATAGGAAAAAGCCATTTCCGCGCCCTGGCTGCCAAGCGCCTGGGCAATTCCCCAAGCCAGGCTGCGGTCGTTTGCGAGACCCATGATCAGCCCGCGCTTGCCGTCCATCAATCCAGTCAAAGTTGGCCCCCTGTTGCCGGCTCCCGGTGCACTTCCTCCCCGGGCTCCGGCTCCTCGACCTCGAGGACATCGGTATACGGTCCCGAATAGACTTCACCCTTTAGCGCGGTGGCCCCGCCTTCGGCCAGCGCGGCGTTAAGCTCGGCCCCGGTGACGACGCCGAGTCCGATGATGAAAAAGAAGATGAGTACGATCATCACGCCGGCGAGGCTGCCGTAGGTCAGGCTGTACCCGCCAAGCAGACTCAGTGTGTCGGGCAACAGCTCAACCGTCGCCAGCCACCAGGCGGTGATGAACAATGCTCCCGGCCATTTGCGGCAATCGTGCTTGCGGTATCGCGACGGAGTCAGCGCGTAGAACAAAGCGTAAAAGGTGAAGAACAGGGTCGCTCCCGGGATCAGGCGGTAGATGCCTAGCGAGCTGAGAAAGCCTTCGGCGGCCGGAAACCAGATCGCCATCGCATGATTGACCGAGCTCAGCGCGACACTAGCGGCGAACGCGATCATCAGCAGCACGACGGCGCCGAGAATGAGCAGGATCGACCACAAACGATACTCCCAGAAGGGCGCGCTGAAGTGGACCCCGTACGCGCGTCGCAGGATGTCGCGGATGGTTTCGGTAAAGCTGGTTGCGGTCCACAGCCCGACGATCGCGCCGAACCACAATAACGGCCCGGTGCGCGCGCTGAGTACCTCCATCACGGGACCGCGGAGCGTTTCGGCGACGTCCGGCGGAAGGCGGTGAAGGACGTTGATCACGGTCAATTGAGCATCCTGGCTCTGGCCAAACAAATGCGCGACTGCCGCGGCAAGGATGAAAAACGGGAACAGCGACAGGATCGAAAGATAAGCGAGGTTGCCGGCGTGGATGAAGCCGTCGTTATAGACGCCGATGGAAACCCGCTTGACCACTTCCCACGCGGTCACTCGCGGCTTCAGTTTCTCCTGCACTTGCGGCCCGAAAGCCGCGCGCATGCTGGCAAGCCGCTTGCGCCGTGCTTCGGGCGATTGGGGCGAAGTCTCGCGCATCGGTCGCTAGACGCCGAGGCCGGAGCGTGGGTTGCCGCCGCCGTTCCAGCTCTCCGCGAATGATCGCAGCGCTGCGTCGTCGGCCGGCAGATCGACGTGGACGGTGACCAGTTGGTCGCCGCGCTTGCCGTCCTTGCCGGCAAAGCCGCGGCCCTTGAGGCGCAAAACCGTGCCCGACGTCGCGCCCTTGGGCACCGTCAGCATCACCGGGCCTTCGGGCGTCGGCACCTTCACCTTCGCGCCGAGGACCGCCTCCTTGAGCGTGACGGGCAGCGCAAGCCGGATGTTCCTGCCCTCGCGGGTAAAGAATTTATGGGGTGCGATTTCGATCGTGACGATTGCATCGCCGCGCCCGGCAGGGCCTTCGGCGCCCTTTCCCGTAAGCCGTATCTTGGTGCCATTATCCAGGCCGTTCGGAAGCTTCAGATCGATTGTCTTGCCATCGCCGAGCGTGATCCGCTGCGGCTTTAGCGCGACCGCCTCCGTGAATGGGATCTTGAGCTTGTAGGCAATGTCGGCGCCCTTTTGCGGCGCCCGGCCGCGCTGGCGGAAACTGCCGAAGCCGCCGCCGGGACGGCCCCGGGCACCGCCGGCGGTGTTGAACAGGCCCTCGAACAGGTCGCTGAGGTCGGCCGGGTCGAACTCCGCCGGCGCCGCCATAATTGAAATTCTCGTGCCCCTGGCCCGGCCGCCCGCCGCCGCCGAAACCACCTCCACCAGGCGAATAACCTCCGCCGAAGCCCGACCCGAACGGCGACTTGGGATTGCCTTCCTCGTCGATCTCGCCGCGGTCGTAGCGGGCGCGCTTGTCCTTGTCGGACAATAGATCGTAGGCCTGGGTGATCTCGCCAAAGCGCTTGGCGGCGTTCGGATTGTCGGCGTTGCGGTCGGGGTGAAGCTGCTTGGCGAGGCTGCGATAGGCCTTCTTGATTTCCGCTTCGCTCGCGCCGCGCTGGATGCCGAGACGTTGATAGAGGTCCAAAGCCATGCCGCTCCATGCCGCAAGCGCCTGCGCCTGACCAGATGGTCAGGCTCGCCCGCTCGCGGCGGCGTAGATGGGTTGCAGCCGCGCCGCGTCCAAGCCTAAGCCCGCGGGCATAATGGCCGCCGACCCTTTCGCCTTGTTCGACGCCTGGTTCGCCGAGGCCCGCGAAGCCGAGCCCAACGACCCCGAGGCGATGGCGCTGGCCACCGCCGACGCGGCGGGCCGCCCGTCGGTGCGCATGGTGCTGCTCAAGGGCTACGGGCCGGCCGGCTTCAGTTTCTACACCAACGACGACAGCGACAAGGGCCGCGACCTCGCCGCCAATCCGAGCGCCGCGCTGCTATTCCACTGGAAATCGCTGCGCCGCCAGGTCCGCGTCGAAGGTCGCGTCGAGCGTACCGACACGGTTGAGGCAAATGCCTATTTCGCCAGCCGCGGGCGCGATTCGCAGCTCGGCGCCTGGGCCTCGGACCAGTCGCGCCCGCTCGATTGCCGCGAAACCTTCGAGCAGCGCTTCGCCGCCGCCGCGGCGCGGTTCGAAGGCCAGGACGTGCCCCGTCCGCCACATTGGGGCGGCTACCGCGTCATCCCCGAGCGGATCGAATTCTGGTCCGACCGCCCGCACCGCCTCCATGAGCGCCGCCTGTTCACCCGGCTCGAAGGCGGCTGGAGCGAAGGTTTGCTCTTCCCGTGACCAGCGCGGCGCACGCGGCGGCCGGCTCGAAACTCGCGACCCGCGCGGCGATCGCCAGCGTCGCGCTCGCGGTCGCGCTCCTGGTCGCGAAATCGTGGGCGGCGTGGGAGACCGATTCGACGGCGATGCTCGGAAGCCTCGCTGACACCACGCTCGACCTCATTGCCAGCCTTGCAACGCTCGCCGGTGTCCGCATTGCCGCAGTGCCGGCGGATCATGATCACCGCTTCGGGCATGGCAAGGCAGAGGCACTGGTCGCGCTTGCGCAAGTCGTGCTGATCTCGATTTCAGCCGCGTGGATTGCTTGGCGCGCGGTTCAACGGCTGATCGATGGCGCCGAGACCGCGCAGATGGAGCTCGGCATCGCCGTCTCGATCGCCGCGATCGCCGCGACCCTAATCCTGCTGTGGTATCAGCGGCGGGTGATCGCGCAGACGGGGTCGATCGCGATCAGCACCGACAATGTCCATTACAAGTCCGACCTGATGCTCAATGGCGCGGTAATCCCCGCCTTGCTGCTCGACCAGTGGCTCGGCGTCACCGGCGCAGACGCGGCGTTCGGAATCCTCATCGCTGCGTGGCTCGCCTGGGGCGCGTGGCGCGCGTCGAACGCGGCGATCGACCAGTTGATGGACCGCGAATGGCCCGAGGAAGAGCGCCAGGCTTTCCTCGCCGCGGCGCGCGAATTTCCCGAGCTTGCCGGCCTGCACGACTTTCGCACGCGCAAAAGCGGCACGCTCCGTTTCGTCCAGTTCCACGTCTGGGTCCCGGCCAATTGGACCGTTCGCGAGGCCCACGACCGCCTCGATGTCGCCGAGGAGGCGTTGCAGGCGCGCTTCCCCGGGACCGAAATCCTGATCCACGTCGATCCCGAAGGCCAGACCGACCGCGAGACCCTGCTTTCGGCCGATTTGACGGAGCGCGCGACATGACCAGCCTGCCCTTCTTCCAGGTCGACGCGTTCGCTGCCGAAGCTCCGCTGACCGGCAATCCGGCGGCGGTGATGCCGCTCGACCGCTGGCTCGACGACGCGCAGATGCAGGCGATCGCCGCCGAGAATAATCTCAGCGAAACCGCCTTCACCGTGCCGAGCGAGCGGGGCGACGCCGATTACGACCTGCGCTGGTTCACGCCGACGACCGAGGTCGATCTGTGCGGCCACGCCAGCCTTGCCACCGGGCACGTCCTTGTCACCGGCCAGCCACTGCGTTTCTCAACCCGGTCGGGGATTCTCACTGTCACCCGCCGCGGCGATCTGGTCGAGCTCGACGTGCCTGCTTTTGCGACCCGCCCAGGCGATCTGCGCGGGCTCCACGAAGCGCTCGGCTTAAGCGGCGCAACCTTCCTCCACGACGGCGGCAGCGCGAGTGTCATCGTCGAGCTCCCCGACGAAGCCGCCGTGCGCGCGGTCCGGCCCGATTTCGCCAAATTGCGCGCGTTCGACCGCCTCGTCATCGTCACCGCTCCAGGCGACGAGCAGGACATCGCAAGCCGCGTCTTCGCCGGTTATTATGGCATCGACGAAGACCCAGTAACCGGCGCCGCCCATGCGTCGCTCGTGCCCCATTGGGCGAAACGTCTCGGCCGCGATCGCTTCACCGCATTGCAGGCCAGCAGGCGCACCGGCATCCTCCGCTGCCGACTTGAGGGTGACCGGGTGATCCTTGGCGGGCGCTGCCAAACGGTCATCGTCGGCCAGTTCCAGCTGTGAGCGAAGGCACGCGGCCATCTGTGCGTGAAGGCGCAAGGCTGGCCCGCCAGATCGGGCTTGGCGGCGCGCTCCTGCTGTCGTTCAACGGCGTCGTCGGATCGGGGATTTTCGCGCTTCCGGCGTCGCTCGCGGAACGCCTCGGCGCGTTCAGCCCGTATATTTTCCCGATCGCCAGCTTGCTCATATTGGTGATTGCGATCCCCTATGCGCGCGCCGCCGGGGCGTTCGAGCATAATGGCGGACCGGCCGCGCATGGCGCTGCCTTTGGCCGACTTCGCGGGGTTCGAGCTGGGCTGGATTTATTACATCTCCCGCGCCGCCGCCTTTGCCGCCAATTCCACGGTCCTCGCATCCTATGCCGCGCGGTGGTGGGCGCCGCTCGCCGACGGCGTGCTTCGCGGTCTTCTAATCGTGGCGATGGTCGGCGCGCTGACCGCGATCAACATCGCCGGGGTGCGCCGCTCGATGCACCTGCTCGGCGGCCTCACCTTGCTCAAAACCGCGCCGCTGATCGTGCTCGCCATCGCCGCGCTGGCGCTGAGCTGGAATCCCCGCCCCCGGCCCGCCGCCGCCACTCACCCAGCTAGAAGGCACATTGCTGCTCGCGCTCTACGCGTTCATCGGGTTCGAGAATTCGACCGCCACCGCCGGCGAGACGAGGGCGCCGCGCGCGACAATTCCGAGGGCATTGCTCGCGACCATCGCCGTCACCGCCTGCCTGTTCTTCCTCGTCCAGCTTGGGTTCGCCGCGGCGTTCCCCGCTGGAGCGCCCGAATCCACCGCGCCCCTGGTGGACATGGGCGCGCTTCTCGCCGGACCGATCGGCGCGATAATCGTCACCTTCGCCGCACTCGCATCGCTGACCGGGAACCTCCACTCCAACCTCGCGGCCACGCCGCGCGTCACCCAGGCAATGGGCGAGCGCGGCGACCTGCCCGCCTGGTTCGGAGCGATCTCCCCGCGCTTCGGCACGCCCGCCAATTCGATCTTCTTCCTCGGGCTGCTCGCTGCCGCGCTGGCGCTCAGCGGCGGCTTTGTCTGGCTCGCGGTGGTCAGCACGTTGTCGCGCCTGATCGTCTACGGCGTGACGTCGGCGACCCTGTTTCGCGGCAGCGCCGGCAAGTTGTGGATTGGGCTGGCGGCGGTCGCCATCGCCGCTTGCCTGTGGCTCGCCGCCCAGGCCGAACCGGTCGCCTGGGCGACGCTGCTCGCGCTCGCCGCCGCCGGCCTGATCCTTTATGCGTCGAGCGCCGCTAGACGCGAGGTCGGTGACCGATGAGGCCCGCCATTATTGCGGTATCGCTTGCCTGCGCGACGCTTGGAGCCTGCGCGACGCTCCCGGCAGCGCCGGCTCCCATTCGCCACGATGCGGAGCGCGCGGCGATCCTTTCAGTCATTGCCCGGATGGAGGCCGCATGGAACCGCGGGGACTTCCGCGGCTACATGTGGGGCTTCCAGAACCCGGACGTGGTGTTCGTCTCCGGCGGCAAGTTCCGCGACGGGTGGCAGGGCTCGCTCGACCAATATATCCGCGACTATGGCGGCGGCGATCCGGGGCGGCGTGGCAAGCTCCATTTCTACGACATGAAGGTCGAGCTGCTCGCCCCCGACGCGGCGATGCTGGTCGGCCGCTACCGGCTCGAGCGCACCGGGCGTGTCACCGAGGGGATCAATACGCGGCTGTTCCGCAAGCGCCGCGGCGAGTGGCGCATCAGCATGAACCACGTCTCGGCCTACGACCTTCCTGGCGCGCCGGAAGCGCGCTGAGACTGGCCGACCGCGCCAGCAGCGCACTGAGGTCCTCGGCCCAGAATTTCGCCCAGGTGTGGCTGCTGTGTCCGCGCGTTTCCGCGGTCTCGGGAAGCAGCCGGAAACAGGCGTTCTTCATCCGCCGCACCGCGATCTGCGGATAATCGAGATTGCGCGGGTTGATGAAATCGTCGGCCGAATTGAGCCACGTCATCGGCGCGCGAATTGCTTCCAGCCCCGGCCATGGGTTGTAGTTCCGCGACGCGTCGAGCTGATAGATGAGATCGTTCGCATCGAGCCTCGCGAGCGCGGCCGCGACGCGCTCCTCGGCGAACGCCCCGGCTGCTTCACGCGTCGGATATTGCGCCTGGTAATATAATGGCGCCGCGCCTGCGACGAACAGCAGCGACTGCGCGGTGCGAAGGCCCTGGATCGGCTGGGCGCGATAGTTTCCGCCTTGCCACGCCGGATCGGCCTGGATGCCGCTGATCGCCAGCTGCCGCCACATCCGGTTCAATCCGGCAATCTCGATCGGCTGGCACGCGAGCGGCATCAGCGCCTGCGCAAAGTCCGGCCATTTCTGGCCCCACACGAAGATGTGCATGCAGCCCATCGACGTGCCCATGGTCAGGCGCAGCCGGTTTACGCCGAGCCCTTCGACCAGCATCCGCCGCTGCGCTTCGACCATGTCGTCATAATCATATTTCGGGAATCGCATCCGTAGCCCGTCCGACGGCTTGGACGAGCGTCCATGGCCGAGATTGTCGGGCAGGATGATGAAGTATCGGCGGATATCGAGCGGCTGGCCGGGCCCGTACAGCAGGTTGGCGAAATGCGGCTGCAGGAATTGCTGGCCGCTTCCGCCGGTCCCGTGAAGGACCATTACCGCATTGTCGATGTGGCCTGCGGCATTGCGGCGCGGCTGGCCGAGGGTCGTGAAATGCATCCGCACCTCGGGGAGTAACTCGCCCGACCGGAAGCGGAAATTGCGCAGCACCGCATCGCCCTCGCGCGACGGCCAGGCAGTCGGCGCAGGCGGTGGCGCTGGCGGCGCCGCGACGGTCGGTTGCAGTGCCAAGGCGGCGAGGAACAACAACATGCGCGACTTCTCCTGCTCAGGCGGCGGCGAGCTCGCTTACTTCCGCCGCTGTGGTCTCGGCGATCCAGCCGCCGCCGAGTAGCCGCGATCCATCGTAGATCACCGCCGCCTGGCCCGGCGCGACGCCCTGCTCGCCGGCGTCGAAGCGAATCCAGTCGCCATCGATCGACCCCGCCACCGGCGCCGCCAGCGATCGTACCTTGACGCTCACCTGGCGCTGCTCCTCGGCCAGCCAGTTGACCTGCTCGATGCGCATCGCGCTGACTGCCAGCGCGCGCCGCGGCCCGACAACGATCCGCCGAACCTCCGGCTCGATACGCACGACGTAAAGCGGTTCGGCCATCCCACCGACTTCGATCCCGCGGCGCTGGCCGATGGTGAAATGGACGATCCCGCGGTGCTGCCCGAGCACTCGGCCCTCGAGGTCGACAATCTCACCGGGCGCGCGGTTTCGGGGCGGAGCTTCTTGACCAGGCTCGCATAATCCCCGTCGGGGACGAAGCAGATATCCTGGCTGTCGGGCTTGGCCGCGACCTCGAGCCCGGTCTCCGCCGCGATCCGCCGGACTTCGTCCTTGGGCATCGCGCCTAACGGGAAGCGCAGATAGTCGAGCTGTTCCCGGGTCGTGCCATAGAGGAAATAGCTCTGGTCGCGGCGCGGGTCGGCGCCCTTGTGGAGCTCGGCGCGGCCGTCCCTGACCAGGCGCCGCACATAATGGCCGGTGGCAAGGCAGTCGGCGCCAAGCTCGCGCGCGAAGGTGATCAGGTCGGTGAACTTGACCCCCTGGTTGCACGCCGCGCACGGCACCGGCGTCCGGCCGCGCGCATATTCGTCGGCGAAGCGGTCGATCACGCCCGAACGGAAGCGGCTTTCGTAATCGAGCACATAATGGGCAATGCCGAGCCGGTCGGCGACGGTCTTGGCGTCGTAGATGTCCTGCCCCGCGCAGCACGCGCCAGGGCGCCGGGCAGCTTCGCCATGGTCGTAGAGCTGGAGCGTCACGCCAATCACTTCGGCTCCGCTGCGCGCGGCAAGCGCGGCCGCGACCGAGCTGTCGACGCCGCCTGACATGGCGACGACGATTCGCGCATCGGCCGCCGGGCGGTGAAGGTCGAAGTCGTATTCCATCGGTTAACTCGTGGTGTCGCGGCTCTTTACCCGAATTTCACTCCTCGCGCCTAGTGAGGGCGCGGCCGAACACCGCAAGAGGATGAGCGTGGCGCGTTACGACAAGAACATTGATGCTTCCGCGGCCCGGCCGCTCAGTGCTCGGCAGCTGCATGAGCTGCTCGACCAGTCCGCCGCTGGCCGCTGTCAGCGGACCGACGCGGTCGCCTGTTTCCTCGCGGGCGCCGAGGGCTGGAAGCAAGCGGCAGAGCAGCTTGGGGGCGCCTTCGCGGAAGGTGAATCTGGATTATCCGACGAGCAATCACCGGGGGCTGATCGATGAGTAATCGCAGTGACCAGCCAGTTAACCACCGCACTTCAGAAAATCTTCAACGCGGGCAGGTTAAAGCGCTTGCATCGACCAAATATGAGCAGGTGTGACGGGAATGCTTGAGAATCAGAAATTTCGTCCGGCCCAGGTCATCGGCCCGCTCGGTGAGCCGCTGACCATTGCCAGCCTCCCGGCGCCAGACACGACGCGCTGGGTTGTGCGCCGCAAGGCCGAGGTCGTTGCCGCGGTTGCCGGCGGACTGCTGACGGTCGACGAGGTGTGCGAACGCTATAATCTGAGCCTCGAAGAATTCACCAGCTGGCAGCGCGCGGTCGACCGTAGCGGAATGCCGGGCCTCAGGGTCACGCGGATCAAGCATTACCGCGACCAATATGAGCGCCAGCAGCGCTATTGAGCGCGGGCGCTTGGCCGTAACACTGCCGTAACACTCGTTTCGTGCGTGAATTAACCGGCCTTTATCCCCAAAAGAATTAGCGAAAAACTGGACAGACCCTTCCGAATCCGGAACAACTGAAGGGCATCACGCGTCTGTGATGACGGAAAGGCTGTTGCTTGCCCTGGCAGCGGTCGTCGGAAAAACAGGAGGGAATGCGCATGGGTATTCTGATTTGGCTGATTGTGGGCGGCATCTGTGGCTGGCTGGCGAGCATGATCATGCGGACCGACGCTCAGCAAGGTATCATCCTGAACATCGTCGTCGGCATCATCGGCGCAGTCATCGCCGGATTGCTGTTCGGACAGAACATCCAACGACGGCATTACGATCGAAAGCTTCCTCTATTCGCTAGTCGGAGCGGTCATTCTGCTCGCGATCGTCAACCTGGTTCGCCGCGGATCAGTCCGCTAGACCAGCAAAAGCATTGAAACGGCCGCGCGAGCACTGCTTGCGCGGCCGTTTTTTTATGGCGCTGCGACGCGGCGCTTATTGAAGCTCGCCGAGTTACTGGAGCTCGAACGTCATGGCCAAGGTGACCTGCAGCCGCTGCTCGCCGGGGTCGACCTTGGTGTCGGCCGACGCCGCCTCGCCCCGCGCCATCATCATCGGCATCGGCGGCGGCACCGGATAGCTTCCGCCGCTCTCGCTGACGATCACCACCCGCACCACGCGAAGCCCGAGCGCGCGAGCGTAAAGCTCAGCGCGGGCGCGTCCGCTGGCAACGGCGCGCGCACGCGCTTCGTCGAGCGCCGCCTCGGGCTTGTCGATGCTCAGCGTCGGGCCGTTGATCTGGTTGGCGCCCTCGGCCACCAGCGCGTCGAGGATCGCGCCGGCATTGGCGATGTCGCGGAACCGCACCGACAATTGGTTCGACGCTGAATAGCCGACGATCCGCGGCGGCTGATTCTCAACGTAGCGATATTCCGGGTTGAGGCTGATGTTGCTGGTCTGGATGTCGCGGTCCTCGATTCCGGCGCGCTTGAGCGCCGCGCGGACGCGCGCCATCCGCGTCGCCGCCTGCTGCAACGCCGCTCCCGCAGTCGCGGCGCGCGTCGTGACCCCGGCCGAAATCGTCGCCAGGTCGGGCACGCGGGTGACTTCGCCGGTCGCGCTGACGTCGAGCCGGGTGCCGGCAATCGTCTGGTTGATGGTCGATGCCGGCTGCGCGAACGCGCCTGTGGCAAACATCGTGGCGGGAAGCGTTGCGGCGCCTAGCATCAGCGCCGCGATCGAGGCATGTCGCATATCTTTTCCTTTGTCAGCGATCACCAGGGCGAGGGCTTGCACCCTGCCCCTTGGCTCAATCCTGAACGGCCGCCCGGGCCGGTCTAGGCGGGGCCGCGCTTCAGGTGCGCCGTCGCCCCGCGATCAGGCGGTAGATGCCGAGCAGCAGGAACGCTCCGACGATTGCAGCGATGAATCCCGCACCCTCGCCCATCTTGTACCAGCCGACCGCCTGGCCGAGCCAACCGGCGACGACCGCCCCGGCGATCCCGAGCAGCACGGTGATGATGCAGCCGCCCGGATCGCGCCCCGGCATTAGCAGCTTTGCAATCGCGCCGGCGATCCCGCCGACCACGATCCAGCCCAGAATGCCATATTGCTCCATCATTGCGACTCTCCCCTTTGCGCTTATGTTCAAGCCCCGACGGGCGATGCGCAGACTGCGCAACGCGCGCTCGCGGCGCAAGTGCCACCGTTAGTCGAAAACCAGTGGCGGCACGAGCGCTCACAGCCTCTGTTGCGCAGGGTGAGTTATTGACGTAATACAGCGACCGCGCCGCTTCGGGCACGGATTCGCGAACATGGACAGGAAATGATGAACCGGGAAACTTCGATCCACTCCTCGGACACGCTCGTCGTCACCGACGCGGCGGCGGCCCGGCGGCGGCGGCTGCTGATCATCGCGGCCGCGGTAGCGGCGGTGCTGATCGCGATCCTTCTTGCGACCATGATGGGCGGCGAGGAGAAAAAGGAGCCTGCGGCCGGCGGCCGCGGCGGCGCTGGCCAAATGCCGACGGTGACCGTCGTCGTTCCCGGCCAGAGCCAGGTCGCGCGGGCGATCACGGCCAGCGGCCCGCTTGCCGCGCGGCGCGATCAGCCGATCGGAATCGCCGGCCAGGGCGGCCGCGTGGTGCGCGTGCTGGTCGAGCCCGGAAGCTGGGTCCGCGCCGGTCAGACGCTCGCGGTGGTCGACCGCTCCGTCCAGGCACAGCAGGCCGCGCAACTTGCCGCGCAGGTTGAGGCGGCGCGCGCCCAGGCCGCGCTGGCCCAGAATAATTACGACCGCGCGCTGGCGCTCCAGTCGCGCGGCTTCGTGTCCAAGGCTGAAATCGATTCGAAGAAGGCGACTCGCGACGCCGCTAATGCTCAAGTGCGAGTGGCCCAGGCCCAGCTCGGCGCGCAGCGCGCGCAGATCAGCCAGCTCAATATCGTCGCGCCGACCGGCGGCCTGATCCTCGAGCGCAATATCGAGCTTGGCCAGATCGTCAGTCCCGGCTCACCGGCGCTATTCCGCCTCGCCGAAGGCGGCCAGATGGAGATGCGCGCGCAACTGGCGCAGGCCGACCTCGCAATGGTCCGCCCCGGAATGCCGGCGACGGTCCATCCGACCGGCTCCGACACCACGGTCAACGGTAGCGTGTGGCAAGTGGCGCCGGTGATCGACCCCGCCTCACGCCTCGGCGAAGTGCGGATCGCGATTCCGTACAGCCCGCTGGTTCGCCCGGGCGGCTTCGCCGAAGCGCGCATCCTCGCCGGCGCCACCACCGCCCCGCTGCTGCCGCAAAGCGCGGTCCTGAGCGACGCCAAGGGCACCTATGTCTACATCGTCAACGCCCGCAACCAGGTCGAGCGCCGCGCGGTCAAGGTCGGCGCGGTGACTG
This sequence comes from uncultured Alphaproteobacteria bacterium, assembly GCA_963768995.1. GTDB lineage: Bacteria > Pseudomonadota > Alphaproteobacteria > Sphingomonadales > Sphingomonadaceae > Sphingomicrobium. The sequence goes on along the minus strand of CAVYKA010000006.1, from coordinate 82,910 downwards.
AAGCCGGGGTCAGCGTGACCGCCGGTCTCAGCGGCCAGGAAGCGATTGTCATGTCGGCCGGGCCGTTCCTCAATCCCGGGCAGCGCATCCGGCCGCGCCGCCAGGCCGCACCGCGGAGCTAAGAGACAAGTCATGAACTTCCGCAATATTTCGTCCTGGTGCATCCGCAATCCGGTCCCGCCGATCGTGCTGTTCGTCGGCCTCCTGCTCGCCGGGCTGGTCGCCTTCATGCGGATGGACGTCAACAATTTCCCCGACATCGAATTCCCTGCGGCGATCGTGACCGTGTCCCAGCCGGGCGCGGCGCCGAGCGAGATGGAGACCCAGGTCACCCAGCGGATCGAGGCCGCCGCGCGCGGCCTGACCGGCGTCGAGGAGATCAACAGCTCAATTCGCGAGGGCAATAGTTCGACGTTCGTGTCGTTCCAGATCGGCACTCCCCTCGACCGGGCAGTCACCGACTTGCGCGATGCGATCGCGCAGATCCGAAGCGATCTGCCCGATGGCATCCTCGAACCGCAAATCACCCGAATTGACGCGGGCGAAGGCGAGGAAATTTCGTTCATCGCCGCGCAGACAACCGACATGACGCTCGAACAATTGAGTTGGTACGTCGACAATGACGTGTCGCGCCAGTTGCTCTCTGTGCCTGGGATCGCGGCGGTTACGCGCGAAGGCGGCGTCGATCGCCAGGTCCGCGTCGAGCTCGAGCCGTCGGCGCTGCAATCCTATGGAATTACCGCTGCCCAGGTGAACCAGCAGCTGCGCCAGATGAACCTCAATGCGACCGGCGGCCGCGCCGAGATCGCCGGGTCCGAACAGACCGTACGCGTGCTCGGCAACGCCCGCGACGCCTATGGCCTGTCGCAGACCCAGATCATCGTTTCGGGCGGGCGGACAGTGAAGCTGGCCGATCTCGGCAGGGTCTATGACGGCAATAGCGAGCTTCGCTCCGCCGCCTATCTTGGCGGCAAGGCGGTGGTCAGCTTTAACATGAGCCGCGCGCGCGGGGCGTCCGAAGTCACCGTCTATGACGCGGCCTGGGCCGAGCTCGCCAAGATCGAAAAGGAAAATCCGCGCATCAAGTTCGTCGAGATCGACAACACGGTCGATTATACCAAAAGCCAATATTCAAGCTCGATGCGGGCCTTGGTCGAGGGCGCGATCCTCGCCGTGCTCGTGGTGTTCCTGTTCCTTCGCGATTTCCGCGCGACGCTGATTTCCGCGGTTGCCATTCCGCTGTCCGCGATCCCGGCGTTCTGGTTCATGGACCTGATGAACATCAACCTCAATTTCCTCTCGCTGCTTGCGCTCGCGCTGGTCGCCGGAGTGTTGGTCGACGACGCGATCGTCGAAATCGAGAATATCGTGCGCCACATGCGCATGGGCAAAAGCGCGTACCAGGCATCGATCGACGCCGCCGACGAAATTGGCTTAGCGGTGCTTGCAACGACCATGGCCATCGTCGCCGTGTTCCTGCCCGTGGCGATGATGCCCGGCATCTCCGGCCAGTTCTTCCGCCACTTCGGCTATACGGTCGTGCTTGCGGTGCTGATGAGCCTGCTCGTCGCGCGAATGATCACCCCGCTGATGGCGGCCTATTTCCTCCGCGCTCACGGCGAGCAGGAGCACGCGTCGGGCAAGTGGATGCAAAAATATCTCAATGTGCTTCGCTGGACTCTTCGCCACCGCTGGACCGCGGTGGTTGCCGGCTTCGCCGCGTTGATCCTCACGGGCGTGGTCTTCTCGACCCTGTCGATGTCCTTCCAGCCCGAGCAGAACGTCAACAATTCGACGGTCCGCGTCGGAATGCCCCCGGGCTCAACCATCGCCCAGACGCGCGATGTCGCCAACCAGACGGCGGAGATCGTCCAGCGGCATCCCGAGGTCCAGCATGTGTTCCAGCGCGTCTTTACCTCGGTCGCGTTCGTCAACGTCCGTTATCGCTCCGATCGCGAAAAGAAGAGCTTCGAAATCGAACGCGAGATCACGCCTAACCTCGCCCAGATCAGCGACGCGCGGGTCAATTTCATGAGCCAGAACGGCGGCGGGCCCGGCAGCGGCGGCCGTCCGATCACGCTTTATCTTGGCGGCAACGATCCGGTGCAATTGAACAGGGTCGCGAATCAAATCGCGACGGAAATGGAGAAAATCCCCGAGCTCGTCGCGCCGCGAGTCCAGGGCGACGATGTGCGGCCGGAGATCGTGATCACGCCGCACCTCGATCTCGCCGCCGACCTCGGCGTCACCACGAGCGCGCTGTCGCAGACGATCCGTATCGCGACGATCGGCGACATCGCCCAGAACAGCGCGAAATTCTCGCTCGCCGACCGTCAGGTTCCAATCATCGTCAGCCTGCCGGAATCGGCGCGGCGCGATCTTTCGACGCTGGAGAATTTGCCGGTGCCTACGGCCAGCGGCGGTTCGGTCCCGCTGAAATCCGTTGCGGACGTCGGCTTCGGGTCTGGCCCGGTCAACGTCCAGCGCACTAACCAGGTGCGGCGCATCGCAATCGGCGCCGACCTTGCACCGGGCCTCGTCAGCGGTGACGCGTGGAAAAAAATCAATGCTTTGCCGATCCTGCAAAACCTGCCCTACGGCGTCCAGAAGCTCGAGCTCGGCGACCAGAAATGGCAGGGCGAGCTGATCCAGAGCTTCATGATCGCGGTCGTATCCGGCATCCTGCTGGTGTTCGCGGTGCTGGTCCTGCTCTACCGCCGGTTCCTCGCCCCATTCGTCAATATGGGCTCGTTGTTGCTGGCTCCGCTGGGCGCGGTCATTGCGCTCAAGATTGCGGGCATGCCGGTGTCGCTGCCGGTGTTCATCGGCATCCTCATGCTGTTCGGCATCGTCGCCAAGAACTCGATCCTGCTGGTCGATTTCGCGGTCGAGATGATGAACCACGGGATGGGCAAGGACGAAGCGATCTACGAAGCCGGGCACAAGCGCGCCCAGCCGATCGTCATGACGACCATCGCGATGGTCGCGGGCATGCTTCCCGTCGCCATGTCTCTTCACGGGGACTCGAGCTGGCGCGCGCCAATGGGCGTTACCGTGATTGGCGGCCTGTTGTTCTCGACCTTGCTCACGCTATTGCTGGTGCCGGCCTATTTCAGCCTGGCGATCGACGTCGAGCAGTGGCTCGGGCGCAAGTTCCAGAAGTTCAAGGATCGCGAGCATTTGGCCGCCCCCGGAGCGTCCGGCGACGGGCGGCCGCCATTGGCCACGCCGGCCGAGTGAATTCGCCGACGTGAACCCTTAGCCCGGCTCGGCTATTGAGCTTGGCATGATGATGGCCAACGCAGGGCTCGCCCGCTTCAACCCCGCCCAGCCGGGCGCGCGCGGAATGAAGATCGCCGCTACCGGCCTGCTGGTGGCGATGGCCGCGGTGTTCGCCGCGACCCGCGCCCTGGAGGGGCAATATCCGGCGCTCGCCTGGGTCAAGGCGTTTGCCGAGGCGGCGATGGTCGGCGGCCTTGCCGACTGGTTCGCGGTCACCGCCTTGTTCCGTCACCCGCTGGGGCTGCCGATCCCGCACACCGCGATCATCCCGCGCAACAAGGACCGCATCGGCGAGGCGCTGGCCAACTTCCTCAAGGAGAATTTCCTCGTGCCGGCAGTGGTTGCGCGGCGGATGCAGGGGATCGACGTCGCCGGCGCCGCGGGCCGGTTCCTCAAGACTCCGGCGGGCGAGGGAAACCGCATCCGCGCGGGCGCGTCACGGCTCATCGCCGACATTTTCGAAAGCCTCGATGACGAGCGGCTTGGCGGGATCGTCAAGGGCGCGATTTCGACGCGGCTGCGGGCGATGGAAGTCTCGCCGCTGCTTGGCCACGCGCTCGCCTCGGCGATTAACGAGGACCGCCACGTGCCGATGCTCGAGGCGGCGATCCGCTGGATGGCGCGGGCGCTCGACGCCAACGAGCAATTGATCCGCGAGATGGTCCACAAAAAGGCCAATTGGGTGCTCAAGCTCGCCGGGCTCGAAACCAAGCTCGCCGATTCGATAATCGACGGCCTGAGGAAGCTGACGACCGAAATGTCGACCGACCCCGCGCACCCCGTGCGGATCAAGGTCGAGGAAGCCCTGGTGAAGCTTGCCAATGACCTCCAGACCAGGCCCGAGACGCGCGCGCGGGTCGAGGAGATGAAGGAGCAGTTGCTCGAAAACCGCTCGGTCGGCCTGTGGCTCGACACGCTGTGGCAGAAGGGCCGCGAGGCGATCGTCAGGGCCGCGCGCAATCCCGACGCGGTGCTCGCCGGAAAGCTCGGCGAAGTCCTTCGCTCGATGGGCACGACATTAGAGAAGGACGCGCGGATCCGCGCCGCGATCAACCAGTTCGCGCGCCGCGCCGCGGTGGGCATGACCGCAAGCTACGGCAGCTCGATCGTCAAGCTGGTCAGCGAAACCATTCGTAGCTGGGATGCGCGCACAATCACCGCGCGGCTCGAGGCGGCGGTCGGCCGCGACCTCCAATATATCCGCATCAACGGCACCCTCGTGGGCGGAATGGTCGGAGTCACGCTCCACGCGCTCGACGCCCTGTGAGCGACCTCGACGCCCTCGCCGAAAGCGTGCGCAACCGCGGCCTGAAGCTCGTCCGCTCGCGCGTGCGCACGCCCACCAAGCGCCGCTTCGGCAAGGTCGGGCTCACCGACGCCGCCGGCAAGCCTGTCTTCGGGATGGACGAAAAAGGTCCGACCGCGAAGCCCGAGGAAGTCGAGGATTATCTCCGCAACCTCGGCGCGAGCGATTGGGGCGCATCGCTCGGCGCGGCAGGTGCCACACGCGCCCGCAAGAAGACGAAGACCAAGCCCATGCCGAAGCCGGCGCCTCCTCCGCCAAAACCGGGGCTTCGCGATGCCAAGCCAGCCGACGCCCCGCGCCTCGCCGAGCTCATCGGCGAGCTGGGGCATGAGGTCGACGCGAAAGTCGTGCGGAAGAACCTGACGCCGCTTCGAGCGTCCGGGGAGACGCCGCTGGTAGCTACTCTTGGAAAGGACGTCGTGGGGCTATGCGGCATCCACCGGATGCTCGCGCTCCACCGGGACCAGCTGGTCGGGCGGGTCAATATCCTCATCGTGACGGAGGCGGCGCGCGGTCAGGGAATAGGCCGCATGTTGCTCGAGGAAGCAGAGCGGCGTCTGCGCAAGCTCGGCTGCGGAAGGGTCGAAATCACGGTCGGCGAGGAAAGGCACACTGCGCAGGCCTTTTACCGCCGCCTTGGCTACGAGCGCACGACGATTCGCTTCCAGAAGATTTTCTAGCCCTTGCAACGCGGGGCATTTGCGGCTTCCCTGAGCCTGAAACGGGGAAGTCTCACCATGAAAACACGTCTGCTCGCCGCCTGCGCCGCAATCGCCGTCGCCGCCTCTGCTTCCGCCCAGCCCGCCGCTCCCGCAGCGGCCACGTCAGTGCGCGCGATTTACGCCGGCACGCTGATCGCGGTTCCCGGACAGGCGCCGATGCGCAGCGCTACAATCGTCATCCGCGGCACGAAGATCGCCGAGGTCCGCGCGGGCTTCGTGGACGTGCCCGGCGCCGAGGTCATCGACCTCCGAACGGCGACGGTGATGCCCGGCTTCATCGACATGCACGTCCATTTACGTGGGCTCGACGACCGGCTCCAGGCGCGGCTCCAGGCGGCCGGCCGCGATTATGAGGACGAGGCCTTCACCGCGATGGGCCACGCGCGCAAGACCCTGCTTGCCGGCTTCACCACCGTGCGCGACCTCGGCAACGACCCGCGTCTGATCTTCTCGCTCCGCGACGCCATCAACCAAGGGATGTTTGCCGGACCGACCATCGTCGCCGCCGGCAGCGGGATCAGCGGCGCCGGCGGTCACAGCGACCCGCGCAACGGCCTGAATCGCGACCTGTGGCGAATCGCCAACGAGCGCATGATCAACACCTGCAATGGAATCGACGACTGCCGCCGCGCAGTGCGCGACCAGGTCGGGCTCGGCGCCGAATGGATCAAGATTACCGCGACCGGCGGCGTGCTTAGCAATGTCGCCGGGGGCCTGGCCAAGCAGATGATGGACGACGAGATGCGCGCCATCGTCGATACTGCGGCGATGTATGGCCGCAAGGTCGCTGCCCACGCTCACGGCGTCGATGGCCTTAATTCAGCCCTACGCGCCGGGGTCAGCTCGATTGAGCACGGCACGTTCACCAACGACGAGACCTTCCGCCTCTATCGCCAGACCGGCGCCTATTACGTGCCCACGCTGCTGGCCCCGGCCGCGGCCCTCGCCGACGGCCAGCGCGGCGCGCTCACGCCCGCGCAATATGAAAAGGCCCGCCAGGCGGCGGGCAATGCCGAAAAGAGCTTCGCGCGGGCCATCCGCGAAGGCGTCAACATCGCCTTCGGCACCGACAGCGGCGTGTCAAAGCACGGCGACAACGGCCAGGAATTCGCATTGATGGTCAATGCCGGAATGCAGCCGATGGCCGCGATCAAGTCGGCGACAGTCAATGCCGCGACCTTGCTCGGAAAGGCGGATTCGATCGGCACCATCGCGCCAGGCAAGGATGCCGACATCGTCGCCGTCGACGGCGACCCGCTGGCCAACGTCCGCGAGCTCGAAAGCGTCGATTTCGTGATGAAGCACGGCCGCGTCCACAAGCTCGCCGGCCGCCGCGTGCTGAGCGAGGTCGACTAAGAAGCTAACCGGTGCTGCGCCGCTCGATCGTCGCCCCGACCGCCGACAATTTCTCCTCCAGCCGCTCATAGCCGCGGTCCAGGTGATAGACCCGCAGCACCTCGGTCTCGCCTTCCGCCGCAAGCCCCGCCAGCACCAGGCTCATCGATGCGCGAAGGTCGGTCGCCATGACTTCGGCGCCGGCCAGCGAGCCGGGTCCGTGGACCACCGCTGAGCGGCCGTGAATATCGACGTCCGCGCCCATCCGGCGAAGCTCGGGGACGTGCATGTAGCGGTTCTCGAAAATCGTTTCCTCGAGGAAGCTGTCGCCCTCGGCCAGCGCGAGCATGGCCATGAATTGCGCCTGCATGTCGGTCGGGAACCCGGGGAACGGCGCGGTCGACAGCGCCAGCGGATTCAATTTGCCGTTGGCGCTGACCTTGATTCCGCGGTTGTGAAACTCGACCATCAGGCCAGCCTGGCTCAACGCGTTCAAGATCGCCTGCATGTCGTCGGGACGTGCCCCGATGAGGTCGATCGAACCGCCGGTGATCCCCGCCGCGCAGGCGTAGCTCCCGGCCTCGATCCGGTCGGGCATCACCGCATATTCGGCGCCGTGCAGCCGCTCGACGCCGTCGATGATCAGATGCCCCGAGCCGATGCCCTTCGATCTTGGCGCCCATCGCCAACAGCAGATTGCACAGATCGACAATCTCGGGCTCGCGCGCAGCGTTGAATAACTCGCTTCGCCCTTTTGCCAGGACCGCCGCCATCAGCGCATTTTCGGTCGCTCCGACAGAGACCACCGGGAAGCTGAACTCCCCCCCGGCAAGCCGCCCGTTGGGAGCGCTCGCGCGGACGTATCCGGCAGCCAGCTCGATCTCCGCGCCCATCGCTTCCAGCGCTTTGAGATGAAGGTCGATCGGGCGGTCGCCGATCGCACAGCCACCGGGCAGGCTGACCGTCGCTTCGCCGGCGCGGGCGAGCATCGGCCCGAGAACCAGCACCGACGCGCGCATCTTGCGGACCATGTCGTAGGGCGCCGTGGTGGACGCGATCTCGCTCGCCTGGAGCGTCATCCGGCGGCCGATTTCCCCCTTTTTGACCCCGGCGACGGCGGTCGAGACGCCAAGCTGGTTCAACAAATGGCTGAAGGTGTCGACATCGGCGAGGCGCGGCAGGTTGGCGAGCGTCAACTTCTCGTCGGTCAGCAGGGCGCACGGCATCAGCGTCAGCGCGGCATTCTTCGCCCCGCTGATCGGGATCTCGCCGTGAAGCGGCGTGCCGCCCTTGATCCAGATGCTGTCCACGGCCGCGCTTTAGCGCGTGACGGACGCGTTACAATCGTGGCGGCTGGCGAAGGCTACGCCTTCTCGAGCGTGCACTGCAGCGGGTGCTGATTTTCGCGCGCGAAGTCGATCACCTGGCTGACCTTGGTTTCGGCGACCTCGTAGGTGAACACGCCGCACACCGCGACGCCCTTCTGGTGGACCTGGAGCATCACGCGGGTCGCGTCCTCGATGCCCATCGAGAAGAATTGCTGGAGGACGAGCACGACGAACTCCATCGGCGTATAATCGTCGTTGAGCATCAGCACTTTGTAATTGGACGGCTTCTTCGTCTTGGGCCGGGTGCGCGTGGCGACGCCGGTCTCGATATCTTCGAGGCCGTCATCGTCCCGACCGGGGCCGTTCGCCATATGGATTGCCGCTTGGCTCATCATGCTCCTGAAATATGGCATTGCCCCGAAACGCGGCAAGCCATGCCGGGCTGCATGGCCAAAAAAAATGGCGGCCGCCCCGTTACGCGGGGCGGCCGCCGACACCGTTGCCTAGACGTTGGAGGGGAGAGGGTCAGGCAACGAAGTTGTTGAAGCGCTCGGCATTGGCCGACGCGCGGTTCGAGATCGGCTGGAACGCCTCGCCCGCGAGCTTGACCATATTCTCGGTCAGCTTCGAGGTTTCGGCGACCATGCGGTCGAACGAAGCGCGCGCGAAATCGCCCTGCAACTGCAGATACTCGGTCGGCGACTTGGCTTCGGCGAGGCTGCGGATCGCGTCAGCGGCCTGCTCGATGCCGTCACGGCTGGTTGCAACGACGTCCTGGCCGATGGTGCGCGCGCCATTGGCGGCAACGCGGCTGGCCTCGACGATCGCTTCGACGTTGGCGCGGGTCATGTCGGCGAACTGCTCGGCGACCTTCTGGCCACGCTGAGCGGTTTCCTGAGCAACGTTCTGAGCAACGTTCTGGCCACGATCGCCAAAATTTGCAGCATTGGCAGCATTGGCGAACATCGACTGGAACGGAGCGAACGCCGGAATGGCGTCGAAGCCGGGGAAGAACTTGTTGCTGGTCATGGTCGAAATCGTCTCCTTGGCGGCGGCAGCGGCCTTGGGCGCTGCGCGGCGGGTGTAGCTGCGGGTCGTCTTGTTCTTGCGACGAGCGCGGGTCTTGGCAGTCTTGGCCGACGCATTCGCACGCTTGGCGCTGCGCTTGGCCTTGGCGCGCTCGCGGGTGGCGGCAGTCTTGCTCTCGCGAACGACCTTCTCGGTGGTCGAAGCAACCGCGTCCGCGATCTTCGCGGGGGCGTCGGCGGCGGCCTGGGCCTGGTTGGTGTTTTGGGTAGCCATGCTGTCTTCTCCTGAATGTTGATTTTCTGAAATGCTGCATTGCACAATAAGCATTGCACCGCACCATTTCAAGCCTTTTCTTGTGCACTGCACCATTCCATCGCTTGACGCGCACGGCCCGTCGAACCAAGAGCGTTCATGGACCCCGCCGCGAGCAGCGCAGCCTCATCGTCACGCCAGCGGCGCGGCTTGCTGATCGTCCTCTCGTCGCCCTCGGGGGCAGGCAAATCGACCATCTCGCGCCTGCTGCTCGAGGCCGAGCCCGAAGTCAGCCTGTCGGTCTCCGCGACCACCCGGCCCAAGCGTCCGGGGGAAGTCGACGACGTCGATTATCATTTCGTCGACGACGCCGAGTTCGACCGGATGATCGCCGCCGGCGAGTTCGTCGAATGGGCCAATGTGTTCGATTACCGCTACGGCACGCCCAAGGCGCCGGTGAAGCAGGCGCTACGCGACGGCCGCGACATTTTGTTCGACATCGACTGGCAGGGCTCGCGCCAGCTGGAGCCCGATTTCGGCGAGCATCTGGTGACGATCTTCCTGCTGCCGCCCTCGATGGAGGAGCTCGAGCGCCGGCTCGTCAGCCGCGGCACCGACAGCGAGCAGGTCATCGCCGACCGCATGCGGCGCGCCGCGGACGAGATTAATCACTGGGCCGAATACGAATATGTCCTCGTCAACGAGGCGATGGACGAGCTGCCTCGGACAGGTTCGCGCGATCCTCGCCGCCGAGCGCGCCAAGCGCGTCCGCCAGACCCGCCTCAACGATTTCGTCCGCGACCTCATCGGCCCCGCGCATTAGCTGTCGAGCAAGTCCAGGAACCGCGCCGCCGCCATGAAATCGCGGTGACGCGCGGCCATCGCCGCCTCGGCCTCCGCATCCGCGCCCCATTGCTCGATCTGCCATGCTTCATCGATGCTGACGGCCGCCCAGGCCGCATCGGGCGTCAGCGCCTTTTCGAGCACCGCCAGCCCCGCGATCAACGACCCGCCGATCGTCACCAGCGGCGACAATCCGGCGAGCCGGAACGCGTCGAGCGCCGCGACCGCATGCGCCAGACGCTCGACCGTTGCCGCAGGCTGGGCGACGTGAATCACACCCACGGTGGTCGCGAAATCGACGTCGAAGCGCCGCCGCGCCCAGCTCAGCAGCCCGTCCCACTCGCGCGCCTGACGATCGACCAGCGGCCGCGGCCCTTCCGCGCGATAACAAGCGAGATCGGCCTCGGCATAGCGCGCGAGCCCTGCCGCGAACGCGGCGCGATCCGGCGCGACCTGGTCGATCGCCGCATTGGCCAGCCCGGTCAGAACCATCGCCCGCGGCTCGACGGTCTCGCCCGCCGCGCGCCATTCGTCCGCGATTGCTTCGCGCGAGCGCGCCGTCGGCACCACCAGCGCCTTGCGCGCCGGCGTGCGCAGCGGCTTGCCGTCGAGCGTCACTCCCCAGCCGTCGCCCTCGCCGGCGGTTTCGACGTCCTTCCAGAAGCGCTTCACTTGTCGGCTTCGTCCCATTTGCGCTTGAGCAGGCGCGGCGCGAACAGGCTGTCGATCAGGCCCAATATCGCGACGATCGCCCCAACCTGCGGCCAGCCGCCCGGCCGCAGCAGGTCGGAGTACATGATCGCCACGCCGAGGAAGAAGATCGCCAGCCCGGCGGCGCGGACCGCGGTGAAGGCGAGCAGCCGCCGTTTCCACTTGGCCTCGTCATTGATGTCGGGAACCTCAGCCATGTGCATGCTCCGCAATCAGCGCGAGCACGTCGCCCGGCGCTTCCGCCACTCCCGCCGCGCCCGCGCGCAGCAGTTCGTCGGCCTCATGATAGCCCCAGCCCGCGCCGATCGGCAGCGCCCCGGCCGCCGCCGCCATTGCCATGTCGAAGCTGGTGTCGCCGACCACGAACGTGGTCTCGGGACTCGCCCCGGCTTCCTCGATCGCCAGCAGCGCCATCGACGGGTGCGGCTTCGACGGGTGACGGTCGGCGGTCTGAAGCGAGACGAAGCGCGCGTGGATGCCGTGGAGGTCGAGGCAATGTTTGAGCCCGCGGTCCGACTTTCCGGTCGCGACGCCGAGCAGCCAGCCGTCCTGCTCGAGCGTGTCGAGCAGCTCGATGATCCCGTCGAACAGGGGCTCCTCGACCTCGCCCGCACCGCGCAGCGCGATGAAATGCCGCTTGTAGCTTTCGGCCAGCGCATAATGGTCGGCGGCCTCGAGCTCGGGCAGCAGCGCCGCCATCGCCTCGACCAGGCTGAGCCCGATCACCCGCCGCGACTGCTTCGCCTCTGGCACCGTCGAGCCCGGTTTCGGCGAAGGTCAGCGCGAGCGCGCGATGGATCGTCGCACCGCTGTCGACCAGCGTCCCGTCGCAATCGAACAGCGCGAGCCGGTTCATCGCTTCCTCGCCGTTCCAGCGCGCGGAACGCCGTTCGCCGCGGCGGCTTTCCGCCTTGGGCCGCGCCGGCCTTTGACCGGGTGGCGGTTTGCGCGGCGGCGCCGGAGCGTCTCCGGTCGCGGTCTCGAACCCGAGCATCTCGAGGCTTTCCGAGAAATGGTCGGGCAATTCGGCGGTGACATCGATCTTCCCGCCGCCGGGCGCGTCGATCTTCAGCCGCCGCGCGTGGAGGTGCAGCTTGCGGCTGATCCCGCCGGTCAGGAACGCTTCGGGCCCGCCATATTTGGCGTCGCCGACGATCGGATGGCCAAGCGCCGCCATGTGCGCGCGAAGCTGGTGCGTGCGCCCGGTCAGCGGCTGCAGCTCGACCCAGGCGGCGCGGTTGCCGGCGCGGTCGATCACCCGCCAGTTGGTCTTCGCCGCGAGCCCCTCGTCATAGTCGACGTGCATCTTTTCGCCGCCGGTGCCCGGCTGCTTGGCGAGCGGCGCGTCGATCGTGCCGTCATTGCCCTCGGGCATGCCGACCACCAGCGCCCAATAGATCTTCCGCACCGCGCGGGTCGCGAACACCTTGGTGAAATGGCCCGCCGAGCGCGCGTTCTTGGCGACCAGGATCGCGCCCGACGTGTCCTTGTCGAGCCGGTGGACCAGCTTGGGCCGGTTGCCGGCCTTGTCCGCCAGCCCGTCGAGCAGCCGGTCGAGATGCTTGGACGTCTTGGTCCCGCCCTGCGTCGCCAGCCCGGCCGGCTTGTTGAGCACGAAGCCGTTGTCGTCCTCGTGGATAACCATCTCGCGCACCGCGTAAACTTCCTCGGGCGTGAGCGGCTCGCGAGTCAGGCTTGGGCCGCGTCGCGCGCTGCCGGCACCGCGGCGGCGGGCGGCAAGCGGATTTCCTGGCCCGCCTCGATCCGCTCGCCGGTCGCCGCGCGCTTGCCGCCAAGCCGCAATTGCCCGGTCCGCGCCCAGCGCGACACGAGGTTGAAGCTGACTTCGGGCATATGGCGCTTGAACCAGCGGTCGAGGCGGATGCCATGGTCGTCGTCGGCGACGGTGAAGATGCGTTCCTGGGACACGGCGGCGCGCTTATCAGCCGCTCCCCCAAAACGCGAACGCTTGGGCATGCAACTTGCGCACCAGCCGCGCCGCCTTCGGCCCTTCCCACGGTCCCGCATGACCATGCATCGCTGCCCCGCCGACCCACCAGCCCTGGCCGGGAAGCCCGTCGGACTGGCGCACCACCAGCACCGCAAGCTCGGGCTCGCCGCGAGTCGCCGCTTCATCGTCGACGAAGCTCAGCACCTTGCACAAGGCGCGCATCTTGGGCCGCGTGAACTGATGCCCGAGCAGCGCCAGTATCTCGGAATAGGTAATTGCCTCGCCGGCACGGGCGGCGGAAACAGGATCGCGCGGACTTCGCGGGTCGGCGAGCAGCCCGGCGCGGTCGCTCCCAGAATCAGTCCCCCGGTCGTTCACAGGATCATCACAGCATGATTCACAGGACATTCACCGATTCATGCACAGATGCGACGAATCGTCACTGGGGCTGCTGCGCCACCGGGGTCAGTTCGAACACGTCGAGCTTTGAGGTGCTTTGCGGCCACGGGATCACCAGCCGCCATTTGAACGGCGCGATCCGCTCGAGCACGCCGGCCATGTCGCGCTTGGGATCGTCGCCATAAGCCGCGCGGCTGGTCCTCGTCGCCGAGCGCGAGGCTGCCGAGGAAAATCAGGCGGGTTTCCTCGTCGTCCTCCCACAGGCGCCCGGCCGGGCGCTGGCTTCCGGTCTGCTTGACGATCGTCAGAAGATCCCCCTCGACCTCGACGTAGCAGAAGAACGGCTTGAAGCTTTCGAACGCTCGGCCTTTCGCGGTCGCCTTGCCGAGCTTCACCAGCCGGCAATTATAGCTTCCCGGAGTCGGCGCCGGGCGCGCCAGCGCGGCGCGCGGGCGAAGCAGCAGTTCGTCGCGGCGGACATCGCCCGGGTTGCTCTTGCGCGCCTCGGCTAGCGCTTCCGACCACGCCAGGCCGAGCCGCGCGAGCCGGTCCTCGTCGGCAGTCGTCGCGACCGCCTTCCACACATCGGCCTTGGGCGGCGGTCCGACCTCGATTGTCGGTGCTTGTCCGGGCGGCCGCTTTGGCTTGGTCGCGCAGCCGGTCGCGGCGAGCATCAGCCCGGCGGAGGCGGCAAGCATCAAGCTGCGGAGTAGAGCCACTGGTGTCACCGGCCTTTCGCTGGACTTGAGCTACAGTGGCAGCGCCGCGGCACAGTTTCAACAAACGCGGCATTCACCAATTGCTTTGACCGGCAGCTTACGCCCGCTAGGCGAACCCGCGATGAACGCCGCCAGTCGCACTTCAAGCGCACCAGCACAGCGCGGTCCCGCCCATGGCCGGCACCACGGCCGCAACGGCTTCCTCTTCGGTCTCGGCGCTTATGCCTTGTGGGGCGTGCTGCCGATCTACTTCAAGGCGATCGCCCACGTCCCCGCGCTCGACATCGTCGCCCACCGGGTGCTGTGGTCGCTGCCGTTCCTTGCCCTGATCGTCACCGTCAGCCGCGGCTGGCCCGCGCTGCGCGCCGCCGCGACCGACCCGAAAATCCTCAAGATCCTTGCCCTGAGCTCGATCTTCATCGGCACCAACTGGCTGCTCTACGTCTATGCGGTGACCAGCGGCCACATCATCGCCGCCAGCTTCGGCTACTATCTCAACCCGCTCGCCAACGTGCTGCTCGGCCGCTTCGTCCTCCATGAGCGGCTTGGCCGGATGCAGTGGCTCGCGGTGGCGATCGCGGCCGCCGGCATTTCGGTGCTCGCCGCGGGAGCGCTGGGCCAATTGTGGATCAGCCTGACCCTGTGCGTCAGCTTCGCGCTCTACGGCCTGCTGCGCAAAGTCGTCGCCGCCGACGCGGTCGCCGGCCTGACCATCGAGACCGCTCTGCTGTTCCCGCTCGCGGCGGGGTGGCTGGCGTGGCGCGCATTCGCCGGAGCGCCGGTGCTTGGCGCGGGCGCCGCTCGACGCGACCCTGCTGGTCCTCGCCGGGATCGTTTCGACCATTCCGCTGATCCTGTTCACCGCCGCCGCCCGGCGACTGCCTTATTCGACGCTCGGGATGCTCCAGTTCCTCGCTCCGACGCTGCAACTGCTGATTGCCGTGCTGATCTACGGCGAGGCGTTCCGGCTGGCGCATGCGATTGCCTTTGCCGCCATCTGGACCGCGCTTGCGCTCTATGTCACCGCGCTGTTACGCCAGCCGCGCTTACCGCAACCGCCCGAATGAAGGGGACTCGCCGATGCTCAATCTCGTCTCGCTGCTGATCGGAGCGCTCGCATTCGTGCTCGCGATCGTCGCCTTCATCCCGCTCCTCGGCTGGGCCAATTGGCTGATCATCCCGCTGGCCATCCTCGGAGCCGGCGTCGGCATGGCTTCGGACTGCGAATGCGGGCCGCAACCTCAATCTGTTCGTGATCGTCGTCGGCGCTCTGCGGCTGATGCTCGGAGGAGGCATCATCTGAATCGCGACGCTCGGATCGACGGCTATATCGCGAAGCGGCAGCCGTTCGCGCGGCCGATCCTCGAGCATATCCGCGAGCGCGTCCACGCCGCGCTTCCCGAGGTCGATGAAACGCTCAAGTGGAGCGCGCCCGCGTTCACCCTCAACGGCAAGATCCTGCTCGTCATGGCCGCGTTCAAGCAGCATGCGGCGCTCAACTTCTGGCGCGGGCAGGAGCTTTGCGGAGGGGCCGCGAACGCCGACGCGATGGGCCAGTTCGGCAAGCTCAAGTCGGTCGGCGACCTGCCGCCCGATGCCGAGCTCGAGCGGCTGATCCGCGAGGCCGCGGCGCTGGCCGGAAGGGCGCCCGCACCGCGTCAGGCAAAGCACGTGCCGAAAGCGCCGCCGGAAGTTCATCCCGAGTTCGCCGCCGCCCTGGCCAAGGCCCCCAAGGCAAAGGCCGCGCTCGACTCGTTCCCGCCTTCCGCGCAGCGCGACTATTTCGACTGGATTTCGGAAGCCAAGCAGGATTCGACGCGCGAGAAACGCATCGCGACGGCCCTCGAACTGCTCAACGATGGCAAGCGCCGTCACTGGAAGTATCAAAACTGCTGATGCCGGGGTGCATCAGTCGTTTTGATACTCAGAACTGCTGAGCGCTAGCGCGACATCCTGAGCGCCGGGCCGAAGCGCGTCTCGGCCTCGCCCTCGACTGCAAAACCGCAGCTTTCGTAGAACATCGCGGGACTGCGGGGCAGCGGTCACCGTCAGCGACAGCCCCTGCTTGCGCGCCTCGTGCGCGGCCCGTTCGACCAACGCCGAACCGATGCCGCGCCGCCACTGCGCCGGTTCGACGAACAGGCCGTCGAGCTCGCCGCCGATCAGCGCCGCGAAACCCGCAACTCGCCCATCGACCTCGGCCACCAGCACGCCGTCGATTTGCTCTTCGGGCAGCTCGATCGCATCGGGATTGGCCTCGAGCAGCGCGCGATAATCGGGCAGCGCGAGCGACGCGCGGCGCTGCAGATCCTCCAGCTCCTCGCGCTCGCCGGGAAAGGCGAAGCGAATGGTCAGAGGCTCAGCGAGCTTTGACATAGCTTCCCGGCGCGTCCTCGATCGCCTTGTGCTTGCCCGTCGCCCGGAACCCGCGCGCCGCTCGCCTTGACCGTCGCCGGGTCCTGCTTTTTCAGCCACTCGACCCAGTCGGGCCACCAGCTGCCCTTATGCTCGGTCGCGCCCTCGATGAACGACTGCAGCGAGCCGCACGGCTGGTCGTTGGTCCAATATTGATATTTGCCCGCGGCCGGCGGATTGACCACGCCCGCGATATGGCCGGATCCGGCGAGCACGAAGCGCTTGTCGCCGGCGAAATGGTCCATGATTTTCCACACGCTTTCGGGCGGCGCGATATGGTCCTCGCGCCCGGCCTGGATATAGCTCGGGACCGTCACCGTCTTGAGGTCGATCGGCATCCCCGCGACGCTGATCCCGCCCTGCTCGGCGAGCTTGTTGCCCTTGTACAATGTCTCCAGATAATTCTTGTGCCAGCCGGCCGGCAAATTGGTCGTGTCGCTGTTCCAGTGGAGCAGGTCGAACGGCGCCGGCTCCTCGCCGAGCAGATAATTGTTGACGACGTAATTCCAGATGAGGTCGCGGCCGCGCAGCAGGTTGAAGGTCGCCGCCATGTAGCGCCCGTCGAGAAAGCCCTTCTCGGCGGTCAACTGCTGCAGCAGCCCCATGCTTTCATCGCCGAGGAACAGCTTCAAATCCCCGGCTTCGGCGAAATCGACCTGCGCGGTGAAGAAGGTCGCCGACTTGACCTTGTCCGCCTCCTCCCTGGCCTCGAGATAGGCGAGCGTCGCGGCGAGCGTCGTCCCGGCGACGCAATAGCCGACCGCGTGAACGCTCTCGACGTCGAGCAGGTCGCGGATGGTGTCGATCGCGTCGATCTGCCCGCCGCGCACATAATCGTCGAGGCCGGCGTCGGCGATGCTTTCGTCGGCCGATTTCCAGCTCACCATGAACAAGGAGATGCCCTGGTCGACGCACCATTTGACGAAGCTTTTCTCGGGCGTGAGGTCGAGGATGTAGAAGCGGTTGATCCACGGCGGGAAGACCACCACCGGCGTCTCGCAGCACGTCGTCGGTCGTCGGCGTATACTGGATCAACTGGTAGAGCGGCGTCTGGTGGACCACCTTGCCCGGCGTCGTCGCCAGGTTGCGCCCGACCTCGAACGCGCCCTTCTGCGTCTGCGTCAGCTGCCCCGCCGACACGTCCTTGAGCATGTTGGCGAGGCCCTTGAGCAAATTCTCGCCGCGCGTCTCCAGCGTCCGCTTGAGCACTTGCGGGTTGGTCAGCGCGAAGTTGGACGGGCTCATCGCATCGACGAAGCTTTTGGTCGCGAAGCGCAATTTCTGGCGCGCGTGCCGGATCGAGCCCCTCGACCTCCTCGACCGATCCGAGCAATTGGTCCGACAGCCGCAGATAGGTCTGGCGGATGGTGTCGAAAATCGGATTGTCGCGCCATTCGGGCGCGGCGAAACGCCGGTCCTTGACGTTGCTGACGTCGGCGCCGGGAACCGCGCCGCCAAGCATTTTGCCCCACGTCTCGAGCCCTTTCGACCACGCCTGCGCGCCGGCCGTCATCAGCGCCATCGGATCGCTCGCCGCGCCCGCCGGCTTGATCGCCAAAGCCGAACGCGGGCGGAGAGAAAGTGGGAAACGGCTGGTCCTTGCCGAGGCCGGCGGCCCACGCCTCCATCATCATCTGCTGCGCGCGGCCCATCACCAGCGTCCAATGCTGCCAGTCCTCGAGTGTCGGCATGGCGGGGGGAGTCGTTTCATGGGTCATGGTCAACCGTTTAAGTCGTTTGCGCCGGCAACCCAACTCCGTAGTGAGTAAGCATGACTCCGGCCCTTCCCACCGCGCTCGACCTGGTCGATTATTTCGGCATTGCGGTGTTCGCGATTTCGGGCGCGCTGCTCGCCGCGGAAAAGCGCCAGACTCTCGTCACCTTTATATTCTTCGCGGTCGTCACCGGAGTCGGCGGCGGCACGCTGCGCGACCTGCTGATCGGTGCGCCGGTATTCTGGGTGCGCAATAACGCCACGCTGCTGATCTGCATCGTCGCCGCGCTATTGGTCTGGATTACGTCGCGCCGCCGCTTCGCCGGCCAGCGCATTGCTGTGGTTCGACGCCGCCGGCCTCGCCGCTTACGCGACCTATGGCGCGGCCAAGGCGCTGAGCTTCGATGTCGCGCCGGTCCCGGCGTTCGGGATGGGCGTACTCACCGCATGCGCCGGCGGCATCATCCGCGACCTGCTTGCGGGCGAACCGTCGATCCTGATGCGGCCGGAGCTTTACGTCACCGCCGCGGCGCTTTCCGCCGGCCTGTTCGTCGCCCTGTCGCTCGGCGGGCTCGCGCTTCCGGTCGCCGCGCTGATCGCCGCCATTGCGGGCTTCGCGCTGCGCGGCCTGGCGATCGCGCGTGGCTGGTCATTGCCCGCCTATCGCGACTAAGCTGGCGGTCATGCGCATGCTCGTCCCCTGCCTGTCGCTGCTGCTCGCCGGCTGTGCGACGGTGCCGATGGTTCAGGCACCGCCCGGTCACCGAAGTCGGGGTCGCGTTCGACCGCAATGGCGAGCTCGCGAGCTTCGCCGACGGCCTCGCCGATCCCGCGGCGGGCCGCGCGGTGACGCCCGACGATCCGGTGCGCATTGCGTCCATCAGCAAGACGGTCGTCGCCATCGGCGTGATGAAGCTCGTCGAGCAGGGCAAGCTCGACCTCGACGGCGACGTCTCGCGCCTGCTCGGCTGGCCTCTTCGCAACCCCGCCTTCCCCGACCGCGCGATCACGCTGCGGCAATTATTGTCGCACACCAGCTCGATCCGCGACCACGACGACCAATATGCGATCCCGCTCGGCGAGACGGTCCAGGTCGCGATGGCGGCCGCGACATCCTGGGACCCGAAGCACGGCCCCGGCGACGGCTATTTCACTTATTCCAACATGAATTTCCCGATCGTCGGCTCGATCGTCGAGCGCGCCACCGGCGAGCGCTTCGACCGATGGATGCGCCGCGAAGTGATCGAGCCGATGAAGCTCGACGCCTGCTTCAACTGGCCGACGTGCAGCGACGCCGCCATCTCCCGCGCCGTTGTCCTGATGCAGGACGGCAAGGTCGTCCGCGACGATCTGGGCGGCAAGCAGCCCGACTGCCCGGTCTACGCCAAGGAAGGCGAGCCCTGCGACCTCGCCCGGTGGAAGCTCGGCGAAAACGGCGCCTTGTTCGCGCCGCAGGGCGGCCTTCGCATTTCCGCGCGCGGCCTCGCCCGGGTCGGCCGCCTGCTGCTCAGCGGCGGGACGCTCGATGGTGTGCGGATAATCTCGCCGCAATCGGTCGAGACCTTGCTCACCCAGGTCTGGCGCTACGACGGGCGCAACGGCGCGGTCGAGCGCGGCTTCTATTGCAGCTTCGGCCTCGCGATCCAGCAAATCCCCGTCAAGCGCCGCGGCTGCGCCGACGATCCCGGAACGCAGGGCGTGATCCTCGCCGGACATTCCGGCGACGCCTATGGCCTCAAGGCCGGCCTGTGGATCGACCGAGCGCGCGGGCGCGGCATCGCTTATTTCGTCACCGGCATTTCCGATAACGCGCCGCGCGGGCCCGGGAGCGCGTTCAACGCCGCCGAGCAACGCGCCTTCCGCCGGACCTTCGCCTTGCTTCCGCGCTAGGCGCTTGCCGCAGTGCAGCATCGCCGTCATTGAGCCAAATATGGACGATGAATTCTACCGCATCCGCCGGCTTCCGCCCTACGTCTTCGCCGAAGTGAACGCGATGAAGGCGGCGGCGCGCGCCCGCGGCGAGGACGTGGTCGACCTCGGCATGGGCAATCCCGACGGCGCCCCGCCGCCCCATGTCGTCGCCAAGCTGGCCGAAGTCGCGGCCAAGCCGACTTCCCACCGTTACTCCGCCAGCCGCGGCATCCCCGGGCTGCGCAAGGCCCAGGCCGCTTACTACCAGCGCCGCTTCGACGTCGCGCTCGACCCCGACAAGGAAGTCATCGTCACGCTTGGCTCCAAAGAAGGACTCGCGAACCTCGCGCAGGCGATCACCGCGCCGGGCGACGTCGTCCTCGCGCCCAACCCCAGCTACCCGATCCACACCTTCGGCTTCATCATCGCGGGCGCCGCCATCCGCTCGATCCCCGCCGCGCCCGGCGAGGATTTCTTCGAGCGGCTGCGGCTCGCCATGCGCTACACCGTTCCGCGCCCCAAGGTCCTCGTGGTCGGCTATCCGAGCAACCCGACCGCCTACGTCGCCGACCTCGCCTTTTACGAACGCCTCATCGCCTTCGCGCGCGAGCATGACCTGATCGTCATCTCCGACCTCGCTTATGCCGAAATCTACTTCGGCGACACGCCCACCCCCTCGATCCTACAGGTCGATGGCGCCAAGGACGTCGCGGTCGAGTTCACGTCGATGTCCAAGACTTACTCGATGGCCGGTTGGCGGATGGGTTTCGCGGTCGGCAACGCCCGCCTGATCGAGGCTTTGGCGCGGGTCAAATCCTACCTCGATTACGGCGCGTTCACGCCGGTCCAGGCCGCCGCCTGCGCCGCGTTGAATGGCCCCCAGGACATCATCGACTTCAACCGCGCGCTCTACAAAAAGCGCCGCGACGTGCTGGTGGAAAGCTTCGGCCGCGCCGGCTGGGACATCCCCGTGCCGCAAGCGAGCATGTTCGCCTGGGCGCCGATCCCCGAGCAGTTCCGTGAATTGGGCTCAATGGAATTCGCCAAGCGCCTGCTGACCGAGGCCCATGTCGCGGTCGCGCCCGGCGTCGGCTTCGGCGAGGAAGGCGAAGGCTATGTCCGCCTCGCCTTGGTCGAAAACGAGCACCGCCTCCGCCAGGCCGCGCGCGGGGTGAAGAAGATGCTCGGCGGCCGCTGAGCGCTCGGTCCGTCGCCTCAGCTCACGGCATATCAGGGAGCAGCGAGCTGTGCAGGTGCTCGATCCGCCAGGCGCCGTCGGCAAAGCGATAGACGAACGTATAGCGCGCCTTGGCGGTGCTTTTCTCGCCCGTCTTGTAGTCGGTCAAATCCACCGACCAATTGCCCATTCGCGCGGCCATGTTGCAGCCCAGCGAATGCTGCTCGAATCGACATGGCCGACGGGCGACTTTTCGAGGAAGTGGACGAAATATTTGCGGATGCCGGCCGGCGTCGTCCGCTCCTCGTCGGACAGGGTCGGCAGCAGCACGGCGTCGGGCGCGAACAAAGCCGCCACTGTGTCCGCGTTCTTCGTCGCCCAGGCCGCGTTGAAGCGGTCGAACTGCGCTTCGATCATCGCATTGTCGATCGGGGCACATTCCATCGCCCGGGCGTCGGCGCTGCCCGCACCGAGCGCCGACCCAAGCAGCATCGCAAGCTTAAGTCCCATGCCGTCCCTCCCCTTCTAGAACCGAACCGAGACCCCCATAGACTTCCACATCGGGCGTGTCTTTGGTCAGCCCGCCATCGGTAATCTTCTTGGCGGTTGAACCGCGCCGCCTGGCTGCTAGCGTAGGCAGGCATTTCTTGGGGGGACAAAGTGTTGCGCAAGTTCATATTGTTGCCGTTTCTCACGCTCACGGCGTGCGCCGCTGTCGCTCCACATGCACCAGTCGCTTACCCGGCATCGGCTTCGGCCATCGCGACGGATCCGTCGGTGGTGACGTGGACGCGGCTCTATTGCACCGCCGACAATGAAAGCCACTTCGAGACGAAGACGGCGCCGCTCGAGAAAATCAACTTCGCGCCGCCCGCTTCGCCGATCTTCATCGGCGGCGGCGGGCCGGCCAAAAAGGTCGTTTTCGGCGGTTTCGATACGGGCTGGGGCGCCGACGACGTGCGCTCCGGCAAGACGCATCCGACGCCCGTTGTCCAGTGGATCACCGTCCTGGCGGGGAAGATGGAGATCAAATCGACCGACGGCGATTCAAGGGTCGTCGGCCCCGGCGATATCATCCACCTCGAGGACGTCGCGCCGTGCCGCGGACATATCACCCAAAATCTGGCCGCCGGCGCGACGTTCCTGCAGTTCGTTCAATAGTCGCAGCCCAGCCCTCGCGGCCACGCCCCGCCTATTCAGAACATCGTAGCGCCCTTGAGCGCCGTAGCCAGCCGGCTACCGGCGGGTTAGGCTCCGCCCATGATGTTCCAAAAACCGCGGGACTTGATCACGCGCCGCGCTTTCATCGCCCTGACGTCGGCGGCATTCACAATTCCGGCGCTGGCTTCCCGCGCCGCGCCGCAAGGCCGTATCGAGACGATTCCGAAGCGCGATCCTGCAGACAAGTTCGAGCCTCGCGTGCGAGTCTGGCTGCCGCCCGGCTACGAAAACGGCAGGCGCTCCTACCCCACCCTTTACATGCTCGACGGCCAGTTCGCGTTTGCAAGCGATAGTGACGGCGTGAACTTCGCCACGGATCGCCGGATCGCGCAACTGGCGGCCGCCAGAAAAATTCGTCCGACTATCATCGTCGCCATCGACAATCTCGAGGAGCATCGCTTCCTGCAGTACATGCCACAGGCAATTTACGACCGTGGCGAAGCCGGTTTGCGCCAAGTGGTCGAGCGTGAGATCGCGCGCACGGGCGGTAAGCCGCTCGTCTCCGCCGAGTTCCTCCCTTATCTCACCGACCAGCTGAAGCCTCTGGTGGACTCGCGCTATCGGACGGCGCCTGGCCGCCTCGACACCGCCATTTTCGGCGCAAGCATGGCCGGCGTGATGGCGGGGGCGATATTCGTCGAGCGACAACAAGCCTTCGGCCGCTGCGCCTGCATGTCCCCCAACTGGCCGATCTATGACAAGCGGATGATCGATGTTCCGGGTCTCCCGTCATTGTGGGCGGATTACTTCGCGCAACTCGGCGAGCCTGCCGGGCGGCGGCTATGGCTGGACCATGGGACCAAGATGATGGACGCTGGCATGCCGGCGCATCAGGAGGCGATCAGGCGGCGGCTTGCTAAGCTCGGTTGGCGGCGTGGCCGTAACTTGCAGGCCCGCGTCTACCATGGGGCCGGCCATGCTTACGCCGAAACCGCGGTCCAGATGGACGAACTTCTGACCTGGCTGCTCGCCTGAACGCAAATAGCGGTTGATCGGCACTGACATCGGGCTTCCGCCACCAAGAAAGGCGAGCGCCGACCACTTGGCCCCGGCTCGCCTTGCGCGATCAACTTGGCTAATCGATCGGCGGAAGGGGAACCGATGCGATTGCAGCTGCCTGGCGGGCCGCGCGCCTGGGGGAAGTATGTGGCCGAACTGCTGATCGTCGCGGTCGGCGTTGCGCTCGGCCTGGCGGCGACAGAATGGGCGGAAGACCGCGAGTTGCGATCGCAGGTCAACGATGCGTACGACGTCTTAAGCGACGAGTTGGGCGACAATTTGACGGCCGTCCGTTATCGTCAGGCCGTGCGGCCATGCATCCGCCGGCGGATCGCGGATCTCCGCGGATGGGTCGATCGCGGCGGCGGCACCCCGCTCCCCGCGGACCTCGGGGATCCCGGTGCGCGACTTATCCTCGACAGCGTGTGGGACGTTTCGAAATCCGGTCAGGTCGTCGCCAAGATGCCGCTGGAGGTGCGCCGGCGCTACGCCGCGGTTTACGACCTGTTCGAGAACTTCGCGACGGTGCAGCGGCTCGAGCGGGAAGTCTGGTTCTCGCTGGGCGATTATGCCGGCCTTTCGGAGCTGTCGTCCGCCGAGCGTGCCCGGCTCCGCGGCCTGGTGTCGCGTGCGGCGTTTTACGACGAGGCGTTGACCAAGACGTTCCCGACGATCCTTGGCGACCTCGCCCAATTGAAGGTCGAGTCACCCAGTCAGCCTCTGGACGTTGCAAGCGTTCGCGAGCACCCCATCTGCCAACCCTTCCCGAGCTAGGTCACTTGCTCAGGCGACCCCGTCGGGCGTTTCGCGCGATCCGACTGCCTCCCATCAAGCCGATTAATACGCTTTCGGTGAAGATTAGTTGGTAACATCCGCTTTCCGCGGCCCCAGCGGCAGCTTTCGACCCAAAGCGGACATTAGGTGAGACGCTACTAATTCGGCTCAGCTTAATGTCGGCGATGTGAATCGCTAGGGTTGACGCGCGGGCAATTATCGCCAGTTTACGGGCGGTTGGTGTGCGATGGGGGCGGCGTGTGATCTCGGGCTTGCAACGACTGTGGATGCTTCGCGGCAGACTGCTCCTTGCGATGGCCGCAATTGCATCGTGTTTCCTAGCCGTCGGTCCAGCGACAGCCCAGACGGTTATCGACCCGCGTTGGGGCGTTCTCGCCGAATTGGCCGAGCGCGACTTTGTCACCAACACGGGCGTTCTGATGTCTTTCCGATGGCAGATTCCCAACCGGACGCTTCGCAGATATGTTCCTGGTGAGAACTCTGGGCTCGATTTCGAGCTTGATTTAGCCACCGGGCAAATCGTCGAATTGTATCGCGGTGCGAGAAACATCTATCGAGTAGATCGTAATCACGTGCTGGCCGACGGATCATATTGGTCGCGTGAAGGGAATAGGCTGAGCAAGATTTCTGATATTGAGTACAAGTATAAGTACGGGAGGGGTAAGCTCCGCCCGCTCGTACCGGGCGAAAAAGCTGCCGACCGCCTTGCTCGTGCAATTCAGGCCGGAAAAACGCGCGCCGCTAATCCACAGATGTTGGCTGCGGCGTCAGCATCGATCGCGATGCCGGTTCCTCCCATTGCCACTAGGTTAGACCCTTCGCCACAGTCGATTCAGCTCCCTGCGACACTCTCACTTGGCCCGCGCTTCGCCCTCGTGATCGGCAATGGCGAATATTCCACCAGCCTTGGCTCGCTCAAAAACCCGCCCAATGATGCCCGGTTGGTCGCTGACCAGTTGCGCGCGAGCGGGTTCCAGGTCGAGCTGGTGATCGACGCCGACCAAAGGTCGATGAAGCAGGCCATATCGCGCCTCGGCGAGCGCATGGCGAGCGGTGGTCGCGGGTCTACAGGCCTATTTTACTTCGCCGGTCACGGCATGCAGTCTCGTGGGGTCAATTATCTCATTCCAACTAACGCAGCCATCAAGCGCGAAGCCGATGTCGATCTGGAGGCCGTATCCGCTGACACTGTGCTCCTCCAAATGGAGGAAGCCGACGCCGGGACTAACATCATCATTCTCGATGCCTGCCGCAACACGCCGGTTCTTCGCAGCTTCCGCAGCGGCACTCGTGGCCTCGCGCAGATGGAGGCGCCCAATGGTTCGTTCATCAGCTACTCGACAGCGCCAGGATCGGTCGCCGCAGACGGGGCCGGAGACTTTAGTCCGTTCGCTTCTGCGCTGGCGCAGCAGCTGCGGAATAAGGCCCAGCCGATTGAAATTACGTTTCGAAACGTCCGCCGCGAGGTGTTGAAACTGACCGAAGGCCAACAGACGCCTTGGGATAGCTCATCCCTGGTCGAAACGTTCATGTTCAACCCTGGATAAGCCCAGTCCCACAGCTTTTAACGTCGGCTTTCCACCCATTGCGGACATAGGGGCTAGGTAAATACCGCCGCTAACGGATCCTTGCGACAGGCCCCCACACTTGTATCTTGTCCGGCCCATCGCTTGTTTGACAGCCCGTAACGCGCGGATCGATACCTGCTTTGTTCAAACAGGCTCCGACGCGTACGTGCGCTCCGCGTTGTATACCGAACTGCCGCACGTCCACCGGCTGCGCAGGCACCGGAACAAGCGCGTTCACGGGCGGAGTAATCCCCCTATGGCACAGTGCCGCGCTGGCCGCCGGCCCCGGCGGTCGTGACCAGCATTGGCCAGTCTGCGTGTCGCAGGCAGCGAACTCGTTCTCGCCCGGAGTGGAGCATTCCGAATTACGCTGGCACTGCTTCGCAGCCATGCGCGTAAAACCGAGGTCGGCAGGGTGGAACTCCAAGCACCCTCCAGAGAGGCCTGTGGACGGAATTGCTTCGGGACCGCCAGCCTGCAGGATTTGGAATGAGCCGACGACCGCCTCTGCGTCGGCATTCGCGACCGGTCCTGCGCGGATCGTGTACGTCCGCCCTCCAAGCGGTTGAAGCGGCCCCTCTGTTAAGACCGAACTTTGACCGTTCGCCAGAGATGCTGCGGTGACTGTCGCTGCGGCAATTAGGAGTGCCGCCGAAATAGCTATCGATTTGGGCATACGGTACCTCCGGCTCGTGGATCTCGTGCCTTTGAGACGATTTTGACGAAACCTTTCATGGCCCAACCGTTGTCGCAAATATCGACTCGCCCATAACTAAATCGATATTTTTCATTCAGTCAAAAAGATTAAAGCGCTCGTAGACCTGACGTCATCGAAGCAAGAGTTTCTTACCAATGTCCGCTTTCCACCCATTGCAGACATTAGCCACGCACACCCTTTTAGAAATCGAGGAAAGGTGCGCTGCTCATCCTATCCACAGCAAAAATGTGGTGAATTTGCATTTACCGTATTGCATCTCGCGCCCGTTGAGGCACAATAGGTAGTAGCGCGAGAGGGGGGACTCTCAATAGCTGGTGTCTGGCTGCGGAATAGCTATATTCCGTTGGTGGGCCCGCTCGTGCCCGCGATCCACCTTGGCGACTGCCATGTGGATATCGGGGACGGAGCCGAGAAAAGCCCCCTTTGAGGTGCAAAAAGGACTAGGGTGCAACCATGGCGCCGAGTCGAACATTTGAAGAACAAACGGTCCTCGATCGGGCCGTTGAAGCACGGGGAAGCACGATGGATTTTTCAAGCGGCAGTGAAGTCCCTCAGGATGATCTTGGCGGCGTGTCGGCGCGCACCAGCAAGACCGTCGACGCCCGCGCATTCACCGTCGTCACCGACGAAAGCCGCGACGCCTTGCTGACCGAATTCGGCAAGGACACTTTGCGCGACCGCTATCTGCTTCCGGGCGAAAGTTACCAGGATTTGTTCGCGCGCGTCGCGTCGGCCTACGCCGATGACGAAGCCCATGCGCAGCGCGTGTACGATTACATCTCGCGCCTGTGGTTCATGCCCGCGACCCCCGTTTTGTCCAACGGCGGCACCGGCCGCGGCCTGCCGATTAGCTGCTATCTCAACAGCGTTTCCGATAGCCTCGACGGCATCGTCGGCACGTGGAACGAGAATGTCTGGCTGGCGTCGAAGGGCGGCGGCATCGGCACTTATTGGGGCGCGGTGCGCGGCATTGGTGAGCCGGTCGGCCTCAACGGCAAGACCAGCGGGATCATCCCGTTCGTGCGCGTCATGGACTCGCTCACGCTGGCCATCTCGCAAGGCTCGCTGCGTCGCGGATCGGCCGCCTGCTACCTCGACATCTCGCACCCCGAGATCGAGGAGTTCCTCGAGATCCGCAAACCTTCGGGCGACTTCAACAGGAAGGCGCTCAACCTGCACCACGGCGTGCTCGTCACCGACGAGTTCATGGAGGCGGTGCGCGATGGGTCCGAGTTCAACCTGCGCAGCCCCAAGGACCAGTCGGTCCGCGCCACGGTCGACGCCCGCGCCCTGTTCCAGAAGCTGGTCGAGACCCGCCTTGCGACCGGCGAGCCGTACATCATCTTCATCGACCAGGTGAACCGCTCGATGCCCAAGCATCACCGCGACCTGGGGCTCAAGGTCACGACCTCCAACCTGTGCAGCGAAATCACGCTTCCGACCGGCCGCGACCATCTCGGCGCCGACCGCACCGCGGTGTGCTGCCTGTCGTCATTGAACGTCGAAACGTGGGACCAGTGGAACGGCGACAAGGACTTCATCGAGGACGTCATGCGCTTCCTCGACAATGTCCTCAGCGATTACATCGCCCGCGCGCCGGACGAGATGGCGCGCGCCAAATATTCGGCCGAGCGCGAGCGCAGCGTCGGCCTTGGCATCATGGGTTTCCACTCGTTCCTGCAGGCGCGATCGATCCCGTTCGAAGGGGCGATGGCCAAAAGCTGGAACTTGAAGATGTTCAAGCACATCCGCGCCCAGGTCGATGAGGCATCGATGATGCTCGCGAACGAACGCGGCCCCTGCCCCGACGCCGCCGACATGGGCGTCATGGAGCGCTTTTCGTGCAAGATGGCGATCGCGCCGACCGCGTCGATTTCGATCATCGCCGGCGGCACGTCCGCGTGCATCGAGCCAATCCCCGCCAACATTTACACCCACAAGACTTTGTCGGGCAGCTTCTCGATCAAGAACCCCTACCTCCAGCGCCTGCTCGACGAGAAACGGATGGACGTCGACAAGGTGTGGAATTCGATCCTCGAGCATGGCGGCAGCGTCCAGCATCTCGACTTCCTCACGACCGAGGAAAAGGACACGTTCAAGACCAGCTTCGAGATCGACCAGCGCTGGCTTCTCGAGCTCGCCGCCGACCGCACGCCGTACATCGACCAGGCGCAGTCGCTGAACCTGTTCATTCCCGCGGACGTCGACAAATGGGACCTGATGATGCTCCACTTCCGCGCGTGGGAGCTGGGCATCAAGTCGCTCTATTACCTCCGCTCGAAGTCCGTCCAGCGCGCCGGTTTCGCCGGCGGGGTCGAGGCCGACAACACGCCCGACCTCAAGGAAATCCAGCTCGCCTCAACGACCGACTACGACGAGTGTTTGGCCTGCCAATGACCACGCTCCAGATCCTCGAGCTCGCCCTCGCCGCCGCCATTTTCGGTGCCGGCGTGTGGCTCTACCGCCGCCCCAGTCCCGACGGCTACGGCAGCCAGTCCGCGATCCTTCTGTTCGTTGTCGCTGTCCTCCTCGCGGTCCACGCGTTCGGCGTCATGAACCGGGTCCTCAGCCTGTGACTCTGCGCGCGTTCCCGAAATGAGCGAGCCGACCAACTGGATCGACCGGCTCGACCATATGGTCCGCTGGGGCGAGCGTCACCCGTACTTCGCCAGGATCGTCGGCGGCATCTTCTTCGCCGCCTTCGCGGTCGCCGCGCTGGTGTGGAAAGTCAAAACCACGGGGCACGAATGATGCGCCGCGCGCCGACCATCGCCATCCTGACCGCGACGCTCGCGCTGACGGCCTGCGCCGCGAGCCAGGCGCCCGACGCCGTCGCCCCCGCCGCGCCCGGCTTCTGGCTCGGCCTGTGGCACGGCTTCATCTTCCCGGTCGCCTGGGTCGTCTCGCTGTTCACCGACAAGGTCGCTCTCTACGCCGTGCCCAACAACGGCGGCTGGTACGATTTCGGCTATTTCCTCGGCATCGTCGTGTTCGGCGTCGGCGCCCGCAAGAGCCACACCGTCTACCGCGACCGCACGGTTCATGTGCCGATCAAGAACATCACGCCCAATTCTCCGGAGTAACTCCAATGCCCCTGATGGAAGTCCGCAACCAGTACAAACCCTTCGAATACCCGTGGGCGTTCGACATGTGGAAACGCCAGCAGCAGATCCACTGGATGCCGGAGGAAGTGCCGCTCGGCGAGGATTGCCGCGACTGGGCGCAGAAGCTCACCGACCATGAGCGCAACCTGCTCACCCAGATCTTCCGCTTCTTCACCCAGGCGGACATCGAGGTGCAGGATTGCTACCACGAGAAATACGGCCGCATCTTCAAGCCGGTTGAAGTGAAGATGATGCTCGCCGCTTTCTCCAACATGGAAACGGTGCACATCGCCGCTTACTCGCACCTGCTCGACACCATCGGCATGCCCGAAAGCGAATATGGCATGTTCCTCCAGTATAAGGAGATGAAGGACAAGCACGACTATCTGCAGACGTTCGGCGTCGACAGTGACGAGGACATCGCCAAGACCCTCGCCATGTTCGGCGGCTTCACCGAAGGCCTGCAACTCTTCGCCAGCTTCGCCATGCTGATGAACTTCCCGCGCTTCAACAAGATGAAGGGCATGGGCCAGATCGTCAGCTGGTCGGTGCGCGATGAATCCTTGCACTGCGAAGGCATCATCAAGCTGTTCCACGCCTTCTGCGCCGAGCGCGATTGCTACACGCCGCAGGTCAAGAAGAGCATCCGCGAGATGTGCTATCACACCGTCGACCTCGAGGACGCGTTCATCGACCTGGCGTTCGAGCAGGGCCCGGTCGAGGGCATGAGCGCCGACGACATCAAGATGTACATCCGCTACATCGCCGACTGGCGCCTCGGCCAGCTCCACCTGCCGCCGATCTACAAGGTGAAAGAGCACCCGTTGCCGTGGTTGGCCCCGCTATTGAACGGGGTAGAGCACGCCAACTTCTTCGAAACCCGCGCGACGGAATATTCCAAGGCCGCGACGAGGGGCAATTGGAACGAGGTTTGGGATAGTTTTGATCGCAGGCAGACGGCCAAGGGTCAGGTGGCCAACGACGCGGCCGAGGGCGATGGCGGGGAGGATATGTTTGCGCGGGCTGGGGTGGCGGCGGAGTAATCGAGCCGATTAAAAGGCGCCTGAACTCGGTGACAGTTCCAAAAACAGTATTCGTAATTGGTGCGGGCTCGAGCTTTGGCTTCGGACTCCCCCTTGGTCTAGATTTGCGCCGGATTATTGCCGACGATCTGAACATTAAGTTCAGTGATTGGGGATCCAGTCTCGAGAGTGGAAGCTACGAGATTGTTGAAGCACTTCGGATAATTGTTCGGACCGATGGTGGTAGCGGGGACATTAATCCGCACAGGCAAGCGGCGATTCAGATTTCGGGCTCAATGCGCCTGTCATCCTCGATTGATGAATACATCGAGCGCCACAGGAACGACCGACTGAAAGTAGAATGCGCAAAACTAGCAATTACGAAAGCCATTTTCGAAGCAGAGCGGCGATCGACGATCTACGCTGATCCGTATGATCGCCAGGATCCGTTTGCGAGCGCATCTGACACGTGGCTGGCGTACATGCTTCGCGATCTAACGCGGGGGCTAGGGAAGGACCAAATTGCCGGCGCCTTTGAAAACATATCGATCATAAATTTTAACTACGATCGATGCGTCGAGCATTTTGCTCACCATTGGTTCCAACGCATTTACGATCTGACTGACCAAGAATCGGCTGCAGTCTGCAAGAACATCAAGATCTATCATCCTTACGGGTATCTGGGCCCATTACCGTGGGAAGCTCAGCAACTTGGGA
Source organism: uncultured Alphaproteobacteria bacterium (assembly GCA_963768995.1). Lineage (GTDB taxonomy): Bacteria > Pseudomonadota > Alphaproteobacteria > Sphingomonadales > Sphingomonadaceae > Sphingomicrobium. Next base: position 51,672 of record CAVYKA010000006.1, on the reverse strand, counting down.
CGCCATTTGGCGCCGACATTAGCGCCCGACGCCTCGTTGACACTGCGCATCGCATCCAAACCTACTCAGAGGCGATTGATGCCGTATCCCAACCTGGTTTCGTCAAAGATCATCTCTCGCACGTAAGGAAGATCGTTTTTCTCGGCTTCGGATTCCACAGGCCTAACATAGCTATTCTTGGAGCGAGCGGGTCGAAACGAGCCACACTTCACTGTTATGCCACTTCTGATGGCATTCGACCGCCGCGTCTGGAAATCATCAAGTCGCAACTCGCAACTGCAATGCACGTAGAGGCCCCCAACGGCCTATTCTTTGAACACATAAAGGGCAATTGCGAAGCATTTTGGGAGGAGTTCGGCGACGTAATCGTCCAGTAGATTGTGCGATCTACCTGCTGAAAATGATCAGCGGACTCATCGCTCCGTCTCTCTCGATGAGGATTTTATTGCCGTCCTCAACTTCCTGGATCAGGGCCTCATAAAGCCGAAGGGCGTTACGCACGACCTCCGCATAGGAGCTGGCTTCTGTTTTTAGCTGGAGAGTCTTAAGCCGCTCGACAGAACGCGGCGGCATATCCATCTGAATCCGCTTTGGCGAAGTCTTCTCGATCTTAACCAAGCAACGTCAGCCCTTCTCAAAATAGTACTTACCGATCCAACCAAGCGGCAACGACACGGCCATCCATACTGCCTGGAGCGATCCGTAGTCGCCCTCGACAAAGTGCATTATCCAAGCGATCGCCAAAGCGCCGATCATTGACACGAGCAGGACTGCAGCCAAGCAATTCCGCGTGGCCGCATCATCCAGCTTTCCCTTCGCCGAAATAGCCCGTTCGACGACTTCTAAATCAACTTCCACGGCGTCGATTTCAAAGTCGTCGCCGATCTTCACTAAAAACCGAGCCATTCCGCCGCCCTTCCCGAGCAATGCGGATCGCGGCCTTCACATACGGGCTTCCCCGCGCGGTCCTGAGCTTTTCGATGAAGGAGCGATCCGGGTCATTACTGATCCAACTCTCATCAACGAGGAAACCCTAAGGCTCAGGCGCGCCTCAACTCCGTTGAGGTCGATTTCTTTTAGCCATTTGCTGCCTTCCTTTCTGACGTCAGGCGGGATTGCCTGACGAACGATATATATTCGCCTTACGAGTAAATACCCAGAGCCTTGTTGAGGAAATTCGCCTCATTGTAATTGGGCGCCAGAAGAGGCCGTTCTGGTGTAAATCCGTGACGCCGAACGGGTCGGCTTTGCCGCCCGCCGGCCGGGCTTCGGCACCTCTTGGCGCTGCTCCGGCGAGCTTCGCGCCGGCGTCGCTACGCTTGGTGCCTCAGCCGCACCAACTCCTTCTCCCGCCAGCAAATTCCCGAGCAACCCCCGCCCCAATCATCGCCTCGCCCACATCCGCGCCATCCACCGCCACATTGCGCAGCAGCCGCCCGTAAACATCCCGGTCGCGGTCGATGCTGGTCATCGTCACCGCGCCCGAATTGAGCAGCGCGCGCAATTTGTCGGTCGCGGCTTCGCCCAGCTGCGCTTCGTAAGCACATTGCGGCGGGTGCGTTTCGGGCGCGTCGATGCCCGCGATCCGCACCTTGTCTCCGCCCAGATAGAATGTGTCGCCATCGACCACGCAATTGGTCCAGCCGCCGCTGTGGCAAAGGCCGAAGCGAACCCCCGCCCCCACTTCCGCTCGTCCTGAGCCTGTCGAAGGGCGTTCTTCGGCGAAACCGCCCGGCGCGCCACGCTGCGACAGCCCGATCGCAATGCCCGCGCAAGCCGCTGCCGACAGCACGACGGCAACAAATGTCCCCGAAGGCCCAGTCGCCTCGCCCTGCTGCCCCGCCGGCAAATAGCTCGAAGCCCGAGCCCACTGCCGCCGCGCGCGCGCGCCGCCGAACGGCACGATATTGTCCCCAGGGCGCCAATGCTTGCTCATCGCCGGCCAAAGCTAAGCAAAAACCGGTTATCACCCGGTTAGCGCGACGCCGTCGCCGTTCCCGCGACTGCCGTCTCCCGCTATCTTCGCTCGCACGGGAGCACCGCCTTGGACTGGCATTTACGATCCGCAACCCTGGAGGACGCCGATCGCCTGGCGCGCATCGGCGCCGCGACCTTTCTCGAAACCTTTGCCGGCATTCTCGATCGCCAGGCGATCATCGACCATATCGCGCGCGCGCACAGCGCCGCCGCCTACCGCGAACATTTGGTCGGCGCAGCGTCGGCATGGCTTGGCGAGGCAGCCGGCGGAGTGCCGGTCGGGTATGCCTTGCTTGGCGAGACCGACCTTCCGGGCAGCGCCGCCGACGGGAGCGATGTCGAGCTCAAGCGGATCTACGTCCTGTCGCGCTTTCACGGCAGCGGGCTCGGCAACGCCTTGATGCAGGCGGCGGTCGACGATGCCGTCCGCCGCGGCGCCGCGCGCCTGCTGCTCGGAGTCTTTGCCGGCAATGCGCGGGCGCAGGCATTCTACCGCCGCCAGGGCTTTAGTGAGATCGCGCGCCGGCTCTTCCGCGTCGGCGACCGCGACTATGACGACATCGTGTTCGCCAGGCCGCTCGGCTGAGGCGAACCCCGAACCTCCTACGCGCCTTATCCTTCAGCTTGCACCCTTCGCGTGAAAAACAACTTTCCTATTTGTGCCTATTTGGTTAGTAACGCCGCCAAACAAACCATCGATGAGGTTATTTATGGGCAGTTAATACTTCTGTTCGTCGACTCAGGCCGGTGAACCAAACGCTGCAAGCGATCATTACCGCCGACGCCGGCGGCGCCACCTGCTCCAAACCGTGCTCATCATCGTCGCGGGCTTGAACAGGGTATTGCAGCAGCGGACGTCGCCGCCGTTCGTTCTTTTTCGCCCGAACCGCGATCTTGAGGGCCGTGTCGTTTTGGATCCCTTCGTTCAAGAGTCGTGTCGTTTCTGCGAGAGGAAAACATCCACCAGCGGTCCGTTAACGCTCGATTTCATTGCAAGTTACAGCATCGCGCGCCACGCCAGCTATTCGTCGCCGCTCAACGCGCGCCATGCGACCTACAAACGCCGGCTTCTCAACTTCGTCGAGCCCCATCAGACGTTCATCGATTGGTGTGATTTCGCCCAGGCGCGTTACGCCTATGCCTCAGCACCTTGTCCATCTTCTTCCCCTTCGCAAGCTCATCACCAGCTTAGCGCGTGTAGCGCTTGCGGCGCTCGCCGACGCGCGGCGCGGCGACGAAATAATCAGGCTGCGAGCGCAGCAGGTCTCCGATAGGTCAAGCGCTTGCCGCCAATGCCGTTGAGGGCTTTGTCAGCGCGCTCGCTGTCGGAGATGTTCTTCGTCGAATAACGGAAATCGAACTCTGCCAAATAGCGGTGAATGTGGATGGCGCTCCAATGATGATAGGTGCCGATCACGCCGCGCTTGAGGATGCTGAAAAAGTTCTCGGCGCTGTTCGAATGGATGATGCCGGACACATACTGGCGGCCAGCGTGGAGAATATGGCCGTGGTTGGTGAACTCGCGGCCAACGGCTTTGTAGTGATGCGCCTCGTCCGTCATTAGGACGGACTTGCGATCGATGTTTGTGACCAGCGCCGAGCGGATGGTGTTGCCGTGGATATTGGCGACATGGAACGAGCGGGCGCGACCGCCGCGCTCGACGAGGGCAACGACCTTTTTCTTGTTCGCGGGCTTTTTGAACGCACGGTTTTTGCTGCGACCACCAACGAAAGTCTCATCGGCTTCAACGGCCACTCCAGCGCCACCAAGCGGGCCACCATCGTCCTTCATGGCTTCGCGAATGCGATGCATCATGAACCAAGCGGTCTTGTAGGTTACGCCGAGCATACGGGCGATCTGGGCCGCGCTCATACCCTTCTTGGACGCGCACAGCAGATGATTGGCGAGTAGCCATTTGTTGAGCGCGATCTTGCTGCGCTCGAACAAGGTGCCAACCGTAACGGTGAACTGTTCGCGGCAAGAATTGCACTGATACAGGCCCTCACGCCCGCCAGAGACGGCGGTGGCGTTGATAAGCCCACAGTGAGGGCATTCGGCCCCGTCCGGCCAACGTAGCGCCTCTAGGTGCTTACGGGCTGCAACGGGGTCGATGAAGCGGGGTGCGAGAATGTTGTCCATCCCTCTGTTCTAGAGGTTGGTCCTGCTTTCTCAAGTATATAATTGCCTATTTATGGCGCGGCGGGCGCAGCGGGGCGAGATGACGGTCGACGACTTTGACGCTTGGTCAAAGCGACGCAAGGAATTCGCTGTTGTGCAGGAGCGCGCCGATGAGCGGGGCGGGCCGACGCCCAGTTCCGTCCCGGTTGCCCGGCAGGAGGTCGCCTGGCCGACCGACCTGCTCGCCGCCGCGGGCGACAGCGAAACGCCGGCGGCGGCGTTCGACGGGGTCGCCTTGCCCGAAAGCCGCAACCGCCTCGCCGGCTGGAGCGCCGACCGCCAGCGCTATTTCCTCGAGACATTGGCCGAAACCGGGTCGGTCCACCTTGCCGCCAACGCCGCGCGCCTGTCCGCGCGCTCGGCCTATAAATTGCGCACCCGCTCGCCGGCGTTCGCCGCCGGCTGGGACACCGCGCTTCAACTCGCCGTCGGGCGCCTGTCGGCCATCGTTTTCGACCGCGCGATCAACGGCCGGGTCGAACAAATTTATGCCGAGGGCGACCTCATCGCCGAGCGGCGCATACCGAGCGACAGATTGCTGACCTGGCTCTTGGCCCGGCTCGACCCCAAGCGCTTCGCTCTGCCGTGGGAGCAGCGCGGCGACGCCGACCCCCAGGCCGAAGCCGTCACCCGCTTCCCCGCGCTGCTGCAGTCGCTCGGCGACACCGTTTCGGAATAGCGCCAAAACGCCCCGTCACCACGAACTTTGGGAACATTCGCTCGAGCCGCCGAGCGCAAGAAAGCCGGCGCGAAGCAAGGCGCGCTTGCGTCGAGAGACGGCGAGAGCCGGCCGACGGGGCGGCAACGCCGAACCCGATCGACGAGTCACGGATTTACTCCGTGACGGCCCACTTCCTTGCTCACCGCTTGGCCGCGCAATATTCCTCGCCCCCTTCAGGCGGACCGGGCGAAGGGACGAACAAAAAAATGCAACCACATCCAGACCAGCAACCGACCGACGAAGCGGAAATCGGGGCCGTCGTCGATGAGATGTACGCCATGATCAGCGGCCCCGCCGGCCCGCGCGACTGGTCGCGGCAGGCGAACTGCTTCCTGCCGTATTCGCGTCAGGTCCGCACCTGGGTCGACGACCAGGGCCGGCCGCAGATGCTCGCGATGAGCCCGGACGAATATGCCGCCAACGCCGGGCCCTTCTTCGTGGCCAACGACTTCTACGAGGTCGAAACCGCGCGCCGCTTCGACCTGTTCGGCAACATCGCTCATGTTTGGAGCCACTATGAAGCGCGCTCCTCGCCCGACGCCGCGGACGTCGAACGGCGCGGCATCAACTCGATCCAGCTGTTCCGCCACCCGCAGCTCGGCTGGCGCATAATGCACATGATCTGGGACAATGAGCGGGCGCCGGCGGAGGCGTGACGTCAAGCGGCGCGCCGCGCGAACGGTCGGCTAAGCTGGCCGCCTCAGTCGATGATGAACGCGTTGACCCCGAACCACACGGCGTTGATCGCCAGCGCGAACAGGATCACGCCGACGATTCCGAGCGCGATTTCCCACTCGCGCGAATGAGCCTGGAGCTTGATCAGCGTCTGCGGCTTGTCATTGCTCACGGGCTCCCGGCGGATGCGCGAAGGCTGCATCTCGACGGTCGATTTCTTGGGTTCCCACTTCCTGCTCATCCGCCGCGGCATAGCCGACGCTGGTAACCATCCGGTTACCAGCGATGTCGCCGAGAGCAGCGCCGCCGATGCGCAGCATCGCCGAAGCAGCGCGAAGAGCCGGCGCGGTTACCGGTTGGTTGGCGCGCCCGCCGCCGATCTCGCCGCACCGTCATCCTCGCGTCCCCGATCCGACCCGGCGCGGTCATAACCATGCTCTATCCGGCCCAGGCATGATGATCATGCTGCTGGTCGCCATGGTGCTGATTTTGGGCTCGCTGGTAGTGGCAATTGCCGCCGCCGCGTCGCTGATCGGCGCAGTCAATGGCGCAATCGACTGCTGGGCCGACGCGGTTCAAGGCGAGGATTCCGCGGCCTGAAGCCGCTATCCTGGGCGTTCACTCCTCACGCTCGCCGTCTTATTCCGAATCGACGTCCCAGCCGGGCTTCTGGGTGCAGGCGTCGAGCTCGGCGGCGCTCGGGGTGTTCGCAAGCTGGGTGTTGAACACCGGCTTGCCGTCTTTCCAGATCTGCAGCGAGGTTGCGCCGCCGATCAGCTTTCTCATCGGTGCGTCCATGTAGAAGGCCGCCGACGAGCGGTTGCCCCGGTTGATCCACGCGCTGGCCGGAAGCCTCCGCTTCGGATCGCCGACCGATACCTCGATCTTGTGATCCTCGCTGTCGCTCCAAGTATCGAATGCATGGTCGAGGAAGCTGATCATCGGGTTCTCGTCGCCGAGCCCGATGTCGCCGCGAACCCATTTCTCCTTGCCCTTTGCGTGCATGTTCCAGCTGCAATGGGCTTCGGTCTTGACGAACGGGACCAGCGGAAACGCAGCGGGAAACGTCGGGCGCTGCTGCGACGTTTTCCGAGGAGCCGCGTTCTGCTCGGGCAGGCTGCAATTCACCTGGCCCGCATCGCCGATCAGCAGCGCGCAAGCCGCAGCCAACGCGGCCCGCTCAGCGCGCGCGAGTCATTCTCGAACGCCTTCTGGTCGGCGATGCGGCCGGTGCGGACGATGATCAGGAACACCAGCAACGCCGCGCCGATGATCACCGGCGTGATCATGAACCCTTCGATGCCGAGCAGCCCGACGATGAGCATGAACAGGCCGGCGCCGACGCCGATCATCAGGACAATCTCGAAATTATGATATTTCGAATAGACTGTGGTTCCGTCGTCGAGCCGGACACCGTGGATCCCCGCCATCCCAGCATTCTTGCCAAGGTAGAATTTGCCCTTCGCGCCGCGACGGATTGCCTCGGCGATTGCGCCGCCGGCGCTGACCTTCTTAAATTCGCGCGCTTTTCCCGCCTTGTCGGTGATCGTCAGCGGGTCGAACAGGCAATATCCACGCTTGCTTCGCACCGGCTCGCTCGGCGCGATGCTGCCTTCGATGATTTCGGTCGCCATCAGGTCCCCCAATTGTAGACGGATGATGGCATAACAGAAGCTGCGCGACGGCTCGACTCGCTTGCGAATCGCTTCATCGCAGCCGACGAATCCTTTCGCGACGCCGCGGATTCCCGCAATCATGGCGACTTCCGCGACTCAAAGCTCGGTAATCCACGGCGCCTGGTACCTGCCCGAGCGGCGCGAGCTCGACCTGCTGCTCGCAAGCGGCCGCCGCTATCGCTATTCGGATGTCCCGGCAGACGTCGCGCGCGGGTTCGTCGCCGCTCCGTCCAAGGGCAGCTATTACAATCGCTGGATCCGCAATTGCTTTCCGTGCCGCGAGCCGAACGAACAGCGCCGGAGAGTAGGGTAGAAACTACCCGATCGGCTCGCCGCTCTCTTCCTCCTCAAACAGTGCAGCCGCCACATCGGCGTTGGTGCTCAGGCGCACGGAATCGCCTTCGATGTCCGCGACCAGGCCGCGCGGAATGAAATGATGATGCTCCTGATGCGCGATCCCACTGTCTTCGCGGGTCAACTTGATGCGGTCGCCCTCGACGCGGTCGACAGTGCCGAGCTTGACGCCGTCGGCGCCGATCACCTGCATATGCTCGCGGATATCCTCGAAAGTGCCCATCGTCGCTCTCCTTGTGATTGTGCCCACCTAACGCACGGCAAGCCCTTCTTGCTCCGTTGCCGTCTTGTCCGCCCCGGCGCCCGCCCGTAAGCCGCCCACCATGGCCGATATCCGCACCACATTGTCCGACGCGAAGGTCGTTCCCGACGCCGCGCCGGAGCCCACCCCAACCCATGTCGCTGTGCGCCGCGAGGAGTATCGCCCGCCCGACTGGCTGGTCCCGCAGATCCGGCTGGATTTCGCGCTCGACGCCGAGCGCACGATCGTCACCGCAACGCTTGTCGTCGAGCGCAATGGCGATCACCAGCGGCCCCTGCGCCTCGACGGAAGCGACCTCGAGCTGGTCTCGCTCACGGTCGATGGGGAAAGTCGGCCGGCGACACTCGATCGCGGACAGCTCGTCGTCGAGGTCTCCGGCGACCGCGCGACGATCGAGACGCGCGTAACGATTAACCCCGCCGCCAACACCAAGCTGACCGGCCTTTATGCGTCGGGCGGGATGCTGTGCACCCAGTGCGAGGCCGAGGGCTTTCGCCGCATCACCTTCTTCCCCGACCGGCCCGACGTCCTGTCGCGCTACGACGTGCGCATGGAAGGCGACCGGGAGCTTTTCCCGGTGCTGCTGTCGAACGGCAATCGCAGTGCCGCCGGCGATACGGATGACGGCCGCCACTGGGCCGAGTGGCACGACCCGTTTCCCAAGCCCTGCTATCTGTTCGCGCTGGTCGCCGGCGACCTTGAGGCGAACCGCGACCGCTTCACCACAATGAGCGGCCGCGACGTCGATCTCGCAATCTGGGTCCGCGCCGCCGACTTGCCCCGCACCGCCCACGCCATGGCCAGCCTCAAGCAGTCGATGGAGTGGGACGAGCGCGTCTACGGGCGCGAATATGACCTCGACCAGTTCAACATCGTCGCGGTGTCGGATTTCAACATGGGCGCGATGGAGAACAAGAGCCTCAACGTGTTCAACACCGCTTATGTGCTGGCCGACGCCGAGACCGCTACGGACGCGGATTTCGACAATATCGCGCGCGTCGTCGCCCACGAATATTTCCACAATTGGTCAGGCAACCGCGTCACCTGCCGCGACTGGTTCCAGCTTTCGCTCAAAGAGGGCTTCACCGTGTTCCGCGACCAGGGTTTCGGCGCCGACACCGGAAGCGCCGCGGTCAAACGGATCGAGGACGTCCGGGTGCTGCGCGCCGCCCAATTCCCCGAGGATGCCGGGCCGCTCGCCCATCCGGTGCGCCCCGACAGCTATATCGAGATTTCGAACTTCTACACCGCGACCGTCTACAACAAGGGCGCGGAGCTGATCCGCATGTTCCACACGCTCCTCGGGCCGGACAAATTTCGCGCCGGCACCGACCTCTATTTCGACCGCCACGACGGCGAAGCGGCGACATGCGACGACTTCGTCAAGGCGCTCGAGGACGGCAGCGGCGCGGATCTGTCGGCGTTCAAGATCTGGTACAGCCAGGCGGGCACGCCGAAGGTCAGCGCGCGGCTCGACCATGACGCCGCGGCGCGCCGTGCGACGCTCCACCTCACCCAGCACGTCGCCCCGACGCCCGGCCAGCCGGCCAAGGAGCCGATGCCGATCCCGCTGCGCACGGCGTTGATCGGCGCCGACAGCGGAAGCGAAGTCGCCGAAGAGCGGGTGATCCTGCTCGACCGTCAGACGATGAGCGTCACGTTCGACGATGTCTCCGAGACCACCTTTGCTGTCGATCAACCGCGGCTTTTCGGCTCCGGTCGTGCTCGACGCCGAACGTCGCCCGGGCGAGCTCGAACGGCTCGCCCAGACCGACACCGACCCGTTCGCGCGCTACGAGGCGATGCAGGAGCTGATGATGCGCGCGCTGCTCGCCGGTGCGCGCGGCGACGCCGGCGACGTCGACCGAGTGGTCGAGGCGATCGGCGCCACGCTCCGTTCGAACGCGCTCGACCCGGCGTATCAAGGCCGAAGCGATCATTCTGCCGAGCGAGGCTTCGATCGCCGACCGGATGGATATCGTCGACCCCGATGCCATTCATGCGGCTCGCGAGCATCTCCGGCGGGCGATCGGTTCTGCGCTCGGCGAGGAATTGCTCGCCGCGCACCGCGCAGGTCGGGCCCGCGGCGACGACCTGTCGCCGGAGGCCAAGGGCGTGCGGCGACTGCGCTCGGTGACCCTCGGTCTGATTGCCGCCGGCGACGAGGCGCTCGGCGCCGCTTTGGCCAAGGCGCAGCATGACGCGGCGGACAACATGACCGACCGCCAGGGCGCGCTGGCGATATTGGTGTCGCTCGAGGCGCCCGAACGCGAGGCCGCGCTCGACGCTTTCTACCAGCGCTTCCAGGACGAGCCGCTGGTGCTCGACAAATGGTTCGCGCTGCAGGCAACCGCGCAGCGCAGCGACACGCTGGAAGCGGTGCGCAAGCTTGCCGCCCATCCAGATTTCACGCTCGCAAACCCCAACCGCTTGCGCGCGCTGGCCGGCACGTTCGGCGGCAATCATTGGGCATTCCACCACGCTTCGGGCGGCGGTTACGCATTCCTTGCCGACATGATTCTTGCCGCCGACAAGCTCAATCCGCAGACCGCCGCGCGGCTGGTGCCGCCGCTTGGCCGCTGGCGGCGACTGGAGCCCAAGCGCGCGGCGCTGATGCGGGCTCAGCTGGAGCGGATCGCGGAAACGCCCGGACTATCGAAGGACGTGTTCGAGCAGGCGTCGAAAAGCCTGATCTAGCCGGCAACCCACTTGGCGATGTCCATCGCTACCTGGTTGGCGGCGCGGTTGAGCGCCGGGCCGACCGTCGCCGCGGTGCCGTCAGCGGGGATCGTGGCGGTGAAGCGGCGGGTTTCGACATGAGTGCCGCCCTGGGTCGACAGCGCGCCGTCGAACTGGACCTTCACTTCGCCGGTCTGCGCGTCGTAGCCGAAATGCTGAAGCTGACCGTTGACCTGCAGGCCGGGGTCGAGCGCCGTCTGGCGGCTGTCGAGGACGACGCGATTGGTGGTCCGGCGAACCGTCTCGGCGACCAGCGCCTGGAACAGGCGGTCGGGCGTATCGACCCACTGCAGATTGGTCAGATATTGGACGCTGTACGGGCCGACCTGCGCGGGCACGCGGGTGGTCCGCAATTCCTTGGCAATGACCGGCACGGCGATGGTCACTGCCTGGGCCGCGGCGGAGGAGCGTCTTATCTGGCCCGGATCGGGCGCTTCGGGCGTCAAATCCATCAGCATTGCCGGCGGCTTGCCGGCGCCGAGCATGCTGCTGATCGAGCAGCCGGTCAGGCTTGCGGCGATCGCCAACGGAGCCAGTACACGCACCAACGTCATCACTGTTTCCCCGGTTTATAATCAGGCAGTTTTTCAGGTCCGAGGGCGCCCGCGATGCCGCCCTGCTCGACGCGTTCCGAGACGCCCTTCAACGACTGGGTCAGCTCACGCATGTCGCGTACCAGGCGGTTGGCTTCGGGTAGCGTCGACTTGCTGAAATTCTGGATGCCGGGACGGGCATCGGAAATCATCGCGTCGAGGTTTCTGGTCGCCACTTCGACCTGGGCAATCGCCTTGCGCAAATCCTGCGCCGCCGGGCGGCCTTCCTCGGTCACCAGGCGATTGGTCGAGTCTGACAGCACCGCGATGCGCTGCGCGGCAACGCCGGCGTTGCGCACGGCGATACGCATGTCGGCGATGGTGTCGGCAAGCTCGGGCGCGCGGGCGGCGAGGACATCGGTCGTCCGCTCGACATTCTCGAGGATGTCGGCAATCGCATTCTGGTTCTTGTCGTTGAGCAGCTCGGTCATGCGCTCGGTCAGCCGCTGGATGCGGTCGATGAGCTCCGGCGCGCTGTTGAGCAATGCGCCGAGGCCGCCTGACGTCGACGGGATGACCGGCGCAGCCCTGTGGGCCGATCTGGGTGACCGGCGGGCTTCCGCGCGCCGCGCCGTCGAGCTGGATTTCGCTGACCCCGGTGAAGCCGACGCCCTTGATCTGCGCCGTGGTGCCCTGAAGCACGGGAGTCTGCTCGTCGACATCGACCCGTACCCATACGAATTCAGGACGGCTCGGGAGCAGCGAAATTTGCTGGACCTGGCCCACGGGCACGCCGGAGAAAGTCACGTTCGAGCCCTTGTTGAGCCCGCCGACCGCCTGGCTGAAATAGATGTCGTAGCATTTGGTCGTCTTGTTCGAGAGCCCGGCGAGCCAGACAATGAACAGCAGCACGCCGACGAGCAAAGCCATCGTCACCGCGCCGACCATCACGAAATTCGACCGGGTCTCCACTAGGCCACGACCCCTTCCTCATAGCTCGCGGACGCAGTACGCCCCCGCGGCCCGTTGAAATACTCTTGTATCCAAGGATGATCCAAAGCCAATAGCTCAGGGATCGTCCCCACCCCAATCACCTTCTTCTCGGCGAGTACGGCAACTCGGTCGCAGATTGCGTGCAGGGTGTCGAGATCGTGCGTGATCAGGAACACGGTGAGACCGAGCCGCTTCTGCAGCGACAGGATCAGCTGATCGAACGCCGCAGCCGAGATCGGGTCGAGCCCGGCCGTCGGCTCGTCAAGGAACAATAGCTCGGGATCAAGCGCGAGCGCTCGGGCAATGCCGGCGCGCTTGATCATGCCCCCCGACAGCTCGGACGGATATTTGGGACCCGCGTCGGGCGGCAATCCGCCCATGGCGATCTTGTAGGAGGCAATCTCGTCGAGCAGCGGCGGAAGGATGAAAGGGAAATATTCGCGGATCGGAACTTCGACGTTCTCGGCGACCGTAAGTGTCGAGAACAAGGCGCCGTTCTGGAACAGGATGCCCCAGCGGCGGCGGATGTTTTTGGCCTCGTCTTCGGAACGGCCGACCATGTTTTCGCCGAGGACCTCGACATGGCCCTCCTCCGGCGTCTGAAGCCCGATGATCGATCGCAGCAGAACCGACTTGCCGGTGCCCGAGCCGCCAACCACGCCGAGAATCTCGCCGCGGTAAACGGTCAGGTCGAGATTGTCGTGGATCACCGCGTCGCCGAAGGCGTTGCGCAGGCCCTTGATGTCGATGATCGGCTCGCGTCCCTTCTGCATCAGCGCCACCCGATCGAGCTGAAGAAGACCGCGAACACGGCGTCGAGCACGATCACGAGAAAGATCGACTGAACCACCGCCGTGGTGGTCCGCAAACCGACCTGCTCGCTGTCGCTTTCGACCAGCATTCCCTGGAAACATCCCGCCAGCGCGATGATGAAACCGAACACCGGCGCCTTGATGAGACCGATCCACAGATCGGTCATCGGAACGACTTCGCGAAGGATCTGAATATAAGTGCCCGGCGGTATGTCGAGCTGCACCCAGACCAGGACCCCGCCGCCAAGCAGCGACATGATCATCGCGAAAAAGGCGAGCAAGGGCATCATCACGATCGTCGCCAGCATCCGCGGAATCACCAGCGCCTCGACCGGCGAGACGCCGATCGTGCGCATGGCGTCGATTTCCTCGGTGATCTTCATGGTCCCGATCTGCGCGGCGAACGCCGATCCGGAGCGGCCCGCGACCATGATCGCGGTCATCAGCGTCGCAAGTTCGCGAATCGTAATTCGGCCGATCAGATTGATCGTGTAAATTTGCGCTCCGAACTGCTCGAGCTGGACCGCGCCCTGCTGGCCGACGACGACCCCGATAAGGAAAGTCATCAGGCCGATGATGCCGAGCGCGCGGACGCCGACGACATCGAAACGCTGGACGACGGCATTCAAACGGAAACGTTTGGGCCGGCGAATGATGTTGGCGAAGGCAATCAGCACCGCGCCGAGGAAGCCGAGCAGCCCGACGAAGGTCTTGCCGATGTCGGTGACCCATTCACCAAGCTCGTACAACATGCGGCTGAAGCCGGGCTTCTCTTCCGGGCGGACTCGCGACGGCGCGTCGAAATCGCCGACTTCCTTGAGCAGGCTGGTTTCGTCGCCGGTGGCGCCGATGACCTTCGCCTGGCGGTCGCGAACGGTGCGATAGACGAGCCAAGCGCCGACCGTGTCCATCCGCTCGACCTGCGACAGATCGATCGTCAGCGGATCGGGCAGCGCATCGATTTCGCGCTGCGTGGTGGCAGCGCGCGTGATCGTCAGCGCACCGGCAACGCGGTACACCGAACCGTGCGGATCGTCCCCCTCAGGTTGGTCCTGGCGCTCCATGCGCGGCAAGTGATGCGCGAAATGGCCGAAGGGGGCAAGCGGTCGCGTGATCGGGGCCTTCCCTGCCCCTGCCCGGCCCTTTATGCGAAGCCCCTCCATGGCCGCCGATCCACCCCTCCGCTTCGTCACCGTCGGCGCCAATGCAGGCCGGCCGTTCGGTCTTGATGCCGGCGACCGGGCGCGCCGGCTGGCCGCCAATGCCGGTTTCACTTGCGGCGATGCCGCGGAGGGCGAAGGGGCGCTGATCGCAAGCCTCGATTATGCGTGGGATCCGGCCTGGCTGAAGGCGCTGCGCAGCCGCCCCGGCAGCGTGCTCACGCTCGGCGGCAAGCCGGTGATGGCGCATGTCCCGGCCGGCGGCGACCTGGCCGAGGCGGCGCGCGCGATCGAGGCCGGCAAGCCGCTCGCCGGGCTGGCGGCAATGCCGGCCGAGACGACCGAGATCAATTACGCCGAGTTGCGCAAACGCGAGCGGCCGTTTGTCCTGCCGCTGGATCCCGCCGACCCCGAGCGCGGTCGAGCGCGCGGCCTATGACGCGGCGTACAAGGGCGTCACCGACATATTGACGCTGTACTTGTGGCGGCGGCCGGCATTCTACCTGACGCGCTGGGCTGCGCGCGCCGGCCTTTCGCCCAACTTCATCACCGCCGTTGGCGCGGTGCTGTGCATCGCCGCCTTCTATTTGTTCTGGATTGGCGAATATTGGTTAGGGGTCGCTTCGGGCTTCGGCTTCATGGTCCTCGACACCGTCGACGGAAAGCTCGCGCGCTGCACCGGAGCGTCGTCCAAATGGGGCAATGTCTTCGATCATGGCATCGACCTCATCCACCCGCCCTTCTGGTGGTGGGCGTGGGCCCATGGCCTCGAAGCCTACGGCCGTCCGCTCGAGCCGGTTTATGCGACGATTGTTCTGTGGGCGATCATCGGCGGCTATATCGCCCAGCGCGCGATCGAGGGCATCTTCATGCGCCGCTTCGATGGCATGCACATCCATGTGTGGAAGAAAATCGACAGCCAGTTCCGTCTGATCACCGCGCGGCGCAACCCGAACATGGTGCTGCTGGTCGGCGCATTGCTGTTCGCTCGGCCAGACGTCGGGCTCGAACTGGTCGCCTGGTGGACGATGATCAGCCTGATCTTTCACGCCGTGCGCCTGGCCCAGGCAAGCGAAGCGACCGCGCGCGGGCAACCGGTCCGCTCGTGGCTGGAGGGGTGAGCTACACCGCGATCGTCCTGGCGGGATCGCGGCCAGGCGGCGACCCACTGGCGGCGCGCTTCAACCAGGACTTCAAGGCGCTGATCCCGGTCGCGGGCAAGGCGATGGTGCGCTGGCCGGTCGACGCGCTGCTCGCCAGCCCGCTCGTGGATCGCGTGATCGTGGTCACGCAGCATCCCGACAAGCTTCGCCCGGTGCTGCCCGACGATCCGCGGATTTCGCTGAGGCCGTCGCAATCGACCATCGCCGAGACCATCGCGCGGCTGATCGTGGACAAAGCGGCGACGTTTCCGCTGCTGGTGACCACCGCCGACCATGCGCTCCTGAGCCCCGCGATGATCGCCGAGCTCGCCGCTAAGGCGCAGGGCGCCGATCTGGCCATCGGCGTGGTCGAGGAGCGCGTCATGATCGCGCGCTTTCCCGATGCGAAACGCACGTGGATCGGGTTCAAGGGCGGGCGCTACAGCGGCGCCAATCTGTTCGTGCTCGGTTCGGAGCGCGTGACCGGCGCGATCGATCAATGGCGCGTCGTCGAGCAGAAACGGAAGAAAGGCTGGCGTGTGCTCGCCGCGCTTGGGCCGGCATTGTTGCTGGGCGCGGTGCTCAAGGTCAGGACGCTCGACCAGAGCACGGCCGCGATCGGGCGCAAGCTCGGGCTGAGCATCAGCGCGGTCCAGCTGAGCTGATCCGCTGGCGGCAATCGATATCGACAAGGCCGAAGACCTCGCCGTGGCCGAGGAAATCCTGGGCGGCCGCGGATGAGCGACCTGGCGATCTACGACATGGACCGGACGGTCACCCGGCGCGCGACCTACACGCCGTTCCTGCTTCATTGCGCGCTTCGCCGGGCGCCGTGGCGGCTGATCTTCGTGCCGCTCGTGCTGGCCTCGATGGCCGCCTATGTCGCGCGCCTGATCGACCGCGCGAAGCTCAAGGAGATCAACCACGCGCTGCTGCTCGGCCGGTCGATCCACCCGCGCGACCTGAAGCCGCTGGTCGACAGCTTTGCCGAGGCGACCGTTGCCGGAAACATCCGGCCTGGCGCGCTTCAGGCGATCGCCCGCGACAAGGCGCAGGGCCGGCGGCTGGTGCTGGCGACCGCCTCCTATCGCCTCTACGCCGACGCCATCGCCGAGCGGCTCGGGTTCGACGATGTCATCGGCACCGGATCGATGATCGGGCTCGACGAACGCGTCCGCGCCCGCATCGACGGCGAGAACGCCTATGGTGAGGCGAAGCTGCGAATGATTGCGTCGTGGGTCGAGAAATCGGGCCTCACCGGCAAGCACGGCCATGTGCGCTTTTATTCCGACCATGCATCGGATCAGCCGGCATTCGAATGGGCCGATGAGCCGGTGGCTGTGAATCCGCACGCCAAGCTTGCGCGGCTGGCCCGCAACCGCGGCTGGGCGATCGAGGACTGGGGTTAGCTAAGCGCCCTGCTCATCGTCTTCGTCGCCTTTGCGCAGGCGCGTCAGACCATAGATGGCGCCGCCGATCAGCGCGGCGACGCCGATCTTCTTCGCCAGCCCGGTCTTGTTGTGCTTCCACTCGGCCGGCACGCCCATTTCCCGGGGGATGTTGGGCACTTTGCCCCGCGCCAGATCCTCGACCAGACCCTCGACCATATTGACGCGGTCGGCGCCCATCAGAATCATCCAGTGCGCCCAATTGGATTCGCTCCAGCGGAACGCCAGCCGGCGCATCGCGCCGCTGACCCATTTCGGCGGATTGGCGGTGCCGAACACCGCCGGAAGCTGCTTGTGCTCGACCGACTGCAGGAGCTCGACCTCGGGCTCCTGCTGAGGCGGGCGCCGCCATTGGCCGCTGTGATCGTCGGCCGTGCGGTCGCGGATCGGATAGGTTGGGTCATTGTCGGGGTCGGCATCGACGCCCCATCCGACGATTTTCGACGTGTCGATGGCGGTCGCCGAAGTCTCGACGATCGGACCCGAGGTTTCGGCGGCGCGCGGTGCGAGTTGATTGCTGGTCATGGATTATCTCCTGGTCACGCGCCGTTGGGCAGCAGGACCGGCTTGATGATATTGTCGAGCTTGTCCGAAAACAGATGATAGGCGTCGGCGATGTCGTCCAATGGCACGCGGTGAGTGATCAGCGCCTTGGGGTCGATGTGCCCCGCCTTGATGTGATCGATGAGCCGCGGGACCAGCCGCTTCACGGCCGCCTGGTTGCCGCGCACGGTCAGGCCCTTGTTGACGATATTGCCGAGGGGGACGATGTTTCCGGTCGGCCCGTAGACGCCGACGATCGACAGGATGCCGCCCTTCTTGAGCGAGTTGATCGCCCAGTGGACCGCGATCGCCGAGCCGGCTTCCATCTTGAGCCTCTTGCCGAAGATCGTCTGCAGCATGCTCCCGGTGGCCTCGGCGCCGACCGCGTCGATGGCAACGTCCGCGCCAAGTCCGTCGGTGGTTCTTTTCATGAACAGGACGACGTCGTCGAGCTCCTTGAAATTATACACTTCGGCGGGCGCGTACTTCTTCACGAACTCCAGCCGGTAATCGATGTGGTCGATGACGATCACGCGGCCCGCTCCGAACAGCCAGGCGCAGCGTGCGGCCATGATGCCGATCGGACCGGCGCCGAACACGACGACAGTGTCGCCTTTCTGGATGCCGCCCATTTCCGCCGCCTGGTAACCAGTCGGCACGACGTCGGTCAGCAGGACGGCGTCGTCGGGGTCCATCCAGTCCGGGATGACCGTCGGACCGAAATCGGCGTAGGGCACGCGGGCATATTGCGCTTGGCCGCCCTGGAAGCCGCCGGTGGTATGCGAATAGCCGAAAATTCCGCCGGCCGCGGTCGCGCCCGGATTAGCCTCGTGGCAGTTGCCGTAAAGCCCCTGCTTGCAGAAATGGCATTGGCCGCAGGCGATATTGAACGGGACCAGCACATGGTCTCCGGCTTTGAGGTTGTGCACGTCGGGACCGACTTCCTCGACGATGCCGGTGAATTCGTGGCCGAATGTGGTTCCGACCCGGGTGTCTGGCACCATGCCATGGTAAAGGTGGAGGTCCGACCCGCAGATGCATGTGCGCGTAACTTTCACCACGGCGTCTCGCGGGTGCTTGATTTCGGGCATCGGCTTATCGTCGACGCGGACACGATAAGGTCCGCGGTAATCCATCGCGCGCATTCGGCAATCCTGTCAGCTCGAGGGGCGTTGGGATCAGGAACGCGTCCGGCTGAACCAGGTTTCCAGCACTAATCTGAATCAGCCAATAACACTCGAAACTGAGCCAAAGGCCCGTGGTTAGGCACTTTTCTCCGACCCGCGGCGCTTCGATTTGGTGACCAGGCCGTCGAGCGGCACGTCGAGCGTGTAGACGAACCCGCTCGGTTTATAGTCGAGCTCGACCTTGCCTTTCAGCTGCTGGCCAAGCGACGTCATCATCCGCGTTCCGAAGCTCCGCCTGGTCGGCGGGCTGACCGGCGGCCCGCCCAATTCTTCCCACGTCAGGTGCAGGCGGTCCCCTTGGGTTCCCCACGAAATGCGGACTTCGCCGCCGGGGATCGACAGGGCGCCGAACTTGGTCGTGTTTGTGCAAAGCTCGTTGAGCGTCATCGCGAACGCGATCACCGAGCTTGCGACAATGCGGATGTCCTCGCCCGACACGAGGAAACGGCCACCGCCCTGATCGAAGGGCTCGATGGCGTTGCGGATGGTGCTGTCGATGGTCGCATTGTCCCAGCTTACGCGAGTGAGGAGGTCGTGGGCGCGCGCCAGCGCCGCGAAGCGCCCGTCGATGGCGGAACTCGCGTGGGTCATGCTCGGCGCGGTGCGCAGGCTCTGGTGCGTGATCGCGCCGACGGTCGCCAGCATGTTCTTGATCCGGTGATGGAGCTCGGCGTGAATGAGATGCTGCAGCTTGTCGGCGGCGTCGCGTTCCTCGGCGTCGATACCCGACTGGACGAGCAATGCCTTGGCGTCGATCCCGGCCTGTTCGAGCGCCAGCTTGAGGCTGTCGTTCTCGGTCGTCAGCGCGTCCTGGAACGGCTGATTGTCATCGATGATCTGCTGTTGCTGCTCAGTGTCGAGCGTGGTCTTCGCGAGCAGCGCCTCGGCGTTGAGACCCGCCTGCTGGAGCTGGTAGCGGAGCTCCCTATTTTCCCTGACCAGCGGATCGTCGACCGGCGCCAGGGACGGTAGCACCTTCAACGACCCCTCGCCGATCATGTCCTGAAGTTCCGCAATCATCTGCTGGATTTCGAGCGGCTTCGGAAAAAACTTGCTGTCCTCCGGCTTGTCCGCATCGGTGACCGCGATCTGCCCGGAAACGAGGACAATCTTGATATGCGGCCAGCGCGTGTGCGCGGCGTGAGCAAGTTTCAGTCCGTCCATGCTCCCGGGCATCTGAATATCCGTAAATAATAGAGAAATATCGTCGCGCGATTCGAGGATTGCTATCGCTTCGTCAGCACTAACCGCCTCGATCGGAACGAACCCCGCGTCCTCAACAATGTCCACCGCGCGCATCCGCAGGACCATTTCATCTTCGACGACCAGCACGACAGGCGGAGAGTTCGGGTCGTGCCATCTTGAATTCCTTTTTGGAGTTACTTCTGTCCGGTAGAAGCCAACTCACGAAATTCTATGGTGGGAGTGGCTGCCCGGACAGTCAAGCATATCCTAGGTTAATTCCCGTAGCGTACGACGTGCGAGTGGCAATTCTCTATTGTCTAGTCATTGACTAGGGATTAGGAATTCCCGGTCCGAGTCGCCCGAACTCGATCCAGAAGGGGTGCCCCATGTTCGACCTAGGATCCATCACTCTCCTCGATATTCTGCCGTTCATCGCGGTCGGCTTCGCCGCTCAAATCGTGGACGGGGCGCTCGGAATGGCCTTCGGCGTGATCTCGACCACATTGCTACTCGGCCTCGGTGTTCCACCGGCCGCTGCCTCGGCCGGAGTGCACACCGTCGAGACGTTCACCACGGGCGTTTCTGGCATCAGCCACATCGC
This sequence comes from uncultured Alphaproteobacteria bacterium, assembly GCA_963768995.1. GTDB lineage: Bacteria > Pseudomonadota > Alphaproteobacteria > Sphingomonadales > Sphingomonadaceae > Sphingomicrobium. The sequence goes on along the minus strand of CAVYKA010000006.1, from coordinate 31,485 downwards.
TCACCGCAACGTCGATTGGCGTCTGCTGGCCCGGCTTGCAGTCCCCGGCGTGATCGGCGGCGTTCTTGGCGCCTATGTGCTCACGCAAATCGACGGCGACACGGTTAAGCCGTTCGTGCTTGCCTATCTCGCGGCGATTGGCGCTTATCTCGTCTGGCGCGGCTATCATTACCCGCCCGAGCACAAGGCGCCCAAAGTCGTCGAGCCGCTCGCTTTGGCGGGCGGGTTCCTCGACGCCGCCGGCGGTGGCGGCTGGGGACCGGTGGTCACGGGAAACCTGCTCGTCCAGGGCGCCGAGCCGCGGCGGACGATTGGCACCGTCAACAGCGCGGAATTCCTGCTCACCGTCAGCATTTCCGCGACCTTCATCGCCACGCTCGGCTGGGCCGCATTCACCGTGGCGACGCTCGGGCTGCTGATTGGCGGCGTTGCAGCGGCGCCGCTTGGCGCGTGGGTCGCGCGACGGGCCCCGTCCAAAATCTTGCTGCTGCTGGTCGGGGTGCTGCTCCTGATAACTAGCAGTTACGGCATTTACCGCGCTCTGGCTTAGCTTCACCGCCGAAAGATTGGACAGCATTCTATGTTCGACCTTCCTCCTCCCGACCCGGGCGTCGAAATCTCGATCGCTTCCCGCGGCATATCGAAGGGCATTGCCCAGACCGACGGGCCCCAAGTCATCGGCAAGGCGCTAGTGCAATTCGGCGACGTTCAGCTCGCCGGCCAGTGGAAAAACGTCACTTCCACAGTGGCCGAAGGCGAAGGCGCGGCGTCGGCCACCTGGCAGCGCAAATTTGGGCTGGTCCAGACCAGCCTCGGCGCGACCTTCAAGTTCCAGACCGGCGTCAGCAGCCCGACCGACGACAAGGCACTGGAGCTGAACGGGTCGGTGGCGCCCAAATGGGGCAAGTTCGGGCTGCGCGCGAGCGCGGTCTACAGCCCAAACGATTTCGGATCGACGCGCCGATCGCTTTATGTCGAAAGCGGCGCGTCATTCGATCTCAGCAAAATGGTCCGCCTCTCCGCGAACATCGGCCGCCGGCACCGCGAAAGAAGCCAGGATTACACGTCCTTCAATGCCGGCATGGCCGTGACCTGGAAAATGCTGACCCTCGACGCGCGATACTTCGACACCGCGCAGGGTGAGTATGGCGAGATCTACAAGGGACGCCTTGTGGTGACCGGGCGACTTTCCTTCTAACGGCCGGGCTACACCGCGTTCAGCGCGTTGGCGAAGTCGGCGATGAGGTCGTCGGGATCCTCGACGCCGATCGAGATGCGGACGAGATTGTCGCTGATGCCGAGCGCCGCCTTGCGCTCCTCCGGGACCGACAAATGCGTCATGGCGGCCGGCGCGCTGGCGAGGGTTTCGGTGCCGCCCAGGCTGACCGCCAGTTTGGCAATCTTGAGCGCATCGAGGAACGCGAACGCCTCGCGCTCGCCGCCCTTCAAATAGAGCGAAAAGGTCGAGCCCGCACCGAGGCAATGGCGGTTGTAGATGTCGGCCTGTCGCGACCCCGGCTCGAGGAAGCCGAGATAGCCGACGATATCGACCTTGGGGTGTTGGCGCAGGAACTCGCAGACCTTGGCCGCGCTCTCGCCGGCGCGGGTCATCCTGAGCTCGAGCGTTTCGAGGCTGCGCAGCAACATCCACGCGGTGTTCGGATCGCAAATGCCGCCCATGGTGTTGCGGATCATCCGGACCTTGTCGAGCAGCGCCTTGCTGCCGGTGAGGCCGCCGGCGACGAGGTCCGAATGGCCGCCGGCATATTTGGTCAGGCTGTAGACCGAGATGTCCGCGCCCTGGTCGAGTGGACGCGCCCACAAGGGTCCGAGGAAGGTGTTGTCGATGGCGATCGGCGGAAGCTCCGCCTCGTCCGCCGAACGCGGCCGCGCGGGCGGCGACCACCGCCTCGACATCGACCAGGGCATTGGTCGGATTGGCCGGGCTTTCGAGATAGATCAGCGCGACCCGGCCCATCGTCTTGGCCTTGTCCATCACCGCGTCGAGTTCGTCGCGCGTCGCGCCCGCCGGGAAGTCGACATATTTGACCCCGAACCGCGCCAGGATCTTGTTGAGGATGGTCTCGGTCGCGGCATAGAGCGGGCCGGAGTGGACGACCACGTCGCCCGCGCCGACGAAGGTCAGCAACAAGGTGGTGATCGCGGTCATTCCGCTGGAGAAGGCGAGCGATTCCTCGGCGTCCTCCCAAATGGCCAGACGGTCCTCGAGAATCTCCTGATTGGGGTTGTTGAAGCGCGAGTAGACGAGGCCGTCGCCGCCGCCCGGACGGCGCCCGGTGATGCCTTCGAAGAAACGCTTCCCGTCAGCCGCTTTCTCGAACACGAAAGTCGAGGTGAGGAAAATCGGCGGCTTGAGCGAGCCTTCGCTGAGCACCGGGTCGAAACCATGGCCCATCATCAGCGTCGCCGGCTTCATCCGGTGATTGCCGATGCTGGTCGGCGACGCCTTGGGCTTGCGCTGCGGCGAAGGGCCGGTGTCGTCATGAGTTGGCAAAGACTGTCTCCTGTGCGTCCGGCGCTAGGCCCGCGCCGAGCCGTGAATCAAGCTGAACTTGGCGCGATCCCGATAAGGCTCACTTGTCGGCCATAGTCGGGCTCGCCGCGATGGGTCGAGCGGCGGTAGCTGAAGAAGCGCTTGTCATCGGCATAAGTATCGAGGTGGAGAGGCTCCACCTCGGCGATGCCGGCGGCGCGAAGCCGGTCGACAACATAGGCTTCGAGGTCGAAGTGCGGCTTCGCGCGCGCGGTGAAGAAGCGCTCGTTGGCCGCGTCGGCGGCAAGGAAGCGTTCGCGGAAGGCGTCGTCGACCTCGTAGGATGCCAAGGCGATGCATGGGCCGACCGCGGCGCGAATATTTGCGCGGTCCGCGCCAAGCGATTCCATCGCCGCAATCACTGCATCGGTGACGCCGCTCAACGCACCGCGCCAGCCGGCGTGCGCCGCGCCGACCACGCCCGCCTCAACGTCGGCAAGAAGCACCGGCGCGCAATCTGCTGTGAGGATGCCAAGCAACACGCCCGGCCGATCGGTGACCATCGCATCGGCGTGAGGGCGCTCTTCCTGGGACCAGGCACCTTCGACGATCACCGCCTCGGCCGAATGGACCTGATGGACCGTCGCAAGCTGCGCGCCGGGCAACACCGCGGCGATCGCCCGGCGGCGGTTCTCGGCGATGGCCGCGCGGTCGTCGCTGCTGCCGGTGCCGACATTGAGCCCGGCGAGCATTCCGCTGGAAACTCCCCCGCGGCGGCCGAGGAAGCCGTGGGGCAGATCGCCAAGACACGCCGCGCGAATGATTTCGACACTCATAGCTCGAGCCGCATGATGACATCCTCGTCGGCCTGCTTGCCGACCATGAAGCGATACGGCCCGACCTCCTCGAAACCATAGCGGTCATAGAAACGGCGGGCGCGAGGATTGCGGGTGTACACGGAAAGATAGAGCTCGGCCGCGCCGCGCTCACGCGCTTCGGCGATGGTCCAGTCCATCAGCGCGGGCGCGATTCCCGCGCCGCGCCAGCGCTTGTCGACATACAGCTGGCGGAGCTCGAGCGCCGGCCCCGGCGGCTCGACCGGCAAGCGCAGCGGGCCGAGCTTGGCATAGCCCGCGGCCGAGCCGTCGGCTTCGGCGAGGCGCACCGCAAAAGCCGGATCGCGGAGCTGGTCCGCCCAGTGCGACGCCCCATGGGCGGACGAGGAAAGACGCGAGGTCGGCGGGATCATAGAGGTCGCCGAACGTGTCGGTGAACACATCTGCGAACAACGTTGCGAGGCGCGCCGAGTCGTCGGCGGTCGCGGGCGCGCAAGACGAAGGTCATGCGAAGCCCGCGGGCTCGGGCCATTCGGGCGAATGGATCGCGAGCACCTTGAACAAAGTCCCCATGGCGTCGCGTCCGGTGAGCCGCTGGACGGCGGCGGCGAGTTCCGTTGCGCGTTCGGGGTTGGTGCTTGCAAGGGCGGCCGCGCGGGCGCCGATGCCGAGGCGGTTGAGCCAGTCACTCTGGGTCGCCAGCGCACTAACGCTCGCGCCGGCGTCGCGCGCCCTGCCGGCGACGGCTTCGAAATCGACATGGGCGGTCAAATCCTGTTCGCCGGGTCGATCGAGCAGCGGCGCGAAGCCATGTCCGCGCACCGCCTGAAGCGTGTCGCCGGGAGCGCTTTCGGCGTGGCCGTAATCGACGATCAGCGCCGCGCCGCCATGCTTTGCGAGATGCGCGGCGATCGCGGTCACCGCGGCCTCGCGCGCTGGCGATGTTTCCACCACCTCCCCGTCGCGGTCCAAGGCCAGGCCGCCGCCCGCGACGAGGACGTGCCTCTCGCGCCCTTCGACGTGCTGCCGAATAGGCAAGGCGTCGAGGAACTCGTTGGCGACGAGAAGCAGCGGCCGGGCGGGCAGTTCCTCGATCGTGTCATGCCAATGCGCTTCGGGCACGGCGGCGCGCTGGCGGTCGCGAAGCAGCGGGCTCGTCTCGACGAAATGGACCTCGCCCGCGAACCCGGCCGAGCGGAGCACCCTCAGCGCGTCGGCGGCGAGCGTCCCCCGCCCGGGCCCGAGCTCGGCATAGACTGCGTCCGCCCGGCGACCCCGCGCGAGTCCACACATCGGCCAGCGCGGCGCCGACCATTTCGCCGAACATCTGGCTGATTTCGGGCGCGGTGGTGAAATCGCCCGCTGCCCCAAGCGGGTCGCGAGTTGCATAATAATAAGCGTTGCAGGCTTCCATATAGGCCTCGACGCTGATCGGGCCTTCAGTGGCTATACGCTGCCTGAGCGCGCGCTCGAACGGTGTCATGCCCTGCCCTCCCGCCTGCGGGAGGGAACAAGTTCAGGCAACGCTGGCGCTCCCCGCGATCGGCTCGACGCGCTCCCGCCGGCGCTTTGCGGTGAGCATCAGGTAAAGCCCGCCGAGGATCATCGGCAGCGACAGCCACTGGCCCATGTGCAGCCCGGTCGCCTGGGCGAATTCGAGCAATTGGCTGTCGGGCTCGCGGATGAACTCGATCGCGAAGCGGAACGCGCCGTAGAAAAACAGGAATGCGCCAACTAGTTTGCCCGGCTCGTATCGGGCCTTGGTGCGCCAGAACATGAAGGCGAGGATGGCGAATAGAACCAGGCCTTCCAGGGCCGCCTCATAGAGCTGGCTGGGGTGGCGCGGCGGGCCAAGGACTGGCCCGTACGGCGTCAGCTCGACGAAGCGAACGGCCCACGGAACTTCGGTCCTCGCGCCCCACAATTCCTGGTTCACGAAATTGGCGAGGCGCCCGAACAGCAGGCCGAACGGCACCGCGCAGGCGACATAGTCATGGACCCGAAGCCACGACAATTTCTCCTTGTAGGCGAAATAGAACAAGCCGAGCGACGTGCCGATGACGCCGCCGTGGAACGACATGCCGCCGTCCCACAATTTGAAAATCTCGATCGGGTTCGAGAGATATTCGCCAGGATTATAGAACAGGACGTAGCCGAGCCGCCCGCCGACGATGATCCCCAGCGCAGCGTAGAAAACCAGATCGTCGGCGTGGCGGCGGGCGAACGGCGCGCCGGGCTGAGCGAGCAATTTCAGCAGATACCAATAGCCGATGAAGATACCGGCGAGATACGCGAGGCTGTACCAGCGCAGGTCGAACGAGCCCAGCGACAAGGCGATCGGGGACAGGTGCAAATCCGGGAATGCGGTAAATTGCGACGGATCACTGGCTTGCAAGGACTTCCCCCTTCACTGACAGCGCCTCATAAGATGCGCTGCCGCAAAGGGCAAAGGAGCCACAGGTGCCGAGCCAGCTAGACCGCCAGTATGACGAAATTTTGCAGCACCTGACCGCCCCGGGCGGCACGCTCGTGCTCGGCGAGGATGACCGCGGCCGGACGGTCGTTACCAATTTTCCGGATACGGTGCCGGGATTGCTTCGCGCCTTTTGCAAGATGAACGCCGAGCTTGAGGCGTTGGTCGCGGGCGCGGAGCGCCTCACCTTCGCCGACCTCGACCGCGTTTCGGAGCGCCTCGCCCGGGCCCTCGCCGCGCGCGGCATCGCCAAGGGCGACCGCGTCGGAATTGCTATGCGCAACTGCCCGTCCTGGGTGGTCGCCTACATGGCGGCGCTCAAGGCGGGCGCGATCGCGACATTGCTCAACGGCTGGTGGGAACGAAGCGAACTTGCCCACGCGCTGGCGCTGACCGAGCCGCGGCTGGTGATCGCCGACGCCGCCCGCGCGCGCCGCATCGGTGACAGCGGCTATGCCGGCGAGGTGGTTACTCTGGCGATCGAGCAGCCGGTCGAGGACGCGCTGGAGCCGTTGCTCGGCGCCGGGGACGCCGATCTGCCGACGATCGAGGCCAAGGACCCGGCGACGATCCTGTTCACCTCGGGCTCGACCGGCGACGCCAAGGGCGCGCTGTCGTCGCACCGCGCGGTGACCATGGGCGCGTACACCTACGCGACCGGGCTGATGGTCATGCTCGGCCTGCTGACCCGCGAGGGGCGCGCTCCCGCGAGCAAGCCGCGCACCCTGCTCAGCGTGCCTTTGTTCCACGTCACCGGCGAGGTTCCGGTGATGCTCAACAGCTTCGTCGTCGGGCGCTGCATGGTGCTGATGGACAAATGGGACGCCGGCGACGCGCTGCGGCTGATCGAGGCCGAGAAAATCACCTATTTCGTCGGCGTGCCGACGATGAGCCTCGAGCTACTGATCCATCCCGACCGCGAAAAATACGACCTTGGCTCGCTGACCGACATCGCCGCCGGCGGCGCGCCGCGCCCGATCAGTCATGTCGAGCGGCTCCAGAAGGCCTTCCCGACCGCGCAGCCGGCGCTCGGCTATGGCCTCACCGAGACCAACGCCGTCGGCTGCCACAATTTCTGGGGCAATTACGCGGCCAAGCCCGGATCGACCGGCCGCGCCCACGCGCCTTATGTCGAGCTCGCCATCCTCGGCGAGGGCGAGCGCCACCTCGGGCCGGGCGAAAACGGCGAGATCGCGATCCGCGCGGCGGCCAATGTCGACGGCTATTGGAACGCGCCCGAAGCGACCGCCGAGCTGTTCACGCCCGACGGCTTCGTCCGCACCGGCGACATCGGCTATCTCGACGAGGACGGCTATCTGTTCATCGTCGACCGCAAGAAGGAAATCATCATTCGCGGCGGCGAGAACATCTCGGCCGCCGAGGTCGAGGCGGCCTGTTACGCCTGCCCCTCGGTGGGCGAGGTCGCGGTCTTCGGAGCGCCCGACGAGCGGCTCGGCGAAGTACCGGTCGCGGTCGTCCACTTGCGCGACGAGATGACCGCGGAGCAACTGCTCGACTTTCTCGATGGTCGCCTGGCCAAGTTCAAAATCCCCGAGCGGATCATCTTCTCCGCTGAGGCCTTGCCGCGGCTCGGCACCGGCAAGATCGACCGCCGAGCGCTCAAGGCGCAATATTCGCATTGAACCTCGACCGGCGGACATTGCTGATCGGCGGCGGCGCGGGCATCGGACTGGTCGTCGCCTTCGCGCTGTGGCCGCGCCGCCTTCCCAGTGACCTCGCGGCGGAGCGCCGGCGAGGAGACTTTCGGCAATTTCATCAAGATAGCGCCGAGTGGACGGGTGACCGTGGCGGTGCCGCAGACCGAAACCGGGCAGGGCATCTGGACCGCATTGCCGCAAATTGCAGCCGACGAGCTTGGCGCGGCGTGGGAGAACGTGGCGGTCGAGCCGGCGCCGCTGACGGGAAATTACGCCAATCCACTTGCCAAGGAAGCCGGATGGCTTCGCGCGCATCGTGTCGAAGGCGACATGCGGATCACCGCCGGAGCAACGTCGGTACGCGGGTTCGCGGGGCCGGTGCGGGAGGCGGCCGCCGTCGCGCGCGCAGATGCTCGTTGCCGCTGCCGCGGGCCGCTGGAACGTCGATGAAAGCGAATGCGCAGACTGCCGACGGCTTCGTGATGAACGGCGCGCGGACATTGTCCTTCGGCGAGCTTGCGGAGGAAGCGGCGGCGCGAACGGCTCCGCGGCGTCCCGCTTTGCGAAGCGGGAATCGAGCGCGCCTCATCGGGCGGCCGCTGCCGCGGCTCGACGCAGCCGCCAAAAGCGACGGCAGCCTGCGCTTTGGCGGCGACGTCCGCCTGCCCGACATGCTGTTCGCGTCGGCGCGGCTGGCGCCGCCGGGAGGCCGCCTGACCGGTTATGCGCGCCAGGCGCTGGAGGGCAAGCCGGGCGTTCGCCACGTCAGCGCGACGCGCCAGTGGATCGCGGTCGCCGCCGATAGCTGGTGGCAGGCCGAGCGAGCGCTCCAGGGGGCCAATCCGCATTTCACTGGCACGCCCTCCGCGGCCGAAGTTCGGCCTCTGTTCGAGGCGGCGCTCAAGGGCGAGGCGGAGGAATGGTTCGCGCGCGGCGATTATGACGGCGTTGCGGAGGGCCGGCGCACGATTACCGCGACCTATTACGCGGCGCCGAGCCAGCACATCCCGCTCGACAGCCTGACCGCGACCGCGCGCCTGGCCGGGGGCGGCGTGGAAGTATGGGCGGCAACCCAGGCGCCGGAGTTCGCGCGCGCCGCCGCAAGCGAGGCCTCAGGCGTCCAGGCGGATGCGGTCAGGCTTTACCCGATGCCGGCGGGAAGTCCGGCGGGCAGCGCGCTCGAATGCCCCGCGATCCCGATTGCGATTGCCCTTGCGCGCTCGCTCAAGCGGCCGGTGCAGGTCACGCTTCCTCACCACAGCGCGCAAAATCACTCGCCGCTGGCGCCCGGCGCGATGGCGCGGATGAGCGCGGTGGCCGACGTGAATGGCATTCCCGCTGCTCTCGCCATGAGAGTCGCGACCGCGGACGGCATGGGCGCGTCGCTGGCCCGGCTCGGCGGCGGCGAAGGCGCCGGACGAGCTTGGGCTCACCGCACTCGACGGGGCGACACCGCCTTATGCGATCCCGGATATGCGTATCGACGCCGTTCGCGCCGACCTGCCGTTCGCGAGCGGCTACATGCGCGGCTCGCCGCAGCGCGAGTTCGCCTTTTTCACCGAAAGCTTCGTCGATGAGCTGGCGCGGGCGGCTGGCCAGGAACCGCTCGCCTTCCGCATGTCGATGCTCGGCCAAAGCCCCAGGCTCGCGCGCTGCTTTCAGACGGCTGCGCAGCTCGCCCAGTGGGACGGCGGCGGCGTGGGCAGCTCGATGGGCATAGCCGGTGCGTCGGCGTTCGGGTCGCATATCGCGCTCGTCGCCACCGCGAGCATCGGCGAAGCGCAGCAGGTGCGGGTGCACAAACTGGTCGCCGCGGTCGATTGCGGGCAGGTGATCAACGCCGGCCTCGCCGCGCAGCAGGTCGAAGGCGCGCTGGTGTGGGCGATCGGCCAGGCGAACGCCGCGGTGCCCGAATTCGCCGCCGGAATGCCGCGCTCCCGGTCTTTAGGCCATATTGCTTTGCCGCGCCTAAGCGACACTCCGCAGATCATGGTTCATTTCATTCCAAGCGCCGCGCCGCCAGGCGGCCTCAACGGGCTCGGCGCGATCCCCCTTGCGCCCGCAGTCGCCAACGCCATCTTCGCCGCCACCGGAAAGCGCATGCGCAGCCTGCCGTTCGATCCTATGGCGAGCGCATGACGCCGCCGCCCGACCATCCCAAAGTTCCGCCACCCGGGATAGGCGTGCTGTTGATCAACCTCGGCACGCCCGATGCGCCGGAAGCAGGCGCGGTGCGGCGCTATCTCGCCGAATTCCTCAGCGACCCGCGCGTGGTCGAAATTCCGCGCATCGCCTGGCTGCCGATCCTCCACGGGATCATCCTGCGCACGCGCCCGAAGAAATCGGCCGAGGCCTATCATCAAGTGTGGACCAATGAAGGTTCGCCGCTTGCGGCAATTGCGCGGCGGCAGGCCAAGGCGCTGCAGAAACGGCTCGGCGCGCGAGTAATCGTCGATTTCGCGATGCGCTACGGCAATCCCGGCATCGGCTCGGCATTGGAGCGGATGATCGCGCAAGGCTGCACGCGGATTCTCGCCGCGCCGCTTTATCCGCAATATTGCGCGGCGACGACGGCAACCGCGAACGACGCGATATTCGCCGAGCTGGCGCGGATGCGCGTGCAACCGACCTTGCGCATCATGCCCCCATATTACGACGATCCTTTGTACATCGAGGCCCTTCGCGCGAGCCTCGAGCGGCAACTTAAGAAACTCGATTTCAAACCCGACAAACTACTGCTCAGCTTTCACGGAATGCCGCAGCGAACGCTCGAGCTTGGCGACCCCTATCATTGCCACTGCCGCAAGACCGCGCGGCTGGTCGGCGAAGCGCTCGGGCGGCCGGTTGACGTCGCGTTCCAATCGCGTTTCGGCCGCGCCAAATGGCTCGAGCCGGCGACCGACAAGACGCTCGAAGCCTACCCGCAGCAAGGCGTCAAAAAGATCGCCATCGCCGCACCCGGTTTCTCAGCCGACTGCCTTGAAACGCTCGAGGAACTGGGCATTCGCGGGCGCGAAAGCTTCATCCGCGCGGGCGGCACGAGTTTCGCTTTGCTCGACTGCCTCAACGATTCGTCCGAAGGCATGACCATGCTGCAGTCTCTCGTGCGCCGTGAACTTGAAGGTTGGCTGCCGCCGACCTAAGCGCCCTCAACAATCGGAGGAGAGAAACATGGCTCGAGTGGCGATCGTCACCGGCGGGACGCGCGGTATTGGCGAGGCGATCAGCGTCGCGCTGAAGGACATGGGCATGAAAGTGGCGGCGACCTACGCCGGCAATGATGAACGCGCGCGCGAGTTCAGCGACCGCACCGGCATTCACACGTTCAAATGGGACGTCGCCGACTATGAGGCGTGCCAGAAAGGTGTCGCCGAAGTCGAGGCCGCGCTCGGACCGGTTGACGTGCTCGTCAATAACGCCGGCATTACCCGCGACACGACGATGAAGCGCATGGACCACGAAAAGTGGCAGGACGTCATCGACACCAACCTCGGCGGTTGCTTCAACATGGCCAAGGCGGTGTTCGAAGGGATGATCGAGCGCAAATATGGGCGGATCGTCAACATCGGCTCGATCAACGGCCAGGCGGGGCAGTACGGCCAGGTCAATTACGCGGCGGCGAAATCGGGCATCCACGGTTTCACCAAGGCGCTGGCGCAGGAAGGCGCGCGCGCCGGCGTCACGGTCAACGCGATTGCGCCGGGTTACATCGACACCGACATGGTTGCGGCGGTGCCGCCTGAAGTGCTTGCCAAGATCGTCGCCAAAATCCCGGTCAACCGCCTGGGCAGAGCCGAGGAGATCGCGCGCGGCGTCGCGTTCCTGGTCGATGAAGAAGGCGGCTTCATCACCGGATCGACGCTGTCGATCAACGGCGGGCAGCACATGTATTGAGCGAGGCCGTCACCGAAACGGTCGGTTACGGACCTCCCGTCAAGCGCTCGGTCCTGATCGCCGGCCATGCCACGTCGATCAGCCTCGAGCCTTTGTTCTGGCACGCGCTCGAGGTCGCGGCGCGCGACCAGGCGGTGCCGGTCAACGCGCTGATCGCGCAAATCGACGCTGCGCGGCTCGAGGCCGAGGCGTCCGCCCAACCTCACCTCGGCGCTTCGCCAATGGCTATTCGCGCGCGCGCTCGGCGGCTGAGCGAACCGCTGCGAGAAACATGCCGCGGATCGGGTGCATGGTCGAGCCATAAAGCCGGCTCGATCAGCTCGAGCTCGATGACTTGCAGGCGCCGTCATTGCCGCGCACCAGGTCGACCCGGGCGTAGGTCGACGGTGTCGGCGCCTGGGCAAGCGCGGCATCGGCGACTTCGCGGGCTCCCGCCGGCGGGTCGCAGCGGGTGATGATCCCGCCATGCTCGGGCTGGACGCGGAACTCGCCCGCGCGCGGAGCAGTTTGGCGACCGCGTGGCTGAAGCGACCGTCGAAATAGATCAACGACCATTCGCCGCTGTCGGTGATCGACTTGAGCCACGGCTGCGCCAGCATCCGCCAGCCGCGCACGGTCGTCCGGAAGCGGTATCGCGCGGCACTCAGCCGGTGGGTGCCGTAGGCGCTGGCCGAAACCAGCGGTTTGATCACCAATTCATCGCCGAACGCGGCGCGCGCCTCCGCAAGCGACGGCTTCGTCGAGCGCATCGATCAGCATCGAGGGGACGGTAGGAACGCCCGCGTCGCACAGCTCGGCGAGATAGGCCTTGTCGCTGTTCCAGCGCAGCAGCGGCACCGGATTGGCTACCGGCAGCCGCTCTGCCTCCGCCTTGTCGAGCCATGCATGCCACTCGGGCACGGACTTGTGATAGCCCCAGGCGACCAGCGGCAGGATGAGGTCGAAGCCCGACAGGTCGCTGCCATCGTTCCACGCGCGCGGCTCGACCGACAGGCCGCCGGCCTCGAGCGCGGCGGCTTCGACATCATAGGCCCAGCGCCACGGGATCCCGTAATCGGGTGCGGGCGTCAGGACGGCGAGCCGCATGCTAGCGAGCGAGCAGGATCCGCGCCTGCGCGGCAAGCTGCGCAAGCATCGACGCGCTGACCTGGCCTTCAGTGCGCGCGCGCGTGACGAGGCGGCGGAACTGTTCGATGCGCGGGCTTTGCTTGTCGATCCATTCGCCCGACCGCGGCTTCGGGATCGCTCGTCCGGCGGCGCGTCAGGAACTCGATCCGCAATTGTTCGAAGTCGCGCGCGAGGCCGGCGATCAGCAGGCGCTCCCACTGGTCACCGGGGACGAACCGCGCCACTTGCTGCTGCGCCCAGTCGAGCGACAGCGCTTCGCCAAGGTTGGTGTAGGCGCGGGTCAGCGCGAGCTCGTCGATCTTCTTCTGCGCGGCGAGCGCGGCGATGCCGAACACGCCGTCAAGCTCGTACAGGCGGACCAGGCCCTTGACGATGTCCTCGCTAGCGCCAAGCGCAACCAGGCGGTCGCGGCGCGCCGTTGCCTCCTGTCGGACCTCGTTGCGGATCAGGCGCGTGGCCGCGGCCGAAATTTTGCGCACGCCAGGCTCGAGCAGCTTGCACAGCGCCTCGACCTTCAATTCGCCGCCGGCCGAACGAAGGATGTCGGACAGATGCGCGCGGATGCTCGCGCCGGCGATCGAGAAAAGCTCGATGCGGACGGTTTCGGGAAGGTCGTCCTGCTCGATCTCGTTCCACAATTCTTCAAGATCGAGCAGACGCTCGGCGACCAGGAACGCGGCGACCACTTGCTGCAGCGATGCGCCTTCCTCCTCGGTAAGATCGAACGCGGCGCCCGGCCCGAGCCGGTTGACCAGCCGGTTGGCGACCTTGGTGCCGATGATTTCATCGCGCAGTCGATGCGCGCGGATGGCGGCGGCATGGGGCTTGCGCATCGGCTTCGGAAACGCCTCGAACAATTGCGGGCCGATCAGCTTGTCGTCCGACAGGCGCAGCTCCTCGGCCGCGTCCTGAAGCAGCAGTTTGGAAACCGACAGCACGACCGCCAGCTCGGGCCGCGTCAGGCCGCGATTCTCCTGGAACCGCCGAGCCAGCTCCTCGCTGGTCTCGAGGCCCTCGACCTTGCGATCGAGCCGCCCCGCGCTTTCGAGCAATTCAATGGTGCGGATATGGCCTGGCAGCGCCTGTGCGCCGCCCGGCCTCGGCGATCGACAGCGCCAGCGACTGGAGGCGATTGTCCTCGAGCACCAGAGTCGGCGACCTCGTCGGTCATTTTCGCCAGCAGCGCGTTGCGCTTTGCCAGCGACAGCTTGCCCTCGACCATTTCGCGGTTGAGCGGGATCTTGATATTGACCTCATTGTCCGAGCAATCGACGCCTGCCGAATTGTCGATGAAATCGGTGTTGATGCGCCCGCCTTCCTCGGCGAATTCGATCCGTCCAGCCTGCGTGATGGCGAGGTTGGCGCCTTCGCCGATGACCTTGGCGCGAAGCTCCGCCGCGTCGGCGCGAAGCGAATCGTTGGACGGATCGCCGACGTCCGCGTGGCTTTGGGTCGAAGCCTTGATGTAGGTGCCGATGCCGCCGAACCACATCAGGTCGACAGGCGCCTTCAGGATCGCGTTGATGAGGGCAGCGGGATCGAGCGCCTCGGCCTCGACCCCGAGCGCTTCCCGGGCTTCGCGCGACAGAGGAATCGACTTGTCGGAGCGCGGGAAGACGCCGCCGCCTTTCGACATCAGCTTTGCGGTCGTAATCGTCCCAGCTCGATCGCGGCAGATCGAACATCCGCTTGCGCTCGGCCCAGCTTTTGGCCGGGTCCGGATCGGGATCGATGAAGATGTGCCGGTGGTCGAACGCGGCGACCAGCTTCAGCGGATTTCGACAGCAGCATGCCGTTGCCGAACACGTCGCCCGACATGTCGCCGCAGCCGGCGACGGTCACCGGCTCCGACTGCACATCGACGCCCATTTCGAGGAAATGCCGCTGAACCGAAATCCACGCGCCCTTGGCGGTGATCCCCATCGCCTTGTGGTCGTAGCCGTTCGACCCGCCGCTCGCGAACGCATCGCCAAGCCAGAAATTGCGTTCGAGCGCGATGCCGTTGGCGATGTCGCTGAACTTTGCGGTGCCCTTGTCGGCGGCGACCACGAAATAGGGATCGTCGCCGTCGTGGATGACGACCTGTTCGGGATGGACCACCCGGTCGTTGACCAGATTGTCGGTGATCGAAAGCAAGGCTCGGATGAAGATGCTGTAGCTTTCGGTTCCCTCAGCGAGCCAGGCATCGCGATTGGTGATCGGGGGTAACTGCTTCGGGTAAAAGCCGCCCTTGGCGCCGGTCGGGACGATCACTGCATTCTTGACCATCTGCGCCTTCATCAGGCCCAAAATTTCGGTTCGGAAATCGTCGCGCCGGTCGGACCAGCGGAGGCCGCCCCGCGCGACCGGCCCGCCGCGCAGGTGAATGCCTTCGACGCGCGGGCTGTAGACCCAGATTTCGCGCCACGGCACCGGCGCGGGCAGACCCGGCACCAGCGATGAGTCGATCTTGAACGCCAGCGCTTCCGCGGCGGCATCGGCGAAAGCGTTGGTGCGAAGGATCGCGAGGACCAGCGAGCGCAGGCGCCGCAGGATGCGATCGTCATCGATCGAGTGAACCTTCGCCAGCGCGGCTTCAAGCTCCGCAGCGATCTTGGCGACCGCCGCGCCGCGCCCTTTGGTCGCGGGATCGTGGGCGGCTACGAACATCCCGACCAGCGCGTTGGTCGCGGCCGGCGCCCGGCGCAGTGCATCGACCACCGTTATCAAGCCAAAGCTGCTGCCGGTCTGGCGCAGGTAGCGGAACCAGGCGCGCAGCCAGACCACCGCCTGCGTATTGAGCCGCGCGTAGAGCACGAGTTGGTTGAACTCGTCGTCCTCCGCCATGCCGCACAGGACGTTGGCGATCGAGCATTCAATCACCTCCGCGCGGTCGAGCACCTGCGCAACATCACCCTCGTCGCCGACCTCGACCCGGAAATCGTGGATATAGCCGTGGCCCCCGGCGAGAGCGGTCGGGATTTCCTCGAGCACGCGGAAACCGAAATTTTCGAGTACCGGCACGACTTCCGACAAGGCGATCAAATCGCCTTTGCGATACGTCTTGAGCCTCAGCTGTCGCGGATCGCCGCCCTCCAGCCGTGAAATCCGCACCGACCGGTCGCGGTCGTCGGCAAGGCCGCTCACGCGCACTATGTCGGCCGCCCCCTCTTCCGGCGCCGCGCGCGCGCGATAGCCGTCGGGAAAGGCGTTGACGTAGGTAATGGTGAGCCGCGTGGCGCGAGCAGGCCCAACCGCGGAAATCAGCTCGGCCTCGACCGCGGGCGCCCAGCCGCGAACCATTTCGACCACTGCCGCGTCGAGCGCCTCCGCATCGGGCGGCGCGGCGTTTTCGGCAATATATTGGGTGTAGCGGATCAGGGCCAAATCGCCGTCGCCGAGCTCGACCGACCAGCTCATTACCTCGGTTCCAACCTCGCTTTCGAGCAACAGCGCGATAGCCGTTCGGCGAGCGGTGGTCAGTTCCTCGCGGGGCAACCAGACGAAGGTGAACAGCTGCCCCTTGAGGATGCTGCGCACCTGCAGCAGCGCCGGCCGCGGCCGGTCGGCGAGCGACATGGCCATCATGACCATCGAGCGAACCGAATCGAAGTCGGTGGTAATCAGCAGGTCGCGCGGCAGCGAGGCGACCGCATGGCGCATAGCCTTGCCGCTATGGCCCTTGGCATCGAACCCGAAAGTCTCGTCGAGCAGATCGAGCCGCCGGCGCAGCACCGGCACTTTTTCCGGCGGCACGCGAAGCGCCTCGCTGGTCCACAGGCCGGCGTGAACGCCGATCCCGGTTACCTTGCCGTTCTCCCGAAGCGGCACCACGACAAGGTCCAGCGGAACCCGGCGGTGAACGCTCGAGCGCCGCTCGGCCTTGGCGAGCAGCGGAACGTCACCGCCTTTTTCGAAATAGCGCATCGCGCCGATTGCCCCGCCCTCGTCGGTCGGGGCGCCCGGGATGGAGAAAATGCCGAGCCCGTTGGACGGCTGGCCGGTCGGTCGCTCCTCGTGATAGCCGAGCAAGGTCATTGCGCCGTCTGCGAACCAGTCGAGCAGGGCGCCGCCTTCGGGGTCGTCGATTGCACGGGCGTCGGCCCGCATCCGGTCCTGCAGCGCCTGCCAGTCGCGCACCGCGGCACGGACGTCGGCGAGCACCGCGCGAAGCTCCGCCACAAGCTCCTGCCTGCCGCGCGCATCGGCGCGGTCGAGTTCAATATACATCATCGATTCGCGGCGCGACTTGTCGTCGCACAGCATTTCGAGCTCGCTCAGCACGCCGTCGTCGTCGCGGGTCACGCAGACTACGGGATGGAGCAAGCGGTGGATCGTCAGCTGACGCCCGGCGATCGCGTTGGCGACGGAATCGACCAGGAACGGCATGTCGTCGTTGACGATGCCGATGCGCATGCGGCGGTGGCCCGCTTCGCCGCCGGTCGACTGGATCGACAGGGCGACTTCCCCGCGGCGGCGCTTGGCCGCCACTTCAGCAAGGAAAACCGCCGCTTCGCGCTCGGTTTCACGGTCGAGGCCCTGGGTTTCCCCGGGCAACGCATTGCGCGTGAGCGCCTTGCGGATGGAATCGACCAGCGGCGGCGCGAGGCGCGTATGGGCCGTCATGAAAAAGCAGATGCTCCGCGAAATGGGGCTTGGCCGCGCCTATAACCCCCACCCCGCGAGGGGGACAACCCTTTGCCTGGCCGGCGGCGGCTCGCTACCGGCCTGAGGAGCGAGCGGCGTGGCGAATTGCGCGGTCGACCAGCGCCGGATCCTCGATCAGCGCCACCGCCTGGAGCAGTCCGGCGGAATCGACCCGCGTCAGGACGACCGCGAATTCCGACGACGTCGCGATGTCCGCCAGCGCCAGCGGCGGAGCAGCGCGCATGGCCTCCCGCGCTGCTTCGCCTCGATCGTTAGAATTGTCAGGCCGGCGCGCCTGGCGCTCGGCCGCGACCAGCCCCTTGAGGCCGCCCGCTTGCCGCTCGATCAGTGATTGAAAACCGCCGGGCGCAACATTTTCCCGCCTGGCGAAGGACAGTGCCGCGGCAAACTCGGTCAGCCGGGCTTTGTCATAATCGATCCCGAATACCAGCTTGACCACCGGGGTCATCGGCGCGCGGGCCTGGGCCTTGACCCCCGATTCCTCGAGCAGCTCGGCATAATCCTGCGGGTTTTCGTCCGCGGCCACCGACGAAATCATAAGCCAGCGACAGTGCGCGGTAGAGCGCGGCACGGGTGCGCCCCTCGCCTGCCTTGGCCGCTTCGGCAGTCTCGCGCGCCGCCCACAAGCGGTCGGCGAGCCCGGCGTCGGCATCGAGCGCTATCTCGGGCGCCCCGTCGTCAGCGTCGTCGGCAGCGACAATGAGCTCGCCAGCGGCGAGGGCATTAAGTTCGTCGGACGCTTGCGGGACGGCGGCAATGACCGGGGCCGGAGCAAGTTCGATCGGGGCCGGCACGGGCGTGCTTTCGCCGCTCGCCTCCGCAACCGTCTTCCAGTTGATCACGCCATAAATGAAATCGATCGTGTCCCCGTCCGACGAGAAAGGCATCAAGATCCCGCGGTAGCAGATGGTCTCGTCGCGCTGGTTGGCGAATTCCGCCTCGAACCCGACCGGCGCGCGGTTGGCGATGATCTGCATATAATGATCGGTGAGGCGCGACAGCAGCGAGCGGCTGGGCACGTCGGCGATGGTTCGCGCGTCGTCGTCGAGCCCGCATTCGTCGCGAATGCCGGCGCCGATATAGGGGATCGCCGGATTTTCGCGGCCGCAGGTGAAATCCAGCAGCACGGAATTGCCCGAGAAATCGGACACGCTCTCCGGCTCCAGATCCTCGATCGACGGAAAATCGCGGCCGTCGAGCAGTGACGCCCAATGGTTGTAGGCGCGGACGTGCATGCGCCGCTCGTCGGTGCCGATCGCCGCCGCGACCGCGTCCGCCGCCTCGGCAACGCTCGCCGGGCTATGGCCGGAAGCGGGGCCGAAATCGCCCGGCTGTTCGGAATAACTATCCATTCGCGCCCGCCCAACTCCATCCATACTGGAGCGAAGAATGGCGGAATCGGGTTACCAAAGCATTAAGCATATCCGTTCAGCCCGCGTGGATTGCATGAGGATGGAGCGCGCGCCGACGTCTTGCCCGCTGACCACGCCACTGATAGTGGGCGCTCCTCCCCGGGAGCCAGGCCGCTTTAGCTCAGCTGGTAGAGCACATCATTCGTAATGATGGGGTCACAGGTTCGAGTCCTGTAAGCGGCACCACCCCTTGTTGAGCCCTGGCATACGGATTTTCCGATGATGTTTGACATTGGTTACCCATTTGGGACGGTCGTTCGCGGGCTGCCCCTGACCGCGGTCGCGGTGCTGTGGACTGTGCTGCTCGTGCGCATTGTCGGCTTGCGGGCATTTTCCAAAATGACCGCGTTCGATTTCGTGGCGACGATCGCGACCGGCTCGCTGATCGCCCAGGCGGGAACCCGTGCGCGGTGGGATGAATATCTTCAGGCGATGGTGGCGATTGCCGGCGTGTTCCTGATCCAATGGCTGCTGGCCAAGGCGCGGCAGAAGTCGGAGGGGTTCAAGAACATCATTGCCAATGAGCCGGTGCTGCTGATGGAGCGCGGACGGTTCCTCGAAGAGGCGATGGCATCGACCCGCGTTTCCCGCGCCAATCTGCTCGAGAAGCTTCGCCTCGACGGCGTTACCAACCTTGGCGATGTCCGAGCGGTCGTGCTCGAGACGACTGGCGACATTTCGGTGATCCGTGGAGACCGGATCGACGACGTGATGATGGAGGGGGTGCGCCGGCACGACGCGCCCTAGGCCTCAGACGAATTCGACCTTCGTGCCCTTGCTGACCGCCTTCGCGAGCTCGGCAGCATCCCAGTTGGTCAGGCGGACGCAGCCGTGGCTGTTGGTCTTGCCGATCAGCCGCGGGTCCGGGGTGCCGTGAATGCCATAGCCTTCCTTGCTGAGGTCAATCCACGTGCCGCCGACCGGATTATTAGGCCCGGCCGCAATGGTCAGCTTCTTGTCCGGGCCCCAGTCGCGCCCCTCGGGACTGAAATGATAGGTCGGCTTGGCGGCGATCGCGGTCACTTCCATGCTTCCGTCCGGCGACGGGAAGGTCTTGCTGCCGATCGACGCCGGGTAAGTGGCGACGAGCGTTCCATCCGCCGCGAACGCACGCAGCGCCGAATTCGCCTTGTCGATCTCGATCCGGGCGACCTCGGCGGCGACCTTGCTGTCGCCGGGCACGATCACTGTAATCTCCGTCCCTTGGGCCGCGAAATCGGCATTTGGATTGAGCGCCTCCAGAAACGACTGGGCCATGTGGAATTTCTCGGCCAAAGCCTCGGCCGCGCTCTCGTAAGCGAGCGTCTCGAGCTCGGCCTGGGCTTCCATGTCGCCCGGTATCTGGGTGAACGGCCCGGCGACGTCCTCGGCGGTGATGGTATAGCGCTGCAGCAGCTGGCCCGAATATGCCGACCGCAGCTTCGTCGAGCAGCTCATCCGACATCTTGCCGTCGGCGGTCATGCCGTTGGCCCGCTGATAGGCCTTGATCGCGCGCGCCGTGTTCCCGCCCATCGCGCCGTCGACCACCCCGGGCGAATGGCCGCTGTGGTCGAGCAGCACCTGGACCTCGAGCACTTGCTTGCTCCTCGCGCCGGTGAAAATTTGCGGCAGCGAGGCGTTTGAAATGGAGAGGGAGCGGGCGCCCTGGGCGGTGGCGCCCGATGTTCCGGCGGCAAGCAGAAGCGCGGGAATAATAGCGAATTTGAAACTGATTTGGGTCATATATTGAATACGGCCCAGCAGGAGAAATTGTTCCTGTATTTCAAAGACTTAAGCGGTGCCGGCCAAGCTGTGCGCAGCTTCGCGGTAATGGTCGCGAACGTGCTCAAGGGTCGGGCCGTGAAGCTTCTTTTCGGCCAGCGCCAGCAACTGTTCCGCC
Organism: uncultured Alphaproteobacteria bacterium; assembly: GCA_963768995.1. Classification (GTDB taxonomy): domain Bacteria; phylum Pseudomonadota; class Alphaproteobacteria; order Sphingomonadales; family Sphingomonadaceae; genus Sphingomicrobium. The sequence continues at coordinate 11,063 of CAVYKA010000006.1, read as the reverse complement.
TGGGTCAGCAGCGCTTCGCGGTCCTCCGCGGCGGTCGCATTGGTTTCCGATCGCGGCCAGCGCATCGAGCGTGTGGCTCGCGGCGGTCAGGTCGCTCGCCAGATATTGCCGCAGTCGTCCAAAGCCCCGCTCGATGAAGGCGGCAAAGCTGTCTGCTTGCGCGATCACCCGCACCACGCCTTTCTCATCGACACGCCTGGGCGAAGGAATATGCCTGCGGCAAAGGTCGGCCGCGGCCGCCGACAGCCAGTCGACGCAAGTGACCGCCGTGTAGGGATCGTTGACGCCGGTCGAGAGCGCCCGAGCGCCGATCTCGACCAACTCATCGACGAGGAAATAAAGGTCCTGGGTCGGCGTACGATTGCTGCCGATGCTGTAGCTGCGCTGAAGCGCTTTTTCGGTCTCGTCATCGCAATTCTCTTCGGGCCAGGCGGAGATCAATAACTGGCCGGAGAAAACGAAGTCTCCGGGACGATGATGGAGCGTGATCACCAGGTCGCGGGCCTGGGCCTGCTGCATCATCGTGTCGTCGTCGACCGCCTCGATGTAGCCGTTTGCCGGACAGTCTATCCGGGCCACACCCATTCCCTTGTCCAAGGCCTGCTCGCCGAGCTGGGCGCCAGCGTTGGCGGCGTCATTTGCCGGCGGATCCCCGATGTGAGCCGGAAATCGCGTCTTGAGCGACTGCAGCAGCTGCCTGCCGATTTCCGCTGCGACATTGTTGATGTGGATGCTGCGGGGAATGTGGTGGATGAAGAAGATCAGCACGGCGATCGAGCTCAGCGCCAGAAGCAGTCCGACCATCACCGCCAGTTGCGGGACGAACGTGCCCTGGTCCCCGCCCCTGATCGTGCGCAGCACGACCAGGCAATAGACGAAGGTTGCGATGAAGGTGCCGAGCGTCACCTGGTTGCCGCGATCGCTCATGAAATTGGTCAGGATGCGCGGACCGTATTGGCTCGAGGCGTAGGCGATCGCGACGATCGTGATCGAGAAGACCACGCCGGCGACTGTGATCATCGATCCCGCGATAGTCGACAGCATTTCGCGCGCGCCGTCGGGCTTGGCCTTCTGGTACCAGCCGAGCCGGTCGAGGATCGGAGGCGTGTCACTGACGTCGATCGCGATCATAACCGCACCCAGTACGATGGCCAGAAGGGCCATGACGCTCGGCACGAACCAGTAACTCGCGCGCAGCGCGTACATCAGCTTGAAGAAGCGTGCTTGCATGGCTGAATGACGCGTCGGCGCGCAAATTGTGCCACGGCCCGCTCAGTTGAATGCAATCACGCCTGCACCCGCGGCGAGCGGAATGACGGCGAGGACGTTGAACTTTGAGCGCCACAGGTAGAGCAGGGCGAGCGACGCCGCGAAGATCGCTGCGGCCAGCGGTAGCGATGGCGCGGAGCGAGCGACATTGGCGCCAAGCTCAAGCGTGGTCGCTGCGATCAGGCCGACGACTCCGGCGGCGACGCCTTCCAGCAGCCGGTGAAGCCGCTGGTCCTCGACCACCAGCTCGAGCCGGTCGAAAAACAGCATCGCGAAGGCGAAGGCGGGGAGGAAAATGCCTGCGGTCATGGCCAGGCCTCCGGCAAGCCCGCCGGCCTGATAGCCGACGAAGGTGGCGAAGATGATCAACGGCGCGGGGATGATCCCGGATAGCGCAAGGCCATCGAGGAACTGCTGCTCGCCGATCCAGCCGCGGCCGACCGCGTCGTCGCGCACGAACGGGATGGCGGTATAGGCGCCGCCGAACGTCAGGAGGCCCGCCTTCAGCCCCGCGAAGAACAGGCGGAGGACGCCGACCGATCCCGCTTGGGCAGCGCCGCTCGCCAGATCGGGTGTGAGGCTCCCGTCGCCGGGGTTGGTGGTCACCAGCGCCAGCCCAATTGCGGCCGCCACCACCGCTGCTGCAGCCATATGGTTCCCCCTCCCGACCAGCACATATGACAGCCCGGCCGCCGGCAGCAGGATCCAGAAGCTGACGCCAAGCAGCGCACCGATGGCCGACACGATGGCCATGGCCCACAACCAGCGGTCGACCAGCGCATGCTCGCCGATGCGATGCACCGCGCGCACAATCAGCGCGATGACGGCAATCTGCGCACCCATGAACAAGGCCGCGAACGGCGCGGCTGTAAGGTCGAGCTGGCCGTAGGCCCAGGCGATGGCGAGGATCAGGAGCAGGCCCGGGAGCATGAACCCGAGCCCGGCCAGCATGCCGCCGACCGGCCGCGCTTGAGCATCCCGAAATGGACGCACAGCTCATGTGCCTCGGGCCCCGGCAGCACCTGGTAGATTGCCAGCAAGCGGTTGAAACGCGACGGCTCGATCCACCGCTCCTCGTCGACCAACTCGCGCTTGATCATCGCGATCTGAGCGACCGGTCCGCCCCACGCGAGAAACCCGAAACGCAGAAAACGCCTGAAAATCCGAACAGGTTTCGCCCTGTCGGCACAGCGCTCAGATCCGCCGGATGGCAACCACCCGCCCGACGCATTCGCCGAGCCCGATGCGAACCGCGCCTTCAGCCTCGCACCAGGCGCGGAGGGTCACTTCGTCACCATCCTCGAGGAAGCTGCGCAGTCTCGCCGCCTTCGAGCTGCAAGCGGCTGCTTGCCGCCGCGGCTGATCTCCATCAGCGAGCCGAGGCCCTCGTCGTCGGCGGTCGACAGCGTGCCGGTGCCAATCAGGTCGCCCGGCTGGAGGTTGCAGCCGTTGGCGCTGTGATGGGCGACGATCTGCGCCGCGCTCCAGTACATCGCCGCGGTGGCGTTGCCGCGCGACAGGATGTGCGGAGCGATGACCGTCCGCGCGCATCTTCGCCGTCGTCAGCGTGACCTCGAGCTGGATCGCCAGTGCGCCCGATGCGCGGTCGTCGCCGTCGTCGAGATAGGGCAATGGCGCGGGATCTCCCTCCGGTCGCGGCGGCATGGCCCCACGGAACGGCGCGAGCGCGTCGGGGCTGACCACCCAGGGCGAAATGCTGGTCAGGAAATTCTTGGCCAGGAACGGTCCCAGCGGCTGATATTCCCACGCCTGAAGATCGCGCGCCGACCAGTCGTTGAGCAGGCAGTAACCGGCGATATGCTCGCCCGCCTCGCCGATCGGTATCGGCGAACCCAGCGCGTTGCCCCGGCCGATCCACAGGCCGAGCTCGAGCTCGTAATCGAGCCGGCGGCTCGGGCCATAGTCGGGAGCGTCGGCGTCGGGCGGCTTGCGCTGGCCGCATGGGCGGATGACCGGCTCGCCCGACGCGCGGACCGAGCTGGCCCGGCCGTGGTAGCCGATCGGCACATATTTATAGTTTGGCAGCAGCGGCTGGTCGGGACGAAACTGCCGGCCGATATTGGTCGCGTGATGAATGCCGACGTAGAAATCGGTGTAATCGCCAATCAGGCAGGGGACGTGGAGTCGCACCTCGCTGTGGCCGATCAGACTGGGCTCGACATCGTCGCGGAAGCGCTCGTCGCCGAGCAGCTCGAACAGCCGCGCGCGCAGCGCGGTGGCGTCAGCGGGCCCGCGCGACAGCCATGCATTGAGCACCGGCTGCGCCAGGTCGGCGCGCCACTCCTCGTCGAGCAAGTCGGCGATGCCAGCGAGATCGAGCACATAATCGCCGATCGCCACGCCCGGCCGGCGCTGACCAGCGGCCTCCGAAAAGATGCCGAGCGGCAAATTTTGCAGCGGGAAATCACTGCCCGGACGCGGCGCCCGACACCCAGCTCACCCGCGCCGGATCGTGCGTGTCGTCGATCATGGCAACTTGGCCTTGGGGAATCCCGCCCAGGCGAGATCGTAATCGCTTTGCGCGCGGTCGACCGCCCACCGGTCGGGCGATACGGCCAGCAGGTCTCGACCATGAACGCCATCGTCCCGTCGATCCTGTGCGGCTTCAGATTCCGCCGCGCTCGCTTTCTTCCAGCTGTCGACGTCGGGCCCGTGGCCGCTCATCAAATTGTGCAGCGACAACCCGCCGGGCGCGAATCCCTCGGCCTTGGCGTCATACTCGCCGGATATGAGCCCCATCGCCTCGCTCATTACATTGCGGTGGAACCACGGTGGGCGAAACGTATCTTCGGCGACCATCCAGCGCGGCGGGAAGATGACGAAATCGACGTTGGCGCGGCCGGGCACATTGCTGGGCGACGTGAGCATGGTGAAAATCGACGGGTCGGGATGGTCGAAGCTGACGCTGCCGATGGTGTTGAAGCGTTCGAGTTCGTAGCGCCACGGCGCGTAATTGCCGTGCCAGGCGGCGACGTCGAGCGGCGAGTGGTCGAGCGTTGTGGTCCATAAATGGCCGAGCGATTTCTGCACGACTTCGGTGTCGCCGTCGTCGTCCTCGAACCACGCCACCGGAGTTTCGAAATCGCGCGCATTGGCGAGGCCGTTGGCGCCGATCGGGCCGAGCTCGGGCAGGCGAAACGGAAGGCCGTAATTCTCGGCGACATAGCCGCGAGAATCGCCGCTGAGCTCGACCCGGAATTTCACTCCGCGCGGGATCAGTCCGACCCAGCCGGGGGCGAGATCCATCCGTCCGAAGTTCGGTTGCGATGCGCGAGCGCCCCCGACTGCGGAATGATCAGCAACTCGCCGTCGGCATTGACCAGCAGTCGCCGTTCCATCGAGCGGGTCGCGCGATAGACGTGCACCGCGCAGCCCTCGAGGACCTCGGGGCTGCGCGCGCAAAGCATGGTCGCGAGCCCGTCGACGAAGTCCGTGCCTTCGGGCAGTTCCGGCGGATCCCAGCGCAGGCGATTGGGCGCGAGCGGTTCGGAATCCGGGCCGGCGCCGAACAGACGGCGCGCCGGCATAGGGCGTGAACGGGCGGTGGTCGGCGGTCGGGCGCAGCCGATAGAGCCACGACCGGCGATTCTCGTGACGCGGCGCGGTGAAGGCGCTGCCCGACACTTGCTCGGCGTAGAGGCCGAACGCCGGGCGCTGCGGACTGTTGCGTCCCTTGGGCAGCGCCCCTGGCACCGCCTCGCTTTCGAAATGCCCGCCGAAGCCGGTCTGATAGGATGGCGCGTCGCTCATGCGCCGGCGTGGGTTAATGCGTGCGGCGCGCAAACTCAAACGGGCGCGGCCTTGCGGCCACGCCCGTCTGCGGTTGTGAAGCGTGAAGATCAGTTGACGTTGACGTCGATCTTGTCCGGCACGTCCACCGTCGTGGTATCGCCGCCGAGGCCGAGCTGGCCGCGGAACAGGAACAGCAACACCAGCACGACGATGATCAGCAGGACCACGGCGAGAACGCCGCCGCCTCCGCCGCCGCCGTGTCTCGACGATCGTCGTGCGATCGCGTTCACGCTTTCGCGGTCGTTGTCGGCCATGAAATCTCTCCCTCTGTTCACCTGTTCTATCGGCGTAACGAACGAATTGCCCGATGCGCGGTTCCGCTGTCGCGCCGGTCAGCCCTTGCTCGCCTGATCCTCGTGGACGACCTCGCGGCACGGGTAGCGGTCGCGAATCCGGCTATTGAAATAGATGCCCTTGGCGAAGGCGGAGCGGAACGTGTCGGCGGTTTCGCCGGGAACTCCAGAATAGACGTAGCGGCGGCCCGACACGAACTCGACCCACAGCTCCTGCGCTGCAGGATCGTAGACAAAGCGGCGAATGACGCTCGAGGGCATCAGCCGACAACGCTTCAGGCCCGATGCGTTGCCCATGCCTCAGGCGGCGTCCGGAGCCGGAATGGTGATTTTGCCGCGGCTCATCGCCAGCCCCATCCCGCCGATCACCAGCAACGCCCCGGCAATCGTCGTGGCGGTCCAGCGATAATCCTCGAGCCAGGTCGAAAAGCCCATCGCGATGATCGGCACCAGCACGCTCGAATAAGCCGCCTTGCCGGGGCCGATCCGGCGTACCACCGGAAGATAGAGGCTGAACGCCAACGCCGAGGCGAACAAGCGCGAGATAGACGAGGCCCGAGCCAATAGCTCGGCCGCGCGTCGAACACCGGCGGACCCGAAGCGACCAGCGCGATCACCCGTCCATCACTGCGCCCAGCGCCATCGCCCAGGCGAGCAAAGCGAACAGCGGGACCCGGCGCACTTTCTCTCGCGCCTGGAAGACATTGGCGCAGGACGCACCGAACATCCCGACAAGCGTCAGCCCGATGCCGATCAGGATCGATTCCGAACGCGCAGGATGCTCGTTTAGTTCGTGCGCGAACAACAAGTGCCACGCCCGCGACCGCGACCGCCGATCCCCAAACGAAACGGCTGTTCGGGCCGCTGGCCGAGGAAAGCCCAGCCGAGCAGGCTGTTGGGGATGAGCAGCAGCGCGAACACCGTCGCCACCAGCCCCGAAGTGATATGCTCCTCGGCGAAATAGACCGCGTTGAAATTGACCACGAACTGGAGGAATCCGAGGATCGCGGCGGCGAGGAAACCGGCGCCGCTGAGCCTCAGGCTCTCGCCCTTCCACCGCGCGACGACGGCCATCGCGGCGGCGGCGATGACGAAGCGGTAGGTCACCGACCATGGCGGCGGGACGTCGCCCAACTGGCCGCGGATGACGATCCAGGTGGAGCCCCAGATGGTGGTGAAGATGATGAACGGGAGGATCACCGCGCGGAAATTCTCCGCGCGCGCCTCGCTCATGGTTTTGTGCTCACAGAGCCGCGATCGCGGCGGCGAGCCGCTCGACCGCTTCGCCGCTGCTGGTCCCAGCTCGTGACCAGGCGGATTTCGCCCGGCGCCCAGTCGTAGAAGTCGAAGCCGAGCCCGCGCAGATGCGACGCTTCCTCCGGCGGAAACGCGAAGGAAGATCTCATTGGCCTCGACCGGATAGACCAGCCGGCCGGGCGCGGCGCCGGCAAGCGTCTGCGCCGCGCCATTGGCGGCGCGCGCATTGTCGAGCCACAGCCCGTCCTCGATCAGCGCCAGCAACTGCGCCGCGAGCATCCGCCCCTTGGACAGCAGATGGCCCGCCCGCTTGCGCCGCACCGCGACTTCGTCGGTCAGCTCCGTCCGAAACAGGATCAGCGCCTCGGCATTGAGCCCGCCATTCTTGACGAAGCCGAACGACAAGGCGTCGACGCCCGGCGCGCCACGTGACGTCGGCAAGGCTGTCGCCGGTCGTCGCCAGCGCATTGGCGAGCCGCGCGCCGTCCATGTGCAGGCCGAGCCCATGCTCCTTGGCGACCTGCGCCGAGCGCGGCGACTTCGGCGGCGCGGTAGGCGAGGCCATATTCGGTCGCATTGGTGATCGAGATCGCCGCCGGCTGGACCTGGTGGACGTCCTTGCGGATGCGCTCGATCGCTCCGCTCACCGCATCGGGCGCGATCTTGGCGCCCGGCCCGTCGAGCAGAATGAGCTTTGCGCCGCCGGTGAAAAACCCGGGCGCCCCGGCCTCGTCATTTTCGATATGAGCGTCGCGGTGGGTAAGGATCGCGCCGGTACGGCGGGCACATCGCGGCAAGCGCGAGGCAATTGGCGGCGGTGCCGCTGGTCACCCACAAGGCTTTGACCTCGCGTTCGAACAGCGCCGAGAAAGCCTCGTCCAGGCGGCTGCTCCACTCGTCGCCGTCATAGGCCGTGCCGAGCCGGTTGGACGCGGCGATGGCCTCGATCACGCGCGGGTGCGCGGCCGCAGCATTATCGGAGAAAAACCTCATCGCAGCGGCTCCCAAGCTGATTCAACCTCGCATGGCAAGCTGCAGGTGATAGGTTCACCGCCGCGCAGATTCGGGAGTCGTGCACGTGCCCAGTGTCAGCCAAGAATATGATGCGTCCGCGATCATGGGCGGCCTTTACGGCGACGGGATCATCGGCCTGAAAGGCGCATTCAGCCCTTCATGGGCTGACCGGCTCCACCAGGAGATCATGACTTTGTTCGATGAGGCCAGGGCGGTCGACGGCGGGACGCTGCCGCGCGGGCCGGAGCGCTGGTACGTCGAAGTCCAGCCCGAGCGGATCAGCGGCTTCGTCGATATCGCCACCCACCCGTGGTTCGTCGCCGTGTGCGAAGCAGTGCTGACCAAGGATTACAAAATCGTCGAGATCGGCTTCGACATCCCCTTTCCCGGGCGCCGCGGACCAGCCATGGCACCGCGATTTCAAGGCGCCCGACGCGACCATCAAGGGCCGCCGCCTGAACTCGCTCGCGTTCAATCTCACCACAGTCGACACGCGGCCGGAGCATGGCCCGTTCGAAATCGCGCTGGGCACCCAATGGGACGAGATTCCCGGCGCGCGGGACGACATGTTTCCGGACAAGGCGCTGTGGGACCGCTACATCGCCCGCGCGGTCCAGAAGCTGCCGCGGCGCGGCGACATTTCGGCGCGCTCGGCGCTGACCATCCACCGGGGCACGGCCAATCGCTCGGACGAGGCCCGGCCGGTGCTGGTGGTCGCCGCGGACGCTCCCGACGGCATCAATGCCAACCACCACGACCTGCAGGTCACGCGCGCCTATCTCGACAGCCTGCCGGCGCAGGTCCGCGACCATCTGACCTACCGCGTGACCGACGAGCTCGAGCCCGTGCATTCAGCATCATGTGATCGAAGGCCTGCTCGACGCCGACTACGGATAACCGAGACCATCGACTGCGGAGCGCCTAGCGGCGGGGCAGGTAATAGACCTGGCCTACGCGTTCCCAGGGACCGCCCATGACCGAGCGTTCTAAAGTAATCTGGAGGCTCTTGTCGGCCTGTGGGACCATGGTTGTCGTAAGCCTGGTTCGCTTGCCGGCCATTAGCTGCTCGTCGGTGAAGACGAGGCCGTTTTCGCCCAGCGCGTAGCCGTATTGAACGCGGCGGGCGCCGTCATTGCTGTAATTCTGATAGGTATAGCGCGCATCGTCCTTGGAATAGCCCAGGATCGCCTGAACGCGCGTGCCGCTGGCGCTGTCGGTGAGGCTGCAGACGACGAAGGAACGGCGGTCGAACCAAACGCAAATGTCGCGGTACGTCGCCTCCCGGCCGGCGCGAGTCCACTCGCCGATCAGCGGCGCCAGATGCTTCTCGATCTGGGGCGGATGCACCGGGCCGGTTGCCGCCGCTGCGATCCATAGCAGCGCGCTGATCATTTCGCGCCGCTCGCGCCGGCTGACGTCGCGCCGCCGTTTCGCTGGCCGCCGTGGGCGTCGTGGATCGACATCAAAGAATTCCTGCAGATCGTCGCCTTCGCTCGACATCACGCCGAGCACTTCGGCTTCGTCGCAACCCTCTGCCGCGAGATAGGCATGGCCCATGCTCGAATCGATGTAGATCGACTGCCCCTCGTGGATCAGGACCGGGTCATAGAATTCGGTATTCACGACGACGGACCCGCGCAGGACATAGATGAATTCCTCGCCCGGGTGGTGGACCAGTTCACCGAACTCTTCCGAGGTCTTCGCCCGGATCTTCGTGATGACCGGGATCATCCGCTTGCGACGAAGCTCCGTGCACAGGAAAAAATAATCGTAATTCGGAGTCTCGACGTGGAGCGCATCGGCGACGTTGCCGATGCTTCTGCGCGCGGTGACGGTTGGGGTTGAAATCCTGGCCGCCCTCCGCGAACAGCTCCGAGATCGGGATTCCAAGCCGCTGGCTGACCTGAAAAAGCTTGTCGTAGGTGAGCGTCAAACGGTCATGTTCGACCTTCGACAAAGTCGACAGCGGAATGCCGCTATTTTCGCTCATTTGCTTAAGCGTCCAGCCATGACGGCCGCGCAGCTTGCGCAGTAGAAGACCGAGAGTGGGCGGAGCCGAGGCCATGGGTCGTCCTAACAGTTGACGAATTCTCTGATCAGGATAACACTGTCCCGATTGGAGCGCGTATGCGAACCCTATGGGCTGCGCCCAGCGGGGGCAATCCCGAACTCGATTAAGGAGCGGCGAAATGCGGAACTGGCGAGCAATTGGATTGGGCCTGCTGATGCTGATCGGGGGCAGCGCGGTGGCGCAGGATAGCCTCCGCCAAGCAACTCCGTTGAACCCGGTGACCGAGGCAGCAAGCACCCCGGCGCGGGTCGCGAGCACCCAGCCGGCAGTCGCGGGAGCGGTGCCGTTGACCGCGCAAGACGTCAACGCCTGGCTCGACGGACTCATGCCGTACGCGCTCGGCCGGTCGAGCATCCCCGGCGCCGTGGTCGTCGTGGTCAAGGACGGGCAGGTTCTGACACAGCGCGGGTATGGCTACGCCGACATTTCCAAGGGCGTAAAGGTCGATCCCGCGCGGACCCTGTTCCGCCCGGGTTCCGTATCGAAGCTGTTCACCTGGACCGCGGTCATGCAGCTGGTCGAACAGGGCAAGCTCGACCTCGACAAGGACGTCAATACCTATCTCGATTTCAAGATTCCGCCGTTCGAGGGCAAGCCCATCACGCTTCGCCACATCATGACTCACACCGCCGGCTTCGAGGAGCAGATCAAGGATTTGCTCGCGATGAAGCAGGAAGCCTATGTGCCTTACGACAAGCTGCTTAAGCGCTGGGTCCCGAAGCGCGTCTATGCGCCGGGCACCACGCCCGCTTATTCAAATTATGCGACGTCGCTTGCCGGTTACATTGTGCAGCGCGTCTCGGGCGAGCCGTTCGAGACCTATGTCGAACGCCATATCTTCGCTCCTCTGCAAATGACCCGGTCGACCTTCCGCCAGCCGCTGCCGGCCAACCTCGCGCCACTGATGTCCCAGGGATATCGCGTCGGCGAGGAAAAGGGTGCCGGTTACGAATTCGTCGGCCCTGCTCCCGCGGGCAGCCTCTCGGCAACTGGGGAAGACATGGGCAAGTTCATGATTGCCCATCTCCAGCAGGGTCGCGGGATCCTTCGCCCGGAGACGGCGCAGCTGATGCATCGGCGCGCTCTCCAGACGATCCCCGGACTGAACGGAATGGCGCTTGGCTTCTACGAAGCGAATGCCAACGGTCGCCGCGTGATCGCGCATGGCGGCGATACGGTGTTCTTCCACAGCGACCTCAATCTCATGATCGACGACGGGGTCGGCGTGTTCGTGTCGTTCAACAGCAGCGGCAAGGAAGGCGCCGCAGGCAGCCTTCGCGCCGCTTTGTTCGACGAATTCGCCGATCGCTATTTCCCCGCGCCCCCGACGAAACAGCCGACCATAG